>NZ_LMNK01000008.1:0-1232 GCF_001423335.1 Aeromicrobium sp. Leaf289 | reverse complement strand
GTCCCGTCCGTCACCACAGCCGAGCTCGAGGATGGTGGTGGGCAGATCGCTGCGATCGAGCACGGCTGAGCAGAACGTCGACCCGGAGGTGAACTCGGTGTGGGCGTAGAAATTTGCCCAGTAGACCTCCTCGCGGGCCTCGCGCGGGATGAAGCCGGACTTGTCCTGTTGCTTGCGACTGAGGTCCCAGTTGAATCCCGCGACCGGCATGCGCCAGTCGGGACCGTAGATGTGAGCGAGCAGCTGCTCGTCCGCACCTGGCGCCAGAACAGGGTGGTCGGCGAGAGCCTTCTCGGTGATGCCACGCCACGAAGCTCGGTCGAACGTGCCGTTCGTAGATACCCCGAACGGGAACTGGAGATGGTCTTCCTGGTCGAAGTAGACGTGGAAAATGTCGATCCGCTTCTCAGGTGCGGCGGAGTCGTGGATGTGGAGCGCCGTGTACTTGCACTCGACGTCGAACCCGGCCTCGACGAGAGCGAGGGCCAGGACGTGCATGTCCTTCGCCGCCTCCGGTCCGGTGGAGGTAGAGGAGAGAAAGGCGGCATCGAAGTCGTTGTCGTGCCCGATGAACGTCCCTTCGCGGACCTGACCGAGGAGCGTGCCATAGATGACGAAGAGGTCGGCCCCGAGCACCTCTTGGACGATCGAGCGGGAACGGTCGTACAGGTCGAAGACCGAGGTCTGCCAGGAGACGTCGTCCGTCTTGACGAGCTGCAGCCGGCCGGTGTGGTCGAAGACGTGACCGGTCTGCATCAGTTGCTCGAGTGCCTTGTCGTCGTGCGGCCCGTCGTTCGCTGCGCGCTTGTAGATGCCCTTTCCGGCGATGGGGAGCGGCTCGCCGCGGAGTCGGACGCTGATGCCGTCGACTCGCTGCACGAAGTTCCAGAGGTCTCTGACCGCGAACCTGAACCCTCGGGCGGCGCCGCCTGTATTGGCGCCGCTCTGATCCGTCGCCCAGGTGGACGCCACTCGCAGATCGTTCAGCCACAGCTCGACCTCGACGGGCAGGTCCGCGGCTTCGCCGACGACCCAGCCGCGGACCTCCCCGTCCGCGAACTTCTCCACCATTCCGCGGGGTCCGCCGAGCATGAGATTCGTCTTCCAGGTGGTCACAGCAGGCCTCTCTGCATGATGGCGATGGCTCGGTAGAGCTCGGGGTCTTCGTCTCCGTAGGGGGAGAGTCCGGTGCCTTCGGTCTCGTCGATGACGGTGTAGCCGAGCGCGGTGAT
>NZ_LMNK01000007.1:0-103360 GCF_001423335.1 Aeromicrobium sp. Leaf289 | reverse complement strand
TTTCCGTGATCAGATCACCGCGCTCGGCTACACCGTCATCGACGAGACCGAAGGCACCGGACTCTCCCCCTACGGAGACGAAGACCCCGAGCTCTACCGAGCCATCGCCATCTTCGGATGATCCACTCCGCCGCGTACCGAGTTTCCTACGACGGTCGCCTCATTTTGAAGTAGACTTTCTCAGGTTGGTCTCAGTCGAATCGGGGGCATGCGCTGGAAACGGGACGGACGTCACACGCTGAGTGGGCTGCTGACCTCCGTTTCGCCGCGACAGATCGAGGGCCTACTCCCGCTCATCAGCGTCGTCGTCCCCGTCCACAACGTGGAGCGATACCTGCGCGACGCATTGGACAGCATCCGTCATCAGACCTACGCGAACCTGCAGATCATCCTGGTCGACGACGGCTCGACCGACCGCTCCGGCTCGATCTGCGACGAGATCGCCGCCGAGGACGAGCGGGTCATGGTCATCCACCAGCCGAACGGCGGGCTCTCCCACGCACGCAACGTCGGCATGTCGGCCGCGACCGGCGAGTTCGTCGCCTTCGCCGACAGTGACGACCTGGTGCACCCCACGGCCTACGAGCGCATGCTCTCGACCTTGATGATCAGCGAGTCGGAGTTCGCGACCGGCAACGTGCGCCGGTTCAACTCCACCCGCAACTGGCAGGCCTGGAACCAGCGTGAGTCACACCGACACCGCCGCCTTCGTACCAACCTGGCCCAGCACCCTGAGCTCGTCTACGACACCGTCGTCTGGAACAAGCTGTTCCGGCGCACCTTCATCGACCGGATCGACCTCACCTTCCCCGTCGGGCGGCTGTACGAGGACATGGCGCCCATGTCACGTGCCTACGTGCTCGCCGAGTGCGTCGACGTGCTTCCCCAGCCGGTGTACTCCTGGCGCGAGCGGGACGAGGGCGGCTCGATCACCCAGCGCCGCAACGAGCTGCCCAACATGCAGGCCAAGCTCGAGGCGATCGCCGAGATGCACCAGATCCTGCGGGCTGACCGCGAGACCTCGATCAGCGACCACCTCTTCCTCAAGCTGTTCCACGGAGACCTGTGGGTCTTCGCCCGCCACGTCGGTGACGCGGACGAGGCCTACTGCGACCTGTTCACCGAGGTCGTGCGCACCTACTGGGAGCGCACACCCGAGCGGGTGCGGAACAAGATCCACGACGGCCACCGGCTGTTCTTCTCCTCCACCGTCGCGTTCGGCGCCTCCACCGCCGCCGACATCTACGCCTGGTTCCTCGCCAGTGGCACCGAGCGGCTGACCGACGTGCGCAGCGGCGAGCTGGTGCTCAGCAGCGCCAACTACCCGTCGCGCCTGCCTCCGCTGCCCCGCCCGAGCCGCACGCTCATCAGCGGGTCGCAGGTCAAGCACAAGCTCACCGCCATGCGCTGGCGCGGCAACGTGCTCGAGATCGAGGGTTGGGCCTACGTGCCCTACACCGTCGACGCCGGCCAGCAGACCCTCGAGATCAGCGCCCTGAACGTCGCCGACGGCACCCGGGTCGAGCTGCCGCACAGCCGACGCACCGACCACTCCGTCGACGTGCTGGCCAAGGACGCCATGCGAACGTACGCCGACTCCGCCTTCACCGCCGTCCTCGACCTGGACGATCCCCACGTGGCCGACGCCATGAGCTCGGGACGTTGGGTCCTGGTGGCCACCGTGGTCGCCGGCGAGGTGAAGCGGTCGGCCGAGCTGGTCGAGCAGGACCGGAACGGCACCCTGCGCACCGTCGCCGCCCACGAGGTCGGCGCCGGCCTCGTCGTCGACCCGCTCGTGGAGCCGCGCCAGCCCGTCACGCTCGTGCTGCGCCGCCCCAAGGTGCGCGCCACCCGCGTGCAGCTGTCGCACCGCCGTCTCACGGTCGACCTGAGCTCCACCCTCACGTCGCCGCTGGTGGCGGCGTGGCTCGACCACCCGCACCCGGTGGAGTGCAGCGAGGCCACGCTCACCCAGCGCATCACCCGTGGCTACCGCCTCCGCGTCGACGTCCCCCCGCCCACCACCCGCGGCAACCTGGTGCGCAGCCTCAAGGTCCGCACCGCCGCCGGGCGGGTCCTGCCCGTGGACCTGCCCGAGCACCTGGTCACCGCGCAGGACGACGTGACCATGAGCGTCGTGCGCAACCGCCGCGGCATGGTCGCGGTGAGCGACGAGCGCAGCTCGGCCACCATCGAGGCGCTCGACGTCGTCAGCGCCACGAGGGTGCGCCTGTCGGGCACGACCCCTGGGCAGCGACTCCAGCTGGCGGTGCACCGGGCCGAGAACCAGCCGAGCGCCTGGAAGGACCTCGAGGTGGACGGCGCGCACTTCTCCACCGTGGTCGACCTCGGGTTCACCGACTGGTACGGACGCCGCAGACCCCTGCCGGCGGGCCGCTACTCCCTCACGCTGCGCGATGCCGAGACGAAGGAGCCGTGGACCCTCCGCACGGCGCTGCCCATCGTCGAGACCTACCCGATCCAGCGCGACGACTTCGACGCGCACCTCACGGTCAAGGCCACCACCACTGGTCGGCTCAGCCTGATCCTCGACGCTCCCGTGCCGGAGCCCGACCGCAGCGTCTACAGCCGGCGCCAGTCGCGCATCACCTTCGGCGAGGACGCCCAGGTCGAACCGGAGGAGGCGGTGTTCTTCTACGTCGACCTGGGATCGAACGCCTGCGACAGCGCCCTGGCCATCCACCGCGAGCTCCTGCGCCGCGACACGCACCTCACGCTCTACTGGGGCGTCGACGACCACTCCGTCCAGGTCCCGCCCGGCGGCGTCCCCATCGTCAAGCACAGCACCCAGTGGTACGAGAAGCTGGCCGCGGCCCGGTTCCTGGTCAACAACTACGGCGGGATCGACGGCTACGCCCCCCGCGAGCACCAGCGCTACCTGCAGACCTGGCACGGCACGCCCTACAAGTACGTGGGCCGGTCCCAGGTCGAGCACCAGCGGATGAGCGCCGAGGAGGCGGCCGTGCGCCGCGCCGAAGGTGCCCACTGGCACGCGATGATCTCGCCCAGCCCCTACTTCACCGACCTGGTGCCCCGCGAGTTCTCCTACGACGGACCGGTGCTCGAGACCGGCTACCCCCGCAACGACGCCCTCGTCGACACCACCCTCGACGAGCGCCTGCGGCTGCGCGACCAGCTCGGCATCCCGCAGGACAAGAAGGTGCTGCTGTACGCGCCCACCTTCCGTGACCTGAACCGCGAGGGCTGGACCGCGTCGCTGTTCACCGGGCTCGACCTCGCAGCGCTCACCCGTCACCTCGGCGACGACTGGGTGGTGCTGCTGCGCGGCCACAGCTTCAATGCCCGGCACGACCTGAGCGACCGGTCCACCGCCCAGGTCATCGACGTCACCCATCACCACGACATCAACCACCTCTACCTCAGTGCCGACGTCCTGCTCACCGACTACTCGTCGGCCATGTTCGACTTCTGCCTGACCGGTCGGCCGATCCTGTACTTCGTGCCCGACTTCGCCCAGTACGTGCGGGCCCGGGGTGTCTACTTCGACCTCGAGCCGATCGCGCCCGGACCGTGGTGCAGCACCCAGGCGCAGCTGTTCGCCGCTCTCGACGCCCTCGAGTCCTACGACCGGGAGTACGGCACGCGCTACGCGTCGTTCAAGGAGCGCTTCGCCCCGTGGGACGACGGCAAGGCGGCACGACGGGTCGTCGACGAGTTCTTCGTCGACTGAACGCCGCTGCTACTCCAACAGGGAGCGCAGCTCCTCGGGGAGCGCGTCCAGCGAGAGCTGCCACTGACCGTCAGCGAGGCCGTACCCGTCGTCCCACCCGAGCTTGCGGGTGTAGCCGGACGACTGGGTGCCGTTGAAGGCCCACCACGCGAAGCCGATACCGGTGGTCTCGAGGTTCGACGACATGCGGGACAGGAACTTCGCGCGGGAGGGATCGCAGTCGGGCTCGCCAGGATGCTGCACGCACGAGCCGAACTCGGTCAGCAGCACCGGAGCAGCGAAGTCGTTGCGGGCGTCGTTCATCCCGCCCCAGCGGGTCTGGATGCGTCGATTGAACAGCGACTGGCTGCTGAGCGCCTCGTCGGAGTGGCGCCAGGCGTAGTCGTGCACGGCGTACACCAGCTTGTCCTGGCGAGGGATCTCCAGCGGGTCGCGGAACTGCTCGATCAGCTTGGAGTTGTGCTCCAGGCCGCCGACCACCACGAGCAGGCGGGGAGCCACCGAGTGCACGGCCTCGACGCCGAGGGTCGCCGCACGCTTCCAGTCCGTCTCCTCGTCACCGCTCCCCCAGGTGGGCATGCGGTCGGTCTTCACGTCGAACCGGATCTCGTTGCGCAGCTCGGCCGCGATCACGGCCGGCTGGTCCACGTACCGCTTCGCCATGAGCGTCCAGTGCTCGAGCCACTCGCTCTCGGGGTGCTCGGCGGTGTACCAGAGACCGTTCCCGTCGCGGATGTTGCAGCACCAGTCGGCGGTGGAGTGGTGGTTGTCGAGGATGATCCTGAGGTCGGCGTCGGCCAGTGCCTCCACGACCGCGTCGTAGACCTCGAGCGCGGTCTTGCCCTGGAGCTGAGGGTTGGCAGCGACCCGCGCCGGGTCCGGCACCTCGTCGTCGCGCACCATCTCGTTCGACCACGGCAGCCGCACCGTGTTGAAACCGGCGTCGGCGATCTCCTCGGCCATGTCGGCCAGCGGGCGACGGTCCAGCCCCCCGGCCACCCGGTCCGCCGTCTCGGCCCCGTACCAGTTGACGGCGCGGACCGGGAACTGCGTGCCGTCCTCCTCGACGATGCGCATGCGGCCCTCGATCTCGGCGGCGCGGAGTCCACCCACCGGTGGGAGGGTCGGCGTCGGGGACGCGCTGGAAGTGGAGGTCGTCTCCGCTGGTGCGGCGACGTCGCGGTACGGGCCGACGTCGAGCAGCCTGGCCCCCACCACGCCCGCCAGCGCGACTACAAGCAGCGCCACCAAGGCCACGAGGCCCTTCCACGCTGGGGAAGGGCCTCGCCGCCGGTGCGAAGAGGTCATCGCAGCTTCATGAACGCAGCGTGCGTCGAGCCGCAACTGCTGGACTTCTTCCAGATGTTGATCCAGTCGGTCTTGTACTTGTTGTAGAGCGTCGGGTCGTTCCAGACCCGGAGGGTCGTCTCGTCGCTCAGCCTGAAGCCGGAGTAGTCCAGGTTGCGCGGTCCCGTCCACACCGACGACTTCTCGTCGCTCAGAATGTTCTTGGTGTGGATGTACTGGCCACAGCGCAGGTACGTCGTGGATCCGCCGAGCTGATCCGTGAGCCCGTCGAACGTCGCCTTGTCAGTACCGAAGACGTGCGAGCCGGACGGGATCGGTCGGCTCATGACCACGTAGACCTTGCAGCCCTTTGCCTTGAGCTCCTTGATCGTGTCGACCCACTTGGTGCCGATATCGCCGGTCCCGAGCAGCACCGCGAACCGCACGGCCTCACCCTTGTCGCACGTGTAGCTCGAACCCTTCAGCCGATCGAGGATCGGGTCGTAGCCGCCCGACGGCGAGAACGAGACAGCCGTGCGAGCCGCACCGGAGCCCGAGCCCTTCCGCTCCTTGGCGCTCACCATGTCGTCGCCCGAGCTGACGTCGGCCGGTACCCACGTGTTGTCGGCGGCGCTCTTGACCAGGCCGTCGGCACCTGACGTCGCCCAGCCACCGTTGCCGGCCGAGGTCCGCTCGGCGGCCTGGATCATCTGCGACAACCGCGCCGAGGAGCGCGCGTAGACGTTCGCGTCGTTCCACAGCACCGAGCTGGAGTTCCAGTAGTCGCGCAGCTGCCAGTACGACCAGTTGGAGGTCGAGATGACCGTGACGGGTGCGCCCTTGGCCTTGCTGATGGTCAAGAGCTTCTGGTGGTTGTCACCCGCGTTGTTCTGCCCGCTCAGCCCGCGGTCGCTCATGCAGGCTTCCTTGCACTCGTAGTAGCCACCGCCATTGCGGGCGGCGATCTGCTTGAGCCACTCCGTCGTGTAGGCCTGCTTGCCGGTGCTGTCGTTGACCACCATGCTGACCTTCACCTTGCGGGTCGCGCTCACGTAGTCGAGCGCGCGCAGGATCGGGTTCACGACCTCGGGAGGGTTCTTGTAGAGCGCATCGTCGTCGATGTGCCACATGGCCAGCTTCAGCTCGGCGCCGGTGTCGGCGGCGCAGATGGTCTTGACCAGCTGGTCGCGCAGCGCCTTGGACCGCTTGGTCCTGTCGGCCGTGGAGTACGCGCCGGGGTTGGAGAACGCGGGCTGAATGCCCGCAGGGCGCGAGGGGTAGGTGGTGCAGCTGACCACGTGCACGGCGGGAGTGGTGGAGTACCCGATGGCGTAGAGCCCGACCAGCTTGGTGGACACGCGGTACTGCCACCGGCCGGGGGGCGTGGACACGGACCCGAAGCTGACGGTCCGGTTGGCGCCGGTGGAACCGGTCGTGGCGGTTTTGACCGTGGCCCACCGGGTGCCGGTGATCTTGCCCGTCGAGTTGCGGGTCGGCACCCGTCGCTGCAGGTAGGCCCGGTTGCCCTTGACTCCGTACGACAGGACGGCCGAGAACGTGATGCCGCTGCGGCTGTAGATCTCCTCGTTGGTCGCCACCGCGGTCTTCTTGCCACTGATGGTCTTGCTCAGCGACACCGACACCGGCCGATAGGAGTTCACCTGCCGGGCGGCCGACTGGGTCGAGCCGACGCGGACGCGGTAGTTGCGGAAGCCGTCGACGTACTTCTTGCCGTCCGCGCCACGCTTGGCCGAGACGATGGTGATCTTCCAGGTGCCGCCGGACGTGGCCTTGGTGGCGGCCTCCGGCAGCGGGACCTTGGTGCTGGCCGTGGTGCTGGGCGTCGGGATCTTGTGCGCACCCTGGTAGAGCTGCACCGTGGAGCCGGCGGGCGCCTTGCCGGAGAACGTGACCGGCGAACCCTCCCGGACCTTGGTGAGGTTCGACGTGATGGTCACCGTGACGGCCGAGGCCGGGGCGGCGACCAGCAGTCCGCCGAGCAGCGCGAGCACGGCTGCGCGCATGAGTGAACGGACAGACACAGGGGTACGACCTTCCAAGCCCGAGACGAAGTCTGGATGATCGTACCAAGATGGCCGCCGCGCACCGACCGGTTCGCGCACATCTCCCCTGCTTTTCAGGGCGGTCGAGCGTCGGACTTGCCGGTCCCCACCTGGTTGCCATGCTGGAGGTTGCGGCTGCGGAGCGCCGCCCACCGCGCAGCTCCCGCCCCGACCGACCCCTCCCCACGAACAGGAGCACCACCATGACCGTGCGTGACATCGCCCTGAACGACGGAACCACCATCCCCCAGCTGGGGTTCGGCGTGTTCCAGATCGATCCCGCCGAGACCCAGGCGGCCGTCGAGAAGGCCCTCGAGGTCGGCTACCGCCACATCGACACCGCCAAGATCTACGGCAACGAGGAGGGCGTCGGCGCGGCGCTCGAGGCCACGGGCCTGGCCGACGAGGTCTTCGTGACCACCAAGCTGTGGAACGACGACCAGGGACACGAGTCCACGCTGCGGGCCTTCGACGCCAGCATGGGCCGGCTCGGTCTCGACGTGCTCGACCTCTATCTCATCCACTGGCCCACGCCGGAGAAGGACCGCTTCGTCGACACCTGGAAGGCGTTAGAGCAGCTGAAGGCCGACGGCCGTGTGCGGTCCGTCGGCGTCTCGAACTTCCGCGTCCAGGACCTGCAGCGCCTGGCCGACGAGGGCCTGACCACCCCGTCGGTCAACCAGGTCGAGCTGCACCCCGCCCTCACGCAGGACGTGCTGCGGGCGTTTCACTCCGAGCACGGCATCGTGACCGAGGCCTGGAGCCCGCTGGCCCAGGGCGCCGTGCTCAGCGAGCCCGCCGTCGTCGAGATCGCCGAGGCGCACGACGCCACGCCCGGTCAGGTCGTCCTGGCCTGGCAGCTGGCGCTCGAGAACGTCGTGTTCCCCAAGTCGGTCACGCCCGAGCGCATCGCCGAGAACTTCGGCGCCACCGAGGTGCAGCTGAGCGACGACGAGCTCCAGCGCATCAGCGCCATCAACCGCGACGAGCGCACCGGACCCGATCCGTCCGAGTTCAACTGACGATGTCGGTCGTTGGGCCGGTCCAGGCCCGGCGGCCGGTCCGTCAGCCGGCGATCTTCGAGACCCGCAGGAAGTCCTCGGCCAGCTTGGTGTTGCCGAGCGCGTTCGGGTGGGTCTTGTCCAGCGTGAACAGGTCGTCGAGGAAGCGGACCGTCACGTAGGTGAAGCCACGCGCCTCGGCCTCGCGCTTCTGCGCCTTCCACATCCAGGCGTGGACACTGCGGAGGTCGGTGCCCCACGGGGTGGTCACGTAGACCTCGTTGGCCGGGATCCCCTCGGCCTTGCGCGCCTTGTCGAGCTTGGTCATGTAGTTGCTGATCGCCAGCTCCACCTTGGCGCGCGGTTCGGTCACGTAGCCCTGCCCCTGACCCCCGCGGCACCGGTGGTAGTCGTTGCGGCCGGTGGCCACGATGATCTTGGCCGGCTTGATGCGCGCAATCTCGGAGAGCCGCTGGTCGAAGCGGGTTCCGCCGCACTTGTTGCCGCGGGCCCACATGCCCGAGCCCGACTCGGCCGAGAGCACGGCCCGCATGTCGGCCTTGGCCGCGACCTTGGACCACCAGCCCTGCGACGGTGACCCGGGCTGGTCGGAGAACCAGGCGCTCGTGGAGTCACCGAACACCAGGAGCGGCTCGCCCGGCGCCGGCGCCGAGGCGGCCTTGGCAGCCTTGCTGGCGGTGGCGGTGGGGGTCGGGCTCGGCCTCGGCGCACTCGTGGTGGGTGCGGGGGTCGGCGTCGGCTCCAGAGTGGGTTCCGGCTCCGCCGACGGCTCGGCTTCAGTCGTCGGCGCGGGCGGCGGGACGGCCGCCGACGGCGTGGGGTTGGCCGTCGGCTCGTCAGAGATGGCGGGCACCGTCATGACGGTGAACAGACCTGCGGTGACTGCGCCGACGGCAATCAGGTTCTTTGTGAACGCGCGCGCGTCGAGCATGTGTCTTTCCCAACCCCGAGATGATCGTGACGGTCAAGGGTCACACATGCTCGCTCGTGCGCGTCGCGGAGCACGCGAAGATAGTTCGATCGAACTAGGTGCGGCGGGCAGGCGCTCAACAGCTGGGATTCGATTGGGGCGTGTGGACCGCCACGGACCGCGACCGCCACCTGGGTCGAATCGACGTGCCGCAGGCGTCGCAGATCCCTGGCGCGGTCATCAGAGCGGAAGACGCACCGAGCTAGCGAAGTGCGAGCGCGTCCAAGTCCGAGACCGACATGAACCGGTAGAAGAGTTCGCGGCTCCCAGAGATGTTGGGATGGGTTCTATCCCCGTTGGCGAGCTCGGCGTCGAGCGTGTGACGATGCTCCAAGCGTGGCATCTCAACCCACTTGAAGCCGTTCGCCTTCGCCGCCTGGCGGTAGTAACCGACGATGATCGAACGTGTCTTCTCACTGTTCTGCGCAGCCCAGAAACTCGTGACGTAGACCTTGTTCCTCGAGATGCCCGCGGCTTTCGTGTCGACTGCCAGCTGCTTGAAGTATCGATCCACCCACCCCTTGATGAGAGTCGGCTTGTTCATGTGACTGGTACGCACGCCGTTGACGCAGTGGCCCCAGTCATTGGCCCCGCCCTCGACGATCACGATGTCGGGCGATGCCGCCTTCAACGCGTCAAGCTTGGAGTAGTCACCCAGGCGCTTGCCCTTGCATCCCATACCTTTCATGAGGATGCCGGCGCCTGACTCGGCCGCCACGGTGAGCTTCGCGTCGAGATCCTCTCGCAGGTAGCTCCACCACGCCCGCGCCGTAGAGCCTGTCTCGTCGGTGTACCGGGCGGAGTACGAGTCGCCGATGACCATGATGTGGGGCCGGTCGTCGGCAGCGACCGCGCCATTGACCAGCGTGGAAAGACCCAGTGCGACGGCGGCGACCACAACAGCGCGCCGCGCGAAGATTGAAGCGAACATGAAACCCCGCGTGCGTGATTGGACAATTGCACCAGTATGCCCCAGTGCGGGTGTCCCGTCACAAGAAATCCATGTAGCCATCGCACGCCAGCCTGGAGTCGGCTGCACTCGGCCCGCACGCCCGGTGCCCAGACGCGACGAGACCCTGGCCATCCCCCCGAACGGCCAGGGTCTCGTCGTGTGTGATGGACCATCCCCCCGAGATGCTCCACCGTCCGGCCCGTCCCCCGACAGGCCGGAAGTCTCAGTGCGTCATGCGGTCGCCACCGTGGTGAGGGGCTGGATGCCGTCGGTGTCGAGCGGCTGGATGCCGTCGGTGTCGAGCGGCTGGATGCCCTGGGTGACGAGCGGCTGGATACCGGCCTGAGGCGCTGCCTGCGCGGCGGCCGGCACGAGCACCAGCGACGCGGTGGCCGCGAGCACGGCGACGCTCGAGGCGATCACCCTGCGCGTGCGGATCGTCGTCACTCCGGAGTCCTTTCGTCCATCCCCTTGGTCACAGGAGACTACACGGAACTAGTTCTTTAGGACTAGACCTGACTAGTCACTCTTTTGTCCGGTCCCGTGTCGGGACCTTCGGCGCCCGGAACCGGGCACGACGGCGACTCGCCCGGACCGGTGGCGTCCGTCACGTCTCGTAGGGTGGACCGGTGACCACCGCCGAACTCGCCCGCGCAGCCGCGGAAGCCCTCGCCGACCGCACCGACGGAGCGACCCACGACGTCGCCCTCGTGATGGGATCGGGCTGGCTGCCCGCCGCCGACGCCCTCGGGACCCCTGACCACGAGATCGCCCTGGCCGACCTGCCCGGATTCAGTGCACCGGCGGTCGCCGGCCACGGCGGCACGGTGCGCTCGGTCAAGATCGGAGAACGCCGCGCCCTCGTGTTCCTCGGGCGCACGCACTTCTACGAGGGCAAGGGCGTGGCGGCCGTCGTCCACGGCGTCCGGACCGCGGCAGCAGCCGGCGTCCGCACCGTCGTGCTCACCAACGGCTGCGGCGGGCTCGACCCCAGCTGGACGCCCGGCACCCCCGTGCTCATCAGCGACCACATCAACCTCACCGCCACCTCACCGATCGAGGGCGCGAACTTCGTCGACCTCACCGACCTCTACTCCGCGCGCCTGCGGGCCCTGTGCCGCGAGGTCGACCCCTCGCTCGACGAGGGCGTGTACGTGCAGTTCCCCGGCCCGCACTACGAGACGCCCGCCGAGATCGCCATGGTGCGTGCCATCGGCGGCACCCTCGTCGGCATGTCGACCACGCTCGAGGCGATCGCGGCACGCGAGGCCGGCATGGAGGTGCTCGGACTCTCGCTCGTGACCAACCTCGCCGCCGGCATCTCCGGCGAGCCCCTCAACCACGAGGAGGTCCTCGAGGCCGGCAAGGCGGCCGCGAGCCGCATGGGCGCCCTGCTCGCCGACATCATCCCCCGGATCTAGTGGGCGCCCCACCCGACCTGCACCGCTCCCACCAGCACCGCCCGCCAGGAGGCACCATGCCCGTCGTCGACCTCGCCCTCGACTGGATCGACCAGGATCCTGACCCGGCTACCCGTGCCGAGCTGCAGGCTCTCGTCGACGCCGACGACCTGGACGCGCTGCACGACCGCTTCGATGAGCGGCTGCAGTTCGGTACTGCGGGGCTGCGCGGTGCACTCGGCGGTGGGCCGAACCGGATGAACCGGGTCATCGTGGCCAAGGCGGCGGCAGGTCTCGCGGCCTACCTGCTGCGCGAGACGCCCGACGACCCGTCGGTCGTCGTCGGCTACGACGCCCGTCACAACTCCGACGTGTTCGCCCGCGACACCGCCGAGATCATGCACGCGGCGGGCGTGCGGGCCTACCTGCTGCCCACCCACTTGCCGACCCCCGTGCTGGCCCACGCGATCCTGCACCTCGGCTGCTCGGCGGGTGTCATGGTCACGGCCTCGCACAACCCGCCCCAGGACAACGGCTACAAGGTCTACCTCGGCGACTCCAGCCAGATCGTCCCTCCCGCCGACACCGACATCTCCGCCCTCATCGACGCCGTCGGGCGGGTCGACGAGCTCCCGCGCAGCGACGACTACACGACGGTGGGCCCCGAGGTGGCCGAGGCGTACGTGCAGGCCGTCGTCGACCTCGCGCACGACGGGCCGCGCGACGTGGTGGCCGTCTACACCCCCATGCACGGCGTCGGGCGGGACACACTGGTCGAGGTCGTGCGCCGTGCCGGCTTCGCGCCGCTCCACGTGGTCCGCGAGCAGGGCGACCCCGACCCCGACTTCCCCACCGTCGCGTTCCCGAACCCCGAGGAGCCCGGCGCCATGGACCTGGCGCTCAAGCTCGCGTCGGAGGTGCAGGCCGACGTGATCGTGGCCAACGACCCCGACGCCGACCGCTGCGCCGTCGGCGTCCGCGACGGCGAGGGGTTCCGCATGCTCACCGGCGACCAGACGGGCGTGCTGCTCGCCGAGCTGCTGCTGCGGCGTGGCGCGATGGGCACGTACGGGTCCTCGATCGTGTCGTCGGACATGCTCGGCCGCCAGGCTGCCGCGCACGACCGCCGCTGGCAGCAGACACTCACGGGCTTCAAGTGGCTGGGCAAGATCGACGACCTCGTGTTCGGCTACGAGGAGGCGCTGGGCTACAGCGTCGCCCCGCACGTGGCCCGCGACAAGGACGGCGTCTCGGCGATCCTCGCGGTGCTCGAGCTCGCCGCCGAGCTGAAGGCCGAGGGCCGGACGCTGCTCGACCTGCTCGACGACCTGTACCGCGAGCACGGTCTGCACGCCACGGGCCAGCTCTCGGTCCGCGTGGAGGACCTGTCGATCATCGCGACGGCCATGAGCACGTTGCGCAGCACCCCGCCCCGCCTGCTCGCTGGGCTCGAGGTGACGTCCGTCGACGACCTGGCCGACGGGTACGCCGGCCTGCCCCCCACCGACGGCATCCGCCTGAGCCTCGGCGACGCCGCGCGCATCATCTGCCGTCCCTCGGGCACCGAGCCGAAGCTCAAGTGCTACGTCGAGGTGGTCGTGCCGGTCACCGACTCGGTCGAGGTCGCCCGCGAGGAGGCGTCGGCCACGCTCGAGGCCGTCAAGACGGACCTCGCCGTCGCTCTCGGCCTCGCCTGATCCACCCGCCCGACCCCACCCATCGGTGGATCCTCAACCACAGGCGCACTGCTGCGGTTGACGATCCACCGATGCGGGGCTCCGGACCCGGTCAGCGGGTGCGGTAGAGGGTGACCCCGGGCTTCACGCGGCGGTCGCCGGAGTAGACGAGGGTCAGGGTCCGCTTGCCCTTGCCGACCCCGGAGAGCCGCACCGAGGCCGTGCCGTCCACGACCTTCGCGACACCCACCGGGCGCCAGCCGTCGAGCACGAGCAGCACGCCGCCGTCGGCCTTCACGTCACCTCCGGCCACCGTGGCCGTGAGCGTGACCTTGGGCGGTGCGGTGTAGCCGGTCACGGCGATGCGCGTGGGGCCGACCTGCGGCTCGTTCTGCTTCGCCGTGAAGCCGACGATCGCCGGGTCGTGGTCGCTGGCGCGGTAGGGGCTCGTGTCGTACAGGCGCGTGACGTTGTTGTCGTAGCGGCTGTACTCACGCCCCAGCGACTCGTCGGCGTTGATGTCCCACACGTCGGCACCGGTGACCTTGTCCACCGCGGCCGGCGAGGCGAACACGTGGTCGAGCGAGCCGAGCAGGCCACCGAACTGGTACGTGGTCTTGTCGGTGTACTTCGCGGGGACGTTCACGTAGCCGGCGTCCTCGAGGACCGCGATCGGGTCCTCCTTGCTGTAGCTGTTGAAGTCGCCGGTCAGGAACACCGTCTCGGTGCCGGCGGCGGCCTTCTGCTCGTCGGCGAACGCGACCAGCGCGGTGGCCTGGCGGACGCGCGACGCGTTCGACGCACCCTGGCCGTCGCCGGTGTCGGCGTCCTCTCCGGAGCCCGAGCCCTTGGACTTGAAGTGGTTCACGACCACCAGGAAGTCGTCGCGCTCCGTGCCGCCGACGGGGCGGAACTCCTGCGACAGCGGGTCACGGGCGTTGTCGAACGCGGGGTCGTCGTCGATGACGGACTCCCCCACCGGCTCGACGACACCGACGCGGTGGATGAACGCCGTGCGGATCACGTCCTCGCGCTCGGGCACCCGGGTGGGCGACGCGACGGCCGCCCACTCCTCGCGGCCGGCCTTCTCGTTGAGCGCCGCCACGAGGGCACGCAGCGCGGTGTCGCGGTCCATGCCGAAGGCGGCGGAGTTCTCGATCTCCTCCAACGAGACGACGTCGGCACCGAGGGCGTCGATGGCGTTGACGATCTTGGCCTGCTGACGCTGCAGGTTCGCGTCGTCGGCAGCGCCGCGGGGGCCGTCGTTGGTACAGGAGTTGACGGTGACCCGGTTGCCGTTGCGGTCCGCGTAGTAGGTGCACGTGCCGGCACCGGACTTCTCGTACGCCTCCCCGGTGAGGGTGAAGTAGTTGAGCACGTTGAACGACGCGATCTTGACGTCGCCGCCCACGTCCTTCGGAGCGGCGACCCGCGTGCTGCCGATGCTGATCGGCTCGTCGCCGTCGGCGGTCAGCTGCTGGGTGGGCTGGAGCCGCCACAGGCTGAACCGGTAGTCGAGCACCAGGTCGTCGCCGGTGAACGTGACCGGGGCACCGGCGCGCACCTCGTTGTCGGGACGCAGCCACGGCACCGGCGTGTTCTTGCCGCCGCTCGTGAAGTTGATGCCTGCGCCGTCGTCGACGGTGATGAGGCGCTGCGCGTTCTCGGCCACGACGGCGTCGTACTCCGCCGATCCCGGGCGGGCGACGTCGGTGGGCTGCGGCAAGCCGGTGTCGCCGGCGGCGAGACCGATCTCGCCGAACGTGTTGGTGCCGAAGTTGTTGGTGATCGTGTAGCGACCCTCGGGCGCCACGAGCATGCCCTCCAGGCTCTCGCGCTGCGCCTCGCCCAGCGGCAGGGTGAGCGGCGTGGGCTTCACGACCTGGGCCGCGTCGGCGAGCTGCTTCCAGTCACCAGCCCCGGGCGACACCTGGGTGAGCCCGAAGCTCTCGGCCACCGTGCCGGTGACCTCGACGTGGTCGCCGATCTCGACGTCGGCCGCCATGGCGGCCGACGCGACGAAGACCCCGTCCGAAGCCGTCCGGTCCGCGGGAGCGGTGCCGCCCGTGCCCTCGGTCTGGAGGTAGAGCCCGTCGAAGCCGCCCGACGGGTAGGCGGCGGTGACCACGCCGCTGGTGGTGACGGTCCGACCGGCCAGCGGGCTGGCGGAGCCGGTGCCCTGGATCTCGGCGATCGTGACGTCGACCGGAGGCTCGGGCGGCGTGCCGCTCCCGTCGCAGTCGGTGCCACAGGCCTGCGGCGTCGGCGCACCGCCGCGCAGGTCGGCCGCGTTGTCGTCGGTGTCCTGCGCGTCCGTGCGCTGCAACGACGAGGTGACCGAGTACCCCGAGGGAGCCGGACCGCTCCCCTCGTAGGTGGCGGACGCGCCGTAGCCGACGAGGTCGACGAGCTGGTCGGAGCCGAGCACGCTCGCTCGGTCGCCGCTCAGCGCCGACGTGGAGCGGACGAGCGCCAGGGTGCCGCCGTTGGCGTTGCCCGAGAACGCGATCGCCGACGTGACGTCGGGCGTGGGCAGCGCCTGGCCGTTCGAGGCGTTGGCGTTGCCCGAGACCAGCAGCGTGCCGCCGGGCTCCACGTGGTGGTCGCCGAGGGCGATGACGCCGGTGAACGCGCCGGTCGAGGAGTACGAGCGGTACTGCAACGACCAGCCGGACACGTCGATCGGCTCGTCGGTGGGGTTCTCGATCTCGACGAACTTGTTGAGGTAGGTGGCCCCGCTGCTGCCACCGTTCAGGTAGGCCTCGCCGATCACCAGACCGTCGCCGTCGGGTGCGGCCTGGACCGGCGAGGCGGCCATCAGGCCGGCGACCAGTGCGGCGCCCGCCGTCAGGACGGCGCCGGCGCGCACGCCGCGCATCAGCGCTTCTTCTTCGCGACGACGGTGACCTTCAGGTCACGCTCGACCGGGGCGTAGGTGTCGTCGCCGCTGTAGGCAGCCGTGAGCACCTGTGCCCCCGCCGGCAGCCGTCGGGTGTCGAGCAGCAGGACGGCGACGCCGCTGCGGGTCAGCCTGGCCGACCCGAGCTTCGTGCCTGCGGCGTCGGTGACCGTCAGGCTTCCGGTCGGGCGTCCCTCGCCGCCCTTGACGCGGGCCACCAGCAGCGACGGCGAGCCCTGCTTGACGAGGGGAAGGGTGACGACGTCGAGCCTGGCGTCGGCGCCGGACTCCTCGATCGAGAACGGCGGCAGGACCGCCGTGGTCCCCGTCGGGGTCGCCTCGACCTCGACGCGCACGTCGCCCGTGACGCCGTCCGGCAGGGTGCGCTCGACGGTGACGGCGCCGTCGCTGACCGGGAACTCGCCCAGGTCGTACGGGGTGTCGCCGGAGTAGAGCGTGGCGGTGACGCTGCGGGTCTGCGGGCTGCCGAGCGACGTCAGGTCGAGCTTCGGCAGCGTGAACGAGACCGTGCCGCCCTCCTCGTAGGAGGACTGAAGTCCCTCCACCTGCACGGCGTGCCGGGCGAAGCTGGGGGCGACGGGGCTGTTCTCGCCCAGGTAGTCGATCCAGACCTCGTAGTCGAGCAGTCCGGTGTCGACCGCCGTGCCCTCGGCGAAGGTCCGGAAGTTGTCACCGCCGGAGGCCAGGAACGACGGCACCGCGACCTTGTACGTCGTGTCGGCACCGACCTGCTCGCCGTCGACGCGCAGCGACGTGATGCGCTCGCCCTCGGGCCGGGTCGGGTCGAAGGTGTAGGCGACGTTGCTCGAGGTGCCGAGCTGCAGGTAGGGGCGCGAGGGCACGTTGCCCGCGGCGTCGCGCTGCCACTGCTCCTCGAAGACCTGCGTCAGCTGGGCCCCCGTGAGGCTGACCGAGCTGAGGTTGTTGGTGAAGGGCAGCACCGCGTTGGCCTCGGCGAACGTGACCACGCCGTCGGCGTTGGAGCCGCCGGTGCCCTTGAACAGCAGGTCGCTGCGCAGGCCGCCGGGGTTGACGACGGACAGGTCGGCGCCGGCCGGGGTGTCCTTCACGCCGGCGAGCTGGGCGTCGGCGACCAGGTTGCCGAGGGTGGACTCGCTGGAGCGGTCGTCCCGGTTGCCGCCGGCGTAGGCCGTGGTGACGTCGGCCGTCACCTCGGCGACGGGCTTGCTGCCGACCTCCTGGGCGTTGGCGAGCGCGGCGTCGACGATGGTCTTGACCTCGGCCACGCGCGGGAACCGGCTCACCAGGGTGGCGTCGTCGGTGGTGGTGCGTGCTGCGTTGGTGGCGGTGCTGGTGACGTCGCCGGTGTCGCCGTCGACGGTCAGGTCGATGCTGCCGATGAACTCGCCGTAGCTGCCGGTCTGCAGCACCGGGCGGGTCTTGCCGGCCTCGCCGGGCACCGGGGCCTGCCAGGCGTACTGCTTGTGGGTGTGGCCGGTGAAGATCGCGTCGACCTCGGCGTCGGTCTTCTGCACGATGTCGGCGAAGGCGCCGCCTGCGGCCACCTCCTGCTCCAGGGTCGCGCCGTCGGGCGTCCCGGCCCCGGCTCCCTCGTGGTACGCCGCGACCACGACGTCGGGCGGGGTAGCCGACGCCTCGAGCTCGGCGACGGTGTCGTTGACCGCCTCGATCGGGTCGGTGAACTCGATGTCGGAGATGCCCGACGGCGAGACGAGCGAGGGCGTCTCCTCGGTGACCGCTCCGACGACGGCGACGTCGAGCCCGCCGACCTCGAAGGTCTCGTACGCGGGGAGCGCCGGCTCGCCGGTGGCCTTGGAGACGACGTTGGCGCCCAGGTAGGAGAAGTCCGCCCGGTCGGCGACCCGGCCGGTGAGGTCGGCGAACCCGCGGTCGAACTCGTGGTTGCCGACGGTCGAGACCTTCAGGTCGAGAGCGTTCAGCACGTCGATGGTGGGCGCGTCCTGCTGCGTGGCGGACGCGAACAGCGAGGCGCCGATGTTGTCGCCGGCCGACATGAAGAGCGTGTTCGCCTCGCCCGCCTCGGCTCGCAGCTGCTCGACGGTGCCGGCGAACTTCACCGTGTTGGCGTCGATACGACCGTGGTAGTCGTTGATGTCGAGCAGCCGGATGGTGACGTCGTCGGCGGCCTGGGCCGGGGCCGCGGCGATCACGCCTGCTCCGAGCGCGAGGGTGGTGCCGAGGGCGAGAGCGGGTGCGGCCGCAGCGCGGCGCAGACGTGTCTTCACGTGAGAGCGGTCCTTCGGGTCGTCGAGTCGGCCCCCCGATGGCACGACTGCGCCCGGACCAGCTCTGGAACGTGCCTCGATTCCACCCGACGACCACCTGTGGCGTCAACGCCCCTCACGTGACGAATGGGTGAAGTCGCGGTGTGGGCGCCTGCGCCGGCGTCTCGTAGGCTCACCCTTCGTGGGCGTCGTGATCGTGGCCGGGCCGTCGGGTGTCGGGAAGTCCCACCTCGGGCAGGTGCTGGGGTGGTCGGTGCTGCGCCTCGACGACTTCTACCGCGAGGGCCACGACCCCGACCTGCCGCGGTCGAGCCTGGGCATCCCGGACTGGGACCACCCCGGCTCGTGGGACCCCGTCGCCGCCGTCGGTGCCATCGCCGAGCTGTGCGCGAGCGGCGAGGCGGACGTGCCCGTCTACGACCTCGCCTCGAGCGCCCGTACCGGCACGCAGCACCTGGTGGTGGGCGACCAGTTCATCGCCGAGGGCCTGTTCGCGCCTCAGGTCGTGTCCGCCTGTCGCGAGGCGGGCCTGCTCGACGCAGCCATCTGCCTGCGTCGGCACCGGCTGGTCACCTTCGCGCTGCGCCTGGCACGGGACCTGCGCGAGGGCCGCAAGGGCCCGTGGGTGCTCGTGCGCCGTGGTTGGCGCCTGAAGAACGACGACGACCGCGTCGTCGCGCAGGCCGTGGCCGCCGGCTGCGAGCCGATGACTCCCCGCCAGGCCCGGCGGATGCTCCGCTCTCCCACCTGAAAACCCGGCGAGACCGTCCGACCTCGTCAGGTCGGAGGTAGGTGACGCACCTCATCGCGTCCGGATGAGGTGCGAGACCTACCTCCGACGGCGTCGTTCGGTGCGAGACCTACCTCCGACGGCGTCGTTCGGTGCGAGACCTACCTCTGACGGCCCGGGGCCGCCGGTGGGGGCGGGGGCGGGGGTGGGTCAGAGCGCGGCGTAGCGCGGCTTGATGACGTCGTCGATGAGGGCGAGGCGCTCGTCGAAGGGGAGGAAGGCGCTCTTCATGGCGTTGACGGTGAACCAGCGCAGGTCGTCGGCGTCGTAGCCGAACGCGTCGACGAGCAGCTGCATCTCGCGGCTCATCGACGTGCCGCTCATGAGCCGGTTGTCGCAGTTGACCGTCACTCGGAAGCCGAGCTCCTTGAGCAGGCCGATCGGGTGGTCGGCGATGGAGCGCATGCCGGGCACCGCCGACGTCTGCAGGTTCGACGACGGGCACATCTCGAGCGGGATGCGCTTGTCGCGGATGTAGGCCGCCAGCCGGCCCAGCCGCGGGCCGCCCTCGGCCGCGAGGTCGATGTCGTCGATGATCCGGACGCCGTGGCCGAGCCGGTCGGCGCCACAGCGCTGGATGGCCTGCCAGATGGACGGCAGGCCGAACGCCTCGCCCGCGTGGATGGTGAAGTGTGCGTTCTCGCGGCGCAGGTACTCGAACGCCTCGAGGTGCAGGATCGGCGGGAAGCCGTCCTCCGCACCGGCGATGTCGAACCCGCAGACGCCACGGTCGCGGTACTCGACGACCAGCTCGGCGATCTCGAGCCCGTGCTGGGCGTGCCGCATGGCGGTGAGCAGCTGGCCGACGACGATCGGCGTGCCCTCGGCCGCGGCCTCGGCCCGGCCCTCGTCGATGCCGGCCTGGACGGCCTCGACGGTCTCCGACAGGCTCATCCCGCCGCGCAGGTGCTGCTCGGGCGCCCAGCGCAGCTCGGCGTACACGACGCCGTCGGCCGCGAGGTCGAGGACGGACTCGCGGGCCACACGGGCCAGGTCCTGCGGCCGCTGCATGACGGCCACGGTGTGCTCGAACGTCTCGAGGTAGCGCGGCAGCGAGCCCGAGCTGGCCGCGTCGGCGAACCACAGACCCAGCTGGTCCGCGGGTGCGGGGAGCGCGTGGCCGACCTCCTCGGCAATGGCGGCGACGGTGGCGGGGCGGACGCCCCCGTCGAGGTGCTCGTGCAGCGCCACCTTGGGCGCGCGTCGGATCTGGTCGGCAGTGAGGGTCACGAACCCATCGTGGCACGCGCCACGGACCGGGCTCGCGAACACGCCCTTGACACGTCCTGATCCTGTGACTACGGTCACTGTCATCGATAACACTGTTATCGATGACAGTTTGGTTCCGAGCTCGACGAACCACCGACGGAAGACAGGTCATGGCCAACATCCAGGACGTCGCGCGGGCGGCCGGTGTCTCCACCGCCTCGGTGACCCGCTACCTCGCGGGTCAGCGCATCCGCAGCGAGGAGGCCGTCCGCCGTGCCATCGACGAGCTGGGCTACCGACCGAGCCAGGTGGCGCGCAGCCTCAAGTCCGGCCGCCACCACTCCATCGGCGTGATCGTCCCCGACATCGCGAACCCGTTCTTCGCCGGACTCGTCAAGGGCATCGAGCGCGAGGTCCGCCCGCACGGCCTGCAGGTCATCCTCGGCAACAGCGACGAGGACGCCGAGCACGAGGAGGCGTTGGTGCGCGAGCTCTCGCAGCGGACCGACGGCCTCATCATGGCGCCGCTCTCGGAGAACGACCAGATCCCGAACCTGCTCGGCGAGCACGGCATCCCGCTCGTGTTCGTCGACCGCGAGACGTCCACCGGCCCCGACGTCGACCGCGTCCTCGTCGACAACGCCGCCGGCATCCGGCAGGCCGTCGACCACCTCGTCGACCTCGGCCACACGCGGATCGCCACGATCAGCGGTCGACTCGACTCGACCCCGGGCCGGATGCGCCACGAGGCGTTCCTCGCGGCTCTCGCCGAGCACGGCATCGCCGTCGAGGACGGGCTCGTGCGGTACGGCGACTTCCGCGAGGAGAGCGGCCGCGAGCAGATGACGGCGCTCTGGCGGCACGCCGCTCCCCCGACCGCCGTCGTGATCGCCAACAACCTCATGACCGCCGGCGCGCTCGTCGCCCTGGGCGACCTCGGCGTCCGCGTGCCCGACGAGCTGTCCGTCGTCGGCTTCGACGACCTCCCCCTCGCCACCCTGCTGGACCCGCCGCTCACCGTCGTGTCCCGCCCCGACGTGGAGGAGGGCGCCGCCGCGGCGCGCCTCCTCGTCGCACGGCTCACCTCCACCGAGCCGATGCCCACCGCGCACCTGACGCTCCCCGTCGAGCTCGTCGTGCGCGGCTCCACCTCCACCCCTCCCAGGAGCGTCGCCACCCCATGAGCCCGTCCACCCCGTCCGGCGTCCTCGTCATCGGCAGCATCACCGCCGACGTGACGACCTTCTCGCAGCGCCTGCCCCGTCCCGGCGAGACGATCCTCGGTGACGACCTCACCCTCGTCCTCGGCGGCAAGGGCGCCAACCAGGCCGTGGCGGCCGCGCTCGCCGGCGCCGACACGCAGATGGTCGGCTGCGTGGGCACCGACGCGTTCACCGAGCTGACCCGGGGCGGTCTGGAGTCCTACGGCGTCGACGTGTCGGCCGTCCGGGTCGTCGACGGGCCCACGGGCGTCGCGCACATCCGCGTCGACGCCTCCGGCGAGAACGACATCGTCATGGTGCCGCTCGCCAACGCCCATCTCGGCGTCGCCGACGTCGACGCCGGGGTGCAGGCCGCTGCCGGTCGCGCCTCGGTGCTCCTCACCCAGCTCGAGACCCCCGTCGACGTCATGGTCCGCGCCACCCGAGCCGCCCGCGCCGCCGGGATGATCGCCATGCTCGACCCGGCTCCGGCTGCGCCGCTCGACGACGCCGTGTGGGCCGAGCTCGACGTGGTGACGCCCAACGAGACCGAGGCCACGACGCTCACCGGCATCCCCGTCACCGACATCGCCTCCGCCGAGCGCGCCGGCCGCTGGTTCGTCGAGCGCGGGGTCGCCCACGCCGTCGTCACGCTCGCGAGCAAGGGCGTGGTGGTCGTCGACGCCGACGGCGCGCGCCACTTCCCCGCGACGGCGGTCGAGGCGATCGACACGACCGCAGCCGGCGACGCGTTCGCCGGCTACCTCGGGGCGGGTCTCGCCTCGGGGCTCTCGCTCGACGCCGCACTCCCCCGCGCCATGGCCGCCGGAGCGCTCGCGGTCACCCGACGCGGCGCCTCGCCCAGCCTTCCGGCCGGCGCCGACGTCGACGCCTTCCTCACCTCGAACACCACCACGACCCGGGAGCTGACCCACTGATGCGCAAGAACTCCGCCACCCTCAACGGCCAGCTCTCGCGGGTGATCTCCGAGACCGGCCACACCGACCTCGTCGTGGTCACCGACGCCGGCCTGCCGATCCCGCTCGGCGTCGAGCGCGTCGACCTCGCCGTGCGCCCCGGCCTGCCGACCTTCCTCGACGTGCTCGACACGGTCCTCGACGAGATGGTCGTGGAGGGCGCCACGATCTCCGAGGAGATCCGCGACCACAGCCCCGACATGCTGGCCGCGCTCGAGGAGCGGTTCGCGGCGCTGGACGTGCCGATCACGCTGGTGCCGCACGTGGAGCTCAAGGCCCGCAGCCACGAGGCCCGCGCCGCCGTGCGCTCCGGGGAGTTCACCCCCTACGCCAACGTCATCCTGCACGCCGGCGTGGCGTACTGAGGCCGGCCATGCGCATCCAGCTGCACGACATCCACAAGAGCTTCGGCGAGACCGAGGTGCTGCGCGGCATCGACCTGACCGTCGAGGGCGGTGAGGTGCTGGCCCTCGTCGGCGAGAACGGCGCCGGCAAGTCCACGCTCACCCGCATCGTCTCGGGCGCCTACCGTCCCGACGCCGGCCGCATCGTGGTCGACGGCGAGGAGGTCTCCTTCGGCGGGCCGCAGGACGCGATGGCCCACGGCATCCAGGTGATCTACCAGGAGTTCCGGCAGAACATCTTCCCGCACCTGACCGTGGCCGAGAACCTGTTCACGCTCGACGAGCAGGCCGAGTTCGGCCGCCTGTTCGTCAACAAGCGGAAGATGGCCGCGAAGGCACGCGAGCTGCTCGACCTCATCGGCCTCGACGTGGACCCGAGCACGACCGTCGACCGGCTGTCCGTCGCCCAGATGCAGATGCTCGAGATGGCCAAGACGGCCGGGCACGACGCCCGTCTGCTGATCCTGGACGAGCCGACGGCCGCGCTCGACGAGCACGAGTCCGAGCTGCTCTTCGCCCAGATCGAGCGGCTGCGCGCCTCCGGGGTGGCGATCGTCTACATCAGCCACCGCCTCGAGGAGGTCTTCCGGCTGTCGCAGCGCGTGGTCGTGCTCCGCAACGGTGCCGTGGCGCTGGAGTCGGCCACCGCCGAGCTCACCGAGCACGACGTCGTGACCGCCATGGTCGGCCGCACCATCGACGACTTCTACCCCAAGGAGACGCACACCCGCGACGAGGTCGTGCTGAGCGTGCGCAACCTCGCGGGGCCGGACTTCTCCGACGTCTCCTTCGACGTGCGGGCCGGCGAGGTGCTCGGCATCGGCGGCGTGTTCGGCTGCGGCAAGGGCAGCGTGCTGCGGGCCCTGTTCGGCCTCGTGCCGGCCGACGCCGAGACCGTGAGCGTCGGCTCGGCCGCCTACCGGCCGTCCGCGCCCCAGACCGCCATCGACGCCGGGATCGGCTACGTGCCGCCGGACCGTCAGGCCGAGGGCCTGTGCCTGCAGCAGTCGGTCTCCGACAACATCTCGATGGCGAGCCTCTCGCGCTACACGACCGGCCCCTACGTGAACCGCGGCCGCGAGCGCGCCGAGACCTCGCGCATCATCGAGCAGCTGTCGATCCGCACCGCCTCGCCGGCGGCTCCCGTGGGCAGCCTGTCGGGCGGGAACCAGCAGAAGGCACTGTTCGGCGGCTGGGTCCTGACCCACCCGAAGGTGCTGATGATGGAGGAGCCCACCCGCGGCGTCGACGTCGGCGCCAAGGCCGAGATCTACCGGATCATCAACGAGCAGGCCGCGGCCGGAGTCGCCGTCGTGCTCGTCTCGTCCGACCTCCCCGAGCTGGTCGCCATGTCCGACCGGCTCCTGGTGATGCGACAGGGCCACGTGGTGGCCGAGCTCACCGACGACGACCTCACCCAGCAGAAGCTGCTCGAGCACGCATTGGAGAGTGCAGCATGAAGACGATCACCGCGGGGCTCACGTCCCTGAACCGAGAGCTGCGGGCGGTCTGGATGCTGCTGTTCGTCGGCCTCATCCTGTTCATCGCCACCCCGTTGTTCCTCACCGGCGACAACCTGCTGAACGTGCTGCTGGCCGCGTCGGTCACGGCCCTGCTCGCCGCCGGCCAGACCTACGTGATCATCCTCGCCGAGATCGACCTCTCGGTCGGCGCCGTGCTCGGCATCTCGAGCATCGTCACCGCCTTCACCCTGCAGGACCAGCCACTCGTGGTCGGGCTGCTGGCCGGCTGGGCCGTCGGCGCCGCGGCGGGCCTCGTGAACGGCCTGCTCGTCACCAAGCTGAGGATGCCGTCGTTCATCGCCACCCTCGCGATGATGTCGGTGCTCGCGGGCCTCACCCTGCAGCTGAGCCAGGGCAACCCCGTCTCCATCAACAACGACGCGTTCCTCGCAATCGGCCAGTCGAGCATCCTCGGCGTGCCGAACCCGGTGTGGATCATGCTCGCCGCGTTCCTCGTCTTCGGGCTCCTGCTCTCCCGCTCGCGCTACGGCCGCCACGTCTATGCCGTCGGCGACAACGAGGACGCGGCGCGCCTGGCCGGCATCGAGGTGCACCGCGTCAAGATCCTCGCGTTCGTCATCAGCGGCCTGCTCGCCTCGACGGCCGGGTTCATCCTGGCCGCGCGGCTCGGAACCGCCCAGCCCACGGCCGGCAGCGGGCTCGAGCTCGCCGCCATCGCCGCCGTCATCATCGGCGGGACGAGCCTGGCCGGCGGACGCGGAGCCCTCGTCGGCACGCTCATCGGCGCCCTCCTGCTGGGCGTCATCGACAACGGCCTCAACCTGCTCGACGTCTCCCCGTTCCTGCAGGGCGTCGTCAAGGGTCTCGTCATCCTGCTCGCGATCTTCCTGGATCGCAACTCCGATCGTGTCCGGGCGCTCACGCGTCTGGTCCGTCCCCGACGGCCTGGCTCGGGCGCCGACGCGGACACCGCCTCACCCACCACCACTGGAGGAACCCCGTGAACACCTGGAAGAAGACTGCCGCCCTCACCGCGGCGCTCGCGCTGACGACGTCGCTCGGAGCCTGCGGGCGAGGCGGCGACGCCGCCGGCGAGGAGTCGGTCAAGGCCACGCTCGTCATCAGCACGCTCAACAACCCGTTCTTCGTGTCCGTCGTCGACGGCGCCAAGGAGGCCGCGAAGGACTCCGGTGTCGACCTCGACGTCCAGAACGCCAACAACAGCGACCAGACCGCGCTGAACGCCACCACCACGGCGCTCACCAAGAAGCCGTCCGTGCTGATCATCGACCCGGTGGGCAGCGAGTCCGGCGGCACGATGACCGAGGCGGCCAACAAGGCCGAGGTGCCCGTCGTGGCCTTCGACCGCGCACCCGACAGCGGCGAGCTGGAGAGCTTCATCGGCTACGACGCCGTGCAGGCCGGCAAGGAGGCCGCGAAGTCCCTCGCGGAGTCCATCGGCGAGAAGGGCAAGGTCGTGGAGATCCAGGGCATCCTGGGCACCAACGTCGCCCAGGACCGCAGCAAGGGCTTCAACGAGGGCATCAAGGCCTACCCCGACATCGAGGTCGTGGCCAAGCAGTCGGCCGACTTCGACCGCGGCAAGGCGCTCGACGTCATGACCAACGTGCTCCAGGGCAACTCCGACATCGACGGCGTCTACGCCGCGAACGACGAGATGGCGCTCGGCGTCGTCGCCGCCCTCAAGGCGCGCAGCCTCGCGGGCAAGGTCAAGGTCGTCGGCAACGACGGCATCGGTGACGCCCTCAAGGCGATCGAGGACGGCACCATGTACTCCACGCACGCCGAGTCGCCGTTCGTCCTCGGCAAGGAGGTGCTCGGCATCAGCCTGAAGGTCGCGAACGGTGAGACCGTGGAGAAGGACACCGTCCTGCAGGGCCGTCTGGTCACCAAGGACCAGGTGGCAGACTTCTGCTCGTTCCTCGCCGACGAGGGCGACGACGACACCTGCAAGGACATCGGCTGACCGCTGGCCCCTCGGGCGGTGGTGGTCACGTCGAGGTGACCACCACCGCCCCATCCCTGTCGCACCCCCGCTGTCGCACCCGCACCACCGTCCGGAAGGACACCTCATGACCCCGACGTCCACCACCGACGCGCCGACCGCCCCCGACTCCCCGAGCACGCTGCGCGCAGCCGTCGGGCTCGGCGGCACCGACACCGCGGCGCTGCGCACGTTCCTGGACGGCCTGCCCGCCGTCGACCCCGTCGGCGTCGAGGCGCGGGCCGCCCAGCTGGCCACGCGCTCCATCAAGAAGGACACCAAGCGGGCCCTGATCGACCTCGCCATCTCGATGGTCGACCTGACCACGCTCGAGGGCGCGGACACCCCGGGCAAGGTCCGGGCCCTGTGCCGCAAGGCCGTGAACCCCGACCGCGAGGTCGAGGGCACGCCGTCGACCGCGGCCGTGTGCGTGTACCCCGACATGGTCGCCGTCGCGGCCGAGGCGGTCGCCGGCACCGGCGTCAAGGTCGCGTCGGTGGCCACGGCGTTCCCGGCGGGGCGTTCGTCGATCGAGGTCAAGCTCGCCGACACCCGCCTGGCCGTCGAGGCCGGCGCCGACGAGATCGACATGGTCATCGACCGTGGTGCGTTCCTCGCCGGCGACTACGGCCTGGTGTTCGACCAGATCGCCCGGGTGAAGGAGGCCGCCGGCTCGGCGCGGCTCAAGGTGATCCTCGAGACCGGCGAGCTCGCCACCTACGACAACGTGCGTCGTGCGTCGTGGCTGGCCCTGATGGCCGGTGGCGACTTCATCAAGACCTCGACGGGCAAGATCTCCCCCGCCGCCACCCTGCCCGTCACCCACGTGATGCTGCAGGCCGTGCGCGACCTGCACGACCTCACCGGCGCCCAGCGCGCCGTCAAGCCCGCGGGCGGCATCCGCACCACCAAGGACGCGATCGCCTACCTCGTCGCCGTCCACGAGGTCGCCGGCCCGCAGTGGCTCGACCCGCACTGGTTCCGCTTCGGCGCCTCCGGCGTCGTCAACGACCTGCTGATGCAGCGCCGCACCCAGACCAACGGCCACTACAGCGGCCCCCGCTACGTGAGCGTCGACTGACCATGCGTCCGTCCGCCGCCCAGCACCACCCGAAGAGATGAGCAGCCCCATGGATCTCGACCTGACCTACGCCCCGGCCCCGGAGTCGGCGGCGATCGCCGCGATCAAGCCGCGGTACCAGATGTTCGTCGCCGGCGAGTTCGTCGACGGCGGCGGCGACGACCTGACGTCGCTCAACCCCGCCACCCGCGAGCCGCTGACCACCGTCAGCACGGCGACGGCGGCCGACGTCGACCGCGCGGTGGCCGCAGCCCGCAAGGCCTACGACGGCCCCTGGTCGCGCATGGGCGGGGCCGAGCGCGGCAAGTACCTGTTCCGCATCGCCCGCGCCATCGCCGAGCGTGCGCGCGAGCTGGCCGTGGCCGAGTCGCTCGACAACGGCAAGCCGATCCGCGAGACCCGCGACTTCGACGTCCCGACCGCCGCCCAGCACTTCTTCCACCACGCCGGCTGGGCCGACAAGCTCGGTCACCTCGGGCTCGGTCCCGCCCCGCGCCCGCTCGGCGTGGCCGGCCAGGTCATCCCGTGGAACTTCCCGCTGCTCATGGCCGCGTGGAAGATCGCCCCTGCGCTGGCCGCCGGCAACACCGTCGTGCTCAAGCCGGCCGAGACGACGCCCGTCACGGCACTCATCCTCGCCGAGATCCTCGCGGACGCCGAGCTGCCGCCCGGCGTCGTCAACATCGTCCCCGGTGCCGGCGACGTGGGCAGCGCCATCGTCAACCACCCCGGCGTCGACAAGGTCGCGTTCACGGGCTCCACGCCCGTCGGCAAGCGCATCCAGTCCGAGCTGGCCGGCACCGGCAAGAAGCTCACCCTCGAGCTCGGCGGCAAGGGCGCGAACATCGTGTTCGCCGACGCCGCCGTGGACCAGGCCGTCGACGGCATCGTGTCGGGCATCTTCTTCAACCAGGGCCAGGTCTGCTGCGCCGGCTCACGCCTGCTCGTGCAGGAGTCCGTGGCCGACGAGGTCGTCGAGAAGCTCAAGAAGCGCATCGAGACGCTGCGCGTCGGTGACCCGCTCGACAAGAACACCGACGTGGGCGCCGTGAACTCCCAGATGCAGTACGACAAGATCACGGACCTCACCCAGGTCGGCGCCGACGAGGGCGCCACGGTGTGGACGAGCAGCTGCGCGCTCCCGGAGAAGGGCTGGTTCGTGGCCCCCACGGTGTTCACCGACGCCACCGCGTCGATGCGCGTGGCCCGTGAGGAGATCTTCGGCCCGGTGCTCACGACGCTGACCTTCCGCACGCCCGAGGAGGCGCTCGCGAAGGCCAACAACACGCCGTACGGCCTGTCGGCCGGCGTCTGGACCGAGAAGGGCTCGCGCGCCATGGGCATGGCGGCAGGCCTGAAGGCCGGCGTCGTCTGGGACAACACGTTCAACAAGTTCGACCCCACCGCCTCGTTCGGCGGCTACGGCGAGTCCGGCTTCGGACGCGAGGGCGGCACCGCCGGCATGGCGGCCTACCTCGACACCGACGACGAGGGAGCACTCTGATGGCACGACTGTCCGTCGCCAAGACCTACAAGCTGTACATCGGTGGCGCGTTCCCGCGCTCGGAGTCCGGCCGTACCTACCAGGTGCACGACCAGAAGGGGTCGCTCATGGCCAACGCCGCCCTCGCCTCCCGCAAGGACGCCCGCAACGCCGTCGTCGCCGCCCGGTCTGGGTTCTCGAAGTGGGCCGGCGCCACGCCCTACAACCGCGGCCAGGTGCTGTACCGCGTGGCCGAGATGCTCGAGGCCCGCCGGGCCGAGCTCGTCGACCTCATCGTGCAGAGCCGTGGCGCGACCGCCGCGCAGGCGCGCGCCGAGGTCGACGCGTCGATCGACCGCGTCGTGCACTTCGCCGGCTGGACCGACAAGCTGCCCGCCGTCTTCGGTGGCGCAAACGCGGTGTCGGGCCCGTACTTCAGCTACTCCGCACCCGAGCCCACCGGCGTCGTGGCCATCGCGGCGTCGCCGACGTCGGCCCTGCTGCCCCTCGTGGCCGCCGTGCTGCCCGTGCTCGCCGGCGGCAACAGCGTCGTGGTCGTGGCGTCCGAGGCCGACCCGACGGTCGCCGTCACCTTCGCCGAGGTCCTCGCCACGAGCGACGTGCCCGCCGGCGTCGTGAACGTGCTCACCGGCCGGGCCGCCGAGATGATGCCCTGGCTCGCGAGCCACGCCGACGTCAACGGTCTCGACCTCACCGGCATGACGGCCGACGACCGTGTGGAGCTGGAGCGGTCGGCGTCGGGAACCGTGAAGCGGGTCTACTCCCCCCGCCGCGAGCCCGACTTCACCGCCGCCCCCGGCACCGCCCGCCTGCGCGCGTTCCTGGAGATCAAGACCGTCTGGCACCCCGTGGGCGCCGTGTCGCTGGCGGGTGGGTCGGCGTACTGAGGTTCGTCGCGTCCTCCGGTTGCGCCTCCTCGGCCCAGCCTGACCTGCGGCTGCACACGTCCGGCTGAGTCCCGGCCCGCGGCTGCGCGGTCTCGGGCGGGCCTTTGCCTGCTGCTGCGCCGTCCGGCTGGGTCCTCTCCTGCGGCTGCGTCGCTGTGAGCCCGAGTGGGGTTGGTCTCCGAGAGGGCCTCGACCGGAGCGGTGGGTCTCGGCCCGGCTGGGTCTGCGGGGCGCGGCCACGATTCTCCTTCTGTGCGTGATCTACGCAAGATTCTGCCTTCGCGTGCAGAAACCCCAACGATGCTGCGTTCAAGACGGAATCCCGTATCAATCGCAGCATCCTTCGACCCCTCACGCACCAACGCAGAATCTTGCGTCCCCCGAGCCACGCTCCGAGAGCTCGCCCGAGCCCGGACCCATCCGCCGGTCGAGGCCCTTTCGGAGAGCAGGTCCAGTCGCAGCCACGGCGACGCAGCACCGAGCGAAGGCCCAGCCGAGCCAGCGCAGCACCGATCGAAGGCCCAGACGAGTCAGCACAACACCGAGCGAAGCTCAGACCGAGTCAGCGCAACACCGAGCGAATGCTCAACCGAAGCGACGCAGCAGCAGCCCCACGGCCCCCGTGCGGACGACCGCTCAGGCGCCGTTGGCCTCGATGAGGACGGTGACGGTCTCGGCGACGCACGCCGGCTTGTCCTTGCCCTTGATCTCGATCTGGTGACGCAGGGTCACCTGCTGGCCGCGCTCGACGTCCTGGACGTCCAGCACCGTCACGCGGTTGCGCAGCTTCGAGCCGACGACCACCGGCGTCATGAACCGCACCTTGTTGAGGCCGTAGTTCACCCGCGCGACGTCGCCGGCGAAGGCGTAGACCTGGGCGCCCAGGAAGGGCAGCAGCGACAACGTCAGGTAGCCGTGGGCGATCGTGGTGCCGAACGGTCCCTCGGCCGCCCGCTCGGGATCGACGTGGATCCACTGACGGTCGCCGGTCGCGTCGGCGAAGAGGTCGATCCGCTCCTGGGAGATCTGGACCCACTCGCTCACGCCCAGCTCGTCACCCACGGACCCGGCGACCTCGTGACGGTCGTTGAGCACACGCATGCAGTCGACCCTAACCAATCCGGTCGATGACCACATCCGCGGACGCGCCGCCGACGCCCGACGCGGTGGCCTCGACCCGCACCGCGCCCTCGAGCGCCTCGAGCGCGCGCTCGAAGCGTTCGGGCGTGTCGGTGTGCAGGGTCATCAGGGGCGCACCGGCACCAACCTCGTCGCCCGGCTTGGCGTGCAGCTCGATGCCGGCACCGGCCTGCACGTCCTCCCCCGGACGGGTCCGACCCGCGCCGAGACGCCACGCCGAGACGCCGACGCCGAACGCGTCCAGGGTCGTGAGGACGCCGTCGGACTCGGCTGTCACCACGTGCGTCTCGCGGGCCGTGGGCAGCGGAGCGTCGGGGTCGCCACCCTGGGCGGAGATCATGCGCCGCCAGGCGTCCATCGCGCGACCGTCGGCCAGGGCGTCGGCCGGGTCGACGTCGGTGCGTCCGGCCGCCGCCAGCATCTCGCGGGCCAGGGCGAGCGTGAGGTCCACGACGTCGGAAGGCCCGCCCCCGGCGAGGACCTCGACCGACTCGCGGACCTCGAGCGCGTTGCCCGCGGTGAGGCCGAGCGGGGTGGACATGTCGGTCAGCAGCGCCACGGTGGTCACGCCTGCGTCGGTGCCCAGCGCCACCATCGTCTCGGCCAGCTCGCGCGCGTTCTCCTCGGTCTTCATGAACGCGCCCGACCCGACCTTCACGTCGAGCACGAGCGCGCCGGTGCCCTCGGCGATCTTCTTGCTCATGATCGAGCTGGCGATGAGCGGGATCGCCTCGACGGTGCCGGTCACGTCGCGCAGGGCGTAGAGCTTCTTGTCCGCGGGCGCCAGGCCCGTGCCGGCCGCGCAGATGACGGCGCCGACGTCCTCCAGCTGCGCGAGCATCTCCTCGTTGCTGAGCGCGGCGCGCCATCCGGGGATCGACTCGAGCTTGTCGAGCGTGCCGCCGGTGTGCCCGAGCCCGCGGCCCGAGAGCTGCGGCACGGCCACGCCGCACGCCGCGACGAGCGGGGCGAGCGGGAGGGTGATCTTGTCCCCCACACCGCCCGTGGAGTGCTTGTCCGCGGTCGGACGGCTGAGGGACGAGAAGTCCATCCGCTCGCCGCTGGCGATCATGGCGTTCGTCCATCGGGCGATCTCGCGCCGGTCCATGCCGTTCAGCAGGATCGCCATGGCCAGGGCCGACATCTGCTCCGGTGCCACCACCCCGCGGGTGTAGGCGTCGACCACCCAGTCGATCTGCTCGTCGGTGAGGGCGTGCCGGTCGCGCTTGGCCGCGATGACCGCAGGGGCGTCGAAGCGCTCGGTGCCGGAGGGGGGCGGGGTCTGGCTCATGTCAGGGTCACCTCGAGGGACTCGTAGCCGCGCAGCACCCAGGTGGGCCGCCGCGGGGCGACGCCGGTGAGCGCGATCGTGGGGAACCGCTCGAGGAGCCGTCGGACGGTGATCTCGAGCTCGACGCGCGCGAGCGGCGCGCCCAGGCAGAAGTGCAGGCCCATGCCGAAGCCGACGTGGGGGTTGGGGTCGCGCGCGACGTCGAAGTCGTCGGCCCGCTCGAACACGTCGGCGTCGCGGTTGGCCGAGCCCATGAGGCAGGCCACCGTCTCACCCGCACGGACGGTCACGCCCGCGACCTCGACGTCGGTGGTGGCCGTCCGCTCGAACATCTGCAGAGGGGCGTCGTAGCGGATGAGCTCCTCGAGCGCGGTGGCCACGCTGACCTCACCCCCGGTGACCCGGGCCAGCTGGTCGCGGTGCGACAGCAGCGCGTGCATGCCGTTGCCGAACACGTTGACCGACGCCTCGTGGCCGGCGTTGAGCAGGAGGACCACGGTCGCCACGAGCTCGTCGTCGCTGAAGCCCTTCCCGTCCTGCCGCTCCCTGACCAGGTCGCTGACGAGGTCGTCGCCCGGCTCCCGGCGGCGCAGCTCGACGACCTCACGCACGTAGGCGGCGAACTCGCTGCTGGCCGTCACGGCCGCGGCGCGGACGTCGTCGCCGACACCCTGCTCGTACATGTGCACGATGGCCTGGGACCAGTCGCGCAGCCGCTCGTGGTCCTCACGCGGCACACCGAGCAGGTCGGCGATGACGAACACCGGCATGGGCTCGGCGTAGCGCGCCAGCAGGTCGACGGGCCGACCCGCACGGAGGTCGTCGGCGAGGTCGTCGAGCATCTCGTCGGCGAGCACCTCGATGCGCGGGCCCATCCGCTCCACGTGGCCGCGGGAGAACGCACCGGCCAGCAGCCGACGCATGCGGGTGTGCTCCGGGGGCTCGTTCTCCATGAGCTGGTTGCGATGCAGCGTGTTGAACGGCTCCATCTGCTCGGAGGGCTCCCAGTCCGTCCAGAGCCGACCGAGGCTGCGGTTGCGCAGCACGGCGCTCACCGCCGCGTGGGTGGTGGCCACCCATCGACCCTCCCGCTCCGACCGCAGCATCGGCCCGGCGGCGCGCCACCGGGCCAGCAACGGGTACGGGTCGTCGAGCAGGTCGGGGCTGGTGAGGTCGGGGACGACCGTCACTCCTCGCCCCCCTGACCGGGAGCGCGGTCGTCGGCCCCCTCGCCGGAGGCGAGATCATCAGCACCGAACGCATCGGGCAGGACCTCGTCCATGGTCCGCACGCCCGAGGCGGTGAGCAGCTGCATGGCCGGACCTCCGTTCTCCCACAGGAGCTGACGGCACCGGCCGCACGGCATGAGCGGACGGCCCTCGCCGTCCACGCACGCGACCGCGACCAGACGGCCACCGCCCGTGGCGTGCAGCGCGGAGACCATGCCGCACTCGGCGCACAGGGCCACGCCGTAGGCCGCGTTCTCGACGTTGCAGCCGAGCACCACCCGGCCGTCGTCGACCAGGCCGGCCACACCGACCTTGTAGTGCGAGTACGGGGCGTAGGCGCGCTGCATGACCTCGGTGGCGTACCTCGTGAGGGCGCCCCAGTCGACGGGGTCGTCGGCGGTGCTGATGCCGAGACCGAACGATTCGGCCACTAGCCCGCACTCCCCTTGCGGTACGGCTTGCCGTCCGCGGCCGGCATGCGCAGGCGTTGGGAGAACAGCGCCAGCACGAGCAGCGTGGTGAGGTACGGCGTCATGCCGGTGAGGTCCTCCGGGACCGAGCCGGTCAGGAAGTACCAGCCGGCCACGACGACGCCCAGGAGCGCCGCCACGAGGGACGACCGACGTCCGTGCTGGCGCCACTGCCAGATGGCCAGCGCCACGAGGCCGACGGCGACGAGCAGCAGCAGCCCGTGGATCGTGTCGCCACCGCCGCGCAGGCGCAGCGTGTCGGTGTAGCCGAACAGGCCGGCGCCGGCCAGCAGGCCGCCTGGACGCCAGTTGCCGAAGATCATGGCGGCCAGGCCGATGTAGCCGCGACCGCCGGTCTGTCCGTCGCGGAAGCCGTTGGCCGCCACGAGCGCCAGGAACCCGCCCGCCAGACCCGCGAACGCACCGGAGGTGACCACGGCGACGAACTTGTAGCGGATGACGTTCACGCCGAGCGACTCCGCCGCCGCCGGGCTCTCGCCCACCGAGCGCAGCCGCAGGCCGAACCGGGTCCGCCACAGCAGGTACCAGGTGAGCACGAACAGGGCGAGCGCGATGAGCGTGAGCACGTTGAGGTTCGACACGAGGGCACGCAGGAGCGCGGCCAGGTCGGACAGGAGGAACCAGTTCTTGGCCTCGAGGTCGCCGAGCGGGTCGGCGAGCGCACTGATGGTGATGCTCGGCAGGTCGTCGATGCGCGGCGACTGCGTCTGACCACCGCCGGGCACGCCCGTGAACGCGAGCACCGCGAGGTACTGCACGGCGCCGAGCGCGATGATGTTGATCGCGACGCCGGAGACGATGTGGTCGACGCCGAAGATGACGGTGGCCACGGCGTGCAGCAGCCCGCCCAGGGCGCCGAAGCCGATGGCACCCAGCACGCCCCACCAGGGACCCACGAAGTAGCCGTAGTAGCCGGCGCCGAAGGTGCCGAGGATCATCATGCCCTCGAGGCCGATGTTCACCACGCCCGCGCGCTCGGCCCACAGGCCGCCCAGGCCGGCCAGACCGATCGGCACCGCTGCCACGAGGGTCGCGCGCAGCGTGCCCGAGGAGTTGAGGTCGTCGGCTCCGGTGATCACCCGCAGCGCGGAGAACAGCAGCAGCAGACCCGCGATGCCGAGCAGCACCACCGGGAACGTGATCCGCGACCGCGTCGCGGGAGCCGTCGGCGCGCCGCCGACCGGTGGAGTCGCGATGCTCATCGACTCACTCCTTCCGTCGTGGGGCCGGTCGGTCTGTCGTCGTCGAGGGTCGCGGCCACCTGACGCTGCTCGAGGCGCACACCGTAGCGACGCACCACCTCGTAGGCGATGACGACGGTCAGCACGATCGTCCCCTGCGTGATCTTGACGATGTCGGGCGAGACGTCGAGCAGGATCTGCAGCGGGTTGGACTGCTCGTCCAGGAAGGCGAACAGCAGTGCGCCGAGCGCGATGCCGATCGGGTGGTTGCGACCCAGCAGCGCGATCGCGATGCCCGCGAAGCCGAGGCCCGACTGGAAGGTCGAGCCGTACGCGAAGGCCTCGCCGAACAGGATCGGCAGACCCACGAGGCCCGCCGCCGCACCGGACAGCAGCATCGAGACGAGGACCATCTTCTTGACGTCGATGCCGGAGGCCACCGCGGCGCTCTCGGAGAGGCCGGTGGCCCGCAGGTCGAAGCCGAACCGGGTCTTGTTGATGACGAGCCAGTACGCGACACCCACGAGGATCGCGAGGAACACGAACCCGTAGACCTGGTTCGGCGCCCCCGGGAAGAGCGTGAAGCCGGGGATCCGGCTGCCCTCCGGGATCTCCTTGGTGGCCACGATGTTGGAGCCCGGGTCGCTCACGGCCGCCTTGCGCAGCATGAAGGCCACGAGGGCGGTCGCGATCGCGTTGAGCATGATCGTGGAGATCACCTCCGAGACGCCGCGCGTGACGCGCAGGAGCCCGGCGATGCCGGCCCAGGCCGCACCCACCAGCATCGCGGCGAGGATCGCGGCGGCCGTGTTGAGCCAGCCGGGCAGCCACGCCTCGCCGGCCACGACCGCGGCGGCGAACGACGCCACGCGGTACTGGCCGTCGACGCCGATGTTGAACAGGTTCATCCGGAAGCCGATGGCCACCGCCACGCCCGACAGGTAGTAGACCGTGGCCGCGTTGACGATGTTGGTGAGCCCGCGTGCCTCGGGCACGCTGAGGATCTGGCCCCACACACCACCGACGGAGTCGCCGGCCACGACGAGCACCAGGCTCGTGATGAGGAACGCCGCCACGAGGGCGAGGACGGGCGCGGCCGCCGCGAGGGCGATGCGCTTGAGTCGCTGGTCGGTCATGCCGGACCTCCTTCGTCGGCACCGGTCATGGCCGAGCCCAGCTGCTGGGGGGTGACGGTGGCGGGGTCGAACGTGCCGACCAGGCGACCGCGCAGGATCACCCGGATGGTGTCCGAGAGGCCGATCAGCTCGTCGAGGTCGGCCGAGATCAGCAGCACCGCCAGACCGTCGCGCCGTGCCTGCTTGATGTGGTCCCAGATCGCCGCCTGGGCGCCGACGTCGACGCCGCGGGTGGGGTGCGAGGCGACGAGCAGGCTCGGCTCGCCCGTCATCTCGCGACCGATGATGAGCTTCTGCTGGTTGCCGCCGGACAGGGCGCGGGCCAGCGTGTCGATGCCAGGGGTGCGGACGTCGTAGGCGTCGACGATGCGCTGGGTGTCCTGACGGGCACCGGCGCGGTCGATGAACGGACCCTTGACGTTGGGCTCGCGCGTCTGGTGGCCGAGCACCCGGTTCTCCCACAGCGGGGCGTCGAGCAGGAGCCCGTGCCGGTGCCGGTCCTCGGGGATGTAGCCGATGCCGGCCTCGCGGCGCAGCCGCGTGGACCGGCCGGCCAGGTCGTCGCCGTTGAGCGCGATGCTGCCGGTGGCACCCGGACGCATGCCCATGACGGCCTCGACCAGCTCGGCCTGGCCGTTGCCCTCCACGCCTGCGATGCCGAGGATCTCGCCGCGGTGGATCGTCAGGTCGATGTCGGCCAGGAGCGGCCTACCCGACCCCGCCGGCGCGGGAAGTCCGAGGTCGCGGACCTCCAGGACCGGCTGGTCGGTCACGGTGGACGTCTCGGTGCTGGGGCTCGGCAGCTCCGAGCCGACCATGAGCTCGGCCAGCTGACGCGACGTGACGCCGGCGGCCGGACGCGTCTCGACGGTGGTGCCCCGACGGACGACGGTGACCGTGTCGGCGACCGACAGCACCTCGTCGAGCTTGTGGGAGATGAAGATGACCGCGAGGCCCTCCGCCTTGAGCTCGCGCAGGTTCTCGAACAGCTCGTCGACCTCCTGCGGCACGAGGACGGCGGTCGGCTCGTCGAGGATGATCACGGAGGCGCCGCGGTACAGCACCTTGAGGATCTCGATGCGCTGGCGTGCACCGACGCCGAGGTCCTCCACGAGGGCGTCGGGGTCGACGTCGAGCCCGTAGGCCTCGGAGATGCGCCGGATCTCCGCGCGTGCGGCGTCGCCGATGCCGTGCAGCTTCTCCGCGCCCAGCACGACGTTCTCGAGCACGGTGAAGTTGTCGGCGAGCATGAAGTGCTGGAACACCATGCCCACGCCGGCGGCGATCGCGTCGGACGGGGACGAGAGCTCGACCGGCTTGCCGTGCACCTCGATCGTCCCGGAGTCCGGTTTCTGGACGCCGTAGAGGATCTTCATGAGCGTCGACTTGCCGGCACCGTTCTCGCCGACGATCGCGTGCACGGTCCCCCGTCGCACGTCGATGTCGATGTCGTGGTTGGCGATGACACCGGGGAACGTCTTGCCGATGCCGCGCAGCCGGACGACGACGTCGCCCGCCCCGGGATCGAGGTCGGTGGTCTCGTCGGGGACGGACGTGGTCACGCAGCACTCCTCAGAGGCGGGTCCGGCCGCGGGGCCGGAGGGATGGAGCAGGTCACACAGGCAACGGCCCGGCCCCACGCTCGCGCGCAGGGCCGGACCGCGTCAAGGATGCGAGGTCCCTGGACGTCCGTTCACTCGCTCGGGACGGTGATCTCGCCGTCCACGATCTGCTGCTTGTACTCGTCGAGCTTGTCGGCGATGTCGTCGACCTGACCGCCGGTGGTGGAGTAGCCCACACCGTCGACCTTGAGGTCGTAGACCGTCGGGCCCGTGGGAGCGGCGCCGTCGGCGACACCCTTCAGGTACGCGAACACGGCGACGTCGATGTTCTTCAGCATCGACGTCAGGATCACGTCGCGGACGGACTCGTCGGCCGTCAGCGCCTGGTCGGAGTCGACGCCGATGGCCTTGGCGTCGGCGGCCGAGGCGGCCTCGAACACACCGCCACCGGAACCGCCGGCAGCGTGGTAGACCACGTCGGCACCCTTGTCGTACATGCCCTCGGCGGCCGTCTTGCCCTTGGCCGGGTCACCGAAGCCGCTGAAGTCCGGCGGCTGCGTGAGGTAGCGGGCCTGGATCTCGATGTCGGGGTTCACGGCCTTCGCGCCGGCCTCGTAGCCGACCTCGAACTTCTTGATCAGCGGCGTCTCGACACCACCGACGAAGCCGATGTTGCCGGACTCGGACTTGAGCGCGGCAGCGGCGCCCACGAGGAAGGAGCCCTGCTCCTCGGCGAAGAGGAGGTTGGCGACGTTCTCGCCCTCGACACCGTCGTCGATGATCGCGAAGTCGACGTCGGGGTTGGCCTTTGCGACCTTGCCGACGGCCTGCGAGTAGGCGAAGCCCACGGCGATGACCGGGTTGTAGTCGGCGTCGACGAGCTGCTGGAGGCGACCCTCACGGGCGGACTCGGGCTCGCCGTCCTGCGCCTCGGCGGTCTGGACCTCGAAGCCCAGCTCGCACTCGGCCTTGTCGAGGCCCTTGGCGGCGGAGTCGTTGAACGACTGGTCGCCACGTCCACCGACGTCGAAGGCCATGCCGACCTTCGTGTCGACCTTCTCGACGCAGTCGTCACCGGAAGCGGTGTCGTCGTCGTTGCTCGAGCTGTTGTTCGCGCAGCCCGCACCGGCGAGCACGAGTGCGGCCACGCCGGCGACGGCGGTGACCTTGGTGAGTCGACGCAAAGTTCCTCCTTGAGACATCGCCGGAGAGCCCGGCACGCCTGCACCCTAGCCGCGCCCGGGGGTCCTTCGGGAGGTCCTGCGCCCGATTGCGACGGGCCGTAACCGATTCGTCACCTTCGGGAGCGCCGCTAGAGCAGGGCGGAGCAGGCGAGCACCTTGGCGCCCACGGCGATGGCGCGCTCGTCGGGCCGGAAGTTCCCCTGGTGCAGGTCGTAGGTGGGCCCGTCGGGCGTGCGTGTGCCGAGTCGACCCATCGCTCCGGGGACCGCCTCGACGTACCACGCGAAGTCCTCGCCGCCGAGGCTCTGCGTGGTGGTGGCCACCGCGGCGGGCCCGATGGCGTCGGAGACCGCGCGGCGGAGCAGCTCGGTGACCCCGAAGTCGTTGACCACGGGCGGGACGCCGCGCACGTAGGTGACGTCGGCGCTCACGCCGAACGGCTCGATGATGTCGGCGATGAGCCCACGCACCAGGTGCTCGGCCTGGTGCCAGGCCGCGGAGTCGAGCATGCGCAGCGTGCCGCTGAGCTCGCCGGTGGAGGGGATCACGTTGGCGGCGTTGCCGGCTCGCACCGACCCCCACACCAGGCTGGCGCCCGAGCGAGGGTCGAAGCGGCGCGACAGCACGGCCGGCAGCTGCGTCACGAGGCTCGCGAGCGCGTAGGTGAGGTCCTCGGTGAGGTGCGGTCGCGACGTGTGCCCGCCGCGACCGGAGAGCGTGACCTGGATGCGGTCCGACGCTCCCGTGATCGGTCCCTCGCGCAGGCCCACCTGGCCGACGTCGAGCGACGGGTCGCAGTGCAGTGCCACGATGCGCGAGACCCCGCGCAGGACACCGGCCGAGAGCAGGCGCAGCGCACCGCCGGGCATGACCTCCTCCGCGGGCTGGAAGACCAGGCGGACCCGGCGCGGCAGGCCGCCGGCCACGTGCAGCTCCTGCAGCGCCACGGCGGCCCCCACGAGCGCCGACACGTGGACGTCGTGGCCGCAGGCGTGGGCGACGCCGGGCGACGTCGAGCGCCACGGGTCGGAGGTGGTGTCGTCGATCGGGAGGGCGTCGAGGTCGGCCCGCAGGGCCACGATCGGCCCCTCCTCGGGTCCGATCTCGGCCACGAGCCCGGTGCCCTCGAAGCGCTCGTAGGAGACGCCCAGCTTGTCCATCCACGCGGCGACCACGTCGGTGGTGCGCTCCTCGTGCCAGGACAGCTCGGGGCTCGCGTGCAGGTCACGCCGCAGCTCGATGAGATCGGGCGTCACGACCTCGATCGAGCGGGAGACGGCGTCGATGGACATTCCTCCAGGGTATCCCCGGCCGGCGATCGGCGCGGACGCCGTCCAGGACCGCCGACGCCGTCATCGTCCTACGGTCGGCCGAGGGCGCGCTGGATCTGCTCGATCGTCTCGTCGGCGAGCCTCTCGATCGGCCGCTTGAGCACGAGGGGCGCGAGGGCGTGCAGCAGGAACGGGAACTCGAACTGGGCCCGGTAGTGGACCTGCGTGCCCCCGCCCTCCACGCTGTCGTCGGGCGTGAACGTCATGACGTCGGTGGCCGTCGTGCGCCCGTTGACCCCACGGCAGGCGAAGAACGTGGGCGGGTCGTAGCCGACGGTCTCGTACTCGAGCGCCACCGTGCGCCCCATGAAGCGGGACCGGTTCGCGTACCGGGTGCCCATGCCGCCGTCACCCGACAGGCGCGTCGTCTCGATCGTGCCGGGGTCCCAGTGCTCGGTGTTCTCGAAGTCGCTGAGGTAGGCGAAGACCTCCTCGACCGGCCGCGACAGGTGGAAGGTGCGCTCGACGTCCATGCTGCGAGCGTAGGCGAGTCGCGATGGCGTGGAGCTCCTGCCGGTCGATCTGGCGACGGTGCGCGTACCAGAGCAGCGCCAGGGCGACCCCGACCAGCGAGAGCGCGCCGCCGCCGACGAGCGTCCACCGGGCCCCGAAGGTCTCACCGACCCAGCCGATGAACGGCGACCCGAGCGGCGTGCCACCCATGAAGATCATCAGGTAGAGCGCCGCCACCCGGCCACGCATGACCGGCTCGGTGGTGATCTGGATGGTGGCGTTGGCCGCGGTGATCATCGTGAGGGCGCAGAGCCCGAGCACCGGCAGCACCAGAGCGTACGAGAGGTAGCCGGGCATGAGACCGGCGACGATCTCGACGACGCCGAAGGCGATGGCGGCGCCCACCACGAAGCGCAGGCGTGGGCGCTCACGTCGGGCGGCGAGCAGGGCCCCGGCCAGGGAGCCGATCGCCATGATCGAGCCGAGGATGCCGTACTCCCCCGCCCCCTTCTCGAAGACGTCGGTGGCCATCAGGGCACTGGTCATCTGGAAGTTCAGGCCGAAGGTGCCGACGGCGAACACGATCGTCAGCACGAGGACGAGGTCGGGTCGGGACCGGACGTAACGCACCCCGTCGCGGACCGCCCCCTTGCGCGAGCCCATGACGGGCGCCGGGGCGAGGCGTGCCGGGTCGAGCTTCTGCAGCGACGCGATGACGGCGAGGTAGCTGACGGCGTTGGCGAGGATGACCCAGCCGGTCGCCTCGACCCCGGAACCGCCGGCCGCGATGAGCAGGCCGGCGAGCGCCGGGCCGACCATGCGGGCGGAGTTGAACGAGGCGGAGTTGAGGCCCACCGCGTTCGACAGGTCCTCCGGTCCGACCATCTCGACCACGAACGACTGGCGTGCGGGGGCGTCGAACGCGGTGCCGACGCCGAAGACGAACGCCAGCAGGTAGACGTGCCAGACCTCGACGGCACCCGTGATCGCCAGCACGCCCAGGACGGCGGCGGGGATCGCCATGGCCACCTGGGTGCAGCGCAGCACCGTCCGCTTGGGGAACCGGTCGGCCACCACCCCGGCCACGGGCGACAGCAGCAGCGCCGGGAGGAACTGCAGCCCGGTGGTGATGCCGAGCGCGGTGCCGCTCGACGTCAGCTGGAGGACCAGCCAGTCCTGGGCGACGCGCTGCATCCACGTGCCGATGTTCGAGACGATGGCACCGGCGGCGTAGACGCGGAAGTTGCGGACGTGCAGGGCGCGGAAGGTGGGACTCACGAGTCCACCCCCGCCCTCATGAGTCGGTGATCCGCGTGAGGATCGCCGCCGCCTCGCGCAGGACGGCGCGCTCGCGGGCATCGAGGCTCGTGAGCCGCTGGTGCAGCCACGCGTCGCGTCGCTTCCGCTCCTCCGCCAGGGTCTTCTCGCCGAGGTCGGAGAGGCTGACGACGACCTGTCGACCGTCCTGGGGGTGGGGTGCGCGCTCGACGAGTCCGTCCTCGGCGAGGCAGTTCAGGGTGCGGGTCACGCTGGGGGCGCTCACGCGCTCACGGGCGGCGATCGACGACGGCGACGTCGGGCCCATCTGGCGCAGCGTGCCCAGCACGGACATCTGCGTCGGGGTCAGGTCGGAGTGCCGCTCCTGCCGGAGCCTGCGGTTGAGTCGGGCCACCGCCAGCGCGAGGTTCTGGGAGTCGGTAGGCATATCCTTAGCCTAGGTCATTAACTATGCTAATTCAAATCTGCAACGATCTCGGCGTCCTGCGGCTGCGCTGCTGCAGTCGGGCTCGACCTGCCGCTGCGCTGCTGCGGTCGGGCTCGTTCTGCGGCTGCGCTGCTGCGGTCGGGCTCGACCTGCGGCTGCGCTGCTGCGGTCGGGCTCGACCTGCGGCTGCGCTGCTGCGGTCGGCCTCGACCTGCGGCCGCGCTGCTGCGGGTCGTCGTGGGTGCGGCCTCCGAAAGGCCTCGACGGAACAGAGGCTCTCGGCGCGGTCGAGCTCGCCGTCCTTCGCCCCCCATCGGTGGATCCTCAACCGCAGAAAGCGTCCTGCGGTTGACGATCCACCGATGACGAGTCCGGACCGGCTCGGGTGGTGGATCCTCAACATCAGGAAGCGTGCTGCGGTTGAGAATCCACCGATGACGGCCCGCGCGGTGAGTTCTCCCCCGATTCCCCGTCCGGGCGGTGAGTTCTCCACCGTCTCGGCGCCGAGACGGTGGAATCTGCACCGCGCAGCCCTGCCGGTCGGTCCATTCGGTGGAGAAGTCACCGCTCGAGGGGGAAGAGCGCAGAAGACGGCCCGCAGGATCGGCCGAGGCGCTGGGAGTCGCCCGGTCGAGGCCCTTTCGGAGCCCGACCCCGAGACGGCCGAGCGGACGCAGCCCCTACCCGAGCACCCCCGCCACCGACGCTGGCCGGACGCGAGATCCATCGCACGCGGCGACGCTGCCCCACCCCACGACGACCACCCCGCAGCCCGCCCCCACGACGCACGACCGCCCGCCACCGGAGCGGTGACGGGCGGTCAGGGTGGTGCTGGAGCGTGCGTGCTCAGGCGTTGCCGGCGGCGAGGGCGCCGAGCAGGTCGCGGTTGAGCCGCGAGATGACGTCGAGCGGGATGCCCTTGGGGCAGGCTGCCGTGCACTCACCGATGTTGGTGCAGGAGCCGAAGCCCTCGGCGTCGTGCTGGGCGACCATGTCGACCACGCGGGACTCGCGCTCGGGCTGGCCCTGCGGGAGCAGGCCGAGGTGCGTCACCTTCGCCGCGGTGAACAGCATGGCCGAGCCGTTCGGGCATGCCGCCACGCAGGCACCGCAGCCGATGCAGGTGGCCGCCGCGAACGCGTGGTCGGCGTCCTCCTTCGGCACGGGCAGGTTGTTGGCCTCCGGCGCCGAGCCGGTGTTGACGCTGATGTAGCCGCCCGCCTGGATGATCCGGTCGAAGGCGCCGCGGTCGACGACGAGGTCCTTGACGATCGGGAACGCGCCCGCCCGCCACGGCTCGATGTCGATGACGTCGCCGTCCTTGAACGAGCGCATGTGCAGCTGGCACGTGGTCGTGACCTCGGGGCCGTGCGCGATGCCGTTGATGACCACGCCGCACGATCCACAGATGCCCTCGCGGCAGTCGTGGTCGAAGGCGACCGGCTCCTCGCCGGCGAGCGTCAGCTGCTCGTTGAGCACGTCGAGCATCTCGAGGAACGACATGTCCTCGGAGACGTCGTCGAGCCCGTAGCCGACCATCTGGCCCTTCGTCTCGGCATTCTTCTGGCGCCAGACGTTGACGGTGATCTTCACTTGCAGCTCCCGTTCACTTGTAGGACCGAGCCTTCATCTCGACGTACTCGTACTCGAGGGGTTCCTTGTGCAGGATCGGCTTCTGGCCGCCCTCGGCGCCGTTGAACTCCCACGCCGCCACGTAGGCGAACTGGTCGTCGTGGCGCAGGGCCTCGCCGTCCTCGGTCTGGCTCTCGGCGCGGAAGTGGCCGCCGCACGACTCCTCGCGGTTCAGCGCGTCGATGCACATCAGCTCGCCGAGCTCGAAGAAGTCCACGACCCGGCCGGCACGCTCGAGCGTCTGGTTGAGCTCCTCGGCCTCGCCGGTGACCTTCACGTTCTTCCAGAAGTCGTCGCGCAGCTCGCGGATGAGGCCGATCGCCTTGATCAGGCCCTCCTCGCTGCGCTCCATGCCGCAGTACTCCCACATGATGTGGCCCAGCTCCTTGTGGTAGCTGTCCACGGTGCGGTTGCCGTCGACGGCCAGCAGTGCGGAGATGCGCTCCTCGACGGCCTCGCGCGCCTCGGTGACGGCCGGGTGGTCGTCGCCCACGGGCTCGAAGGGGCCGTCCGCGAGGTAGTTCGCGATGGTGGTCGGCAGCACGAAGTAGCCGTCGGCCAGGCCCTGCATCAGCGCGGAGGCACCGAGTCGGTTGGCGCCCTGGTCGGAGAAGTTGGCCTCGCCGGTGACGAAGAGGCCCTCGAGGTTGCTCTGCAGGTCGTAGTCGACCCACAGCCCGCCCATGACGTAGTGCACGGCCGGGTAGATGCGCATCGGCTCGTTGTACGGGTCCTCGCCGGTGATCCGGGCGTACATGTCGAACAGGTTCCCGTACTTGGCCTCGACCGCCGGGCGGCCCATGCGCTCGATCGCGTCGGCGAAGTCGAGGTAGACCCCGAGCCCGCCCGGACCGACGCCCTTGCCGTCGTCGCACTGGTACTTGGCCGCACGCGAGGCGATGTCGCGCGGGACCAGGTTGCCGAACGCCGGGTAGATGCGCTCCAGGTAGTAGTCGCGCTCGTCCTCGGGGATGTCGCGCGGGTGGCGGTCGTCGCCGGCCTTCTTGGGCACCCAGATGCGGCCGTCGTTGCGCAGCGACTCGCTCATCAGCGTCAGCTTGGACTGGTAGTCGCCCGAGACGGGGATGCAGGTCGGGTGGATCTGCGTGTAGCAGGGGTTGCCGAAGTAGGCGCCGCGACGGTGCGCGCGCCAGGTGGCGGTCACGTTGCAGCCCATGGCGTTCGTCGACAGGAAGTAGACGTTGCCGTAGCCGCCGCTCGCCAGCACGACGGCGTCGGCGGTGTGCGACTCGATCTCGCCGGTCACCATGTCGCGGACGATGACGCCGCGCGCCTTGCCGTCGACCATGACGAGGTCGAGCATCTCGTGGCGGGTGTGCACGTCGACCGTGCCGGCGGCGACCTGCCGCTCGAGCGCCTGGTAGGCACCGATCAGCAGCTGCTGGCCGGTCTGGCCGCGGGCGTAGAACGTGCGGGAGACCTGCACGCCACCGAAGGAACGGTTGTCGAGCAGGCCGCCGTACTCACGCGCGAACGGCACGCCCTGCGCCACGCACTGGTCGATGATGTTCACCGACACCTGGGCGAGGCGGTAGGAGTTGGACTCGCGCGAGCGGAAGTCGCCGCCCTTGACCGTGTCGTAGAACAGCCGGTACACCGAGTCGCCGTCGTTGCGGTAGTTCTTGGCGGCGTTGATGCCGCCCTGGGCGGCGATCGAGTGGGCGCGGCGCGGGCTGTCCTGGTAGCAGAAGCTCGTGACGTGGTAGCCGGCCTCGCCGAGGGTGGCGGCGGCGGACGCACCGGCAAGACCGGTGCCCACGACGATGACCTTGATCTTGCGTCGGTTCGCGGCGTTGACCAGCTTGGCGTCGAACTGACGCTGCTCCCAGCGACGCTCGATGGGGCCGCTCGGCGCCTTGGCGTCGGCGATGGGGTCGCCGTGCTCGATGAACTGCTCGGCCGCCCCGGTGGGGGTGAAGGTGTCGGTCATCAGGAACCAGCTCCGAAGAAGAAGATCGCGAACGGGACGACGAGGAAGCCGCCGGCGATGACCACCGACAGCACCCAGGACGCGATGGTGATCGTCGAGTCCTTGCGGGTGCTGCTGCGGTTCTGGCCGAGCGTGGTGAGGGCGCTCCAGAAGCCGTGCCACAGGTGGAAGCCGACCGCGACCAGGCCGATCGTGTACAGCAGCACGACCCACCAGATCTCGAAGCCGTTGACCACGCGCTCGTACTTGCTGTCGGACGCGCCGCCCGGGGACAGCCAGTTCGGCAGCATCTGCGCGAGGTGGCCGATGATGAACAGCAGCAGGATCACGCCGCCCCAGCGCATCGTGAACGAGGCGTAGGAGCGCTGGATGCCCGTGCGGTTCTGCTTGGAGTGGTAGCGCGTGGTGCCGGTGTAGCCGGCCGCGACCTTGTTGCGACGCCACAGCGTGATCGCGCAGTACACGTGCGCGACGAGCGCGACGAGCAGCACGACCCGCAGGATCCACAGCGCCCCGCCGTGCGGCAGGTAGGGATAGAAGATGTTCTCCAGTCCCTCGAGGTAGGAGTCGAAGTACTCCTTGCCCTGGAAGAACTTGAGGTTGCCGTACATGTGGACGAGCAGGTAGCCGAGCATGATCAGCCCGGACACGGCCATCGTGTACTTGAGCACGACGGTCGACCTGCGCGCCGACGCGCGAGTCAGAGTAGTGGCCACGCACGCACCGTAACCCTGAAGCACACCTGAGCGCTAAGTCATGATGAGGGCAACCTTCATAGCCTCCGGCTATCACGTTGTAGGCTCGGCCCGTGCAGTTCCAGCAGCTCTCCTACTTCGTGGCGGTGGCGCGCACGCGCAACTTCACGCGCGCTGCCGAGCTGGTCGGGGTGGCACAGCCCAGCCTCTCCAAGCAGGTCCGCGTCCTGGAGAACTCCCTGGGCACGCCGCTGTTCGTCCGCCAGCCCGGCGGCATCGAGCTCACGAGCGCCGGCGAGGCGCTCCTGCCCCATGCCGAGCGCATCCTCATCGACGTCGAGTCGGCGCAGCGTGCGGTGCACGAGGTCGCCGGTCTGCGGCGCGGACGGGTGCGGCTCGGCGCCACCCCGTCGATCTGCGACGGGCTCCTGCCGGAGGTGCTCACACGGTTCCACGAGACCCACCCCCTCATCGAGCTCGAGGTCCACGAAGGGGGTTCACGGGTCCTGACGCACGAGCTGGCGCAGGGGCGGCTCGACCTCGCCCTGCTCATCACGCCGCTGTCCGAGACCCGCCCCGACATCGAGACGGTGCCCCTGCGGCGCGACCGGCTGGTGCTCGCCGCACCCTCCGACGAAACCGCCGACGACGCGCTCCCGTCCGCGGTCGACGTCGCGGCCCTGCGGGACCTGCCCCTCGTCATGTTCCGGACCGGCTACGACCTGCGCGAGACGACGCTGACGGCGTGCGCGCAGGCGGGCTTCTCCCCGCACATCTCCGTCGAGGGTGGCGAGATGCTGTCGGTCCTGCGGTTCGTGGAGTCCGGTCTCGGCTACGCGGTCGTCCCCGAGATGGTGCTGGCCAACCGACCGGGCCTGCGGCCCGTGGCGCTGCGCAACCCGTCCCTGTCGCGCCAGATCGCCCTGGCCCACCGCCGCGACACCCTCCAGCTCGCCGCGCTGGCCTTCCACGACGAGCTGCTGCTGTCGCTGCAGCAACCCGGCTGACGCTCGCCCGCGCACGGGCGGCGGTCAGTCCTGCGAACCGGTGAGCGGGAAGGACAGGTACGTCGACCAGCCCGCGTCCGGCTCGTGGAGGTACAGCGCGATCTCGCCCACCGTGAAGGTGCACGCGAAGTGCTCGAGCGTGGCGTAGGCGCGGTCGAGCGCCGCGTCGTCGAGGTGGTGGGCGACGGTGACGTGCGGGTGGTACGGGAACTCCGGCTCCGGCGCCGCGAGGGCCTCGCGCAGCTCCGCGACCAGCAGCTCCGCCTCGGAGATGCCTCGGCTCACCGCCACGAAGACCACGGGCGAGACCGGCCGGAAGGTGCCCGTGCCCTTGAGGTCGACCTCGAACGGAGCCGTCCGGGCGGCCACCGCGGAGAGCCGACCGGCGAGTCGGTCCAGCTCGTCACCGGCCACGACGTCGGGCGGCAGCAGCGTGATGTGGCTCGGGATCTGCTCCGCGAGCGGATCGCCGAACGCGGCCCGGTGCGCGCGCAGCTCCTCGCCGTGCGGCTCCGGGACCGAGATCGCGACCCCGAACGTGCGCGACGCGCCCGCCCCGCCCCGCTCAGGCACCGCGGACGAGCCCGACCTTGTCGTACACGTCGGCCACGACGGGCGCCGCCACCTCACGCGCCCGCGCCGCGCCCCGGGCGAGCACCCGGTCCAGCTCGGCCGGGTCGTCCAGGTACGCCCGCGTGCGCTCGCCGAAGCCGGCCACGAAGTCGGCCACCACGTCCGCGAGGGCCACCTTGAGGTGTCCGTACTGGCGACCCTCGAACTCGGCGACGACGTCGTCGACCGACGTGCCGGTCACGGCCGAGTACAGGGTGAGCAGGTTGGACACGCCGGGCTTGCCCTCGGGGTCGAACCGGATCTCGTCGCCGGAGTCGGTGACGGCCGAGCGGATCTTCTTCGCCGCCTTCTTCGGGTCGTCGAGCAGGTCGACGATCCCGTTGGGCGAGGAGCCGGACTTGCTCATCTTCGCGGTCGGGTCCTGCAGGTCGCCGATCTTGGCGGCGTCCTTGAGGATGTACGGCTCGGGCTGGCGGAACGTCTCGCCGTAGTGATGGTTGAACCGCTGCGCGAGGTTGCGGGAGAGCTCGAGGTGCTGGCGCTGGTCCTCACCCACGGGCACGTGGTGCGGGTTGTAGAGCAGGATGTCGGCCGCCTGCAGGATCGGGTAGGTGAACAGCCCGACGCTGGACTTGTCGGTGCCACCCTTGGCGCTCTTGTCCTTGAACTGCGTCATGCGACCCGCCTCGCCGAAGCCGGTGAGGCAGTTGAAGATCCACGCCAGCTGCGTGTGCTCGGGCACGTGGCTCTGGCAGAACAGTGCCGACCGCTCGGGGTCGACGCCGGCTGCGAGGAGCTGGGCCGCCGACGCGTGGGTCCGTGCCCTCAGGGCTGCCGGGTCCGGCTGCACCGTGAGCGCGTGCAGGTCGGCGATGAAGTAGAACGCGTCGTGGTCGTCCTGCAGGCCCACCCACTGGCGGATCGCCCCGAGGTAGTTCCCGAAGTGGAACGACTCGGCCGTCGGCTGGATGCCGGACAGCGAGCGGGGACGGGTGCTGCTGGACATGCTGTGCATTCTGCCAGTGAGGTTCTGCCGGTCAGGTCCTAGGCTCGGGCGGGTGGACGACGTACGCACGTGGCAGGTTCCGGGTCGGGTCAACCTCATCGGGGAGCACCTCGACTACAACGGGGGCCCGTCGGTCCCCTTCGCGATCGACCGCTTCCTCACCCTGAAGGTGCGCCGCCGTGACGACGACGCGGTCAACGTGTGGAGCACCCTGCCCGACGGTCGCCGTGAGCGCGCGGCGTTCACGGTCGACGTCGCACCGGGCGACGGCGCCGTCGCGGCGGACGGGTGGGCCGCCTACCCCGCGGGCGCGGTGTGGGCGCTGCGCTCCCAGGGCTCGCTGCCCGGCTGCGACCTGGTGCTCGAGTCGTCGCTGCCCCTCGGTGCCGGTCTCTCGTCGTCGGCCGCGCTCACCGTGGGGGTCGTGTCCGCCCTCGCCGACCTGGCCGGTCTCGACCTGGACCCGCTCACGGCGGCCCGCCTCGCCCAGCGCGCCGAGAACGACTTCGTGGGGGCGCCGACCGGCCTCATGGACCAGCTGGCCGTCACGTTCGGCCGTGAGGGCCAGGCCGTCGTGACCGACCCGCTCGGCGACGCCGAGCCCGAGCGCGTCCCGTTCGACGTGGCCGCGGCCGACCTCTCGCTGCTGGTCATCTCCACGGGCGTGGACCACTCGCACGTGGCCGCCTCCGGAGGCGGGGGGTACGCCGAGCGGCGCGCCCAGTGCGAGGAGGCCGCGTCGGCCCTGGGGCTCGACCACCTCGCGAAGGCCGGGCTCGACGCGCTCGTCCGGCTCGACGACCCCGTGCTGCGTCGTCGCACGCAGCACGTCTTCACCGAGACGGCTCGCGTCAAGGCCGCCCTGCGCACGCTGCGCGAGCAGGACTGGGAGCAGCTCGGGACGGTCCTCACCGCCTCGCACACCTCCCTGCGCGACGACTTCGAGGTCAGCTGCGCCGAGCTCGACGTCGCGGTCGAGTCCGCCCTCGAGGCCGGCGCCCTCGGCGCCCGCATGACCGGCGGCGGGTTCGGCGGCTCGGCCATCGCCCTGGTCCCGCAGGCCAAGGCGGGACCGGTGCGCGAGCTCGTGGAGCAGCGCTACGACGCCCTGGGCTGGAAGACGCCCGAGGTGTTCGCGGTCCGTGCCGCCGACGGGGTCCACCGCACCGCCTGAGGTCCCTCCTGGCCGCCTCGCGCCCACACGGGGTGGAAGACTGTCGGGGTGACCGTCCGCCGCATCGCGTACCAGGGGGAACCCGGCGCGAACTCCCACATCGTCTGCCAGCAGCACCACCCCGACGCCGAGGCCGTGGCCTGCGCGTCGTTCGAGGACGTGTTCGCGGCCGTCACCGGTGGTGACGCCGACCTCGCGATGATCCCGATCGACAACTCGATCGCAGGCCGGGTGGCCGACATCCACCACTTCCTGCCCACGTCGGGCCTGCACATCGTCGGCGAGCACTTCCTGCGGATCCAGTTCATGGTCATGGGCGTCCCGGGCACCACCCTCGACACCGTGCGCACGGTCCACAGCCACGTGCACGCCCTCGGGCAGTGCCGCAAGATCATCCAGCAGCACGCCTGGACGCCTCTCGTCTCCGGCGACACCGCCGGTGCCGCACGCGAGATCGCCGAGGCCCGCGACGTCAGCCAGGCGGCGATCGCCCCGCCGCTCGCCGCGCAGATCTACGGACTCGAGATCCTGGCGCGCGACGTCGAGGACGAGGACCACAACACGACCCGCTTCGTGGAGCTCTCGCGCGAGCCCGCCGTCCCGGCCGCCGGCGCGGGACCAGTCGTGACGACCTTCATCTTCAACGTGCGCAACCTGCCGGCGGCCCTCTACAAGGCCCTGGGCGGCTTCGCCACGAACGGCGTCAACATGACCAAGCTCGAGAGCTACATGGTGGGGGGCGAGTTCACCGCCACCCAGTTCCTCGCCGAGGTCGACGGGCACCCGGACGACCCGCACGTGGCGCGCGCCCTCGAGGAGCTCACGTTCTTCACCACCGAGACCCGCGTGCTCGGCGTCTACCCGGCCGACCCGTTCCGGGCCGAGTCCGCCTGAGCCGAGCCGACCGATGGACTCCCTGAGCTGGCCGCTGTCCGTGCCCGTCCTCTCCGACGGCGTGGTGACCCTGCGCGCGGCCACGCCGGCCGACGTCGCGTCGATGCACGAGATGACGCAGGACCCCGACATGCAGCGGTGGACCGCGGTCCCGGTGCCCAACACACCCGAGATGAGCGAGGCGTTCGCCCTGCAGATCGGCGCCGAGGCGTGGGACCAGGGCACGGCGCGGATGTGGGTGGTCGAGGCCGCCGACGACTCCGGACGGGCCCGGTTCGCCGGCAACGTCGACGTCCGGGGCGGACCGGTCGCCGACCTCGGCTTCTCCCTGCACCCGTGGGCGCGCGGCCGCGGACTGATGACCCGGGCCGTGCGCCTCGCCGTCGACCACGTGTTCACCGAGTGCGCGGTGGAGTCGGTCCACTGGCGGGCGCACGTCGGCAACGAGGCCTCCCTGCGGGTGGCGCACGCCTGCGGCTTCCAGCTCGTGGGCTCCTCGCCCGCCCTGCTGCACGAGCGGGGTCGCACCCTCGACGCCTGGACGGCGGTGCTGCGCTTCGGCGACGCCCCCGTGCCCAGGGGGCGCTGGCTCGACGCGCCCGTGATCGAGACGGACCGGTTGCGGCTGCGACCCTTCGCGGAGTCCGACGCCGCCCGGGTGGCCGAGGCGTGCGGCGACGAGACCGCGGGGCACTGGTTGAACACCCTGCCGCGCCCGTACACGCTCGACGTCGCGCGCGCGTACCTGGCCGACTGCACCTGGCAGGCGGCCATCGGGTCCAAGCTCACCTGGGCCGTGGCCGACCGCGAGACCGACGCGCTCGTCGCGAACCTCGCCCTCATGCACCTCGACGGCCCCAACCCCGGGACGGCCGAGGTCGGCTACTGGGCCCACCCCGACGCGCGGGGTCGAGGGTTCATGACCGAGGCGGTCCGCGCGGCCGTGCGCCACGCCCTCGCCGCCGACGGGCCCGACCACGAGCCGCTCGGCCTGCACCGCCTCAGCCTGCGGGCAGCAGCCGGCAACGTGGCCAGCAACCGGGTGGCCGAACGGGCGGGCTTCCGGCGCATCGGGGTCGAGCGCGAGGCCGAGCTGCTCGGCGACGGCTCGGTCGACGACCTGGTCTCCTACGACCTGCTGCGCGACGAGGTCTGAGACCTTCGCCACGAGACGGCGGTTCCGTCGGCGTCGACCTGCACACTTGGTTGCGTGACCCAACCGACACGTGCCCCCGTCGACGCCGCGACCTCCCCCTGGCCGGCGTTGTGGGCCATGGTCATCGGGTTCTTCATGATCCTCGTCGACAACACGATCGTCTCGGTCGCGACGCCGGCGATCATCGAGGACCTGCAGACCGACTACAACAGCGGCATCTGGGTCACGAGCGCGTACCTGCTGGCCTACGCCGTGCCCCTGCTCGTCACCGGACGGCTCGGCGACCGGTTCGGGCCCAAGCGGGTCTACCTCGTCGGACTCGCGATCTTCACCCTCGCCTCGCTCTGGTGCGGCCTCACCGACTCCATCGGCGGGCTCATCGCCGCGCGGGTCGTGCAGGGCGTCGGCGCGTCGCTCATCACGCCGCAGACCATGTCGGTCATCACCCGCACCTTCCCCGCCGCCAAGCGCGGCAGCGCCATGGCGCTGTGGGGAGCGACCGCGGGCGTCGCGACGCTGGTCGGCCCCATCCTGGGTGGCGTGCTCGTCGACGCGGCCGGCTGGGAGTGGATCTTCTTCGTCAACGTGCCGGTCGGGATCGTGGGGTTCGTGCTCGCGATGCGGCTCGTGCCCACCCTCGAGACGCACGCGCACAGCTTCGACTGGCTGGGCGTGGCCCTGAGCGCGGCCGGCATGTTCCTGCTCGTGTTCGGGATCCAGGAGGGCGAGCGGTACGACTGGGGCACGATCGCCGGTCCGGTCAGCGTGCCGCTGCTCATCGGCGTCGGGGTCCTCGTGCTCGGGCTCTTCGTGGTCTGGCAGAGCCGGGTGCGCACCGAGCCGCTCGTGCCGCTGGGCCTGTTCCGCGACCGGAACTTCTCGGTGGGCAACCTGGGCATCGCCATGGTCTCGCTCGCCATCACCGCGATGAGCCTGCCGTTCATGTTCTACGCCCAGGGCGCGCGGGGCTGGAGCCCCACGGAGGCCGCGCTGTTCATGGCGCCCATGGCCGTGGTGCTGCTCGCGCTCTCGCCCGTCGTGGGCAAGCTGTCCGACCGCGTCCACCCGCGCATCCTCACCCTCGTGGGGTTCGGCACGGCCGCCGTCGCCATGCGCTGGCTCGGCTCGCTCGTCGACCCGACCACACCCGGGTGGCAGCTGTTGCTGCCGATGGCCCTGTTCGGCGTCTCCAACGCCTTCCTCTGGGCTCCGCTCAGCGCCACCGCGACCCGGAACCTCCCCCTGGCGTCCGCCGGCGCGGGCGCGGGCGTCTACAACACGACCCGACAGGTGGCCGCCGCGCTCGGCAGCGCGGCCGTGGCCGCCCTGATCGGTGCGCGGCTCTCGGCCAACGGTCTCGACGGCGACGCGGCGGCGTTCCAGTCGGCGGGCGGCGCGGCGATGCCGGCGCAGGTGGCCGATGCGTTCTCGCGCGCCATGTCCGAGGCGTTCTGGCTGCCCACCATCGCGTTCGTCGTCGGGCTCGTCGTCGTGCTCTTCTTCGAGCGGCCGCGGCACCAGGGGGCCCCACCGGCGACGGCTGCGAGCGCTCGGGCGACCGCGGAGCCGGCGACGCCGCCCGCTGCCTAGACTTCGGCAGGTGACCAGCACCCACGTCCTGACGCTGTCGTGCCCGGACCGCCCCGGACTCGTCTTCGCCGTCACCCGGTGGATCCACGAGACCGGCGGCAACATCCTGGACTCCCAGCAGTACACCGACCCCAGTGATGACGCGGACGCGAGCGGTGAGTTCTTCCTGCGCCTCCACGTCGACTTCGGCCCCGGTCGCGACGCCGGCGAGCTCACGCTGGGCTTCGCCCCCGTCGCGGCCGAGCTGGCGATGGACTTCCGCCTGGTCGAGGCCGAGCGCCCCGCCCGCACGCTGGTGCTCGTGTCCAAGGAGGGGCACTGCCTCAACGACCTGCTCTACCGGCAGAGCTCGGGGAGCCTGAACATCGAGGTGCCGGCCGTGGTGTCCAACCACCGCGACCTCGAGCGGCTCGCCTCGTCCTACGACGTGCCGTTCCACCACCTGCCCGTCACCCGCGAGACCAAGCCCGACGTCGAGGCCCGCGTGCTGGACCTGGTCGACGAGCTCGACATCGACCTCGTGGTGCTCGCGCGCTACATGCAGATCCTGAGCGACGACCTCTGCCGCGCGCTCGCCGGCCGGGCGATCAACATCCACCACAGCTTCCTGCCGAGCTTCAAGGGCGCCCGGCCGTACCACCAGGCCCACGACCGCGGGGTCAAGCTCATCGGCGCCACCGCGCACTACGTGACGGCCGACCTCGACGAGGGGCCGATCATCGAGCAGGGCGTGCAGCGGGTGGACCACCGGATGAGTCCGGCCGACCTCGCCCGCGTGGGGCGCGACGTCGAGGCCCAGACGCTCTCGCGGGCGGTGCGCCTGCACGCCGAGTCGCGGGTGCTCATGAACGGTCCGCGCACCGTCGTCTTCGCCTGACGCACGGTCGGTCGGGTCACCACTCCCAGCGAGCGGTGCACAGCCCGGGACCGAAGTCCGTCTGCCGGTGCAGGAGCCCGGTGGCCCCGTCGAGGGCCACGGGCCACTCGTGGCCGAGCCCCGCCTCCTGGAAGCCGACCCAGCACCTGCTGGGCAGCTGGTCGGGGTGGAAGCGGACCCACACCATGCACTGCTCGAGACGCTGCTCGGCCACCGCGCCCCACTCGGAGTCGAGAGCCGAGTCGTCCGTGACCGGGCACAGGACGATCTCGGTCACCACCGATTCCCCCAGCGAGAGGGGTCGGTCGAACCTCAGGCGTGCGGCACTGATCCCGTCGATGATGTCGACCACGCCGTCGACCGAGCAGCCCGAGACGGCTCGCATGACCGTGTCGGTGGCGAAGTCCGTCAGGCCCTCGAACTCCGTCGTGCCCGTGCCGACGCCCGGCGCCACGAACATCGTGACGCCAGCAGCGCCCTCGACGGCCGCCACGAAGACCTGCGTCACCCGCACCTGGCTGATCCGACGGTCGGCGTCGACGTCCACGACGAGGTCGAACGCGATGCGGTCCACCTCGTCCTCGCCGACGAGGCCACGGTCCCTGCCGACCTGACGCGCCAGGCCCACCAGGTCGTCGAACGGTGCCGGTCCGGTCCGCCCACGACGACGCAGGTGCGATGACAACGCACCCGGGTGGAGGCCGAGCAGCTCCTCGATCGCCACGAGCGCCTCCAGGGAGATCCTCCGTTGGGGCTCCCGCTGACCGGAGCGCCAGTAGGACAGGGCGGCCAGCGACACCGCGTGCCCGCGGTCTGCCAGGCGCGACCGGAGCCACGACAGGCCGACCCCGCGCGCGTCCAGCGCGTCGGAGAAGGCGTCGGCGAACCGCCGGCTCTCGGTCATGCAGGGATCGTGGCATGCGCAGCGCCGGGTGTCCGACGGACGGTCCGATGGCGCGGGCTCGCGGGTGAGGCGTGATTCACATGCAATCTTCACACCGTTGGGAGCGCTGTGTGAAGCGCGGAGTCCTAGGGTTGATTCCAAGAGCCGCGGTTCCGTTGCATCCAGGGGGTGACGGGCCGCGGTTCTCGTCCGTGTGCGTGTCCCGGGTCCCGCACGACGCTCGCCCTGGCACGACGTCTCACTCCTCGGCCGAGAAGTCCGGATGTTGAGACCAGCGATCCTGGCCTGGAAATGTCCCTACGGTCGTCCCGACGCACGCCACACGCAGACGTGCCCCGACCCGAGGACGACCATGACGACCACCCCCCGCCGACGACTCACCGCCACCGCGCTCGCCGCCGCTGCCGCCCTGGTGCTGGCGGCGTGCGGCTCCGGCGGAGGTGAGAGTGACGAGACCATCAGCATCGTCGGCTTCGCCGTGCCCGAGGCCGCCAACAAGGCGATCGCGGAGAAGTTCAACGAGACACCCGAGGGCGAGGGCGTGCGGTTCAAGACGTCCTACGGTGCTTCGGGCGACCAGAGCCGCGCCGTCGTCGACGGCCTGAAGGCCGACTACGTGCACCTGTCCGTGGCGACCGACGTCGACCGGCTCGTCGACGCGGGCCTCGTCGAGGACACCTGGGACGACGGCGAGAACAAGGGCATCGTGTCGACCTCGATCGTGGTGCTCGGCGTCCGCGAGGGGAACCCGAAGAACATCCAGGGCTGGGACGACCTCGTGAAGCCCGGCGTCGAGATCGTCACCGCCAACCCCGCCTCCTCCGGCGCGGCCCGCTGGAACGCCCTCGCCGCCTGGGGCAGCGTCACCGAGAACGGCGGCAGCAAGGCCGAGGCCACCGAGTACATCGACCGGCTGTTCAAGAACGTGGTGTCGCTGACCAACAGCGGCCGTGACGCGACCCAGAGCTTCCTCGGGGGCACCGGCGACGTCCTGCTCGCGTACGAGAACGAAGCCATCCTCGCCGCGCAGCAGGGCCAGGGCTTCGACTACGTCATCCCCGAGACCACGCTGCTCATCGAGAACCCTGGCGCGCTCCTGACGAAGCACACCCCCGCTGCCGAGTCCTGGCTCGACTTCGTGCTCGGCGAGACCGGTCAGCGCGAGTTCGCCCTCAAGGGCTTCCGCCCGCTGAACCTCGAGGAGCCGGGCACCGCCGACCTCGAGTCGGTCGGCCTCGAGGCGTCCGACATCAAGGGCGCCCCCGACCCGGCCGACCCGTTCCCCGCCGTGAAGAACCTGCTCACCCTCACCGACAACTTCGGCGGCCCGGGCTGGGGCGGTGTGAAGGACGAGCTGTTCGGCGACGGCAAGGACGGCGCTCCCGTCGGCATCGTCACCGACGCCATCTCGAAGTCCGGCAAGGCCTCCCAGTAGTCCATGACCAGCACCCGCACCCCGACGGGCCGGCCGGAGCGACGACTCCGGCCGGCCCTGCCGAGCACCCTCACCCGCACCTCGGGCCTCGGCCTCGGCATCGCGATGCTGTGGTTCAGCCTGCTCGTGCTGATCCCGCTGTGCGCCGTGGTCGTGACCGCGTCCGAGGGTGGCTGGGCGAACTTCTGGCGCGCCATCTCCAACGAGCAGACCCGAGCGGCCATCGCCGTCACGCTGCAGGCCGCCGCCGCCGTGACGCTGGTGAACGTCGTCGTCGGGACGATGATCGCGTGGGTGCTCGTCCGTGACCGCTTCTGGGGCAAGGCCGCCCTGGAGGTCGTCATCGACATCCCGTTCGCGTTGCCCACGATCGTGGCCGGCCTCGTCCTGCTCTCCCTGTACGGCAACGACGAGAGCCCCCTGGGCATCAACGTGGCCAACAGCGGTGCGTCGGTGTACCTGGCGTTCCTCTTCGTCACGCTGCCGTTCGTCGTGCGCATGGTCCAGCCGGTGCTCGAGGAGCTCGACCCGGAGGTCGAGGAGGCCGCCGCCTCCCTCGGGGCGAGCCGGTTCACGACCTTCCGTCGCGTGATCCTGCCGGGACTGGCCCCGGCGATCGCGGCCGGCGCCGCCCTCTCGTTCGCCCGCGGCGTGGGCGAGTACGGCTCGCTCGTGCTGCTGTCGGGCAACCTGCCCTTCACCTCCGAGGTCGCGTCGGTGCGCATCCTCGGGGCCATCGAGAACGACAACCCGGCCGCGGCCGCGTCGATCGCCACCCTGTTGCTGCTCGTCTCGCTGCTGACGATCATCGTGCTCGACCTCCTGCAGAGGAGGATCAGCGACCGTGGCTGACGCACGCCTCACCCGGCACCCGAAGGGGCCGGTCACCTACCTGCTGCGCGTCGTCGCCGTCGTGTACCTCGGCCTCCTCGTGGTGTGGCCTGTCGCGCTCGTGGTGACGAACACCTTCGAGAACGGGCTGGACTCGCTGCGCAGCCTGTTCGAGGACCCCGACATGGTGGCCGCCCTGCAGCTCACCGCCGTCGCGGCGCTCTGCGCCACCGCGATCAACCTCGTGTTCGGCGTCGGCATCTCCCTGCTGCTCGTGCGCTCGGAGTTCCCGGGCAAGCGGCTGCTGAGCGCCGCGCTCGACCTGCCGCTCTCGGTCTCGCCGATCGTCGTCGGCCTCGCGCTCGTGCTCGTCTACGGCGGGCGCGGGGGGTGGTTCGGACCGTCGCTCGAGAGCTGGGGAATCCAGATCATCTTCTCGACGCCCGGCATCGTCATGGCCACCGCGTTCGTCGCGCTGCCGCTCGTGATCCGCGAGGTCGTGCCGGTGCTCCGCGAGATCGGCACGGAGCAGGAGCAGGCCGCCCGCAGCCTCGGGGCGAACGGCTGGCAGACGTTCTGGCGGATCACCCTGCCGGGCATCCGTTGGGCGGTCGTCTACGGCGTCGTCCTCACGCTCGCCCGCTCGCTCGGCGAGTTCGGGGCCGTCAAGGTCGTCTCCGGCAACATCCTCGGCGAGACGCGCACGGCGACGCTCGCGGTCGAGGAGAAGTACCTCAACTTCGACGCCGAGGGCGCCTACGCGATCGCGTTCCTGCTCGCCAGCGTGTCCGTCGTGTGCATCGTCGTCGTCCAGATCCTGCGCTCGCGTGCCGAGCGCCACTAGTCCTCCGTCCAGTCCCCAGACCCGGGAGAAGCACCCATGAGCATCGACGTCGCAGGCGTCAGCAAGAGGTTCGGCGACTTCGTCGCGCTCGACGACGTCGACCTCGCCATCCCCACGGGACAGCTGACCGCGCTGCTCGGTCCGAGCGGCGGGGGCAAGACCACGCTGCTGCGCATCATCGCCGGCCTGGAGTCGGCCGACACCGGGTCGGTCGAGATCGAGGGCGTGAACGCCACGGCGCTGCCGGTGCAGAAGCGCAACGTCGGCTTCGTGTTCCAGCACTACGCGGCCTTCAAGCACCTCAGCGTCCGTCGCAACGTGGCGTTCGGCCTCGAGATCCGCAAGCGGCCGAAGGACGAGATCGAGGCGAAGGTCGACGAGCTGCTGCAGCTCGTGCACCTGGAGCAGTTCGCCGACCGACGCCCGGCCCAGCTGTCGGGAGGCCAGCGCCAGCGCATGGCCCTGGCCCGCGCCCTGGCCATCCAGCCGTCGGTGCTGCTGCTCGACGAGCCGTTCGGCGCGCTCGACGCCAAGGTGCGCAAGGAGCTGCGCGACTGGCTCCGACGTCTGCACGACGAGATGCACGTGACCACGGTCTTCGTGACCCACGACCAGGAGGAGGCGCTCGAGGTCGCCGACTCCATCGTCGTCATCAACGAGGGTCGCATCGAGCAGATCGGCACGCCCGACGACCTCTACGACAAGCCCGCCAGTGACTTCGTGCTGTCGTTCCTCGGTCCGGTCACCACCCTGGGCGACCACCTCGTGCGTCCGCACGACATCGAGATCTCGCGGTACGAGCAGGCCGCGACCGCGGTGGGCACGATCACCCGGTGGACGCGCATCGGCTTCGAGGTGCGCCTCGAGGTCACGCCGGAGGACGCGCGCCACCCAGCGCCGATCCTGGTGACCCTCACCCGGTCCGACGCGAACGCCCTGGGTCTGCACCAGGGCGACCGCGTGTGGCTGCGCCCCCGGCCCGGTTCCTCCTAGCGGGCCGAGGCCACGGTCCTGGACCGCTGTCCGCGCCGGGACCGACGGACGTGGACCGCCACCAGGCCGCCCACCGCGCTGACCCCCGCGGCGGCGAGGAACGCGGCGGGGTACCCGGCGGCCGGGACGAGCACCCCGATCACCGAGGAGCCGACGGCCTGCCCCAGGACGAGCACCACGAACAGCAGGGCCGTCCCCGACGCTCCGCGGGCCTCGTCGATCTCGATCGTCCAGACGATGAGCGCTCCCGACGCGGCGACGAAGCCCCACCCGAAGGCGGCACAGGCCGCCAGCGCGACCGGCGTGACGGCGGGCAGCAGTGCGAGCGTGGCCGTGGCGAGCGCGACGACTCCCGCCGTGAGGACCCACGACGCCCGCGGTCCGATCCGCTCCATCCTCCGGCTCGAGGCCGCCACGAGCGTCCCCCCGACACCCACGGCGATCCAGGCGACCACGGACGCCGTCCGACCCGTCCCCGCATCGACGAGCATGGCCCGCCCGTAGCTCCAGACGGCCGCCGAGCCGGCTCCCAGCAGCAGGGCCGCCGCGACGACCCGGGCGTGGGCGACCCACCACGCCGCCGGCAGCACACCGCGCGCCGAGCCCCCTGTGGACCCGACGCCGTTCCTGGACGCGGCCAGCACGAGGCCGGCCACGAGCACCGTGAACAGTCCGGACCACGCCCATGCGGCACGCCAGTCCGGCAGGAGCAGCAGGGCCAGCGCCCCGGCCGCGACGAGTCCGGGGCCCGTGCCGGAGTTCACCGCGGCCTGGGCGGCAGGACGCTCGCGCGTGGACGGGTCCTGCTGGAGGAGGGCGACCATGGCCGGCGAGGTGAGCCCCGCACCCGCCGACGCCACGACGGCGAGGAGCGCGAACGTCGGCACGTCGGGCGCCAGTGCCATGCCGAACGCGCCGCCGCCGGCCGTGGCCGCAGCCCCGACGACGAGCGCTCGAGCGTGCCTCGCGGCGAGGAGCAGCCCGGCGAGCGCCCCGAGGCAGTAGACGACCGAGGCCCCGCTGGAGACGAGACCGGCGGTGGCGACCCCGAGGCCGAGGTCGGCCTGCACGTCGGGCAGGTACAGCCCCGACGCCAGGCGGACCAGACCGTAGGTGGCCGCCACGAGGCCGAGACCGGAGGGGACGAGGAGGAGGGATAACGAAAACGTACGTTTCACTTTGCCGAGTCTAGGCTGACCCCATGCCCCTGCGCACCTCCACGGAAACCCGGCTGCTCGACGCCGCCGACGAGCTGTTCTTCCGGCACGGCGTCGCAGCCACCCCGATCGATGCCGTCATCGAGCGCGCCGGCGTCTCGGCCGCCACCCTCTACCGGGGCTTCGCCAGCAAGGAGGCGCTGCTCGCCGCGGCGCTCGAGCGTCGGCACCGCGCCTGGCTGGAGACGTGGGACGACGCGATCGCGGCGCAGGAGACACCCGAGGGCAGGCTCCTGGCCGTGTTCGACGCGCTCGACGCCTTCCGGGCCGGCTCCCTCGGCTCGCGCTGGTGCGCCTTCCTCGGCTCGGCCGCCGAGCACGCCGACCCGCCCGCGGAGCTCGCGGAGGCACTGCGCCGCGAGTCCGACGACCTGCGCGGCCGCCTCGTCGAGCTGGCGCGCGACGTCGATCCCCGGCGCGGCGACCAGCTGGGCGAGCAGCTGCTGCTGGTCGTGACCGGAGACCTCGCGATGCGGCTCCGGTCACCCGGGTGGACCACGGACGTGGCTCGCACCACCGCCACGACGCTGGTCCGGAGCTAGCCCGCGGCGGGCGACGCCTCGGACGCTGCACCACGGCTGCGGCGCTGGGCGCCCAGACCCACCACGAAGATCACGAGCCCGGCGATCGCCAGGCCGGCCCCGACCAGGCTCGGGGCCCGGTAGCCGTACCCGGCGGCGATCACGACGCCACCGAGCCACGCACCCAGGCCGTTGGCGATGTTCAGGGCCGAGTGGTTCAGGGCGGCACCCAGCATCTGCGCGTCGCCCGCGGCGTCCATGAGCCGGATCTGCAGACCGATCGCCACGAGGCTGCCGAGGGCACCGATCGCGAAGACACCGAGCGCCGCCCAGACGGCCATGCCGGCGGTCTGGTGGAAGACCACGAGCACGACGACCGTCGCGATGAAGCCGCCGATCACGAGCCGGGGCACGTCCCAGTCGGCGAGCGGCCCGGCGAGCCAGGAGCCGAGCACCGAGCCGACGCCGAACGCCAGCAGGAACCAGGGGATCGTCGCGTCGGCGAGCCCCGTGACGTCGGTGACGATCGGGGCGACGTAGCTGTACATGGCGAACAGGCCGCCGAAGCCGACCATGCCGGCCGTGACGGCGAATAGCACCTGGGGCCGCTTGAGGGCCGACAGCTCGCCCCTCATGCTGGCCGTGCGGTCACCCGGCTGGTGCGGCACGAACAGCAGCATCATCGCGGCCGCGAGGACGGCGAGGACGACGACCGCCCAGTAGGCGGCCCGCCACCCGAACGCCTGCCCGAGCCAGGTGGCCGCGGGGACGCCCGCGACCGTCGCGACGGAGAGGCCGAGCATGACCCGGCTGACCGCACGACCGCGTCGGTGCGCCGGCACGAGCGAGGCGGCGAGCAGCGAGGCCACGCCGAAGTAGGCACCGTGCGGGAGCCCCGCGAGGAACCGGGCCGCGAGCACGGGCACGTAGCCGCTCGCGAGCGCCGTGACGGCGTTGCCCACGCCGAGCGCCAGGATGAGCCCCACGGCGAGCTCGCGGCGCGGGAGCCGCGCACCGAGCGCCACGATGATCGGAGCCCCGACGACCACGCCGAAGGCGTAGGCCGTGATCACGTGCCCCGTGGTCGGGATCGACTCGTCGATGCCGACGGCGATCTCCTTGAGCAGGCCCATCGTCACGAACTCCGTCGTGCCGATCGCGAACCCGCCGAGCGCGAGCGCGACGATCGCCGCCCCGACGTGCGTGGCACGGGGCGACGGGGTGGCGGTCTCGGCTGCGAGGTCGACGGAGGAGGTCACGTGAAGAGCCAAGCACCTGCCGTCGGCGTGTTGTTCCCGGTGTGCGCGACATCATGCCCGCCGGCGGGCCGAGGCCAGGGGCGAGCGTCCCACCCATCGGTGCCTCAGCAACCGCAGAGGCCCTCCTGACGTTGCAGATCCACCGATGAACCGCTCACTCGACCACGATCGGTGCTTCAGCAACCGCAGGAGCGGTTCTGACGTTGCGGATCCACCGATGGGGGCGAGGGCGGAGGGCTGCACCGCGCGAACGCACGACGCCCCAAGACCGGTGGCCGTGGGGCGTCGAGGAGCGTCTGCGGTCAGAGCGACAGCGAGCCCAGCACCTCGGTGAAGGTGGTGGACGGACGCATCACGGCCGTGGCCTTCTCGTCGGACGGCCGGAAGTAGCCACCGATGTCGGCCGGGGAGCCCTGCACCGCGAGCAGCTCGTCGACGATCGTCTGCTCGTTGCTGCGCAGCGCACCGGCGACGTCGGCGAAGGCGGACGCCAGCTCGGCGTCCTCGGTCTGCTTCGCCAGCTCCTCGGCCCAGTAGAGCGCGAGGTAGAAGTGGCTGCCGCGGTTGTCGATCGTGCCGAGCTTGCGGCCGGGCGAGCGGTTCTCGTCGAGGAACGTCCCCGTGGCGCGGTCGAGCGTGTCGGCCAGGATCTGGGCGCGGGCGTTGCCGGCCGTGGTGGCCAGGTGCTCGAAGCTGGCCGCCAGCGCGAAGAACTCACCGAGGCTGTCCCAGCGCAGGTAGTTCTCCTTGACGAGCTGCTGCACGTGCTTGGGTGCCGAGCCGCCCGCGCCGGTCTCGAACAGTCCGCCGCCGTTGATGAGCGGCACGACCGACAGCATCTTGGCGCTCGTGCCGAGCTCCAGGATCGGGAACAGGTCGGTGTTGTAGTCGCGCAGCACGTTGCCGGTGACGCTGATCGTGTCCTCGCCGCGACGGATGCGCTCCACCGAGTAGGTGGTCGCCTCCGTCGGCGCCATGATCTCGATCGTCAGGCCGTCGGTGTCGAGCGACGGCAGGTAGTCGTTGACCTTGGCGATGAGGTTGGCGTCGTGGGCGCGGGTCTCGTCGAGCCAGAACACCGCCGGGGCGCCCGTGGCGCGGGCGCGGGTGACGGCGAGCTCGATCCAGTTGCGGATCGGCACGTCCTTCGTCTGGCAGGCGCGCCAGATGTCGTGCGGCTCCACGTCGTGCTCGATGAGCACGGTGCCCGCGGCGTCGACGACCTGGACGGTGCCCGCGGTCTCGATCTCGAACGTCTTGTCGTGGCTGCCGTACTCCTCGGCCGCCTGGGCCATGAGGCCGACGTTCGGCACCGAGCCCATCGTGGTCGGGTCGTACGCGCCGTTGGCCTTGCAGTCCTCGACGACGGCCTGGTAGATGCCGGCGTAGCTGGAGTCGGGGATGACCGCGAGGGTGTCGTGCTCCTGGCCGTCGGCGCCCCACATGTGGCCCGACGTCCGGATCATGGCCGGCATCGACGCATCGACGATGACGTCGCTCGGGACGTGCAGGTTGGTGATGCCCTTGTCGGAGTCGACGTAGGCCAGGCGCGGCCCCTCGGCCAGGCGCTGCTCGAAGGCCGCCTTGATCTCGGCGCCGTTCGACACGGCGTCCAGCCCGGAGAGGATGCCGCCGAGGCCGTCGTTGGCACTGAGTCCCGCCGCGGCGAGGTCGTCGCCGTAGCGCGCGAACACGTCGGCGAAGTAGGCCCGCACCACGTGGCCGAAGATGATCGGGTCGGAGACCTTCATCATCGTGGCCTTCAGGTGCACCGAGAACAGCACGTCGAGGTCCTGGGCGCGCTGGACCTGCTCGGCCAGGAACGCGTCGAGCGCCGCGGCCCGCATGACGGTGGCGTCGACGACCTCACCGGCCAGCACGGGCAGGGAGTCCTTGAGCACGGTCACGGTGCCGTCGGTGGCGACGTGCTGGATCGTCAGGGTGTCGTCGGACCCGAGGACCACGGACTTCTCGTTCGAGCGGAAGTCGTCGGCGCCCATCGTGGCCACCTCGGTCTTGGAGTCGCTGCTCCAGGCGCCCATCGAGTGCGGGTTCTTGCGGGCGTAGGCCTTGACCGACGCGGGGGCGCGGCGGTCGGAGTTGCCCTCACGCAGGACCGGGTTGACCGCACTGCCCTTGACCTTGTCGTAGCGGGCCTTGGCGTCCTTCTCGGCGTCGCTCGACGGGTTGTCGGGGTAGGCCGGCAGGTCGAAGCCCTGCTCCTGCAGCTCCTTGATCGCGGCCTTGAGCTGCGGGATCGAGGCGCTGATGTTGGGCAGCTTGATGATGTTCGCCTCGGGCGTCTTGGCAAGTGCTCCGAGCTCGGCGAGCGCGTCGTCGACCTGCTGGTCGGCGGGCAGCAGGTCCGCGAAGACCGCCAGGATGCGCCCGGACAGGGAGATGTCGCGCGTCTCCACGTCGACGCCGGCCGTCGAGGCGTAGGCCTCGATGACGGGCAGGAACGAGTAGGTCGCCAGCAGCGGGGCCTCGTCGGTGTGCGTGTAGATGATCTTGGCCATCGCGGGCCACTCCTCGGGGTCGGCCGAAAGTCTCTCGACCTCAAGATATCCCTTCGGCGTCGGCGCGCGCCGCCCCGTCCCCCGCCCGGCCCCAGGACCGCTCCGTCCGGTCCCTCACTCGACGGCGGCCACCGCCAGGCGCAGCACGGCCTCGGCCCGCTCGGTGAGCCGGTCCTGGTCGCCGCCGAGCACGTTCGTCGTGACGACCACGCTGCCGAGGTCGGCGGCACCGGCCGCCTGCGTGCCGTACCCACCGGCGAGGCTGCCGAACGCGATCTCCGCCGCCCCGAGTCCGTCGACAGCGGTGACCTCGGGATCCTCCATCACCGACGTCATGCCCGAGCGGTAGGCCGCGTACCCGCCGTTGTCCTCGGCGGGGACGACCCCGTAGGAGCCGCTGACACCGCGCGGGTCCTCCTCGCCGAAGTCGCAGGTGTCGACCGGGCCCGGTTCCGTCGTCACGGTGACGCCGAGCGCGTCGCCGAGCTCCTCGGCCGAGACGAGCGAGCACAGGTCGTCCGGCACGTCGGCGCCCTTCTCGGGCGCCGCCCCGGCGGTGGCCCCGGACGAGGTGCCGGCCGCGGGGTCGTCGCCGGCAGGAGCCTCGCCTCCTCCGCAGGCTGCGAGGCCGAGCAGGGCGAGCGTGGCGAGGCCGACGAGGCACGTGCGCATGGGGGTTCCTCCAGGGTCGTGGGCGGCGGCCGGGAGCCGTGGCCCCAGGCTCGGCCCCCCGGGCTGTCGACGGCGATGGGGAAACGGCCTCATCCACCGGCCCGACGGCGGTACCGTCTGACGGTGGGTCGAGTCGACGACGTCTCCCGAGTGGTGGCAGCCCTCCTGTGCGGCGGCCAGGCCGAGGCCGGCAGCGAGGCGGACGAGGCCCAGGACCGCGACGCCTGGCGCGCGCTCGTCGCATTCTGGTTCGGTGGCACCGACGAGACGCTCCAGCACGCCGGCCGTGCCCTCGCGGCGGCCGAGGACCCGCTCGGTCGGGCCCTCGCCCTCGCGACCGTCGGGCTGGCTCGGGCGCGGAACCGCGACCCGGTGCTGACCGACCCGTTCGACGAGCTCGAGCAGGTGCTGCGCGGTCGCGACCAGCGCGATCCCGCCTGGTGGTTCGCCCGGACCCTCGCCGCGGAGGCCGCCCTCACCTGCGCGCAGGTCGACCGCGCCCTCGCCCTGCTCCCCGACTCACAGGTCCCGTCACCGTGGGAGGGCACGGCGGTCGAGGTCCTCCAGCGTCAGCTGCGGGTCCGTGCGCTCGCCTTCGGCGGCAGGATCGACCACGCGCGGCACGAGGTCGATGCGCTCGCGTCCGTCGCCACGACCCACGACCTCGCACGTCTCGCAGCCGGACTGCGCGCGCTCGTGCTGGGGAACGCCGAGCCCGCCGGCGCCGACGCCACCCACGCCCTCGTGGCCGACGTCGCCGCCAGCCCGGTCCGCGACGACCACGTCGGTCGGGGGTCGCTCCTGCTGGCCGCGTTCGGGGCGGTCGCCACCGGCGACGTGCGCAGCGCAGCCACCCTGGTGCTCCGTGCAGGCGGCGACGCCAGCCTCTCGGCGCTCACCGTGGTGGACCAGGCCCTCGGGCTCGAGCTGCTCGTGGCCGTCGGCGAGCTCGACGGCGACCAGGAGGCCGTCCGCGCCTGGGCCAGCCTCGCCGCCCCGCTCGCAGCACATCCGGCGGCGGCGTCCACGGTGCTCAGGATCCGCGCTCGCGAGGCTGCGCTGCTCGGAGACGCCGGTGCGGCGGTCCTGCTCGCCGAGCAGGCCGTCGAGTCAGCCGAGGCAGCAGGTCGGGCCGTCGAGGCAGCCGAGGGTCGCGTGGTGCTGGCCCGGTCCCACCTGCTCGCCCGGCAGGTCAAGGAGGCCACCCGCACGCTGCGTGAGGCCGTCTCCGTCGCCGACCCCGGCGGCCACGCCGCGGTGCGTCGCTCGGCGTCCCAGGTCCTGAGCACGGCAGGTCGGCGCCTGCCCCCGGTCAGCGCCGGCGGCTGGTCCGTGCTCTCGCCCCGTGAGCGCGACGTGGCCGACCTCGTGCTGCGTGGCCTGGACCAGCACGCCATTGCGCAGTCGCTGTTCCTCTCCCCCGGCACCGTGCGTTCCCACGTCTCCCGCATCCTCTGCGCCTTCGGCGTCGGCACCCGCGTCGGTCTGTTGTCCGCGGTCGGCCCACGCGGTGACGACCCCGGTCGCGACCCCGACGACCTCACGCCCCGTCAGCGCGACGTGGTCGGGCTGCTCGCGCAGGGGCGCAGCAACGTCGAGGTCGCCGCCGCGCTGGAGATCAGCGTCAAGGCGGTCGAGAAGCACGTCAGCGACGCCCTGGTCCGGTGGGACGCCGCCAGCCGATTCGAGCTGGCCCGGCAGTGGTTGAGGGCCGAGGCGGCAGTACCGGCCCCGCCCGCGGCGACGGAGCCCTCGCCCGCCGGCGCGTGACCTCGACTCGCGACTTCCGGGTTCCCGGGTGACGGTGGAGGGACACAGACTTCGAAGGAGCGGACCATGACGCACCACGTCCCCCAGCCCGACGACGGCACGGCCGTCGCGACCGCACCCACCCCCGAGGCCAAGAAGGGCTCGACCACCGAGACCGGCGCACCCGCCGGCTCGGACCGCAACAGCCTGACCCTCGGCGCCGACGGCCCGATCCTGCTCCACGACCGGCACCTGCTGGAGCAGATGGCCCACTTCAACCGTGAGCGCGTGCCCGAGCGCAACGTGCACGCCAAGGGCTCCGGCGCCTTCGGCACCTTCACGACGACCGAGGACGTGAGCGCGTACACCAAGGCCGCGCTCTTCCAGCCCGGCGTCGAGACCGAGATGCTGGCGCGGTTCTCCACCGTCGCGGGCGAGCAGGGCTCCCCCGACACCTGGCGCGACCCGCGCGGCTTCGCGCTGAAGTTCTACACGACCGAGGGCAACTACAACCTCGTCGGCAACAACACCCCGGTCTTCTTCGTCCGCGACACGATGAAGTTCCAGCACTTCATCCGCAGCCAGAAGCGACGCGGCGCCAGCGGGCTGCGCGACAACCACATGCAGTGGGACTTCTGGTCGCTCAACCCCGAGTCCGCGCACCAGGTGACCTACCTGATGGGTGATCGCGGCATCCCGCGCTCCTGGCGGCACATGAACGGCTACGGCTCGCACACCTTCCTGTGGATCAACGAGGCCGGTGACAAGCACTGGGTCAAGTACCACTTCCACAGCCAGCAGGGCGTGCAGGGACTCACCGGCGAGGACGCCGACACGATCGCCGGCCACGACGCCGACTTCCACCGTCGCGACCTGTTCGAGTCCATCGACGCCGGAGAGTTCCCGTCGTGGCGCCTGTCGGTGCAGCTCATGCCGTACGAGGACGCGAAGACCTACCGGCTCAACCCGTTCGACCTCACCAAGGTGTGGCCGCACGAGGACTACCCGCTGGTCGAGGTCGGGACCATGACCCTGAACCGGAACCCGGAGAACTTCTTCGCCGAGATCGAGCAGGCGGCCTTCGAGCCGTCGGCGATCGTGCCGGGCATCGGATTCAGCCCCGACAAGATGCTCCTGGGCCGAGTGTTCTCCTACTCCGACACCCAGCGCTACCGCATCGGGCCGAACTACCACCAGCTGCCGGTGAACCGGCCGAAGAACGTGGCGCACCACAACACCTACACGTTCGACGGTCCCATGGCCTACGACCACAGCGGCGACGAGGCGAAGTACGCGCCCAACAGCGCGGGGCGCGGCTACAGCGACGAGACCGGACCCGTCGACGACGGCTGGGAGGCCGACGGAGCGATGGTGCGCCAGGCCTACACCCTCCGCCCGGACGACGACGACTTCAGCCAGGCCGGCGCCCTCGTGCGCGACGTCTGGGACGACGCCCAGCGCGAGCGGTTCGTCGAGACCGTGGCCGGCCACCTGCTCGGCGGGGTGAAGGGCGACGTCCTGGAGCGGGCCTTCGACTACTGGAAGAACGTCGATGCCGACACCGGCAAGCAGATCGAGGAGCTCACGCGGGCCGGCCTCGGGGGCGACAACCCCGGCGGTGAGGACGACCAGGCCAAGGACCTGACCGCCAACGCCCTCGTCGAGACCCGCACCCACGCCGGCTGACCCTCCGTGACGTGACGGCCCCCCTGCACGCGCAGGGGGGCCTGCGTTACGTTCGTCACAGTGCCCTGGTCCGGGCGCCCCTCGGCTCATCCGCACCTCAGCTCATCCGTACAGACCTCCGTCGCCCCACCACCTCAAGGAGCATCGAGTGACCACTCCCGTCAAGGTCGCCGTCACCGGCGCCGCCGGCCAGATCGGCTACAGCCTCCTCTTCCGGATCGCCTCCGGCGCCCTGCTCGGACCCGACACCCCGGTCCAGCTGCGGCTGCTCGAGATCACCCCGGCCCTCAAGGCGCTCGAGGGCGTCGTGATGGAGCTCGACGACTGCGCCTTCACCACGCTCGACTCCGTCGAGATCGGTGACGACGCCGAGCACATCTTCGACGGCGTCAACCTGGCCCTGCTCGTGGGCGCCCGCCCCCGCACCAAGGGCATGGAGCGCGGCGACCTGCTCGAGGCCAACGGCGCGATCTTCACCGCCCAGGGCAAGGCCCTCAACGCGGTCGCGGCCGACGACGTGCGCATCGGCGTCACCGGCAACCCGGCGAACACCAACGCGCTCATCGCCATGAGCAACGCGCCCGACATCCCGCGCGAGCGCTTCAGCGCCCTGACGCGGCTCGACCACAACCGCGCACTCAGCCAGCTGGCCGCCAAGACCGGCTCGAAGGTCGGCGACATCACGAAGCTGACCATCTGGGGCAACCACTCCGCCACGCAGTACCCGGACGTCTTCCACGCCGAGATCGGTGGCCGTCCCGCCGCCGAGGTCGTCGACGACCAGGCCTGGATCGAGGACACCTTCATCCCGACCGTCGCCAAGCGCGGCGCGGCCATCATCGAGGCGCGCGGCGCCTCGTCGGCCGCCTCCGCCGCGTCGGCCACCATCGACGCCGCCCGCGACTGGCTGCACGGCACGCCGGAGGGCGACTGGGCCTCCATGGCCGTCGTCTCCGACGGCTCCTACGGCGTCCCCGAGGGCCTGATCTACTCCTACCCCGTCACCACGAGCAACGGTGACTGGGAGATCGTCCAGGGCCTGGAGATCGACGACTTCAGCCGGGCGCGCATGGACGCCACCGCGGCCGAGCTGGTCGAGGAGCGCGACGCGGTCAAGGAGCTCGGCCTGATCTGAGCTCCACCCTCAGCACGACGCACGGTCCCCTCCCACCCGGACGGGGACCGTGCGTCGTTCGTGTCCTGCCTCAGGCCGGCGGGCTGTTCCCTGCCTCAGGCCGGCGGGCCGGGCGGCACGATCAGGGCCAGCAGGCTCAGGCTCGCGCCCAGCACCGTCATCCAGACGATGTCGAACGTCCGGCCGCGCACCCGGAGCATCCCCACGTGGTCCGGTGGCACCACCACACGGGCGATCGCGCCCAGCACGAACGTCACGCCCACGACCATCAGGCCGGCCCGCCAGGCGCCGAACGCCACGAGGACGAGCCCGACCGCCACCCCCACGAGCAGGAGCAGGTAGATCTGCGATCCGCGGCTGCGCGGCAGAGGCACCTTCACCGCGCCGTCATCCCCGGCTCGCGACGATCTTCTCGGCCTCGTCGACCACGTTGCTCAGCAGCATCGCCCGCGTCATCGGACCCACGCCGCCGGGATTGGGGGCCACCCAGCCGGCCACGTCCATCACGCCGGGGTGCAGGTCGCCGACGATCTTGCCGGCCTCGTCGCGGCTGACCCCGACGTCGAGCAGGGCGGCACCGGGCTTGACCATGTCGGCAGTGATGATGCCCGGCACGCCGGCCGCGGCGACGACGATGTCGGCGCGCCGCACCTCGGCGGCGAGGTCGCGCGTGCCCGTGTGGCACAGCGTGACGGTGGCGTTCTCCGAGCGTCGCGTGAGCAGCAGTCCCATGGGACGGCCGACGGTGATGCCGCGACCGACGACCACGACGTTCGCCCCCGCGATCGGCACGTCGTGGCGGCGCAGCAGCTCCACGATCCCGCGGGGCGTGCACGGCAGCGGGGCGGGCTCACCGAGCACCAGCCAGCCCAGGTTGGTGGGGTGCAGCCCGTCGGCGTCCTTCGCCGGGTCGATCCGGCCGATCACGGCGTTCTCGTCGATCCCGCGCGGCAGCGGCAGCTGCACGATGTAGAGGGTGCAGTCGGGGTCGGCGTTCAGGCCGTCGACCGCCGCCTCGATCTCGGCCTGCGTCGCCGACGCCGGGAGGTCGACGCGGATCGACTCGATCCCGATCTGGGCGCAGTCGCGGTGCTTGGCGTCCACGTACCAGCGGCTACCCGGGTCGTCGCCGACCAGGATGGTGCCCAGACCCGGCACCAGCCCACGCTCCCGCAGGGCTGCCACCCTGCCGGTGAGCTCCGTCTTGATGGCCGCGGCCACCGCCTTGCCGTCGAGGATCTGCGCCGTCACGCGCACGAGTCTGTCACGGCTCGGCGCCCGCGAGGAACATGACCCGATGGACACTCCCCCTACACTCAGGTCCGGGAGAGTGACCCGCCTCGGTGGTCACGCTGCAGATCGGCAGGACGGTCCCGGTGCCGCACGGCACCGCACGGGAGAGGGTGACGGATGACGACGCGGGCACAGCTGTCCCAGGAGCGCAGTCGGCAGCGACGCGACGAGCTCGTCGCCGCCGCCATCGAGCTGTTCGCCGAAGGCGGCGCACGCGCCGTCACGCACCGCGCGGTCGCACGACGAGCCGGGCTCCCCCCGGCCACCACCACCTACTACTTCGCCTCGATCGAGGAGCTGCTCCGCGAGGCCCTGCGCGACCACATCGGACGGTGGCGGGCCTCGCTCGACACGCTGGCCGGCTTCGACTCCGGGCCCCGGACGCTGCGGGTCTGCGACGTGACCCCCACCATCGTGGGCGTGTTCTCGGCCCGCGGTCCCGAGGTCGCCGCCCTCGAGCTCTCGATCTACCTCGCCGCGACCCGCGACGAGGCCCTGCGCGACGAGGCCGCCAGCGCGCTTCGCAGCTTCGAGCAGCTCACCATCGGCTGGCTCACGGCTCTCGGCGTCCCCGCCCCCGAGCGACTCGCCGGCGCCCTCCTGACCGCGGTGGCCGGCACCGCTCTGCGCCGCCAGTCGGGCCTCTACTCCGAGACCGAGGAGGCCGAGCGCATGAGCGAGACCTTGCGCGACCTGGTCGGCGCCCACCTCCTGGGACGAGACGTGATCGACGGGGCTCTCGCCAAAGCGACCGGTGCGTCATTAGACTGACGATCAACAGTCTCGGGGTACACGAAGCGAAGGACGACGCGATCATGCTCGTTGGTGCCTTGGACGTCCCCAGCCCCGGACGCGGCCGTTCATGACCGACAGCACCCCTCCTGGGGGACGTGCCCGGCTCAGCCAGGAACGCAGCCGGGTCCGCCGTGACCAGCTCATCACCGCCGCGGCCACCCTCTTCGCCGAGGGTGGCACCAAGGCCGTGACCCACCGGTCCGTGAGCGAGGCCGCCGACGTGCCGCTCGCCACGGTGTCCTACTACTTCGCCTCGATCGAGCAGCTCGTCGACGTGGTGTTCAGCCAGACCCTCGCGTCCTGGAACGAGACCTGGAACGCGCTGCAGCCAGAGCCCGGCACCGTCCTCACCCCCGACGAGGTCGGGGCCATCTTCGAGCGGCTGCTCTCCGACCACACCTCGACGTCGGCTGCGCAGCAGATGCAGGTCTACCTGGCGACGTTCTCCCGGCCCCACCTCATGGACGACCTGCACGCCATGCGGGCCAACGTGGGTGCGTCGATGATCTCGCTCGTCCAGGCCGCCGGCGTGGAGGACAGCGTCGAGTGCGTCCGGGCGCTGTCGGTGCTCTACACCGGAGCCCTCGTGTCGATCACCGACCCGTCGGACGACATCGCCTCCGTGGCCGCGCTGCTGCGCCGCCAGGTCGTGCGCGTCCTCGAGGACGGTCTGCGCACGAGCTCCTGACGCCGCGCCGACCGCGCGTCAGTGGAAGAAGTGACGCGTCCCGGTCACGTACATCGTCACGCCCGCAGCCTGCGCTGCGGCGATCGTCTCGTCGTCACGCACCGACCCGCCCGGCTGGACGATGGCGCGCACGCCCGCGTCGATGAGGATCTGCGGACCGTCGGCGAACGGGAAGAACGCGTCCGACGCGGCCACGGCACCCCGGGCCCGATCCTCGCCCGCTCGCTCGACGGCCAGACGGCACGAGTCGACCCGGTTGACCTGTCCCATGCCGATGCCCACCGACCCGCCGTCCTTGGCCAGGAGGATGGCGTTCGACTTGACCGCTCGGACCGCCGTCCAGGCGAAGGCCAGGTCGGCGAGGAGCGCGTCGTCGGCCGGATCGCCGGACACCAGCGTCCAGGAGGCGGGGTCGTCACCTGCGGCGTCGACGTGGTCGACCTGCTGGACCAGTCGCCCACCCGAGATCGGGCGCACCTCCGTGTCGGTCGCGGCGCCGTCGGTCTGCGCCGGCGCGGGTGACCGCAGGATCCTGATGTTCTTCTTGCCCTGCAGCACCTCCACGGCGCCCGGCTCGTAGTCGGGGGCCACGATCACCTCGGTGAAGACCTCGGCCACCTGCTCGGCCATCGCCACGCTCACCGGCCGGTTGGCGGCGATGACGCCACCGAAGGCGGACACCGGGTCGCACGCGTGGGCGCGGGCGTGCGCCTGCGCCACGTCGGCGCCGACGGCGATCCCGCACGGGTTGGCGTGCTTGATGATCGCCACGGCGGGCTCGTCGTGGTCGAACGCCGCGCGTCGCGCCGCGTCGGTGTCGACGTAGTTGTTGTAGCTCATCTCCTTGCCGTGCAGCTGCTCGGCGGAGGCGAGACCACCGGTGCCGTCGGCGTAGAGAGCGGCCTGCTGGTGCGGGTTCTCGCCGTACCGCAGCACCGACGTCAGCGTGCCGGCGGACCCTGCGAAGGCCGGCCAGCCCCCGTCGACCGACTCGTCACGCGTGTACTCGCCGGCGAACCACTCGGCGACGGCCACGTCGTACGCGGCGGTGTGGGCGAAGGCCTGGGCCGCGAGCCGCTTGCGCTGCTCGAGCGTGAAGCCGCCGCCGGCCAGCGCCTGCGAGACGTCGGCGTAGGCGTCGGGCGAGGTCACGATCGCGACGCTCGGGTGGTTCTTGGCGGCCGCGCGCACCATCGAGGGACCGCCGATGTCGATCTGCTCGACGCACTCGTCCGGCGTGGCGCCCGAGGCCACCGTCTCGCGGAAGGGATAGAGGTTGACGACGACGAGGTCGAACGGCTCCACGCCCAGCTCGGCCAGCTGGGCCGTGTGGGACTCCAGCCGGGTGTCGGCCAGGATGCCGGCGTGCACGCGCGGGTGCAGGGTCTTGACCCGGCCGTCGAGGCACTCGGGGAAGCCGGTCAGCTCCTCGACCGGTGTCACGGGGACGCCCGCGGCCTCGATGGTGCGGGCCGTCGACCCGGTCGAGACGATGGCGACGTCGGCGGCGTGCAGCGCCTGGGCCAGCTGCTCGAGCCCGGTCTTGTCGTACACCGAGACGAGGGCGCGCTTGATCTGTCGTGTGCTCATGCAGGGTCTCCGAGCTCGATGGTGCGGTCGTTGAGGGTGAAGCCGCGGCGCGCCAGCTCGCCGACGGAGTCGACGAGCATGCGACGCTCGCTGGTCTTGATGCGTTCGTGCAGCGTGGTCTCGTCGTCGTCGGGGAGCACCGGCACGGCCACCTGGGCCACGATCGGCCCGGTGTCGACCCCGGCGTCGACGACGAACAGCGTGGCCCCGGTGATCTTGACGCCGTACGCGAGCGCGTCACGGGGGCCGTGCATGCCGGGGAACGACGGCGAGAGCGCCGGGTGCGTGTTGAGCGTGCGACCGCCGAAGCGGGCCAGGAAGTGGGGTCCGGCGAGCTTCATGAAGCCGGCGAGGACGACGAGGTCGGGTTCGTGGGCGGCGACCTGCTCGGTCAGGGCAGCGTCCCAGGAGTCGCGGTCGGGGTGGTCGCCGAGCCGCTCGACGAACGTGGGGACGCCTGCACGCTCCGCGCGGGCGAGTCCCTCGATGCCGTCGCGGTCGGCGCCGACCGCGACGATCGTGGCGCCGTAGGTCGGGTCAGTCGTCGCGTCGATCAGGGCCTGGAGGTTGGTGCCGGAGCCGGAGACGAGGACGACGAGGCGAGCGCTCTGACGTCGCGGACTCTGGGGCACGGGCGCCACGATAGTGCGACGCCAACGCACCGAGCGCACCGCCCAGGGCCATGACGGGCACCGCGACGAGCAGGGGCGTGAGTGCGGGCGGGCCCGCCTCCGCGAGGCGTCCGGGACCCACGGCGCCCCCGGAGATGCCCACCACGACCCCCACGAGCAGGCCCGCGACGCCGCCGGCCACCGCGCCCTGGGCGCACCGGGCGAGCACGGGCCGGTCGTGGATGCCCAGCAGCGGACCGGACGAGCGCGGCAGCCGCCACCCGGCCACGAACCCGGCGAGCACGGGCAGCAGACCGAGCGCGACCACGACGTCGCCGAAGGCGCCGGGCGCGGGCAGGGCCGCCAGCACCGGCAGCCCCGGGACGGCACCGAGCTGGGACCCCGTGAGGTCGACCGACGTCTGGGACCCGAGGACGAAGCCGGGGCCGAGCAGGACCGACGTCGCCCAGGCGACCATGGTCGGCACGGCGAGCAGGCAGAGCAGCGCGAGGGCCGGAGCACCCGCGAGACCCGGATCGAGGAGGGCCCACAGCTGCGACGCCCGGTCGACGTGCAGCACCAGCAGCGCGAGCACCACGACCGCGGCCGCGGCGAGCAGGACGAGCGCGCCCAGGGCGCCGGCGCGCACGGCCTGGCGGACGTCGGCCCGACGCCACGCGTCGGGCCAGAGGTCACGGCCGCGTCCGTGCGGGAGCGTGGCCCCGAGCGCGGCGCCGACACCGGAGACCACGAAGGCCGCCGCTGCCGCGCGCACGGGGTGCACGACGATCGAGGGAGTGCTGGCCACGCTGGCCAGGACGGCGGCGAGCACGCCGCAGGTCCCCGCGACGGTGGCGGCGAACGCGCCCGGCGAGTCCACCGGGTCCGGCGTCATGGCGTGCGCCACCCGAGCGGTCAGCGCCACGCACAGCAGCACCCCGCCGAGCGGCACGAGACCGAGCGTGGCGCCCTGGAGCTCGAGGCCGGAGCCTTGGAGGACGAGCCAGGCGCGGGCGCCCGTGCGCAGCGCCGGGACGAGGTCGGCCCCGCTCAGCAGCGCCACCCCCGAGCCCAGCACCAAGGCCGTGATCACGGTCAGGATCGCGGTGAGGAAGCCCGGACGCAGCGGTGCGGTCGCGACGGTCGGGTTCACCCCACCATCCTCCCGGTAAGGTCGTGGCGTTCCGACAAGCCACGCCGACACCCCCGAGGAGGCGAGCTCGATGACCCGCGTCGACGAGTTCACCAGCTTCTACGAGGCGACCTCGGCGACCTGTCTGCGTGCGGTGTACGCCATGTGCGGCGACCGCCAGGTGGCCCAGGAGGCCACCGTCGACGCCTACCGTCGGGCCTGGCGCGACTGGTCGAAGATCCGCCAGCGCGACCCGCTCGCCTACGTCCGCACCGAGGCGTGGAAGCTCACCGCGCTCAGCCGTGGCACCCATCCCCTGCGACGCCGCCACGAGGAGGACGCCGACACCGCGCTCCTCGAGGCGCTGCACGACCTGTCGGCCGACGACCGCCGTCTCATCGTCCTGCTGACCCTGGGCGACACAGACCTCGACCAGGCCTCGCGCGAGGTCGGGGTGAGCGCCGAGGAGGGCATCGAGGCGGTCACCACGGCGCTCGACGGCCTCGAGAAGCGCCTCGACCTCTCGCTCGCCGACCTCGAGGACCGGCTCAAGGGCCTCGGCGCCGTCACCGGGCAGCTCAGCATGCCCGGAGCCGACGAGGTGCGGACGGCAGCGCGTCGAGGTCGACGCCGCAACACCGTCGCGCTCGTCGCGGCGAGCGTCGTCGCCGTGCTCGCCGGCGGGCTGGTGGCCACCGACGGCGACGCCCTGGCCACGCAGAGCGACCTGCCGTACCGCGAGAAGCTCGGCGCGGAGCGCCCCGACCTGGTGCTCGAGGCACGCAAGATCACCGCCGAGAACCTGCTGTCCCCGGCCCAGGTGGCCCGGCTCGACCCCGACCAGCGGTGGTCGTCGTCGGGAACCGACGAGGACCCGAAGAACGAGACCCCGTACGCCACGTGCCCGCCGCAGCGCTTCGCCGACTCCGATCCCCTGCGGGTCTTCGTGCGCACGTTCGCCGGCAGCGGCGACGCCGACGACCGGGTCGCCGAGTCGATCGAGGTCTCGCGCGACACCGCCGCCGCGGAGAAGGCCTACGACACCACGCTGGGCTGGTACGCCGACTGCAGCCACCCACGCGTCCAGCTGGTCGGCTCCTACGTGGTCAAGCGCCCGTTCGGCGACTTCCAGATCCTGCGCCTGCGGTCCCACCGGTCGCCGCAGAAGGTCTTCACCGTCGGCCTCGCGCACTCCGGCCGCGTCACCAGCACGCTGGTCCACGAGCGCACCGGAGCCTCGGGCCCGGACATCCAGGCGTTCGCGACGGCGCTCAACGCGTCCGTCGAGAAGGTCTGCCGTGACAGCGGCGGACGCTGCACCGACGACTTCGAGGTCGTCCGGACCATCCCGCCGCGCACGTCGAGCTCGGTGGCCTTCCTGGGCACCGTCGACCTGCCGCCGATCGCCGACATCGACAAGGTGTGGTCGGGCACCCGACCGCTGCGACCGGAGACCAACCCCGCAGCCACCCAGTGCGACGAGGCCGACTTCCGCCGCAAGGGCCTGGAGTCCACCGCCTCGCGCGTCTTCGTCATCCCCGACGCCGTCGGCGTCCCCGCCGAGTTCGGCATCACCGAGACGGTCGGGCGGTACTCCAGCGACGACGCGGCGAAGAAGCTCGTCGACAAGGTGCGCGACGACATCGACGACTGCCCCGACGCGAACCTCTCCGCGGAGGTGACCCAGGAGAAGAAGATCGAGGGCTCCGGCTTCAGCGGCCGGTCCTGGAAGATCAGCCTCGAGGTCTCCGAGGGCGACCGCGTCGTCATCCGCACGGGCATCGTGCGGCGGGGCAAGGCCGTCGCCCAGGTGACCATGACGCCCGTGGGCGACTACGACGTGGACCGCAAGACCTGGGAGGCCCTCGTCAAGCGGGCCGGTGAGCGCCTCACCTACGCCCCGACCTCCTGAGCCCGACCTCCTGAGCCGGGCCCCCTGAGCCGAGCCTCCTGAGCCGGGCCGTCCGCTCTCGTCCCACCTGTCCCGGGGCGGGCTTCCTGCGCCGACCATGCGGGGGCCGACCGTGCGGTCCCGACGGCCGCTCGGTGCGGAGCACCGCGGGCACGCAGAACGGGCCCCGACCTGTCGGTCGGGGCCCGTTCGTGCAGCAGACGTGAGGTCAGCCGTTGAGGATCTCGCGCATGAGCTCGGCGGTCTCGGACGGCGTCTTGCCGACCTTGACCCCGGCGGCCTCGAGGGCCTCCTTCTTGCCCTGCGCCGTGCCCGCGCCGTCGGACACGATGGCGCCGGCGTGGCCCATCGTCTTGCCCTCGGGAGCGGTGAAGCCGGCCACGTAGCCGACGACGGGCTTGGTGACGTTGGCCTTGATGTAGGCCGCCGCCTTCTCCTCCGCGTCGCCACCGATCTCGCCGATCATCACGATCGCCTTCGTCTCGGGGTCGGCCTCGAACGCCTCGAGGGCGTCGATGTGGGTGGTGCCGATGATCGGGTCGCCGCCGATGCCGATGGCGGTCGAGAAGCCGAAGTCGCGCAGCTCGAACATCATCTGGTAGGTCAGCGTGCCCGACTTCGACACCAGGCCGATGGGGCCCTTGCCCGCGATGTTGGCGGGCGTGATCCCGGCGAGCGCCTCGCCCGGCGTGATGATGCCGGGGCAGTTCGGGCCGATGATGCGCGTCTTCTTGCCCTGGGCGTAGGCCCAGAACTCCGCGGAGTCCTGGACGGGGACGCCCTCGGTGATGATGACGAGCAGCCCGATCTCGGCGTCGATGGCCTCGATCACGGCGTCCTTGGTGAACGCGGGCGGGACGAACGCGACGCTGACGTCGGCGCCCGTCTTCTCGATGGCCTCGGCCACGGTGCCGAAGACCGGCAGCTCCACCTCGGCGCCGGAGGCGTCGGTGTGGGTGACGGTCGTGCCGGCCTTGCGGGCGTTGACGCCGCCCACGATGTTCGTGCCGGCCGCCAGCATGCGGGCGGTGTGCTTGGAGCCCTCGCCGCCGGTGATGCCCTGGACGATGACCTTGGAGTCCTTGGTCAGGAAGATCGACATGTCAGCCCCTTCAGCCGTTCGCCAGCTCGGCGGCCTTGTCGGCCGCACCGTCCATGGTGTCCACCTGCGTCACGAGCGGGTGGTTCAGCTCGTCCAGGATCGCGCGGCCCTCGTCGACGTTGTTGCCGTCGAGACGGACCACGAGCGGCTTGGTGGCGCCGTCGCCGAGCAGCTCGAGCGCGCCCTTGATGCCGTTCGCGACGGCGTCGCACGACGTGATGCCGCCGAAGACGTTCACGAAGACGCTCTTGACCTGCGGGTCACCGAGGATGACGTCGAGACCGTCGGCCATGACCTGCGCCGACGCTCCGCCACCGATGTCGAGGAAGTTCGCCGGCTTCACGTCGCCGTGCTTCTCGCCGGCGTAGGCGACCACGTCGAGGGTGCTCATGACGAGTCCCGCGCCGTTGCCGATGATGCCGACCTCGCCGTCGAGCTTGACGTAGTTGAGGCCCTTCTCCTTGGCCTTCGCCTCGAGCGGGTCGGCCTCCTCGTGGATCACGAAGTCCTCGTGCTCGGGGTGGCGCACCTCGGAGGCGTTGTCGTCGAGCGACACCTTGCCGTCGAGCGCCTCGAGCTTGTCGCCGTCGAGACGGGCGAGCGGGTTGACCTCGACGAGGGTGGCGTCCTCCTCGACGAAGACCTTCCAGAGCGACTGGACCATGGCCACGGCCTGGTCGGCGAGCTCGGCGGGGAACTTCGCGTCGGCCACGATCTCGCGGGCCTTGGCCTCGTCGACACCGGCGTCGGCGTCGATCGGGATCTGGCGCACGGCCTCGGGGTTGGTCTTGGCGACCTCCTCGATCTCCACACCACCCTCGACGCTCGCGATGCACAGGTAGCTGCGGTTGGAGCGGTCGAGCAGGAACGAGAAGTAGTACTCCTCGACCGGGGGCGTGGCCGGCGTGACGAGCACGCGGTTGACCGTGAGGCCCTTGATCTCCATGCCCAGGATGTTGGAGGCGTGCTCGTAGGCCTCGTCGGCCGTCTTGGCGAGCTTGACGCCGCCTGCCTTGCCGCGACCGCCGGCCTTCACCTGAGCCTTGACGACGGTCACGCCGCCCATCTGCTCAGCTGCTGCCTTGGCTTCGTCGGCGGTCTGCACGACCGTGCCGAGCGTCGTCGCGACGCCATGCTTGGCGAAGAGCTCCTTCGCCTGGTATTCCATCAGATCCACGGTGATGACCGTCCTTGGTTGTCCAGGTCCTCTGAGGTAGGTCAGAGCCTCTCGGGACTCTAGCCTCTGCGCGGCCGGTCCGGGCGATGGGGTGCGTCACAGGGCCACGGCCACGAACGGCTCCCGACCCGCCGTGAGCCATCACCGTGACGCGACGCGGGAGACCTGCACCTCGTGGAGCCCCATCGCGTCCAGCGCCTCGCGGAGCTGCTGCGCGGACGCGTCGTCGGCCACGACCAGCGCGGTGGCCGCGTCCTCGGCCCTGACCGCCCACGCCGTGGCCTGCGGGTCGCTGCGGCCCAGGTACACGACCTCGTGCCCCTCCGCGCTCGCCGTCCGCGCGCTCCGCAGAGCGGTGTCGGAGGCGGTGTCGGGGGCGGTGTCGGTGTCGGTGTCGAGGGCGGTGTCGAGATCGAGGATCGCGACCACGACGCGGGAGGACTGCACGTCGAGATCGTCGCCCATGCGCGTGAACCTGCTCACACGGGGCCTGCCTTCCACGCGGGGAACCCGGCGTTCGGCCCTCGATCGTGACCTTTGCTCCTTGACCAGACCCATGCGTCCTCTAGACTCGTCAGGTCCCGCCCTGCCGCCCGGAGGTTCCTGCGTGTCTTCGTCTGCCCCCAAACGTCGCCTCGACGTACGGCAGCAGACCCCTCGCGACACGCTCCCCGGCGGACGTCGGGCCGTCAGCCGCCCGCAGCGCCGTCGTCGGAGCTTCCGGCTGACGCCCGCCGCAGCGGGTGCCTTCGCCCTCGTCGTCGCAGGCATCGGAGCCGGCGCCTTCTCGTCGCAGGCCGACCGCGGTGCGCTGCAGTCGGGCTACCAGACGATCTCGGCCAGCTACACCGGCACGCAGGACGTCGACGTCACCCCCGAGATCGACAAGGCGACGCTCCAGCGCCAGACGGAGCAGCAGGCCTCGCAGAAGCTCAAGGTCGACGAGGAGCTGCGCGACAAGGCGCAGAACGTCGCCGACGAGTACAAGTCCAACCAGTGGGTCCTGCCCGTCACCGGCTACCGCCTCACGGCGCGCTTCGGCCAGGCCAGCTCGCTGTGGTCGAGCACCCACACCGGCCTCGACTTCGCCGGGCCGTCCGGCTCGACGATCGTCTCGGTCGCCGCGGGCACCGTGACGTCGGCCGGCTACGAGGGTGCCTACGGCAACCGCACCATCGTCACGCTCGACGACGGCACCGAGATCTGGTACTGCCACCAGAGCCGGGTCTCCGTCAACGTCGGCGACAAGGTCGGCGCCGGCCAGACGATCGGCTACACCGGCTCCACGGGCAACGTCACCGGCCCGCACCTGCACCTCGAGGTGCACCCGGGCGGCGGCGGACCCGTCGACCCCGACGCTGCGCTCCGCGAGCACGGCGTCACCCCCTGATCCTGCCGGGTCCGAACGGCCGGTCTCGAGCCGCGCTGCGTTGATCGGTCGGCCTGTCTGTTGTGCCGAGCGTGGACCTGCGGCTGCGCTTCCGCGCGTCGGAGCGAGGTCGGCCTTCGAGCGGCCCCGACGGAGCGGTTCACGCGCCGCGCCCGAGCCCGCCGCCAGAGGTAGGTCTCGCACCGAACCACGCCGTCAGAGGTAGGTGACGCTCCCGACGACGCCGTCAGAGGTAGGTCTCGCACCTCAAACGACCCGGATCCGGTGCGTCACCTACCTCTGACCCGCCGGTCAGGTGCCACACCTACCTCTGACGGTGCGGACCCGGCCAGGACGGCGGGGCCGATCGGTCAGAGCTTCTCGACGGGGGCGTAGCGCAGGAGCAAGCGCTTGACGCCCTGGGAGCCGAAGTCGACGCTCGCGACGGCGTTGTCGCCCTGGCCGTCGAGGGCCACGACGGTGCCGAGGCCGAAGCTGTCGTGGGTGACGCGGTCCCCCGGGTCGAGCGAGGGGATGTCGCGCTTGCGCTGCGACCGGGCCGCCGCGGCCTTGGCCGTGAAGGCCGGGGCGCTGGACGTGGACCGACCGCTGGACGACGCGGCTCGGGTCCAGGCCGTGGGCGACTGCGCCTCACGACGCCAGTCGAGCAGGTGGCCGGGCAGCTCGTCGAGGAAGCGTGACGCCGGGTTGTACGAGGGGGCGCCCCACGCCGCCCGGCTCATGGCGCGCGTGACGTAGAGCCGCTCGCGGGCCCGTGTGATGCCGACGTAGGCGAGACGCCGCTCCTCCTGCAGCTCGGAGGCGTCGCCGAGGGCCCGAAGGTGCGGGAAGACGCCGTCCTCGAGCCCGGTCAGGAACACCACGGGGAACTCCAGGCCCTTGGCGGTGTGCAGGGTCATCAAGGTGACCACCCCGTCACCCTCGTCGGGCACGGCGTCGGCGTCGGCCACGAGCGCGACCTGCTCGAGGAACGCCTCCAGGGAGCCGCGCGTCAGGTCGCCGTCCTCGCGGCCCGTCTCCTCGTCGGTGACCGTCGAGGCGTTCACGACGAACTCGCGCGCGACGGCCACCAGCTCGGCCAGGTTCTCGACGCGGGTCTCGTCCTGCGGGTCCTTGCTCGACTCGAGCGCGGTCAGGTAGCCGGTGCGGGTGAGCGCGGCCTCGAGCACGACGTCGGCGGGTTCGCCCGACAGGGCCAGCTCGCGCAGCTCGGCCATGGTCTCGGCGAAGGTGGTGACGGCGTTGAGCGAGCGCGAGGCCAGGTCACCGGCCTCCTTCGCGCGCTGCAGACCGTCCCAGAACGAGATCTGCTCGCGTGCGGCGAACCGCTCGACCGCGGCCTGCGCGCCGTCGCCGATGCCGCGCTTGGGCTCGTTGACGATGCGTCGCAGCGAGACCGTGTCGCGGGGGTTGATCAGCGCGCGCACGTAGGCGAGCGCGTCCTTGATCTCCTTGCGCTCGTAGAACCGCACCCCGCCGACGACGCGGTACGGCAGGCCCACGCGGATGAAGACCTCCTCGAACACGCGCGACTGCGCGTTGGTGCGATAGAAGACGGCGACGTCAGAGGCCTTGGCGTCGCCGGCATCGGTCAGCCGGTCGACCTCGTCGGCGATGAACTGGGCCTCGTCGCGCTCGTCGTCGCCGACGTAGCCGACGATGCGCTCGCCCTCGCCGGCCGCCGACCACAGGTTCTTGTCCTTGCGTCCCTCGTTGCGGCTGATGACGGCGTTGGCGGCGTTGAGGATGGTCTGGGTCGAGCGGTAGTTCTGCTCCAGCAGCACGGTGGAGGCGTTCGGGTAGTCCTCCTCGAACTCCAGGATGTTGCGGATGTTGGCACCGCGGAAGGCGTAGATGGACTGGTCGGAGTCGCCCACGACCATGAGGTCGAGGTCCGGGTCGGTCTCGGGGTCGCACAGCTCGCGCACGAGGGCGTACTGCGCGTGGTTGGTGTCCTGGTACTCGTCGACGAGCACGTGCCGGAAGCGGCGGCGGTAGGTCTCGCGGACGTCGGGGAACGCCTGGAACAGGTGGACGGTCTGCATGATCAGGTCGTCGAAGTCCATGGCGTTGGCCGCGCGCAGCCGCTGCTGGTAGAGCCCGTAGGCCTCGGCGTAGAGCTCCTCGGTGCCGTTGGTGGCGTGACCACCCGCGGACTCGTGGTCGACCAGGTCGTTCTTGAGGTTGGAGACCCAGTGCAGGACCGCGCGCGGGTTCACCCGCTTGGGGTCCAGGCCCATGTCGCGGCAGACCATGGTCATGAGGCGTCGGGAGTCGGCCGCGTCGTAGATGCTGAACGTCGACGTGTAGCCGAATCGGTTGGCCTCGCGCCGCAGGATGCGCACGCACGAGGAGTGGAACGTGCTCACCCACATGGCTCGCGACGGCCCGCCCACCAGCTCGGCCACGCGCTCGCGCATCTCGGCGGCGGCCTTGTTGGTGAAGGTGATGGCCAGGATCGAGCCCGGATGGGCGCCGCGTGCGGCGATCAGCCAGGCGATGCGTCGGGTGAGGACGCGGGTCTTGCCGGACCCGGCACCGGCCACCACGAGCACCGGACCGGGAGCGTGGGACACGGCAGCCCGCTGGGCGTCGTTCAGTCCCTCGAGCAGCGTCTCCGAGCGCGCCGCGCGTCGCCCGGACCGCCCGCTGCCGGCACCACCTCCGGTGCCGTCGGAGGGAGACGGGGGGCGGGCACCTTGGGGCACGGGGAACGGCAGCGTCATGACCGGTCCAGCCTAGACGGGAGGCCTGACACCCCGATCCCGCCACCTCCGGCTCGCCTGCCACCGAGGCGGCCCGCCCCGGCTCGCCCGCAGACTTGATTGTGTCACTACAATGCGATACAAAGGTTGAGACAAACCGTCGTCGAACCGGATCGGGGACCGACCATGAGCATCACCACCCTCGTCATCGTCCTGCTCGCACTCGCCGTCGTGCTGTACTGCACGGCACCGCGCCAGGCAGTGGCCCACGCCGCCGTCTGGGCACGGCGCACCCGGGTCGACGTCGACCGCGACGCCCTGGTCGCCGAGCTGACCCACCGACTCCAGGTCGGGGCCGTGGGTGCCGGCATCGGGACTCTCCTCGGCATCGTGCCGCTCGTGGCGGGGGTCGGCGCGGGCGACACCTCCGGGCCCGACGGCCTCGCCGACGTCGCGATCGTGCTGACCTCGACCGTCGTGTGCGCCGTCGCTTCCGAGGCCGTCAACGTCGTGCGCCGGACCCCGTCACCCCGCGGCCGCCGAGCCGCGTCGCTCGTGCCGCGCACGGCTCACGGCAGCACCGCTGAACGGATCGGCGAGCTGGCCCTCGTCGTCGCGGCCGTCGCCGGGTTCGCGCTCGCCGTGGCCACCCTCGTCGACGGCGTCGACGGCGGGAACGGCGCCGTGGCCGCCGCGAGCGGGGCCCTCGTCGTGATGGTCGTCTGCATCGGCGTCCGAGCCCGCATGGTGCGGCAGGCGCTCGTCGCGGAGGACGATCAGACCCTGGCCGTCGCGACCGTCGCCGGTGCCGTGAGCATCGACCGGTTCACCGAGAACCTGCTCGCCAGCGGTGGCGTCCTGACGCTCACGGCTCTGCTCGCCCCCGCGATCGCCGCCGGTCCGGGGGCGCTGCGCACGACGGCCCTCGTCCTCGGCGCACTCGTGGTCGTCCTCGTCGGCGGGCTCGTCGCCGTCCGGCGGACCAACCGCCAGGCGGTGGCCGCGTGATCGCCCTCGTGGTGGACCCGGCCACGGCCGAGCCCCCGTTCGAGCAGGTGCGTCGGCAGGTGGCCGCCGGCGCGGCCGACGGCTCCCTGCCGCCCGGGCACAAGCTGCCGACCGTCCGCCAGCTGGCCGCCGACCTGGGGCTCGCGGTCAACACCGTGGCCCGCGCCTACCGCGAGCTCGAGGCAGACGGCGTGATCGAGACCCACGGCCGACGCGGCACCTTCGTCGCCGCCGCGGTCGCCGTGGACGAGGACACCCGGGCCTCGGCCACCCGCTACGCCGCCGACGCCCGCCGGGCAGGACTCTCCCGCGACCAGGCGCTGCGGCTCGTCGAGGACGCGTGGGGCCGATGAACGCCGACCCCGTGTCCGTCCGGCTCGCCGGGGAGCGCGACCTCGACGAGCTGACCGACCTCTGGGAGCGGGCGGCTCGGACCAGCCACGGGTTCATGTCCGACGACGACTTCGCCGAGGCCCACCCGTACCTGCGCGACGCCCTGCTGCCGTCCATGGACGTCTGGGTGGCCGAGGACGACACCGGGCGCCCGCTCGGACTCGCCGGCGTGCGGGGGCCGCACCTGGAGCTCCTCTACGTCGAGCCCGCCGTGCACGGCACCGGCATCGGCACCCTGCTGCTCGACCACGTGCGCCCCACCAGCGTGGAGGTCTATGCGGGCAACACCCACGGCCTCGGCTTCTACACCGCACACGGCTTCAGGCGTCTGCGCACCCACACCACCGACGCCTTCGGCCGCCCGTTCCCGGTCGTGCACCTGGTGCGCGACGCGCCCTGACCCCGCTCGGGTGGTCCGGCGCCCGAGCTGCTGGGCTACTGGGCGAACTCGTTGGGGTTGCGCCACGTCCGCTCGAACGGCAGCCGCCAGGCACGCGGGGCGATCAGCTGGTGCACCGAGTTCGGACCCCAGGTTCCCGGCGGGTACGGGCGCACCGGCGGCGGGTCGTCGAGCAGCGGCTGGGAGATCTCCCACAGCCGCTCGATGCCCTCCGCGGTGGTGAACAGGGTCCGCTCCCCCTTCATCGCGTCGAGGATGAGCCGCTCGTAGGCCTCGAGCACCTCGTCGGCGCGGGCCGTGTCCTGCATGGCGAACTGCATGGACAGCTTGTCCAGACGCATGCCCGGCCCGGGTCGCTTGCCGTAGAACGACAACGACATGCGCGAGGAGTCGGCGAGGTCGAAGGTCAGGTGGTCCGGACCCGACAGCCCCACGCCCGAGCCGGCGGGGAACATCGACTTCGGCGGCTCCCGGAAGGCGATCGAGATGATGCGCGCCCCCTCGGCCATCTGCTTGCCGGTCCGCAGGTAGAACGGCACCCCGGCCCAGCGCCAGTTGTCGATCTGCGCGCGGAGCGCCACGAAGGTCTCCGTCTCGGAGTCGTGCTGCACCCCGGGCTCCTCGCGGTAGCCCTGGTACTGGCCCCGCACGACGTCGGACGGCCGCAGCGGCAGCATCGACCGGAAGACCTTGTTCTTCTCCTCGCTGATGGAGTCGGAGTCGAGCGACGTCGGCGGCTCCATCGCCATGAACGCGAGGATCTGGAACAGGTGCGTCACGACCATGTCCTTGAACGCGCCCGTGCCCTCGTAGAAGCCCGAGCGGCCCTTGAGCGACAGCGTCTCGGGAACGTCGATCTGGACGTGGTCGATGAACGTGCGGTTCCAGATCGGCTCGAACAGGCCGTTCGCGAACCGGAACGCGAGGATGTTGAGGGCCGCCTCCTTGCCCAGGAAGTGGTCGATGCGGAAGATCTGCTGCTCGTCGAAGACCTCGTGGATCCGCGCGTTGAGCGAGCGGGCCGAGGCGAGGTCGGTGCCGAACGGCTTCTCCATGATGATCCGCGAGCGGTCCACCAGGCGTGCCTGCGCCAGCGTCTGCACGACGTCGATCGCGGCCTTCGGCGGCACGCTCAGGTAGTGCAGGCGCCGCGGCTCACCACCCAGCTCCGCCTCGAGGGACGCCGCCATCTCGGCCAGCCGCTCGGGGCCCTCGGACACGTTGACGTAGTGCAGCTTGGGGGCGAAGTCGTCCCACTCCGCGTCCGGGACGGGACGTCCGAACTCCTGGCAGGCCTGCTGCGCGAACGCCCGGAAGCCGTCGTCGTCGAGGTCGTCCATGGACACCGCGATGATGCGCGAGTCCGCGACCAGCCTCGAGCGCAGCAGGTGCAGCAGCCCGGGGAGGAGCTTGCGTCGGGCCAGGTCGCCGGTCGCGCCGAACAGCACGATCAGGTGCGGGTCACTCATGGTCCGAGGCTAGACCCGGTTCGTTGCGGACGGGTGAACGTCGCTCGATCGCCGCACCGAGCGACCCAACGGAGCGCCAGGGTCGACCCGGGGTGCCCCCAGGGTCGCGACCAGCGTGCTCCCCGATGCCCCAGGACGTCCTGCAGGACGAGGCTGGCCGTCATGATCACGATCGAATCCCTCACCAAGTCGTACGGGCGGTTCACCGCCGTCGACGACGTCACCCTCACCGCCCGCCCGGGGCGCGTGACCGGCTTCCTCGGCCCGAACGGCGCCGGCAAGTCGACCACGTTGCGCGTGCTGACCGGGCTCACCCCTGCGACGTCCGGCAGCACCGAGGTGTGCGGACGTCGCTACGTCGACCTGCCGAACCCCGGCCTGGAGGTCGGGGTCCTGCTCGACGCCTCAGCCCAGCACGCCGGCCGCACCGGTCGCGAGATCCTCACCCTCGCGGCCCGCACCATGGGACTGTCGCCCCGACGCGTCGACGAGATGCTCGACCTCGTCTCGTTGTCGGAGGCCGAGTCGGCGCGCCGCGTGCGTCACTACTCCCTCGGCATGCGCCAGCGCCTCGGCCTGGCGACGGCCCTGCTCGGTCGGCCCGAGGTCCTCGTGCTCGACGAGCCGGCCAACGGGCTGGACCCCGCCGGCATCCGGTGGATGCGCGACGTGCTGCGTCGCTACGCCGACGACGGCGCCACCGTGCTGCTGTCGTCGCACCTCCTGCACGAGATCGAGGTGGTCGCCGACGACCTCGTCGTCATCGGGCAGGGCCGCATCGTGGCCCAGGGCACGAAGGCCGAGCTGCTGGCCTCGGCCGGCACCGTCGTGCGCGGCCCCGACCTCCTCGCCCTGCGTGGGGCACTCGCCGCGGCGGGCCACCGCACCACCGACGTCGGCGACGGGCTGCGCGTGGACGCCGACCCCGCAGCCGTCGGCCACGTCGCCGTCACGGCGTCGATCCACCTGACCGAGCTGCGCGCCGCCGACGGCGCCGGCCTCGAGGAGATGTTCCTCGAGCTGACCGCCGGGACGCAGCGCGAGGCCACGCCCAGCCGCGGCACCACGACACCGGCAGGAGCCGCAGCATGAGCACCGCCACCCACCCCGCCACCGCTCCCGCTCGACCTGGCTCGCGCGCCGTGCCCGAGCCGATCCCGTTCGGTCGCGTCGTCGGGGTCGAGATGCGCAAGACGTTCGACACCCGGGCCGGGACGTGGCTGCTGGCGAGCATCGGCATCGTCGCGGTGCTCGCCACGGCCGCCGTCATGCTGTGGGCACCCGACGACGCCCTGACCTTCGAGACGTTCGGCTCGGCCGTCGGCACGCCCATGGCGGTGCTGCTGCCCGTGGTCTCGATCCTGCTCGTGACCGGTGAGTGGTCCCAGCGCAGCGGGCTCACCACCTTCACCCTCGTCCCACGTCGGGGCCGGACCATCGCGGCGAAGGCCGTCGTCACGACGATCATCGGCGTCGGCGCCATGGCACTGGCGCTCGTGGTGGCGCTCGGCGGGGCCTACCTCGGACCCGCGCTGCGTGGCACCGAGCCGGTGATCGACCTGACCGTCGGCCAGGTCGGCACGCTGGTGCTCGCGCAGGTGCTCGGCATGTTCGTCGGGTTCATGCTCGGCGTCGTCACCCGCAGCTCGGCCGTGGCGCTCGTGGCGTACTTCGTGTTCTGGGGTCTCCTGCCGACCTTCAGCCAGCTGCTCTACGCGACGCAGGACTGGTACCGCGACGTCGTGGGCTGGGTCGACTTCGGCTGGGCGCACGGCGCGCTCTACGAGGGCGGGCTCTCGGCCACCGAGTGGGCCCAGCTGGGGGTCACCGGGACGGTGTGGCTGCTCCTGCCGACCCTCGCGGGACTGTGGCTCGTGATGCGTGCCGAGATCTCCTGACGTCCGTCAGGGATGCGGCCGGCGGACCGCGGCGATCTCGGCGACGTCGAGCCGGGACAGGACGCTGTCGAGCACCTGGGAGTCGTACCGGCCCTCGGCACGCAGGTCGAGCAACGCCTCGCGCTGGTCGTCCAGCACCACACGCCTCAGCCGGGTGAAGTCGTCGAGACGCCGGTCGCGCTCGGGCCCGTCGTCGCCGGCCCACTCCCACTCCGCAGCGGGGGTGCGGCGCCGGCGCACCTGCTCCACCGCCTCGGGATCGATCGTCCGGCCGTCCAGGCCGGTCTCCCGCACCTCCGTGCAGCGGGCGTCGGCCACCTCCCCCAGCGCGTCGAGGAGCGCCCGGAGCTGCTCGCGGCGCTGCTCCGTGCGGTCGGACTCGGCGCCGAGACGTCGGACCACCCACGACAACGTGCCACCCTGCACGAGCAGCGAGAGCCCGGCCACGCAGAACGCAGCGAGCACGAGCAGGCTGCGCTGCACCGTGTCGGGCGGGAGCGTCTGGGCGGCGGCGAGCGTGATGCACCCGCGCATGCCGGCCCACACGAGGACCACACCGTCGCGACGGCCCAGCCGCTGCTCCTCGTAGAAGGTGAGGTCGGCCTCGCGACGGGCGATCGCCTGGAGCGCCCTCTCGCGACGCCGCTGGGAGTGCCGTTGGGCGTCGTCGGACGCCAGGTACTCACGAAAGGTGGCCAGGCGTGGGGCATGACGTGCCGACGCCTTCCGGTCACGACGCAGCCCGAGGAACAGGAGCCCGACGTAGAGCGAGCGCCCCACCCACAGCACGGCCAACGCGATGGCCGTCACCGTCGCGAGCCGGCTCCACGGCTGGCCCGAGGCCTCGAAGTCGGCGATGAGGGGCCGCAGCTCCAGGCCCATCACGAGGAACACCGCACCCTCCAGCAGGAAGGCGATGGTCCGCCAGTTGACCTCCTCCGCGATCCGGTCCTCCGCCCGCAGCTCCACCAGGCCGCGGGCCCCGATCGCCAGCCCGGCCACGACCACGGCCACGAGACCGGACCCGCCCAGGTGCTCGGCCGGCGCATACGCCAGGAAGGGGACGACGAACGAGATCGACGTGGCGACGGTCGCGTCCTCCACGAGCGAGCGCACGAGCAGGCTGACCGCCGCGACCAGGGCGCCGACGAGCACGGCCACGACGACCGCCTGCACGAAGTCGAGCCCGACCTGCCAGATCGACACCGAGGCCCCCGTGGCGGCGACCGCAGTCCGCAGCAGCACGAGCGCGGTGGCGTCGTTGAGCATGCTCTCGCCGTCGAGCACCGTGACGAGGCGGGGCGCCACCCCGGTGCGACGCACGATCGACGTCGCGACGGCGTCGGTCGGGCTCACGATGGCACCGAGGGCGAATGCCTCGGCGAAGCCGAGCCCCGGCACCACGAGCGGCAGCAGCCAGCCGAGCGTGGTGGCAGACGCGAGCACGAGCACCACCGACAGGCCGCTGATCGCCTTGAAGTCGCGACGGAAGTCCACCGTCGGCATGTTCACCGACGCCGCGTAGAGCAGCGGTGGCAACACCCCCGCCAGGATCACCTCCGGAGCGATCTCGAACCGGGGCACGCCGGGGACGTAGGAGATCGCGACACCCACGAGGACGAGGATCAGCGGCGCCGCGACCCCCAGACGTCCGGCGAGCGAGGTCGCAGCGACGATGACCAGCACGCCGATCACGGTGAGGAGCAGGAGATCCATGGGGACCAGTCTCCACGTCGGTTCTCCGATGGGCGTTGGCCCGCTGCTGCGTCGGTGTGGCTGGGGCTTCGCTCGCTCCTGCGTCGCTGTGGCCGCGAGTGGACCTGCGCTCCGAAAGGGCCTCGACCGGGGCGGTGGGTCTCGGCTCCGTCGGATGTGCGGGGCGGCTGGGTCTCCGCCCGCGGCTGCGTCGCTGTGGCTCCGAGTCGGGGCGGTCTCCGGAAGGGCCTCGACCGGAGCGGCGGGTCTCGGGTCGGCTGGGTCTGCGGGGCGCGGCCACGATTCTCCATCTGCGGCGGGATCCACGCACAATTCGCCCTTCGCGTGGACCGTGCCTCGCGAAGGAAGCATCGTGGCGACGACTCGGGCGCCGTAGGGGCAGGGATTCTCCCTTCCCGTGGAACGGTCCGCGAGAAGGGAGAATCCCTGCCCACCCCGCGCACCGGGGACGCACGATTCTGCCTTCGCGTGCTGAAGCCCGAACGATGCTGCGTTGGTGACGGGATCCCGTAGCAAAGGCAGCATCGTTCGACCCCTCACGCACGAACGCAGAACCTTGCGTCCCCTCGAGCCACGCTCCGAGAACCCAACCGGACCCAGACCCCTCCGCCGGCCGAGGCCCACTCGGAGAACGCCCCGACTCGGCGCCGCAGTAGCGCAGCAGCGAGCGAAGACCCAGGCGAGGCGACGCACCGGCGAGCGGAGCCTCAGCGGAGGGCGCGCACCGACGACCGAAAGCCCTTCGAAGGACGCGCCCTCGGACCTCAGATCAGACGCCGGTCGCTCGCCCACTTGGTGAGCTCGTGCCGGCTCGAGAGCTGCAGCTTGCGCAGCACGCTCGAGACGTGCGTCTCGACGGTCTTGACGGAGATGAACAGCTCCTTCGCGACCTCCTTGTAGGCGTAGCCGCGGGCGATGAGCCGCATGACCTCGCGCTCGCGCTCGGTCAGTCGGTCGAGGTCCTCGTCGACCTGCGCCACCTCGATCGTCCCCGCGAAGGCGTCGAGCACGAAGCCGGCGAGGCGAGGGCTGAACACGGCGTCGCCCGAGGCAACGCGGTGGAGGGCGTCGACGAGGTCGCTGCCGGAGATGTTCTTCGTGACGTAGCCACGCGCGCCGGCGCGGATCACGCCGATGACGTCCTCGGCGGCGTCGCTGACCGACAGCGCCAGGAACCGCACGTCCGGTGCGGTGCGGTCGACCCGCCGGATCACCTCGGCTCCCCCGCCCCCGGGCATGTGCACGTCGAGCAGGACCACGTCGGGACGCAGCTCCAGGACGGCGGGGACGGCGGTGTCGACGTCCTCGGCCTCGCCCACCACCTGGAGCCGGGGGTCCTTCTCGAGCTCGGCGCGCACCCCGGTGCGGAACATGGCGTGGTCGTCGACGATGAGCACGCGCAGGGGCGCGCTGCCTCCGGGCCGGCCGGTCGGGGGACGGTCGTCGGTCATGGGGCCTCCTCGGCCTCGGGTCGAGCAGGGTCGCGGGGTGCCGGATCGGGTCGCACCGAAGAGGTCTCGCCCGCAGCGGGCGCCGCGCGTCGGGCGAGGGTGAGCGCCACCTCCGTGCCCTCCCCCGGCGTGCTGCGCACCCGGGCGGTGCCGCCATGACGCTCCATCCGGCCCACGATGGAGCCCCGGACGCCCATCCGGTCGTCGGCGATCAGGTCGGGGTCGAAGCCGGTCCCGCGGTCGCGCACGAACACCTCGACCTGCGTGCTGCCGACCTCGGCGTACACGTCGACGCGATCCACCTGGGCGTGCTTGGCGGCGTTCACGACGGCCTCGCGCGTGGCGCGGACGAGCGCCACCAGGTCGGCGTCGAGCGCCGTGTCGCCCACCACCACCAGCTCGACCACCAGCTGGTGCGTCTGCTCCACCTCGCTGCGGACCTCCCGCAGGGCCGCAGCGAGGGAGTCGCCCGGGGACTCCTCGTCCCCGTAGAGCCAGGACCGGAGCTCGCGCTCCTGACGTCGCGCCAAGGTGGCGACGGCGGCGGGGTCGTCGGCGTTCTTCTGCAGCAGCGCCAGCGTCTGGAGGACGGAGTCGTGCAGGTGCGCGGCCACGTCGGCGCGCTCCTGCGTGCGGATGCGCTCGCGGCGCTCGCTCCCGAGGGCCGTCACGAGCGAGATGATCCAGGGCCCGAGGAGCAGGAGCAGACCCACGACCGCGATGGCGAGGGCCGACCCGAGGTCGCGCACCGCGGACAGGCCACGCTCCTGCGTCACGAGGTACACGGCGCCGAGGGCGACCAGGCCGAGCCCGACCGCGACGCGGGCCACGAAGCCCCACCCTGTCGTGCGGGTGAGCCAGGTCTGCCAGGCGGCGTCGTCGATCTGGCGCCAGACGACCGCCACCCCGACCACCACGATGAGCAGCGGGATCAGCAGCGACCCGGTGAGCCGACCTCCGCCCTGCACGAGGAAGAGGACCCCGACGCCCACGGCGAGCACGGCGACGGTCTGCACGATCTCGAGGACGCCGGGGCGGCCCGCGGCGCGCATGCCACGACGGCTCGCGGACTCCAGCCCGGGCGACAGCTCCGGTCGGCGCAGTGGCATGAACCGCCACAGCAGCAGGTAGGCCAGGACGCCGACGCCGTTGAACCAGGTGGTGACCACGAAGCCGACGCGCACCCACAGGACCGGCACGTCGAGGTGCTCGGCCAGCCCCATCGCGACCCCGCCGACGACGCGATGGTCCGCCGGACGGTAGGCGCGCCGCACCCGAGGGCGGTCGGAGGACGGACCAGGAGGGGTCCTGGCTCCGAGGGCGGTCTGGCTCACCTCGGCATCGTCACACGTGCGCGCGAGCCGGCGCCACCAGGTGTCGCACCCGTGGTCCCCCGAGGTCCCCCGGGTTCGGGAACCAGGGTCGGACCAGGGTCGCGCCCGATGGTGCCGCACGCCCTGCCCGGCCGACGATGGAGCCATGACCACGCAGCCCCCTCCCACCGACCAGGCGCCCGACCCGGGCGCGAGTCCCCACGCACCCGGCCCGCGTCGCGGCTTCCGTGCCTTCTCCGAGGTGCGCCGCAGCTCCGACGACCGGATGCTCGCCGGCGTCTGCGACGGCGTCGCCCGCCGCTTCGACATCGACCCGGTCGTCGTGCGGGTGCTCACGGTCGTCCTGTGCTTCGTGGGACTCGCCGGCGTCATCCTCTACGTCGCAGGGTGGTTGCTGCTGCCCGCCGACGACGAACCGCGCAGCCACGTCGGTGAGTGGTTCGGGCTCGACACCAGCGAGGCGCAGGTGCGCGACACCGGACTCGTGGTGGCCGCGGTGCTGGCCGTGCTCGGTGTGCTCGGCGACGGTGGCTGGGGCTGGGGCGGGGACGGGCTGTTCTGGGCCGCGCTCGTCATCGGCGGACCTGTCGCCCTGGTCGTCTGGCTGGTCCGGCGCGGGGGCCGGCGGCGCGGGCACGAGGGCCACGGCGTCGACACCGGGTCGGACCCCGCAGGCTCCAACCGCCCGACCGTGACCGATCCCGCCACCGCGTGGTCGTCGACCCCCACCGACACGGTCGTCCTCGACACGGCCTCCGGCGAGCACCCGACCGCGGGCCTCCCACCCACTCCTCCGTCGGAGCCGCGCCGCTCGATCCAGCCCCCGCCCCCGCGGGAACCACGTGAGCCGTACAGCTGGATCCCGACGCTGCTCACCCTGTCGTCGATCGCGATCGCCCTCGCCGTGGTGCGCCTCGTGGCCGACCCGACGTGGCCGACCTACGTGGCCCTGGCCCTCGCGGTCGTCGGTCTGGGCCTCGTGCTCTGCACCTTCGCGCGAGGAGGTCTCCCGCTCGTGCTCATCGGGCTGCTCCTGCTGCCCGTGCTCGCGCTGGGCACCCTGGTTCCCACGCTTCGCGGCGGGGAGCTGGACGTCGCCCCGCAGAGCGCGTCGCAGGTCCGCGACAGCTACTCCTTCGGCTTCGGCCAGTTCGAGCTGGACCTGACCGACGTGTCCGACCCGGAGGCCCTGCTCGGGCGGACGATCGAGATCGAGACCGGCATGGGCCAGACCGTGGTCGTCGTGCCCGACGGCGTGCCCGTCGTGGTCGACGCGTCGGTCCGCGCCGGTGACCTCGTGGTCCTCGGGGAGCGCGACAGCGGGGTCGACCGGCGACTGCGGGCCTCCGCCACAGGTCCGGCCCTCACGATCGACGTCGACCACTCGCTCGGTCAGGTGGAGGTGCGTCGCCCATGACCGCCGCGCCCACCCCCGACCCTCTTTCCGACAGGAGCACCATGACCACCTCGCCGACCTCGACCCGACGCCCCCGCGTGCGGCCCTTCAACACGCTCTTCGGCCTGTTCTTCCTCGCCGCGGCCGGCCTGTGGGCTGCGCGGGGCCAGGACGTGCTCGACGGTGACCAGATCGGGCGCGCCGTCGCGGTCGGACTCATCGTCCTGGGCGTCCTCGGCCTGGCCGCGACGCTCGTCGTCAGCCGGCGCGGCCGTGCGCCGCGGGCCGCGGCGCCTGTCGCCCCGGACGTCGCGGACTACGACGAGACCGACGACATCGATCCCGACCGCCGCGACTGACCCCCGGCGACGAGCCAACGGTCACGCGCCGCCACCGCGGTGGCGGCGTAGTCGGTGAACACCCCGTCCACCCCGGCATCGAAGAACGCGAGGTACTCGGCCTCGGCGTCGCCGCGGGCGGCCACGTCGGCGCTGGAGCGGAAGTCGGCGGGCAGGAAGTTGTTCTCGTCGCGCATCGTCCAGATGTGCACGAGCAGACCCGCGGCGTGCGCGCGCTCCACCAGGCCGGTCTCCCCGTCCAGCCAGTGACCCCGTCGCCGCGCGATGACCAGCGTCTTGTTCGGACCGATGCCGTCGACGTGGCGGGCGAGCTCGGCCAGCTGGTCGCTCGTGGTCAGGTCCGCGTAGGTACGCGGGTCACCGGCCGCCACCAGGTCCCACGGCGCGTCCTTGCGGTCGAGCAGCTGGACGAGCGTGAGCGGTGTGCGCGGCCGCAACCCGCGCAGGTTGGCGGTCTCCATCGACTGGATCACCACCGGGACGTCGGCGTCCGGACGGTTCAGGTCGGCGGCCTCCAGCGCGTCGATCAGCCGGTCGTCCAGGTCGAGACCCAGCCCGCGGAAGTAGGTGGGGTGCTTGGTCTCCACGTAGACCCCCACCCGACGATCGGCCCGGCGGGCGATCTCCAGGACCTCCTCGAACGTCAGCACCTGCTGCGTGCCGGCGAGGGGGAGGTTCTGCGGGCGCAGCTGCGGGAGACGCTCGCGCACGCGCAGGGTCTTGACCTCCTCGAGCGTGAGGTCCTCGGTGAACCAGCCACTCAGCCACACGCCGTCGATCCGCTTCGTGGTGCGCCGGTCGGCGAACTCCGGGCGCGCGGCGATGTCGGTGGTGTGCCCGATCTCGTTCTCGTGCCGCACGACGAGGTGGCCGTCGCGCGTGGCGACCACGTCGGGCTCGATGTAGTCGGCCCCCTGCTCGATCGCCAGCTCGTAGGACGCGCGGGTGTGCTCCAGGCGGAGGCCCGGCACACCGCGATGACCGATGACGGCTGGGACGGGTGGCCAGGGCGCCGGACCGCTCATGACATCCAGTGAAGCACTCCCGACGAGCTCGTCGGGGGACCTCGCTGCGGTCAGAGCGTCCCGGCGATGGCCGCGACGAGGGCGAAGAAGGCCAGCAGCGCCGAGATCGGCACGGTCCAGAGCGTGGCGACGACCAGGCTGACCGAGGTACCGATCTTGGGCGGCACGAAGTAGCGGGCGCGCGGGAGGTCGCCCACGCCCTCGATCCACCGACCGGTCATGCCGACGCCCGACCACACGCCCTTGAGCCGGGACAGCACCCGCCAGCCCCCGCCGCCGGCGATCGAGGTGAGTGCGCCGCGCGTCTCGTCGACCTTGTCGCTCAGGCTCACCGCGATGCCGAGCTCGGTGGCCAGCTGCTCGGGCTCCTCGACCGCCCGGAGCACACGGTGGCGACGCGCCGCGAAGGCCGCGGGCACCAGGGCCAGCAGGACCGCGGCCACCACGAGCACCGTGCCGACGGTGCTGCCGGACGCCAGGCCGAGCGCGAACGTGGCCGCCAGGAACGGCAGGGGTGCGACCGCCAGCAGGAGCGACGGGATCCGCAGCAGCCGCACGGCCGGGACGATGACGGCGACCGCACGGTGCGCGGCGTCGGCCGTCTGCCCGTCGACGCGGGTGGTCGCCCCGTGCACGGCGCGGTTGGTGCGCGCGCTCCAGCTCTCGCGTCGTGGTCCGCCGTCGTGCGTCATGGCACCAGCGTAGGTCCCGCGCCCCAGCCGTCCACCGACTGCCGCGGGGATCGCGCACGGTGGCAACGGGACGCACACGCGGTCGAAACATCGTCTCGTTAGCGTCGCGACCCTCACGCACACGAGGAGGGGACATGGCCCAGCAGGAGAAGGCTCCCACCGGAGCCTCCGGGACGGACGCGACCGCCCAGGAGTACCTGGAGAAGCGTCAGCTGAAGCAGGGAACGGCGGGATGGGTCCTGCTGGCCGGGCTGGGCGTCAGCTACGTCGTCTCGGGTGACTACTCGGGCTGGAACTTCGGCCTCGCCGAGGGCGGCTTCGGCGGCCTGCTCATCGCGACGGTGATCGTCGCCGCCATGTACCTGGCCCTCGTCCTCGGCATGGCCGAGCTGTCGTCGGCGCTGCCCGCCGCAGGTGGCGGCTACACGTTCGCCCGGCGTGCGCTCGGGCCCTGGGGCGGCTTCGCCACCGGGACCGCGATCCTCATCGAGTACGCGATCGCCCCTGCCGCCATCGCGACCTTCATCGGCGCCTACGTCGAGTCGCTCGGCCTGTTCGGCATCACCGACGGCTGGTGGGTGTACCTGGCGGTGTACGCCCTCTTCATCGGCATCCACCTCGCCGGGGTGGGCGAGGCGCTCAAGGTCATGTGCGTCATCACCTCCGTCGCGCTCGTCGGCCTGCTCGTGTTCGCGATCGCGGCGATCGGCGACTTCGACGCCTCGCGGCTCACCGACATCGCTCCGACCGACGCCGCCGGGGCCTCGGAGCTCCTGCCCTTCGGCTACCTCGGCATCTGGGCGGCGATCCCGTTCGCCATCTGGTTCTTCCTCGCCATCGAGGGCGTCCCGCTCGCCGCCGAGGAGGCAGCCGACGCCGAGCGCAACGTGCCACGCGGGATCATCGCGGCGATGTCGGTCCTGCTCGTCACCTGCGTCGCCGTCCTCGTGCTCACGCCCGGCGCCGGGGGCGCGGAGGCGATGTCGTCATCGGGCAACCCCCTCGTGGAGGCCCTCGGCGACGGGACGGCCGCGACCGTCGTCAACTACGTGGGCCTGGCGGGGCTCGTCGCGAGCTTCTTCTCGATCATCTACGCCTACTCGCGCCAGCTGTTCGCGCTGTCGCGGGCCGGCTACCTGCCGACGGCGCTGTCGGTCACGAACCGCCGCAAGGCGCCGGTGCTGGCGCTCGTCGTCCCGGGCATCGTCGGGTTCGGGCTCTCGTTGACCGGCCAGGGTGCGCTCCTGCTCAACATGGCCGTCTTCGGCGCGGCCCTCAGCTACGTGCTGATGATGGTGAGCCACGTGGTGCTACGGGTCCGCGAGCCCGACATGCCCCGGCCCTACCGGACGCCGGGCGGCATCGCGACCACCGGCTTCGCGCTGGCCGTGGCGGCGCTGTCGGTCGTCGCCACGTTCCTCGTCGACAGCACCGCAGCCCTGTGGTGCGTGGCGGTCTTCACCGCGTTCATGGTGTACTTCGCCCTCTACAGCCGTCACCACCTCGTGGCCGCCTCCCCCGACGAGGAGTTCGCCGCACTGGCCCGCGCCGAGCAGGAGCTGGAGTGAGCGTGGCCGGTCCGGGGGCAGGGGGACCGATACGCCGTCAGAGCCTCGGCGGCACGACCTACCGTTTCGACGGTCTCGTCGACCTCATGGCGAAGGCCACCCCCGCTCGCTCCGGGGACCAGCTCGCCGGGTGTGCCGCCGAGTCCGACGCCGAGCGCGCGGCGGCCGCGTGGGCACTGGCCGACGAGCCGCTGCAGACGTTCCTCGACGAGCACGTCGTCCCGTACGAGAGCGACGAGGTCACCCGCCTGATCATCGACTCCCACAACGCCTCCGCGTTCGCCCCGGTGGCCCACCTCACGGTGGGCGGGCTGCGCGACTGGCTGCTCGAGCAGTGCACCCGCCCCGACGCCGCGACCACCCTCGCGGCCCTGGCTCCCGGACTGACGCCCGAGATGGTGGCCGCCGTCTCGAAGCTCATGCGCAACCAGGACCTCGTGCTCGTCGCCCAGGCCGCGCAGGTCGTCTCGGCCTTCCGCACGACGATCGGCCTGCCGGGGCGGATCGCGACCCGCCTGCAGCCCAACCACCCCACCGACGACCCTGCCGGGATCGCTGCTGCGACGCTCGACGGGCTGCTCATGGGGTCCGGTGACGCGGTCATCGGCATCAACCCCGCCACCGACTCCCCGCAGACCACGGCACGTCTGCTGCACCTGCTCGACGAGCTCCGTCTGCGCTTCGACATCCCGATGCAGTCGTGCGTGCTCTCGCACGTCACGACCACGCTGGACCTCATCGAGCAGGGAGTGCCCGTCGACCTGGTGTTCCAGTCCATCGCCGGGACCGAGGGGGCGAACGCGTCCTTCGGCGTCACCGTGCCGCTGCTGCTCGAGGCCAGCGCGGCCGGACGGTCGCTCGGCCGCGGGACCGTGGGCGACCAGGTCATGTACCTCGAGACGGGGCAGGGGTCGGCTCTCTCGGCCGGCGCCCATCTGGGCACCGGTGGGAGGGCGGTCGACCAGCAGACGCTCGAGACCCGTGCCTACGGGCTGGCCCGGGCGCTCGACCCCCTGCTCGTGAACACCGTCGTCGGCTTCATCGGTCCGGAGTACCTCTACGACGGCAAGCAGATCATCCGGGCGGGCCTGGAGGACCACTTCTGCGGGAAGCTGCTGGGGCTGCCGATGGGCGTCGACGTCTGCTACACCAACCACGCCGAGGCCGACCAGGACGACATGGACACGCTGCTGACGCTCCTGGGCGTGGCCGGCGCCGCGTTCGTCATCGCGGTGCCCGGTGCCGACGACGTGATGCTCGGGTACCAGAGCCTGTCGTTCCACGACGCGCTCTACGTGCGGCAGGCGCTCGGACTACGACCTGCGCCGGAGTTCGAGGCGTGGTTGGCCGGTCTCGGCATGGTCGACGACGCGGGACGGGTGCTCCCGGTCGACCTCGGTGCCTCGCCACTGCTCTCGATCGCGGGACCGTCGTGACCGGCACTCCCCCACCGTCGCGGCCCGGGGACGACCCGTGGGACGGTCTGCGGCGCACCACGCAGGCCCGCATCGGTCTCGGACGGGCAGGCAGCTCCCTGCCCACACGACGGGTGCTGGAGTTCCGCGCCGCCCATGCCGCCGCACGCGACGCCGTGCACGAGCCCCTCGACGTCGACGCTCTGGCGGCCCGGGTCAGCGAGGTCGGCCTCGGCGAGCCGTTGTGCGTGCGCAGCCTGGCGGAGGGGCGCGCCGAGTACCTGCGCCGGCCCGACCTGGGGCGTCGGCCCGCCGACCTCGAGCACCTGCGGCAGCATCGCGGCGCCGACCTCGCGATCGTGCTGGCGGACGGCCTGTCCCCCCGCGCCCTCACCGACCACGCCATCGGTGTGCTCACGACGCTCGTCGACGCGCTCGGGGGGCTCTACCGGATCGCCCCACCGGTGATCGCCACGCAGTCGCGCGTGGCGCTCGGTGACCACGTCGGCGAGGCGCTCGGCGTGCAGTCGCTGCTCGTCGTCATCGGTGAGCGGCCGGGTCTGTCGGTGGCCGACAGCCTCGGGATCTACCTGACGCACGACCCCAGGCCCGGCCGCAGCGACGCCGAGCGGAACTGCATCTCCAACATCCACCCGCCCGAGGGGCTGGGCTACGACGCGGCCGGGCGGATCGCCGTGGCGCTCGTGCAGGGCTCGCGGCAGCTCGGGCGGTCGGGGGTGGCGCTCAAGGACTCCTCCGCCGCGCAGGCGGTGGAGGCGGCCGAGGCAGCCGCCGTCGAGCACGTGCCGTAGACCTCGCCCCGTGCCCTAGGGTGCTCGCGTGGCCGTCGTCCTGTCCCTGATCTCCGCGCTCGCGTACGGCGTCTCGGACTTCCTCGGTGGGCTGTTCGCCAAGCGGTCGGGCCCGTGGCAGACCGCCGTCGTCGGGCAGCTGTCGTCGACGGTGTGCGTGGCCGCCGCCGCAGCGGTCGTCGGGGGCGCCGCGGTCGGGTCGGACTGGGCCTGGGCGTCGGCCGGCGGCGTCGGGGCCGGCGTGGGTGCAGCGGTGCTGTACCGCGGTCTCGCCGGCGGACGGATGAGCGTGGTGGCCCCGTTGTCCGCGGTCGTCTGCGCCCTGCTGCCCGTGGCGGTCGGTCTCGTCACGGGTGACCGGCCGAGCGCGCTGGCCCTGGCCGGGATCGTGGTGGCCTTCCCCGCGATCGCCCTCGTGTCGCGCGTGGTCGAGGAGGACGCGGTCGCGGCGGCCGCGCACCGCGGGGGCGTCGTCGACGGCCTGCTGGCCGGCGTCGGCTTCGGCGTGCTGTTCGTCGCGCTCGGGCAGGTGGGCGACGACGCCGGGCTCTGGCCGCTCGCCCTCGCCAACGCCGTGGCCATGCTCGCCGTCGTGGCCGTCGCCGTGACGGTGCGTCAGCCGTGGGTCCCCCGCGAGCCCGCAGCGTGGCGCGCACTGGCGATGGGACCTCTCGGGGCCACCGCCACCGCGGCCTTCCTGCTCGCCACGCGCGAGGGCCTGCTGTCGGTGGTCTCGGTCATCTCGGCGCTCTACCCGGCCGCGACCGTGCTTCTGGCCACGCTGGTGCTGAAGGAGCGCATCCAGGCCTGGCAGGGCGTCGGCCTGGCCCTGGCCGCCACCGCGGTCACCCTCGTCGCGCTGGGCTGACCGAATCGTCCGTCGGCAGCGTCGGCAACGGGCCTTCGCGTGCTGCTGCGTCGCTGCCGCTGGGCTTTCGCCTGCTGCTGCGCCGCTGAGGCTGCGAGTCGACCTGCTCTCCGAAGGGCCTCGACCGGAGCGGTGGGACTGGTCCCGGCTGGGTCTGCGGGGCGCGGCCACGATTCTTCATCTGCGCGTGATCCACGCACGGTTCTTCCTTCTCGTGGACCGTGCCTCGCGAAGGAAGAATCGTGGCGACGACCAGGGGCCCCGGAGGGGCAGTGATTCTCCATCGTCGTGGGACGGTCCACGAGTAGGGAGAATCTCTGCCCACCCGGGACGGTCCACGAGTAGGGAGAATCTCTGCCCACCCG
>NZ_LMNK01000006.1:0-137208 GCF_001423335.1 Aeromicrobium sp. Leaf289 | reverse complement strand
CACGCGTCGGTGGTCATCGCGTCGAGGCAAAGCTCGAGGTTCTGCACGCACGACGGCACCGGGTGGGTGTCGAGTGCGGCGACGCTCATGCTTCCTCCTACTGATCTACCCCCATTCTAGAGGCAGGATCAGACGGGAAACAAGCACACGTTCGAATGCGTGACGAAGGTCCCGAGTCGTCAGGGGCGATCGGTCCGGAGCACCAGATCGGCTGCGCTGCGGGTCCCTTCCGCGGCGAACAGGGCGCGCTCCTGCGCGGCCCACACGTCCCACCACGGCTCGTACGCCTCACCGTCGCGTGCCAGGGCGCGGGTCCTGCGGGTCTCGACGTCGGCCTCGACCCAGACGAGCGCGCTCAGGAAGGGGCGGAGCGGTCGCGAGCCGCTGCCGCAGCCGTCGAGCACGAGCAGCGGTGCGGGCTCGACCGGCAGGCCGGGCAGCCAGGTGTCGCGCACCCAGCTCCACCGTCGGGGCCGTGCGACCTCGTCACGTGCGAGGGGGGCCAGCAGGTCGCGGGCCAGAGCGGGGGGCATCTGCGACAACCCTCGCCATCCCGGCACGAAGGTGTCGGTCCGCAGCACCACCGCGTCGGTCCGTCCCGCCAGCTCGTCCGCGAGCGACGACTTGCCGGACCCGCTCGGACCGTCGATCGCCACCACCGTGGTGGAGCCGCACGCCGGCAGTCGTCCGCGCACCAGCTCGACCACGGCGTCCATGCGGCCAGCGTAGGTTCGTGCGCGGCGCAGAGATCGTCCGGCGGTCGGTTCGGTCAGGCGAGTCGCTCGACGAGCGCGCGACCGAGGGCGCGGCCGGACACGAAGGCCGCCTCGACGGACGACGACGGGCCCCAGGAGTCGCCGCACGCGCCGATGCCGTCGTCGTCGAGGTGGAAGGGCGCCTCGCGCTCCTGTGCGGGGCGGGCGAAGGTCCACCGTTGCACGTGGACGAGCGAGGGCTCGTTGCCCGGCACGTCGACCACCTCACGCAGCGCGGCGAGCATCGGGTCGGCGGCCGAGGCGGGGTCGGCCAGGTGCCGGCGGGCGCGCTCGGCGGTGCTGTGAGCGACGAGGACCGGGGCCCGGTCGCCACGGCGCAGCCCGTCGTCGGCGACCCACGTCAGGTCGGGTTGGTCGCCGACGAAGACGCCGTCCTCTTCGGGCCAGGTGCGCCGTTCCCAGCCGACGGTGAGGGCGAGGGCCGGCTCGTAGGGGTCGTCGAGGGCGTCGTGGGCGGCAGTGCCGGGCGCCACGAGCCTGCGGGCCTGGGGGTCAGGCATGGCGAGCGCGACGGCGTCGGTCTGCTGCCCGTCGACGCTCGGCCGCTCCCCGACGGTCACGTGCTCCACGGGGTCCGCGCTGCGGATGTCGAGGCCCTCGGCCAGGTCCTGGACGAGGGAACGGAGCCCGTGGGGCGCGGACCACCGGACGGGGCCGGGCTTCGGCTCCCGCTCGCCGTCGGACCATGCCGTGAACGTGTCGGTCCACGGTCGCGCGAGCCCTCGGCGCTCCCAGTCGTCCACGACGGCGGCGAAGGCGTCGCCGCGGACCGTGAAGTAGCTGGCACCGATGTCGACCACACGGTCGCCGTAGCGGCGCAGGGCCATGCGGCCGCCGGGTCGACGGCCGGTGTCGCGCAGCACCACCGTGTGTCCTGCGGCCTCCAGCTCACGAGCGCACGCGACGCCGGACACGCCGGCTCCCACCACCACGACGTCTGCCATGCCCCGATCGTCGCACCCACCGGCGCACCCGGCAGGACGAGACGAGCCCCCGACCCGGGCGGGTCGGGGGCTCGTCGGAGCGCGTCGGCTCAGGCCGCGTCGCGCGTGGGGTAGTCGGTGTACCCCTCGGCGCCGCCACCGTAGAACGTCGACGGATCGGGCTCGTTGAGCTCGGCGCCGTCGCGCCAGCGGTCGGCGAGGTCGGGGTTGGCCAGGAATGGGCGGCCCACGGCCACGAGGTCGGCGAGGTCGCCGTCGACGATGTGCTTGACCTCGTCGAGGTCCGTGACCTCGGTGAACCCGGTGTTCGCGATCACGACGCCGCCGAAGCGGCTGCGCAGCTCGCGGAACAGGTCGCTCGCGGGGTCGCCGAGGATGCTCAGGTAGGCCAGGCCGAGGTCGGCGATGCCGTCGACGAGCGCGAGGTAGGTGGCGCGCGTGTCGTCGGCGTCCTCCTCGAGCACGCCCTGGATGTTGTGCGCAGGCGAGATGCGCAGGCCGACCTTGTCGGCACCGATGGCCTCGACGGCGGCGCGCACGGCCTCGACCGTGAGGCGGGCCCGGTTCTCGGGGCTGCCGCCGTACTCGTCGGTGCGCTCGTTCGTGGACGGCGCGAGGAACTGGTGCAGCAGGTAGCCGTTGGCGCCGTGCACCTCCACGCCGTCGAGCCCGGCCGCGACGGCGTTGCGCGACGCCTGTGCGAACTCCTCGACGACGCCGGCGATCTCCGGCGTCTCGAGCGCGCGGGGGACCGGGTGCGGCTTCTGGCCCTCGGCGGTCACCATCTCGCCCGGGGCGGCGATGGCGCTCGGGGCGACCGTGTCCAGACCGTCCTTGTTGTCCGGGTGGGCGATGCGTCCTGCGTGCATCAGCTGCGCGACGACGCGACCGCCGCCGGCGTGCACGGCCTCGGCGACGCCTCGCCAGCCCTCGACCTGCTCGGCGGAGTGGAGGCCCGGGGTGGCGAGGTAGCCCTGGCCGACGGCCGACGGCTGCGTCCCCTCGGTGACGATCAGCCCGGCACCGGCGCGCTGGCCGTAGTACTCGGCGGCGAGGGCTCCGGGCACGCCTCCGGCCTCGGCGCGGTTGCGGGTCAGCGGCGCCATGACGAAGCGCTGCGGCAGCTCCCAGGCGCCGACGGTGATCGGGTCGAAGACGGTGGTCATGTCTCTCCTTCAGCTCGGGTGTCCCGGACGCTGTCCGGGTGGGGCCGCGGGCGGCCCATCTCCTTCACTGTTCAACCATCTGCGCGACGACGCATTCCGAATCGCGGCGACTGTGGGGGGTCTCACCCGCTGGCGTAGGCTGACGTCCGCCGTCGCCGCTGGTGCGGGTCCGGCGGCACCGGGATGTAGCGCAGCTTGGTAGCGCATCCGCTTTGGGAGCGGAGGGTCGCAGGTTCAAATCCTGTCATCCCGACCATACGGCGACTGGCGACAGCGACACGGGCGAACCACCGGCGCGAGGAGCGTCCCGCCACCAGCTGGGTGGGGTCCTGACGAGTTCTCCTTGGGTCGACGGCTGCTGGTCAGGCCTTCGCAGGTCGAAAGCGGCGCGCAGTCCTGCTTGCGTGACGCGGCGGAACTCCTTCCCGCCATGACTCGACCCAGGAGATCAAGGGGACCCCGTCGGGGTCGGCGTAGGCGCCTGGACACGAGTGCTGCTTGAACTGTCCTCGGAGCGTGGGCAAAGTCTCCTCCGACGCCGCCCCGCACTCCAGCTTCCATGCGTCCCGGTATGCCTCGTACGCTCGCCGACTTGCTCCGGGTCCGCTGTAAAGGATGCTGTCGATGACCGAGGCGAAGAGCCACCCGACGAATTCCGCCACGCGCCCTTGGTTCCACGGCGGCGGGCCGAGTGATCCGGCCCGACCGCATCTCACATGTCGCGGTAGCGCTGCGCCGCGTCGAGCTTCTCGCGGAGCAGGTCCGCGGTGACCTGGCGCGGCGGCGCGTCGACGTCGCCGGTCTCGGGGTCGATGTAGAGCCCGGCGTAGGCAGCGGTGTCGCGCTGGTAGCGCCAGCCCTCCGAGAGCGGGCCGACGTCGTACGCGTCGTAGCCGAGGGCGTCGAGGACCTCCGTGACCGTGCGCTTGGCGTCGTCGTGGTCCCCGGCGATGGCCAGGACGGAGCGCTCCGGGTCACCGCTGGGGCGCTGCAGCGTCCCGAGGTGCTTGAAGTAGATGTTGTTGAACGCCTTCACGACGTGGGACTCGGGCAGGTGCTCCTGCGTGAGCTCGCTCGTGGTGGTCGACTCGTCGTCGAGCCGCGCCACCTGGCCGTCGCGCTGCGGGTAGTAGTTGTTGGTGTCGATGACGACCTTGCCCCGCAACGGCTCGACGGGGACGTCGGACAGCGCCTTCAACGGCACCGTGACGACCGCGATGTCGGCGGCCTCCGCTGCCTCGAGGGGTGTGGCCGCGCGGGCGCGCGGCCCGAGGCGGTCGACGAGCTCGGTCAAGGTGTCGGGGCCGCGACGGTTGCTGAGCACGACGTCGTAGCCCGCGTCGACGGCCAGCTGTGCGACCGTGCTGCCGATGTGTCCGCTGCCGATGAGTCCGATGGTGGTCATGCTCGGGTCAACACGACGGACCGACCGGGTGTTCCACCCCCATGCCCGCCCCCCATCGGTGGATCCTCAACCGTAGGCGGACGTCTGCGGTTGACGATCCACCGATGCGGGCGCTGATGTTGCGGATCCACCGATGGGGGGATCAGACAAGGGCGCGGAGGGCGGTGTCGGCGGCGCGCAGGGCCTCGCGGTCCCACGTGGAGGTGGAGGCGAGCAGCTCGTCGGCGCCGGTGCGGTCGGCCAGGTGCTCGAGGGTGCGCCGCACGGTGGCCGCGTCCCCGGCGATCGCGTGGTCCAGGGAAGTCTCCACGCGCCTGCGCACCTGGTCGGGCCAGGCCTGGGCGCGGATCGACGCGGGTGACTCCAGCGGTGGGAACTCGCCCGTCCGGCGCGAGACCGCGATGGCCCACGCCTCGGGCAGCGCCAGCTCGCGGGCCGTCTTGACGTCGTCGGCCACGTGCACGTCGGCCGACACCACGACCGACGGTCGGTCCTGCTCCGACGAGGGCACGAAGCTGCGACGGTAGCCCGCGAGGGCCTTCGGCAGCTCGTCGGACCACAGCACCGGTCCACCGACGACCACGGGCAGACCCAGCTCGGCGGCCAGGGCGATGCCCCGGCCGGTGGCGAGCAGGAACATCGGGACGGGGCCGCCCTGCGGCCGCACCGTCACCGTGCCCGCGCCGGTCAGGTGGTCGCGAAGCTCGCGCACGTCGTCGGCGAAGCGGTCCGGGGCGTCCGCGGCCTCCCGCAGGGCGGCACGGACGGGCGGGGTGAAGCCGGACGACCGGCCGAGCCCGACGTCGACGCGACCCGGGTTCAGCGCCTCGAGCATCCGCAGCTGCTCGGCCACCACGAACGGCTGGTGGTGGGGGAGCATGATGCCGCCCGACCCGATCCGGATGCGTGACGTCGCCGCCCCGATCGCCGCCATGAGCACGGGCGGTGACCCGCTGGCGATGCCGGGGACGCCGTGGTGCTCGGCCACCCAGAAGCGCTCGTAGCCGAGCTGCTCGGCCCAGACGGCACGTTCCACGCTTCCCGTCAGCCCCTCGCCGTCGGGGCGGCCGACGCGGGTCCGGGAGCGGTCGAGCAGCGAGGGCCTCACGTCGTCGTCAACACCGGACGGGGCCGATGGCTTCCGCGGCCGGACCGTCTCCTGGTCGTCCCGCCCCGTTCACCGCGGCATCGCCGTCCCGTACCCCGCCCCTGCCTGACTGGAGGGGTGAGGACCGGGACACCCCGCCAGCCCCCCACCCGCCGCCGAGCCCCGATGAGCCGACGTGACCTCGTGGTCAGCGGTCTCGGACTCACCGTCGGCGCCGGGGTCGTCGCCTCCACCCTGCGGCCCTCGGCCGCGCCGGCCAGTCGGCACCAGCACTTCCAGCACGGACTGGCGTCCGGGGACCCGCTGCCCGACGGCTTCGTGCTGTGGACCCGCGTCTCGCCCGCGCCCGACGCCACGCCCGGCTCGGGACGCGGGGGCCCGGCCGACGTGGCCTGGCAGGTGGCGCTCGACGACGGCTTCGCCGACGTGGTGGCGGAGGGCACGGCGAGCACCGACGCCGGACGAGATCACACCGTGAAGCTCGACGTCCGCGCGCTCCGACCCGCCACGACCTACTGGTACCGGTTCACCCACGGACCGGACACGGTCACCGGTCGCACCCGGACCGCCCCGGCCGTCGACGCGGCCGTGGACCGGCTCCGGCTCGGCGTGGTGTGCTGCGCCAACTGGCAGGCCGGCCACTTCGGCGCCTACCGCCACCTGCTCGACCACGACCTCGACGCCGTCGTGCACCTCGGCGACTACCTCTACGAGTACGAGCCCGGTCGCTACTCCCACGGAGCGGACTGGACCGACGTGAGACGCCACGACCCTCCGCACGAGACCGTCACGCTCGAGGACTACCGGCGCCGGCACGCGCAGTACAAGACCGACCCCGACCTGAGCCGCCTGCACGCCGCCCTGCCGATGATCGCCACGTGGGACGACCACGAGGTCGCGGACGGCTGGTTCCCCGAGGGTGCGTACGAGCACGACCCCGCGACCGAGGGCCCCTGGACCCGCCGACGCGACGCCGCGCTGAGGGCCTACGACGAGTGGATGCCGGTGCGACTGTCGGGCACGGCGACGGTCGGCGACGGCACGACGATCCAGCGCCGCTTCCGCTTCGGCAGCCTCGTCGAGCTGACGATGCTCGACCTGCGCAGCCGCCGAGACGAGCGGGTCGAGCCGCGCGACGTCGCCCTCGCCGACGAGCGGCGCACGCTCACCGGCACGGACCAGGAGTCCTGGCTGGCGCAGGGGCTCGCGGCCTCGACCGCCCGGTGGAAGCTCGTCGGGAACCCGGTGATGGTGGCGCCGATGCTCATGCCGCCGCGGCCGCGCGGGGAGGAGCTGGCGCTGCGCGACACGACCGACCCCATGACCTGGGGCTCCCCGGAGCCGAACACCGACACGTGGGACGGCTATCCCGCCGAGCGTCGGCGGCTGCTGCAGGGTCTGGCCGACGCCGGCGTCGGCGACGTGGTGTTCCTCAGCGGCGACGTCCACACGGCGTGGGCCAACGAGGTGGAGCTCGACGGCCGGCCGGTGGCCACGGAGCTCGTGTGCAGCTCGATCACCAGCAACAACGTCGACGACTTCATGGGCACGGCGCCACGCACCGTCTCTCTAGCGATGGAGGAGGCGATCGGTGCGCTCAACCCGCACGTGCGGTTCGTCAACCTCGACGACCACGGCTACAGCGTGGTGGAGCTGACGCCCTCGGAGGCGAGGTGGGAGTGGCACGCCATCAGCGACCGTCGCGATCCCGACGCGTCGTCGCGGTTGCTCGCCGCGCGTCGCGTCCGGTCGGGCTCCGCGCGCGTGCTCCCCGTCTGACGGCGACCCCACGGCGAGGACCACGCGTGAAGGGGCCGGGCCTCGGGAGCCCGACCCCTCCGCACCGCCTGGCGGTCAGTCGTCGTCGGGCTCGCTGCCCTGGTAGACGCGGTCGTCGCCCTTGCCGCCGCTCACGACGTCCTTCGCAGCTCCGCCCTCGACGAGGTCGTTGCCGTCCTGGCCGTAGACCTTGTCGCGGCTCGCGCCACCGTCGAGCTCGTCGCGCCCGGGACCACCGTGCAGACGGTCGTTGCCGGAGTCGCCGTCCACGTCGTCGTTGCCGTACCCGGCGTAGACCAGGTCGGCGCCCGTGCCGCCCTCGACCTCGTCGTTGCCGTAGCCGGAGCAGATGACGTCGTTGCCGCCGTTGCCGTCGATCTCGTCGCTGCCACCGAGGGACACGATCACGTCACGTCCGCGAGTCCCCTCGATCTCGTCGGCCCCGTTCGTGCCGACGATGGTGGCCTTGTAGCCGCCGCAGGAGTACGAGGACGCGGCCTGGGCGGGGGAGGTGACGACGAGGGCGAGCGGGACGACGCCGATGACGGCGGCCGCTGCTGCTGCGAAGGTGGTGCGCTTCATGGTGGTCCTCCAGGAGTGGGATGGGGTGGGGAGCGTCGCCGCTCGACTGCCCTCATCACAGCGACGCACCATGAGGCGGTGATGAGCCGGTCATGAGGGCTCTCTCATGAAGCCCCTGCGGTCGGGGGCAGTGCGGGTTCGCCCTGGACTGGTGGGCCGTGAGAGACTGGCCGGAGGTCCTGCCGCAGGCTCGGAGAGCCAGCGCGACCTCCCGTGCCCGCAGCACGTCACGTGCGGATGCGGCACGCACCCCGACCCCCATCACCGCAGGAGCAGCACGACGTGAAGAGCACCACCGAGTCCCTGAGCCCCACCCGCGTCAAGCTCACGATCGAGGTGCCGTTCGAGGAGTTCCAGCCCAGCCTCGACAAGGCCTACAAGACGATCGGCGCGCAGATCACCATCCCCGGCTTCCGCAAGGGCAAGGTGCCGGCGGCCATCGTCGACCAGCGGATCGGCCGCAGCGCCGTCCTCGACGAGGCCATCAACGGCGCACTGCCCGGCTGGTACAGCGAGGCGCTGCAGCAGGCCGAGATCCAGCCGCTGAGCCAGCCCGAGATCGACCTCACCAAGTTCTCCGACGGTGAGGACATCGAGATCACCGCCGAGCTCGACGTGCGCCCGACGATCGAGCTGCCCGACCTCGCCGCCATCGAGGTCCAGGTCGCCGACGCCGAGGTCACCGACGCCGACGTCGACGAGCAGATCGACGCCCTGCGCGACCGCTTCGCCGTCACGCTGGACGTCGACCGTGCGGCCGCCGACGGCGACGCCGTGACCATCGACCTCGTCGCGCGCGACAAGGACGGTGCCGACATCGAGGGCGCCGACGCCAAGGGCCTGCCCTACACGATCGGCTCGGGCACGCTGCTCGACGGCCTCGACGAGGCGCTCATCGGCCTCGAGAAGGGCGCGACGACGACGTTCTCCACCGAGCTGGTGGGCGGTGAGCTGAAGGGCACGCCGGTCGACGTCACCGTCACCCTCAACGACGTCAAGGAGCGCCAGGTCGCCGACCTGGACGAGGAGTTCGTCCAGACGGCGTCGGAGTTCGACACCGTCGATGAGCTCAAGGCCGACGTCCGCGAGCGTCTCGTGCGCGGCAAGCGCATGGAGCAGGCCGCGGAGGCCCGCGACCTCGTGCTCGAGGAGGTCGTCGGCACGGTCGAGGCGCCGCTGCCCGAGACCGTCGTCGCCGAGGAGCTCCAGGGCCGCCGCGAGCAGATCATGCAGCAGCTCTCGTACGCCGGCATCTCCTTCGACACCTACCTCGAGGACGAGGGCCAGACGGCCGAGGAGTTCGAGGCCGAGCTGGAGCGTCGGGTCCGCGACTCGATCGTCGCCCAGTTCGTGCTCGACCAGGTCGTCGCCGACTCCGAGATCGGCATCGAGAACGACGAGCTGACGCAGCACATCATGCGTCGCGCCCAGGAGTCGGGCGAGGACCCGAACTCCTACATCCAGCACATCATGGAGCACAACCACGTGCCCGAGATGGTGAGCGAGGTGCTGCGCGGCAAGGCGCTCGCCACCCTCATGCAGCAGGCCACGGTCAAGGACGCTTCCGGCACCGTGCTCGAGCTCGGCAAGCTGCGCGCCGACGGCTCGATCGCCGACGACGAGGTCGAGACGAACGACGAGTCCGCCGACGCCGAGTCCGAGGCCTCCGAGGAGTCCGACAAGGCCTGACGCGACGTCGTCCGACGCCGGCCCGGCGCCCCCTGGGGGTGCCGGGCCGTCGTGCGTCCGGGTCCGGTCCGGTGGGTCGGCCGGGAAATCGCTGAGAACCTCACCACTCCCGGTTCCCATCGCGTCCGGATACCGGCAGTATGTAGACATGTCCGGCACACCTGCACGCACCACCGACGTGGCAGCGCTCGCGCTCGACCACCTCGACCGGTTGGTCGTGGGCACGGTCCGCGAGGTGCACCAGGCGGCTGCGGCGCGGGCGTTCCGCGCCACGCGGGTCGTGGGCGGACGGGTCCCGGAGTCGTTGCACGACGCGGTCGTGACCTCGGTCTACGGCGCGGTGTCGGGGGTGCTGAGGGTCGGCAGCGGCACGGTGCGCGCCCTCTCCGCGCGGGGCGTGGGGTCGCCGGTCGAGTCCAGCCGGTTCGGCCGCAGCGTCGTCGCCGCCGTCAACGGGCTCATCGGCGACGAGCTGCGCATGCTCGACGACCCCCAGGCGATCGTCATGTCGGTGCGCGTCGACGGGGAGGACCTCCCGGTCACCGAGTGGCAGGTCGCCGAGGCCTTCCGGGGTGCCTCCAGCCACCTCGTGGTGTTCCTGCACGGTCTGTGCGAGGACGACGAGTCGTGGGACCTGGGCTCGAAGGTCAGCGGCTCCACCTACGCGTCGCGGCTCACCACCGAGACCGACGCGACGCCGGTCATGGTCCGGTACAACACCGGCCTGCACATCTCCGAGAACGGCAAGCACCTCGACGCACTGCTCACCCAGCTCGTCGACGTCTGGCCCACCGCCGTCTCGCGCATCACCCTGGTCGGCCACTCCATGGGTGGCCTGGTCGTGCGGGCCGCGACCAACCACGCCACCGCGGGCGGCAAGACGTGGCAGCACCTCGTGCGAGACGTCGTCTGCCTGGGCACGCCGCATGCCGGCGCCAACCTCGAGAAGGTCGCCCACCTCGGGTCGTCCGTGCTCCGGTTCCTGCCGGAGTCGCGTCCGTTCAGCACCATCCTCGACACCCGGTCCGCGGGCATCGTCGACCTGCGCCACGGCTACATCTCCGCCGACGAGTGGGAGGGTCAGGACCTCACCCGCGCCTGGGGCCTCGACCGCATCGCCGCGGCGCCGCTCCCGCACGCCGAGTACCACTTCGTGGCCGGCACGCTCGGTGCCACGCAGCGGCACGCCGTGAGCGCGGTGCTCGGCGACCTGCTGGTGCACTTCTCCTCGGCCACCGGTGTCGGACGCACCGGCCCGGTCGTCGAAGGCGCCCGTTTCGAGTACGTCCCGAGCGCCCACCACTTCGCCCTGCTGAACCACCCGACGGTCGGCGACTGGATCGTCGAGTGGGTGCGCGCCGGTCACCGTCCCGTGCGTGCCCTCTCCGCCTCCGGTCGCGCCTAGGCCCGGGCCCCTCGTCCCTCTTCGAACGACCCACCCCGCCCCCGCACCACCCTCTGGAGGACCACCGTGCCGAACCGCAGCCTGATCGAGGACTCCGTCGAGATCGACGCGACACCCGCCGCCGTCTGGGCCGTCGTGTCCGACCTCAAGCGCATGGGGGAGTGGAGCCCGCAGTGCAAGAAGATGATCATCCGCGGAGGCGAGGTCAAGCAGGGCGCCCGCACCATCAACGTCAACCGCCAGGGCTGGAAGGTGTGGCCCACGCGCTCGTACGTGAAGGTCTTCGAGCCCGAGCGTGAGCTGGCGCTCAAGGTCGCCGAGAACGGCACGGTCTGGACGTACCGCCTGGAGGCGCTCGACGGTGGCCGCACCCGGCTGACGGAGTCGCGCACCGCCCCGAACGGTGTCTCGAACCTCTCGAACCTGCTCACCAAGCACGTCCTCGGCGGCACCGACGCGTTCGAGACCGAGCTCGAGCAGGGCATCGCGCACACGCTCCGGCGGATCAAGTCCGAGGTCGAGCGGACCGCCCGTGCCGCCTGAGTTCCCGAGCCAGGGTCTGCCGCCCCTCGAGGCGGAGGTCGTCGTCGCCGCTCCGGTCGAGACCGTGTGGACCCTGCTGTCGGACCTGCGCTCGATGAGCGAGCGCAGTCCCGAGACCGTACGGATGTTCATCGCTGCTGCGCCGAAGGTCGGCTCGCGCGGCCTGAACGTCAACCGCAAGGGTGCCGTCGTCTGGCCCACGACAACCCGCATCACCCGGTGGAAGCCGCCGACCCACGACGGCTCGGCAGCCCTGGCGTTCCACGTGGGCCCGACCGACGTGGAGTGGTCCTACGAGCTGACGCCCGAGGGTTCCGGCACGCGCGTCGTCGAGCGTCGCACGGCCCTGCCGCGCGCAGGCCTGACCGTGCGGCTGGCGGGGAAGTGGTTCATGGGCGGCGCCGAGAACCACGACGTCGACCTGCTCGACGGCATGCACCGCACCCTCGACGCCCTGCGTCGCGACGCGGAGGCGCTGGGCTGATCGAGGCCCACTGACACCGATCCGCCCGGGTCGGTGTCAGTGGCATGGGCGTGCGAGGAAATCCACGTCAGTATGTCAGGACATGGGCTTGACGTAGGCCTGTGAGCGCGCCCACACTAGGGACGTCCCTCTTTGTCACGACAAATGACGCCCCTGTTGAAAGGACATCGCCCGATGTCGACCACCGCTTCCGTCCGCACGCGTGTCGCGGGCGCTCCCATCTCGTGGGGCGTCTGCGAGGTTCCCGGTTGGGGCCTGCAGCTGCCCGCCGACCGAGTCCTCGGCGAGATGCGCGAGCTGGGCCTGACCGCCACCGAGTTCGGTCCCGACGGCTTCCTGCCGGACGAGCCCGTCGAGAAGGCGGCCTTCCTCGAGCAGTACGGCCTCGCCGCCGTCGGCGGGTTCCTGCCCGTCGTGCTGTTCGACGCCGACCACGACCCGCTGCCCGAGGTCGACCGCTTCATCGACGCCTGTCTCGCGTCCGGTGCGGGCGTCGTGGTGCTGGCCGCGGCCACCGGCCAGGAGGGCTACGACGCACGTCCCGTGCTCGACGACGTGCAGTGGAAGACGCTGAACGCGAACCTCGACCGCATCGCCGACCACGCCGTCTCGCGCGGCGTCGTGGCCGTGATCCACCCGCACATGGGCACTATCGTCGAGAACGCCGCCGACGTGCAGCAGGTCCTCGACGGCTCGCACATCGGCCTGTGCGTCGACACCGGTCACCTGGCCGCCGCCGGCGCCGACCCCGTCGCCATCACCCTCGCCAACCTCGACCGCGTGGGCCACGTCCACCTCAAGGACGTCGATGCCGAGAAGGCCGCCCGCGTCGTGGCCGGCGAGGTCACCTTCTCCGACGCCGTCGCCGACGGCATGTGGCAGGTCCTGGGCCGCGGCTCGGTCGACGTCGCCGCCATGGTGAGCGCCCTCGAGGGTCACGGCTACACCGGTTGGTACGTGCTCGAGCAGGACCTCATGCTCACCGACGGCGAGCCCGAGGGCGAAGGTCCGGTCGCCGACGTGCGCCGCTGCCTCGCCTACGTGGAGGGCCTGCTGGCCTGATCCGCCCCGACCCCCTGACGAACGGGCCCCGCGCAGCTGCGCGGGGCCCGTCCGTCGCGGTGGGACCGCCGCGGCGGAGCCGGGGGACGCAGGATTCTGCCTTCGTGAGTGCGAGCCCCAACGATGCTGCGTTCGAGGCGGGATCCGGACACGAACGCAGCATCCTCGGACGTTGCCTGCATGAACGCAGAACCTTGCGTCGCCCGGCCGCACCCGGCGACCTCGGGGTGGCCCGGGCGCGTCCGCTCCGTCGAGGCCCTCTCGGAGACCAGGTCCGACGAGAGCCGCGGCGGCGCAGCACGACCCCGAGCGAGAGCCGCGGCGGCGCAGCACCACCCCAGGCGGGAGCAGCGGCAGCGCAGCACGACCCCGAGCGAGAGCCGCGGCGGCGCATCCTCCGTCGAGCCGGCGCGAGCCCGGGAGGTGCTCCCACCACCGACGAAGGGCCCCGACCGTGAGGTCGGGGCCCTTCGCCGTGCGGTGGCAGCCGCAGGTCGGTGGAGCGTCAGGCGCGCCGAGTCGCGCGCTGCGTCAGGCGTGCGGTGTCACGCGTTCAGCGTCACGCGTTCAGCGTCACGCGTTCTGGGGGAAGCCCAGGTTGATGCCGCCGTGGCTGGGGTCGAGCCAGCGCGAGGTGACGACCTTGCCGCGGGTGAAGAAGTGCACGCCCTCGGTGCCATGAGCGTGGGTGTCGCCGAACAGGCTGTTCTTCCAGCCGCCGAAGGAGTAGTACGCCATGGGCACGGGGACCGGCACGTTGATGCCGATCATGCCGACCTCGACCTCGTTCTGGAAGCGCCGGGCGGCGCCGCCGTCGTTGGTGAAGATCGCGGTCCCGTTGCCGTAGGGGTTGCTGTTGATGAGCTCCAGGGCCTCCTCGTAGGAGTCGACGCGCAGCACCGAGAGCACGGGGCCGAAGATCTCCTCGGTGTAGATGCTCATGTCGCGGCTCACGTGGTCGAACAGGGTGGGGCCGACGAAGAAGCCCTCACCGGCAGCGTCGACCTCGGGGTTGCGGCCGTCGACCACCAGCGTCGCGCCGGCGGCCTCGCCCGCGTCGACGAACCCGGCCACGCGGTCGCGTGACTGCGACGTGACGAGCGGGCCCATGTCGCAGCCGCGGGTGCCGTCACCGGTGCGCAGCGCCTCGGCGCGCTCCTTGACCTTCGCCACGAACGTGTCGGCGACGTCCCCGACCACCACGGCGGCGGAGATCGCCATGCAGCGCTCGCCCGCGGAGCCGAACCCGGCGTTGATGGCCTGGTCGGCGGCGAGGTCGAGGTCGGCGTCGGGCAGCACGATCATGTGGTTCTTCGCGCCGCCCAGGGCCTGGACCCGCTTGCCGTGCGCGGTGCCGGTCTCGTAGACGTACTGCGCGATGGGGGTGGAACCGACGAACGAGACGCTCTTGATGTCGGGGCTGGTGAGCAGCCCGTCGACGGCGACCTTGTCGCCGTGCAGCACGTTGAACACGCCGTCGGGCAGACCGGCCTCCTTCCACAGCTCCGCCATCCAGACCGCGGCCGTCGGGACCTTCTCCGACGGCTTCAGCACGACGGTGTTGCCGGCGGCGATCGCGACGGGGAAGAACCACATCGGCACCATCGCCGGGAAGTTGAAGGGGCTGATGATCGCGACCGGGCCGAGGGGCTGACGCACCGAGTGCACGTCGACGTTGGTGGACGCGTTCTCGGTGAAGCCGCCCTTGAGCAGGTGCGGCATGCCGCACGCGAACTCCACGACCTCCTGGCCGCGGGCCACCTCGCCGGCGGCGTCGGAGAGCACCTTGCCGTGCTCGGAGGTGATGATCGCGGCCAGCTCGTCGGCGCGGGCGTTCAGCAGCTCGCGGAACGCGAACATGACCTGGGTGCGGCGGGCGAGCGACGTGTCGCGCCAGGCCGGGAACGCGGCCTTCGCTGCGGCGACGGCTGCGGCGACGTCGTCCTCGGACGCGAACGACACGCTCGACGTGACCTCGCCCGTGGCGGGGTTGGTGACGTCGCCGAAGCGTCCGCTCGTGCCCTCGACGGGCGCGCCGTTGATCCAGTGGTTGACGGTGGTGGCCATGGTGGCTCTTCTCCTCGGTGGTGCAGGTGCTGGTGGGGTGGGGCGGTCGCCTCCGGCGGGGGTGCCGGGATGTGGGCGGCGTCGTGCCTAGGCGCCCGGCGTGGGCGGCGGGGTGAGGTGCAGGTGCTGGTCGGCCTTGGCGGACCGGTAGGTCTCGTAGGCCTGCTGGGTGGACTCGAGGGTGGAGGTCTCGCTGACCGGGACGTCCCACCACGACTCGCTGCTCGGTGCAGGGACGAGCGGGTCGGTCTCGACGTGGATGACGGTGCTCGTCGGCGACTCCTTGGCCGCGGTGACGGCCTTGCCGAACGCCCCGGCCGAGTCCACGCGCACGACCTCGACGCCGAGGCTCTCGGCGTTCGCCGCGAGGTCGACGGGGAGCTTCTCCCCGTCGAGCCGGCCGGATCCCTCCGCGCGGTAGCGGTAGCGGGTGCCGAAGCGCTGCGAGCCGAGGCTCTCCGACAGCGAGCCGATCGAGGCGTAGCCGTGGTTCTGCACGAGCACGACGATGATCTTCACGCCCTCCTGCACCGCGGTCACGAGCTCGGTGGCCATCATCAGGTACGAGCCGTCGCCGACCATGACGAAGACGTCGCGATCTCCACGCTCGGCCATCGCGGCACCGATCCCGCCGGCCACCTCGTAGCCCATGCAGGAGTAGCCGTACTCCACGTGGTAGCCCTTGCTGTCGCGCGTGCGCCACAGCTTGTGCAGGTCGCCGGGCATCGAGCCGGCGGCGCAGAGCACCACGTCGCGCGGGTCGGACAGCTCGTTCACCAGGCCGAGCACCTCGCCCTGCGTGGGCAGGCCGCCCGCACCGCGGTCGGGCGTCTCGGGCACGTAGGTTGCCTCGACGGTGGCGTCCCAGTCGGCCGCGAGGCGCTGGTACTCCTCGACGTAGGCGTCGTCGACGCGGTGGCCGTCGAGCGCCACGCGCAGGGCGTCGAGCGTCTCGCGGGCGTCGGCCGTGATCGCGAGGCCGGACTGCTTCACCGAGTCGATCGCCGCGACGTTCACGTTCACGAAGCGCACGCCCTCGGCCTGGAACGCCGTGCGGCTGGCGGTGGTGAAGTCGGAGTAGCGGGTGCCGACGCCGATGACCAGGTCGGCGTCGCGGGCGATCGCGTTCGCGGCCGTCGTGCCGGTGGAGCCGATGGCACCCAGGCACTGCGGGTGGTCGTACACGAGGGTGCCCTTGCCGGCCTGGCTCTGGCCGACGGGGATCCCGGTGGCCTCGCTGAAGGCCGCCAGCGCCTCGGTGGCCTGGCTGTAGTGCACGCCGCCGCCGGCGACGAGCACCGGACGCCGTGCCGAGCGGATCGTCTCGGCGGCGACGTCGACCAGCGAGCGCTCGGGCACCGGGCGAGCCACGTGCCACACGCGCTTCTCGAACAGCTCGACCGGCCAGTCGTGGGCCTGTGCCTGCACGTCCTGCGGGAAGCAGATCGTGACGGCTCCGGTCTCGGCCGGGTCGGTGAGCACCCGCATGGCCGCCAGCAGCGCCGACGGCAGCTGCTCGGGGCGCCACACACGGTCGAAGTAGCGCGACACGGCGCGGAAGGTGTCGTTGACGGTGACGTCGCCGGACTGGGGGAGCTCGAGCTCCTGCAGCAGGGGCGAGGCGCTGCGGTCGGCGAACGTGTCGGCGGGGAGCAGCAGCACGGGGAGCCGGTTGATCGTCGCCAGCGCGGCGCCGGTGACCATGTTCGTCGCGCCCGGCCCGACGCTCGTCGTCACGGCCCAGGTCTGCAGCCGGTCCTTCTGCCGGGCGTACGCCACGGCCGAGTGCACCATGGCCTGCTCGTTGCGGCCGAGCACGTAGGGGAGCAGGTCGGGGTCCTCGAGCTCGGCCTGGAGCAGTGCCTGACCGAGGCCGGCCACGTTCCCGTGGCCGAAGATGCCGAACGCCCCGGCGAACAGCTTGTGCTCCACGCCGTCGCGCTCGGAGTACTGCGCGCCCAGGAACGCGATGGTGGCCTGCGCGACGGTGAGCCGTCGGGTCTGCGTCATGTCAGTCGCCTTCGGTGAGTCGGGGGTCGATCTCCTGGTGCTCCCAGGTGGACCTGACCCAGGTCTGGTCGGGGTGGTCGCTGATGAGCCACGCGCGCTCGGCGCCCGGTCCGGCCATGACGTTCAGGTAGTACATGTCGTGGCCGGGGGCCGCGGTGCACGGTCCGTGCCACCCGTGGGGGACGAGCACGGTGTCGCGGTCGCGCACCTCGTGCAGCACGTCGATCTCGCCCGCGGGCGTCGAGCTGGTGCGGTGGAAGCCGAGACCGGGCTGGCCCTGCGGCCCGTCCTGCACCTCGAAGTAGTAGATCTCCTCGAGGGCGGACTCGTGCTCGGACTCCTCGTCGTGCTTGTGCGCCGGGTAGCTGGACCAGTTGCCGCCCGGGGTGATGACCTCGCAGGCGATGATCGACCCGGCGTCGAGGACGCCCACGGTGCCGAAGTTCCGCACCTGGCGGCTGCTCTGCCCGGCCCCGCGCAGCTCGACGGGGACCTCGGCCGCCGGCAGGTGCCGGGCGGGCAGGACCACGTCGGTCGTGGCACCGCAGACCGCGAAGCGACCACCGTCGGCCGACGTCAGCGTGACGGCGGCGTCGAGCGGTGCGTAGAGCACGTCGGTGGGTCCGGCGAACACGTCGGAGCGCCCGGTGAGGGTGAAGGTCTCCCCGTCGGCGGTGCTGCCGACGGTCACCTCGGTGCTGCCGGACAGCGGCACGACCAGCAGCTCCTGGCCGGGTGCGGCCACGGTGCGGCTCTCGCCGGCGGCCAGCGTCACGGTCCACAGGCTGGTGTGCGACCAGCCCTCCCGCTCGCCCGCGACGACGGCGAGGTCGAAGCCGTCGCCGGCGCCCTCGCCGGCGGGTACGACCCAGTCGGTCGCCGCCCGCGGCCCGGCACCCCCGCCGGTGTCCGAGGGGGTCACCGGACGAGTCCCACGGCCGTGTCGACGGCGCCGGCGACGTCGTCGTCGTGGGGGAAGAGCATGGTGCGGCCGACCATCAGGCCACGGACCCCGGGCTGGGCCAGGGCCTGCTCCCAGCTGCGGTAGACCGTCTCGGGGTGGCCGGTCGGGTCGCCGCCCAGCAGCAGCGTGGGCAGCGTCGTGGACCGCATGACGCGCTCCATCTCCTCCACCACGGGCAGCTTGAGCCAGGTGAAGGCGCTCGCGGCACCGAGCCCCTGGGCGATGGCCACGGACTTGATGACGGCGTCGGGGGAGAGGTCGTTCACGACCTTGCCGTCGCGCCGGCTCGACATGAACGGCTCGACCATGGCCACGACCTCGGCGCGGTTGAGCTCGGTGATGGCGGCCGCCTGGGTCTCCAGCGTGCGCAGGGTGCCCGGGTCGTCCAGGTCGATGCGGGTCAGCATCTTGGCGCCCTCGAACCCGGCGTCGATCGTGCCCCGCACGTCGTAGCCCGTCATGCGGTCGTCCATCTCGTAGGACGAGCCGGCGAGGCCCCCACGGTTCATGGAGGTGAAGACCACCTTGTCCTCGAGCGCGCCGAGCAGCAGCAGGTCCTCGAGCACGTCGGCCGTCGCGAGCACGCCGTCGACGCCGGGACGGCCGAGCGCGGTGACCAGACGGGCGAGCACCTCGTGACGGTCGGCCATCGCCGTCGGGTTGCCCGTCGCGGCGAGGGCACCGCGGGCGGGGTGGTCGCACGCGACGATCATCAGGCGTCCGTCGGCCGGCAGCAGCGGCCGACGACGGCGCGAGCTCAGCAGCTTCGTGACGCGTTGGGGATCGTGCGCCCGGACCTCGCGCAGCGCGGCGATGTCGGCGACGAAGGGGGTCGTCGGGTCCTGGGGGGTGGGGGACATGCGGGTCACGACTCCTGCGGGAAGCGCTCTCGGACGAGCTCGTCGATCTCGTCCTGGGTGGGCATGGCGGTCGAGCACTCGAGGCGCGACGCGACGATCGCGCCGGCGGCGTTGGCGTTGCGCAGCAGCTGCTCCAGCGGGAGGCCCGCCAGCAGGCCGTGCACGAGGGAGCCGCCGAAGCTGTCGCCGGCGCCGAGGCCGTTGACCGGCTCGATGAGGATCGGCGGGGACTCGACCCGCTCGTGGCGGGTCTTGGCGAGCACGCCCTTCGGGCCCTGCTTGACCACGGCGAGCTCCACGCCCGCGTCGAGCAGGGCGTCGGCGGCGCGGTCGGGATCGGTCTCGCCGACGGCGACCTCGCACTCCTCGCGGTTGCCGACCGCGACGCTCACGTGGGGCAGCATCTTCTGCACCTGGACCGTGGCGTCCGCGGGGTCGGACCAGAACATGGGGCGGTAGTCGAGGTCGAGCACGGTGTGGTGCCGATCCTGACGTGCCGAGCCGTCATGCCGCCCGTGGCCCGGCACCCCCGCCGAGGAACGTGCCTCGAGCATCGCGAGCTGCGTCGAGCGGCTCGGCTCCTCGCTCATCCCGCTCGTGGTCACCCAGAGCAGGTCCACGGCACGCACGAGCTCGAGGTCGACCTGGTCGACGGTCAGGTTCATGTCCGGGGCGCTGGGCTTGCGGTAGAAGTACAGCGGGAAGTCGTCGGGCGGGAAGATCTCGCAGAACGTCACGGGCGTGGCCAGCTCGGGCACGACCACGACGTGCGAGTCGTCGACGCCCAGGTCGCGGAACGCCCGCCGGACGAACCGTCCGAAGGGGTCGTCGCCGACACCGGTGAGCGCAGCCACCCGGTGACCCAGCCGCGCCGCGGCGACCGCGACGTTGGCCGTGGTCCCGCCGAGGAACTTGCCGAAGCTCTCGACGTCCTCGAGACCCACGCCGATCTGCAGCGGGTAGACGTCGACGCCTGCCCTGCCGTAGGTCAGGACCTCGGGGATGGTGCTCATGGCGGCCTCTCTGCCGGGCGGGGTGCGACGTGGACGACGTTACGTTCGTCACGACGACCATGTCAACTGTTTGTCATGACAAACAAATGTCAGGACATATATCGCGCTGCAAGCGCGGCCGCGATCAGCGGTCGACCAGCGTCATCTCGAAGGAGTAGCGGTCCGGCCGGTACAGGTGGGTGCCGAACTCCACCGCGTTGCCGGCGTCGTCGTAGGAGGTGCGCTGCATCGTGAGAAGGGGGGCCGAGCGCCGCTCCTCGAGCAGGCGGCACTCCCGAGCATCGCCCTTGCGTGCGCCGATGCGCTGCTTGGCCACGCGCATGAGCACGCCGGCGTTGCGCAGGGACTCGTACAACCCCTCCCGCTCGAGGTCGACGGTGTCGAGGTCGAGCACCTCGACCGGCAGGTAGTTGTGCATGAGCGCGAGCGGGGCGGACCCGACGAACCGGACCCTCTCGAGCGACCAGATCTCGGCGCCGACGTCCACCCGCAGCTCGTTGGCGAGCTCCTCGGTGGCCGGGATGCGCTCGTAGGACTCGACCTTGGTGTGGGGCTCCTGGCCGGCCGCCCGCAGGTCGTCGTGCAGGCTCGTCAGCTCGACGGAGCGGCTGATCTTGCCGTGCACGACCTGGGTGCCGACGCCGCGCTTGCGCACCAGCATGCCCTTGTCGACGAGCACCTGGATCGCCTGGCGCACGGTGGGCCGCGAGAGGCCGAGGTGGCCGGCGAGGCTGATCTCGTCGCTGATTCTGGCGCCGGCACCCAGGTGGCCGTCCAGGATGGCGCGCTCGAGCTGCGCGGCCACCTGGAAGTACAGGGGAACCGGGCTGGAGCGGTCGAGCTGGATGTGCTGGGCTGTGTCCGACACGTCAAAGTCCTTCCTTTGTGAGGCCATGCAACACGGCGTGAAACGTTTCGTCAATATGTCTTGACAATGAACCCGTCCCTGCTGTGAAGTGGGGCACACTGTGACGCGTCGCACCAGACGAGGTCACGGAGGGCCTGACCCGCAGGCCCCGAGAACAGGAGAACCCCCGCATGAAGAAGCTCAAGCTCGCCGGCGCGGTCATCGTCGCCGGCGCCCTCCTGGCGGCGTGCAGCGGCACCGGCCAGGAGGACGACACGGCCGAGTCCAAGGACCTCACGTACGCGGTCATCACGCACTCGAGCCCCGGTGACGCGTTCTGGGACCGGGTGAAGAGCGGTGCCGAGCAGGCCGGCAAGGACTACGGCGTCGAGATCAACTACAGCAACGACCCCGACCCGGCCAAGCAGTCGCAGCTGATCGACGGCGCGGTCGCCGACAAGGTCGACGGCATCGTGGTCTCCATGGCCAACCCGGACGGTCTCGAGAGCAGCATCAAGAAGGCCGTCGCCGCGGGGGTCCCGGTCGTCTCGATCAACTCCGGCATCGATCGCTGGCAGGAGTTCGGCGCCATCACCCACATCGGCCAGTCCGAGTCCATCGCCGGCGAGGCCGTCGGCGAGCGTCTCAAGAGCGAGGGCCTGAAGAAGGGCATCTGCGTCGTGCAGGAGGCCGGCAACGTCGGTCTGGAGGAGCGCTGCAAGGCTGCGGCCGGCACGTTCGGCGGCGACATGGAGAACCTCCAGGTCGACGGCACCGACGACAACGCGGTCACCTCGACCATCACCTCCAAGCTGCAGGCCGACTCCGACATCGACGTCGTCCTGACGCTCGGTGGCCAGTACGCGATCGACGCCGTCTCGGCCGTCGACGCGGCCGGCAGCGACGCCACCGTCGCGACGTTCGACCTCTCGGCCGACGTGGTGAAGAACATCGAGGACGGCAAGATCCTGTTCGCCGTCGACCAGCAGCCCTACGTCCAGGGCTTCCTGGGTGTCACGACGCTCTACCTCAAGAGCATCAACGGCAACGACGTCGGCGGCGGCCAGCCGATCAACTCCGGCCCCGCCTTCGTCACGAAGGACAACGCGGCCGACGTCGCGAAGTTCGCCGAGGACGGCACGCGCTGACGCAGCGGTCACGGGCGGGGGCCCGAGAGGACGCACCGACGTCGTCCGGGCCCCCGCCGCCCACCCTCCACGAAAGGCATCCACACCATGACGACAGCCTCCGTCGCCGATGAACGCGTCGCGAAGACGTCGACGCTGACCAAGCTCCTCAAGCGACCCGAGATCGGCGCGCTGGTCGCCGTCATCGTCATCTTCAGCTTCTTCGCGCTGACCACCAGCGCCTTCGCCACCTCCAGCGGAGCCAGCACCTGGCTGCGCTCGGCCTCCACGATCGGCATCATGGCCGTCGCCGTGGCCCTGCTCATGATCGGCGGGGAGTTCGACCTCTCGGCCGGCGCGATGACCGGGTTCACCGGGCTCGCGGTCGGCATCCTCTGCACGGAGTACGGCCTCAACATCTGGGCCGCGATCGTCGTCTCGCTGGCCCTCGCGCTGGCGGTCGGCTTCTTCAACGGCGTGATCGTCATGCGGACGGGGCTGCCGAGCTTCATCGTCACGCTCGGCACGTTCTTCGTCCTCCAGGGCATCAACCTCGCCCTCACGAAGGCCCTCACGGGTCAGGTGGCGATCCAGGGCATGGCGCAGGTGCCGTTCTACGACCAGCCGAAGGCGATCTTCGGCTCGTCGGTCGACATCGCGGGCGGTGCGGTCTTCGCGTCCGTCTGGTGGTGGCTGGCCATCACCGCCGTGGCCACCTGGGTTCTGCTGCGCACGCGCGTCGGCAACTGGATCTTCGCGGTCGGAGGCGCCCAGGTCTCCGCACGCCAGGTCGGTGTGCCGGTCTTCAAGACCAAGGTCGGGCTCTTCATGACCACGGCCGGTGCCGGCTGGCTCGTCGGCATGCTGCTGCTGTTCACGACGTCGACCGTGCAGTCCAACACGGGTGTCGGCCAGGAGTTCATCTACATCATCTGTGCCGTCGTCGGCGGGTGCTTGCTCACGGGCGGCTACGGCTCGGCGATCGGCGCTGCCTTCGGCGCGCTGATCTACGGCATGGCGAACCAGGGCATCGTCTACTCGGGCTGGGACAACAACTGGCTCCGGGCGTTCCTCGGCATCATGCTGCTGGGAGCGGTCCTCCTCAACGAATGGGTACGCAAGCGAGCGGAGCTGTCCCGATGAGCAAGAAGTCCACGGAGTCCACCGTCACGACCACCGAGCCGCCGGCGCGCGGCACGACGATCGTCGAGGTCCAGGACATCGGCAAGCGCTACGGCAACATCATCGCGCTGTCCGACGTCTCCACCACGGTCAAGGCCGGCGAGGTCACCTGCGTGCTGGGTGACAACGGCGCGGGCAAGTCGACGTTCATCAAGATCCTGGCCGGTGCGCACCAGCACACCGACGGGACGCTGGTCGTCGACGGCGAGTCCACGTCGTTCTCGAACCCGCGGCAGGCGCTCGACGCCGGCATCGCGACGGTCTACCAGGACCTCGCCGTCGTGCCGCTCATGCCGGTGTGGCGCAACTTCTTCCTCGGCAGCGAGGTCCGCAAGGGCGTCGCGCCGTTCAAGAAGCTCGACGTCGAGTTCATGAAGAGCACCACGCGCGACGAGCTCGCGGCGATGGGCATCGACCTGCGCGACGTGGAGCAGCCGATCGGCACGCTCTCCGGTGGAGAGCGCCAGTGCGTGGCCATCGCCCGCGCGGTGTACTTCGGCGCCCGGGTCCTGATCCTCGACGAGCCGACGGCCGCCCTGGGCGTCAAGCAGTCCGGTGTGGTGCTGAAGTACATCGCCAAGGCCCGCGAGCGTGGTCTGGGGGTCGTGTTCATCACCCACAACCCGCACCACGCCTACCCGGTCGGCGACCGCTTCATGCTGCTGCGTCGCGGCAAGAGCATGGGTGACTACGCCAAGTCCGAGATCACGCTCGACGAGCTGACCTCGATGATGGCCGGTGGCGCCGAGCTGGAGTCCCTGGCGCACGAGCTGGCCCGCACGATGGGCGACGACAGCGAGATCGCGCAGGAGATGGCCGCCGAGGCCTGACCCTCGACCGCGCGGTCGGCCGGGAGCCAGGGGGACCCGGCCGACCGTGTCGCGCTGTCCGCGCCCGGCGCGCCCCATGCCGGGCCCCACCCGGCACCCACGAACGATCGCCGTCGCGACGGCGGAGAGGCAGGACCCCGTGAGCACACCCGAGCTGCGCGTCGGCGTCGTCGGCTTCGGCTGGATGGGCCAGGTGCACGCCCGAGCCCTGACGCGGCTCGTCCAGCACTACCCCGACACGGCGCTGCGTCCCCGCCTCGTGGCGGTGGCCGACAACGCCCCCGACGACCGGACGGCGCGAGCCGCCGCCGCGTACGGGTTCGAGCACCTGCTCTCGGACTGGCGCGAGCTGGTCGAGCACCCGGAGGTCGACCTCGTCTGCGTGACCGGTCCCAACTTCATCCACCGCGACGTCGCGGTCGCCGCGGCGCAGGCGGGCAAGCACCTCTGGGTCGAGAAGCCCGCCGGCCGCGACGCCGGGGAGACCGCCGAGATCGTGGCTGCGGTCGAGGCTGCCGGCGTGCAGGCCGCCGCGGGGTTCAACTACCGCAACGTGCCGGCCGTGGAACGGGCCCGGCGCATCGTCGCGTCGGGAGCCATCGGCGAGATCGAGCACTCCACCGTCCGGTTCCTCGCCGACTACTCCGCCGATCCCGACGCGGCACTGTCCTGGCGCTTCCGGACCGAGTTCTCCGGCTCGGGCGTGCTGGGCGACCTCGTGAGCCACGCGACGGACCTGCTCGGGTACGTGGTGGCGCCGGTCGCCGAGCTGGTCGTGGACCGCGCGACCTTCATCGCGCAGCGTCGCGAGGCCGTGCCGGGTGCGATGCACTACGAGAAGGGTGCCGGCGCGCTGGGCGACGTCGAGAACGAGGACTACGTGAGCGCCCTGCTGCGCCTCGCCGACGGCTCACGAGCCGTGCTGGAGTCGAGTCGCGTGGCCGTGGGGGAGCAGAACACCTACGGCTTCGAGGTCCACGGCACCCGCGGGGCCGTCGCGTGGGACTTCCGTCGCATGAACGAGCTGCGCGTCGCGTCGGCGCGCGACGACGCCTTCACCGACACGTTCTACGCCACCGAGTACGCCGGCCCGGGCGACGGGGAGATCGGTGCCTTCCAGCCCGGCACGAACAACCCGGTCGGCTTCGACGACCTGAAGGTGGTGGAGGCCCGACGTCTCGTCGAGTCGATCGCCACCGGCACGCCCGTCGGCGCGACCATCCACGACGCGCTCGTCGCGGCACGGGTGCTCGACGCCATGATCCTGTCCTCCGACGAACGAAAGTGGGTCTCCCTGTGAGCAAGCGACTGAAGGTCGGCGTCGTGGGCGCCGGTGCGATGGGGGCGGCGCACGTGCGCACGCTCGCGACGAGCGTCCCCGGCGCCGAGGTGACCCGGGTCTTCGACATGGACACCGCCCGCGCCCAGGCCGTCGCGGCCGAGGTGGGCGGTGAGGCCGCGGCCTCGCCCGAGGCGCTGGTCGCCGACGTCGACGCGTTCGTGATCGCGTCGCCCGACTTCACCCACGCCGACCTGGCGATCGCGGGCATCGAGGCCGGCAAGCACGTCCTGTGCGAGAAGCCGCTCGCGGTCACCGCCGACGACGCGCGACGCGTCGTGGACGCCGAGGTCGCGGCGGGTCGCCGGTTCGTGCAGGTCGGCTTCAACCGGCGCTTCGACCCGGGCTTCGTGAGCCTCAAGGGTTCGGTCGCCGACGGGTCGCTCGGCCAGGTGAAGCTCGTGCACGGGATCCACCGCAACGCCACGAACGCGACGAGCACCGACTCGTCCACGCTGGTGACCGGCTCGATGATCCACGAGTTCGACACCTTCCGGTGGTTGCTCGACGACGAGATCGCGGCCATCCGCGTCGAGTCGCCGATCGCCGAGGGCTTCAAGGACCCGCAGGTCGCCACCATCTGGATGGCGGCCGGCCAGATGATCACGGCCGAGGTCTACTGCAACGCCGCCTACGGGTACGACGTGCGTGTCGAGGTGGTCGGCGACGGCGGGTCGGCGATGCTCGAGCCCCGGCCCCCCGTGGTGCGCCGCGTCGCGGGGCAGAGCAGCACTGCGATCGGGAGCGACTTCGTGGAGCACTTCATCGAGTCCTACCGGCTCGAGCTCTCCGCCTGGGTCGACGCGTCACTGCGCGGCGAGGTCGTGGGCGCATCGGCGTGGGACGGCTTCGCGGCCAACCTGGTCGCGGCCTCCGGCGTCGCGGCCCTGGACTCGGGCGCACGCGAGCCGGTCGTCGTCCCCGAGCGCCCGGCGCTCTACGCCTGACGGGGTAGGTCAGGCGGGGTCGGCCAGGCGGGGGGCGGGCCCGCTGGTGCTGCGGACCACGAGTCGTGGCGTGAGCACGACCTCGGTCGGGTTCCGTCCCGCGAGCAGGTCGAGCGCTCCGGACACGGCTCGCTCCGCCATCTCGAGGGCGCTCTGCGCCACCGTCGTCATCCGGTCCTGCCGGGCGACGGCGAGCCGGGAGTCGTCGTAGCCCACGACCGACACGTCGGCCGGGACGTCGACGTGGGCTCGCAGCAGGACGTCGAGCACGCCGGAGGCGCAGTGGTCGTTGAAGGCGACCACGGCCGTCGGCGTCGGGCGCTGGTCGAGCAGGCGTCGCGCCGCCTCGACGCCCGCCTGCTCGGTGGGCCCGCCGGGGACGACCCACGGCTCCATGCCACGGCGCACGGCCGCTGCGTGGAAGCCCCGGCGGCGGTCCTCGGCGCCGGGCGCGGACCCGCCGTCGACGTGCACCACCCGCACGTGACCGAGCTCGGCCAGGTGGTCGACCGCGAGTCCGACGCCGGCCTCGTCGTCACCCCGCACCGAGGCCACGCCGTCGGCGTCGCTCCGGCGGGCCACGACGAGCGTCGGGACCCGCGTGCCGAGCGAGCCGAGGGCGTCGGGGGAGATGTCGGGACCGAGCAGCACCAGGGCGTCGCACCGTTCCCGCATGAGGGCCTGGATCGCCGCGTCCTCGTCGCGCGAGGGCGCCACGGCGCTGATCGCGACGTCGTAGCCCTGCGCGGCGGCCGCCTCGTAGAGGTGCTCGACGAGGTCGCCGTGGAAGGGCTGGTGCAGGTCGAACGTGACGCCCAGCAGCCGCGTGTCCGTGCGCCGCAGCTGGCGGGCGCGCTGGTCGGGCACGTAGCCGAGACGCTCGGCGACGCCGCGGACCCGCTCCCGGGTCGCCGCGCTCGCCCCGGGGGCGTCGCGCATCACGATCGACACGAGGGCGACCGAGACCCCGGCCTCGCGCGCCACGTCGGCGAGCGTCGTGCGGGTCACGCGTCCTCCTGGGGGCTCGTCGACGGCGGGGCTTGGACGAGAGCTTTGACGATGGGGCGTCCGCATCATATCCTCGGTCTGCATCGTTCTACTAGAACGTTCTAGTCCAGGCCTCGTCCGGTCGTCCGAACTCGCAGCCCACGTCGCCCCCGCCCCGCCCACCTCACCACGCACTCGGAGGAACCATGTCCGCTCCCGTTCGCATCGGCCTGATCGGCGCCGGCCGCATCGGCGCCTCCCACGCCGCCGTCGTCGCCCGACGCGTCCACGGGGCTTCCCTCGTGGCCGTCGCCGATCCTCGTCCCGGCGCCGCGGCCGAGGTGGCCGGGCCGCTCGACGCACGCGCCGAGACGTCGGTCGAGGCCGTCCTGCGGGCCGACGACGTCGACGCCGTGGTCGTGGCCGCGTCGTCGGTCGCCCACCGCGACCTCGTGGTGGCCGCGGCCGAGGCCGGCAAGCACGTGTTCTGCGAGAAGCCGGCCGGCATGTCGCTCGCGGAGATCGACGACGTGCGCACGGCGACGGCGAAGGCCGGGGTCGCGTTCCAGGTCGGCTTCAACCGGCGGTTCGCGCGCGAGTTCGCGGCGGCCCACGAGGCGATCGTGGCCGGACGCCTGGGGGACGTCCGCCAGCTCCGCTCGCTCACCCGCGACCCGGGCCGGGGTCCCTCCGACCCCGACGGCGTGCCGCCGTGGACGATCTTCACGCAGACCCTGATCCACGACTTCGACACGCTGAACTGGCTGAACCCGGGCGCTCACGCCGTCGACGTCGTCGCGACCGCCGGCTCGCTCACGGCGCCGGGCCACCCCACGTTGCTGGACCACGCCACCGTCGTCGTGACCTACTCCAACGGCGCGATCGCCACGGCCGAGGCGAGCTTCGCCGCGACCTACGGCTACGACGTGCGCGCCGAGGTGCTGGGCTCCGACGCGATGGTGACGATGGGTGAGGGCGCCCAGTCCTCGCTGCGTCTGCACGACGGGTCCGGCCGCCTGGCCACGACCGCCCACAGCGACACGGAGCTGCTCCTGGACGCGTACACCGGTGAGCTCGAGGAGCTCGTCGCCGCCGTGCGGGAGGGCCGTGCCCCCTCGGTCGGCGCGGACGACGCCTTCGCCGCGTTCGCGATCGCCCAGGCCTGCATCGACTCGTTCACCACCGGCGGCCGTGCGGCCGTCGCCACCGCCGTGCCGCAGGAGGCCTGAGATGACGTTCACCCTCGCGATCTGCTCCGAGATGGTCTACACGGACCTGCCGCACCTGGAGCGCGTGGAGCGCATCCACGAGCGCGGGTTCGCCGCCGAGATCTGGGACTGGACGGCCAAGGACGCCGACGCCCTCGTCGCGACCGGCGCCCGGTTCACGTCGATGACCGGCTACGTGACCGGCGACCTCGTCACCGAGGACGGGGCCGACGACCTCCTCCGGACGGCGGAGGAGTCCATCGGTTTCGCCCGGCGGATCAGCTGCCCGTCGCTGAACATCCACGGCACGGGGCTGGGGGAGGGCGGCATCCCGGTCCGGCCGGTCGAGGTCGTCACCGGCGACATGTGGCTCGCGGCGGTGAGGACGCTCTCGCGGGTGGCCGAGCTCGCCGAGCAGCACGACGTCACCTACGTGATCGAGAACCTCAACCTCGAGGTCGACCACCCCGGCACGCCGTTCGCGCGGGCCGCCGACACGCTGGCCCTCGTGAAGGCGGTCGGCAGTCCGCACCTGCGGATGAACCTCGACCTGTACCACGCCCAGATCGGCGAGGGGAACCTCGTGGAGCTCGTTCGTCGGGCCGCCCCGTACCTCGGCGAGGTGCAGGTGGCCGACGTGCCGGGTCGCTGCGAGCCCGGCACGGGCGAGATCCGCTGGCCCTTCGTGGCCCAGGCCCTCGCCGACGCCGGCTACGACGGCGTGGTGGCCATGGAGGCGTGGGCGAGCGACCCCTCGGTCGACGGCAGCGACCGCGCCCTCGACGCGTTCCGCGAGGCCTTCACGGTCTGACGCCTCGGCCGTCCCCTGCCCTGCCGGGCGCCAGGCTCACCGTCCGAACGCGCGGGGCAGGTTGAACGGCGTCACGACCTGGACCTGAGACGGCACCGACGTCGGGGGCCCCGGGACGGCTCCGTGGTGACGGAGCAGGAGGCGGCAGGCGTGCCGCGCGTCGGCACGCAGGTCGTGGTGGAGCGCGAAGTGCACGCGCCGGGTGCGCAGCAGCTCGGAGTTGTCGGCGTCGAGGTCGTGCGCGACGAAGACCTGCGGCGCCCGCCCCACCTCGGCGAACGCCGCCAGCGTGGCGCGGTTGCCACCACCGACGGAGTACACGGCGTCGACGTCGGGGTGCTCCGTGAGCGTGGCGCCGACGGCCGTGCCGGTGGAGGGGTCCAGGCCGCCGGTGTCGCTGACCCGCAGCACCCGTCGGCCGGGAGCGAGCTCGGCGAGGGCTTCGGTGAAGGACTCCACGCGCTGCCCCTCGCCGCGGAAGTCGCTGGCGCTGAGCGTCACGAGGACCGCGCCGACGCCGGGTGCGGACCGGGCGACCAGGTAGGCCGCAGTGCGTCCGGCTGCCGCGTTGTCGATGCCGACGTACGCGAGGCGCCTGCTGCCGGTCAGGTCGGTCACCAGGGTCACCACGGGTATCCCGGACTCGGCGAGCATCCCGACCTCCGCAGCCACGTCGGGGTGGTCGGGCGCCTTGAGCAGCACGCCGTGCGAGCGTCGGCGACCGATCGCGCGCAGCGTCTCGACCATGGTGGCCACGTCGGCCTCCTCGCCCAGGTGGAAGCGCGCACGGACCGCCGCCGGGCGCAGGGCGGGCAGCTCGGCCTCGAGCGCGGTCCGCACGGCGGCGCTGAACCGCGTGGGTGCCTGCATCACGAGGTCCAGCAGGAAGGTCCGGCCGACGAGGCGCAGCTGGGTGGCCTGGCGGTCCAGCTCCTCGATCGCCCGCTCGACCTCCGCCACCGTCGCGGCGCGGACGCCGGGGCGTCGGTGCAGGACGCGGTCGACCGTGGCCTCGCTGAGGCCGCTCTGCTGCGCGATCTCGCGCACCTTGTGGCGGTGGGGCACGGCTCCTCCGGGCGGGTCGGACCGATCGTTCTGAGGGTTTCTTGAGGGACTCTAGGCCCCCGCGCGGACGCATACCAGGACTAGCGTCGGACACGTCGAGACCTGCCGACCACCCCGCACCCAGGAGTCCGCCATGACCGCCACGCACCCCGCCCCGCCCGGCCGCCGAGCCCGCTTCACGCCCGACGACGTGAGCCTCGACGACTTCGTCGCGCTCGTCACCGCGCCCACCGATCCCCACGCCTACCGCCACGCCGACCGGGTGGAGCAGGGTGTCGTCGTGTACGCCGCCGCCGACCTGCGTGCGGCGGCGTCGACCCCCGACGGCGAGGACGCCGTCCGCGCCGAGATCGTCCACGCACTCGCCGACGGGCCGGGCATCGTCGTGCTCGAGGGGGCCTGGGACGACCTGTCCGTCGTCGACCGGGCCACCGCCGCGTTCGAGTCCGTCATCGCGGCGGAGAAGGCGTCAGGCGTGGCCGCCGGCGACCACTTCGCCAAGCCCGGGGCCAACGACCGGATCTGGAACGCGCTGGAGAAGCTCGCCGTGAGCGACCCGGGCACCTTCGTCGACTACTACGCCAACGACCTCCTGGCCCTCGTCTCCACCGCGTGGCTCGGACCGGGCTACCAGGTGACCTCGCAGGTCAACGTCGTCCGCCCCGGCGGCGTGGCACAGGACCCGCACCGCGACTACCACCTGGGGTTCCTCTCCGACGAGCTCACGGCGCGCTACCCCGCGCACGTGCACCTGCTGTCGCCGGTGCTGACGCTGCAGGGCGCCGTCGCCCACGTCGACATGCCCGTCGAGAGCGGCCCCACCCTCTACCTGCCGCACTCCCAGAAGTACGGTCCCGGCTACCTGGCCTACCGACGTCCGGAGTTCCGCGCCTACTTCGAGGAGCACCACGTCCAGCTGCCCCTGGCCAAGGGGGACGCGGTGTTCTTCAACCCGGCGCTGTTCCACGGAGCCGGGACCAACGTGTCCGCGGACGTGCAGCGGGTCGCGAACCTGCTGCAGGTCTCGTCGGCGTTCGGCCGGGCGATGGAGGCTGTCGACCGGGCGAGGGCCGCCACCGCCGTCTACCCGACGCTGCGCGAGCGCCAGGACGCCGGCTGGCCGACCGAGGCGCTGCACCACGTCGTCGCGGCGGTCGCGGAGGGCTACCCGTTCCCGACCAACCTCGACCTCGACCAGCCGGTCGACGGCATGACCCCGCTCGCGCAGACCGAGGTGCTCGAGCAGGCGCTCGCGGCCCGATGGTCCGCCGACCAGGTCGCGACGTCGCTCGGTGCGTACGCCGACCGCCGCAGGACCGCGCCGATCGAGGGTCTCTGACATGGGGCGCCTCGACGACCGGGTGGTCCTCGTCTCCGGTGGCACGCAGGGCGTCGGGCTGGCCATCGCGCGACTCGCCCTGCGCGAGGGCGCGCGGGTGGTCGTGACCGGGCGTCGTCCCGACGTCGGGGCCCGCGCCGCCGAGGAGCTGTCGGCACTCGGTGACGCGCGCTTCGTGGCGTGCGACGTCGCCGACGTCGAGGCCTGCCGCGCGGCGGTGGCCGGGACCGTCGCCCTGCACGGCCGGGTGGACGGTCTCGTGAACGCGGCGGGCTTCACCGAGCGCGGCAGCGTGCTCGACACGACGCCGGAGATGTTCGAGCAGCACGTGGCGGTGAACCTGCGCGGTCCCTTCTTCCTCATGCAGGCCGCGATCGGCGACATGGTCCGACGCGGGCAGCCCGGAGCGGTGGTCAACGTGCTCACCATGAGCGCGCACGGCGGCCAGCCGTACCTGGCGCCCTACGCCGCCACGAAGGCCGGGCTCGCCGGCCTGACCAGGAACGCCGCCCACGCCCACCGCTTCGACCGCGTGCGCGTCAACGGCGTCAACATCGGGTGGACCGACTCCGACGGCGAGGACGCGATCCAGCGCCGGTTCCACGACGCGGGCGACGACTGGCGGGAGCGTGCCGCCGAACGGCTGCCGGCCGGTCGGCTCGCGTCGCCGGAGGACGCGGCCGGCATCGTGGTGCTCCTGCTGAGCGACGAGAGCGGCGTCGTCACGGGCTCGGTCGTGGACTGGGACCAGACCGTGCCCGGCGCCTCGGACTGAGGTCCGGGGCTCCGGATGCGTCACGCTGTCAGCGAACAGGGCGTGTTCACGCGTGTCTCGCGACCGCTCGCCCTCTAGGGTCGACAACGTGAACACACCAGACGCCACCACCCAGGGCCCGACGGGCCAGGCTCAGTCGGTGCAGGGCATGGCCGGCACCGACGTCGGCCCGTCCGACCTCGACGGCCACATCTACCAGCGCCTGCTGCGCGAGCGCATCATCTTCCTCGGTTCGGAGGTGCGCGACCAGAACGCCAACGCGATCTGCGCGCAGATGCTGCTGCTCAACGCCGAGGACCCGGGCGCCGACATCTTCCTCTACATCAACAGCCCGGGCGGCTCGGTCGACTCGGGCATGGCCATCTACGACACGATGCAGTTCATCTCCAACGACGTCGCCACCGTGGCCATGGGCCTCGCCGCGTCGATGGGGCAGTTCCTGCTCGCGGCCGGTGCACCGGGCAAGCGCTACGCGCTCCCGCACGCGCGGATCATGATGCACCAGCCCTCCGGCGGCATCGGCGGCTCGGCCTCGGACATCAAGATCCAGGCCCAGCAGTCGATCCTGCTCAAGAAGCAGCTCAACGAGCTGCAGTCGGTCCACACCGGCCAGACGATCGAGCAGATCGAGGCCGACGCCGACCGCGACCGTTGGTTCACCCCCGACCAGGCCAAGGACTACGGCTTCATCGACCAGGTCATCAAGAGCGCCCAGGAAGTGGGTAAGAAGGCATGAGCTACTACATCCCGCAGTGGGAGGAGCGGACCTCCTACGGGTTCCGCCGCATCGACCCCTACGCCAAGCTCTTCGAGGACCGCATCATCTTCGTGGGCACGCCCATCAGCGACGACGTCGCCAACGCCGTCATGGCGCAGCTGCTCTGCCTGCAGCAGATGGACGCCGACCGCGACATCCAGCTGTACATCAACAGCCCGGGCGGCTCCTTCACGGCCATGACGGCCATCTACGACACGATGCAGTACCTCAAGTCCGACGTGATGACCGTCTGCCTCGGCCAGGCCGCCTCGGCCGCCGCCGTGCTGCTCGCCGCCGGCACCCCCGGCAAGCGCTACGCCCTGCCGAACAGCCGCATCCTCATCCACCAGCCCTACACCGAGGGCACGGGCGGCCAGATCTCCGACCTGGAGATCCAGGCCAACGAGATCCTCCGCATGCGCGAGCTGATGGAGAAGATGATCTCCGACGCCACGGGCAAGACGCCCGAGGAGGTCAGCAAGGACGTCGAGCGCGACAAGATCCTCACGGCCGACCAGGCCAAGGAGTACGGCATCATCGACGGGATCTTCGAGACCCTCAAGGTCCCCGCCGCCTGAGGCTCCGGCCGACGCCGCCACCCGTGGACGACACGCGGCGGCGTCGGCCGAACCCCCGGTGGACCGTCCGCCGGGCTTGTAGTGTGAGGGCGACGACACCAGCTCGTCCCCGACGTCGTGACGGAAGAGGAGTGCACCTGTGGCACGCATCGGTGAGACCGCTGACCTGCTGAAGTGCTCGTTCTGCGGCAAGAGCCAGAAGCAGGTCAAGAAGCTCATCGCCGGACCCGGCGTGTACATCTGCGACGAGTGCATCGACCTCTGCAACGAGATCATCGAGGAGGAGCTGGCCGAGGGTGCCGAGCTGAGCCTCGGTGAGCTGCCGAAGCCCCAGGAGATCTTCGAGTTCCTCAACGGGTACGTCGTGGGCCAGGACAACGCCAAGAAGAACCTCGCGGTGGCGGTGTACAACCACTACAAGCGGGTCCAGGCGCAGGCCGCGACCGGTCGTCCCAAGGACGACGCCGTGGAGCTGGCGAAGTCCAACATCCTCATGGTCGGGCCCACCGGCTGCGGCAAGACCTACCTCGCGCAGACGCTCGCCCGCATGCTGAACGTCCCGTTCGCCATCGCCGACGCCACCGCCCTCACCGAGGCCGGCTACGTGGGTGAGGACGTCGAGAACATCCTGCTCAAGCTCATCCAGGCCGCCGACTACGACGTCAAGAAGGCCGAGACGGGGATCATCTACATCGACGAGGTCGACAAGATCTCGCGCAAGGCCGAGAACCCGTCCATCACGCGCGACGTGTCGGGCGAGGGCGTGCAGCAGGCGCTGCTCAAGATCCTCGAGGGGACCACGGCCTCGGTGCCGCCGCAGGGCGGTCGCAAGCACCCGCACCAGGAGTTCATCCAGATCGACACCACCAACGTGCTGTTCATCGTCGGCGGTGCCTTCGCGGGCCTCGAGGAGATCATCGAGCAGCGCAGCGGCAAGGTCGGGCTGGGCTTCAACGTCGGCGGCATGCCCGAGAAGACGCCGGCCGAGCCGGAGAAGGTCTACTCCCAGGTGCTGCCCGAGGACCTGCTCAAGTTCGGCCTCATCCCCGAGTTCATCGGTCGTCTGCCGGTCATCGCCGCGGTCGACAAGCTCGACAAGCCGGCCCTCGTGTCCATCCTCACCGAGCCGCGCAACGCGCTCACCAAGCAGTTCGTGCGGCTGTTCGAGATCGACGACGTCGAGCTCGAGTTCACCGAGGAGGCGTGCGAGGCCATGGCCGACCTGGCGCTGGCCCGCGACACCGGCGCCCGTGGTCTGCGCTCGATCATCGAGCACGTGCTGCAGCCGGTCATGTACGACATCCCCTCCCGCGACGACGTCGCCAAGGTCGTCGTCACCGGTGCCACGGTGCGCGGCGAGGAGGGCCCCACGGTCCTCAGCCGCGACGAGGTCGCGAAGAAGGCCTCCTGACCGTCCGCTCCTGACCGCTCGCGTACCGCCGGTACGCGCCGGTGGCTAGGGTCGGGGCATGACCGTCGACATCACCCTGTTCGGGGCGACCGGGTTCACCGGCACGCTCACCGCCGTCTACCTCGGCACGCACCTGCCCGAGGGTGGGACCTGGGCCGTGGCGGGTCGCAGCGCCGCCAAGCTGCAGGACGTCGTCGACGAGGTCGAGGCGGCGGGCGGAGTCGCGCCCGACGTGGTCCTGGCCGACGTCTCCGACCCCGCCTCGATGCGGGCGATGGCCGAGGGCACGCGCGTGCTCATCTCGACCGTCGGCCCCTACATGCAGCACGGCGACCCCGCGGTGAAGGCCGCGGCCGAGGCGGGCATCGCCTACGTCGACCTGACCGGGGAGCCGGAGTTCGTCGACCGCACCTGGCTGGCGCACCACGAGACCGCCGTGAGGACCGGCGCGACGCTCGTGCACGCGTGCGGCTTCGACTCCATCCCGTACGACCTCGGCGTGCTCTTCACGGTCGAGCAGCTTCCCGAGGGCGTCCCCCTCGACGTCAAGGGCTACATCCGGGCCGGCGGCACGGCGTCGGGCGGCACCTACCACTCGGCGCTCGGGGCCTTCGCGCGGATCCGCCAGGCCGGCGCCACCGCCAAGCAGCGCAAGGCCGCGGAGGCCCGGCCCCAGGGCCGGAAGATCCGCGGCGGAGGGAAGATCGGCCGCGGGGCCGACGGCAAGGGCTGGGCTCTGCCGCTGCCCACCATCGACCCGCAGGTCGTGCTGCGCTCGGCGCGAGCCCTGGAGCGCTACGGCCCGGAGTTCTCCTACTCCCACTTCGCCCAGTTCAAGCGGCTGCCGATGCTGGCCGGCACGGTCGCCGGCGCGGGCGTCCTGCTCGCCGGCGCGCAGCTGGCACCCACCCGCAAGGCGCTGCTGAAGCTGCGTGCCCAGGGTGACGGCCCCAGCCCCGAGAAGCGCGCCTCGTCCTGGTTCAAGCTCCGCCTCGTCGGCGAGGGTGGTGGCAAGCGGGTGGTCACGCAGGTCAGCGGCGGTGACCCGGGCTACGACGAGACCGCCAAGATGCTGAGCGAGTCGGCGCTGTGCCTGGCGTTCGACGACGTGCCGAAGGTCGCCGGCCAGACCACCACGGCCGTCGCGATGGGCCGCCCGCTCATCGAACGCCTCCAGCGCAACGGCATCGCCTTCGAGACGCTCGAGTCGCGCTGACCCACGCCCGCCCCACCCTCACCGGCCCCACCCTCACCGGCCCCACCCTCACCGGCACCGCCCCCACCCGCGGTGAGCTCTCCACCGAACGACGCGGTGCAGGGTGGGGCGGTGAGGATTCCACCGTCCCAGCGCTGGACGGTGGAATGCCCACCCGGGATGGGAAGGAGCGGAGTCGGCGCGCTACTCGGTCTCGGCGAGGGTGGCGTCGGCCACGACCTCGGTGGTGCCGTCTGCGGCCTCCGTGGCGAGCGCGCCGGTCACCCGACCGGCCGCCTTCACGTCGTCGACGGCCTGCAGCACCAGGTCGAGCGAGGCCTGGGGCCCGCGGACGGTCACGGCCGTCACCTCGGTGCGCTGGCTGACCTTCGCGGTCGACTTCGCCCCGCGGATGCCGGCCAGCGCCTGGGCGGCGGCCGGCAGCAGCGCCGGGTCGCCGTCGACGGTCACGTCGTCGGTGGTCGGCCACGCCGCACGGTGCACCGAGCCCTCCTGCCACCAGCTCCAGACCTCCTCGGTCACGTAGGGCAGGAACGGCGCGAGGAGACGCAGCTGCGTCGACAGCGCCAGCACGAACGTGGCGCGGGCGGACTCCCCGGCCGGCGTCTCCTGGCGGGCGCGCTCCTTGACCAGCTCGAGGTAGTCGTCGCAGAAGTCCCAGAAGAACTTCTCGGCGACCTCGAGGGCCGAGGAGTAGTCGTAGGCCTCGAAGTGCGCGGTGGCCTGCTCCACGACGCCGCGGAGCCCGGCGAGCACGGAGCGGTCGAGGGGCTCGGTCACGCGCGCGACGTCGAGGTCGGCCGCGGTGGCACCGAGGCCGTAGTCCTCGGGCGCGGCGAGGACGAACTTGCTCGCGTTGAGCACCTTCATGGCCAGGCGCCGGCCGACCTTCATCTGGGTCTCGTCGAAGGGGGAGTCCGAGCCGGGACGCGCCAGCGCGGCACGCCAACGGACGGCGTCCGCGCCGTACTTGTCGAGGATCTCGTCAGGCACGACGACGTTGCCCTTGGACTTGCTCATCTTCTTGCGGTCGGGGTCGACCACGAAGCCCGAGATCGCCGTGTGCGTCCACGGCACGGAGCCGAACTCCTGGTGCGAGCGCACGACGGTGGCGAACAGCCACGTGCGGATGATGTCGTGGGCCTGAGGGCGCAGGTCCATCGGGAAGGTCCGCGCGAACAGGTCGGCGTCGCGCTCCCACCCGCAGGCGATCTGCGGGGTCAGCGACGACGTCGCCCAGGTGTCGAGCACGTCGGGGTCGCCGACGAACCCGCCGGCCGCACCGCGCTGCGACTCCTCGAAGCCGGGAGGGGCCTGCGACGCCGGGTCGACGGGCAGCGTGTCCTCAGCCGCGAAGATCGGGTCGTCGTAGTCGGGCTCGCCGTCGGCGTCGAGCCGGTACCAGACGGGGAACGGGATGCCGAAGAACCGCTGACGGCTCACCAGCCAGTCGCCGTTGAGGCCCTCGATCCAGTTGGTGAGGCGCGACTGCATGTAGCCGGGCGTCCAGTCGATCTCGCCACCCCGGGCGATCAGCGCGGCGCGCAGGTCGGCGTCGCGGCCTCCGTTGCGGATGTACCACTGACGGGTCGAGACGATCTCGAGCGGCTTGTCGCCGCGCTCGTAGAAGTTGGCCACGCGCTGCGTGGGCTGCGGCTCGCCGTCGAGGTCGCCGTTGTCGCGCAGCGCCTGCACGACGAGCTCGCGGGCCGAGAACACGGTCTTGCCGGCCAGCTCGGTCCACAACGTCTCGCCCGGCCCGCCGGCCACCCACTCCGGGGTCTCGCGCAGGAACCGGCCGTCGCGGCCGATCACGGTGCGGTTGGGCAGCTGGAACTCGCGCCACCACTGGACGTCGGTCAGGTCGCCGAACGTGCAGCAGTGCACGATGCCGGACCCCTTCTCGGGGTCGGCGAGCGGGCTGGCGATGATCGGCACCTCGACGCCGAACAGCGGTGAGACCGCGGTGCTGCCGAAGAGGTGCGCGTAGCGCTCGTCGTCGGGGTGGGCGATGATCGCGACCGCGGCGGCCGTGAGCTCCGGCCGCGTGGTCTCGACGACGATCGGGCCGGACGCGTGCTGGTAGGTCACGCGGTGGTAGGCGCCGGGGTAGTCGCGGGCCTCGAGCTCGGCCTGCGCGACGGCGGTCTGGTACGTGACGTCCCACAGGGTCGGGGCGTCCTGCAGGTAGGCCTCGCCGCGACCCACGTTGCGCAGGAACGCGCGCTGGCTGGCGGTCTGGGCGTCGGCGCCGATGGTCGTGTACTGGTGCGACCAGTCGACGCTCAGGCCGAGTGTGCGCCACAGCTTCTCGAAGACCTTCTCGTCCTCCTCCACGAGCTCGTTGCACAGCTCGATGAAGTTGCGTCGGCTGATCGGCACCTGCTTCTTGGGATCGGGCTTCGCAGGCGGCGTGAAGTCGGCGTCGTAGGGCAGGGACGGGTCGCAGCGGACGCCGTAGAAGTTCTGCACGCGACGCTCGGTGGGGAGGCCGTTGTCGTCCCACCCCATCGGGTAGAAGACCTCCTTGCCGCGCATCCGCTGGAAGCGCGCCACCACGTCGGTGTGGGTGTAGCTGAACACGTGACCCACGTGCAGCGAGCCCGACACGGTCGGGGGAGGCGTGTCGATGGAGTACACGTCGGCGCGCTCGGCGGAGCGGTCGAACGTGTAGGTGCCCTGCTCGGCCCATACCTGGCTCCAGCGCTCCTCGAGTCCTTCGAGGGCGGGCTTGGCCGGGACGCGGTTCGCTGCAGTGGTCACGAGAGGACAGTCTAGGAGCCCGGGCCCTGGCGGGGGTGCCGGGCCGTGGGCGGCCGATGCGGGGGTGCCGGGCCGTGGGCGGCCGATGGTGCAGCGGGGGTGCCGGGCCGTGGGCGGCCGATGGTGCAGCGGGGGTGCCGGGCCGTGGGCGGCGAATGGTCCGGCGGGGCCGCGCGGCGTCGGGTTGTGGCGCAGGGCGGGAGGGCGCACGGTGGTGGCATGCCCCTGACATCGATCGAGGACGAGCTCCGCCAGCTCATCGCCGACCGCGTGCGCGCGGTGGCCGAGCGTGACAGCAGGACGTTGGTCGACGCCCACGATCCCAAGGTGGTCAGCTACCCCGTGCTCCCGCCTGCCGAGACCCACGGGACCGAGGCCGTGGCGGACGGCCTGGGTGCGTGGCTGTCGTCCTACGCCGTCGGTCCCGAGTACGAGGTGCACCACCTGCACGTGGGTGGGGCCGACGACGTCGGGTACTGCGCCTTCCGGTACCACGTGAGCGGCCGCCTGCACGACGGTGCCGAGGTGGACATGTGGGTGCGCAGCACCCTGGTCTGTCGGCGCGTGGACGGCGCGTGGCGCATCGTCCACCAGCACGAGTCGGTGCCCTTCGACCCGGCCACCGGCGCCGGCCTCGTCTCCGAGGCGCCCGACGACTGACCCGGGGCGTGCCCGTCAGACGAGCCAGCGCAGGGTCCGACCGTGTCCGTGCGTCCAGGCCACGGCCTGCCCGTCGACGCCCAGCACGAAGGTGGGGTGGTCCGGGGGAGGCGCAGGACTTCCGGAGGTGACCGACGGCAGGACGTTCTTCGACTCGTTGCTGACCCAGTGGCAGGCGCCCTCGGCCACGAGGCCACGGACGAGGACGTCGTAGGCGTCCCGCTGCTCGTCGTCGAGGTAGGCGATCACGGCGCTGTGGAACACGACGACCGGTCCGTCGGCCGACGCAGCCTCGACGAGGCGCGGCAGCTCGGTGAGCAGGTCGCCGGCGACGAGGTCCGGTGGATCGGCCCGGGCCACGTCGAGCGCCGCACGCAGTCGGTCGCGACGGTCCTGGTGCTCGGGCCAGACCAAGGCCTCCAGCCAGGCGGCGTCGTCGCCGGACGTGACGTCGAGCGGGTTGAGGTCGACGCCTCGTCTGGCTGCCACGGACGGGACCCGGGTGGGGAGCGAGACGCGTCCGGTCACCCGGCACGGCAGCTCGGGCCCGACGCCGAGGGTCACGTCGCCGTCGTCGGTGCGCCACCGGTAGGCGTAGCGGTCGGGGTAGAGGCACAGGCCCGCGCTGGCACCGACCTCGACCAGCGAGAGCGGCGCGCCGTCGTGGTGCTCGGCGAGGAGGCCGAACGCCGGGACCAGCGTGGCGAGTCGTCCGACCTCGTTGGTCTGGGTGGCGCGCTCGAGGATCGTCGCGCGGACGGGTCCCTCCGGGCCGTCCGCCAGGAGCGCGTCGCGGAGCCCGCCGTACGGGCCCGGGGCGATCACGCCGTGCACGCGGGCGGCGGCGAACACCAGGTTCGGCTGCTGCTTCAGACGGGGGAGGGTGGTGAGCCACCCCAGCACCTCGGGGTCCTCGGCGACGGCCGCGGACCACGTGGCGAAGGTGGGGGAGTCGGCGGCCTGGGCCGCGAACTCCCGATACTGCTCGGCCAGGTCGTGCCAGAGGTCCATGCCGTCGATTGTTGCTCGCTGCGACCGGTGCGCGAGCAGCGGAGGGCGGTTACGCCTAGGCGCGGTGCTCGGGGGCGGGGTGCCCCTCGGCCAGGGGGTCCGCTGGATGGGCCGGGTCAGCGGCGTGGTGGGCGACCGCGTGGTCGGGGGCGCCGCTCACGTGCCCGCCGTCGGTGCGGAACAGCGCGCTCGGCCACCACATCCAGCGGCCGAGGTCGAGGTTCAGGGCCGTCACCAGCACCGACCGCACGATGATCGTGTCGAGCAGCACGCCGAGGGCCACGGCGAAGCCGAGCTCGGCGAGGAACACGATCGGCAGGGACCCGAGGGCGGCGAACGTGCCGGCCAGCACGAGGCCGGCCGACGTGATGACGCCTCCGGTGGCGGCCAGCCCGATGAGCGCACCCCGTCGGGTGCCGTGCAGGAGCGCCTCCTCCCGGACGCGGGTCATGAGGAAGATGTTGTAGTCGATGCCGAGCGCCACGAGGAAGACGAAGGCGTACAGCGGGAGCGACGAGTCGGCCCCCTCGAAGCCCAGGACGTGGCGGAACACGAGGGCGCTGATGCCCAGGGCCGCGCCGAACGAGAGCACCACCGTGGCCAGCAGCACCAGCGGTGCGACCAGCGCCCGCAGCAGCAGGGCCAGGATCAGCAGCACGGCCACCAGGATGATCGGGATGATGAGCCGGTTGTCGGCCGCCGAGGCGTCCTGCACGTCGTGGTTGATCGCCGTGGTGCCGCCGACGAGGGCTCCCGGCACGTCGGCCAGCGCGTCGCGGGCGCGGTCGATCGTCTCGAACGCGCTCGTGGAGTCCGGCGCCGCCTCGAGGGTGCCCTCGACGTAGGCGATGTCGCCCTGCACGACCGGCTCGGTCACGGTGTCCGGCGAGATGCCCTGCACGTCCTGCAGCGCCGCAGCGGCCGCCTCGCCCGCGTCGGCGTCGGCCACGACCTGCACCGGGTCGCCGGCCCCACCCGGGAAGTGCTCCGCCAGCTTCTCCTCGGCCACGATGGACGGCTGCTCGGTGGTGAACGACTCGGCGTTCGAGAGCCCGTCGGCGTCGAGCTGGACCACGCCGAGGGTGAAGGCGCCCAGGGCGAGGGTCGTCACCACCCACACCGTGCGCGGGCGGTGCGCGATGCGCCGACCCACCCGACCCCAGATGCCGCGCTCGGCGGGCTGCGGGTCGCCGAAGCGCGGCACGAAGGGCCAGAAGACCCAGCGGCCGAACACCACGAGCAGCACGGGGAGGAGGACGAGCATCACGACGAGGGAGACGACGATGCCCGCGGCGGCGACCGGTCCCAGCCCGGACGTCGAGCTCATCTGGGCGAGCAGCAGGCACAGCAGGCCGACGACCACGGTGCTGCCGCTCGCGAGGATGGCCGGGGCGGCGCGGTGCAGGGCATGCGCCATGGCCTCGTGACGGTCCTCGGTGTTGCGCAGCTCCTCGCGGTAGCGGGCCACGAGCAGCAGCGCGTAGTCGATCCCGGCGCCGAGCACGAGCACGGACAGGATGCCCGCGCTCTGGCCGTTGACCGTGAGGTCCGCGTACCTCGCCAGCAGGTACACGACGCCCTGGGCGGCGAACACGCTGAGCACGCCGCACACGAGCGGGATGATCCACAGGATCGGGCTGCGATAGGTCAGCAGCAGCATGACGACCACGACCGAGATCGCCGCGAGGAGGAGGATGCCGTCGATCCCGGCGAAGGCCTTCGCCTGGTCCGCGCCGAGCGCCGCAGGGCCGGCCACGTAGACGTCGGCCCCGCCGGCGCCGTCCTCCGCGGCGGTGCGCAGCTCGTCGACGACGTCGGGCAGGCGCTCCCAGCCGGTGTCGGGGTCGATCCTGAGGCTGACCACCAGCTGCGCGGCGACACCGTCCTCGGACGGGATCGGGCCCACGATGTCGCCGGTCACCTCGGGGATCGCCGCGATATCGGTCTTCAGGGTCTCGAGCCGCGCGAGGTCGTCGGGCTGGGGGCCGTCCTCCCGCACGAGCAGGACGATGGCCGGGATCACGTCGGGGTCGGCGAACTGGGTCGCCTTCGCGATGACCTGCGTCGACTCAGCCTCCGCCGGCAGGAAGGAGGCGACGTCGTTCTCCTGCACGTCGGCGAGCTTCGAGCCGAACGAGCCCAGACCGCCCAGGGCGACGAGCATGACGACCAGCACGAGCCACTTGGCTCGACGGTGGGCGATCCAACCACTGATCCGGTGGTTCATGCGCATGCTCCTGGGGGGTGGGGTGCACGACCGGCGCCGCAGCCCTCTCATCATGGCGGACAGAGGGGGGCGCGTGGAATCAGGGAGATCCCCGATCCGCTCACCCGGGCCGACTGGGTCCACGCGGTCGGCACGCGCGGCACGGCCTGGGATACTGGCGGGGATGAACCCCACCTACGCCGAGGTCGAGGCCGCCCTGCTGGGCCGCTGGCCCGAGACCAGGCTCGAGCCGTCGCTCGAGCGCATCACCGCCCTGTGCCGTCTGCTCGGCGACCCGCAGGACGCCTACCCCGTCGTCCACCTCACCGGCACGAACGGCAAGTCGTCGACGGCGCGGATGATCGACGCGCTGCTGCGGGCGCTCGACCTGCGCACCGGGCGGTTCACCAGCCCGCACCTGCAGAGCATGACCGAGCGGATCAGCCTCGACGGCGAGCCGCTCACCGAGGAGCAGTTCGTCGAGGCCTTCGCCGACGTGGCCGCCTACGCCCAGGTCGTCGACGACAGCCAGCCGCACCCGATCTCGTTCTTCGAGCTCACCGTCGCCATGGCGTACGCGGCCTTCGCCGACGCGCCGGTCGACGCCGCGGTGGTGGAGGTCGGCATGGGGGGTGCGTGGGACGCCACCAACGTGGCGACCGGCCGCGTCGCCGTGGTCACGCCCGTGGCCGTCGACCACACCGCCTACCTCGGCGACCGCGCGGTCGACATCGCGCTGGAGAAGTCCGGCATCATCAAGCCGGGCGCCCACGCCGTGCTCGCCGCCCAGGAGCCCGAGGTGCTCGACGTCCTCATGCGCCGCAGCATGGAGGTCGGGGCCACGGCGCTGCGCGAGGGCGTCGACTTCGGGGTCGCCGACCGGCTCAACGCCGTCGGCGGGCAGCAGATCAGCCTGCAGGGCCTCAACGCCCGCTACGACGACGTCCTCCTGCAGCTGCACGGTGCGCACCAGGCGCAGAACGCCGCGGTGGCGCTGGCCTCGGTCGAGGCGTTCGTCGGTGCCGAGCTCGACGGCGACCTGGTGCGGTCGGCGTTCGGCGAGGTCACCTCGCCCGGTCGGCTGGAGGTCGTGCGGCGCAGCCCGACCGTGCTGGTCGACTCCGCGCACAACCCGCACGGCGTCCGCGCTGCGCTCGAGGCGGTCCAGGACTCCTTCACCTTCAGCCCGCTCGTCGGTGTCGTCAGCGTCATGGCCGACAAGGACGTCGAGGAGATGCTCCGTGAGCTCGAGCCCGTGCTGGCCCACGTGGTGTGCACCCAGAACAGCCTGCCGCGTGCCATGCGGGCCGACGAGCTCGGCGAGCTGGCCGAGGAGGTCTTCGGCGAGGACCGGGTGACCGTGGAGCGGGGTCTGGACGACGCCCTCGTCCGCGCGATCTCGATGGCCGAGACCGGTGCGGGCATGGAGGAGGCGATCGGCAGCGGCGGCGTCATCGTGATCGGGTCGGTCGTCACCGCCGGCGAGGCGCGGGTGCTGCTGGGTGCCGGGGCAGTCGGAGGTGGGGCATGAGGGGCATGTGTGCGGCGATGCTGACGTTCGAGGCGATCCTCCTCGGACTCAGCGTCCCGGTGATGATCTCCGTGGAGGACGTGCCGGCCGGACTGGCGCTCACGCTCGGCCTGGGGCTCGCGGTGCTGTGCATCCTGACGGCCGGCATGCTGCGCAAGCCGTCGGGCTACGTCGTCGGCCACGTCCTGCAGGTGGCGGTCGTCGCCCTGGGCTTCCTCGTGCCGGTCATGTTCTTCGTCGGCGGCATGTTCGCCCTGCTCTGGGCCAGCGCCTTCCTGCTCGGCCGACGCATCGAGGCCGACAAGGCCCGGTGGGCCGCCGAGGGTCCCGACCCCGACTGACCCTCGCGTCCCGGGGGAGCGCGGCCTACGGTGGACCCATGGTCAAGGTGCTCGCGGTCGCGGACGAGGTGGTGGAGTCGATCCACCACCCGCAGGTGCGACGGCTGCGGCCGGACCTCGTGCTGGCCGCCGGGGACCTGCCGTGGGACTACCTCGAGTTCCTCTCCTCCTGCCTCGACGTCCCGGTCGTGTTCGTGCCGGGCAACCACGACCCGCAGGTCGTGACCCAGCGCAGCGGTCTCATGGGCGTCCTGACCGGCGACGGCATGCCGTCGGCCGACCCCCGGCCCCTCGGCTGCACCAGCGCCGACGGCGCGGTGGTCGAGGCGGCGGGTCTGCGCATCGCGGGTCTGGGCGGCAGCATCCGCTACAACGCGGGGGCCAACCAGTACACCCAGCGCCAGCTGGCGCGTCGGGCCCGACGACTGGTGCGACGGGCCGGTGACCGACCGGTCGACGTCCTGCTCACGCACTCCCCGCCGTTCGGCCTCGGCGACGAGGACGACCCGCCGCACCGGGGCTTCGAGGCGCTGCACGACGTGATCGGCCGGCTGCAGCCCACCTGGCACCTGCACGGCCACATCCACCCCTACGGTCTGCAGAAGAGCGACCGCCACGTCGGCCGCACCACGCTGCGCAACGTGATCCCGTGGCAGGTCATCGACGTCGAGCCGCTCGACGCACCCCGCGCCGCGGTCGCCGGGGGTGGGCGCCGTGGTCGGTGACTCCGGATCGCCCCGCGTGGACGCCGAGAGCGACTTCATGCGTGCGCGGCGGCACCAGGTGCTGTCGGCGCTGGCGGCACGGCTGCGCAACGACCACGACGACGTCGCGCAGTCGATGTCGTTCGACGAGGTCGTGGAGGCGCTCGGTCGGCGCGGGGAGCACTACGCGGGCACGCGGGTGATCCCGCTGGACTCGATCGTCGGCTCCGTCGACAAGGTGCGCGACTTCGACCGCCGGTTCCGGCCGACGTCGGCGCGCAGCCGTGAGCGCTGGGAGCGTCTGGCCCGCGCGAGCCGCACCGGCGAGGTGATCCCGCCGATCGAGGTCTACCAGGTGGGCGACCAGTACTACGTGCGCGACGGCCACCACCGCGTCTCGGTGGCCCGCAGCCTCGGCCTGAAGCTGATCGAGGCGCGGGTGACCGTCGTCGACACGTTCCTGAGGCCGGTGGGGGTCGAGGGACGCAGCGACCTCGAGCTCAAGCACTGGCGCCGACTGATGCTGGAGCGGGTGCCGTTCACCGGCGAGGCGCGCGCCGCGGTGGCCTTCGACGACCCCTTCGACTACGGCTACCTGGCCGAGACCGTGGAGGCCTGGGCCACCCGCACCATGCACGCCGAGGGTGCCTACATGGACAAGGCGACCATGGCGAGCCGCTGGTACGCCGAGGAGTTCGAGCCGGTCGTGGCCATGATCGAGGAGGCCGGGGTGCGCGGCGACGACGAGCGACCTGCCGCGGCCTACCTGCGGGTCGCGGGGGAGCGGTACCGGCTCATCCGCGAGCACGAGTGGAACGCCGAGGTGCTCGAGGCCGTGCGCAAGCGCCGCCGGAAGGCCCAGCCTCCCCGCCCGTCCGACCGGTCGTGACCGGCCGGACGCGGCACGGGGCTAGAGACCGACGGTGAGGTTCTCCCCGCTCGTCGGGTCGAACAGGTGCAGCTTGTCGGTGTCGATGAACAGCACCGTGTTGTCGTCGTCGGTGATCTTGCTGGCGGCGTCGAGCGAGACGACCAGCTGCGTGCGCAGCGACTCGCTGTCGGCCTCGCGGGCGAGCTCGCGCAGCTGGTCCTGCGTGGTGGCGTCGGCGTCGTAGGGCACGTAGGCGTACTGCTGGTCGCCGAGCCACTCCCGCACGTCGATGTGCGCCTCGAACGTGCGCGAGGAGTCGGCCTCGTCCTTCAGCACTGACACGTCCTCGAAGTGCTCGGGGCGGATGCCGGCCAGCATGAGGCCCTTGCCCTCGGCGCGCGCGGCCTTGTCGGCGGGCAGCGGGAAGGTGCCGAACGGCAAGGTGATCTTCCCGTCCTCCACGGTGGCCGGCAGGAAGTTCATCGGCGGCGAGCCGATGAAGCCGGCGACGAAGAGGTTGACCGGCTGCTCGTACAGCTCACGCGGGGAGGCGAGCTGCTGCAGGATCCCGCGCTTCATGACCGCGACGCGGTCGCCGAGCGTCATCGCCTCGGTCTGGTCGTGCGTCACGTACACGGTCGTGATGCCGAGCTGCTTCTGCAGGCGCGCGATCTCGGTGCGCATCTGGCCACGCAGCTTGGCGTCGAGGTTCGACAGCGGCTCGTCGAACAGGAACGCCTTGGCGTCGCGCACGATGGCACGACCCATGGCCACGCGCTGGCGCTGGCCGCCGGAGAGGTTGCCGGGCTTGCGCTCGAGGTGCTCGTCGAGGTCGAGCGTCTTGCTGGCCTGGCGGACCTTCTCGTCGATCTCCTTCTCCGGCACCTTCTTCAGGCGCAGCGGGAAGGCGATGTTCTCGTAGACCGTCAGGTGCGGGTAGAGCGCGTAGTTCTGGAAGACCATGGCCAGGTTGCGGTCGCGCGGTGCCAGGTCGTTGACCCGGTCGCCGTCGATGATCATGTCGCCGGAGCTGATGTCCTCCAGACCCACGATCATGCGCAGCAGGGTCGACTTCCCGCAGCCCGACGGGCCGACCAGGATCAGGAACTCCCCGTCCTCGACGTCGATGCTGATGTCGTTCACGGCGGGGAAGCCGTCCCCGTACTTCTTGACGATGTTCTTCATCTCGATGGTGGCCATGGGATCAACCCTTCACTGCGCCGGCGGTGAGGCCCGCGACGATCTTTCGCTGGAAGAAGAGGACGAGGAGGATGACCGGGATCGTCGCGACCACGGCACCCGCGGCCAGCAAGGACGCCGGCCGGTTGAACGGGTCGGCACCGACGAAGAACGACAGTGCCGCGGGGATGGGTCGTGCGTTCTCGGTGGACGTCAGCGAGATGCCGAACACGAAGTCGTTCCACGCGAAGAAGAACGTCAGGATCGCGGCGGTGAACACACCGGGTGCCGCGAGCGGGACGATGACCTTGCGGAAGGCCTGCCACGAGGTCGCCCCGTCGACCTGCGCGGCCTGCTCCATCTCCCACGGGATCTCGCGGAAGAACGCCGAGAGCGTCCAGATCGCGAGGGGGAGGGTGAAGCTCATGTAGGGGATGATGAGGCCGGGCCACGTGTCGTAGATCCCGAGCGTGCGCCACATGTCGAACAGCGGCCCGACGAGCGAGACCACGGGGAACATGGCGATGACGAGGGCGGTGGTGAGCACGAACCGCTTGCCCTTGAACTCCAGCCGCGCGACCGCGTAGGCGGTGAGCGTGGCCAGGGCGACGGAGAGCAGGGTCGCGATGAGCGAGATGCCGATCGAGTTGAAGATCGCCCGACGGAACTGCTCGTCGGCGATGACGTCGGCGTAGTTCTGCCAGCCTGCGCCACCTCCGCTGGAGGGGAAGAAGCCGGGGCTGCCGTTGGTGACCGCCTCCTGGCTCTTGAAGGACAGCGAGATGATCCAGGCCACCGGGAGGAGGCACCAGATCATGATGGCGACGAAGCCGACGAGCGTGCCGATGCGGGTCGCAGCGTTCTTGTTCATGTCAGCCCTCCTGCCGTGCGTCCGCGAGGTTGACCCGGAACACCTTGACGATCACGAACGCCACCACGAGCACCGACAGGAACAGCAGCACCGAGAGGGCCGAGCCGATGCCGAGCTGGAACTGCTCGATCACCTGCCGGTAGGTGAGGAACGAGATCGACTCTGTGTTGTTGGCACCGGCGGTCATGACGAAGATGTTGTCGAAGATGCGGTAGGCGTCGAGCGCGCGGAACAGCACGGCCACCATGATCGCCGCCCGCATGTTCGGCAGGATCACCTTCCAGAGCCGCTGCCACCACGTGGCCCCGTCGACCTTGGCCGCCTCCAGCATGTCCTCGGGGACCTGCGCGAGGCCGGCGAGCAGGAGCAGCGCCATGAACGGCGTCGTCTTCCAGATCTCCGAGACCATGATCGCCACCATCGACGTCTGGTACTCCGCGAACCACGTGAAGTCGTCGCCGAGGAAGGGGATCCAGCCGTTCACGAAGCCGTTCGTGTTGGAGAACGCGAACTGCCACGCGAAGCCCGAGACGACGGTGATGATGCCGTAGGGGATGAGGATCGACGTGCGGACGAGGCCGCGGGCGAAGATCAGCCGGTGCATGACCATGGCGAAGACGAAGCCGATGACGAGCTCGAACGCCACGGTGATGATCATGATGCCGACCGTGTTGGCCGTGTCGATCCAGAACAGCCGGTCGGTCAGGGCGGTCCCGTAGTTGGCCAGGCCCACGAACTCACGGTCATCGGGAGCGGTGAGCGAGTAGCTGAACAGCGACAGGTAGAGCGCGCGCAGCATCGGGAACGCGGTGACCAGCAGCATCAGTGCGACGGCCGGGGCCACGAGGTACAACGCGAGGCGGCTCTCCGCCTTGGCGCGGTCCGACGCGACGGGCTTGCTCGCGGACTTCTTCGGGGCCTTCTTGGGGGCGGTGGCGGTGCTCACAGGAGTGCCTCCCCTCGGAGGATCGCGGTCAGGAAGTCGGCCGACTGCTTCGGCGTCGAGTCCGGGCTCACCGAGCGGGGCGAGTGCCAGCGGGACTGGATGGCGCTCGAGACCTGGCTGTAGAAGGCGCTCTTGGGGCGCGGGCCGCCGGTATCGACGCTCTCGCTGTAGAGCTGCAGCAGGTCGGCCGGGTAGGCCTCCTTGAGCTCGGCGGAGTCGTAGACCGACTGGCGCGACGGCATGAGGCCCTCGTTGACGGCCAGGGCCGACTGCGCCTCGGCGTTCGTGACGCAGACGGCAGCCTCCTGCGCGAAGTCGGGGTGCTTGGAGAACGCGCCGACGCCGATGTCGATGCCGCCGATCGGGGGCCGGGACTCCTCGCCCTCGACGGTCTGCGGGTAGCGCGCGTAGCCGAGGTCCTCGAACGCCTGCTCGTCCGCCGGGCCACCGGGCTTGCCGATGAGGCCCTCGTAGTTCTTGTAGACGAAGGTCCAGTTGGTCATGAACTCACCGGGACCGTTCTCGGGGAACATCTGGCCGAGGCTCGTGCCCTCGTTCGAGGTGGTGAGGTCGGGCTGGGCGGCGGGGGAGTCGGCGAGCTTCTCGATGACCGCAGCGGCGTCCTTGCCGGCCGCCGAGTCGATCGTGACCTTCGCGTCGCGGCCGTCCTCGACGGTGTCGGGGTCGAGGATATTGCCGCCGGCGCCCTGGATGAGCGAGTTGATCCACACGACGTACGCCTCGTAGCGGTTGGCCTGCACGCCGACGGTGCCGCCCTCCTCGGAGGCCGCGTCGATGACTTGGTCCCAGGTGACCGGCTGGCTCATGTCGAGCCCGGCGGCCTCGGCGAGGGACTTGCGGAACCACACGACCTGCGTGTTGGCCCACTGCGGCGCGGCGACGACCTGGTCGTTCCAGGTGACGGTCTCGGCCGCGCCCTTGAGGACGTCGTCGTCGAGCACCTGGTCGGCGAGGTCGCCCTCGAACGGCTTCAGCCACTTGGCGTTGGCGAACTCGGGGACGAACACCGGGTCGAGGCTCATGAGGTCGGTGGAGCTGTCACCCGCGGCGAGCCGGCGCGCGAGCTGCGTGCGCTGGTCGGTGGCGCTGGCCGGGAGCAGCTGGATGGCGATGTCGTAGTCGTCGGTGCTGCAGTCCTCGGCCAGCTTGTTCAGGGTGTCCTGGCCGTCCGGGTTGATGTACCAGTTGAGCGTGGGCTTGCCCTCGGATCCGCCACAGGCGGCGAGGAGCGAGGAGCCGAGGGCGAGACTCGCGACCATCACCGCCGTCCGACGTCGCGTGGTCGCCATGGGTCGGGTCCCCTTTCCCTCCGTCCCCGACGTGACCGGTGCCACACGGGAGTCATCAACGTAGGACGGTGCCGTCGGGGGCGCAACCCCGGGGTCGCCGCGGTCGCGATCAGGCCGGGTGAGGGCGGAGCCAGACCGTGGTGTCGGCGGGCAGGTGGTCGTCAGCGACCTCGCCGCTGGAGACGAGCAGCTCGCCCGGAGGCCGGGGGACCGGCACCGACGACACGTTGGCGTGGACGGTCGCCACCACGTCGCCACCGCTGGCGACGAGCGCGAACGACAGCAGTCCGTCGACGTGCTCCACGCCGTGGTCGTCACCGTCCTCGATCCACGCGAGCGACCGCGTGCCCAGGTCGAGCTCGCGCCGCAGTCGCAGCAGCGTGCGGTACAGCTCGAGCGTCGAGCCCTCGACGCCGCGCTGGCGGGCAGGCGCCAGGTCCGCGTAGGCCGACGGCTGCGGCAGCCACGGCTCGCCCTCGGGGCCGAAGCCGAGCGACGGGCCGGTGGACTCCCACGGGACGGGCACGCGGCAGCCGTCGCGCCCTCGTCGCTCGTGGCCCGAGAGCTCCCAGGTGGGGTCCTGAAGCACGTCGGTGGGGAGCTCGGTGGCGTCGGGCAGGCCCAGCTCCTCGCCCTGGTACAGGTAGGCCGACCCCGGGAGGGCGAGCATGAGGGTGGTCGCCGCGCGGGCCCGGCGCAGGCCCAGCTCCGCGTCGGGCTGCTCGTCGTCGGGGCCGATGCCCTCCGTGTCGACGACACGGGTGGCGTCGGAGCGACCCAGCCGCGTGGCGTGCCGCACGACGTCGTGGTTCGAGAGCACCCAGGTCTGCGGGGCGCCGACGTCGGCGGCGCTCTCGAGGGACCGGCCGATCGCGTCGCGCAGGGCGGGGGCGTCCCACGGCGTCAGCAGGAACGAGAAGTTGAACGTCTGGTGCAGCTCGTCGGGACGCACGTACTGCGCGAGCGCGTGCGCGGGTTCCACCCACGCCTCGCCGCAGAGCATCCGGTCGTCGTCCTGGCCCCACAGGTCGGCGAGCGACCCGGCGTAGCCCTCGACGAGGGTGCGCCAGCTGCGGTAGACGTCGTGCACTCCCGGCTGGTCCCACATCGGCAGCAGGCGCGTGTGGCTGCCGACCGTGTCGAGCAGGAGGTCGGCGTCGGGAAGGCCGTCGGCCTTGATCAGCCCGTGCGCGACGTCGATGCGGAAGCCGTCGACACCGCGGTCGAGCCAGAAGCGCAGCACCGAGAGCAGCTCCTCGCGGACCTCGGGGTTGGTCCAGTCGAAGTCGGGCTGCGTGACGTCGAACAGGTGCAGGTACCACTCGCCGGGGGTGCCGTCGGCCTCGGTGACGCGTGTCCAGGCCGGACCTCCGAAGTTCGAGGTCCAGTTGTTGGGCGGCTCGGCGCCGTCGGTGCCCTTGCCGGGCCGGAAGACGTACCGCGCCCGCTCGGGGCTGCCGGGGCCGGCGGCGAGCGCCGCCTGGAACCAGGGGTGCTCGCTCGAGGAGTGGTTCGGCACGACGTCGACGATCACCCGAAGACCGAGTCCGTGGGCCCGCTCGACGAGGGCGTCGAAGTCGTCGAGGGTGCCGAACAGCGGGTCGACGTCGCGGAAGTCGGCGACGTCGTAGCCGGCGTCGTTCTGCGGGGACACGTAGAAAGGCGACAGCCACAGGGCGTCGACGCCGAGGTCGGCGAGGTGCTCGAGCCGGGAGGTGATGCCGGGCAGGTCGCCGATGCCGTCGCCGTCGGCGTCGGCCCACGACCGGGGGTACACCTGGTAGATGACGGCGTGGCGCCACCAGGGCTGGTTGCTCATGGATTCCTCGGGGTCGGGCTCGCTGGGGTCGGCACGGACCACGCTACCGACGGGCGCACCACCGGACGGACGAGCGGGGGCCTTCGCTAGGTTGAGGCCATGTCCCAGCGCACGCTCGTCCTGCTCAAGCCCGACGCCGTCCGTCGTGGTCTCGTCGGTGAGGTCCTCGGCCGCTACGAGGCGAAGGGCCTCACGATCGTGGCCATGGAGCACCGCGCCATCGACGCCGCCCAGGCCGACGCGCACTACGCCGAGCACGTCGAGCAGCCCTGGTACCCGCCGCTGCGCGACTTCGCGACGTCGGGCCCGCTCGTGGCGCTCGTGCTCGAGGGCGACGAGGCGATCGCGGTCGTCCGCGCCCTGAACGGCGCCACCGACGGCCGGGCCGCCGCCCCCGGCACCGTCCGCGGTGACCTCTCCCTGTCCAACCGCGAGAACCTCGTCCACGCGTCCGACTCCGAGGAGTCCGCGGCCCGCGAGATCGCCCTCTGGTTCCCCTCCCTCGCCTGACGCCTCCGGCGGACGCAAGATTCTGCGTTCATGAGTGGAAGGCCGAAGGGTTCTGCCTTCGTGTCCGAATCCCGTCACGAACGCAGAACACTTGAGCTGCTCGCACCTGAACGCAGCATCTTGCGTTGCTCTGGGTCCCAGGATGGTGACCGGGGAAGGAGCTCGGGGGCCAGGGCGCCTTCCCACCCGTGGGCCCGTGCCATCCGGTCGAGCTGGTCCATCACGGTGTGGGGGTGGTGGCGAACCGAGTACGACGAGAAGGTCAGCCCGTGTCGGCCGGTGATCACGATCTCGTTGGCTCGGACCAGGTCCTCGTCCCACTGCTCGATGGCGAGGTGCGGGATCCCGTGCACCTCGACGCCGAACCCGAGGCGCTCGCTCCATACGTCGAGGTAGAAGCGACCAGCCGGACCACGCACCGCCTCTTGCCGTGTGGCGACGGGGAGCCCGGTGGCTCGCCAGATGGCCGCGAAGTCTCGCTCGGGGACCGACTGGATCCCGCCGGCCGCGTCGAGGATCGACGAGACGATCACGCTGCGATGCCGACACCGACCGCGGCGGGTCAGGGCCTCACGCAGGTGCCGGGTGGTGACGAGACCGGCCTGCAGGGCGCTGATCACGATCCAGCGTGCGTAGCGTTCGTTGCTGCTCCACGAGGCGGTGTCGAGGATCGACCGCGCTGGCCTGGTCCGTCTCGGCCGGTGCGTGGGATGCACGTCGACATCGGTCAGCTCGTGCGACCAGTGCGCGGTGGCGCGGTCCCACGACGGCGCCCGTGCTCCCGCCGGCAGGACGACGAGATGGCGGGGGTCGCGCGCGTCGAAGCCGTCCTGTCGGAGCGCCGAGGAGCCGGCGAGGGCCGCACGCGGGGGAGAGGAGGCGAGCGCGACCAGGTCTCGTTCGTGCAGGGTCAGGACACCGTTGTGCGTGACGACGACACCTCGGCACGGGCGCTGCCAGACACCGGCGCGGAGGCGCTGACGCACAGGCCAGGCCCCGAACAGCTCGACGGTCTGGCGGACGGACATGACGGTCTGCATGCCTCCACCGTGTCGGCCGTCCGGCCCCGGACGAAGGGTGCGGCCGAAGGCTGTGGACGGAGGCACGCGGGCGCGAGAGCCCTGTGGACGGGGCGACGCAAGATTCTGCGTTCAGTACCGGCGTCCCGATCGATGCTGCGTTCGCGTCCGGATCCCGTCGTCAACGCAGCATCGTTCGGACTCTCGCTCACGAAGGCAGAATCTTGCGTCCTCTAGAGGGGTCAGGCGGGGTCGAGGGGAGGGGGCTCGGTGGGGCCGGTCCAGGGGACGACGACGTGGGCGAGGACGCCGTGGAAGCGGCCGCGGACCTCCTCGGGGAGCCAGACGACCTCGTGGGACTGCGAGGCGAGGTCGACGGTGCCGTCGAGGGTCACGGCGTCGACGGCCTGGCGGGGCGCGTCGCCCACCCGATCCTCGTACTCCACGAGCGTCACGCCGACGCTGATCGGCACCTCGTTGCGATTCACCAGGCCGATCCCCCAGAAGTCCTGCGGGTCGAGCGTGGCGTGCTCCTCGAGGTCGACCATGAGCGCCTCGACCGGGGCCACGATGCCGTCGAGGTCCACCTGCTCCATGCCCTCGACGTGCACCTCGACGCCGCGCACGTTGCGGGCGCCCTGGCCATGGAAGTGCAGCACGTCGGTGGCGGCGGAACCGGGGGGCGCCACCACGGCGCCACGGTCGATGCCCAGCACCGTGCCGACCTCGACGTTCGGCAGTTCGCGACCGTACTGGTCGCGGGGCACGAACCGCAGGATCGGGCGCAGGCCCACCTCGGAGCCGTTGCTCAGCGTGACCGTCTGGTCGGGCGCGTCCGGATCGGACGCCTTCGGCACGTAGGAGACCGAGATCGGCGGCTTGCGTCGATTGAACAGACCCATGGCAGTCAAGCGTACGGAGTCGCGCTCAGTACCAGCCGGCGCCCTTCTTGAAGTCCCACGCCGCGCACGGTGAGCCGTAGCGACCCTCGATGTAGCCGAGGCCCCACTCGATCTGGGTCGCCGGGTTGGTGCGCCAGTCGCTGCCGGCGCTGGCCATCTTGGTGCCCGGCAGGGACTGCGGGATGCCGTAGGCACCCGAGGACGGGTTCTCGGCGTCCACGCGCCAGCCGCTCTCCTGGCTCCAGATGTTGTCGAGGCAGGAGAACTGGCCCTCGTCCCAGCCGTAGTCGGCGAGCATGGCGCGTGCGACGACCTTGGGGTCGGCGGCCTCCAGCGCCGCCTGCCGCTCCTTCTCGCGCTTCGCCTTCGCGGCGGCCTCCTTGCGCTCGGCGGCCTCCTTCTTCGCCTGCGCGGTGGCACGCTGCTGTCCGTCGGCCTTGGCCTGGACCTCCTCGACCCGGCGCTGGGCGCCCTGGTCGACGATCACGGCGTCGGACACGCGCTGGGCCTGGACGAGCGGCGTCGCGATGGCCGACACGGGGCGCAGCCCGGTCGCGGCGGCGGCGCTGTCACCGGCTCCCACGGCCTGGGCGCCGGCGGTCAGACCGGCGGCCACGACGACCCCGCCGACGGCGAAGGTCGTGAGCGTGCGGCCGCTTGGCAGGGCGTCGGCGACGTCGGCCAGCAGGTCGAGGGTGCGGTCGCGCCGGCGTTCGAAGGCCGATGGTGCGCGGTGGCGTGCCATCCGGTGCCGACCGCCCGACCGGTCGACGAGGTCGTCGTGACGCACACGCACTCCTGTCCAGCTCGACGGAAAGAGGGCGGGGAAGGGCCCAGGACGAAGCCACCATCCTAGGCAACGTTGCTGAGACGGCGCAGGCGTTCTCTCAGGTCCCGGACGCCGCGTAGCCTGGGGCCATGTCCGTCGAGTCCGTCTTCCCCCGTCTCGAGCCGCTCCTGCCGACGGTGGGCAAGCCCATCCAGTACGTCGGCGGCGAGCTCAACGCCACCGTCAAGGAGTGGGACGACGTCAGCGTGCGCTGGGCGCTCATGTACCCCGACGCCTACGAGGTCGGGCTGCCGAACCAGGGCGTCCAGATCCTCTACGAGGTGCTGAACGAGCGTGACTGGCTGCTGGCCGAGCGCACGTACGCGGTGCAGGCCGACATGGAGGCCGTCATGCGGGAGCACGGCATCCCGCAGTTCACGGTCGACGCGCACCGTCCCGTGCGCGCGTTCGACGTGCTGGGCATCTCCTTCGCCACCGAGCTCGGCTACACCAACATGCTCACGGCGCTCGACCTGGCCGGCATCCCGCTGCACGCCGTCGACCGCACCGACGACGACCCGATCGTGCTCGCGGGCGGCCACAGCGCCTTCAACCCCGAGCCGGTCGCCGACTTCCTCGACGCCGCCGTGCTCGGCGACGGCGAGGAGATCGCGCTCGCCATCAGCGAGGTCGTGCGCGAGTGGAAGGACGAGGGGCGTCCTGGCGGCCGCGACGAGCTGCTGCTGCGGCTCGCGGCCTCAGGGGGCGTGTACGTGCCGAAGTTCTACGACGTCGACTACCGCGACGACGGCCGCATCGCGTCGGTCCGGCCCAACCGCGAGGGCGTGCCGTGGCGCGTGGCCAAGCACACCGTCATGGACCTCGACCAGTGGCCGTACCCGCGCAAGCCGCTGGTGCCGCTGGCCGAGACGGTGCACGAGCGGTACTCGGTCGAGATCTTCCGTGGCTGCACGCGCGGCTGCCGGTTCTGCCAGGCAGGCATGATCACGCGCCCCGTGCGCGAGCGCTCGCTGCAGACCATCGGCGACATGATCGACACCGGTCTGAAGGAGTCGGGCTACCAGGAGGTCGGCCTCCTCAGCCTCTCCAGCGCCGACCACACCGAGATCGGCGACCTCGCCAAGCAGCTCGGCGACCGCTACGAGGGCACCAACACGTCGCTGTCGCTGCCGTCGACCCGCGTCGACGCCTTCAACATCACGCTGGCCAACGAGTTCAGCCGCAACGGCCGACGCTCGGGGCTCACGTTCGCGCCCGAGGGCGGCAGCGAGCGTCTGCGCAAGGTCATCAACAAGGCGGTCACCGAGGACGACCTCATCCGCACCGTCACCGCCGCCTACTCGCACGGCTGGCGCCAGGTGAAGCTCTACTTCATGTGCGGCCTGCCCACCGAGACCGACGAGGACGTCCTGCAGATCGGAGAGCTCGCCAAGCGGGTCATCGAGGCCGGACGCGAGGCGTCGGGGCGCCGCGACATCCGCTGCACCGTGAGCATCGGCGGCTTCGTGCCCAAGCCGCAGACCCCGTTCCAGTGGGCCGCGCAGCTCGACCACGAGACCACCGACGAGCGCCTGCGCAAGCTGCGTGAGTCCGTGCAGTCGGACAAGCGCTTCGGTCGTGCCATCGGCTTCCGGTACCACGACGGACGGCCCGGGATCGTCGAGGGACTGCTGTCGCGCGGTGACCGACGGGTCGGGCGGATCGTCGAGGCGGTGTGGCGTGACGGCGGTCGGTTCGACGGCTGGAGCGAGCACTTCTCGTTCGAGCGCTGGGAGTCCGCGACCGCCGAGGTCCTGGCCGACGAGCCGGTCGACCTCGACTGGTACACGACCCGTGAGCGCGACCACGACGAGGTGCTCCCGTGGGACCACCTCGACGCCGGTCTCGACAAGGAGTGGCTCTGGGAGGACTGGCAGGACGCGCTCGACCCCGACGCCCTCGAGATCGAGGACTGCCGCTGGACGCCCTGCTACGACTGCGGCGTGTGCCCGCAGATGGGCACCGACATCCAGATCGGCCCGACGGGCCAGAAGCTGCTGCCGCTCTCGGTGGTCTGAGCGGACTCAGGCGGCAGGGCGCTCGAGCTCGTCCTCGATCGTCCCGCCGCGGTCCACGAGGGTGCCGAAGACGCCGATGAGGACGGCGCCGAGCATGAGCACCGTGACCGGTGCGGTCCACGAGCCGGTCACGTCGTGCAGCAGGCCGGTGCCGAACGGTCCGAGCCCGGCCACGAGGTAGCCGACGGACTGCGCGAACGCCGACAGCGAGGCCGTGCCCTCCGTCGTCGAGGCGCGACGGCCGAACATGATCAGCACCCAGGTGAACGCGCACCCGCCGAGCCCGAGCAGGATCGCCCAGAGCCACGGAGCCGCGGTCGGGGCCCACAGGACCCCGGCCCAGCCGCTCGCGGTCAGGGCGGCGAAGACCCACGGGAGGATGCCGCGGCCTCCGAGGCGGGCCACCAACGGTGGCAGCAGGAGGGTCATCGGGATGCCGACGGCCCCGAGCAGTCCCTGCATCGCACCGGCGGTGCCCTGCGCGAGCCCGGCGTCGGCCAGGATCGTCGGGAACCAGCCGAACTGGGCGTAGGCCTGGGCCGACTGCGCGCCGAAGCAGAGGGCGCAGGCCCAGGCGAGTCGGCTGCGGGCGAGCCGGGCCAGCGACGGTCCGACCGGTCGGACGTCGCGCCCCGCGCGCCCGGCACGGGCCGCGATCGGCAGCCACGGCAGCAGGGCGGCCACGCTCAGTACGGCCCACACCGCGATGCCGGGCCGCCAGCCACCGAGCGCGTCCGCGGCCGGCACCGTGACGACCGAGCTCACGGCGCCGCCGGCCATGAGCGCGGCGCCGTAGAGCGAGCCGACGAGGGGGAGCCGGTCGGGGAAGTGCTCCTTCGCGAGGGCGGGCAGCACCACGTTGCCCACCGCGCACGCGGCGAGCGCCACGACCGACAGCACGAGGAAGAGCGCGGTGGAGTCGACGACCGACCGGGCGAGGAGCCCGAGGGCCAGCACGGCCAGCAGTGCGGCGGCGGTGCGGTCGAGACCGAGCAGACGGACCACGCGCGCTGCCGTCGTCCCGAAGACGGCGAAGCACAGCACGGGCAGCGTGGTCAGGACGCCCGCGACCGTGGCGCTCATGCCGAGGTCGTCGCGCAGGGGGTCGATGACCACCCCGACGCTGCCGATCGCCACGCGCAGGTTGAGCGCGAGCAGCACGATCGCGGCCCCCACGAGCCAGGCGGGACCCCCGCGACGGACCGACGACGAGGAGCTCACCGAGACATCCAACGCCACCGTCGGGAGGCGTCCGCACGCGGCCCTCGGCGAGAGCCTGCGGACGCCGACCTCGGTAGGGTCGGCCCCATGTCCGACGGCAGCACGACCCTGCGTGGCACCCCCAACCCGGAGGCGCCCAACCCGCAGCTGCCCATCGTCCAGCGGCTGCGCATCCGCTACGCCAAGCGTGGCCGGCTGCGGTTCACCAGCCACCGCGACTTCGGTCGTGCCTTCGAGCGCGCGGTCCGCCGCGCCCAGGTGCCGATCGCGTTCTCGTCGGGCTACACGCCCCACCCGAAGATCTCCTACGCCGGAGCGGCTCCCACCGGCGCGGCGAGCGAGGCCGAGTTCCTCGAGATCGGGCTCACGCAGCAGCGTGATCCCGAGTCCGTCCGCGTGGCGCTGGACGACGCCCTGCCGCCCGGCATCGACGTGCTGGAGGTGGTTCCTGCACGCGAGGGCGGGGGCTCGCTGGCGGACCGGCTCGAGGCGAGCGAGTGGGTGATCGAGCTGCGCGGAACCGCGCCGGAGCAGGTCCGGGAGGCGGCCGACGCATTCCTCGCGGCCGAGCAGGTCGACGTCGAGCGGATGACCAAACGAGGTCTGCGGACGTTCGACGCCCGTGCCGCCGTCCAGTCACTCTCCGTTGGTTCGTCCGACACCTCGGGTGTGGCGTATGCGATACTGACGGTGGTCGTCCGACACCAGAACCCGTCGGTCCGACCGGACGACGTACTCACCGGACTCCGCAACCGCGGGGGCCTCGAGCTCGAGCAGACGCCCCTGGCGACACGCTCGGCCCAGGGTCCTCTGGACGTGGAGAACGGGACGGTCGGCGATCCACTCGCCCTCGACCGCGACGCATCCTGACAGGTGCTGACCGCGGCGGGACGGACGGGGAGCCGTGTGACAGGCCGGACGTCGACCACCCGGGACGCCCCAGCGCCCCGGCGCCGCCAGAAGACTTTCGGTGACCGAGCCCTCGGGCGAGGAGCCGCAGACGCAGAACCCCGGCCTCACGTAGGCGCTCACGGGGCCTGAGGAGAGCACATGCTCGACGACGACAAGAACACACCCACCACCGAGACCAGCACCACCTCGCGCACGAGACGACGGGCCGCCGCCCGGCCGGCGGGACCTCCCGCGGCCGTGAGCACCGACATCTTCGCCCCGCCCGAGGCCCCGGCGAAGAAGGCTCCGTCGCGTGCCGCGTCCGGCAAGGACCCCGCCACGAAGGACTCCGACGCGTCCGACGCCGGCTCGACGCAGGAGGCCCCGGCCAGACGGACCGCCAAGAAGGCGGCCCCCTCGGGCGGGTCCGACGGCGACACCGGGTCCCCCGACGCCCCGGCGAAGAAGGCGGCGGCCAAGAAGCCCGCCAAGAAGAGCACCTCCGCGGGCTCGGCCACCAAGAAGACCGCGGCGAAGAAGACCGCGGTCAAGGACGACGCTGCTCCTGAGGAAGCCGACGCGACCGCGTCCGGCCAGGAGGCCTCGACGGCGAGCGACGACCGCGCGAGCAGCGGTGACCGGCCCGCCAGGAAGCGCAGCGGTCGCAAGCCCGCGGCATCCGGCGACGATGCCGGGACCGCAGCCGTGGCGTTCCAGGCTCCCGAGCCCGTGACGGCGCCCGCCCGCGACGACCGGTCCTCCGAGGGGCGTTCTTCCGACGGCACGGACTCCGACGAGCAGGGCGACGACTCCGGTGACGGATCCGGTGGCGGTCCCAAGCGTCGTCGCCGCAGCCGCGGCGGACGTCGTCGCAACAAGAGTGACGACACCCGCGACGGCTCGGACTCCTCCGACGGTGCCGAGTCCGGCGAGGTCAAGGGCCAGGACGACGGAGCCGGCGGCTCGTCGAACCAGGACGACTCCGGTGACGGGGGAGACGGCGAGGGCCAGAGCACCAACACCCGCCGCCGCCGGCGTCGCGCCCGCTCGGGCGAGCGCGCGTCCGCCTCGCCCGACGATCCGGAGAACACCGTCGTGCGGGTTCGCGAGGGTCGCAACCCCGAGGACGAGATCACCGGCGTGGCCGGGTCCACGCGCCTGGAGGCCAAGAAGCAGCGCCGCCGCGAGGGCCGTGAGGCCGGACGGCGCCGCGCCCCGATCGTGTCCGAGGCCGAGTTCCTGGCCCGGCGCGAGGCCGTCGACCGTCAGATGGTCGTCCGCCAGCACGTCTCGAAGGGCTCCGGCGCCGAGAGCGACGCCTACACCCAGATCGCCGTGCTCGAGGACTCCGTGCTCGTCGAGCACTACGTGGCCCGTGAGTCCCAGACGTCGCTCATCGGCAACGTCTACCTCGGCAAGGTCCAGAACGTCCTGCCCAGCATGGAGGCCGCCTTCGTCGACATCGGTGCCGGTCGCAACGCCGTCATCTACGCCGGCGAGGTCGACTGGAGCGGTGTGCAGAACGGCAAGGCCCGCAAGATCGAGGAGGCGCTGACCCCCGGCCAGCAGATCCTCGTGCAGGTCTCGAAGGACCCGATCGGCCAGAAGGGCGCGCGGCTCACGAGCCAGATCAGCCTGCCGGGCCGCTTCCTGGTCTACGTCCCGGGCGGCCAGTCCAACGGCATCTCCCGCAAGCTGCCCGACACCGAGCGCGCCCGGCTCAAGGCCCTCCTCAAGGAGGTGCTCCCCGAGGACGCCGGCGTCATCGTCCGCACGGCCGCCGAGGGCGCCAGCGAGGACCAGCTGACCCGCGACGTCACCGCGCTCACCGCGCGCTGGGACGACATCAAGGCCAAGGCCGGCATCGGGGAGGACGGGACGCCCTCCGCGAAGGGCCCCCAGCTCCTGTACGCCGAGCCCGACCTCGTGATCAAGGTCGTGCGCGACCTGTTCAACGAGGACTTCGCCTCGCTCGTCGTCGAGGGCTCCGACGCCTGGGACAACATCTCCGGCTACCTGCGTCACGTCGCACCCGACCTCGCCGAGCGACTGCAGGAGTGGTCGCCCGCCGAGCACGACGGCCGCGACTCCTTCGACGTGCTGCGCATCGACGAGCAGATCCACAAGGCGCTGGACCGCAAGGTCTGGCTGCCCTCGGGCGGCTCGCTCGTGATCGACCGGACCGAGGCCATGACCGTGGTCGACGTCAACACCGGCAAGTTCACCGGCTCCGGGGGCAACCTCGAGGAGACGGTCACCAAGAACAACCTCGAGGCCGCCGAGGAGATCGTCCGCCAGCTCCGGCTGCGCGACATCGGCGGCATCATCGTCATCGACTTCATCGACATGGTGCTCGAGAGCAACCGTGACCTGGTCCTGCGTCGCCTGGTCGAGTGCCTGGGCCGCGACCGCACCCGCCACCAGGTGGCCGAGGTGACGTCGCTCGGGCTCGTGCAGATGACCCGCAAGCGGATCGGCACCGGCCTGCTCGAGTCGTTCAGCACCGACTGCGACCACTGCAACGGGCGCGGTGTGGTCATCACGGCCGAGCCGGTCGAGCCGAAGAAGGACGAGCCGCGAGGCGGCGGACGCCAGCGTCGTGGTCGTGGCGGCAACGGTGGCAACGACAACGGTGGATCGAACGGCGGCGGCAACGGCGGCGGCGGCAACAACGGCGGCGGTGGCAACGGCGGCGGCGGCAACAACGGCGGCGGCGGCAACAACGGCAACGGCAACGGGTCGAGCAACGGCAACGGTGGCTCGCGTCGCGGGCAGCAGAAGCCGGCGACGGACGAGGCCGACTCCTCGGAGTCGACGACGTCGAGGACGACCTCGTCGTCCTCGGGCCGGTCCTCCCGCCGTTCGGGGCCCCCGAAGGACGTGCCGACGCCCGAGGACGGCGCTTCGGCGCCTGCCGAGCCGTCGGAGCCGTCGGAGCAGGAGACTCCTGCACCCGCCGTCGACGCCGCGCTCGAGCCCGAGAGCCCCGCACCCGAGACGGGCGACCAGGCTGTCGAGGACGCCGTCGCGCCGGAGGCCGAGACCGCTGCCGAGCCCGTGCAGGACCCTCTGCCCGAGGCCGAGCAGGAGTCCGCTCCCGAGGTGTCGGAGACGGACGGCGACCGGGCCTCCACCAGCGAGGACGCCCCCGTTTTGACCGAGCCGGGTGACGGTCCGTAGAATGATGTGTCGGCGTGCCCTGCGCGCCGATCCGCATGCCCGGGCGAGAGCCCGGCACCGGTCGCCGAACCAGCCCGCTGCGTTCGCCCGGCCCCGCACAGCCCCAAGCCTTGGCAAGCACAGCTTCCAGCAAGAACCGAGTGAGGAATCCCGTGGTCTACGCAATCGTGCGCAGTGGCGGCACGCAGCAGAAGGTCGCCGTCGGCGACGTCATCGAGATCGACCAGCTCGGCCTGGCCCAGGGCGAGGCGGTCTCGCTGCCGGCCGTCCTGTACGTCGACGGTGACACCGTCACGGCCGACGCCGACTCGCTCTCCCAGGTCTCCGTGACCGCCGAGGCCATCGGTGGCACCAAGGGCCCCAAGATCACCATCCAGAAGTACAAGAACAAGACCGGCTACAAGAAGCGCCAGGGGCACCGTCAGAAGTACACCCAGGTCAAGATCACCGGCATCGCGAAGTAGAGGACTGAACTCATGGCACACAAGAAGGGCGCAGCCTCCACCAAGAACGGCCGCGACTCCAACAGCCAGCGCCTCGGCGTCAAGCGCTTCGGCGGCCAGCTGGTCAACGCGGGCGAGATCATCGTCCGCCAGCGCGGCACCCACTTCCACCCCGGCACCAACGTCGGCCGTGGCGGCGACGACACGCTCTTCGCGCTGTCGGCCGGCTCGGTCGAGTTCGGGACGCGTCGCGGCCGCAAGGTCGTGAACATCGTTCCGGGCGAGTAGCCGGCAGAACATCCGTCGAAGGGGTGGTCCGCGCATGCGGGCCACCCCTTCGACGTCCCTGCACCTCCCTCCCACCCCCGTTCCCAGGAGCACCCGATGGCCGTCCCCACCTTCGTCGACCGCGTGACGCTGCACGTCGTCGGCGGCAACGGCGGGCACGGCATCGCGTCGGTGCACCGCGAGAAGTTCAAGCCGCTCGGCGGGCCCGACGGCGGCAACGGCGGTCACGGTGGCGACGTCATCCTGCGGGTCTCGGCCGACGTGACCACGCTCGTGGACTACCACCACGAGCCGAAGCGCAAGGCCGGCAACGGTGCGCCGGGCGAGGGCGGCAACCGCAGTGGTGGTCATGGTGCCGACCTCGTGCTCAAGGTCCCCGACGGAACGGTGGTGCGCTCCGGCGGTGAGCACGGCACCGGCGAGGTGCTCGCCGACCTCGTGGGCCCCGGCACCGAGCTCGTCATCGCCGCGGGCGGCCGAGGTGGTCTCGGCAACGCGGCCCTGGCGTCGGCCAAGCGCAAGGCGCCCGGCTTCGCCCTCAAGGGTGAGCCCGGCCAGGAGCGCACGATCGTGCTGGAGCTCAAGGTCGTGGCCGACATCGGTCTCGTCGGGTTCCCCAGCGCCGGCAAGTCCAGCCTCATCGCCGCCCTGTCACGCGCCCGGCCCAAGATCGCCGACTACCCGTTCACCACCCTGGTCCCGAACCTGGGCGTCGTCACCGCGGGGTCGACCACGTTCACCGTGGCCGACGTGCCCGGCCTCATCGAGGGTGCCAGCGAGGGACGCGGCCTCGGTCACGACTTCCTGCGCCACGTCGAGCGGTGCGCGGCCCTCGTGCACGTCGTCGACTGCGCGACGGTGGAGCCCGGCCGCGACCCGTTGAGCGACCTCGACGTCATCGAGGCCGAGCTGCGTGCCTACGCCGACGGCCTGGCCGAGGGTGCCACCGGCAAGGACCTGCTCGAGCGCCCGCGGCTGGTGGCGCTCAACAAGACCGACGTCCCCGACGCCGCCCAGATCGCCGAGTTCGTGCGCGCCGACCTCGAGGAGCGCGGCTACGACGTGTTCGACGTCTCCGCCGCCAGCCACGCCGGGCTGCGCGAGCTGTCGTTCGCCATGGCCGAGATCGTCGCGCGCCGTCGCGCCGACGCGCCCTCGCAGGAGATCACCCGCATCGTCCTGCGCCCCCCGGCCGAGGCCGGCGTGGGCCAGGAGTTCACCGTCGACCAGCGCCGCGGCCCCGAGGGCCAGCAGCAGTGGATCGTGCGTGGCGCCAAGCTCACCCGCTGGGTGGGCCAGACCGACTTCAGCAACGACGAGGCGGTGGGCTACCTCGCCGACCGCCTCGCTCGCCTCGGAGTGGAGGCCAGCCTCGCGAAGCTCGGTGCCGAGCCCGGCGACGACGTCGTCATCGGCGGCACGGCCGACCTGGGCTGGGAGGACGCGGTCGTCTTCGACTTCGACCCCACGATCGAGGCCGGTGCCGAGATGCTGGGTCGTCGTGGTGAGGACCAGCGCCTGGACCGCGACGACCGGCGGACGAACGTCGAGCGTCGCGAGGCGCTGGCCGCCAAGCGGGCGCAGGAGGCCGAGTTCCGCGAGCTGCGCGAGCGCGGCGAGGAGCCCGACTGGACCTCCGAGGACGAGGACGCGGACACCGAGGGCACGGGGGCATGACCCGGAGGGTCGTCGTCAAGGTCGGCTCGTCGTCGCTGACGTCGTCGACCGGCCACCTCGACCCGGCCAAGGTCGACGTCGTGGTGGAGGCCCTCGCCGCAGCCCGGCGAGCGGGCGACGAGGTGGTGCTGGTCAGCTCCGGTGCCATCGCGGCCGGCCTGGGGCCTCTGGGGCTCACGACCCGTCCCAGGGACCTGCCGACGCAGCAGGCCGCGGCCAGCGTCGGCCAGGGTGCCCTCGTAGCGCACTACTCCGAGCGGTTCGCCGCCCACGGCATCACGGTGGGCCAGGTCCTGCTGACCGTCGACGACGTGACCCGCCGCAGCCACTACCGAAACGCGCACCAGACGTTCGCCAAGCTGCACGACCTGGGTGTGCTGCCGGTCGTCAACGAGAACGACACGGTGGCCACGAGCGAGATCCGCTTCGGTGACAACGACCGGCTGGCGGCCCTGGTGGCGCACCTCGTGCACGCCGACCTGCTGGTGCTGCTCTCCGACGTCGACGGTCTCTTCACCGGCCACCCGTCGCTGCCCACGTCACGGCCGATCCCCGACGTGCACGGACCCGAGGACCTCCTCGAGGTCGACGTCGCGCGCGTCGGGTCGAAGGTCGGTACCGGCGGCATGGTCACCAAGATCGAGGCCGCGCGGATCGCCACGGGTGCGGGCATCCCGGTGGTGCTGGCCGGGGCCGACCGGGCCGGTGCGGCCGTCGCGGGCGAGGCGGTGGGCACGCGCTTCCACCCCACGGGCCGACGTCGGCCCACTCGGCTGCTGTGGCTCGCGCACGCGAGCGAGACCAAGGGCCAGCTGCACGTCGACGCCGGAGCGGTCGCCGCCCTGACCTCGCGCAAGGCCTCGCTGCTGCCGGCCGGCATCGTCGGGGTCAGTGGCGAGTTCGGTGCCGGGGAGCCGGTCGACGTCGTGGGGCCCGACGGCCAGGCGGTGGCCCGCGGGCTCGTGAACTACGACAGCGGGGAGCTGCCCAGCCTCATCGGCCGGTCCACGCACGCGCTGGCCGCCGAGCTGGGGGCCGACTACGAGCGCGAGGTCGTGCACCGTGACGACCTCGTCGTCCTCTGACCCGACCTGCGGGGCACGCAGGATCCTGCGTCCCCGGGAGTCAGGGCCGGTCGACGTCGACCCAGACGAGCCGGTGGTCTGAGGCCGGGAACGGGAACGTGCCGGTGAGCCGTGACAGGGGGTCGGCCTGCGTGGGCCAGAAGACGCGGGCGTCGCGGATGCGCAGGTCCCGGCTCGGCAGCACGTAGTCGGCTCGGATGTTGCCCGGCGGCTCCGCGAAGTCGGCGGTGTCGAACCTCGGGTCGCCCCGGTGTGCGTCGTTCGCCCCGCCCTGCAGTCGGGCCGCCTCCACGGCACCCTCGCTGGACGGCGTCACCGACGTGTTCACGCGGGGCAGGTCGAGCAGCTGGTTCGCGGCACCGGGGAGGGAGTCGCCGTCGACGGGGTCGGAGTTCAGGTCGCCGGCGACGACGAACGGGGCGGCGGGGGAGAGGCCCCCGCGCCGGCCGCTGTCGTCCCTGATCCAGCGCGCCTGGCGAGGGGAGCCGACGTAGTCCGCCCAGAACCGGATCTCGTCGGCGTTGCGACGGCCGTTGCGGTCCTCGGGGCCGTCGAAGACCGGCGGCGTCGGGTGGCTGACGAGCAGGTGGACCGACCGACGGCCGACCTTCACGGGCACGTCCCAGTGGGACTTGCTCGACAGGCGCAGGACGTCGACGGCCTCGGGGGAGTAGTAGCCGGACGGCATGCGGTTGCCCGGCATGTCCTTCCACAGCTGCTTCTGGAACGTGCGGATCCGCTTCGCGTCGATCGGGTAGCGGCTCAGCACCGCCATGCCGTACTGGCCGGGGAACGCGCCGAAGCCGTACGCGTCGTCGGGACCGTCCGTGGTCCCGTCGCCGTTCAGGTCGAGACCGGTCGGGACGCCCGTGTTGACCGGCGCCGTGAACGTGTACCGGTAGCGGATCGGCTCCGCCCCGTTCCAGCCCCGCGCCAGGTAGTTCCGCTCGAACAGACGCAGCGCCTCCGGGTCGTGGTCGACCTCCTGCAGCACGAGCACGTCGGGCCGGGCGCGCTGGATCGTCTCGGCGACGGCACGGGCCTGGGCGTTCGCGTCGGTGGTCAGGTCGCGCCGCAGGTCGCCCTCGGCCGGCCGGTTGAGCGAGGCGTTGAACGTCGCGAACCGCACCGACGGCTCGTGGCCGGGACCGTGGTGGCCACCGCCGTGGGCTTCGGCGGGCGACGACGTGGAGGGCACGACCAGGACGGTAACGCCCAGGACGAGGGCGAGTGCGAGGGCGAGGCGTCGTGCCGGTGCGCGCCCGCCGCGCGTGGTGAAGGGTCCCCGAGTCATGCGCGGCACTGTTCCAGGCGCGGGTGAACGACGGGTGACGTCCCCCGCCCTCGCTACGATCGGGGCGTGAAGGAACAGGTGCACGAGCTCGCCCGACGGTCGCGGACCGCCGCCCGGACCCTCGCTCTCGCGTCGCGGGCGCAGAAGGACGCTGCCCTGCTCGCGATGGCCGATGCGCTCGTCGCCGCCACCGAGCGGATCGTGGCCGAGAACGCGGCGGACGTCGAGACCGCCCGCGCCGACGGCACCCCCGAGAACGTGATCGACCGCCTGCTCCTGGACGCCGACCGGGTGGCGGCCTTCGCACAGGGCGTGCGCGACGTCGCCGCCCTTCCCGACCCCGTCGGCGAGGTCGTCCGCGGGTCCACGCTGCCCAACGGCCTGCGGCTCGAGCAGCTGCGTGTGCCCATGGGCGTCATCGCGATGATCTACGAGGGCCGACCCAACGTCACCGCCGACGCCGCTGCCATCTGTCTCAAGGCCGGCAGCGCGTCGTTGCTGCGGGGGTCCCGGTCCGCGGCCCGGTCCAACGCCGCGATCGTCGACGTCATGCGCGACGCGATCGCCGGCGCCGGTCTGCCCGCCGACGTGGTCCAGGCCGTTCCCGCCCACGACCGCTCCAGCGCCACGGAGCTGATGCAGGCACGTGGGCTCGTCGACCTGGTGATCCCGCGCGGGGGAGCCGGGCTGATCCGTACCGTCGTCGAGCAGTCGACCGTGCCGGTCATCGAGACCGGGACCGGGAACGTGCACGTCTACGTGGACGCCGACGCCGACCTCGACATGGCGCTCGACATCGTGCTCAACGCCAAGACCCACCGCACCAGCGTGTGCAACGCCGCGGAGTCGCTGCTCGTGCACCGCGACGTGGCCGAGGAGTTCCTGCCGCGGGTCACCGAGGCGCTGCAGACCGCGGGCGTGACCGTCCACGGCGACGCGGCCTTCGCCGCCGTCCCGGGCGTGCTGGCGGCGTCCGACCACGACTGGGCCACCGAGTACCTGTCGCTCGACATCGCCGCCGCGGTGGTCGACTCGCTCGACGACGCGGTGGAGCACATCCGCACCTGGTCGTCGGGGCACACCGAGGCGATCGTCACGCGGTCGATCGACGCGGCGCGACGGTTCACCCTGGGGGTCGACTCGGCCGCCGTGATGGTCAACGCGTCGACCCGGTTCACCGACGGAGGCGAGTTCGGCTTCGGGGCCGAGATCGGGATCTCCACCCAGAAGCTGCACGCACGCGGCCCGATGGGCCTGCAGGAGATGACGACCACGACGTACGTGGTGACCGGCGACGGCCACGTGCGCTGAGCATCACGGGGTCGGGCACCACCACGTCGGCCCGCCCTGCCCGCGCTGGTAGATTGCGACCATGCTCGAGTTCCTGGTCGCAGCCGAAGAGTCCGCCGAGGGCGGCCACATCAACCCGTACATCATCGGCGGTGTCGCCCTCGCGATCCTGCTGATCCTGCTGTTCGCGCTGCTGGCCTTCGGCAAGGGTCGCGAGCACTCCTGAGCACGTCAGGGTCCGTGGTCGCCGAGCCCCTGCCCACGCGACGACGTCGCGTCGGCGTCATGGGTGGCACGTTCGACCCGATCCACCACGGCCACCTCGTGGCGGCGAGCGAGGTGCAGTCGTGGTTCGACCTCGACGAGGTCGTCTTCGTGCCGACCGGTCGCCCCTGGCAGAAGGCCGACCGGGAGGTCTCGACCGCCGAGCACCGCTACCTCATGACGGTGATCGCCACGGCGGCGAACCCCCGCTTCGAGGTCAGCCGGGTCGACATCGACCGCGACGGGCCCACCTACACCATCGACACCCTCCGCGACCTGGCCGCGGACATGCCCGACGCCGACCTGTACTTCATCACCGGCGCCGACGCGATGGCGGCGATCCTCACCTGGCGCGACCACGAGGAGCTCTTCGAGCTGGCCCACTTCGTCGGCTGCACGCGCCCCGGGCACGAGATGGACGAGCAGACGCTGGAGGGACTCCCCGTCGAGCGCATCACGCTCGTCGAGATCCCGGCCCTGGCCATCTCGTCGACCGACTGCCGTGTGCGCGTCACGTCGGGCGAGCCGGTCTGGTACCTCGTCCCCGACGGCGTGGTCCAGTACATCGGCAAGCACCGTCTCTACTCCCCGCCCCCCGAGGCGCCCCCAGGGGCCGTCCCGGGAACCGACCCCGACTCCGAGGACTCCCCATGACCGCGTCCGACCGGGCGATCGAGCTCGCCCGCGCCGCCGCCGCCGCCGCCGACGAGAAGCTCGCCACCGAGATCCTCGCCTTCGACGTCTCCGAGCAGCTCTACATCACCGACGTCTTCCTGCTGTGCAGCGCGAGCAACCAGCCGCAGGTGCGAGCCGTGAAGGACGCCATCGAGGAGAAGCTGCTGGAGCTCGGCGCCAAGCCCGTGCGGCGCGAGGGCGAGCGCGAGGGCCGGTGGGTGCTCATCGACTTCGCCGAGCTCGTGGTGCATGTGCAGCACAGCGAGGAGCGGGCCTTCTACGCCCTCGAGCGTCTGTGGAGCGACTGCCCGACCATCAGCCTCACGTCGGCATGACGCGACGGGTCGTGCTCTGGCGCCACGGGCGCACGGAGTGGAACGTCACGGGCCGGGTGCAAGGACAGACCGACACGTCGCTCGACGACGTCGGACGCGAGCAGGCGCGTGCGGCCGCCGCACGCCTCGCGTCGCTCCGGCCGGTGCGGATCCTCAGCTCCGACCTCGAGCGGGCGCGCGACACGGCCGAGGAGCTGTCGCGGGTGACCGGCGTGCCCGTCGAGCTCGACGAGCGTCTGCGCGAGATGAACTTCGGTGAGCGCGAGGGCCTCACGTGGCGCGAGTCGTGGGACCGCTTCCCCGAGCTCATGAAGGCGATGTTGGAGGACCGCGAGGAGCGGTTCCCGCAGGCGGAGCTGCACGCCGAGGCCGGCGCGCGCCTGTCGGAGGCGCTCTCCGAGGCGCTCGAGTCGTTGGAGGACGAGCAGACGCTCGTGGTCGTGGCGCACGGCGCGGTGCTGCGGGTCGGGGCCTGCACGTTCCTGGGTTTTCCGGAGGCCACGTGGCGGACGTTCGCCGGGCTCTCGAACTGCTCCTGGATCGCGCTCGAGCAGATCTCGCCGGCGCACGGGACGCGCTGGCGGCTCACGGAGTGGAACGCCGGCACGCTGCCCGAGCCGGTCATGTCCGACGACGAGTGACCCCGGTTTGAGTCGCTCCGCGGCAGGGTCTAGAGTGTTCACTCGGTGCTCGACCCGGTCGGGTACCACCCGCGAGGGGCATTGGCGCAGTTGGTAGCGCGCTTCCATGGCATGGAAGAGGTCAGGAGTTCGAATCTCCTATGCTCCACTCGAACGAGAGAAGGCCCCCAGTCCTCGAGACTGGGGGTCTTCTTCGTTCCGGCAGGGGCCTTCTCTCGTTCGAATCGGGACCGGTGATTCGGGGAGGAGCGAGCTCTGCCAGCGACGGAGTCTCCTATGCTCCACTCGAACGAGCGAAGGCCCCCAGTCCTCGGACTGGGGGTCTTCTTCGTTGTCGCGACGGCTGACTCGGACATGACCTGCGGCTGCGCTTCCTCGGCTCCTGCTGAACCTGCGCCGCGAAAGGGCCTCGACCGGGCAGCCGGTAGGGGGACCGGTCGGGCTCTCGGGTCGCGGCCTGGGTGGTCAGAGGTAGGTGACGCACGTTTCGTGGGTGTCGGAGGTAGGTCTCGTACCTTTCGACGGTCTCGGCAGGTGCGTCACCTACCTCTGACTGCGTCGTTCGGTGCGTCACCCACCGCTGGCGGCCCGGGATCAGGATCGGGCCGAGGACGCACCTGCATCCCCGGGTCGGGGCCGTGGGGGTAGGTAGGCCGCGCTACCCGCGGGGGCGGCGGTAGATGTGCCGCGGATACGCACGGTGTATCCGCGGCGGGCCTACCTGGACGGGCCGGGATACGCGGGCCACCTACCTCTGACGGCCCAGTGCCGCGGCGGGGAGGCGGGACGCGGCGTGGAGCGGGTCGATCCCGAAGCGCGGGGACGCACGTCCTGGCCGATGATGGCCGCATGACGCTGACCGACACGGACCTCATCCACCTGCGCCGCTGCGTCGAGCTCGCCCGCGAGGCGCTCGAGCACGGCGACATGCCCTTCGGCTCGCTGCTGGTCGGCGCCGACGGCACCGTGCTGCTGGAGGAGCGCAACCAGGAGGGCGCGGGGGACGCGACACGCCATCCGGAGCTCGCGCTCGCCACATGGGCCGGGGCGCACCTGGCGCCGGCTGAGCGAGCCGGCGCGACCGCGTACACGACGGGGGAGCACTGTGCCATGTGCTCCGCGGCTCACGGCTGGGTCGGGCTGGGACGCATCGTCGTCGCGGTGCGAGCCACGCAGCTCACCGAGTGGCTCGACGGATGGGGGGAGCCTGCCCCGCCTGTGGCCACCTTGCCCATCGAGCAGGTGGTGCCGGGAGTCGTGGTCGACGGTCCCGCCCCCGAGCTCGCCGACGAGATGCAGGCGCTGCACCGGGCCCGCGTCGAACGTGACCGCGCGCGGCGGTGAGCACCGCACCGCGCACCGGATGTTCGTGTGTCGTTTCTTGACTCGTTCAAGAAAGTGGCTACAGTCGGGGGCATGACGTCGATCGAGGCACCCGAGCTCCTGAGGGAGGCGGGACTGCGCGTCACGCGCCCCCGGGTGGCCGTCCTCGACGCGCTCGAACGGACGCCGCACGCCGACACCGCCACCGTCATCGACGCCGCCCGGACCCTCGTCCCCGACGTCTCGCACCAGGCGGTCTACGACACGCTGGCCGCCCTCACCCAGGTGGGGATCGTCCGGCGCATCCAGCCGCACGGCCACACCGCACGCTACGAGCGACGCGTGGGTGACAACCACCACCACGTGGTGTGCCGCGGCTGCGGCGACATCGCCGACGTCGACTGCGCCACGGGCGAGGCTCCCTGCCTCGTCCCGTCGTCCGACCACGGCTTCGTCATCGACGAGGCCGAGGTCATCTTCTGGGGCACCTGCCCCTCCTGCACCGCCTGACTCCCGCGTCATCGACGCGGACCGCCCGACCTGTCCAACCCCGTGAGAGGAACCCACGTGAGCGAGCACGACAAGCCCGACGCCGAAGTCGGCGAGATGAACGAGCCGGACCACGCCAAGGGCGCTGCCGGAGGCGGCTGCCCCGTCGCGCACGAGTCACTGCCCCACCCCACCCGCCAGGACGCGAACAAGGTCTGGTGGCCCGAGGGCGTCAACCTCAAGGTCCTGGCGAAGAACCCCGCCGTCGCGAACCCGCACGGCGAGGACTTCGACTACGCCGCCGCCTTCGAGTCCCTCGACCTCGCCGAGGTCAAGCGCGACATCGAGCAGGTGCTCACCACCTCGCAGGACTGGTGGCCGGCCGACTTCGGCCACTACGGCGGCCTCATGATCCGCATGGCCTGGCACAGTGCCGGCACGTACCGCGTGCACGACGGCCGCGGCGGCGCCGGTGCCGGTCAGCAGCGCTTCGCCCCGCTCAACAGCTGGCCCGACAACGGCAACCTCGACAAGGCCCGCCGCCTGCTCTGGCCGGTCAAGAAGAAGTACGGCAAGAACCTCTCCTGGGCGGACCTCATGGTCCTCACCGGCAACGTGGCGCTGGAGTCCATGGGATTCGAGACCTTCGGCTTCGCCGGTGGTCGCGAGGACGTGTGGGAGCCCGACGCCGACGTGTACTGGGGCCCGGAGACCACGTGGCTCGGTGACGAGCGCTACTCCGGCGACCGCGACCTCGAGAAGCCGCTGGCCGCCGTCCAGATGGGCCTCATCTACGTCAACCCCGAGGGCCCGAACGGCAACCCCGACCCGATGGCGTCGGCCCGCGACATCCGCGAGACGTTCGGTCGCATGGCGATGAACGACGAGGAGACCGTCGCCCTGATCGCGGGAGGTCACACCTTCGGCAAGACCCACGGTGCTGCCGACCCCGACGCCCACGTCGGTGCGGAGCCCGAGGGCGCTCCCATCGAGCAGCAGGGCCTGGGCTGGAAGAACTCCTTCGGCACCGGCCACGGCAACGACACCATCACGTCGGGCCTGGAGGTCACCTGGACCACCAAGCCGACGCAGTGGACGAACGACTACCTGGAGATCCTGTTCGGCTACGAGTGGGAGCTCTCCGAGAGCCCGGCCGGCGCGGCGCAGTGGGTCGCCAAGGACGCCGAGGCGATCATCCCCGACGCCCACGGTGGTCCGAACCGCAAGCCCACGATGCTGACCACCGACCTGGCGCTGCGTGTCGACCCGGCGTACGAGAAGATCTCGCGCCGCTTCAAGGACGACCCGGCCGCGTTCGCCGACGCCTTCGCGCGGGCCTGGTTCAAGCTGACGCACCGTGACATGGGTCCGATCCAGCGCTACCTCGGCCCGGAGGTCCCCTCCGAGACGCTCATCTGGCAGGACCCGCTGCCCGAGGCCACCGGTGCGCCGCTCGACGAGGCCGCGGTCGCGGTCCTCAAGCAGCGCATCGCCGACTCCGGCCTGAGCGTGACCGACCTCGTGAGCACGGCGTGGGCCTCGGCCTCGACGTTCCGCAGCAGCGACAAGCGCGGCGGCGCCAACGGCGCTCGCGTGCGCCTCGAGCCGCAGATCGGCTGGGAGGTCAACAACCCCGGCGAGCTGCGTCGGGTGCTCGGCGTCCTCGAGGGCATCCAGGCGGACTCCGGCACCTCGGTGTCGCTGGCCGACCTGATCGTCCTCGCCGGTGGCGTCGGCATCGAGCAGGCCGCCAAGGCGGCCGGCCTTGAGATCGCGGTCCCGTTCACCCCGGGCCGCGTCGACGCCACGCTCGAGCACACCGACGTCGAGTCCTTCGAGTGGCTGGAGCCGCGTGCCGACGGGTTCCGCAACTACCTCGGCAAGGGCAACCGGCTGCCGGCGGAGCACCTGCTCGTCGACCGCGCGAACCTGCTCGGCGTCAGCGCCCCGCAGATGACGGCCCTCGTCGGCGGTCTGCGCGCCCTCGGCGCCACCTACGACCGGTCCACGCTGGGCGTCCTGACGGACCGCCCGGGCACGCTCACGAACGACTTCTTCGTGAACCTGCTCGACATGGACGTCACCTGGACGTCGGTCGATCCCGAGGCCGGCATCTACGAGGGTCGCGACGCCTCCGGCGAGGTGCGCTGGACCGGGAGCCGCGCCGACCTCGTGTTCGGCTCGAACTCCGAGCTGCGCGCCGTGGCCGAGGTCTACGCGAGCGACGACGGTGCCGCCGCGTTCGTCGACGAGTTCGTCGGGGCCTGGGTCAAGGTCATGGAGGCCGACCGCTTCGACGTGCAGCGCTGAGCGAGGAGCACGACCCGCGAGGGGCTCGGACCACCACGGTCCGGGCCCCTCGTCGTGTCGATCCGGCCTGTCGGAGCTCGCGCCTACGCTCACCGCATGGGACGCATCGTCTACGACACGGCCACGAGCCTCGACGGCTGGATCGCCGACGAGCAGCACTCCCTCGACTGGCTGTTCGCCGTCGACGGCGGCGAGCAGCCCGAGGAGGGGCTCCTGCCGGCCGACGCGGCGGTGCTGGTGGAGGGGTCCAGCACCTACGAGTGGCTCCTGCGCACCGAGGACGTACTGGAGCACCCGGAGAAGTGGCAGGGCTTCCACGGCGACCGCCCCACCTTCGTGTTCACCACCCGCGACCTTCCCGTGCCCGCCGGCGCCGACGTGCGTCTGGTGCGTGGTCCCGTCGCCGACGTGCTGCCGCGGATCCGCGAGGCCGCGGCTGGCCGCGACGTGTGGGTCGTCGGGGGAGGGGACCTCGCCGCCCAGTTCCTCGAGGCCGACGCGCTCGACGAGATCGCGGTCTCCGTCGCCCCGGTCACGCTCGGCAGCGGCGCCCCGCTGCTCCCGCGCCGTGTGGAGTCGTCCCGCCTGCGGCTGCGCAGCGCCACGGCCGTGGGGCAGTTCGCGCGGCTGGTGTACTCCGTCGAGGCGTCAGGCCAGGCCCACGGCCAGGGCGACGACGCCGAGCAGCGGTAGCGCTCCCTGGGTGACCGCGGCGCGGGCCTTGTCCGGGCTCGAGAGCAGCACCGCAGCGGCGGCCAGCATCGAGCCCGCGCCGACGAACGCCATCGTGGCCCCGACGACGGTCTCGTCGACGGCCACGAGGATCACGCCTGCGCCCGCCACGAGAGCCAGGAACAGGTTGTAGAAGCCCTGGTTGTAGGCCAGCTCGCGCGTCGCCTGAGCCTCCTCGACGGTCGTGCCGAAGGTCGCCCGCCCGCGGGCCGAGGTCCACGCGAACGACTCGAGCCAGAAGATGTAGACGTGCAGCAGGGCGGCGAGCCCCACGAGGACCAGACCGACGATGAGCATGGCGACATCATCGCCGATCGAGGTGTCGGTCGGGGGTCTGGCACCACGCACCCCTGCGGGCGTACGGTCCACCGAGAGCAGGAGGTGCCGTGAAGGTCGTCGTCGCAGGCGGTACGGGGGTCATCGGACGGGTGGTCGTCGAGCGTGCTCGCCGGCGGGGCCACGACGTGACGGTGCTGTCCCGAGGCAGCGGTCACGACCTCCGGCGGAGCAGGGCCGGTCTCGACGACGCCCTCGCAGGAGCCCACGCCGTGCTGGACCTCACCAACGTCGTCACCCTCTCGGCGGGTGCGGCGGTGCGCTTCACGACCACCGTGACGCGCCGGCTGCTCACCGCGGGGGCCCGGGCCGGCGTGGGGCACCACGTGGCGCTCTCGGTGGTCGGCATCGACGACATCGACGCGGGCTACTACGCAGGCAAGCTCGCGCAGGAGCGGATGGTGGCCACCGGCCCTGTTCCGTGGACGATCCAGAGGGCGACGCAGGTGCACGAGTTCGCCGAGCAGGCCCTGGGCTTCGCCTCCGTCGGCAGCGTCTCCCTCGTGCCGCGGATCCTCGCCCGGCCCGTGGCGGGGGACACCGTGGCCGAGCGCCTGGTCGACCTCGTGGAAGCCGGGCCGCAGGGTCGGGTGCCGGACCTGGTCGGACCGCGCGACGAGGTGGTCGCCGATCTCGCCCGGCAGTGGTTGGCGGCGACCGGGCGCCGCGGCCGGGTCGTGCAGGTCTCGCTGCCCGGCGCCTACGGCACGGGGATCGCCTCCGGTGCGCTGCGCGGCCGCCCGGGCGCGACGGGGGAGGGGCCGGAGTTCGGGGAGTGGCTGGCCCGGCGGTGAGCCACCTCACGTCACCTATTGGTTGCGCTGATCAACCATCTCGCTATAGTTGACGGAGTCAACCAATCCGTCCTCCCGTGAAGCGAGCCCCCGTGTCCGAACCCAGTGCCACCACCCAGGCGCCCGCAGCCGAGGCCGCGGGCCAGATGACCCACCGCCAGGTGCTCGAGGCCCTCAGTGGCCTGCTGCTCGCGATGTTCGTCGCGATGCTGTCGAGCACCGTGGTCACCAACGCGCTGCCGCGCATCGTCACCGACCTCGAGGGCAGCCAGACCGGCTACACGTGGGTCGTCGTCGCCACGTTGCTGGCCATGACCGCCACCACCCCGATCTGGGGCAAGCTGGCCGACCTGTTCAGCAAGAAGATGCTCGTGCAGATCGCCCTGGTGATCTTCTCGGCCGGCTCGCTCGTGGCGGCGTTCGCGCCCAGCATGGGCGTCCTCATCGGTGCGCGCGCCCTGCAGGGGCTCGGCGTCGGCGGCCTGACCGCACTCGTGCAGGTCGTCATCGCCTCGATGGTCACCCCGCGTGAGCGGGGCCGCTACTCCGGCTACATCGGCGCCGTCTTCGCGCTGGCCACGGTCAGTGGCCCGCTCATCGGGGGACTGATCGTCGACAGCCCGCTCGGCTGGCGCGGCTGCTTCTTCGTCGGCCTGCCCTTCGCCCTCGCCGCCTTCGTGCTGCTGCAGCGCACCCTGCACCTGCCCGTGGTCCGCCGCGAGGTCTCGATCGACTACGCGGGAGCGACCCTCATCATGGGCGGCGTGAGCCTGCTGCTGGTGTGGGTCTCGCTCGCCGGCTCCAGCTTCGCGTGGGCGTCGGCCACGTCGGCCGGTCTGGTGGTCGGTGGCGCGGTGCTCATCGCCGCCGCGCTCGTCGTCGAGGCGCGGTTCGCCACCGAGCCGATCATCCCGCTGCGTCTCTTCCGCGACCGGACCACGTCGTTGGCCACCCTCGCCTCCGTGATGATCGGCATCGCGATGTTCGGCGCCACCGTGTACCTGAGCCAGTACTTCCAGTTCTCGCGCGGCATGTCGCCGACCGAGGCCGGGCTGATGTCGATCGCCATGGTCGGCGGCCTGCTCGTCTCGAGCATCACCTCCGGGCGCATCATCAGCCGCACCGGTGTGTGGAAGCGCTGGCTCGTCGGCGGCATGGTCCTCGTGACGGCCGGCTTCGCCCTGCTCGGCACGATCGACGGCTCGACGCCGTTGTGGACCGTCGGCCTGTACATGGCCCTCGTGGGCCTCGGCCTCGGTGCCACCATGCAGAACCTGGTCCTGGCCGTGCAGAACAACACGCGTCTCGAGGACATGGGGGCCGCCAGCTCGGTCGTCGCCTTCTTCCGCTCGATGGGCGGATCGGTGGGCGTCGCGGTGCTCGGGACGATCCTCAGCCACGACGTCAAGCGCAACGTCAGCGACGGTGTCCAGCAGCTGACGGCATCCGGTCAGCTCGACCGTGCAGATCTCGAGGCCGCTCAGCAGTCGACCGGCCACATCCCGGACATCTCGGCGCTGCCGGGCCCGTTCCGCACCCTCTACGAAGCCTCGTTCGGGGAAGCCTTCGGCCACATCTTCATGGTGGCGACGCCCTTCGCGGTCGCGGCCCTGGTCTGCATCCTGTTCATCAAGGAGGTGCCGCTGCGCACCACCATCGAGAAGGACGTGGACGAGCTCGAGTCCGAGGGGCAGCCCGCCGACACCGTGGCGAGCCTCTGATGACCGCCGCGCCCACCTCGACGCACGACAGCGGCACCCAGCCGGGCGCGCTGGGCGCGCTGCGGCTGGTCGAGCTCGAGGTGGGTGTGCTGCTGAGGCGGGCGCGCCGTGCGGTCGTGGAGCGGGCCCACTCCGTGCACCCGGACCTGCAGCCCGTCGGCTACCTGGTCCTGGCGCAGGTCGAGGCGGACGGACCGGTGCGAGGGAGCTCGCTCTGCGGGGTCCTGGAGCTCGACAAGGCCGCCGTCAGTCGGTCCGTCCAGCACCTGCTGGAGCTCGGTCTGGTCGATCGCACCCCCGACCCGGAGGACGGGCGGGCCACGCTGCTGTCGGCCAGCGACGAGGGTCGACGACGGATCCGTGACGTCGACGTCGACCGGCGGACGGCGCTCGGTGAGCGCTTCGCGGGGTGGCAGGAGGGCGACCTGCTGGCCGTGGCGGACTCGCTGCACCGCTACAACGCGACGTTCGACGTGGAGCCCGACGCGTCCTGACTCAGTCGAGCGAGAGCGTCATGAAGACGCTGTGCGGGTCGAGGACGTACGACGCGAAGGGACCGCACTCGACGAACCCGCGCCGGGCGTAGAGCCGGCGGGCCGGCTCGAACGCGGGCTGGGTCCCGGTCTCGAGACTCACGCGGGTCAACCCCTGCGCACGCGCGACCCGGACCAGATGGTCCAGGACGGCGGCGCCGACACCGGCGCCGCGTGCATCCTCGGTGGTGCGCATGGCCTTCAGCTCCCCGAGGCCGCCAGCGTGCCGCTTGAGGGCCCCGATGCCCAGCAACCGGTCCCCGTCGTGGTCCGGCCCGGCACGTCTGGCCGCGACGAGCACGACGTCGTCCCTCGCCAGAGCGTCGTGCGGAAGCGCGTGGACGCTGCCGGGAGGCGAGGTGGCGCGCATCTGCGCAAGGTGCTCGTCGAGGAGGACGGCGACGTCGGGGTCGTGGGGCGAGGCCGTCTCGATGCGCACGAGTCCATCATCCACACCGGGGTCCGAGTACCGTGTGCAGGTGCAGCGAGAGGAGCCGACCGCGCGACCGCGCCCGCCGTGGTGGCGTCTGGTGGTCGTCGGCCTGGTCGCCGTCGCAGCAGCCGGCCACCTCGTCGTGGTGACGCTCGCCGCGCTGCCGCCCAACACGTACTCCGAGGCCGCGCGTCCAGCCACGTCCTACCTGGGCGCCTACTTCGCCCAGAACTGGCGGCTCTTCGCGCCCAACCCGGTCTCGGCCGACCGCACCGTCCGGTTCCAGGGCGCCTACGAGCAGGACGGCGAGCTCGTGGTCACCGACTGGCTCGACTGGACCGACGTCGAGCTCGACCTGGTGCGCCACCGGCTCGTCGGCGGGCGGGCGGGCTACGTCACGAACAAGCTCTACGGTCCGCTCGGCTCGAGGTACGGCACCCTCGACACCGACCAGCGCGAGGTCGCGGACGTGGCGGACCCGGAGGACGTCGTGTCCTGGCAGCGCCTCGCCCAGGACCTGCGTGCCGGCTCCGACGACGCGCTCGACGACAGCCAGGTGGATCTCTACCTCGTGTACGACCGTGCTACCACCCGGCTCGCCACCGAGGCACTCGAGGCACAGCGACCGGACAGCCGGCTGGTCGCCGTCCGCTACGCGACGCGCAGCCAGGGGGTCACGCTCTGGGAGGCTCGCGGCGAGGATGCGGACGGCCGCGAGCGGGCGCGGCCCGCCGTGCGTCAGCGGATCAACGGGTGGCGCGAGCCCCTCCGTGGCGACGAGGCCGAGCGGGCCTCGATCCGCGACTTCTGGGCGTCGCACCGATGAGGGCGGCCGGGGTGGGGGGCGGGCTCGACCGGGCCTGGGACTGGCTCACGGCCCGTCCGCACGCGACTCGGGGACTCGCGGTGACGCGCATCGTGCTGGGCCTCATCGTCTGGACGCAGATGCTCGTCAACTGGCCCGATCGGCACTACACGTGGGGCGACGGCGCGGCGTGGACGTCGTCGGTGCGCGACGCGAAGCCGTGGCCGGGAGTCCTCGGCATCTTCCAGCAGGCCGACGGACTGACGTTCGACCTCCTCTACCTGCTCACCGTGGTGGCAGGCCTCCTCCTCATGGTCGGTCTGTGGACCCGCGGTGCGGCCGTCCTCACCCTGTTCCTGTGGATGTCGCTGTACGTGAGCAACCCCTTCGTCGGCTCCGGGGGTGACGCCATCCTGCGCATGGTCCTCCTGTACGCGTGCTTCACCGACTCGGGCCGGCACTTCTCCGTCGACGCCTGGCTGCGTGGGCGCAGGGGGGCGGTCCGACCGATCGTGCCGCCGTGGCTCTCGACGACGCTGCACAACCTGGCGGTCGTCCTGATCATCCACCAGGTGGTGATGGTCTACGTCGGCTCGGCGCTGTGGAAGGTGCAGAGCGACGTGTGGATGAGCGGGCGAGCGGTCTACTTCCCGTTGCAGACCGAGGCCTACTCGCCGTGGCGCGACCTCATCCATCCGTTCTCCAGCGCGGAGCCGATCGTCCTGCTGGCCACCTGGACCGCGATCGTCGTGCAGCTGCTCTTCCCGGTGCTGCTGCTCTACCGCAGCACGCGAGCCCTGGCCCTCGTGGTGGTCACCGGCATGCACCTCGGGATCGGGGTGTTCATGGGGATCATGTACTTCTCGCTCGTCATGATCGCGGTCGACATGATGCTCGTGAGCGACGCTTCCTGGCGGCGTGCTGGACGCTGGTGGCGAGCCCGAACGGCCCGGAACCGCAGGGGCCGAGAGGTTCGCGGGCAGGACGAGTCCATCGGTGTGTGATGCGTCTCAGCGTCCGCCCGATGGGACCGAAGACCCACGATTGCCTGAGATCTGCGTAAGATGTTGCCCGCGGCCGCCTGTGGTGGTCGTCACTGGCACGCGGCACACGTCGAGGGAATAATCTTCTCGCGCCGCAACAACAGCGACACGGGAGTCTTTCCACATGAACAAGCTCGGCAGAAACACCCTCGCGCTCGGGTTGGGCACCCTGCTCATCACGACCGCGGTCTCTTTCTCCGCCAGCGGCGCCGACGAGACCGTGGCGCAGTCCAACGCCAGCGCCGTCACCGCCTCCGGCATCACCGGCATCGTCGACTCGCAGGAGTGCGCTGCGGTCTCGACCGGTGAGGGTGCTCCCAGCAACGGCACGGGCCTGTGCGGCACCGGCCTCTCGACGCAGGGCGTCAGCGCCTTCGACCAGACGGCTTCCACCGGTCTGGACGGCGACCGGGGCACCTCCGAGGCTGCGGCCGCCGTCGCGCCCATCGCCATCCCGACGCTCGCGTCGATCGACCTCTCGACCATCGGCGCCGACATCGCGCCCGGTGCCGTGAACACCGGCACGATCCTCGACGGGATCCTCGACGGGCTCGACCCGGTCACCGGCCCGCTCTTCGAGGCCGCCCTGACGCCGCTGCTGACCGCGATCCAGGAGGCCGCGCTCGACCCCGTCCTCGACGCCGTCACCGGCGTCATCGACGTCCGCGCCGAGATCGGTGCCGTCACCAGCCAGTGCACCGCCGAGGCCGGCGCCGACGCCACCGGCACCTCGCAGGTCGCCAGCATCAACCTGATCGTCGACCTGCCCGAGGGCAACGACGTGATCATCCCGGTCGAGCTCGGCGCGGGCGAGCCCAACACCGCGCTCGTCGGTCCCGGTGTCCAGGACCTGGTCAACGGTGTGGTCGACGGCATCATCGCCACGCTCGAGCAGTCGCTCAACGACAGCCTCGGCGCCGTTCTCGGCCCGCTGGCCGCTCTCGTCGCCACGGTCCAGCAGCAGCTGGTCACGCCGATCCTCGACGCCGTCGAGACCAGCCTGCTGAACCAGCTGGGCGAGGCCCTGAAGCCCGTCGTGAACGGCACGATCAACAAGCAGGTCGTCGACGCCGACGGCGAGGCGATCGAGGTCACCGCGCTGAGCCTGACCGCGCTCGGCATCGGCGACAACCCGGCCGTGGCCCTGGACCTGGCTCGCACGAGCTGTGGCCCGAACGCCCTGGCCACGCAGGCCGACGACGCCGACACGCAGGCCGACGTCGACGCCGACGCCGATGCCGACGCTGACGCCGACGCCGACGCCGACGCTGACGCTGACGCCGACGCGGTGGCCGACGCCGACTCCGACGCCCAGGCCGACGCTGCTGCGGACGCTGACGCGCAGGCCGACGCCGACGTCACGACCACGCTGCCGGCCACCGGTGCCCCGAACCTGCTGCCGTTCTGGCTGCTGGGTCTCGGCCTGGTGCTCTTCGGAGCCGCGGTGCTCATCAACGAGCGTCGTCGTCTGAAGATCTGACGACGTAGCACGACGCCTGCCCGGTGACCGGTCTCGGTCACCGGGCAGGCGTCTGTCACGACCTACGATGGAAGGCATGTCGGTGGAGGGAGGTGGCAGTGGCGGATCGCGGCGGGCCGACGTCCCTCGGCACGACTGGCGCACGACCCTCGTCCTGGTGCTCGCCTCGCTCGCTCTCGTCCACTCGGTGCTGCTCGCCCTGTGGCTCGCCCCGTCGGGCCCGGTCCGCGAGGTGGCTGGAGGATCCTTGCTCGCCAGGTACGTCGACCCGTACTTCCGGCAGTCGTGGGACCTGCTCGAGCCCAGCTCCCAGCGGGTCGACGAGTCGCTCTGGGTCCGGGCCCGTGTGCGTGTGGGGAAGGACGAGGTGAGACAGACCCCCTGGCTCGACGTCACCCGTGCCGACCTGACCCGGACGCGCAACGACGTCGCCCCCGCGCGCGTGCACCTCGCCGGCCGCCGGCTCGCCACCAACCTGAACAACGCGATGTTCGGTCTGGGATCGTCCGGTCGTCGCGTCGTCCTCGGTTCCTACGCCGGCCGCCCCGTCGCGGAGCTGCGCGGGGCCCTGCAGGGTGCGGGAGTGCCGGCCGACGCCGTGCGCGGCTACCTGGACCTCGACACGATGGTGACCCGCTTCGCCTCGCTCTACACCCAGGCCTACTCCGACCAGAGGGTCGTCCAGGTCCAGTACCGGGTGGGCCGCCGGATCGTGCCGCCGCACGAGCAGCGCGACGCCGAACGGATCACCGCCGTGGACTTCGAGTGGTTCGACGCCGGGTGGCGACGTGCGGTGCGCGGTTCCGCCGAGGCACAGTCCGCCTTCGACTCCTACCTGGCGGACGCATGAGCACGATCTGGCGCGTCAGGGACGCGATCGGCAGCACGCGCAGGTCGGCGGAGCGGTGGCTCACGTCGGAACGCCACGCCCTGCACGCCGTGGCGGCAGCACGGATCCTCATCGGCCTGTGCGTGCTGGGGCTGCTGCTGACGAACTTCTCCACCCGACAGGTGTGGGTCGGCGACGCCTCCGCGTGGGCCGAGCCCGCCCGCGCCGTGAGTCGGTTCCCCGAGATCGCGCTGCTCGACGGGGTGAGCGGTGACCTGCTCACCGCCATCTACGTGGCGGTGATCCTGGGGGCCGTGGGACTCGTGCTGGGATGGCACGCCAAGGCGATGACCATCGTGGTGCTCGTCGGGTTCATCGCCGTCACCGCGCAGAACCCGGTGCTGGGGTCGATCGGCGACAACCTCGTCCGGCTCGCGCTGCTGTGGATGCTGCTCATGCGAACCTCCGAGGTCTGGTCGCTCGACGCGAACCGGGTCGAGCCGCGCGACAGCGACGACGTCGCGCCTGAGTGGCTGCGCACCGGGATGCACAACGTCGGCCTGGTGGGCCTGGGCACCCAGACGATCCTCGCGTACTTCGCCGGCGGCCTCGACAAGGTCTCCCAGCCCGCCTGGCAGGACGGCACCGCCCTCTACACGACGCTGCAGCTGCCGGAGTTCCGACCGTTCCCGTGGCTCTCGGACCTCATCTCCAACGGTGACGTCCTCCTGGCGGTCCTCACGTGGACCGTGCTCGGCGTGCAGCTGTTCTTCGCACCGATGCTGCTGCGGCGGGGGAGCCGCGACCTGGTGGCGATTGTCGCGATCGTCGTCAACCTGCTCTTCGCCGTGGTGCTCGGCACGCCGTGGTCGTCGCTGGCGGTCATCGCGGTGACGGGGCTGTTCGTGAGCGACGACCGGTGGGCCGAGCTGGGGGAGCGCGTGGCGGACCTGTTCTGGCCCGTCCTGGACCGGACGGCGGACGCCCGCTACGCGGTGGCCGACCGCGTGGCCGACTGGTGGTACGACCGCGTCCTGAGCGTCGTCGACCGGATCCGCTTCAGCGTGTTCCGACGCTGACCTGCTGGGCGGCCCGCCGTCCGGCGACCACCAGCAGCACGACGGGCACCACGAGCGTGCCGGCGACCGCGTTGAGCGTGCCGAAGCCCTGCCACGCCACGAGCACGCCCGCCAGGAGGCCTCCCGCGGCCCCGGCCAAGTTCATCGTCAGGTCGCCGAGCCCCTGCACCAGCGGGCGCACCGCGGGATCGGTGGACCGGGTGAGCAGCGCCGCCCCGGCGATGGTGGCGGCCGACCAGCCCAGGCCCAGGAGCACCAGGCCGACCGTGATCCGCACCTCCGAGGTACCGGACGTCCCGGCGACCACGACGGCGGCGACCAGCACGAGCTGACCGGCGAGGATGGTGCGAGCCGGACCCCAGCGGTCCGCCAGCCACCCCATGACCGGTGACAGTGCGTACATGCCGGCGATGTGCAGGCTGATGGTCAATCCGATCACCTCCACCCCGGCACCGTGGTCCTGCATGTGGACCGGGGTGAGGGCCATGACGGACACCATCACGGCGTGGGCGAGCGCGATGGTGACCACGGCCGTGCGCGTCTCGCCCCGCACGTGCGGCAGGGCGGCGCGGACCCGGGGCACCGGGACGTCGATCCCGTCGCGCCGGGCCGGCGGCAGCGGGTCGGGCCGCAGGAGCACGAGGACCACGGTGCCGGCCACCGCGAAGGCCACGCACGAGAAGACGAGGGGACCGGCGAGGTCGGGCACGCCGAGGGCCCGAGCCGTGGTGGTGCCCGGCCCGATCAGGTTGGGCCCGAGCACGGCGCCGACGGTCGTGGCCCACGTGACGAGCGCGAGGGACCGTCCGACGTGCCGCGGCTCGGCGCGGTCGACCGCCGCGAAGCGCGACTGCAGGTTGGAGGCCGTGCTGACACCGCAGAGGAACAGTCCGACCAGGACGAGCGGCAGGCTGTCGGCGTCGGCACCGAGCACCACCACGGCGGCCCCGACCGCGCCGAGGAACCAGCCGGTGGCCAGGGCCGGCCTGCGCCCGGCACGGACCGCCAGCGTCGCGAGCGGGACGGTCGCGAGCGCCGCACCCAGGGTGAGCATGACCGTCGACATCCCGGCCCAGCCCGACGAGCCCGAGACCTCCCGCAGGAGCAGCACGCCCACGGCCAGACCGGCTCCGTTGCCGACGCCGCCGACCACCTGCACGGCCACGAGGGTCCGCAGGATCCGGCGCTGCAGGCGCGCCTGCTCGGTCACGACGCCCAGATGGTCACACGGTCCTCGGGCGCGAGCCACAGCTCGTCGTCGGGCGTGACGCCGAACGCCTCGTGGAAGGCGTCGATGTTGCGCACGACCTGGTTGCAGCGGAACTCCGGCGGCGAGTGCGGGTCGACGGTGAGGCGGCGGACCGTCTCGGCCGGTCGCACCTTGGCCTGCCAGGCCTGGGCCCACGAGATGAAGAACCGCTGGTCACCTGTCAGCCCGTCGATCGTGGGTGCCTCACCGCCGGTGGCGATCCGGTACGCCTGGTAGGCGATGCCGAGCCCACCCAGGTCGCCGATGTTCTCGCCGATCGTGAGCTCGCCGTTGACGGTGTGCCCGTCGGCACCCTCGGGCGACAGCGCCGCGTACTGCTCGACGAGGGCGGCCGTGAGCTTCTCGAAGGCCACCCGGTCGTCGTCGGTCCACCAGTTGCGCAGGGCCCCCGTGCCGTCGAAGTGGCTGCCCTGGTCGTCGAACCCGTGCCCGATCTCGTGCCCGATCACCGCGCCGATGGCGCCGTAGTTGACGGCGTCGTCGGCGTCGGCGTGGAAGAACGGCGGCTGCAGGATGGCCGCAGGGAAGACGATCTCGTTCATGGTGGGGTTGTAGTACGCGTTCACGGTCTGCGGCGTCATGTACCACTCGTCGCGGTCGATCGGTCGCCCGATCTTGGCCAGCTCGCGGTCCATCGCCACCGACAGCCCACGTCGGGCGTTGCCCAGCAGGTCGGTCGGGTCGGTCTCGAGCGCCGAGTAGTCCTTGAAGGCGTCGGGGTGGCCGACCTTCGGGGTGAAGGCCGCGAGCTTCTCGAGAGCCTCGGCCTTCGTGGTGTCACTCATCCAGGGCAGGGCGGTGATGCTGCGCCGGTACGCCTCGACGAGGTGCTCGATGAGGTCGTCCATGCGGTCCTTGGACGTCGGCGGGTACTCGGTGCGGACGTAGATCTTGCCGATCGCCTCACCCATGGCCGACTCGACGAAGCCGACGCCACGCTTCCAGCGCGGGCGCAGCTCGTCGGTCCCGCTCAGCGTGCGTCCGTAGAAGGAGAAGTTCTCCTCGACGAAGGCCGCGGGCAGGTACGGCGCGGCGGCGTGCAGGACCTGCCAGCGCAGCCAGTCGCGCCAGGCGGGCAGCCGGTCGGCCGTGACGAGCCCGGCGACGCCCTCGAGGAACGACGGCTGCGACACGACGACCTCCGCGAGCACGTCGCGTCCGATGCCGGCGGCCTGGGACCACGTGGCGAGGTCCAGGGGACCGACCAGCGTCTGCAGCGCGTCGAGGTCCATGAGGTTGTAGGTCTTCTGCGCGTCGCGGCAGGCCACCCGGTCCCAGTGGTGGGACGCGATGGCGGTCTCGAGGTCGAGCACCCGCGCCGCGCGCTCCGCCGGCGACTCGAACCCGCCGAGCGTGAACATCGTCTCGAGGTGGGAGAGGTAGGCCTCGCGCACCCCGGCGAAGTCGTCGTCGGAGTAGTAGGACTCGTCGGGCAGGCCGATGCCGCTCTGCACCAGGTGCGTGACGTAGCGGTCGGGGTTGCCGCGGTCGGGAGCGATGTACATGCCCAGCACGCTCCCGACGCCGGACCGTTCGAGCCGCCCGAGCACGTGGACGAAGGTCGGGACGTCGGCGATCCCGTCGACCAGGGCGAAGTCCTCCTGCAGCGGCTCGGTGCCGAGGGCGTCGATCCGGTCGGTGTCCATGAAGCTGGCGTAGAGCTCGCCGATCTTGCGGGAGTCCCCATCGTGGTCGACGCCGTCCTGGCCGGCGCCGTCGAGAGCGTCGCGACAGCCCTCGACGATGCCCCGGACGGTCTTCTCGGCCTCGTCGACGAGGGTCACGAACGCTCCGGCGGTGGCGCGGTCCGGCTCGATCGCCGCGTCCCGGAGCCACGGACCGTTCACGTGCCGGAAGAGGTCGTCCTGAGGGCGGACGCCTGGGTCGAAGGCGGCGGTGTCGATGGCAGGCGCTGTGCCATGGGGAGAGGGGCCATGGGGAGAGGGGCCGTCGGAGGAGGGGGTGGCTGCGGTCGTCGGGGTCTCGTGGCTCACCTGGTTAGGCTACCCATCGTGTCGACGTCGCGCCCCGCTCACCTGACCGTGCTCGACGTCCGGGAGGTCACGCCCCACCTGAAGCGGCTGGTGCTCGGTGACGGTGAGGTCGCCCGGGGCTTCGACGAGCTCGCCGGACGCTGGTCCGGCTGGGCCGACTCCTACGTCAAGCTGGTGTTCCTGGCCGACGGCGTCGACTACCCCGATCCGCTCGACCTCGACGACGTCAGGGCGACGTTGCCGAACGAGGTGTGGCCGGTGCTGCGCACCTACACGGTGCGACGCCTGGACCTCGAGGCCCGCGAGCTCTGGATCGACGTCGTCGTGCACGGCGACGAGGGCGTGGCCGGGCCGTGGGCGGCGCAGGTGCGACCGGGGGCCACGATCCACGTGCGCGGACCCGGCGGTGCCTACTCGCCGCGCGAGGACGTCGACCACCACCTGCTCGTGGGTGACGAGTCGGCCCTGCCTGCCCTGGCCGTGACGCTGGAGCACCTGCCCGAGGGTGCGCGGGCCACGCTGTTCTGCGAGGTCGACGACGCCCGCGACGAGATCGACCTGCCCACGGCGGGGGAGGTCACGGTGCACTGGCTGCACCGCGGCGATGCCCCGGCCGGCAGCACCTCGCTCCTCGACGACGCGGTCCGCGCGTGGGACTGGCCCGAGGGCCGTGTCCAGGCCTTCGTCCACGGCGAGTCAGGTCTGCTCAAGACCGTGCGCCCCTACGTGCGCGAGCGGGTGGAGCGGGCCGACCTCTCGGTCTCCGCGTACTGGCGTCGGGGCGAGACCGAGGAGGGCTTCCGGCGCTGGAAGAGCAGCCAGGACGAGGCGATCATCCGGCCCGGCGGCTGAGGGGGCCGTCGCGGCCTGCTGGTGCGCTGCAGCTGGGGGCGCGCGACCTTGCCGGTGCGATGCTGCGGCTCGCGCTGGGTGTGGCCTCCGAAAGGGCCTTCGACCGAGCGGCGGCGACGTCGCTGGCTCGGCTCTCGGGCTGCGGCCTGGGTGGGCGGTAGGTGGCGCGTATCCCGGAACTCGGAGGTAGACGGCGCGCGGAAAGCGGGCTCGTATCCGCGTGCCACCTACCGCTGCTCCGCGGGAAGCGCGCGCCACCTACCTCCCGCCACCCTCGCGGCCCCCCAAGGCCACTCAGCGCAGGTGCAGCACGGCGCGGTTGAGCCGGCGGGCCGCGGCCAGGAGCAGGCGCTCGAGCGGCTCGAGCGCCGTGCCGCGCCACGGCGCGAGGGCGTCCAGCCGGTAGTAGACGCCCCGCACCCGGTTGCCGAGCGTGGTGGGCACGCGGGCGGGCGCAGGGAGCCCGTGCCGGGCCCGCTCGGCCAGGAGGTGCTCGACCTGGGTCTGCCAGTCGTCGGCAGCGGGGTCGTGGAAGTAGTTGTCGTGCGCCCAGCCGCGGTCCACGCTCCGGAAGCGACCGTGCGCGACGTCGGCGAGCGTGCCCAGCAGCCCGCTCCCCACGAACACGCTGTTGAGGTGAGCGTCGTCCACGCCCAGGTCGGTGAGCACGACGGCGGGGACGCCTGCGGCCACGGCCTCGAGCGCCGCCGAGGAGCCGACCGTGACGAAGCCCGAGGCGCCGCGCAGGTGCTGGCTCATGGGGCCGTCGACCACGCGCAGTCCCTCAGGCGTGGCGCCGTCGGCGTGCAGGCGTGCGAGCAGTGCGGCGTAGTCGCCGGCTCCGCGGTGCGCCTCGACCTCGCCGGCCCGCGAGCGCACCTTCACGTGCACCTCGCGCCCCGGCCTCACGGCGGTGGCGAGCCCGCGCAGGACCCTCTCGCGCCCGGCGTCGTCGTGCGGCACGAGCGACTGAGGTGCGAAGACCACCGGCCCGTCGGGTGCGGGCGGCGCGGCCACGGCGCCACGACCGGCCCCGACCTCGACCGGACGGCGAGCGGCTACGCGCAGGAACGGCAGCGTCGCCAGCGCCACCCGGTGCGGCACGTCGTGCCGGGCGGCGACCGCCACCAGGTCGCGTCGCTCGCGGCGCGAGTGCACGACGAAGACGTCGGCGCCGCGGCGCAGGTTCACGTCGTACCACTGCACCGGGACGCAGACGCCGGCCACGCCCGTGAGCACGACCGGCCGGCCAGGGGCGTCGTCGAGCAGACGCAGCACCGGTGGCACGGCGTGGGCGCGGACGGCGAGGACCAGCACGTCCGGGCGCCAGGCCGTGAGCAGCTCGCGCAGGGCGTCGGCGTCGGTCCAGGTGACCTGCTCGACGTCGAACCCCGAGCCGGCGACCGCGTCGGCGACCTGGCGTCGGCTCGGTGCGGCGTGGCCGTCGAGCACGGCGAGGCGCGACGTCCACGGCGTGGTCGCGGCGAGCGTCGCACCCCACTTCACGTAGGAGTCGGTGTCCGCCAGGACGAGGGCACGCACGCTCATGGCGGCCAGCCTGGCGCAGCGGAGCGAGCGGCAGGAGGACGGTGGGCGACGCCGACATGAACGCAGGTACCCTTCCTCGGGTGACCGAACTGCGCAACGTGGCCGTGATCCTCGCCGGTGGAACCGGGACCCGGGTGGGGCTCTCCATCCCCAAGCAGCTCATCAAGATCGCCGGGAAGACGATCCTCGAGCACACCGTCGCCGCCTTCCAGGCGTCGAGGAACATCGACGAGATCGTCATCCTCATGACGCCCGGCCACCTCGACCCGGTGCGCGCCATCGTCGACGCGGGCGGCTACGACAAGGTGACCCAGATCCTCGAGGGCGGCGAGACCCGCAACGAGACCACCAGCCGCGCGCTGGCCGCGCTGGGCGACGACGAGTGCAACGTGCTGTTCCACGACGCGGTCCGCCCGCTCGTCTCCCAGACGATCATCGACGACTGCGTGGCAGCCCTGCAGGAGTACGAGGCGGTCGACACCGCCATCCCGTCGGCCGACACCGTGGTGCAGGTCGACGCGACCTCGGGCTGCATCGAGGACGTCCTCCCGCGCCACCTGCTGCGCCGCGGCCAGACGCCCCAGGCCTTCCGGTCCTCCGTCATCCGCCGCGCCTACGACCGGGCCTGGCAGGACCCCGACTTCACGGCCACCGACGACTGCACCGTGGTGCTGCGCTACCTGCCGGAGGTGCCGATCACCGTCGTCGCCGGGCACGAGCGCAACATGAAGGTCACCGAGCCGATCGACGTCTACATCGCCGACAAGCTGTTCCAGCTGGCCTCGGCCGACGCGCCCGACGAGCTCGACGAGAACCAGTACCGCGAGGCGCTGGCGGGGAAGGTCATGGTCGTCTTCGGCGGCTCCTACGGCATCGGTGGCGACATCGCCGCGCTGGCGCGGGCGCACGGCGCCACGGTGCACACGTTCTCCCGGTCGTCGACGAACACCCACGTCGACCGTCGTGAGGACGTCGCCGCGGCCGCGAAGAAGGTGCTGGCCGAGTCGGGCCGGATCGACCTCGTGGTCAACACCGCCGGCGTCCTGCCGATCGGCGACCTCGCCGAGACGTCGGAGGAGACCATCTGGGCCGCCACCGAGATCAACTACCTCGCCCCGATCTTCATCGCCCAGGAGTTCTACCCGCACCTGGCCAAGCACCACGGCTCGCTGCTGCTGTTCACGTCGTCGTCGTACACGCGCGGCCGCAAGGGCTACTCCCTGTACTCCTCGGCCAAGGCCGCCACGGTGAACCTCACCCAGGCCCTCGCGGACGAGTGGGCCGGCAAGGTGCGGGTGAACTGCGTGAACCCCGAGCGCACCGGCACGCCCATGCGCACCAAGGCCTTCGGGGCCGAGCCCGAGGGCACCCTGCTGGAGTCCGAGGTCGTCGCCCTGCGGTCGCTCGACGTGCTCCTGTCGCCGCAGACCGGGCACATCATCGACATCCGTCGCGAGGACGGTCCGGCCGCCATCGGCGGCGGCAGCTGAGGCTCAGACCCGACCCAGGGCGCGCCGGTAGAGGTGCCGCACGGGCCGCATGAGGGCCGGCGGGAGCAGCTGGGTGCCGGCGTGCACCACGGTGCCCCGGACGACGCCGTACCGGTGGCGACGCCGTGCCCACGGGCCCGGTGCCCGGGTGAGCGACCCGGCGGCACGTGCCGTCTCGAGCTCGACGGCCGCGCGGAAGTACGGTGACGAGCGGACCAGGCGCGAGGGCCGCTCGCCACTGGCCAGCAGCTTCTCGACCCGGTCCACGATCGTGCCGGCCGAGGACGAGGTGCGGCCACCGAAGTAGCTGTCGACCCAGGCCGCGGCGGGCGTGCCGAGGTCGTCGTCGTCGATCTGGTCGAACGTGCGCAGCAGGTCGCTGTCGAGGAAGACGTGGTTGCCCAGCCGCTCGTGCACGCCCAGGTCGAGCACCAGGGCGACGCGACAACCCGCGTCGACCGCCTCGAGGCACGCGGTCGAGGAGACCGTGAGCAGCAGGTCGGTGCGGGGGAGCAGCTCGGGGATGGAGGTGTAGACGATCCGGAAGTTCGGCGGCAGGTCGACGTCGGCCAGCAGCTGCTCCGGGTGGTGGTGCATCCGGTGGAAGGTGTCCTCGCCGAGGCGGTGTCGCGGCTTGAGCAGGACCTCGCGGTCGGGGTGTCGACGGGCGTGCTCGACGAGCCGGCGGTACAGGTAGCTGCGGTCCCCGGCGCCGGACGGCACCGTGGGCTGGTCGGCGAACAGCACCGTCCGCACCGGCGTGTCCCGCTGGGGCCGAGGCCGCGACGAGAGGAAGGGCAGGCCGCTCAGCACGAGGTTCTCGTCCGGGACGGCGAGCCGCTGGGCGGTGAAGCGGAACTGGTCGAGCTCGTGCCGAGCGTTCACCGCCACGACGTCCGCGCCGCAGCGGTCGAGGTAGCCGGCCGTGATCTTCTCGATGATGATCCCGACCCAGCCGGCGACGACGACCGGACCGGGCTGCAGGGGGCGCTCGGCCAACGCGATGGTGAGCCGCCGGACCAGCGGTCCCGCCAGCGCACAGACCACCACGTCCGCGGCAGCGGCCGCCTCGACGACGTCGTCCCAGTCGACCGTGCGCACCGCGCTGAAGCCGACGTCGCGGACCTGCTGGTCCGAGAGCGCGCTGCGACCTCGCGGCGCCAGCACCTCGACCTGCGCGCCGCGGCTCTCCAGCTCGCGGCAGATGCCCACGGACCACTTGAGCTGCGAGTCGAAGCCGGCGATCGCCACCACGCGCACTGGCGCCTCCGCACGGGCGGTCGTGGCGGCGGCCGGGCTCGTCCGGCGGGTCTGCTCCATGGCGTTCACGGCGCCACGGTAGCCACGATCCTCGCGCGATCCAGCCGTGGCGCGGGGTGGTTCACCCACTGTTGGTCCACGGTTCGACTCGTGGCCCACGGACCCCTCGAGGTGGTCGATCGACGTTCGTCGGCGGGTGCCGTGGCGTTCACCTGACGGACGGACGGCCTCCCTAGCGTCACCGACATGACCGAGCTCCTCGAGCGCAACCTCGACCCGACGTCCGTCGGCGTCGGGACGCTCCCCACCCCGTCCTCGTCGCGTCCCGCCGTGCGCCGCGGTGGCGTGGTGGCAGTGATCCCCGCACGCGGTGGCTCCAAGGGCGTGCCGCGCAAGAACCTGCGGCCCCTCGGTGGCGAGCCGCTGGTCGTGCGTGCCGTCCGGTCGCTGCGTGCCGTCTCGTCGGTCGACCAGGTGGTCGTCTCCACCGACGACCACGAGATCGCCTACGCCGCCCGCGCGGCCGGGGCGCTCGTGATCGACCGTCCGGCGCGACTGGCCGGCGACGAGGCGTCCTCGGAGTCGGCCCTGCGCCACGCCCTCGCTGCTCTCGGCACCCGCGGCGCCGTCCCCGAGGTCACGGTCTTCGTCCAGGCGACCAGCCCCTTCATCGACCCCGACGACGTCGACCGCGCCGTGGCCTGCGTGACGACCGGTGGCTCGGACGTGGCCTTCAGCGTGGTCCGCACCGAGCAGCACGTGTGGCGGCTCGGGCCCGACGGCCCCGAGGGCGTGAACCACGACAAGCGTCGCCGCCAGCGTCGCCAGGACCGGGCCCCGGAGTTCACCGAGACGGGTGCCTTCTACGCCATGCGGACCCACGGGTTCCTCGAGCACGGGCACCGGTTCTTCGGCCGCCTCGAGATGGTGGAGGTCTCCCCGCGCGACGCGCTCGAGATCGACACCGAGCACGACCTGCGGCTGGCCGAGGAGCTGTTCACGAGGCGCGAGGCCGAGAACAGCGACCCGGCCTCGTGCCCGCTGCGGGCACGCGCCGTCGTGACGGACTTCGACGGCGTGCACACCGACGACAGCCTCCGTCTGGACTCCCACGGCGTCGAGTCCGTGGTGGTCAGCCGTTCGGACGGCCTGGGCATCGGACGCCTGCGCGAGGCCGGGATCCCGGTGCTGGTGCTGTCCACCGAGACCAACCCGGTCGTCCGCGCCCGGGCCGAGAAGCTCGGTGTCGACGCGGTGACCGGGTGCACCGACAAGATCGCCGCCCTCACCGCCTGGGCGCGCGACCTGGACATCCCGCTCGCCGACGTCGCCTACCTCGGCAACGACGTCAACGACGTCGAGTGCCTGCGCGCCGTCGGCTGGCCGGTCGTGCCCGCCGGCGCCCACTCCGCCGCCCGCGTGGCGGCCCCCTACGTGCTCCGCCGCCGAGGTGGCGACGGAGCCGTCCGCGAGCTCGCCGACCGCGTGCTCGCCGACCCGCACGATCGCATCACGCAGGACCATCCGAACATCCACGGAGAAGAAGGGCCCGACCATGAGTGAATGGGTACAGATCGGTGAGGAGATCGTGGGGCGTCACCGCCCGACGTACGTCATCGGAGAGATCGGCATCAACCACAACGGCGACGTCGCCGTCGCCAAGAAGCTCATCGACGTGGCTGCCCTCGCGGGTGCGCAGGCGGTCAAGTTCCAGAAGCGCACCCCCGACATCGCGACGCCCGAGGACATGAAGCACACGCGTCGCGAGACGCCGTGGGGCGAGATGAGCTACCTCGAGTACCGCTACAAGGTCGAGTTCGAGACCGAGCAGTACACCGAGATCGCGGCGCACGCCGCGGCGCAGGGCGTCGACTGGTTCGCCTCGCCGTGGGACGTCCCCTCGGTGCAGTTCCTCGAGGACATGGGCGTCTCGACGCACAAGGTCGCCTCGGCCTCGGTGACCGACCACGAGCTGCTGCGCGAGCTGGCCTCGACCGGCAAGCCGATCATCCTGTCGACCGGCATGAGCACGCTGGAGCAGATCGACGCGGCCGTGGAGATCCTCGGCACGGAGAAGCTGATCGTCCTGCACGCCACGTCGACGTACCCCCTCCCCCCGGAGGAGGCCAACCTGCGCACCATCCCGGTGCTCGCGGAGCGCTACGGCGTCCCGGTCGGGTACTCGGGCCACGAGCGCGGCCTGCAGATCTCGCTCGCCGCCGTGGCGCTCGGTGCCGTGGCCGTCGAGCGGCACATCACGCTCGACCGCACGATGTGGGGCTCGGACCAGGCCGCCAGCCTGGAGCCGCACGGCTTCATGAGCCTCACGCGTGACATCCGCGTGCTCGAGAAGGCCATGGGCGACGGCGTGAAGCGGGTCATGCCCGGCGAGCACAAGCCGATGCAGCGACTGCGTCGGGACACGTCGACGGTGGGTGCGTGACGGGGTCCCGCCCCCACACCGACGGCAGGGCCGCGGACGTCGATGACCGTCCGCGGCCCAGGGTCCTGGTCGTCACCGACTCGGACTCCTACGTCAAGTACGGCGCCGCCCTCGCAGGACGGCTGCCGAAGGACTGGGGGGCGCTGCTCGTCGTCGCGCGCAGCAGCGCCCTGCCCAGCCCGCGTCAGCTGACGGACGCGCTGGAGGGCACCCGGTTCGAGGACGACACCGTCGAGGTGGTCGGGCTGGGGGACCTGAAGCGGCTGCTCGAGCGGTGGCGCCCCGACGTGCTGCTGCTCGCCGCCCGCGGCTACACGGTGCAGGCCACCGTCTCCCTGGTCGCGAACACGCCCGATCGACCGGTGCTGGTGAGCGGGCTCGCCGGCATCGCCGTGCCCGTGCTGCCCTACGGGCTGGGGTTCCGGCGCTCGGTCGACGTGTTCGTCGTGCACAGCAGACGCGAGCTGCGCGAGTTCGCCATCGCGAGCCGACGTCTGGCCGTGCCGCTGGGCTTCGAGCTGGCGACCATGCCCTTCATCGACCGTGTCCCGGTCGTCGCGGGCGCGGACGCCATGCGCGCGGACCCGTCGGAGGTGCCGCGGGACCGCATCGTCTTCGCCGCCCAGGCCCAGGTGCCGTCGGGCCGCCGTGACCGTGCGCACCTGCTGGACCGGCTCGTGGAGACCGCCCGTGCCCACCCCCACCTCGAGGTGGTGGTGAAGGTCCGGGCGCAGGAGGGCGAGTCCCAGACCCACCACGAGCAGGACTCCTACCCCGACCTGATGGCCGAGCGGGTGGCCGCAGGTGACGACCTCCCGGGCAACCTGGTGGTGGAGAGCGGCTCCATGCGCGCCCAGCTCCGCCGGGCCGTGGGTCTGGTGACCGTGAGCTCCACCGCGGTGCTCGAGGCCGTCGCCGCGGACGTCCCGGTCATCGCCCTCGACGACTACGGGGTGGGCGCCGCGCAGATCAACGTCGTGCTGAAGGGCAGCGGCCTGCTGGTCGGCTCGGACGAGCTGGTGGCCGGACGCTTCCGCCACCCCGACCCGGCGTGGCTCGCGGACAACTACTTCCACGACCCCGACGACGACACGTGGGTCGCGCGGGTGGAGGAGCTGCTCGACCAGCGGTCGACGCTCGGCCTGCTGCCGTACCGGGAGGTCCCGGCCGGCTGGATGAACCGGCTGCGGCGGCTCATGTACCGCCACTTCGCGTTCAGCCCCGAGAACCCGGGGCGGCTGCGCGAGCTGGAGCGTCGCTTCCTCGTGGCCGCGCAGTGGGTGAACCGTCGCCGGTGGCACCTGACCCGCCTGCTGCGTCGCGTCGGCCTCGCCCGCTGAGCGAGCCCGCGCTACGGGCCGGTGGCGCCCAGGGCCTGCTTCTCGGCCCAGAGCCGGTCGCGTCGGGCCATGACCTGCTCGCACGCGTCGACGAACCTCTGCGTGGCAGCGCCCGGGGTGACGTCGGTCAGGTAGTGGGACACGAGGGCCGTCCGCGCCTGGCGGGTGGGGTCGTCCGCCAGGTGGTGCGCCACGAGGGCGGCGTGGTCGTCGCCGCGGCGGACGCGGGGGAGCAGCTCCAGCATGCGGCTCGCCGGCGTCGGCACCCCCGGCACGGTCACGAGCATCGGCTTGCCGGTGGGGAGCCAGTTGAGGGGCACCGCCGACACGTCGGTGACGAGCAGGTCGGCGTCGGCGAAGGACTGCTCGAGCGGGACGCGCAGGTCGACCCGGTCGGCCGCCTCGCGGACCGCCGCGTCGGCCGCGCCGTACTCGGCCCGCACCACGCCGTTGAGCGGGTGCGGACGGTAGACGACGCGGTAGGTCGGCTGCAGGGCCCGGACGAGCTCGAGGCCCAGGGCGTCGACCGATCCGTACGACACCGACGGCTGCGAGGCCTCCCACGTGGGGGCGTACAGCACCGTGGGTCGCCCGGCCGGGTCCGGCGCCGGCACCACGTCGGGGGAGCCGTCGAGCTGTGGCTGGCCGATGAGGATGCTGCGCTCCTCGGCGTCGTAGTCCATCACGTGCGTGGCCGTGCGCTCCAGCGCGGCTCGGCCGGCGAGGAAGCAGTGGTCGTAGGCCTTGACCTGGTTCGAGACCGACACGCCCTTGTCGCTGTCGCCGTGGCCGAGGTAGACGTGGGCGAGCGAGGTGAAGCGCAGGCACTCGAAGTTGATCGGGTCGTGGTTCACGTAGAGCGCGAGCCGCACCCGGCTGCGGCTCAGGATGGCGTCCAGCTGCCCGTAGGTGGCGAGCGTCAGGCACGTCACGCCGGCGTCGTCGCCGCTCTCGGCCAGAGCGGTGCGCACGGCTGCGGCCGTGCGGGAGTCGCGGAACACGATGGTGACCGGGTGCGTGGTGCCGAGGGCACGGAACGCCGGGAGCCACGGCAGCAGCTGGTACAGCGTGTCCTGGCCCGTGGGGTGGAAGACGATCACGTCTGCGGCGAGCGGCTGCTCGAGCGCGGCGACGTCGACCCGCTTGTCGGGCATGCCGGTGGGCAGGAACCGGGAGCGTCGGATCCGGCCGATCAGCCAGAGCCGCACGCGGACCGCGAGACCCGCCCGTGCGCCGCTCACCTGGACCCCGGCGTTCGTGCGGGGGTCATCGGGTCAGCGCGTTGTCGACCATCGACAGCGCCGAGCCGATGGCCATGTGCATGTCGAGGTACTGGTAGGTGCCCAGGCGGCCACCGAAGTGCACGTCGGGCTCGTCGGCCATGAGGGCGCGGTAGGCGAGGAGACGTTCGCGGTCGGCCGGCGTGTTGACCGGGTAGTACGGCTCGTCGGTGGTGCCGTCGGCGAACCGCGAGAACTCCCGGACGATCACCGTGGCGTCGTCGGGGTAGTGCGTGCGCTCGGGGTGGAAGTGCCGGAACTCCAGGATGCGCGTGTACGGGACGTCGTCGTCGGCGTAGTTCATCACCGACGTGCCCTGGAAGTCCCCGACGCCGAGCACCTCGGTCTCGAAGTCGAGGGTGCGCCACGACAGCGGACCGTGCGCGTCGTCGAAGTAGCGGTCGACGGGGCCGGTGTAGACGACCGGCACCTGGCCGACCGTGGCGTCCTTGGAGACGACCGACGCGGGATCGAGGAAGTCGACGTCGAGGGTGACCGTGATGTTCGGGTGGTCGGCCATCCGCTCCAGCCAGGCCGTGTACCCGTCGACCGGCAGACCCTCGTGGGTGTCGTTGAAGTACCGGTTGTCGTAGGTGTACCGGACCGGCAGCCGGCTGATGATGTCGGCGCCCAGCTCGGTGGGGTCGGTCTGCCACTGCTTGGCCGTGTAGCCCTTGATGAACGCCTCGTACAGCGGCTCGCCGATCAGGCTGATCGCCTTCTCCTCGAGGTTCGCCGGGGTCCCGGTCTGCCGGGCGGCGTGCTCGACCACCCAGGCGCGCGCCTCGGAGGGGGACATCGACGAGCGGGTGAACTGGTTGATGGTGCCCAGGTTGATGGGCAGCGGGAACACCTCGTCGCGGTACGTGGAGTACACGCGGTGCTGGTAGGGCGTGAACGCGGTGAACCGGTTGACGTACTCCCACACCCGCTCGTTGGAGGTGTGGAACAGGTGCGCCCCGTACCGGTGGACCTCGATGCCGGTCCGCGGCTCGGCCTCGGAGTACGCGTTGCCGCCGATGTGGTCGCGACGGTCGACCACGTGCACCTGGCGACCCTGCTCGGCCATGCGCTCGGCGACCGTCAGTCCGAAGAAGCCCGCACCCACCACTACGAGGTCGGTCATCGTCGCACCTCCGGCTCGGTGGCCGGGGGGAGCGCCGGCGGGACGTCGGACGGGTCCATCGGCCGCCACGTGTCGTCGCGCCAGATCGCCCGGTTGGCGCGGAACCCCCGCACGAGGTCGCCGACACCCTTGAGGGTGTGCTGCACGACGACGAGCCGGAACACCTCCTTGGCGAGGGTCAGCGCGGTGCCGAGGCCGAAGCCGAGGCGGTTGAGCTTGCCGTACTCGCGGAAGTACTTGCCGACGTAGGCGCGGTTGCGGATCACGTGGAAGCGGAACAGGGGCGAGCCGTCGTTGAGGTGCCGGATGCCCAGGTTGACCTGCTGCTGCTCCCGCTTGCGCTTGAGCACGAACTCGTCGACGTACACGACCGTGGTGTGCTGGGCGGCCAGCCAGGCGTAGGCGGCGTCGTCCCAGGAGATGAAGAAGCGCGGGTCGGGCAGGCCGATGAGGCGCACGACGTCGGCGCTGACCAGCATCCCCTCGAAGGTGCCCGAGTTCGTGACGGCGTAGCCGCCGCGGTCGAAGTCCTTGACGCTGTAGGGGAGCGGGACGCCGAGGAACTGGTTGAACTTGGCCTGCCAGTAGAAGGGTGAGCCGTCGAAGTCGTAGCGCCGGCCGTGGATGCAGCCGAACCGCTCCATCCAGGGGGCGAAGCGCTCGAGCGCGTCGGGCAGGATCTCGACGTCGTCGTCCATGAGCCACACCCAGTCGGCCCCCAGCTCGAGCGCCACGCGGGTGCCTTCGCTGAATCCGCCCGAGCCGCCCGTGTTCGTGTCGAGCAGTCGGTTCACGAGCACGCCGTCGGGGAACCAGGCCTGGGCGTCGGCGAGCACCTGCTGGGTGTCGTCGGTGCTGGCGTTGTCGACGACGACGATGCGCCACGCCGGCGTCGTCATCGCCGCGGCGCTCTGCAGGAGCTCGGCGAGGAACGCGGACCGGTTGAACGTGACGATCGCGATCGCGATCTTGTCGGGTGCCTCGGTCACCGGGCCACCCTACCGTCCGGGACGCCCGCCACCGGGAGGCCCTGACGCTGCCTACTCGACGTCGCCGAGGCTGTCGTCGGAGTCGCTCGGGTCATGTGACTGGGTCTGGCCGAAGTACTGCTCGCGCTCGCCCTCCGCGCGGGCGATGAACGCCTCGACGCTGGCGCGGAAGGACTCGAGGGTGCGCTTCTCCGGTGCCCCCAGGAGGTAGGTGGCGAGGCGGGTCCGCTCGGCCGCGCGCTCGTCGGGGACCTGGCCGGTGGCGACCTGCACGAGCTCCTCGATGCCCGAGCCGTCGGGGCCCACGATGGTGGCGGCCGACGCGGAGGGGTACTCGGCGCGGAACGTCGTCTCGTCGAGCGGGGTGCCGCCGTGCCCGGTGTGGTTGAACACGGCGATCGGCTTCTCGCTGGCCAGGAAGTCCGAGACCACGCTCGAGACGTCGGTGAACAGTGCCGTGGCGCGGTTGAACCAGGGCTCGATGGGACCGCTGCGCACCACCTTGTGGTCGATGCCGGAGGAGGCGGCGGCCTCGCGGACGCGTGCCGCGATCGCGGCGTCGACGGCGCGGTACTTGGCGTCGCGCTGGCCGGTGAAGGGGTGCGGCTTGTAGACGAGGCGTGCCGGGGTGGGGGAGCCGAGCACGGCCTCGACGATCCTCGCGCCGACGGCGGAGATCGACGAGTACTCCTGCAGGGTGTTCACGCCCTCCCAGGTGGGGGCGTACAGGATCGTCGGCACGTCCTCCTCGCCGACCCGCGGGCTCGAGGAGATGGAGTGCACCTGGGGGCGGCCGACGAACCGGAACTGGCTCTCGTGGATGCCGAGCCCGGACTTGCGGTAGCGGTCGGCACCGGCCTCCCCGGCCACCCACAGCTCGTCGTAGACCCGCGAGAACGGGTTGGCCGAGGCCGACTTGTCGCTGTCGCCGTGGCCCACGAACGCACTCATGATGTGCGGCAGGCGCAGCAGGTGGATGTTGTTGCCCGTGTTCGACGGGTACAGGGCGACCTTGACGCTGGCGAAGTCGAGCATGAGCAGCTCGCCGGCGTTGGCCAGCTGCAGGGTCGGCAGGTCGGTGTGGCGGATGGTGTCGAAGAGCGGCGCGTCGCGCAGCACCACGAGCACCCGGCGGTCGAGGGCCTCGAGCGACTCGAGCCAGGTGTTGACCTGGTAGGCCGAGCCGAGCGGACCGCTGAGGTGCAGCACCACCTCGGGCTGGTACTCGTCGAGGAAGTCCTGCACCTGGCGCAGGGCAGGGGTGAACCCCGTCGCGCGCTTGGCCTGGCGCATCCGCCACGAGGTCCGGGCGTCGGGAACGGTGACGTAGGCCAGGGCGGCGACGGCGAGCACGCCGACGAGCAGGACCAGCCAGAAGGGCGCGCCGAGGGGTCCGACGACGAGCACCGCCGCCTGGGCGAGGCACACCTCGAGCACGCGTGCCGGGGGCTCGACCGCGATGGACGGGTCACCCGGGATGTTGCGGGTGCGCAGGGGGCGCAGCGAGCCGACCCGGCGGTACTCGTGGTGCAGGGCGCGTCCGCACAGGGCCACCAGCGTCGCGAGACCGACGAAGGCCGTCGACGTGTGGGCCGTGCGGTCGTCGGGCAGGTTCAGGAGCGTGAGCACGGCGAGGAGCCGCACCACGAAGCGGACCGGGATGCCGAGCGACGCCTGGTGCAGGCCCGTCCGCACCGCCGGCGGGCCGGAGAGCAGCAGGTACTCGCCGACGAGCGAGACCGCCACGAGGGCGAGCGCGACCCGCTCGGTGCCCACGGAGTCGGCGACCAGCACGAGCAGGAGGGCGGCGGTGGGGAGGGCGAGGCTCATCAGGAGCGCCACGCCGGAGCGCGAGACGGCCACTCGGGCCAACCGGCCGACGGCGGCAGAGGGGCTGGAAGGCATCAGGAGACCGTAGCAGCCACGTACGGCCCCCCGAAGCCTCCGGTAGGGGTACGGTCGTGGCGTGCCACGTCCGAGGATCCCGGCTGCCATCGCGCACCCAGTGCGGCTGCTGCCACTCACGTTCTTCGCCCTGATCCTCCTCGGCACCGCCCTCCTGCTGATGCCGGTCGCCCGCAGTGCACAGGGGCGTGCCGACGTCGTCGACGCCTTCTTCACGTCCGCGTCGGCCGTCACCGTCACGGGTCTGGCGAGCGTCGACACGTCGACCTACTGGAGCCCTGCCGGCCAGGCGATCATCCTCGTCCTCGTCGAGATCGGCGGCCTCGGCATCGTCGCCCTGGCCACGGTGCTCGGCCTGTTCATCGGCGGCCGTCTGGGGCTGCGCACCCGTCTGGTCGCGCAGGCCGACATGCACGTCGTCAACATCGGCGAGGTCCGTCCCCTGTTCCGCCGCGTCGCGGTGATGATGCTCGGCTTCCAGGGTGCGATCGCGGCGTTCCTGACCGTTCGGTACCGCCTGACCTACTTCGACGACCTGCCGACGGCGCTGTGGCACGGCGTCTTCGACTCGGTCATGGCGTTCAACAACGCCGGCTTCTCCCTCAACAGCGACAGCCTGATCGGCTACGCGGGCGACGGCCTCGTCATCATCCCGATCTGCGTAGGCGTGTTCGTGGGGGCCATGGGGTTCCCGGTGCTCGCCGAGCTCTTCAAGGAGTGGCGGACGCCCGCCCGCTGGACCATCCACACGCGACTCACGGTCTGGGGGTCGATCGGTCTGCTGGCCTTCGGCGCCGCGGCCTTCCTGGCCCTCGAGTGGGCCAATCCGGACACCCTCGCTCCGATGTCGCTGCACGACAAGCTCGTGACGGGCATCGAGGGCGGCATCATGCCGAGGTCGGGTGGGCTCAACAGCTTCGACTGGGGTGCGGTGTCGGGGGAGACCCTGTCCATCGGCACCATCCTCATGTTCATCGGTGGCGGCAGTGCCAGCACCGCCGGCGGGATCAAGGTGACCACCTTCCTGCTGCTGGCCTTCGTGATCCTCGCCGAGCTGCGCGGCGACCCGGAGGTGACGGTCGGCAACCGCTCGGTCGGGCCGGCGGTCGTGCGCACCGCGCTGAGCATCGCGCTCATCTCGGTGATGCTCGTGATGTCGACGACCCTGCTCGTCATGGTCCTCACGGACTTCTCGTTCGAGCAGGTCCTGTTCGAGTGCACGTCGGCGTTCGCCACGGTCGGACTCAGCACCGGACTCACTCCACAGCTGCCCGACAGTGCCAAGCTGGTGCTCGCGGTCTTGATGTTCGTGGGCCGAGTGGGCACCATTGCGGCTGCGTCCGCCTTCATCCTGAGGCGGCGAGCGCCGCGCTACCACCTTCCCGAGGAGCAACCGATCATTGGCTAAGGCAAAGGACACCCCCGCCAACGCGCCCGTCATCGTCCTCGGGCTCGGTCGCTTCGGCTCCGCCGTGGCGCGATCGTTGGTGCAGCTCGGACACGACGTGCTGGCCGTCGACGAGCGTCCCGAGATCGTCCAGAGGTACGCGAGCGACTTCACCCACGTCGTGGCGGCCGACACCACCGACACCGAGGCGTTGCGCCAGATCGGCGCGGAGCAGTTCGGCGTCGCCGTCGTGGGCATCGGCACCGACATCGAGGCGAGCGTGCTCACGGTGCTCGGCCTGCTGGACCTCGGGGTCAAGGAGGTGTGGGCCAAGGCGATCAGCGGCAAGCACGCGGCGATCCTCGAGCGGGTCGGAGCCACGCACGTGATCCGTCCGGAGTCGCAGATGGGCAAGCGGGTGGCGCACCTGGTCACCGGCACCATGACCGACTTCATCGAGTTCGACGACGGCTTCGCGATCGCGCGCACGCGGGCCCCCGAGTGCACCGTCGACCGGACGCTCACGGACTCCAACGTCCGGCAGAAGTACGGCGTGACGGTCGTCGGACTCAAGACTCGTGGTGAGGACTTCACCTACGCCAAGGCCGACACGTTCGTCACCACCGGCGACGAGCTCATCGTCTCGGGCCCGACCCCCAAGGTCGAGGCCTACTGCGCCCTCAGCTAGCCCCCCGAGCGCTGACTTCTCCACCGAGCGACGACGTCCGGTGAGTTCTCCACCGTCTCAGCGCCGGGACGGTGGAACGTGCACCGCACCACCCCGGGGCCGCGTTCTCGGTCGAGACGTCGGCGCCGAAGGTGGCCGGCCCCGACGCGCGCGCAAGCCCGGGCGGGCGTACGGTGCTGCTGGTCCATCTCGTTGCAGGGATGAACCATGAGAGGGGGAGTGGTGCACGCACTCGCAGGACCATCGTTGGCGGCCGCGGACGGATCGTTCCGGCTCGACGCGGACTTCTTCGACTACACGATCGTGGCGATCTACTTCGCCGTCGTGCTCGGCATCGGGGTGCTGGCGCGGCGCCAGGTCTCGACGAGCATCGACTTCTTCCTCTCCGGCAGGTCGCTGCCCGCCTGGGTGACGGGGCTGGCGTTCATCGCGGCCAACCTCGGCGCGGTCGAGATCATGGGCATGAGCGCCAACGGCGCCGAGTACGGCATGGCGACCGTGCACTACTTCTGGATCGGCGCCGTGCCCGCGATGCTCTTCCTCGGTGTCGTGATGATGCCGTTCTACTACGGCTCCGGCGTGCGCAGCGTCCCCGAGTTCATGCGCCGCCGCTTCGGCACGGGCGCCCACCTGGTCAACGCGCTCAGCTTCTCGATCGCCCAGCTGCTGATCGCCGGCATCAACCTCTACCTCCTGGCGACGATCGTGAACCGGCTGCTCGGCTGGCCGTTGTGGGTCTCGCTCGTCGCGGCAGCCGCCGTCGTGCTCAGCTACACCGCGCTCGGCGGCCTCTCGGCGGCGATCTACAACGAGGTCCTGCAGTTCTTCGTCATCGTCGCGGCGCTCGTTCCGCTGACGGTCATCGCGCTGCACAAGGTGGGCGGCTGGCAGGGCATCGTCGACCAGGTGCAGCCCGGCCCGGAGCAGCTGTCGTCGTGGCCCGGCACCGACCTCACCGGCATCGACGACCCGTTCTGGTCGGTCGTCGGCCTGGTGCTCGGGCTCGGCTTCGTGCTGTCGTTCGGCTACTGGACGACGAACTTCGTGGAGGTCCAGCGCGCGATGGCCTCGTCGTCGATGTCGGCCGCACGGCGGGCACCGATCATCGGCGCCTTCCCGAAGATGTTCATCCCGTTCATCGTCATCATCCCGGGCATCATCGCGGCGATCGTGGTGCCCGAGCTGGCCTCGCTCAAGGCCGGGGGAGACGCCCAGGGCGCCACCTACAACGACGCGATCCTCCTGCTGATGCGCGACCTGCTGCCCAACGGCATGCTCGGCGTCGCGCTGGCCGGTCTGCTCGCGTCGTTCATGGCGGGCATGGCGGCCAACATCTCGGCCTTCAACACGGTCTTCAGCTACGACCTGTGGCAGCAGTACGTGGTCAAGGACCGCGAGGACGGCTACTACCTCCGGGTCGGCCGACTGGCGACCGTCGGCGCGACGGTGACCGCCATCGGCACCGCGCTGATCGCGTCCAACTACGACAACCTGATGGACTACCTGCAGACCCTCTTCGGGTTCTTCAACGCCCCGCTGTTCGCCACGTTCATCCTCGGCATGTTCTGGAAGCGGATGTCGGCCGCGGCCGGCTGGTCCGGACTGGTGGCCGGCACGGACGCAGCGGTGCTGGTGGCCGTCCTCAGCGAGGACGCCCTCGGGCCGATGAGCCTCGGGGTGATCGGGCTGTCGGGCCAGGGCGCGTCCTTCGTGGCGGCCGGAGCGGCCTTCGCCGTCGACATCGTGGTCAGCGTGGCCGTGACGATGGCCACCGCAGCCAAGCCCGAGAAGGAGCTGGTGGGCCTCGTCTACTCCCTGACGCCCAAGGAGGACCTCGTCGATCCCGACGAGGGCGTGCTTCCCTGGTACCAGTCGCCGGTGAAGCTGGCGGGCATCGGGCTCGCCATCGTCGTCGTCCTCAACGTGGTCTTCCGGTAGGAGCGAAGCATGAGCGAGAAGCACACCGCGGGCGCGTTCGACATCCGCACCCTCATCGGCGGCCTGCTCGGCCTGTACGGGCTGATCCTCACCTGTCTCGGTCTGTTCCGGGCGACGGAGGAGGAGCTGGCCAAGGGCGACGGGCTCAACATCAACCTCTGGGCCGGGATCGGCATGCTCGTGGTCGCGGCGATCTTCCTCGCCTGGGTGCGCCTCAAGCCACTCGTGGTCCCGACGCCCGCCGACGAGTCCGCCGGCACCTCCGACGGGTCGTAGGGCCTACTCCTCGCGCAGGCGCGGGACGGTGGCGTCGGCGGGCTTGATGCCGAGCTTGTCGGCGTAGAAGGCACGCACGAGGTCCATGTCGGCCTTGACGTCGCCGCTCGGGCTGAACGTCGGGCCGTAGCCCATCGTCTTCGTCGGCGGGTCGAAGAACGCGAGCGTGATCGGCAGGCCGGTCTGCTGCGAGAGCCGGTAGAACCCCGACTTCCAGTACTCGCTCCTGGAGCGGGTTCCCTCGGCCGCGATCACGAGCCGGAAGGGTTCGCCGGAACTGGCCTCGGCAGCCAGGTCGGAGACGACCGTGGCCGCGTTGTCGCGATCGAGCGGCACCCCACCCAGGCGCTTGAGCAGCCAGCCGAGCGGGCCCTTGAACAGCTCCTTCTTGACCAGGACGCGCGGGTGCGCGCCGTCGTGCCACATGACGAGCAGCATCGTGACGAAGTCCCAGTTCGAGGTGTGCGGGGCACCGACCAGGATCCCCGAGGGCGGTGTCTTCCCCTTCATCGTGTAACCCATGCGACGGATCACGAAGCGGGCGAGGCGTTGACGCATGCGGTGAGCGTAGCGACCGGGCCGGGCAGGGCCGCGACGAGGAAGGCCGCGGGTGCCCACCCCTGGTGGTGGCACCCGCGGCCTCGCCGACGTCCTTCGTGCTCGATGCTCAGTAGCCCGAGCGCCGCCAGTCCGAGATCGCCGTGCTCGTCCCCGGACCCGGGGCGATGAACTGCGTGTAGCGCGTGTCGTCGTCGACCCAGCGCTTCAGCCAGGCGAGGGAGTACTTCGCGATGGTGGTGTTGCTGGTGTTCGGCGCGAAGTGACTCGCCCCCCGCAGCTCGAGGTATGCCTTCGGCGTGCTCGACGGGATCCCGGAGTAGAGCGGGACGGCGTGCGACCGGGTGGAGGCCACGCTGTCGTTCTCGGCTCCGACGACCATCGTCGGTGTGCTCACGCGCGACCAGGTCTTGGTCAGGTGCCAGGGCGTCAGCGCGACGGCGGCCTTGAGGCTCGGGTCGTCGCTGGCGGCCTCGATCGCTCCACCGCCGCCCATCGAGTGGCCCATGACGGCGAGCCGCGACGCGTCGACGCGGGAACGGACGGTGCTGCTCTCGGTCAGGTAGTCCAGGGCGGCCGCCAGCTGGTCGGCCCGGCTGCCGGGCTGGTCGTAGCGGCTGTTGGTGTCGATGGTGAAGACGACGAAGCCCTGGGACGCCAGTCGTGGGCCGAGCCACGAGATCGAGCTCTGCGCTGCGGTGTAGCCGGGTGAGACGGCCACGGCGCCGAACGTGCCGTCCGCCGTCGAGGTCGGGTAGTAGATCGTCCCGCCGCCGAAGCCGCGGGCGGCGAACGACGAGACGGTCGTGCTGGACGTCGCGTACGGACCGCGAGCGGCCTCGATGGACGCGGTGGTCGGCGCAGGCCCCCGCTCGTACGGGTTCTCGGCCGCGGTGGCGGTCGTCGGCGTGGCCAGCAGGCCTGCCAGGACGGCGAGGAGTGCGACGACGGTCGCGACCGCACCCCTGCGTGGACGGACGTGCTCCATGGTGGTTTCCTTCCCCCGACGAGCGCCTAGTTGCACTCCGTGTGCAGAAAGAATGCCCACCCCCCGACCGCGGCGTCAAGAGGTCCGCCTCGGCCGGGACCGTCGAGGAGTCGACGTGGCCCGGGCGACGGCGGGCTCGGGTGCCGGGCCGTGGGCGGTGCGTCGGTAGCATCGTCCGGTGAGCACCACCGACCGCCCATCGACGTCCAGTCCCGTGACGTCGCACCGCTACACCGCCGAGCTGGCCGCCGAGATCGAGGCACGCTGGCAGGAGCGGTGGGCCGACGACGGCACCTTCGACGCGCCCAACCCGGTCGGCGACCTGGCCGGGGAGACGACGGTCTCGGAGTCCACCTACTACCTGATGGACATGTTCCCGTACCCCTCCGGCGCGGGCCTGCACGTGGGACACCCGCTCGGCTACATCGCCACCGACGTCGTGGGCCGGCACCAGCGGATGAAGGGCCGCAACGTGCTGCACACGCTCGGCTACGACGCCTTCGGCCTGCCGGCCGAGCTGCACGCGATCCAGACCGGTGAGCACCCGAGGGCCAACACGCTCGCGAACATCGCGAACATGCGACGTCAGCTGCGTCGGCTCGGGCTCGCCCACGACTCCCGCCGGTCGTTCGCCACGATCGACCCGGACTTCGTGCGCTGGACGCAGTGGATCTTCCTGCAGATCTTCGACTCCTGGTACGACGAGGAGGCTGGGCGGGCGCGGCCGATCTCCGAGCTGCGCGAGAAGCTTGGAACCGACGACCCGGCCGTCATCGATCCCCACCGTCTGGCGTACGTCAGCGAGTCGCCGGTCAACTGGTGCCCGGCGCTCGGGACCGTGCTCTCCAACGAGGAGGTCACGGCCGAGGGCCGCAGCGAGCGCGGCAACTTCCCGGTCTTCCAGCGCAACCTGCGCCAGTGGCAGATGCGCATCACGGCGTACGCCGACCGGCTCGTCGACGACCTCGAGCGCGTCGACTGGCCGGAGCCGGTCAAGCTCATGCAGCGCAACTGGATCGGTCGTTCGCACGGCGCCGAGGTCGACTTCGACGTCCCCGCGGTCGAGAACGCCACGATCCGCGTGTTCACGACCCGGCCGGACACCCTGTTCGGCGCCACCTACATGGTGCTGGCGCCGGAGCACGAGCTGGTCGACGCGATCCTGACCGACGAGTGGCCCGACGGCACCGACTCCCGGTGGACCGCCGGCGCGGCGTCCCCGTCGGAGGCCGTGGCGGCGTACCGCCACGCGGCGGCCCGCAAGACCGACGTCGAGCGCCAGGAGAACAAGGACAAGACGGGCGTCTTCACCGGCGCCTTCGCGGTCAACCCGGTGAACGGCGAGCGTGTGCCGGTCTTCGTGGCCGACTACGTGCTCGTGGGCTACGGCACGGGCGCCATCATGGCCGTCCCGGCGCACGACGAGCGCGACTTCGAGTTCGCGACGGCGTTCGGCCTGCCGACCCCTCGGGTCGTCACCGGCGGGGACGACCTGCCCTGGACCGGCGACGGGGTCGCCACGGCCTCGGCCAACGACGAGGTCAGCCTCGACGGGCTGGGCGTCGCGGAGGCGAAGTCGCGCATCATCGCCTGGCTCGAGGAGAAGGGGCGAGGCACCGGCACCACCACCTACCGGCTGCGCGACTGGCTCTTCTCGCGCCAGCGCTACTGGGGCGAGCCCTTCCCGATCGTCTTCGACGAGGACGGCCACCCGCACGCCGTGCCCGACCACCTCCTGCCCGTCGAGCTGCCCGACGTGCCCGACTACTCGCCGCGCACGTTCGAGCCCGACGACGTCACGAGCGAGCCCGAGCCCCCGCTCGGCCGCGCGCACGACTGGCTCGACGTCGAGCTCGACCTGGGCGACGGACCGCGCCGGTACCGCCGCGACACCAACACCATGCCCAACTGGGCCGGCTCCAGCTGGTACCAGCTGCGCTACCTCGACCCGCACAACGCCGACGCCCTCGTCGACCCGGCCAACGAGGCCTACTGGATGGGTCCCACGGACGCCAAGTCCACGGGCGGTGTCGACCTCTACGTCGGCGGGGTGGAGCACGCGGTGCTGCACCTGCTCTACGCCCGGTTCTGGCACAAGGTGCTGTTCGACCTGGGACACGTGAGCAGCGAGGAGCCGTTCCACCGGCTGTTCAACCAGGGCTACATCCAGGCGTACGCCTTCACCGACGCGCGCGGGACCTACGTACCGGCCGACGCGGTGGTCGAGCAGGTGGCCGACGACGGCACCACGACCTACACGTACGAGGGCAGCCCGGTCTCCCGCGAGTACGGGAAGATGGGCAAGAGCCTGAAGAACGTCGTCACGCCCGACGAGATGTACGACGAGTTCGGCGCCGACACGTTCCGGGTCTACGAGATGAGCATGGGCCCGCTCGACCAGTCGCGACCGTGGGAGACGCGCGCCGTCGTCGGCTCGCAGCGGTTCCTCCAGCGGGTGTGGCGCCTGGTCGTCGACGAGGAGTCCGGTGACGTCAAGGCCGACGACGTCGAGCCGGACCGCGACACCCTGCGCGTGCTGCACCGCACCATCGACGGCGTCTCGGCCGACATGGACGCGCTGCGCTTCAACACGGCGATCGCCAAGCTGATCGAGCTGACCAACCACCTGACCAAGGCCTCGGTGACGAGCCGGTCGGCGCTGGAGCCGCTCGTGCTCATGCTGGCCCCGTTCGCACCGCACGTGGCCGAGGAGCTGTGGTCGTTGCTGGGCCACGACACCTCGCTCACGCGTGCCGCCTTCCCCCAGGCCGACCCCGCGCTCCTCGTCGCGGACACCGTCACGTGCGTCGTGCAGGTGCAGGGCAAGGTGCGGGCCAAGCTCGACGTCTCGCCCGACGTCACCGACGACGAGCTCACCGCACTGGCGCTGGCCGAGGAGAACGTGCAGCGCTCGATCGACGGGCGCGAGGTGCGCAAGGTCATCGTGCGGGCCCCCAAGCTCGTGAACGTGGTCGTATGAGCGGCGCTGCCGGGAGCCGGCGTCGCATCGCGGTGGTGACCGACTCCACCGCCTCGCTGGACCCCGTCGACGCGGAGCGCGAGGGCATCACGGTGGTGCCGCTCAAGCTGGTCATCGGCGCGTCCACGTTCACCGAGGGTGTCGACGCGACGTCCGACGACGTCGCCTCCGCGCTCAAGGAGTTCGTGCCGGTCAGCACCTCGCGGCCCACGCCCGACGAGTTCGGCGCCGTGTACGAGCGGCTCGCGGCGGAGGGCTTCGACGCCGTCGTGTCGGTGCACCTCAGCGCGGAGATCTCCGGCACGTTCGACTCGGCGCAGCTCGCCGCGCGCGAGGCGACGATCCCGGTCATGTGCGTCGACAGCCGCCAGGTGGGGATCGCCACGGGCTTCGCCGCCGGTCGGGCGGCGCGCGTCGTCCGGGAGGGCGGTGACGAGGCCGCGGCCGTCGGTGCTGCGCTGGCTGCGGGGGAGAGCTCGACCGTGCTCATGTACGTCGACACCCTGGAGTACCTGCGTCGCGGCGGTCGGGTCGGGGCGGCGGCCGCCCTCATCGGGTCGGCGCTCGCGGTCAAGCCGCTGCTCACCCTGCGCGACGGCATGGTCGAGCCGCTCGAGCGGGTCCGGACCACCAGCAAGGCGGTGGCTCGGCTCGAGGTGCTCACCGTCCAGGCCGCCGAGAAGGCGCAGGACGGGTTCGACATCGGCGTGCAGCACCTGGCCAACCCCGAGCTCGCGCAGCAGGTGGCCGACCGCCTGGCTGCCTCGCTCGGTCGGGAGCAGGTCCCGGTCAACGAGGTCGGCGCGGTCATCGGAGCCCACGTCGGCCCCGGGATGCTCGCCGTCACCGTCACGCCCCGCTGAGACCACCGGTCCCCTCGCGGCGCCGGGTGCCCGTCCACAGGGTCTCTCGACCCACGTGACGGCTTGTCCACAGTGCTGTGCCGACGGGTGCCGGGCGGCCGGGACGCTGCCTACCGTCGAGGAGTGAGCACACCACGTCCAGCACCGCCCCAGGAGACCCGGGCCGAGGTCGCCCGACGTCGGCTCGCCCAGCTCACCGCGTCGTTCGAGGCCACCCACCCGGACGACCCGTTCGACCGGCTCGTGGGTGGCTCCGCCCCGGTGGACCACGACGAGCAGCCCGAGCCGGCGGCAGCGTCCCCAGGCGGCGGCCGGAGACGAGCCGCGCCGCGCCGTCCGCGCCGTCCGCGCGGGCTGCACGGCAGCCACCTGCGGATGGCCACCACCGCCGCCGTGGCGGCCGGGGTGCTGCTGACCTGGTGGCTGGTGGCCGAACGCCCCCGCACGTCCGACGTCGATCGTCCGCTCCAGGTCTCGTCGCGCGCGGACGCGACCGGCGACGCCCCCGCCGAGGGAGCGGCGTCCCAAGCCTCGGCCGAGGTGGTCGTCGACGTCGCGGGCAAGGTCCGTGACCCCGGGATCGTCACCCTGCCTGCCGGGTCCAGGGTGTTCGAGGCGATCGAGAAGGCGGGCGGCATCGAGGGCACGCTGGAGGAGCCCACGATCAACCTGGCCCGACAGCTCGTCGACGGCGAGCAGATCCTCGTGGGCGTCGAGCCTGCCGAGCCGGGTGCCGCCGGTGCCACCGCAGGCGCGGGCGGGACCGGCGGGGGAGTGGTCGACCTCAACAGCGCCACCCTCGCGCAGCTCGACGCGCTGCCCGGGGTCGGCCCGGTGACCGCGCAGTCGATCCTCGACTGGCGGCAGGAGAACGGCCGGTTCACCTCCGTCGACGAACTTCTCGACGTGTCCGGCATCGGCGAGAAGACCCTCGAGGACCTGCGCGACCGCGTGACGGTGTGAGCGCCCGGGCCGGGCAGGACCACCGGGTCCACTGATGGACCTGAGGCTGGTGCCGGCCGCCGTGGCCGTGTGGGCCGTGGCGGCCTGGGCCGTCGGTGCAGGACCGGGGGCCGTCCTGGTCGTCGCGGTCGTCTCGGTGGTCGTGGGCGGGGCAGCCGCAGGTCGGTTCCGCGCGCTCGCCCTGGTGGCGGTCGTGGTGGCGGCGGTGGCCGCGTCGACCGCGTGGCGCCTGGGTGACGTGCAGGCCACCCCGGTGGCCGAGCTCGCGGCGTCGCGCGAGCGGGTGACGGTGCAGGCCCAGGTGGTGCGCGACGGTCGGGTCTTCGAGTCGGTCGGGAGTCAGGGGACGGTCGTGGGGCTCCTGGTGCTGCGGGTCGAGGACCGACATGGTCGGGTGCACGGGGTCCGGGACCCGGTCACGGCGTTCCTGCGTGACGCGCACGAGGACCTCGTCGTCGGTCGTCGGCTCGTGCTGCAGGGCCGTCTCGGACCACCCGGCGACCACCGCGACACGGCCACGCTCCAGGTGACGCGACGGTCGGCGGTCCAGGGCGCGGCGTGGTGGTGGTCGGCGTCGGAGCGGGTCCGCGCGGGCGTGCGGTCGTCGGTCGACCACGCGCCGCCGGCTCCGTCGGCGCTCGTCCCTGCGCTCGTCGTCGGCGACGACGCCGCACTGCCCGACCGGGTCGAGGAGGAGTTCCGCCGCACCGGCCTCACGCACCTGCTCGCCGTCTCCGGCACCAACCTGACGATCGTGCTCGCCATGGTGCTGGCCGTCGCTCGTGCCGGGCGTGCGCCACCACGGTTGCTGCTGGTGATCGGGCTGCTGGGCGTGGTGGGGTTCGTGCTGCTGGCCCGGCCGGAGCCCAGCGTGCTGCGGGCGGCGGGGATGGGCGTCGTCGGGCTCGCGGCGCTGGGTCTGGGGTCGCGAGGCGGGATCCGGGCGCTGTGCGTCGCGGTCGTCGCGCTGCTGTTCTGCGACCCGTGGCTGTCGAGGGCCGTCGGCTTCGTGCTCTCGGTGTGCGCGACCGCAGGCATCCTGCTGCTGGCGCCACCCTTCGTGCGCGCGCTGGAGCGATGGCTGCCGCGGTGGGCGGCGATCGCCGTCGCCGTGCCGCTGGCGGCGCAAGCTGCCTGCACCCCGGTCATCGCGGCCATCTCGGCCGAGGTCTCGATCGTGGCCGTGGTGGCGAACGTGCTGGCGGCGCCCGTGGTCGCACCGGCGACGGTCCTCGGGCTGCTGGCCGGTCTCGTGGACCTGGTGTCACCGGCCGTCGCGTCGGTGCTGGGCACGGGTGCGGCGGCGTGCGCGGGATGGATCGTGCTGGTCGCGCACCACGCCGCGTCGCTCCCTGGGGCGAGCCTGGTCTGGTCACGCCCGTGGTGGTCGCTGCTCGTCCTGGTGCCGGTCGCGCTGTGGTGGGGGTGGCGTGCTGCGCCTCACCCGGTGCTGGTGGTCGGGCTGTGCCTCGGGCTCGTGGTGGCCATGGTCCGCCCACCGAGCCCTGGCTGGCCGCCGCCGGGCTGGGTGATGGTGGCGTGCGACGTGGGCCAGGGGGACGCGACGGTGATCCGGTCCGGTGACGACGAGGCGGTGGTGGTCGACGTCGGCATGGAGCCGGCCGACGTGGACCGGTGCCTGCGTGGCCTCGGGGTGCGGCGGGTGCCGGCGCTGGTGCTCACCCACGGGGACGCCGACCACGTGGGTGGTCGGTCCGGCGTCGCTGCGGGACGCTACGTCGGCGTGGTGCTCGTGGGACGTCCGGGGGTCGCGGTGGACGGGGTGCCGACGCGCACGCTCGCCCGCGGCGACCGGTTCGCGGTGGGGGACGTCACGGCCGATGTCCTGTGGCCGCAGGCCGCACCTGCCGGCAGCGCCCGCGTTCGGGGCGATCTCGACCGCAACGGGGCGAGCCTGGTGCTGCGGGTGCGGGTGCAGGGCGTGGTGCTCATGCTCACGGGCGACGTGGGAGAGGCCGAGCAGGACCGTCTCGCCCGGTCGGGCGCCGACCTGCGTGCCGACGTGCTCAAGGTCGCCCACCACGGGAGCGCCGACACGTCGGCCCGGTTCACCCAGGCGGTCGGTGCCTCGGTGGCGACGATCTCCGTCGGGGCCGACAACGACTACGGCCATCCCACCCCCGCCGCCCTGCGGATGCTGCGCGACGTCGGCACGCAGGCCCATCGCACCGACGAGGAGGGCGACGTCGCCGTGATCGTGCGCGACGGCAGGCTGTCGGTGGTCGCGCGGGGGAGCGGTCAGCGGTCGAGGTAGCGGGCCCGGGCCAGGCACCAGGCGCCGTAGAGGCCGATCCCGATGGCGATGAGACCGAGCAGCCAGGGTCCGAACGGCTGCTGCAGGACCGTGCGCAGCGCCTCGTCGAGACCGCCGGAGCGGTCGGCGTCGCGGGTGAGGGCGGCGAAGCAGAACAGGCCGCCGACGATCGCGATCGAGACGCCCTTGGCCAGGTGTCCGGCCGTGCCGAGGCGCACGAGCACGTCGCCCGAGGTTCCGCTGAGCCCCTCCGGCTTCAGGTGGTCGCGGTGCTGGTGGCTGAGCCCGCGCCAGGCGGTCCAGCCCCCGTAGCCGATGACCGCCAGGCCCACGATCCCGACGAGCACCGCGCCGGCGGGCAGCGAGAGCAGGCGAGCCGTCCACGTCTCGTTGCCCGAGCCACCGGAGCCGGAGCCGGACCCGGTCGCGACCTGCGCCGCGCTCCAGGCCACGACGCCGTAGATGACCGCCTTGAGCAGGTCGGCCGCACGGTGCGCCCAGAGCGTGGCTCCCTCGTCCTGACGGTGGTCGAGCGTCGCCTCGAGCACGCGCCACAGCACCAGCACCGCCATCCCTGCGACGACCAGCCACAGGATCGTGCGACCGAACGGCTGCTGCGCGAGCTCGGCCAGCGCCCCCTTGGTGTCGGCCTTGCCGCTCGGGTCGCCCAGGGCCAGCTGGAGGGCGAGGAAGGCCACGACGAGGTGCACGAGCCCGTAGGCCACGAAGCCGAAGCGGACCAGGTTGTCCACCCAGTCGTCGTCGACGTGGGAGGCGACGTTGTCGGCGTCGATCGGCATGGCCGGAGCCTACGCCCACGTCGGCTCCCCGGCCTGTCGGAGACGGACACTAGGGTGGTCCCGTGGCGTCGCCGTTCGGGAAGATCCTGCTCATCACGGGCAGCGCGGAGTACCTGTCCGACCGCACCCGTGCGCGAGCCGTGGCCGCGATCAAGGCCGAGGACCCGCAGTGCGACGTCGCGACCGCCACGTCCGGCGGGTTGGCTGCGGGCGAGATCGCGGGGCTCACCAGCCCGTCGTTGTTCAGCAGCGTCAGCGGGCTCGTGCTCACCGAGCTGCAGGACCTGCCCGACGTCGCCCAGGGCGAGCTGCTCGCGTACGCCGCCGACCCGAGCCCCGACGTCGCGGTCGTCCTCGTCCACGGCGGTGGTCAGAAGGGCAAGGGCCTGCTCGACAAGCTGCGCGCCCAGTCGTCGGTGCACGAGGTCAAGCACGAGGCTCCCAAGTACGAGCGCGACCACGCCCGCTGGGTGGCCACCGAGCTGCGCGAGCTGGGCACCCGCATCGACGAGGAGGCGGCCACGCTCCTCGTCGCGGCCGTCGGGCAGGACCTGCGCGCCCTGGCCGGCGCGGCCGACCAGCTCGCCGCCACGCTCGACTCCGGCACCGAGGTCACCGTCGAGGTCGTGCGGCGCTACTTCGGCGGTCGGGCCGACGTCCGCGGCTACGAGATCGCCGACGCCGCCATCGACGGACGCATCAACGTGGCGCTCGAGCAGGCGCGGTGGGCCGAGACCGCCAAGGTCGCCCCGGTGCTGGTCACCAGTGCGCTCGCCACCGGGCTCCGCCAGCTCGCCCGCCTCGCCGACGCCCCGCCGCGTCTGGGCGAGGGAGAGCTCGCCCGCCACGTCGGCGCGCCCCCGTTCAAGATCCGCGTGCTCCGCCGCCAGCTGCAGGGGTGGGACCCGGCCGGCCTGGCCCGGGCTCTCGACGCGGTCGCCCAGGCCGACCTCGACGTCAAGGGTGGCGCGGCCGAGCCCGCGTACGCGGTCGAGCGCATGGTGCTGCAGGTCGCCGCGTCGCGTCGCCGCTGACCCGGGGGCGGTCGGTGGGTCGGGCCGGCGGGTCAGAGGCAGGTGACGCACCGAACGACCTGGCCAGCGGTCGGTGTGACACCTCTCGAGGACGTTGACGGGTGCCAGGCCCACCTCTGACGGCCGGCATCCGCAGGGTCGAGGTGCCGCAGGAACGACGAAGGCCCCCGGGTGACCGGGGGCCTTCGTGCGAGCTGTGGGGCTACGTCAGAGCGACGCGGCCTTCTTGGCGATCGACGACTTGCGGTTCGCCGCCTGGTTCTTGTGGATGACACCCTTGCTGGCGGCCTTGTCGAGCTTCTTGCCGGCGTCGGCGGCGAGGACCTTGGCCTGCTCGGCGTCGCCGGACTCGACCGCAGCGTGGAAGCGGCGCACGGCCGTCTTGAGGGCGGAGCGGACCGACTTGTTGCGCTCGCGAGCGGCCTCGTTCTGACGGTTCCGCTTGATCTGCGACTTGATGTTCGCCACGTGGCTGACCTGTTCTCTCGTACGTGAAGGGCGTGGTGCAAGTGTGAGGGCGCACCGGTAGGCACGCGACCGCTCACACTACCAGCGTCGGGCAGCCGCACCCAAATCGCCCGTGCGTGCTCGTGCCGAGGGGGCGCACTCCGACGACCGAGCGACCGCGAACCCTTACGATCCGAGTCATGCAGACGCTCTACAACGTGCTCGTGGTGCTCCACATCATCAGCTGGGTCGTGGCCCTCGTCAGCTACGCGTCGGTCGCCCGTCGGCCGCAGATCACGCCCTGGATCGCCCACGGCGTCGGCGCTGCGTTCGTCCTCGGCATCGCCCTCACCGGCATCGCCTCGGCCAGCGACGCCGTCGCCGACCCGAACAACGCCAAGGTCGGCGTGAAGCTCCTGGTCGCCCTCGTCGCCGTCGGCCTGGCCCACGGCACGCGCCGGCGGCCGTCGCCGAACCCCGTCGCACACGTCGTCGCCGCGCTCATCGTCGTGAACGTCGCGATCGCCTACCTCTGGACGTGAGCCGCCTCGGTCGACCGAGCCGGGCGGCCGCTCCGACGGGTGTGGTCGGCGGTCTGGCCGCAGATGGGAGGATGGACCCATCATGACGAGCTCCACGACGCCGGGCACGGCGCCCAAGCCGGGATCGACCGACCCGGCCCTCCTGCGCAACTTCTGCATCATCGCGCACATCGACCACGGCAAGTCGACCCTGGCCGACCGCATGCTGCAGATCACGGGGGTCGTCGACGAGCGGGCAGCGCGCGCCCAGTACCTCGACCGCATGGACATCGAGCGCGAGCGCGGCATCACGATCAAGAGCCAGGCCGTGCGCATGCCGTTCACCAAGTCCGACGGTGACGACGCCGGTCGTCACTACGTGCTGAACATGATCGACACGCCGGGCCACGTGGACTTCACCTACGAGGTCAGCCGCTCGTTGGAGGCCTGCGAGGGTGCGATCCTCCTGGTCGACGCCGCCCAGGGCATCGAGGCGCAGACGCTGGCGAACCTCTACCTGGCCATGGACGCCGACCTGCACATCATCCCGGTCCTCAACAAGATCGACCTGCCCGGCGCGCAGCCGGAGAAGTACGCCGAGGAGATCGCCGGCATCATCGGCGGCGACCCCGACGACGTGCTCCGGGTCTCGGCCAAGACCGGGCAGGGCGTCGAGGCCCTCCTCAACCTCATCGTCGACGAGGTGCCGCCGCCCGTCGGTGACGCCGACGGCCCCCCGCGTGCCCTGATCTTCGACTCCGTCTACGACACGTACCGCGGCGTCATCACCTACGTCCGCGTGGTCGACGGCAAGCTCAGCCACCGCGACAAGATCAAGATGATGTCCACCGGCGCGGTGCACGAGATGCTCGAGGTGGGCGTCATCAGCCCCGAGGCCGTGAAGGCCGACCACCTCGGCGTCGGCGAGGTCGGCTACCTCATCACGGGCGTGAAGGAGGTCCGGCAGTCGCGGGTGGGCGACACCGTGACGTCGAACACCCACGGTGCCGAGGAGCCCCTCGGTGGCTACGCACACCCGAACCCCATGGTCTTCTCGGGTCTGTACCCGATCGACGGCGACGACTTCTCGACGTTGCGCGAGGCCCTCGAGAAGCTGCAGCTCAACGACGCCGCGCTCGTGTACGAGCCGGAGTCCTCGGGTGCGCTCGGCTTCGGGTTCCGCATCGGCTTCCTCGGCCTGCTGCACCTGGAGATCGTCCGCGAGCGCCTGGAGCGCGAGTTCGACCTCGACCTGATCTCGACGGCCCCCAACGTCGTCTACCGCGTGGTGATGGAGGACGGTCGCGAGATCGTGGTGACCAACCCGAGCGAGTACCCGGCGGACGGCAAGATCGCGTCGGTGCACGAGCCGGTGGTCTCGGCCACGATCCTGGCGCCGAGCGAGTACATCGGCGTCATCATGGAGCTGTGCCAGGCCCGTCGCGGCCAGCTCGGCGGCATGGACTACCTGTCCGAGGACCGCGTGGAGATCCGCTACACGCTGCCCATGGGCGAGATCATGTTCGACTTCTTCGACGCCCTCAAGAGCCGCACGAAGGGCTACGCGTCGCTGAACTACGAGGTGTCCGGCGAGCAGAAGGCCGACCTCGTGAAGGTCGACATCATGCTGCAGGGCGAGATCGTCGACGCCTTCAGCGCGATCGTCCACCGCGACTCCGCCTACGCGTACGGCGTGATGCTGGCCGGCAAGCTCAAGGAGCTCATCCCGCGCCAGCAGTTCGAGGTGCCCATCCAGGCCGCGATCGGCGCCCGCATCATCGCCCGCGAGAACATCCGCGCCATGCGCAAGGACGTGCTCGCCAAGTGCTACGGCGGCGACATCAGCCGCAAGCGCAAGCTGCTGGAGAAGCAGAAGGAGGGCAAGAAGCGGATGAAGAACATCGGCCGCGTCGAGGTCCCCCAGGAGGCGTTCATCGCCGCCCTCTCCACCGGTGACTCCACCCCGAAGTAGTCCGCCGCTCCCTTCGGATCAGCGCGCGCCGAGGGCCGCGGCCACCTCGTCGGCGGCTCGCGTGCCCGAGGTCAGCGCCCCTTGGATGGAGGGTGTCTCGCGGTGGTCGCCGCAGACGAAGACGCCGCCGCCGACGTCGGCGGGTCGCCGCAGCTGCAGGGGCGCGAGGGCCCTCGGCAGCGCCCGGCCGACGTCGTGGCGCACCAGCAGGTCCCACGCGCCGACGTCGGTGCGCCACAGGCGGGCCGCCTGCGTCAGCGCCGCTGCGTCGGAGAGACCGGCCCCGGCGAGCGCGGTCACCTGCACCAGGTCGCGCCCCGGCGGGGCGTAGCCGGGAGCGGCCGCCGAGACGACGGCCGTGTTGACCACGGGCCCGCGGTCGCCGTCGACGACCAGCAGACGGTCCTGGGGCATGCCGGTGGGCGCACTGAACCACCACGTCACGAGCCCGCCCACGGGAGGTACCTCGGGCACCGCTTCCAGACCGGCCGCGTCGTGGACGTCGGTGGCGACGACGGCGGCGCGGGCCTCGATGGACCCGGACCCCGTGCGGACCGTGGTGCCCTGCGGGCTGCGGTCGACGCCCACCACCCGCACGCCCGTCTCGGCCGGACGTTGCAGTCCGGCGGCGAGCTGGGCGGGCAGGGCGCGCATGCCGTCGCCCGGAACGGCGGGGGTGCCGAGCAGGAACCACCGGACCAGCAGCCGTGCGTACCGGGACGAGGTGGCGCCGGTGTCGTCGGCCAGGACACCGGCCAGGAAGGGCTCCAGCACCTGTCGGCGCAGAGGTCCGCGCACCCCGGCGAAGTCGAGGGACTCCGCCAGGGTGTCGTCGGCCCGGCTCATGATGCGCTTCTCGCCGCCCAGGATCGGGGCCGCCCAGCGCGCGAGGGCCGCCAGCTCTCGCGGACGCAGCAGACCACTGCGCAGGGTGGAGGCGAGGAGGCCGGGCTCGCGACGCGGGTCGCCGATGGTCGCCACCGAGGCTCCGCGGCGTACTCGCACCCCGGCTGCGAACGGCTTCAGGTCCAGCGCCTCGAGGTCGACCAGGTCGCGCAGAGCAGGGTAGGCCGGGTTGAGCAGCTGGAAGCCGACGTCGCAGAGGTGGCCGTCGACGACGTCGGTGCGCACGCGGCCGCCCACGTCGTCCGCGGCCTCCAGCAGACGTGCATCGATGCCCATGCGCTGCAGCCGCGTCGCGCACGCCAGCCCGGCAAGCCCTGCTCCCACCACCACCACGTCGGTCCGCTCTGCCATGGACCCACGATCCCATCCCTGCTCGGGTCCGGCAGGGTTCGTCGCCTGGCCCGCTCTGCCGCTAGCCTCCCTCCCGTGGCAGCGCACCTCCTGTCGGTCAACGTGGGCCGGGTCGTCGACGTCCCGTGGGGGAAGCTCGGGCGGTCGGGGATCGACAAGCGTCCCGTCGCCGGACCGGTCCAGGTCCACCGCCTCGGCCTCGAGGGTGACGAGATCGCCGACACCAAGCACCACGGCGGTCCGGACCAGGCGGTCTACGCCTACGCCGCCGAGGACCTCGAGCGCTGGTCCGATCTGGCCGGTCGCACGTTCGTGGCCGGACAGTTCGGCGAGAACCTCACCACGCGCGGGCTCGACGTGCAGGACGCGCGGCTGGGGGAGCGGTGGGCGGTCGGCTCGACGCTCCTCGAGGTGTGCGACGTGCGCATCCCCTGTGCGGTCTTCCAGGGGTTCGTCGACGAGCCTCGTTGGGTGAGGCGCTTCGCCGAGCACGGGGTCGTCGGTGCGTACCTCAGGGTCGTGCAGGAGGGCGTCGTCCAGGCGGGCGACCCGGTGCGGGTCGTCGAACGTCGCGACCACGACCTCACCGTCGGGGCGGCCTTCCGTGCCCTCACGACGGATCGGGCGAGACTGCCGTCGTTCCAGGCCGAACCGAGGGTCTCGGCCAAGATCGCGCGGCAGATCGATGAGGTGCGCAACCACTCGTCCGGTGCCCCGAGAAGCGACCGACCAGTAGGTTAGGGTGAGCGGCACCACATTCCCCCGGAACGTCGTGTGAGGACATCCATGCCTGTGACCGCCACCCCCGAGCAGCTCAAGATCGTCGAGGACCGTGCGCCCAACGTGGCCCGCATGTTCTACGACCGTGTGGAGCAGACCCCGAACCGGGAGGCCTACCGCTACCCCGACGAGAACGAGGTCTGGCACTCGCTGACCTGGGCCCAGACCGGCGAGCAGGTGACGGCGCTCGCGGCCGGCCTGCTGGCACTCGGCATCGGCCCGGAGGAGCGCGTGGCCATCGCGTCCGGCACCCGTGTGGAGTGGATCTTCTCCGACCTCGCCGTGCTGGCTGCCGGTGCCGCCACCACCACCGTGTACCCGACCACGATGGCCAGCGACGTCGCCTACATCCTGGCCGACTCCGACAGCCGCATCGTCTTCGCCGAGGACGACGAGCAGGTCGCCAAGCTGCGCGAGAAGCACTCCGAGCTCCCCTCCGTCACGAAGGTCGTCGTCTACGACGGCACGCCCGACGGCGACTGGGTCATCGGCTTCGACGACCTCGAGCAGCTCGGCCGCGACCACCTCGCCGCCAACCCGGACGCCGTCAAGGACCGGGTCGCGGCCATCACGCCGCAGTCGCTCGCGACGCTCATCTACACGTCCGGCACGACCGGCCGTCCGAAGGGCGTGCGTCTCCTGCACGACGGCTGGACCTACGAGGGCGCGTGCATCGCCGCAGGCGGCTACCTGACCGCCGACGACCTGCAGTTCCTCTGGCTGCCGATGGCGCACTCCTTCGGCAAGGTGCTCCTCTCGACCCAGCTGCAGATCGGCTTCGCCACGGCCATCGACGGGCGCGTGCCGAAGATCGTCGACAACCTGGCGATCGTCAAGCCGACGTTCATGGGTGCGGCGCCCCGCATCTTCGAGAAGGCCTACGGCCGCATCGTCGGCATGACCGAGGCCGAGGGCGGCGCGAAGCTCAAGATCTTCAAGTGGGCCGAGAAGGTGGGCATCGAGCACTCGCGCGCGGTGCGCGCCGGCAAGCCGATCTCGCCGGTCCTCAAGGCCAAGCACGGTGTGGCCGACAAGCTCGTGTTCTCGAAGGTGCGCGACCGCTTCGGCGGCCGCGTGCGGTTCTTCATCTCCGGTGCCGCGGCGCTCTCGCCCGACATCGCCGAGTGGTTCCACGCCGCCGGCGTCCTCATCCTCGAGGGCTACGGGCTCACCGAGAACTCCGCCGGCGCCACGGTCAACCACCCGACCGACTTCAAGCTCGGCTCGGTCGGCATCCCGATGCCCGGCAGCGAGATCCGCATCGCCGAGGACGGCGAGGTCCTCGTCAAGGGCCCGCACGTCATGCAGGGCTACCACAACCTCGACTCCGAGAGCGCCTCGTCGCTCACCGAGGACGGGTGGCTGCACACCGGCGACGAGGGCCGTCTCGACGAGGACGGCTTCCTCTACATCACGGGCCGCAAGAAGGAGCTCTTCAAGACCTCCGGCGGCAAGTACGTGGCTCCGCCGCACATCGAGGGCATCTTCAAGGGCATCAGCTCGCTGACCAGCCAGATCGTGGTGCACGGCAACGAGCGCAACTTCTGCTCCGCGCTCATCACGCTCGATCCCGACGCGGTCGCCGAGTGGGCCACGGCGCACGGCATGGAGGGCAAGTCCTACTCCGAGGTCGTCTCCTCGCCGCAGATGCACGAGGTGATCTCCGGTCAGATCGACGAGCTCAACTCCAAGATCAACCGCTGGGAGACGATCAAGAAGTTCGCCATCCTGGACCACGACCTGTCGATCGAGTCCGGCGAGATCACGCCGAGCATGAAGGTCAAGCGCAACGTGGTGGAGTCGAACTACAAGCACATCCTGGACGGCTTCTACGCTTAGTCCATGACCTCGACCGAACGGCCCGCTCCCGACACCGGGGGCGGGCCGTTCGGCGTGCCCGCGACGGCAGCCGGATTCGGTGTGTACGTCCACGTCCCGTTCTGCTCGGTTCGCTGCGGCTACTGCGACTTCAACACCTACACCGCCGACGAGCTCGGCGAGGGTGCCACCCGCGCGACGTACGCCTCCTCGGCGCTGCAGGAGGTGCGGCGCATGGCCGAGGCCGTCGGGCCCCGGCCGGTCGAGACGGTCTTCTTCGGGGGAGGCACCCCCACCCAGCTCCCCGCCGACGACCTCGTCGGCGTGCTCCGGTCGATCGACGAGCACCTCGGGCTGCGCCCGGGTGCCGAGGTGACCACGGAGGCCAACCCAGACAGCGTCACGCCGGCGTCGCTGGCACGCCTGCGCGAGGGCGGCTTCACCCGCATCTCCTTCGGGGTGCAGTCCGCCGTGCCGCACGTGCTCGCCACGCTGGACCGGACGCACGACCCCGCCCGCGTCCCCGACGCGGTGCGCTGGGCCCGGGAGGCCGGGTTCGAGCAGGTGAGCCTCGACCTCATCTACGGCACCCCGGGTGAGTCGATGGACGACTGGCGGACCAGCCTGGACCAGGCGGTCTCCCTCGAGCCCGACCACGTCAGCGCCTACGCGCTCATCGTGGAGGACGGGACGGCCTTCGCGCGCAAGGTCCGGCGCGGCGAGGTGGTCATGCCCGACGACGACGAGACCGCCGACAAGTACCTGCTCGCCGACGCGACCCTCACCGCGGCGGGCCTGGGTTGGTACGAGCTGTCGAACTGGGCCCGCGACGAGGCCGCACAGTGCCGCCACAACCTGCTGTACTGGCACGGCGCCGAGTGGTGGGGCGTCGGTCCGGGCGCGCACTCCTACGTCGACCGACGGCGCTGGTGGAACGTCAAGCATCCTGCCGCCTACGCGCAGCGATTGGCTGCGGGCGACCCGGTCGAGGCCGACGGTGAGGACATCGACGCCCCCACGGCCGCTCTCGAGCGGATCATGCTGGAGATCCGGCTGAGGTCCGGTCTGCCCGTGGCGGCGCTCGACCCCTCGGTACGGGCGCAGGTGCCGGTGCTCGCCGCGCGCGGTCTGCTCGACGTCGTGGACGAGCGTCTCGTGCTCACCCTGGAGGGCCGCCTGCTCGCCGACGCCGTGGTCCGGGACCTCACGGACTAGGACGCCCGCCCCAGTCCAAGGGACTTTCGTCATTCGGATGGCGTGACCAAAGGCACGGTCCTACGGTGCTCCTGGGAGCAAGAAACGACTCGGGGGAGTTGGCGAGGGAGCAATGCGCATCGCGCATTGGCCAGCTCTGATCAGCATGCTGGTCGGCATGGCCATCATCAGTGTGCCGACGTCTGCGGACGCGGCGCCACGCACCGTGCTGTGCACGGGATACAAGCAGTGCGCCGCCAAGGGGTACACCCACGGCGGCTACGCGTCGGTCCGGTCGCGGTCGTACTGGAACATGACGCCCGGTCGCAGCTGCACGAACTACGTCGCGTACCGACTCACCAGGAACCGACTGGTCGCGCGACCGCCCGGCACCGACGCCGCCCTCACGTGGGGCGCGGCCGCTCGGGCCGCCGGACTGCGGGTGAGCGCTTCGGCACCACGCCGTGGCGACGTGGCCTGGTGGAAGGCCGACCGAGGACTGGCCGGCAAGAAGGGGCACGTCGCCGTCGTGGAGCGGGTCCGCGCGGACGGTTCCATCGTCGTCTCCGAGGACAACATGAACCGGACCTTCATGTGGCGCACCGTGCGACGAGGCTCGGGGTGGCCGTCCGGCTTCATCCGCTACCCCACGTCGGACGGGTCGCCGTCGGGCGTCCTGGAGTCGCTCGAGGCGACGGACGGCATGGTGGCGGTGCGCGGTGCGGCGAGCGAGCCCGACCGGTGGGGGCGTCCGGTCGCCTACACGGTCGCGCTGGGGGCGCCGCTGGACCGGGCGCCGGCGGAGACCTTCACGTTCTCCTCCGCCTACTTCCGGTTCTCGTGGCGACGCACCGTCCAGGTGCGCGGCGAGCTGCGCGCCTACCTGTACGCCCACAACGCCTCAGGCACCAGGGGCACGGACGTGCTGCTCGGCGTGGCCGACCTGGAGGTGCGGGACGACGGAACCACCCGGGGCGTCGCCGTGCCACGAGCGGACTGGCTCGACGACGTGGTCGCCCCGGTGCTCGGGCCGGTGGTCGGGCCGGGCTGACGGTCCTCGTCGGTGGGCCTCGCGAGACGCCGTGCCGCTCAGGGAGCGGTGACGAAGTCGATGAGCTCCTCGACCCGGCCCAGGAACTCCGGCTCCAGGTCGGTCCACGACCGGACGCGCGAGAGGATGTGCTGCCACGCGCGAGCGATGTCGGCCTGCTCGGCGTGCGGCCAGCCGAAGGCCGCGCAGATCCCACGCTTCCACTCGATGCTGCGCGGGACCACGGGCCAGGCGTCCACGCCGAGACGACCCGGCTTCACGGCCTGCCACACGTCGACGTAGGGGTGCCCGACGACGAGCACGTGGTCGCGGTCCGAGAGCCTCGCAGCGATGCGCGACTCCTTGGACCCCGGGACGAGGTGGTCGACGAGGATGCCGAGGCGACGGTGGGGACCGGGGTCGAAGTCGTCGACGACCCCGACGAGGTCGTCGACGCCGTGCAGCATCTCCACGGCCACGCCCTCCACCCGCAGGTCGTCGCCCCACACCTTCTCGACGAGCTCGGCGTCGTGCTTGCCCTCGACGAGGATCCGGCTGGGCAGGGCGACCCGTGCACGCTGTCCGGCGACCGCACGCGACCCGGACGCGGTGCGGGCCGCGGCCTTCGGTGCCGCCGCGACCGGAGCGACGAGCACGACCGGCCGGCCCTCCAGGAGGAAGCCCGGTCCGAGCGGGAACGACTTGCGACGCAGGTGGCGGTCCTCCAGCATCACCATGCCGAGGTCGCGCTCCACGCGGACGACCTCGCCGACCCACCCCGAGGTGACCTCCTCGACCACGATGCCGAGGTCGGCAGGGGCCTCGGTGGAGCGACCGCGCGGGGGAGCCTTCCAGTCGCCGGCCAGCACGTCCTGGCCGTAGCGCCCCGGGTGCCTGGCCTCAGCCATGCAGCACCCCGAGCAGCGTCTGGTGGAAGTCCTCCAGGTCCTCGCGGGCGATGGGTCCGCTGCTGGTGAGGATGCGGGTCGACGGGCGGGTGAGCCCGACGGCGAGGTCCACGGCGGCCGGCCAGCTGGGCGTGACGGTCGACGGGACCGTGTCGAGCGGGGGGACGAGGTCGCCGAGCGCGACCACGTCGCCGTCGGGGACGACCAGCACCAGCTCGCCGCCCAGGGGGCCGTGGCCCAGGTGCACCACCTCGACGAACAGGTCGCCGAGGTCGGCGGCCCAGACCGAGCTGAGGGTGCCGCCGCGCGACTCGTGCATGAGGAAGGTGCCGTCGGAGAGGGTGACCCGACGAGGTCGGTAGGTGAGGGTACGCGTGGTGCCCGTGACCGAGACGACCTCTCCCTCGCTCCCGATTGCTCCCACCTCGTTAGACTGGCACTTGCCCTGGGTGAGTGCCAAAGCGCCACGCCGCGTCGTCGTGCCCCGTCTGCGCGCCCCGGGGCCGTCGCGACCCAGCAGGCCCGATCAGCAGAGAGGAGACCGCCGTGCCGGAGGACCGAAGACTCGCCTCTGACGACCGTCGCCTCGAGGTGCTGCGCGCCATCGTCGAGGACTACGTCGAGACCCAGGAGCCCGTGGGCTCCCGGGCGCTCGTGGAGCGGCACCAGCTCGGTGTCTCGCCGGCGACCATCCGCAACGACATGGCGGCCCTGGAGGACGAGGGCTACATCGCGCAGCCGCACACGAGCGCGGGCCGGGTGCCCACCGACAAGGGCTACCGGCTGTTCGTCGACCGGCTGTCCCAGGTGAAGGCGCTCTCGACGCCCGAGCGACGCGCCATCGAGACCTTCCTCGGGGGAGCGGTCGACGTCGACGACGTCGTGCAGCGCAGCGTCAAGGTGCTGGCCCAGCTGACCAACCAGGTCGCGATCGTGCAGTACCCGTCGCTGACCCGCTCCACCGTGCGCCACGTCGAGGTCGTCGCGCTCGAGCACGCACGCGTGCTGCTCGTGGTGATCACCAGCAGCGGCCGGGTGGAGCAGCGCGTCGTCGAGCTCGAGTCCACGCCGGGCGACGTGCTGCTGTCCGACGTGCGCTCACGCATCATGACCGCCACCATCGGGCAGCGGCTGCCCGAGGCGTCGCTGCGCCTGGCCGAGGTGATCGGCACGTTCGCCGAGACCGACCGGCCTCTCGTCACGTCGGTGGTCACCACGCTCACGCACGTGTTCTCCGACGAGCGGTCCGACGAGCGCATCGCCGTCGGCGGCACCGCCAACCTGGCGCGCTTCGGCCGCGACTTCGACTCCTCGATCCGCCCCGTCCTCGAGGCGCTCGAGGAGCAGGTCGTGCTCCTGAAGCTCCTCGGCGAGGCGACCACCGACCCCACCGTGCGCATCGGCCTCGAGACCGGTAGTGAGGGACTGGCGGGCACCGCCGTCGTCTCCTCGGCGTACGGCACCCCCGAGCAGGCGCTCGCCACGTTGGGCACGCTCGGACCCACCCGCATGGACTATCCAGGAACCATGGCCGCCGTCGGCGCGGTCGCCCGCTACGTCGGGCGACAGCTGGCGGACGGCTGAACAGGACGAGGACCAATGGCACAGGACTACTACGAGCTGCTGGGCGTGTCCCGGTCGGCGACGCCCGAGGAGCTCAAGAAGGCGTACCGCCGGCTCGCGCGCCAGCTGCACCCCGACGTGAACGACGCACCCGACGCGGCCGACCGCTTCAAGGAGGTCACCACCGCCTACGAGGTGCTCTCCGACCCGCAGAAGAAGTCGGTCTACGACCGCGGCGGCAACCCGCTCGGCGGCGGGGGCGGCGCGGGCGGCTTCGCCGGCGGCGGCTTCAGCTTCGACGACATCATGGACGCGTTCTTCGGCGGCGGGGGCAACACCCGCGGGCCGCGATCGCGCGTCCAGCGCGGGCAGGACGCCCTGCTGCGCCTGCAGGTCGACCTCGCGGAGGCCGCGTTCGGCGTCACCCACGACATCAAGGTCGACACGGCGGTCGTGTGCACGCGCTGCGACGGCAGCGGGGCCGAGGACGACTCCGAGGCCGTCACCTGCGGCACGTGCCACGGGCACGGCGAGGTGCAGCACGTGCAGCGCACGCCGCTGGGCAGCGTCCGGACCGCCCGCCCGTGCCCGACCTGCCACGGCTTCGGCTCGGTCATCCCCGACCCGTGCCACGAGTGCAACGGCGACGGCCGGGTCAGGTCGCGTCGCTCGCTGACCGTCTCGATCCCTGCCGGCGTCGACCAGGGCACCCGCATCCAGCTGGCCGGCGAGGGCGAGGTCGGCCCCGGCGGAGGACCCCCCGGCGACCTCTACATCGAGGTCGAGGTGGCCCGTCACCCCGTCTTCACCCGCAAGGGCGACCAGCTGCGCTGCCAGGTCACCCTGCCGATGACCGCTGCGGCCCTCGGCACGCACGTCGACCTGCCGACGCTCGAGGCCGACCTGGCCGACCAGGACGGGCCCGACACCGTGGGCCTGGAGGTGCCGGCCGGAACGCAGTCCGGCGAGACCCTGACGCTGCGTGGCCAGGGCGTGCCGCGGCTGCGCGGCCCCGGTCGCGGCGACCTCGTGGTCGAGATGGTCGTCGAGACCCCGGACCGGCTCGACGACGAGCAGCGCGAGCTGCTCAAGCAGCTGGCCGAGCTGCGCGGCGAGGACCGTCCCGAGGCACAGATGGGCTCGACGCACCGGCACGGCATGTTCGGGCGCATCAAGGACGCCTTCCGCTGAGGTGCGGTAGGAAGGGACCATGAGCCAAGACGACTGCCTGTTCTGCGCGATCGTCGCCGGTCGGGTTCCCGCCGACGTGGTGGCCGAGGACGAGCACGCGCTCGCGTTCCGCGACATCAGCCCGCAGGCGCCCACCCACGTGCTGGTGATCCCGCGGGTCCACCAGCCCGACGTCGGCAGCCTCGCCGAGGCCGAGCCGGAGGCGGCGGTCGGGCTGCTGCGGCTCGCGCGTCGCGTGGCGCAGGAGGCGGGCGGCTCCTACCGACTCGTGTTCAACACCGGCGCCGACGCCCACCAGACCGTCTTCCACTGCCACGGTCACGTCCTCGCCGGGCGTGCGCTGGGCTGGCCCCCAGGCTGACGTCCCCGGGTTCCGGGTCCTCGTCGGCCACGGGACGAGCCCGCGACGCCGGTCGTGGGTTGCGCGCGTGTCGCCTGCCCCCCGTACGATGGTGGACAGACATGACTTCTGACTTGCCCGGGGACCAGCGACCCCACACCTTCACCGTCCCGACCAGCATCGACACCGTCGCCCTCTACGGTCCGGCCGACGCGTTCCTGCGCATCGTCGAGGACGCCTTCGACGCCACCGTGCACGCGCGCGGCAACGTCGTGACCGTCACCGGCGAGCCCGGCGAGGTGGCCCTCGTGGAGCGGCTGCTCGACGAGCTCGTCGCCATCGTGCGCACCGGCCAGGGCCTCACGGCCGAGACGGTCGAGCGCAGCATCTCGATGCTCCGCACCGAGACGCAGGAGCGCCCGGCCGAGGTGCTCAGCCTGAACATCCTGAGCAACCGTGGCCGCACCATCCGGCCCAAGACGCTCAACCAGAAGAAGTACGTCGACGCGATCGACAAGCACACGATCGTCTTCGGCATCGGCCCGGCCGGCACCGGCAAGACCTACCTCGCCATGGCCAAGGCCGTGCAGGCGCTGCAGGCCAAGGAGATCACCCGCATCATCCTCACGCGGCCCGCGGTCGAGGCGGGGGAGCGGCTGGGATACCTGCCCGGCACGCTCAGCGAGAAGATCGATCCGTACCTGCGTCCGCTCTACGACGCGCTGCACGACATGCTCGATCCCGAGACGATCCCCAAGCTGCTCACCAGCGGGACCATCGAGATCGCGCCGCTGGCGTACATGCGCGGCCGCACCCTGCAGGACGCGTTCATCATCCTCGACGAGGCGCAGAACACCACCCCCGAGCAGATGAAGATGTTCCTCACCCGGCTCGGCTTCGGCTCCCAGATCGTCGTCACCGGCGACGTCAGCCAGGTCGACCTGCCGTCGGGCCAGAAGAGCGGTCTGCGCGTCGTGCGCGACATCCTCGCCGACGTCAAGGACATCCACTTCTCCACGCTCACGTCGCAGGACGTCGTCCGTCACAAGCTGGTCGGTCGCATCGTCGCCGCCTACGACGCCTTCGAGTCGGCGTCGGGCCCGGGGCAGGTGGACCATGAACGTCGACGTCCTCGATGAGTCGGGGCAGGGCGTCGACGTCGTCGCCCTCACCCGGCTCTGCCGGTTCGTCATGCGCCGCATGCGGCTGCACCCGGCCACCGAGCTGACAGTCCGCCTGGTCGACACCGACACCATCGCCGTGCTCAACGAGCAGTGGATGGGCAAGAAGGGCCCCACCGACGTGCTCTCCTTCCCCATGGACGAGCTCTCGCCGGGCCGGCAGGACCGCGAGCCCGAGGAGGAGCCCGAGGGCTACCTCGGCGACATCGCGCTCTGCCCCCAGGTGGCGGCGCAGCAGGCCCCGGCGGCCGGGCACGATCCGTCCGACGAGATCGAGCTGCTCACCGTGCACGGCATCCTCCACCTGCTGGGCTACGACCACGCCACCGCCGAGGAGCACGCCGAGATGTTCGGCATCCAGGGGCGTCTGCTCCTGGAGTGGCAGCGAGCGGCTGCCGGCACGGACGTCGAGGAGGGCTCCCTGGCCACCGGGTCCGGAGCCGTCGAGCCGAAGGACACGCCCCGATGACCGTGGCGATCGTCGCGTCGATCGTCCTGGCGATCCTCGCTGGTCTGTTCGCGAGCATCGACGCCGCTCTGTCCTCGTTCTCGCGCGCACGGGCGGCCGAGCTCGGCGACGAGGGTCGCGGTGGTGCGGCGGCGCTCAGCCGCATCCTCGAGGACCCCGCCCCGGCCCTGAACGCCGTGCTGCTGCTGCGGGTCGTGTGCGAGACGGCGGCCATCGTCCTGGTCGCCCTCGTGGTCGACGACTACGTCGACGGACTGTGGTGGCAGATCGGCGTGGCCGTGGCGATCATGGTCGTCGTCTCCTACGTCCTCATCGGCGTCGGACCCCGCACTCTCGGGCGTCAGCACAGCGAGTCGGTCGCGCTCGCGTCCGCCGGGCCCGTGCGCCTCGTCACGGCCCTCCTGGGGCCGGTTCCGCGCCTGCTGATCGTCGTCGGCAACGCCCTGACGCCCGGACGTGGCTTCCGCGAGGGCCCGTTCGCCTCGGAGGTCGAGGTCCGCGAGCTGGTCGACCTGGCGGCGGCCAGCAGCGTCATCGAGTCCGACGAGTCCAAGATGATCCAGTCGGTCTTCGAGCTGGGAGACACGATCGTGCGCGAGGTGATGGTGCCGCGCCCCGACCTCGTGTTCATCGAGCACTCCAAGACGCTGCGCCAGGCCATGTCCCTCAGCCTGCGCAGCGGGTACTCGAGGGTGCCCGTGATCGGCGAGAACCTCGACGACGTCCTGGGGATGGCCTACCTGAAGGACGTCACCAAGCGCGTCTTCGACAACCACGTGGCCGAGTCCACCGAGAAGGTCGACTCGATCATGCGACCGTGCCTGTTCGTCCCCGACACCAAGCCGGCCGACGACCTCCTGAAGGAGATGCAGGCGCAGCGCACCCACGTCGCGATCGTCGTCGACGAGTTCGGCGGCACGTCGGGCATGGTCACCATCGAGGACATCCTCGAGGAGATCGTCGGCGAGATCACCGACGAGTACGACACCGAGCCCGACGAGCTCGAGGCGTTGTCGGACGGGTCCTACCGGGTGAGCGCACGCTACGACGTCGACGACCTGGGCGAGCTGTTCGACATCGACCTCGACGACGAGGACGTCGACTCGGTCGGCGGCCTGGTCGCCAAGCACCTCGGCAAGGTGCCGATCCCCGGCAGCACGGTCGAGATCGATGGTCTGAAGCTCGTGGCCGAGGCACCCAGCGGACGCCGCAACCGCATCGGACGCGTGCACGTGTCGCGCCTGGAGCCCGAGCCCGTGTCCGAGCCGAGCAACGGAGGATCCCGTGACTGACCGACCCGACAGCGACCCGGTGACCCTCGCCCCGGAGGACGCCAAGCTGGTGACCCTCGCACGAGCCACGCGAGCACGCACGCAGGCTCCCGCGGGGGCCGCCGTGCGCGACCTCGACGGGCGCACCTACGCGGCCGCCCAGGTCGACCTCCCGTCGGTCCGGGTCGGGGCGCTCGAGCTGGCCGTGGCCATGGCGGTGTCGTCGGGCGCGCGAGGCCTCGAGGCCGCCCTGGTGGTCGCCGACGACCTGCCCGACGTCGCGCCCGTGCGCGACCTCGCCGGCGACGGGGTGCCGGTGCTCCTGGCCGACCCGGCCGGTCGGGTCGTCGACAGGACGACCACATGAGCTTCCGGTCCGGCTTCGCCTGCTTCGTCGGTCGCCCCAACGCCGGCAAGTCCACGCTCACGAACGCGCTGGTGGGTGAGAAGGTCGCCATCACGTCGTCCAAGCCGCAGACCACGCGGCACGCCATCCGTGGGCTCGTGCACCGCCCCGACGCCCAGCTCGTGCTGGTCGACACGCCCGGTCTGCACCGTCCGCGGAACACGCTGGGACAACGCCTCAACGACATCGTCCGCACCACCTGGGCCGAGGTCGACACGATCGCGATGTGCTTCCCCGCCGACCAGAAGATCGGCCCCGGGGACCGCTTCCTCGTCGCCGAGCTGGCCAGGATCCGGCGGGCGCCCGTGCTGGCCGTGGTCACCAAGACCGACCTGGTGGCACCCGAGCGGGTCGGGGAGCAGCTGATGGCGGTGCAGGAGGCCGGTCGTGCCGCTGGTCTGGAGTGGCGCGAGATCGTGCCCGTCTCGGCCGTCAACGGCGACCAGGTCGGCCTGTTGTCGGACCTGCTGGTGGCGACGCTGCCCGAGGGCCCGGCCCTGTACCCCGAGGGTCAGCTCACCGACGAGCCCGAGACGACGCTGGTCGCCGAGATCGTCCGCGAGGCCGCCCTGGAGGGTGTGCACGACGAGCTGCCGCACTCCATCGCCGTCGTGGTCGACGAGATGACCCCGCGCGAGGACCGTCCGGCCGACCGTCCGTTGCTCGACGTGCGGGTCAACGTGTACGTCGAGCGCGACAGCCAGAAGGGCATCGTGATCGGTCACAAGGGTGCGCGGCTCAAGGAGATCGGCACGACCTCCCGCGGCCAGATCGAGCGCCTCCTCGGCACGCCGGTGCACCTCGACCTGCACGTGAAGGTGGCCAAGGACTGGCAGCGCGACCCCAAGCAGCTGCGCAAGCTCGGCTTCTGAGCCGGGTCGGGGTCAGACGGTCCTGAAGCCCGACTCGCCCTGCGGGACCTCGTCGGTGACGACCACCTCGGTCACCGACGCGCGCGGAGGCCCGCCACGGCACCAGGCGACCATCCGGTCGACGGCGGCCGGCTCACCCTCGAAGGCCGCCTCGACCGTGCCGTCGGGTCGGTTGGTGACCCAGCCGGCCAGGCCGAGGCGGCCCGCCTCCTGCTCGCACGAGGCGCGGAAGAAGACCCCCTGCACCCGACCGTGGACGACGACGCGACGGCGGACCATGGGAGGACCGTACCCGTGCACTGGCGGCGCCTCGGCGACCGCGACACGATGGCGTCATGGACCCCGTGTCGGCGCTCGACGAGATCGGCTTCTGGCTGGAGCGTTCCCGTGGGTCGACCTACCGGGTCGAGGCCTTCCGCAGGGCCGCCCGCACGCTCGCCTCGCGTGACGACGTCGAGCAGCTGGCCTCCGCGGGTCGGTTGCGGACGGTCGACGGCATCGGTGAGCGGACGGCCGGTGTCGTCGTCGAGGCGCTGCAGGGGAGGGTGCCCGCCTACCTCGTCGAGCTGCGGGAGCAGGGGGAGGGTCCGCTCGTCCCGGGCGGTGAGCAGGTGCGGGCGACGTTGCGCGGCGACCTGCACGCCCACACCGACTGGTCCGACGGGGGCTCACCGCTCGAGCTGATGGCTCGAACCGCGGCTCGGCTCGGGCACGAGTACCTCGCGATCACCGACCACTCGCCGCGCCTGACGATCGCGAACGGGCTGACGGCCGACCGGCTCGAGGCGCAGCTGGAGCTCCTCGCCGAGGTGGACGCCGAGGTCGACGGGGTCAGGGTCCTTTCGGGCATCGAGGTCGACATCCACAAGGACGGGTCGCTGGACCAGGACGACGCCCTGCTCGACCGGCTCGACGTCGTGGTGGCCAGCGTGCACTCGGACCTCCGGGCCGACAGCATCGCGATGACCCGGCGCATGCTCGGCGCGGTGCGGCACCCGGCCACGGACGTGCTCGGCCACTGCACCGGCCGGCTCGTGGAGGGCTCGCGGGGGAAGCGGCCGCAGAGCAGGTTCGACGCGAAGAGGGTCTTCGCAGCGTGCGCCGAGCACGGCGTGGCCGTCGAGATCAACGCCCGTCCCGAACGGGCGGACCCACCGGACGACCTGGTGGCCCTGGCGCTCGACGCGGGCTGCCTGTTCAGCATCGACTCCGACGCGCACGCCCCTGGTCAGCTCGACTTCCTGGACCACGGGTGCGCCCGCGCCGCCGCTCTGGGCGTGCCCACCGATCGCATCGTCAACACGTGGCCGGTCGACGACCTGCTCGCCTGGACGTCGCGCCGCGCCTGAACCCACCGCAGCCCGAGGGGCGAGCGGCACTAGGTCGCGGGGGAGCCCGCGGCCTCGCACACGTCGGCCGTGGCCGCCAGCGTCCTCAGGTAGTCGGCGTGCACGTCGGCGGCCTCGGTGCCGGTCGGGGTCGTCGCCACTGCGGCAGCCGCACGGGCCAGCGGTCGGAGCTCGGCGGCGTCGGACGTCGACAGGGTGTCGGCCTCCGCCGTGAGGGCGTCGGCGAACGTGCGCATCGCTGCGACGTCGTCCCGTGCGACGTCGCGGTCCACGTGCTCCTCGACGAGGTCGCACCCCGCTGCGAGGGGGTCGGCGCCACCGGCCGCATCCCTGTCAGCGCCCGCCGAGCACCCTGCCAGCAGCACCACGACCGCGAGGGTGGCCCACGCCCTGGACGTCATCGTCGTCGTGAGCCAGGGCTCACAGGTGGGCGGCGAGGGTGCGAGCGTCGCGTGGCGAGACGGGGTCGGGGACGCGGCCGGTGACCTCGTCGTAGACGTCGATCAGCTCGCCGAGGTCGCGGACCATGCGACGAGCACGGGCATGGCCGTCGGCGCAGTCGGCGCGGCACTCGCCGGCAGCCACGCGGTGCGCGACGGCGAGCGTCGCGAGGGACCACGCCTCGGGTGCGGTCAGGTCGGGGGCCGCGGCGAACGCCATGATCCGCGATGCGTTGCGGTGATGGTCGGCGTGGTCCTCGTCGAGGTCGCCCTCGCGACTCGGGGTCGTCCGCGCGACCTCCCAGGCCGCGGCCACCTGCTCGACGTCCGTGCTGTCGTGGAGGTCGTCATCGTGGGCGTCGAGCAGCGCGAGCGTGCGGTCCGCGTAGCCCTGGGCGCCGGCCCGTGCCGTGGGATCGACGAGACGCAGAACCTGGCGGGCCTGGGCCAGCCGCAGGCGGGTCCGCAGCTCAACCGAGTCCTCGCTCGTGCCGAAGAGGCGTCCGACGAGCGGGACCAGGCGGTGGCGGTCGGCGTCGCTGGAGAGGTCGTTCGCGACCCTCGCCTCGTGCGCGAGCAGCGGGTGGGTGCACTCCGGGCGGTCGCTCCACGGCTCGCCGGCCAGCACGGAGACGTACTCCATGACGCACGCCTCGCCGGCCTCGGCGTCGTGGGCGCCGGCCGTGAGCGTGGGCAGACCGGTGGGGAGCGTCATGCGTCCATGATCCCAGGAGAGGCAAGGGTCGGCGCGTCGTCCTTCTGCTGCGTTGCTCCGGCTGGGTCTCGACCTGCGGCTGCGTCGCTTCGGCTCGGTCTCGACCTGCTGCTGCGTCGCTCCGGGTAGGTCGTGCCTTGCGGCTGCGTCGCTGTGGTTCGTCGTCGACCTGCGCTCCGACAGGGCCTCGACCGGTGGACGGGTCCGGGGTCGGGTGGGCTCTCGGAGCGTGGCTCGGGGGACGCAAGGTTCTGCGTTCGTGCGTGAGGGGGCGAAGGAT
>NZ_LMNK01000005.1:0-188577 GCF_001423335.1 Aeromicrobium sp. Leaf289 | reverse complement strand
CACGAGACGCCCCCGGTGGACGCAGGATTCTGCCTTCACGCGCTGAAGCCCCAACGATGCTGCGTTGGTGACGGGATCCCGTAGAGAACGCAGCATCCTCCGCCCTCTCCCTCACGAACGCAGAATCCTGCGTCCCCGGAGCCGCGCTCCGAGAGCCCGGCCGAGCCCGGACCCGTCCGCCGGTCCAGGCCCTCTCGGAGACCGACCCGACTCGCAGCCGCGGCGACGCAGCCGCAGGAGTGGGCCACCCCGACCGACGCAGCCGTAGGGCGAGGCCCACCTCGAGCCACGCAGCCGCAGGACGAGGCCCACTCGACCGACGCAGCCGCAGGACGGGCCCGAACCGGGAGAGCCCGCCTACTTGAGGAACTTGCTCGTGGACCGGTCCTTGAGCGGCTTGCCCCCGGTCTGGCAGGTGGGGCAGTACTGCAGCGAGGAGTCGGCAAAGACGACCTCGGCAACCGTGTCCCCGCAGACCGGGCACACCTCGCCGGCCCGGCCGTGCACGCGCATGCGGGAGCGCTTGGAGTCCTTGAGCTCCGAGGCGGGCTTGCCGTGCGCCTCGGCCATCGCCTCGGCGAGCACCGACGCGATCGCGGCGTCGAGCCGACCGACCTCCTCGGCGTCGAGCTCGGAGGCGAGCGCGAACGGCGACAGCTTCGCGGCGTGCAGGATCTCGTCGCTGTAGGCGTTGCCGATGCCGGCCACGATCTTCTGGTCGCGCAGGAACCTCTTGACCTGCATGCGTCGGCCCTCGAGCAGGGGCGCCACCGAGAAGCCCTCGGCGAGGGGGTCGGGGCCCAGAGCCGCGATGCCTGGCACGTCCTGCGGGTCGCGCACCGCGTACAGCGCGAGGCCCTTGCGGGTGCCGGCCTCCGTGACGTCGAAGCCGACGTGGGGTCCGTCGCCGTGGTCGAGCCGGACCCGCGCGGCGAGAGGGCCGGCACCCATCTTGAGGCGCTTGTCGGTGAGGTGGTCGGACCAGCGCAGCCAGCCCGCCTTGGCCAGGTGGATCACGAGGTGCAGGCCGTCGACGTCGAGGTCGACGAACTTGCCGTGCCGGTGCACACCCGTGACCTGGAGCCCGGCGAGGGCCGAGACGGGCGGGTCGAACGTCTTGAGCACGGCGAACGACGCCAGCTCGACGTCGGCCAGGACGGCACCCACGGCTCGTTCACGCAGGAAGACCACGAGCGCGTCGACCTCGGGCATCTCGGGCACGCTCCGAGCCTACGCCCCGGGACCGACCACGCGGCGCGACCCGAGGGCGGTGTCAGTCGGTGTCGTGCCGGGCGTAGAAGCCCTCCATGGCGGGCCACGACGTCCGACGCGCGGCTCGTCCGGTGAGCACGCCCAGGTGACCCCCGGGCGCCTGGACGAGCTGCACGTCGGGCGATCCCGTGAGCAGGTCCACGAGGTGGCTGACGGCCCCGGTCGGCGCGAGCGTGTCGCCCAGCCCGGCCACCACGAGGACGGGAACGTCGATCCGGGCCAGCTCGATCGAGCGGCCGCCCAGCTCCACGACGCCGGTCGCGAGCGCGTTGCTGCGCACCACCACGTGGTACAGCTGCCCGAACGTGCGCCCCGGGTAGGCGTACATGTTGTCGGTGAACCGGTCCACCGCCTCGAGCTGGGCGAGGAAGTCGCGGTCGTCCGCATGCGTGAGCATCGAGATCGGCTTCGTCAGGTACTTGTCGATCGCCGAGATCTGGAACCCCAGACGGGTCAGAGGGGCCGGCACCCCGCCGAGCGTGCGGTACGCGGCACTGACCAGGCCGCTCGCGACCGCGTTGACCGGACGCGTGATCGCGATCAGCGGCACCTGGGTCAGGTCGAAGGGCGAGGCGACCGCCGTGGCCGACGCCAGCGGCAGGGACGGATCGGACGCGGCCGTGAAGATGGTGAAGATCCCACCCAGCGACCAGCCCGCCATGTGGACCGGCCGGTCGCCGGCGTCGGCGTGGACGTGGCGGACCGCCTGCGGGATCACCGTGTCCACCCAGTGCTCGATGCCGAGCTCGCGGTGCTCGAAGCTGACCGGTCCGTAGTCGACCAGGTACACGGGACGTCCCTGCTGCACGAAGTACTCCACCACGCTGCACCCGCGGCGCAGGTCGAAGGCCAGCGCCGGCGCCGCGAGGGGCGGGACGAACAGCAGCGGCTCGCCGTGCTGCTCGAGGCCCGGGTACGGGTCGTAGCGGAAGAGGCTGGCGTGCTCCGTCACCTTGATGAGCGTGCGCGGGGTCGGCCGCAGGTCGGCGATGCGACGTCCCTGCGCCTTGTCCCGCAGGTTCACCGCCGCCCCTGCGAGGTCACGGGGCACGCGGACGCGCGGGACGAGCGGGAGAGACATGACTCGCGATGATGCCAGAGGCCGCGCTGCCCCGCCGGGGAACGCCTCCGGGGGTCGCAGAGCGGATCACGTGAAGGTGAGCACCAGGAGGGAGAGGTTGAGCGCGATCACGACGGCCGCCACGGCGCACGCCGCCACCGTGGTGGCCACTCGGTTCACGTGCTCGCCCATCACGGACCTGCTCGCGGTGAGGCGCACGAGGGGCACGAGCGCGAACGGAATGCCCAACGACAGCACCACCTGCGACACGACCAGGGCACGGCTCGGGTCGATGCCGAGCACGAGCACGACCAGGGCCGGGATCACCGTCACCACCCGCCGCAGCAGCAGCGGCACACGGATCCCGAGCAGACCCTGCATGACCTCCGCGCCCGCGGCCGCCCCCACGGCCGTCGAGGCGAGGCCGGACCCGAGCAGGGCCACTGCGAACAGCAGCGCCACCCCCGCCCCGAGCTCCGACGTGACGAGCGCGTGCACCCCCGTCAAGGTGTCGGTGCCCGGCAGACCCTGCAGGCCTGCCGCGGCGACGAGCAGCAGCGACAGGTTGAGGACACCGGCGAGCAGCAGCGCGAGCACGACGTCGGTCCGCGTGGCGCGCAGCAGCCCGGCCACCGACACCTCGCGGCCCCGTGCGCCGAGCCGGCCCGACGTGAGCCCCGAGTGCAGGTAGATGACGTGAGGCATCACCGTGGCGCCGATGATCCCCGACGCGAGCAGCACGCTCTCGGCGCCCGCGAACGTCGGCACGAGGCCACCGGCCACCTCCGACGCGGCCGGTGGGTTGACGACGAGGCCGGCCACGAACCCGACGGCGATCATCGCGAGGAACCCGAGGATCGTGCGCTCGAGCGCACCCTGCCCGCGGGCGTCGCCGATCCTGAGCACGAGCAACGAGACCCCTGCCGTCAGCACGGCGCCGACCACGAGCGGCAGGTCGAACAGCAGGTACAGCGCGATCGCGCCCCCCACCACCTCGGCGAGGTCCGTGGCGATCGCGATCGCCTCGGCCTGCACCCAGTACGCCAGGCGTGGACCCCGACGCAGCCGCTGCCCGACGTGGGTGGCGAGCGACGCCTGCGTGACCAGCCCCAGCTTCGCCGAGAGGTACTGCACCAGCACGGCCATCACGTTCGCGAGCACCACGACCCACACCAGCGTGTAGCCGAACTGGGCCCCGGCGGTGACGTTGGTGGCCACGTTGCCGGGGTCGACGTAGGCGACCGCTGCCACGAAGGCCGGCCCGAGCAGGACCATGCGGCCGCGCAGGGTGGACGCCGTCAGCATGGCCGCAGCGTAGCCACCGCTCGCGCGGCTCCCGCGCGAGGACCGACCCCCGGCGGGGGCGATCCCGCACTACCGTGGTCGGGTGTCGCGACCTTCGCACCGCTCCCCCGGCGTCCTGGCCGTCCTCGTCCTGACCGTCGTCGTGCTGGCGACGTCCGTGCTGGTCGGCTGCTCCGGGCCGGACCGAGCGGACGACGCGCCGGCCACGCGCACGCCGACGCCGACGAGCGCGCCCGCGGAGACCGAGACCGCGCCGACGCCGACCCCGACCCCGACCCCGACCCCCACGGCGCCGACGGTCGGCGAGGTCTCCGACGCGCGGTGGGCGGCGATGGTCCGCACCGGTGCCTGGCGGCCCGGGTGCCCCGTCGACCGCGACGACCTGCGCGAGCTGGAGGTCACCTACGTCGACTTCGAGGGCATGGACCGCCGAGGGGTGCTGGTGGCGAACCGCGACGTCGTCGGGAGCCTCGGCCGCATCTTCGTCACGCTGCACGAGCGCGGCTTCCCGATCGAGCGCATGGACCCGGTCGAGGCCTTCGACGGTGACACGTTGAAGAGCCTGCAGGCCAACAACACCTCCGCGTACAACTGCCGCCGCCCGGACCAGATCAACGCACCGGTGCTGCAGTCGCCGCACGCGAACGGCCGCGCGATCGACATCAACCCCGACCTCAACCCCTGGATGGACCTGCGCTGCCGCTGCTGGTCACCGCGCGCCACCCACGCCGAGCGGACTCCGGCCCCCGGGAAGATCCTGGCCGACGACGCGACCGTCCGGCTCTTCGAGGACGAGGGCTGGATCTGGCAGAACATCGACGTCGCCGACTACATGCACTTCGACACCGGCTACCCGTCGAAGGCCTGGACGAGCCCCCGCGACTGACTCCTCGCCGTCCGCGGACAACTTTCCGGGGCCACCGTGCATCTGGTGGATGTCACCCACCAACCATCGGGAGGAACCATGAACATCCGTCTCCGAGCAGGGCGCCTCGTCGCCCTCCTCGCCACCCTCAGCCTGGCCGGCGGCCTGGTCGCGGCCGGTTCGGTCACGGCACCGCCGGCCGAGGCCGCGACCACGACGATCGTCAAGGGTGCGATCGCCGCTGCCGGCGAGTGGCAGCCCGGCGTCAAGGTCCGGCTGATGCTGCGCGACCCGGACTCCGGGGACAGCTACGCCACCATCGCGACCACCACCACGACCACGCGGGGCGCCTTCAGCTTCCGACCGGCGACCGTGGTGAAGGACGCCCGCTACGAGCTCTGGTACGACGACCCCGACCTCGACCTGGTCGCGGGCTGGCGGATCGTCGAGCCGGTCACGGGCTCGACCGTCACCCGGAACATCACCGCCCGCCGCGCGTCGACGATCAGCGGTCGGGTCGCGTTCGCGAACGGTGCGCAGCCCAGCCACGCCGAGGTCCTCGTGGAGGGCCAGGTGGCCGAGGCCGACGCTCCCACCCGCGGACCCGCGGCCGACGACCAGGTCGTCTACCCCACCACCGTGCCGGTCCAGTCCGACGGCACGTTCCGGGTGAAGGGGCTGCCGCGTGGCGACTACCGCCTCACCTACACCGACAAGACGCACAACTTCTTCGACATCTGCCACGACGGCAGCCGCGAGAAGGTCTCGGAGGGTGACGCCAACCCGTCCTGCCTGCACGTCACGCCGGTGTCCGTGGGCATCGCGCAGTCGGCGTCGGTCCCCCGTCGGACCTTCGTCGACCGGTCGGCGCAGATCATCGGCCGGGTCACCAACGCCCAGGGTGCGCTGGTCGAGGGCATCGCGCTGATCCACCGCGTGGGCGATCCGTCGGAGTTCACCCGCGCCTACACCACCAAGGGCGTGTGGCGTGCGATCGACCTGCCGGCCGGCAGCTGGCAGGTCGAGGTCTCACCCGACGACCAGGCGCGCTACCGCGACCGGTGGTTCCAGGACGCCGCCACGCAGAGCACCGCGCAGACGGTCACGACGACCGCTGGTCAGAAGACCACCAACCGCAACGTGGTCGTACCGAGGCGCTGATGCGAGAGGCCCCGGCCGCCTGCCGGTGAGGCAGACGACCGGGGCCGGTCTCGCGGACGTCAGGAGGCCGAGCGGGCCTGTCCACCGCCGCTGCGGCGACGGTTGCCGCCGGGGCGACCCTGGCCGGCAGAGCGACCCTGGCCGGCGGGGCGGCCCTGGCCACCGCCGCGCGGCGACCGGCTCTGGCCACCACCACGGTTCTGTCCGCCTCGGCCCTGGCCACCACGACCGGATCCGGAACCCGCACGGTGTCCGGCTCCGCCCGACGTGCGCTCGGGCAGGATGCCGCTGGCGGCGAGCGCCTCGGGCGTCAGCGGCTTCGGTGCCGTGGCGGCATCGTGCTGGCGAGCGGTGACGCCGGCCTTGGCCTGCAGCTGGACGACGTCGCGCAGGTCCTCGCGCGTGGTCATCGTGATGACGGTGCCTGCCTCACCCGCGCGGGCGGTACGACCGGAGCGGTGCGTGTACGCCTTGTGCTCGGCCGGCACGTCGTAGTGGACGACCAGCTTCACGTCGTCGACGTGGATGCCGCGGGCGGCGATGTCGGTCGCGACGATGACGTCGGCCGCACCCTTGCTGAAGCGGGCCAGGTTGCGCTCGCGCTTGGCCTGGTTGAGGTCGCCGTGCAGGTCGACCGCCTCGATGCCGGCCGTGGTGAGCTGACGCGCGAGGCGCGTGGCTCCGCGGCGGGTACGGGCGAACACGATGGTGCGGGGGTTGTCGGCGAGCAGCCGCGCCGCGGTCGCCAGCTTCTCGGTGCGCGAGCTGACGAGCACGTGGTGGTCCATGCGCATCTCGGTCTCCTGCGCGGACTCGATCTCGTGCAGGTCGTGCTGCGGGAGGTGACGACGCACCAGACGGTCGACGTCGCCGTCGAGGGTGGCCGACAGCAGCAGCCGCTGGCTGCCCTGGCGGGTCATGGCCACGAGGGCGTCGACCGGCTTGAAGAAGCCGAGGTCGCAGAGGTGGTCGGCCTCGTCGAGCACCGTGATCTCGACGTGGTCGAGGGTGCACGCGCGGCGGTCGACGAGGTCGGCGAGGCGACCTGGGGTGGCGACCACGAGGTCGACGCCGTCGCGCAGCTGGTGGATCTGCTTGTTGATCGGGGTGCCGCCGAGCACGGTCATGATGCGCAGGTGCAGCGGTGCCGCCAGCGGCGCCAGGGCGCGCTGGACCTGGGTGGCCAGCTCACGGGTGGGCACCAGGATGAGGCCGCGCGGCGCCTTCGGACGGCGGGTGCCGCCGGCCAGCTGGTCGAGAACGGGCAGGCCGAAGGACAGGGTCTTGCCCGATCCGGTGCGGGCGCGGCCGAGCACGTTGCGCCCGGCGAGCGCTGACGGCAGGACGGCCTGCTGGATCGGGGTGGGCTCGACGATGCCTTCACGGGCGAGCGCCTTGACGAGCGAGGAGGGGAGGCCGAGGTCGTTGAACGACGTCAGGGCAGGGGTGGGACGGGTGGACAGCACAGGGCTGCCAGAAGGCTGGTTCACAGAACTCTCAGACGTTGGGTGGCTCGAACCGCTCTGCGTCGGATGACGCGGCCTGTTCGAGCAAGGAGGGGGAGGCCCTCCGAACGTTCCGGGGCTCCCGTGGACCTCCAGCCTAGCAGCCGAGGACCCGCGGCCGGCGCTTCCGCTCCCGTGCCCTGCGTCACCCGGCTCGCTTCTCCGTGGTCGCCGAGCGTCGCCCTGCGGCTGCGTCGGTGCGACTCCTGGGCGGGGCTGGTCTTCGAAAGGGCCTCGACCGGAGCGGGATCCTCGTCCTGATTGGGTCTGCGGCGCGCGGTCGGGTTCGCACTCGCTGCTGCGTCGCTGTGGCTTCGAGTTCTCCTGATACTGCGTCGCTGTGGCTACGAGTTCTCCTGCGGCTGCGTCGCTGTGGCTACGAGCCGGGTCGGTCCCCGAAAGGGCCTCGACCGGAGCAGCGGGTCCGGGTCGGCTGGGTCTGCGGGGCGCGGCCACGATTCTTCATCTGTGCGGGATCCACGCATGATTCTTCCTTTGTGTGGACCGTGCCTCGCGAAGGAAGAACTGTGGCGACGAAATGGGGACCTGGAGGGCAGTGATTCTCCCTTCGCGTGGAACGGTCCACGAGAAGGGAGAATCCCTGCCCACCCGCCGCGCGAGTCGCCCCGTCGGACGCAAGATTCTGCCTTCGCGTGCAGAAACCCGAACGATGCTGCGTTCGGCACCGGTTCCCGTAGCAAACGCAGCATCCTTCGACCCTTCGCGCACGAACGCAGAATCTTGCGTCCCCCGAGCCGCGCTCCGAGAGCTCGCCCGAGCCCGTACCCGCCCGCCGGTCGAGGCCCTTTCGGAGCGCAGGTCGATTCGCAGCCACAGCGACGTAGCAGCGGGCGAAGCCCACCCCAGCGACTCAGCAGCAGGCGAAGACCCAGCCGAGCGACGCAGCCGCAGGACGAAGCCCCCGCCGAGCGACTCAGCAGCAGGCGAGGAGCACCGGCTGCCTACAGGAACTGAGCCGGGTCGAACTCGTCGATCGGCACCACGCGGATGCGCGGGAGCTCCTCGTTGAAGGCGTGCACGTCGTACTCGAGGTCGTGGAACTCGAGCCCGCGCTCGATGAGCGGGACGAAGGCGCTGCTGCGCATCTCGCGGAACGCGAGCAGACCGACCTTGCGGGTGCCCACGAGGGCGCCGAGCTGCGGGACGAAGTCGCCGTCGTTGCTCGCGAGCATGACGTCGGCGTCGCGCCGGGCCAGCTCCTCGAGGGTGCGCTGGATGGCGATGTCGACGACCTTCTGGTCGGGCGTGCCCGACAGCAGGACGGGCCGGTAGTCCATGGCGGTGAGCGCCTGCACGAACGACATGGGCACGTCGCCGTTCGCGGCGATGAAGAACAGGCCCTGGGCGGGCTGGTCCCACGTGGACTCGGCGAACGCGAGCACCCGGTCCCACCGAGGGCGCTCGTGGGGGTGGGGGCGACGGCCGAAGATCGACTGACCGAGGGTCGCGTCGATGTTCTCCCCGTCGACGAGCACGTAGGTGCGGCGTTCCATGCCACCCACCCTAGTCATGACGGCGCCGCGCGCCGGTCAGAGCAGGGTCAGCAGCCCGAGCACGCCCACGGCGACGCCGAGCGCGAGCGAGACACCGATCAGCACCGCGTGCACGCGGAAGAACGCCGTGGGCCGGCCCTGCTCGTCGCGGGCGCGGCCGTCCTTGGTCACCCGACGCCAGAACTGCGGCCAGATGAACAGGTTCCAGGCTGCCGTGACGAGCAGGACGACGGACCAGCCGACGGGCAGGCTCATGCGCTGGTGAGCGCCCTGACGGCCGAGGTGAAGAAGCCGAGGCCGTCGGTGCCGGGGCCACAGAGGTCCTCGACGGCGTGCTCGGGGTGGGGCATGAGCCCCACGACGTTGCCGCGCTCGTTGGTGATGCCCGCGATGTCGCGCAACGACCCGTTCGGGTTGGTGCCGACGTAGCGGAAGACGACCTGGCCCTCCCCCTCGAGCCGGTCGAGCGTGGCCTGGTCGGCCACGAAGCCACCCTCACCGTTCTTGAGCGGGATGGTGATGTGCTGGCCGGCCGTGAAGTCGGTGGTCCACGCGCTGTCGGCGTTCTCGACCGACAGGACCTGGTCGCGGCAGATGAAGGTGCGGTGGTCGTTACGGATGAGCGCGCCGGGCAGCAGGTGCGACTCGCAGAGGATCTGGAAGCCGTTGCAGATGCCGAGGACGGGCATGCCGCCCTGGGCCGCCGCCACGACCTCGGTCATCACCGGGGCGAACCGGGCGATGGCGCCGCAGCGCAGGTAGTCGCCGTAGGAGAAGCCGCCGGGCAGGATGACCGCGTCGACGCCCTGCAGGTCGTGGTCGCCGTGCCAGAGTGCGACCGCCTCACCACCGGCCAGGCGCACGGCTCGGCGTGCGTCGACGTCGTCGAGCGACCCCGGGAACGTGACGATGCCGATCTTCATGGCGTGCTCCTCATGGGTGGGCCCTCAGCCCTCGACGCGGACGGTGAAGTCCTCGATGACCGGGTTGGACAGCAGCGTCCCGGCGATCTTCTCGACCTCGGCCAGTGTGGGCTCGTCGGCCGCGTCGACCTCGAGCTCGAAGCGTTTGCCCTGGCGGACGTCGGTGACACCCTCGAAACCGAGCCGCGGAAGGGCGCCGTGGACGGCCTTGCCCTGCGGGTCGAGGATCTCGGGCTTGGGCATGACGTCGACGATGATGCGGGCCATGTGGGCATCCTATCGGCGTCCTGGCCCGACCCTCTCACTCGGCACCACCGCGCTGTCCGACGTACGGTCGGGACATGCGCGTGAGTGTGATCGGGCTCGGTGCCATGGGCGCCGGGATGGCCGCGTCGGTCCTGCGAGCCGGCCTCGTGACGACCGTCTGGAACCGGAGCCCGGAGAAGTCCGAGCCGTTGCGGGACCATGGCGCCGAGGTGGCCGCGACCGCTGCCGAGGCGGTCGCCGACGCCGACGTGGTCGTGGTCTCCCTGTTCGACGAGGCATCCGTGCAGGAGGTGCTGGAGCAGGCCCTGGCGGGGTCTGCTCCCTCCGCCGTGTGGCTGCAGACCGCGACCGTGGGTCCCGAGGGCGCGCGCCGGCTGCACGACCTCGCCGAGCGGCACGACCGGGTGCTCGTCGACGCCCCGGTCCTCGGCACGAAGAAGCCCGCCGCCGACGGTGCACTGACCGTGCTCGCCTCCGGACCCGAGGAGGCGCTCGCGGCGGCGCGTCCCGTGCTCGATGCCATCGGGTCGCGCACGCTCGTCGTCGGCGACTCCGCCGGGCAGGCCAGTGCCCTCAAGCTGGCCTGCAACTCCTGGGTCGCCTCGCTCACCGCCGCCGCTGCGCAGGCGCTGACGCTGGCACGGGTCCAGGGCGTCGACCCCGGCCTCTTCCTCGAGGCGATCGAAGGCACGGCCGTGGACACCCCCTACGCCCATGTGAAGGGTCGTGCGATCCTCGCCGACGACCTCACGCCGTCCTTCGCGGTCGACGGCGTCGTGAAGGACCTCTCGCTCATGCTCGACGCCGGTGCGGACGTCATGGACACGTCGCTCCTGGCGTCCGTGCGCGACCGCTTCGCCGCCGCCTCCGACGCCGGGCACGGTGACGACGACATGGCCGCGGTCGTCGCCGGCTTCGAGCCGCGCGGCTGAGCCCGCCGTGACGCGCAGCTACCCGGGCCGACGCTGGGTCGACCGCTCCCTGCGGGAGGTCGTGTCCCGCGACCACCGCATGTCGCCCGCGGCGCTCCGGCGGCGCCAGTGGGTGACCGCCGGTGTCGTGGTGCTCGGCGCCGTCGTGCTCGCCATCTCGTTGCGCGTCGAGCCCGGCAGCCCGTGGTTCTACCCGCTCACGTTCGGGCTCGCCGCGGTCTGGACCATCGGCGCCTTCGCGTCCGGTCGGCTCCACCTGGGGCACATCGTCACCGACGACCCCGACGACGAGGACGGCCTCGTCCGCCCCGTCGTGCAACCCATCGCCCTCGGTCTGGCGCTCGCGGGCGTGTTCGTCGTGGGCGCTCTCGTCGTGCGGGACATCCCGCTGCTGTCCGACCAGGTCGAGAAGGTGCTGGGGTTCGCGACCGAGGGCACGTTGCCGGTGCTCGTCGTCGTCACCGCCGTCAACGGCGTGGCGGAGGAGCTGTTCTTCCGCGGCGCCGCGTACGCCGCGATCCCCCGGCACCCGGTCGTCTGGACGACCGTGGCCTACACCGTCGCGACGCTCGCCACGGGCAACGTGATGCTCGCGTTCGCCGCGATCCTGCTCGGCGTGGTCGTAGGACTGCAGCGCCGCGCCTCGGGAGGCATCCTCGCGCCGGTCCTCACGCACTGCACGTGGTCGCTCACCATGCTGCTCGCCCTCCCCCCGATCTTCGGGCTGCGCTAGCGAGGGACGAGCGGACGGCCGGGCCCGGGCCTCCCCGGACCCGGCCGTCGCACATCATCGGTCGAGCTGGGCTCAGATCTCGCGCTTGAGGATCTTGCCGGTCGCGGTCATCGGCAGCTCGTCGCGGAACTCCACGATGCGCGGGTACTTGTAGGCCGCGAACTGCTCCTTGCCCCACGCCACGAGGTCGGCCTCGGAGACGTCGTCGTGGTCCTTCTCCTTGACGACCACGGCCTTGATCTCCTCGCCGTGCGACTCGTGGGGGACGCCGATGACGGCGACCAGCGAGACGGCCGGGTGCGAGATCAGCACCTCCTCGAGCTCACGCGGGTACACGTTGAAGCCACCGCGGATGATCATGTCCTTGCTGCGGTCGACGATGTAGTAGAAGCCGTCGGCGTCCTTGCGCGCGAGGTCGCCCGAGCGGAACCAGCCGTCGTGGATGGCCTCCTCGGTGGCCTCGGGACGGTCGTAGTAGCCCTTCATGACGTTGTGGCCCTTGATGGCGATCTCGCCCACCGCGGACTTGCCGTCCTCCTGGACGTCGTCGGGCACGTCGTTCCACTCGTCGTCGATGAGCTTCATCTCCACGCCGGGGATCGGCACGCCGATGGAGCCGACGCGCGGCTCCTCGCCGTAGCGGGCGAACGACGCGACGGGCGACGTCTCCGACAGGCCGTAGCCCTCGAGGATCGTCACCCCGAAGCGCTCGGAGAACTGGCGGTGGATGTCGACAGGGAGCGCCGAGCCGCCGGCTGCGGCGACCCGCAGGTTCTTCGCGATGGTCCCGACGTCGACGCTGTCGTCGAGCGCGCCCAGCAGGCCCCAGTACATGGTGGGGACGCCGGCGAAGTAGGTGACCTGCTCCTTCAGCATGAGCCCGAGGGCCGCCTGCGCCTCGAAGCGCGGCAGCATGACCACGGTGCCGCCGAACGCCACCGCACCGTTCTGGATGCAGGTCTGCCCGAAGGAGTGGAACAGCGGCAGGACGCACAGGTAGGTGTCGGGGTTGGACTCGTCGGCGCCGAACAGGTCGGCGCCGGCCAGCGCGTTGTCGCGCATGTTGCGGTGCCGCAGCTCCGCGCCCTTGGGCTGGCCCGTGGTGCCCGACGTGTAGAGGATGACCGCGGTGTCGTCGTCGTCGCGCTCGACCGTCTCGAACGTGGGCGGCTGCTGCGCCACGAGCGGGGCGTAGAACTCGGGCGCCTCCATGGGCTCCGGGGCGGCGGAGTCGAGCTTGATGAGGAAGAAGTCCTTGCAGCCGTCGACCGCCTGGAAGCCCTCCCACGCGGCCTCGCCGATCGGCAGGTCCGGCGTGCCCTCGAACGCGAAGTAGGCCACCGCGTCGGAGTCGTCGAGGTGGTAGGCGACCTCACGACCGCGCAGCAGCACGTTCAGCGGAACGACCGTGGCGCCTGCCTTGAGGATGCCGAAGTAGATGATCGTGAAGTACGGAAGGTTCGGGCACGAGAGCGCCACCTTGTCGCCCGGCTGGACGCCCCGCGACACGAGCAGGTTCGCCACCTGGTTGGCCGCACCGTTCACCTGCGCGTAGTTCAGGCGGGTGTCGCCGAAGACGATCGCCGTCCGGTCGGCGTACTTCTCGGTGGTGGTCTCCAGCAGGGCGGCGAGATTGGCCACGACGGCTCCTCGGGTCAGGGGGTGTGTGCGACGTCACCCACAGTACCCAGCGCTCGGATACCGCGAGTACGCGACTCCCACCCGGAACGCGCCTCGACCGGCCGTCAGAAGCGGGAGCCTGTGAGCTGCTCGTACGCCTGTACGTAGCGCTCGCGGGTCCGCTCCACGACCTCGGCCGGGAGCGTCGGGGGCGGCGTGTCGCTCGCCCGGTCCCAGCCCGACTCGGTGGTGAGCCAGTCCCGCACGAACTGCTTGTCGAACGACGACTGGGCACGGCCCGGCTGGTAGGTCTCGGCCGGCCAGAAGCGCGAGGAGTCGGGCGTGAGGACCTCGTCGGCGAGCACGATGGTGCCGTCGGGCCGGGCCCCGAACTCGAGCTTGGTGTCGGCCAGGATGATGCCGCGGGTGCGGGCCACCCGCTCGGCGCGGGCGTACACGGCGAGCGTCAGGTCGCGCAGCCGCTCGGCGACCTCGGACCCCACGAGGTCGACGACCGCCTCGAAGTCGATGTTCTCGTCGTGGTCGCCCAGCTCGGCCTTCGAGGCGGGGGTGAAGATCGGCTCCGGCAGGCGCGACCCGTCGACCAGGCCGTCCGGGAGCGGCACGCCGCACACCTGGCCGGTGGCCTGGTAGTCGGCGAGGCCGGAGCCGGTCAGGTAGCCACGGACCACGCACTCGACCGGGTACATGTCGAGCTTCTCGACGACGAGCGCGCGACCACGCACCCGCTCGGGCACCTGGGTGGAGACCACGTGGTGCGGCACGATGTCGGCCAGCTGGTCGAACCACCACAGCGACATGCGGGTGAGGATCTCGCCCTTGTCGGGGATGCCGGGGCTCAGCACGAAGTCGTAGGCCGAGATCCGGTCCGACGCCACCATGAGCAGGTGGCCCGACTCGAGCTCGTAGAGGTCGCGGACCTTGCCGGAGTGCAGGTGCAGGGCACCGGGGACGTCGAGAGGCACGGCGACAGCCTAGGTCCTGAGAGCCGGATGGTCCGACAGCGGACCCGGGACGTCAGTCCGCCAGGACGTCCGACATCACGTGGTCGACGACGCGGGACGCGGCAGCGCCGTCGTCCCAGGGGGCGTAGGTCGCTCGGAACTGCGCGAGCCGCTCGGCCCACGCCGTCCTCAGGCCAGGGACGTCACGCAGGACCTCCAGCAGGGCCTCACCGCTGCGGACCACCGGACCCGGCGCCTCGACCTCGAGATCGAGGTAGAACCCCCTCAGCTCCCGCTGGTAGTGGTCGAGGTCGGACGCGAGGAACACCATCGGCCGGGCGAGGATGCTGTAGTCGAACATGACGGAGCTGTAGTCGGTCACGAGGACGTCGGACGCCAGCAGAAGCTCCTGGGTGTCGGGATACCTGCTGACGTCGAGAGCCACGTCGGCGTGCTCCTGCAGGCTCGGCCGCTCCCGGACGAGGTTGTGGAAGCGCACCGCGAGCGTCGCCGTCGCGCCGAGCTCCTCGCGCCAGCGGTCGAGGTCGATCTCCAGGTCCTGGCGCCAGTAGGCACCGACGCGCTGGTCGTCGCGGAAGGTGGGGGCGTAGAGCACGAGCAGTCGGTCCTCTGCGACACCCAGGCGCCTCCGGACGAGCGCCCGGCGCTCCTGCGCGTCGGCCCCCACCAGCGCGTCGTTGCGGGGGTAGCCCGTCTCGAGCATCCGTCCCTCGAACCTGAAGGCGCTCTCGAAGCAGGCGCTCGCGTACGGACTGGGCGAGACCAGCACGTCCCACTGACGGGTGAGGTGCGCAGCCTTCTCGTGGTAGTCGTCGCCGCGCCCGGCCATCCGCTCGACGTCGTGCTGCATCTTCTTCAGCGGGGTGCCGTGCCACGTCTGGACGTACGTCGTGCCGCGGGGCGTCTCGACGAGCTCGGGGAGATTCTGGTTCGTGACCCAGTACCTCGCGCGGCCGAGCAGCCAGAAGTACTCGAGGGTGAAGCGGCCGACCTTGCGCCCGGGACCTTCGGCCAGCCGGACCGGGGTGTAGGAGACGTAGACGAGCTCCGCGGTCGACCCGCGCGCCTGGAGGTGCTCGAAGATCGCCCGTGGGCTGTCGCCGTAGCGGGCACCGCGGTCACTCTCGAAGACGACCAGGTCGCGCCGCGGCAGCCTCGCGGCGAGGCCGAACACGGCGCGGGCGAGCCGGACGTAGTGCGGGCCGGCGCGGAAGCGGTCGTAGCCGGCGCGGTGGTCGGCACGGAACCGCCACACCCGGTCACGCCAGCGTGCGCGTCGTCGGACCACGTCGTAGATGCGTCCGCAGGCCCCGGTGTCGCGGTGCTGGAGGAAGCGGTCCGCACGGTCGACCATCTGCGGATCCATGCCCGCACCGCTCTCGAGCGCCGCCGCGACCCAGGACGCGGTCTCGTCGGCGCTGCGCAGCACAGGACCCGGCAGCTGGGTCTCGAGGTCGATGTGCGGCCCGCGTGCTCCGACGAGCATGCGGGCCTGGTCGAACTGGAAGAACCCCACGGGCCGACGCAGGAACGCCGCGTCCCACGCCACGCTGGAGTAGTCGGTCAGCAGGACGGAGGCACGGCGCAGGAGCTCCTGCAGGTCGAACGTGCCGGCCACACGGACCTCGACCCCCTCGGCCACCAGCTGGTCAGCGACGATCGCGGCGTTCGGGTGGAGGACGAGCACGACCCGCGTGCCCCGCTCCTCGAGCTGACGCCGCAGGTGCGGGTGGTCGAGGACGTCGTACCACTGGCGCACGTAGTCCGTCGTCGTCGGGTCGTCGGCACTGCGCAACCAGTCGCGCCACGTCGGCATGACGAGCAGCAACCGGTCGGGCTCGGGCGGGTCGGCCAGCAGCGCGTCGAACCGGGCGAACCCGGTGACGGCGACCTGGTGAGGCGCGTAGAGGTAGTCCTCGACGAAGATCCGTCGCTCCAACGGCGAGCACGCGATCACGACGTCGGACGCGAGCCCCTGGGCGGGTCGTCGTCCGTAGTGCCGCGTCACGTTCTTCATCGCCGTCACGCCGTGCTGCAGGAAGACGCGGCGTCCGCGGGAGCGCTTGACCACCCAGTCGGCGCGCCCAGCCAGCAGCTCACCCACGCCGTGGGTGTAGAGGTACCGGGAAGCCACGAGGGCGAGCCACACGTGCCGCCGAGAGCCCCGCACCACGACCTGGCCGAGTGGCGCCACCCTCGCGTGGCCCTCGGAGCCGGCGTCGGTGACGAAGTAGACGCGACGTCGCGGGTGGTGCGCGCGCACCCACGCGAAGAAGTGGTACCCGTTGTCGTCCGCCCTGCCGCCCGTCTCCCCGACCAGCCACACCCGCGCCCATGGACGGACCAGCCAGAGCGCCCAGGCGACGCGACGCAGTCGGGTCAGCAGGGCGTGGGCGTCGGCGTCGTACGTCTGGACGGACAGCGCGAGCCGCTTGACCCGGAATGTCACGTACGTGGACAGCACGTGGACCCGTGCGCCGTCGACGACGACCAGCTCGGGCGCCATCTCGCCCAGCGCCGACTCCGGGACGGGGACGTCGACCGGCTCCGCCTCGGACGGGTGGGCGACCGCAAGGACGACATCGATCTGCTCGGCGTCCTGCACGACGTCACGGCACCGCTCGACAGGGATCGTCCCGGTGGCCGCGACCACCCAGTGGCCGGTCGCGCGCTCACGCTCGGTGTCCGCGACCGGGTCGAGCGGCACCGCGACCTGCGCGCCGGTGCGCCGGTTGCGCAGCTGCAGCGTGACCGCGGCGAACGGCTGGTCGGAGCTCGCGAGGTCCGCCTTCACCTGGGCGTGCCCCTCCGCCACGGTGAGCGAGAAGGAGTCGACCTTGTGCTGCGACGGCGACACGTCCGCGAGGACGATGGACACGGTGCTCTTCGCCGTCAGGTGGACCCAGCGCCTCGAGCCTGCGACCGGGACCCCGACGTCGGTGCCGCGACGGACGATCTGCGCCGCTCGCCCGAGGCGCAGCTCGCGCGACGGGTCGTCGGCGGTCCTCGTGTCGAGGAACAGCGCCACCGAGCGTGCGTCGGCGGGCACGAGGTCGGTCGACGCGAGGTCGAGCTCCACGTCGAAGTCACTGCTGGGTACGCACGCCACCCGGACCTGCGACTCGTCGCCGGCTGGACCCCAGCGGGCGACCAGCCCGGTGACCCGGTGCGTCTCGCGCAGCCGCCCCGTGATGCGCAGGACGGTGCCGTCGAGCTCGAGCTCGAGTCGCTGGCGCACCGGAACGCGCGGTGCCGTGGGAGGCGCGCCGCCACCACGTCGCGCGACGGCCCGGCGCAGACGACCGAGCTGCGCGCGCACGGAGGCGGCCTGCCTCACAGGATCGCGCCAGGCGCGTAGGCAGCCGCCTCCGGATCTGCCGAGACGACGGCGTCGACCTGCGCGACGACGGCGGCCACCTGGGCAGTGGCCGCACCGGTGAACTCCAGCGGCGCGGCGACGAGCATCGCGAGGTCGGGCTGGGTGAGCGCCAGGCGCTCGTCGGCGGCCAGGCGGTCGAAGAGCTCGTTGCGGGCCGCGCCCTTCTCGCGCATCTCGAGGGCGACGCCCACGGCGTGCTCCTTGATGACCTCGTGGGCGACCTCGCGGCCGACACCGGCCCGCACCGCCGCCATGAGCACCTTCGTCGTCGCGAGGAACGGCAGGTAGCGGTCGAGCTCGCGCTGGACGACGGCCGGGAAGACGCCGAACTCGTCGAGCACCGTCAGGAACGTCTCGAACAGGCCGTCGGCGGCGTAGAAAGCGTCGGGCAGCGCCACCCGGCGGACCACCGAGCACGACACGTCGCCCTCGTTCCACTGGTCACCGGCCAGCTCGCCCACCATCGAGACGTACCCGCGGACGATGACGGCCAGGCCGTTGACGCGCTCGCAGGAGCGGGTGTTCATCTTGTGCGGCATGGCGCTCGAGCCCACCTGGCCGGGCTTGAAGCCCTCCGTGACCAGCTCGTTGCCCGCCATCAGGCGGATCGTGGTGGCCAGGTTGGAGGGGGCCGCCACGAGCTGGGCCAGCGAGGTCACCACGTCGTAGTCGAGCGAGCGCGGGTACACCTGGCCGACGCTGGTGAGCACGCGGTCGAAGCCGAGGTGGGCGGCGATCCGTCCCTCGAGGTCGGCGAGCGCCTGCTGGTCCCCACCGAGGAGGTCGAGCTGGTCCTGGGCGGTGCCGACCGGACCCTTGATGCCTCGCAGCGGGTACCGGGCCAGCAGGTCGTCGAGCCGGCCCACGCCGGTGAGCAGCTCGTCGGCCGCGGTGGCGAAGCGCTTGCCGAGCGTGGTGGCCTGCGCGGCGACGTTGTGGCTGCGCCCGGCCATGACCAGCTCCGCGTGCTCGGCCGCGAGCCGCCCCAGGCGGGCCAGGGCCGCCACCGCGCGCGAGCGCAGCACCTGCAGCGAGGCACGCACCTGGAGCTGCTCGACGTTCTCGGTGAGGTCGCGCGACGTCATGCCCTTGTGGATGTGCTCGCTGCCGGCCAGCGCGGCGAACTCCTCGATGCGGGCCTTCACGTCGTGGCGGGTGACCTTCTCACGCTCGGCGATCGACGCGAGGTCGACCTGGTCGACCACGGCCTCGTACGCCTCGATCACGCCGTCGGGCGTCTCCACCCCGAGGTCGCGCTGTGCCTTCAGCACCGCGATCCACAGCTGCCGCTCGAGCACGATCTTGTGCTCGGGCGACCAGATGCGGGCGATCTCGGGCGAGGCGTAGCGGTGGGCCAGAACGTTGGGCGTCGTCACGGACGCCATCCTCCCACCGCGGCCTCCCGCGGCTCACCACGGTCCCGGAGCCCGACCAGGAGGCCGGGCCGACCGTCAGACCTCGATCTCGCCGCGCTGGGCGGCGAGGGCGATGTCGGAGCGGAACTGGGCGCCCTCGAAGGAGATCGCGTCGACCCCGGCGTAGGCGCGGTCGCGGGCGTGCTCGAGGTTCTCACCCACTCCGGTGACCGACAGCACGCGACCGCCTGCGGTGACCAGCCGACCGTCCTCGTCGAGCGCGGTGCCCGCGTGGATCACGTCGACACCGTCGATGGCGTCGGCCGCCCCGACGCCCAGGATCACGTCGCCCGAGCTCGAGGTGGCGGGGTAGCCGGCGGAGGCCATGACCACCGTGACGGCGGTGCCGTCGCGCCAGGACGGCAGGCCGACGGAGGCGAGCTCCCCGGTGGCGGCACCGTGCAGCAGCGACGACAGCGGCGTGCGCAGCAGCGCGAGGATGGCCTGGGTCTCGGGGTCGCCGAAGCGCGCGTTGAACTCCACGACCCGCACGCCGCGCGACGTGAGCGCCAGTCCCGCGTAGAGCAGACCCTGGAACGGGGTGCCACGACGAGCCATCTCCTGGACCGTGGGCACGAGCACGCGACGGGAGACCTCGGCCACGAGGTCCTCGGGCGTCCAGTCGAGCGGCGTGTAGGCGCCCATGCCACCGGTGTTCGGGCCGGCGTCGCCCTCGAGGGCACGCTTGAAGTCCTGGGCGGGGAGCAGCGGCAGCACCGTCTCCCCGTCGGTGATGGCGAAGAGCGAGACCTCCGGACCGTCGAGGAACTCCTCGATGACCACGCGGTCGCACCCCGCCGCGTGGGCGACGGCGGCCTGGCGGTCCTCGGTGACGACCACGCCCTTGCCGGCGGCGAGGGCGTCGTCCTTCACGACGTAGGGCGGGCCGAACGCGTCGAGCGCGGCCACGACCTCCTCGGGCGTCTCGCAGACGTGCGCCAGGGCGGTGGGCACCTCGGCGGCGGCCATGACCTGCTTGGCGAAGGCCTTCGAGCCCTCCAGCTGCGCCGCGGCACGCGACGGGCCGAAGCAGGCGATGCCGGCGTCGCGGACGGCGTCGGCGACCCCGGCCACCAGCGGCGCCTCGGGACCCACCACCACCAGGTCGGCACCCAGCGAGGTGGCCAGCGCCGCCACGGCCGCCCCGTCGAGCGGGTCGACGTCGTGCAGGCTCGCGACGTCGGCGATGCCGGGGTTCCCGGGGGCCGCGTGCACCTCGGTCACGCCCGGGTCACGGGACAGCGCGAGGGCGAGGGCGTGCTCGCGCCCGCCCGTGCCGACGACCAGCGTCCTCATGCCTCGTCCTCCAGGAGGTCGTGCAGCACCACGGTCTCCTCGCGGTCCGGGCCGACGCCGACGGCGGAGATGCGCGCCCCCGACATCGCCTCGACGGCGCGCACGTACCGCTGCGCCGCCTCGGGCAGGTCGTCCATGGTCCGGGCGCCGGAGATGTCCTCGGTCCAGCCGTCGAAGTACTCGTAGATCGGCTTGGCGTGGTGGAAGCCGGTCTGGGTCGTGGGCATCTCGTCCACCCGCTCGCCGTCGACGTCGTAGGCGACGCACACGGGGATGCGGTCCCACCCGGTGAGCACGTCGAGCTTCGTGAGCACGAAGTCGGTGACGCCGTTGATGCGTGCCGCGTAGCGCGCCACCGGGGCGTCGTACCAGCCGCAGCGTCGCGGACGGCCCGTCGTGGTGCCGAACTCGCCGCCGTTGGTGCGCAGGCGCTCGCCGTCCTCGTCGAAGAGCTCGGTGGGGAAGGGACCCTCCCCCACGCGGGTGGCGTACGCCTTGACGATGCCGATGACGCGGGTGATCCGGGTGGGCGCGATGCCCGAGCCGGTGCACGCGCCGCCGGTGGTGGCCGACGACGACGTGACGAAGGGGTACGTGCCGTGGTCGACGTCGAGGAGCGTGGCCTGGCCGGCCTCGAGCAGCACCGTCTCGCCGCGGTCCAGCGCCTCGTGCAGCACGAGCGCGGTGTCGGCGACCATCGGCCGCAGCCGCTCGGCGTGCACGAGCAGCTGGTCGACGATCTCGTCGACGCTCACCGCCCGACGGTTGTAGACCTTGGTGAGCATCTGGTTCTTCAGCTCGAGCGCGCCCTCGACCTTGGCGCGCAGGATCTTCTCGTCGAAGAGGTCCTGCACGCGCACGCCCAGCCGGTTCATCTTGTCGGCGTAGGTGGGGCCGATGCCACGCCCGGTGGTGCCGATCTTGCGGCTGCCGAGGAAGCGCTCCGTCACCTTGTCGAGGGTGCGGTTGTAGTCGGCGATGAGGTGGGCGTTCGCGCTCACGCGCAGGGCGCTCGTGTCGATGCCACGCGCCTCGAGGGCGTCGATCTCCTCGAACAGGACGTCGAGGTCGATCACGACGCCGTTGCCGATGATCGGCGTGCACCCGGGCGACAGGATGCCGCTCGGCAGCAGGTGGAGGGCGTACTTCTCGTCGCCGATGACGACGGTGTGGCCGGCGTTGTTGCCGCCGTTGAACTTGACGACGTAGTCGACGCGGCTGCCGAGCAGGTCGGTGGCCTTGCCCTTGCCCTCGTCACCCCACTGGGCTCCGACGATGACGACTGCGGGCATGCGATGCACCCCTCGAGGTTCGTAGTGACGCTGTGACGCGAGAGAAGCCCCGACGGTGCGGGGCTCTGACTGCCGCATCGTATCGGGACGAGCGTCCCAGCCGCGAATGCCGAGGTGGTCGACGCTGCGCCGGGTGCCGTCGGGGCATAGGCTCCGAGGGCGCCGGGAGGGGGCGTTTCGTACGACGACGCCAGCGCGGAGGGAGCGCCATGACCGGCACGGGACCCTGGGTCGCTGTGGTGAACGCCCAGGCAGGCAGCAGCGACGACCCGCGCCTCGAGGAGGCGCTCGAGACGTTGCGGGCGCGCGTGACCCTCGAGGTGCGCCGCACCGAGGACGCCGACGACCTGCGGGACGCGGTGCGTGCGGCGCGCGGCGGCGTGGTCGTGGCGGTCGGAGGGGACGGCAGCATCCACGCCGTGGTCACCGCGATCGACGACCTCGACCAGTTCGACGACGTCGAGCTCGCGATCGTCCCCCTCGGGACGGGCAACGACTTCGTGCGCACGCTGGGCATCAGCGACGACCCGGTCGAGGCGGCCCGTCAGGCCCTCGACTCCGAGCCCCGGCTCGCCGACCTGATCCGCGACGACGACGACCGGCTCGTCGTGAACGCCGCGCACATCGGGCTGGGCGCGGAGGCCAACATCAAGGCGGAGCCGTGGAAGAAGGCCTTCGGGCCCGTCGGCTACGCCATGGGCGCCGTCATCACGGGTGTCGTCGGCAAGGGCATCCGCGCGTCGGTGACGGTGGACGGGCAGCCCGTGCACTCACCGCGTCGGCTCATCCAGGTGGCGGTGGGCAACGGCCGGTACGTGGGGGGCGGCGCGCCGCTCCTGCCGGAGGCCGACCCCTTCGACGGGTCGCTCGACGTGGCCGTGGTGTGGGCGCACGCCCGCTGGAAGCGCCTCGCCTACGCGTGGCGACTGCGGCGCGGTCGGCACCCGATGCGCGACGACGTCGTGTACCTGAAGGTGCACGAGGTGACGGTGACCGGCGAGTCGACGCCGGCGAACCTGGACGGCGAGATCGCGTCGCCGAGCACGCGGCACGCATGGCGGGTCGAGCCCGGTCGCCTGCGCCTGCGCGCCCCGGCCGGCGCGCCTCCGGACCTCCCGGACTGACACGCACCCGCCCCCACGGGGGTCCGAGGGGTCAGCGCACGAGCTCGGCGTACGCCTCCGGGCTCGACTCGTGGAGGAACTCGCGGCAGCGATGCGCCTCGGCGTCGTCGCCGAGCCGCTCGGACCCCGTGGCGAGCACGGCGAGCGAGCGGAGGAAGCCCTGGTTGGGCTCGTACGACCACGGCACCGGTCCGTGACCCTTCCAGCCGTTGCGCCGCAAGGAGTCCAGCGAGCGGTGGTAGGCCGTGCGCGCGAAGGCGTAGCCCTCCAGGTCGCGTCCGTCGTCGAGCGCGTCCTGCGCCAGCAGGGCCCACGCGAGGACCGAGTCCGGGGTCGTCGAGGCCACGGCCTGCGGCGACGTGCCGGTCGCCAGCTCCGCGGCCCCGGGGTCGACGGGCAGGAACGTCTCGGGCGGCTCGCCCAGCAGGTTCGTCATGGTGTCGACCCTACGCACCGGGTCCCGCTCGCCGCCTCGCGCGTCCAGCGTGGGGTCGGGCCCGGCTTCGGCGTTGATGCTGCGCTGCTGCGGCTGGGTCTCGCGGCGGCCTCCGAAAGAGCCTCGACGGACAGGAGCGCCGGGCACGGCCGGGCGCCCCGGGCCCCCGATCCGCGTCTTGACGCCTTGACGTCGATCTCGCGGCCCGCAATCGACGCAATGGCGTCACAACGCTGGATTCGGACACTTCCGGGGCATTCCGACCCCTTCAACCGCCCCGGAAGTGTCCGAAACGCGAGCCGCGGCCCGGGAACCCCGCCGGCACGCCGGGTCCGCCCCGGTCGAGGCCCTTTCGGAGCCCACCTCGATGCCCGCGGCAACCGGCGCAGCCCCGAACCGGGCGCGACCGGCTTCCCCGGGCACCCGATCCGCGTTGTGACGCCTTCACGTCGATCCGGAGGCGGGAAACCGACGCGAAGGCGTCAAACCGCCCGAGACCGTGACCTCAGAGGGACGTGCCGGCCGACCGCAGGTTCTGGCAGGCCTCGACCACGCGGGCGGCCATGCCGGCCTCGGCGGCCTTGCCCCAGGCTCGGGGGTCGTAGGCCTTCTTGTTGCCGACCTCGCCGTCGATCTTCAGCACGCCGTCGTAGTTGCTGAACATGTGGCCGACCACCGGGCGGGTGAAGGCGTACTGGGTGTCGGTGTCGACGTTCATCTTCACGACGCCGTAGTCGACCGCCGCCGAGATCTCCTCGGGCAGCGAGCCCGAACCGCCGTGGAAGACGAAGTCGAACGGGGCGTCCTTGCCGTACTTCTGGCTGACCGCATCCTGCGCGGCCTTGAGCACCTCGGGCCGCAGCTTCACGTTGCCCGGCTTGTAGACGCCGTGCACGTTGCCGAACGTGAGGGCCGTCAGGTAGCGGCCCTTCTCGCCCAGACCGAGGGCCTCGGCGGTGGCCAGGGCGTCCTCGGGCGTCGTGTAGAGCTTGTCGTTGATCTCGGCCTCGACGCCGTCCTCCTCGCCACCGACGACGCCGATCTCGACCTCGAGGATGATGTGCGCGGCGGCAGCCTTCTCGAGCAGCTCCTGCGCGATCACCAGGTTCTCGTCGAGCGGCACGGCCGAGCCGTCCCACATGTGCGACTGGAAGTACGGCAGCCCGCCGCCGGCGACCCGCTCGGCCGACGCGGCCAGCAGGGGCCGGACGAAGCCGTCGAGCTTGTCCTTCGGGCAGTGGTCGGTGTGCAGCGCGACGTTGACCGGGTACTTCTTGGCCACCTCCTGCGCGAAGGCGGCGAACGCCAGCGAGCCGGACACCATGTCCTTGACGGTGGGGCCGGAGAAGTACTCCGCGCCGCCGGTGGAGACCTGGATGATGCCGTCGGACCCTGCCTCGGCGAATCCCGCGAGTGCGGCGTTCAGCGTCTGCGACGACGAGACGTTGATCGCCGGGTACGCGAACGACTCGGCCTTGGCCTTGTCGAGCATCGCGGCGTAGATCTCGGGAGTGGCGACGGGCATGGAGGTCTCCTGGAGGTCGGCTGGTCGACCGGACGAGCGGTCACGTCAACCCTACTGGTCCAGGCGCTTCACGAGAGCCCGGGCGAGCACCTGCACCGGGCTCCACACCGACGAGAACGGCGGCGCGTACGACAGGTCGGTCATGACCAGCTCGTCGACGGACATCTGCGACCACAGCGCCATGGCCGCCACGTCGATCCGGGCGCCCGCGCCGCGCCCGCCCGCGACCTGCACGCCGAGCAGGCGCCGCGTCCCACGCTCGGCCAGCCCCCACAACGTCATGGGCTCCGCACCCGGGTAGTAGCCGGCGACGGTGGTGGACTCCACCGAGGCGCTCACGACGTCGAGCCCGGCGTCGTCGGCCTGGGCACGGCCGAGTCCGGCGCGCGCGATCTCGAGGTCGCAGAACTTGGTGATGGCGGTCTGCACGGCGCCGGGGAAGACCCGTCCCGACCAGTCGGCGCCGAGCGAGGCCGCCAGGGACTCCCCCGCCACCATGCCCTGCTTGTTGGCGTGGGTCCCGAGCGGCAGGTGGATCGGTGTCCCCGTGAGGCGGTCGAGGGTGACCACGCAGTCACCCGCGGCCCAGACGTCGGCCAGGACCGACCCGTCCGGACGGAGCACCCGCTGCTGGTCGTCGGTGACGATGCCGTCCTTCGGCCCAGTGGCAGCGGTCGTGAGCAGGTCGCCACGCGGCGCGACTCCGAAGGCCGCGACGACCAGGTCGGCCGGGTAGTCGTCCTCGTCGGTGCGCACGGAGGTGACGGCGCCGTCCGCTCCCACGCCGAAGCCGGTGACCGCGGCACCGGTGACCACCTGGGCACCCTTCTCGCGCATGGCGTCGGCGACGAGCTCACCGATCTCGTCCTCGACGATCGGCAGCGGGGTGCTCTCGCGCTCGACCACGGTGACCTCGAGCCCCTGGGCCAGGCACGCCTCGGCCATCTCGATGCCGATGTAGCCGCTGCCGACGACGGCCACCCGGCGCGCGCCGGCGCGGATGCGGTCGAGCACCTGCTGGCCGTCGACGAGGTCCTTGACGGTCTGCACGTTCCCGGCGTCGATGCCCGGCAGCTCGGGCAGGATCGAACGCGCTCCGGTGGCGACGACGAGGCGGTCGTAGGTGACGACCTGCTCGCCTGCGAGGTCGCGGTAGGTCACGGTGCGCGCGTCGGTGTCGACCGCGGTCGCCTCGCTGCCGAGGCGCACGTCGATGCCCCGTTCGCGGTGCTCCTCGGGGGTCCTGGCCACGAGGGCGTCGGGGCCGTCGACCTCGCCCGCGACCCAGTACGGCACCCCGCAGGCGGAGTAGGAGGTGTGGTGCCCGCGCTCGAGCACCACCACCTCCACGTCGGGCACGAGACGGTTGAGGGACGACGCGGCCGTCATGCCCGCCGCGTCACCCCCGATGACGACGACGCGGCTCATGCTCCCGAGCCTAGGGCGACGCACCGACGCACGCCCGCCCAGACGGCCCGGCCGTCAGCCGGCGTGCTCGCGCACCCAGGCGTGCATGGCGATGGCGGCGGCGGCTCCGGCGTTGATGGACCGGGTCGAGCCGAACTGGGCGATCGACAGGGTCGTCGCGCACGCCGCACGGGCCGCGTGGCTCAGGCCCGGGCCCTCCTGGCCGAACAGCAGCACGCAGGCACGGGGCAGCGTGGTGGTCTCGAGCGGCACCGCGCCGGGCAGGTTGTCGATGCCGAGCAGCGGCAGGTCCTGCTCGTCGGCCCAGGCCGCCAGCGCCTCGACGTCGGCGTGGTGGTGGACGTGCAGGTAGCGGTCGGTCACCATCGCGCCGCGCCGGTTCCACCGGCGCCGGCCGACGACGTGCACGGCCGCGACGTTGAACGCGTTGGCGGTGCGCACCACGGAGCCGATGTTGAAGTCGTGCTGCCAGTTCTCGACCGCCACGTGCAGCGGGTGCCGGCGCGTGTCCAGGTCGGCGACGATCGCCTCGACGCTCCAGTACCGGTAGCGGTCGACGACGTTGCGCCGGTCCCCCTCGGCGAGGAGCGTCGGGTCGAGCCGGGGGTCGTCGGGCACGGGCCCCTCCCACGGGCCCACACCCACCTCGACGCCGTCACCCTCGACACCGTCACCCTCGGCCCCGCCCCTCGTGCCCGGGTCCAGCGAGGGGGTCACGCGCCGTACTGGTCGCGGTAGGCGCGTGCCGCGTCGAGGTGCTCGGCGTGGCGGCCGGACTCCTCGAGGAACTCGATGACGTGGTCGAACGTCACGATCGCCTCCACCGGGACGCCGAGGTCGCGGCGCACCTCGTCGACGGCCGAGAGGTCGCCCGCGCCACGCTCCTGCCGGTCGACGGCCACGACGATGCCGGCCAGCTCGGCGCCGGCGTCCTCCACCAGCGGCACGACCTCCCGGATCGCCTTGCCCGAGGTGATCACGTCGTCGACGAGCAGGACCCGTCCCTGGAGGGGTGCGCCGACGATCATCCCGCCCTCGCCGTGGTCCTTGGCCTCCTTGCGGTTGAAGCTCCACGGCACGTCGCGCCCGTGGTGCTCGGCCAGCTGCACCGCGGTGGCCGCGGCGATGGGGATGCCCTTGTAGGCGGGGCCCAGGAGCACGTCGAAGTCGGGCGCGCGCTCGGCGATCGCCGCGGCGTAGAAGCGGCCCAGCCCGGCGAGCCGTGCGCCGGTGTCGAAGCCGCCGGCGTTGAAGAAGTACGGCGACGTCCGGCCCGACTTCAGCGTGAAGGAGCCGAACCGGAGCACGTCGTGGCCGATCGCGAACTCCACGAAGGATCGCTGGTAGTCCTGCATGGTCGCGGGGGCTCCTAGGCGCCGGGGAGCGGGATCTTCCGCTCGGGGTCGGACTTGTCGACGATCTTGACCAGGTCGCCGAAGACGACGTTGCGGTTGCGCGTGTGGAAGAGCTCCGAGCAGGTGAGCATCGTGAGCACGTTGGCGGTCGGCGGCTCGCCCCGCATGTCAGGGTCCGGAACCTGCTGCAGCGGCCAGCCGACGGTGAAGTCGAGCGTGAGCGAGTCACCGTCGTTGCGCAGCTGGTAGGTGAACACCGCCGTGCGCGTCTCGATGTGGACGAGGTCGCCCTTCTTCAGCTTCAGGAAGTCGCGGAAGGGCTCGCCGTGGGTGACGCGGTGCCCGGCGATCGCGAAGTTGCCGAGCTCTCCCGGCAGGGCCGCCTCCTCGTACATGCCGACGCCCTTGGAGAGCGACTCCTGGTCGAAGCCCTTGACGATGGGGACCTCGTACTCCGTGCCGAAGCGCGGCACGCGCAGGAGCCCGATGTTCTTCCCGTCGGTGCCGTTCTTCCAGTCGTCGGAGATGATCTGGCGGATCTCGGCCTGCTGCTGCTTGGCCACGACGTTGGTGCCCCAGTACTGCCAGGCGACGTACCCGAGCACGCCGAGACCCGACAGGATCAGCACCACGCCGAGGAGCCGGACGAGGGAGAAACGACGCTGCCGCGGAGCACGACGTCCACCCCCGGCGGGCGGGGAGGGCGCGGTCGCGGTGGTCATGGGGCCGATTCTCTCACCCTCGTCCAGGCGGCCACCCCGCGTCGACTGTGACCCACATCTCATCGGTCGCGCGGCCTTCTGGCTCGAATCCGCCCAGCGCTGACCCGCCGGGCCACTAGGATCAGGACCGTTGCCCCGCCGTTTCACCCCCCGAGAACGGCGGGGCAGCGCTCTGTCCGGGCTCGGGACGCACGCGTCCAGGTCGACCACCGGGGCGGGCCCGCGGTGCGTAGAGTCGCGAGGGATGAGGACGCAGAGCAGCCGGATCGACGGACTGGGCACCACGATCTTCGCGCGGATGAGTGCCCTCGCGGCCTCGACCGGTGCCGTGAACCTCGGCCAGGGGTTCCCCGACACCGACGGCCCCGACGCGGTGATCGACGCCGCCGTGGCCGCGCTGCGCGGGGGCGCCAACCAGTACGCACCCGGCCCGGGCGTGCCTGACCTCCGGCTCGCCGTGGCCGAGCACCAACGCCGCTGGTACGGCCTCGAGGTCGACCCCGAGACCGAGGTCGCGGTCACGACCGGCGCCACCGAGGCCATCGCGGCCGCGGTGCTCGGCATCGTGGAGGCCGGCGACGAGGTGATCGTGCTGGAGCCCTACTACGACTCCTACGTGGCGGTGCTGCAGATGGCCGGTGCCGTCCGCCGCCCGGTCACGCTGCGCGCACCGGACTTCCGCCTCCCCGTCGACGAGCTGCGCGCCGCCGTGACGCCGCGCACCACCGCGATCCTGCTCAACACCCCGCACAACCCCACCGGCACGGTGCTCACGCCCGACGAGCTGGCCGCCGTGGCCCAGGTGGCCCGCGACCACGACCTCGTGGTGATCAGCGACGAGGTGTACGAGCACCTGACCTTCGACGTGACCCACGTGCCGATCGCCACGCTGCCCGGCATGCGCGAGCGCACGCTCACCATCTCCAGCGGCGGCAAGACCTTCTCGTTCACGGGGTGGAAGGTCGGGTGGGCCACCGGCCCCGAGTCGCTGGTGCGGTCGCTCCTGGGCGCCAAGCAGTTCCTCACCTTCACGTCGGGCGCACCGCTGCAGCCGGCCATCGCCGCCGCGCTGCGCCTGGACGACGACTACTTCGCCTCCTTCACCGACGGCATGAGGGCCCGTCGCGACCAGCTGTGCGCAGGGCTGGCCGACGTCGGCTTCGACGTCGTGGTGCCCGACGGGACCTACTTCGCGACCACCGACATCCGCCCTCTCGGCTTCGAGGACGGGCTCGAGTTCTGCCTCGCGCTGCCCGAGCGGGTCGGCGTCGTGGCCGTGCCGCACCAGGTGTTCCACGACCCCGACACCCCACTCGAGGACAACCCCGGCAGGCCGCTCGTGAGGTGGGCGTTCTGCAAGAGGCCGGACGTCATCGACGAGGCCGTCCGACGTCTCGCGGCGCTGTGACGCGCTGCGTGGCCGCGACTACGTCGGACACGGACCGGTCAGGTGCGAGAGGATCGGTCACACCAGGGTCGAGCACACGAGAGCGGGACGCATGGCAGCAGGACGCATGACGTCGCGGGACACGCGATGAGGCTGCCGACCGTCCAGGACGTCGAGCGGCTGCTCCCCCGTCCCGACGCCTTCACGAGCCGCTCGCGCGGCACGGGGCTGAGCGCGCGCGTGGGCGTCGCGCTCGGCGTCGCGTTCGGGCTGTGCTTCGTCACCGGGATCTGGAGCCACCTGCAGCAGGACCCGCAGGACTGGGTGCCGCTCGGGCCGTCGCCCGCCTGGCTCTACCGCGTGACCCAGGGGGTCCACGTCGTGGCCGGCACGGCCGCGGTGCCGCTGCTGCTGGTCAAGCTGTGGTCGGTCTTCCCGCGGCTGTTCGTGCGCCCGCCGTCGGGTCGCCGCGCCCTGGTGGTCGAGGCGTTGGAGCGCGCGTCGATCGCCGCACTGGTCGCCTCGGCGGTGTTCATGCTCGCGAGCGGGCTGCTCAACATCGCCCAGTGGTACCCCTGGGACTTCAGCTTCCGACGCACCCACAACGCCGTGGCCTGGGTGGCGATCGGGGCACTGATCGTGCACGTGGCCGTGAAGCTGCCGGTGATCCGCACCGCCCTCGGCGCCCCGATCGACGACGATCCCGTCGACGACGACCACGAGGACGGGCCCCCCGATGCCGGCGACGGTCCCACGCGCCGTGCCGTCCTGCTCGGCGCGGTCTCGGCGTCCGGGCTGACGGTCCTGCTCACCGCCGGACAGTCGGTCCCGTGGCTGCGCGACGTCTCGGTGTTCGCGGTCCGCAACGGCGACGGCCCGCAGGGTCTGTCGATCAACCGCACCGCGAGGGCGGCCGGTGCGGTCGACGGCGCCAGCTCACCCGACTACGTGCTCGAGGTCGTCGCGGGTGGGCGCACCGTCTCGCTCACGCGCGAGCAGCTGGCGAAGCTGCCGCAGAGGACGCACCGCCTGCCCATGGCCTGCGTCGAGGGGTGGAGCAAGGACGCCGTGTGGACCGGCGTGGCCGTCCGCGACGTCCTCGCCCTGGTCGACGCACCTCCGGGGTCCGACGTGCGAGTCTCCTCGATGCAGACCCGCGGGGCGTTCGCGAACACCGACCTGCCGGCCGCGTTCACGCAGGACGAGCGCACGCTGCTCGCCCTCGAGCTCAACGGCGAGACGCTGTCGCTCGACCACGGGTACCCGTGCCGCATCATCGCGCCGAACCGGCCCGGGGTGCTGCAGACCAAGTGGGTCCGTCGGCTCGAGGTGACCGCATGAGGGCCGCCCGCGCGATCCTCGTGCTCGTCGGTGTGGGCTGCGGGCTGTGGGGGCTGTGGCTCATGCGCGAGTTCACGTCCGAGCAGCTGGTCTCGCTCGTCGTCTGGCTGGTCGCCGGCGTGCTGGTCCACGACGCGGTGCTCGCGCCCGTCACGGTCGCGCTCGGGGTCGGGGCGTCCCGACTGCTTCCTCGCCACGCGGCCCTCGGCATCGCGTTCCTGGTCTGGGCGACCCTCACCGTGACCTTCCTGCCCGTGCTGAGCGGGCAGGGCGGCAAGCCCGACAACGACACGATCCTCAACCAGCCGTACGGCACGAGCTGGGTGGTGATGACGGCGCTGCTCGCGGTCGGCGGGGCGTTGGCCGCCTGGGCGAGCCGACACGGGTCACCCGCCACCACGGCCGCGGATCGCGACGCGTGATCCAGGCCCTCGGTCAGCGGTAGCGGGGCGCCCTGCCACCGCCCTGCACGTCGCGCGCCAGGACGGGCAGCACGCGCGGGGCCACCAGCTCGCTGAGCACGACGATGCTCGTCGACCGCACGATCGAGCCCGACGTGCTCATGTGCAGCAGCACGTCCTGCAGGTCCGCGTGGGAGGACGCGGCGATCTTGCACACGACGTCGGCCGTCCCGCTCGTCACGTAGGCCTCGAGCACGTTGGGCAACGAGTCGAGCTCGGCGCGCACGTCCTCGAGCCGGCCCTGGGCGATCTCGAGGGTGGCGAAGGCCAGGACGGGGAGGCCGGCCGCCGTGAGGTCGACGTCGGGGCCGTAGCCGGTGATGACGCCGGCCGCCTCCATCTTGGCCAGGCGCGACTGCACCGTGGCGCGCGCGACCTTGACCACGCGCGAGAGCTCGAGGTCCCCGGCGCGGGGGTGCTCGCGCAGTGCGGCGACGAGGGCGAGGTCGAGAGCATCCATGGGTGATTCCTCTGCAGATTGACCAGTCTCAGGGGACTCTACTCGGCAGGAACGCCTTATCTGTCTACCTCGGACCAGGCAGGTTGCCAAGCACACGAGAAGGCGGTGACCTGGACCACATGACGACGACTCCAGACACGATCCTCACCGACGCCGAGCGGCTCGCCGACCTCGACCTCGAGCAGCTGCGCAGGCTCGTCGGTCTCGTCGAGCACGACGACTCGGCCGACCCCTTCCCCGTCACCGGCTGGGACGCCCTGGTGTGGGCGGTCGGCAACGCCACCCAGGCCGCCGCCTACTACGAGAACGTCTACGGGATGCAGGTCGTGGCCTACTCCGGCCCCGAGACCGGCAACCGCGACCACCACGCGTACGTGCTGCAGAGCGGCGCGGTGCGGTTCGTGCTGAAGGGCGCGGTCGACCCCGACTCGACGGTCGCCGACCACCACCGCCGTCACGGCGACGGCGTCGTCGACATCGCGCTCGAGGTGCCCGACGTGGACCGCTGCATCGAGCACGCCCGCGCCCAGGGTGCGACGGTGCTGGAGGAGCCCCACGACGTGAGCGACGAGCACGGCACCGTGCGGGTCGCGGCCATCGCGACCTACGGCGACACCCGGCACTCGCTCGTGGACCGCAGCCGGTACGCCGGCCCCTACCTCCCCGGCTTCATCGAGCGCCGCACCACCGTGCACCGCGACCCGGCGGGGGTGCCGGGCCGTGGGCGGCAGAGTGGCCTCGTCTTCCAGGCACTGGACCACGTGGTCGGCAACGTCGAGCTGGGCCACATGGACGAGTGGGTCGACTTCTACGGCCGCGTCATGGGCTTCACCAACATGGCCGAGTTCATCGGCGACGACATCGCCACCGACTACTCCGCCCTCATGAGCAAGGTGGTGGCCAGCGGCAACCACCGGGTCAAGTTCCCGCTCAACGAGCCGGCGATCGCGAAGAAGAAGTCGCAGATCGACGAGTACCTCGAGTTCTACCGCGGTCCCGGCGCCCAGCACCTCGCCCTGGCCACCGAGGACATCCTGGCGACGGTCGACCACCTGCGTGAGCGCGGCGTGCAGTTCCTCGCCACGCCCGAGAGCTACTACACCGACCCGGCGCTGCGGGCCCGGATCGGTGAGGTGCGCGTGCCGATCGAGGAGCTGCAGAGCCGCGGCATCCTCGTGGACCGCGACGAGGACGGCTACCTGCTGCAGATCTTCACCAAGCCGATCGGCGACCGGCCGACGGTGTTCTTCGAGCTGATCGAGCGGCACGGGTCCCTCGGCTTCGGCAAGGGGAACTTCCAGGCGCTGTTCGAGGCCATCGAGCGTGAGCAGGCCAAGCGCGGGAACTTCTGATGGCGCACTACCGTCGCGCCGGATCGATCCCGCCCAAGCGGCACACCCAGCACCGCTCCCCCGACGGGACGCTGTACCGCGAGGAGCTGATGGGCGAGGAGGGGTTCAGCTCGGACTCCTCGCTGCTCTACCACGTGGGCGTGCCGTCGGCGGTGCTCGAGGCGCGACGGTGGGAGCTGCCGGACCAGACCACGACGCCGAACGAGCCGCTGCTCCCGCGGCACCTGCGCCTGCACGACCTGTTCGACGAGGGCGGTACCGACGTCGTCCAGGGACGACGACTCGTGCTCGGGAACGCCGACGTGCGGATCTCCTACGTCGTGGCGGACGCGACGTCGCCGCTGTACCGCAACGCCACGGGCGACGAGATCGTGTTCGTCGAGGCCGGCACGGGCGTGCTCGAGACCGTGCTCGGCCACCTCACCTACGGCCCCGGCGACTACCTGGTGGTCCCCCGCGCCACCACCCATCGCTACGTGGTCGAGACCACGACCCGCGCCTACTGCATCGAGGCGAACGGCCACGTGGCCCCGCCCAAGCGCTACCTGTCGCGCTACGGCCAGCTGCTCGAGCACGCGCCCTACTGCGAGCGTGACCTGCGCGGACCCGGCGAGCCCGAGGTGCGTGAGGAGGGACCGGTCGAGGTGTTCATCAAGCACCGCGGCTCCGGCCCGGGCGGCCTGGCGGGCACGGTGCACGTGGTCCCGGACCACCCGTTCGACGTCGTCGGCTGGGACGGCTGCCTCTACCCCTACGCGCTGAGCGTGCACGACTTCGAGCCGATCACGGGGCGCATCCACCAGCCGCCGCCGGTGCACCAGGTGTTCGAGGGCAGCAACTTCGTGGTCTGCAACTTCGTGCCGCGCAAGGTCGACTACCACCCGCTCGCGATCCCGGTGCCGTACTTCCACGCCAACGTCGACAGCGACGAGATCATGTTCTACGTCGACGGCGACTACGAGGCGCGCAAGGGCTCCGGCATCGCCAAGGGCTCGGTCACGGTCCACCCGGGCGGCCACTCGCACGGCCCCCAGCCGGCGGCCATCGAGGCGAGCCTGGGCGCCGAGTCCTTCGACGAGCTCGCGGTCATGGTCGACACGTTCCGTCCGTTGGAGCTGGGCGAGGGCGGTCGGGCCGTCGACGACGGCGTCTACCACCGCTCGTGGTCGCAGTGAGTGGTCCCCGCGACGTACTCGTGGGACCGTTCGACGCGTTCCTCGACGACGCGGCCGTGTTCCCGCCCGGGGACCTCCCGCTCGACGAGGCAGTCGCCGCGCACCTGGCACGGCACGGGCACCACGTCGCCGCGCTGGTCGGTCCACTCGTGCTCCCGGCCTCCGCGCTCCCCCGCGCGGCCGAGCTCGCCCGTGGCGCCACCCTCCGCGTGGCCGTGGTGGCCGACGCCCCGTTCGACGTCCCGGCCGGGCTCGACGTGGCGGCGGTGGAGACGCGCGACCCGGCGTCGGTGACCGTGCCCGCCGGCGCCTGCCTCGTGGTCGAGACGGACGCGGACCGCGTGCTCGACGTCCCGGCCGGCGCCCTCGTGAAGCTGCGCACCGGTGGCCCCGACGCCCACGCGTTTCCGACGCCCGAGCGGCTGGGACGTGCACTCTCGTCGCTCGTGCGCGCAGAGCGACCCTTCAAGCTCACCGCCGGCCTGCATCGCGCCGTCCGCTCGACCGACCCCGACGACGGCCTCGTGCACCACGGGTTCGCCAACGTGCTGCTGGCGGTCGACACCCTGCTGTCGGGCTCCGGCGACGATGCCGCGGTGGCGGTGCTCCGTCGCGAGGACGAGCGCGTCGGCCCCGACCTGGCCGCGCTCGGCGAGGACCGTGTCCGGCAGGCACGTCGCCTCTTCACCTCGTTCGGCACGTGCTCGGTCGACGACCCCGCAGCCGACCTGGCCCACCTCGGCCTGCTTCCCGGAAGGATGACCGCATGAGCGATCCCGTCGACTGGGGCACCACGACGCTGCCGTGGTGCTCCTTCAGCACGGCCGGAGCGGCGCCGCACGTGGGAGTCGGCGTGGGCACGCACGTGCTCGACGTCGCCGCGGCGCTACCGGACCTGGCCGAGGAGCTGGCCGACGGCACGATCGACGGCGTCCTGTCCTACCCGTCCGAACGTCGCGCCGAGGTGCGCGACCGACTGCTGGAGCTCGTCGCGTCCGGCGCCGAGGAGCACCTGGTGCCCCAGGCCGCCGTCACGCTGCACCTGCCGTGGACGGTCCGCGACTACGTGGACTTCTACGCCTCGGAGCACCACGCGTCGAACCTCGGTCGCCTGTTCCGGCCCGACTCCGAGCCACTCACCCCGAACTGGAAGCACCTGCCCATCGGGTACCACGGCCGAGCCGGCACGGTGGTGGTCTCCGGCACCGACGTGGTGCGCCCCAGCGGCCAGCGCCGCGCGCCGGACGGCGAGATCGTCTTCGGACCCTCGACCCGGCTCGACATCGAGGCCGAGGTGGGGTTCGTCGTCGGCGGCCCGTCGGTGCGCGGCCCGCTCACCCTGGCCGAGGCCGAGGACCGCCTGTTCGGCATCTGCCTGGTCAACGACTGGTCCGCACGCGACCTGCAGGCCTGGGAGTACGTGCCGCTCGGACCGTTCCTCGGCAAGTCGTTCGCCACCTCGGTCTCCCCGTGGGTGGTGCCGATGGAGGCCCTGGCCGGGGCCCGCGTGGCTCCGCCGGCCCGCGACGTCGCCCTGTTGCCGTACCTCGACGACGACGACGCACCGGCCGGAGGCCTCGATCTTGCGCTCGAGGTGCGCCTCGACGGCGAGGTGGTCTCCCGCCCGCCGTACGCGGCGATGTACTGGACTCCCGCGCAGATGCTCGCCCACCAGTGCGCCAACGGCGCGTCGGTGCGGCCGGGCGACCTGTTCGCGTCGGGGACGGTCAGCGGCCCGGCCCGCGAGGAGCGCGGCGCCCTGATCGAGCTCACCTGGAACGGCACCGAGCCGATCGTGCTCCCCGACGGGACCACCCGCAGCTTCCTGGAGGACGGCGACACCGTGACGATCACCGCCACCGCTCCCGGTGCCGACGGATCGAGGATCGCACTCGGTGCCGTGACGGGGCGGATCGCCGGATCCTGAGATCTCGGCGTTTCGGACGGCTCGCAACGGGTACGCAGCACGGGCGGCCCTGCGGTCGCCCGGACGAGGGAGCTGCATGGGACTGACGGCAGAGCTGCTGCGTGAACGCACGCGCACCCCCCTTCCCCTTCCCGGCAGCGGTGCCACGCATGACCGGCTCGACGCACTCGTCGCCCTCGGGCACGAGGACCTGTCGCTCGCGAAGCTGGCCGAGCCGCACCACGACGCCGTGGCGATCGGCGCCGAGCTGGACCACCCCATCGACACCGACGGGGTGTGGGCCGTCTGGGCGGCGGCACCGCCGTTCGCGGTCGTCCGTGCGACGCGGACCGGGGACCGGTGGCACCTCGACGGCACGAAGGCCTTCTGCTCGGGAGCGGACCTGGTGACCCACGCGCTCGTGACCGCCGAGGACGACGGCCACGACCGGTTGTTCGCCGTGGACCTCGACCAGCCGGGGGTCGCGGTCGACGAGCAGGCTCCGACGTGGGTGGGGCCGGGCATGGCCGACGCCCGCACGGTCACGCTGCGTCTCGACGCCGTGGACGCGGTGGACGTCGGGGCGCCCGGTGCCTACGTGCAGCGGCCCGGGTTCTGGCACGGCGCGATCGGCATCGCCGCCGTGTGGACCGGCGGCGCCCGGGCCGTCGCGGACGTGCTCGAGAGATCAGCCCGGCTGGACGAGCACGGGCTGGCGCACCGCGGCGCCGTCCGCGCGGCGCTGCACACCGCCGGCGCCCTGCTGGACGACGCGGCCCGCAGGATCGACACCGAGCCCGACACCGAGGTGGAGGCACTCGCGCTCGCGGTGCGCGCTGGGGTGGCCGACGCGGTCGACACCGTCCTGCACCACGTCGGACGCGCCACCGGGCCGGGGCCGCTGGCGTTCGACGCCGAGCACGCCCGACGGGTGGCCGACCTGCAGGTCTTCGTGCGGCAGCACCACGCGGAGCGTGACCTCGCCCGGCTCGGAGGACTCCCATGAGGCAGCACCCGGCGGCGCCCTGGTCCGAGGTCCTGCGCGGCGCGAGCCTGCCCCGGGCCGCCGCGCCGTCCGGCCAGGTGGTGGTGCTCTCGGCCCATCCCGACGACGAGGTGCTGGGGGTGGGGGCGTGGCTCGCCGGACGTGCCGGGCACCCGGTGCGGTTCGTCGTGGCGACGGACGGCGAGCGCTCGCACCCCGACAGCCCGACCCTCACGCCCGGCCAGCTGCGCACCGTGCGCCGGGCCGAGCTCGCCGAGGCGCTCGCCGTCCTCGGGCACGAGCGGCCGGACGTGACCCACCTCGGCCTGCGCGACGCGGCCCTGCCCCAGGACGAGGCACCGCTGCGCGACCGCCTGACGACCCTGCTCGCGGACGCGGCGCTCGTCGTCGCGCCGTTCGAGGACGACGGCCACGCCGACCACGACGTGGTCGGCCGTGTGGCCCGGGAGGTCGCGCCCGCGGGAGCCACCCTCTGGCGCTACCCCGTGTGGCGATGGACGGTGACCACCCCGTCCGCGCAGGCCTCGTGGCTGCGCGGGGCGGCCCTGCTCCCCTACGGCGCTGCGGCGCACGCCCGCAAGGCGACGGCGCTGCGCTGCTTCCGCAGCCAGCTGCAGCCGCTCTCGCCGCATCCCGCCGACGCGCCCGTGGTGACCGAGGCGCTGCTGGCCCACGCCCTGCACGCGCCCGAGGTGGTCCTCACGTGACCGACCCGGCGTACTTCGAGCACCTGTACCGCACCGACCCGGACCCGTGGCTCCTCGACAGCGCCCCGTACGAGGAGCGCAAGCGGGAGCTGACCCTGGCGAGCCTGCCCCGCCCGCAGTACAGGCGCGCCTTCGAGCCCGCGTGCGCAGCCGGGCAGATCACCCAGCTGCTGGTCCGACGCTGCGACGAGGTGGTGGCCATGGACCTCGTGGACCTCGCGCTCGAGCGGCTCGGGCAGCGCGCGTTGGACCGCGTCGACGCCCGCCGCGGGTCCATCCCGCAGGACTGGCCGGAGGGCGCCTTCGACCTGGTGGTGCTGTCGGAGGTGCTGTACTTCCTGTCCCCCGCGGACCGGGCGCTGACCGCGCGGAGGACCGTCGAGAGCCTGACCGACGACGGCCAGGTGCTGGCCGTGCACTGGCGCCACGACTTCGACGAGGCGGCGTCGCGCCCCGACGACGCGCACGCCGACCTGCACTCCGCCGGCCTGCGCGGCGTCGTGACGCACGAGGAGCGCGACTTCCGGCTCGAGGTGCTGGAACGTGCCTGAGGTCGATCGCATCGGCGTCGTGGTGCCGGCCCGCGACGAGGCCGACCACGTCGAGGCGTGCCTTGCGGCCCTGGCCGAGGCGGCCCGGCGCGTGACCGTCCCGGTCGAGGTGGTCGTGGTCGTGAACGCCACCGTCGACGCCACCGCCGCGATCGCGCGGCGACACGGTGCACGCGTGCTGGAGCGGTCCGAGCCCGGGGTCGGCGCCGCCCGCGCGGCAGGTGTGGCCACCTTGCTGGAGGGCCACGACCCGACCCGCACCTGGATCGCGACGACCGACGCCGACTCGCGCGTCCCCCCGGCCTGGCTGGAGCACCACCTCCATCTCGCCGCGGCGGGTGCCGATGCGGTGGTCGGCACCATCGTGCTCCCGCCCGATGCGACCCCGGGACACGCAGCGTGGTGGCGCCACTACCAGCGGGGCGTCGACGGCGGGAGCCACCGACACGTGCACGGCGCCAACCTCGGGGTGCACGCCTCCGCCTACCGCTCCGTGGGTGGGTTCGCGACCCTCCCCGTGCACGAGGACGCCGACCTGGTCCACCGCGTGGTGGCGGCGGGCCACCGAGTCGTGTGGACGACGGAACACTCCGTGGTCACTTCGCCACGCCTGGTCGGGCGCGCACCGTCGGGCGTCGCGGCCGACCTGCGCGCCTGGTCGGCGCCGGCGGGCTGAGCTCGACCGGTACGGGGTTACTGGCTGTTCCCTGCTGGTGCGTCAGTCGGGTGGGACCTTCACTGCTACTGCGCCGCTCGGGTGGGTCGTCGCCCGCTGCGGCGTCCCTGTGGTGGGCCTCGGTCCTGCTGGGTCTGCGGGGCGCGGCCGAGCTCTCGCTCGATGCTGCGTCGCTGTGGCTACGAGGCGGGTCGGTCTCCGAAAGGGCCTCGACCGGAACGGTGGGTCTCGACTGGCTGGGTCTGCGGGGCGCGGCCACGATTCTTCATCTGTGCGGGATCCACGCAGGATCCTTCCTTCGCGTGGACCGTGCCTCACGAAGGAAGAAGCGTGGCGACGACATGGCGCCCTGAAGGGCAGGGATTCTCCTTCTGCGTGGAACGGTCCACGAGAAGGGAGAATCCCTGCCCACCCGCCGCGCGAGTCGCCCCGGCGGACGCAAGATTCTGCGTTCGCGTGCAGAAACCCGAACGATGCTGCGTTCACGACGGGATCCGAACACGAACGCAGCATCCTTCGCCCCCTCACGCACGAACGCAGAATCCTGCGTCCCCCCGAGCTACGCTCCGAGTGCCCGACCGAGCGCAGACCCGTCCGCCGGTCGAGGCCCTTTCGGAGAACAGGTTCACTCGTAGCCACAGCGACGCAGCCGCAGGTCGACGCCCACCCGAGCGACGCAGCAGCAAGCGAAGGCCCAGCCGAAGCCGCGCAGCCGCACGCAGAGACCCGCTCACGCCGACGGAGCCGACTGGCCAGCTTCTCCCGCTCAGTGCACGCGCGAGAGCGCGCGACCTCGCGCCGCGACCCGCAGCCGGACGGCGGCGCGCAGGTCCTCACGACCCAGGACGTCGTTGAGCTGGGCCGAGACCTCGTCGGCGCGCCGGGCCAGGTGGGCCAGGTCCGCCTCAGGCTCGATGGTCGCGTCGACGCGGGCCACGAGCTGGCCGCGGTCCTTCACGACCGTGCCACGAGCCGACCGAACACCGTCGGTGGTGGCGTAGGCGTCGGCAGCGGCGCCGAGCGCCTTGCCGGCGAGGGCCTCGTTGCGGCCGTCGGGGCCGCTCCCGCTGAGGCGCAGTCGCGAGACCGTGTTGCGGCGCAGGTGGGCAAGGATCCAGCGCAGGCCGACGAGCGCCACGACGACGCCGCCGACGGCGACCGCCCAGGCCACCCAGGAGGTGCCGAGGGCGTCCGACGCTGCGGAGGTGCTGCTCGTGTCGGGCAGCGTGGTGCCCGAGATCGAGCGTCCGGACCACCACCACAGGCCCGCCAGGCCGCCGGCGAGCAGCAGCAGCGAGAGCACGAGGGTTGCGATGCGGTCGAGCAGGAGGACGGTACGACTGATCATGGGACTCAGCTCTTCTCGTGACGGATGGTGACGTCGACGCGGGGCGACGGGTCGACGGCGGCGCAGACCTTCTCGACCTGCTCGCGGACGGTGGACTCGAGTGCGGCGTCGCGGTCGGTGGTGGCCACGGACCGGGCGACGACCTTGACCTTGCGACGGCCGACCGAGACGTCGGCGTCGGTGACGCCGTCCGTGCCGTCGATGGCGGCCTCCACGACGCGGACGAGGTCCTTGCGACGCAGGTGAACGCCGCTGTCGGCCATGAGCGCGAGGGTGCGTCGCGGCCGGGGCTTCAGGGCGATCGGCAGCAGCAGCACGCCGACCACCAGCGCCACGATCGCGGCGGCGAGCACGGCGGGCGAGTCGCCGGCGACCCCGTCGGCGGCCTGCACGACGGTGTCGAGCCACGAGTCGCCCGAGACCGCACCGAGCTGCACGAGCAGGTGCTGGACCGCGACGACGCCGAGCGCCACGAGGGCGAGGGCGAGCAGCTGCGCCACGAGGGGCGTGGCGCCGGTCCCGGCCGGGGACTTCGCCGCCGGCAGGGGTGCAGCGTGCTGCGTGGTCGCGTGCCGGGCCGTGGTGGCGGCGCGGTCGCCGCCGGCGCGGTCGCTGGTCGCGGGACTGGTGGTCTCGGAAGACATGGGAGGTCCTTCTACGGGGGGATGGGGTGGGATCAGAGGACGCGGCGGGCGGGCTCGTCGAGGTGCACCACGTCGGCCACGGTCACGTCGACCCGGCTGACGGTGACGCCGACGAGGGTGTCGACCCGCTCGGTCACGTGCTCACGGACCCGGTCGGCGAGGGGCGCCAGCGGCGTGGGCCAGACGGCGGCCACCTCGACCTTGATGCGCGACGTCTCGCCGGCCACGACGGCGTCGGCGTGCGGCAGGCCCTTGCGGACCAGCTTCGTCCAGCCCTTGCGGGTGTCGACGACGGCCTCGATCTCCGAGGCCGCGATCGACGCCACGCGACTGACGACGCCGTCGGCGATCGTGGTGCGGCCGCGCTCGGCCGGTGCGGGCAGGTCGTCGCGCCCGACGGGCGCCTGCACGTCAGCCACGGTCCCGGCGTCCGAGGATGCCGGACAGGTCGACCTCGCCGTCGACGTGGCCGCCGACGAGGTAGCCCGCCGTTCCGAGCACGAGGGCGAACAGGAAGCCGGCGAAGCCGCCCGCGGCGGCAGCGATGGCGAGCAGGAGGCCGGCGATGAGGCCGACGGTGGAGGTGGTCATGTCAGGTACTCCTTCGTGGGGCCCGCCGAGGCGGGCGATGGGGGGAGGTAGGGGTCAGATGTCGAAGTAGCGGCGGCGTCGGGGGGTGGGCACCCGGGCCGAGACGGCACCGGAGACCTGCCGCAGCGCGCGCCGCACGGTCGTCCAAGGCCGGTGCATCGACTCGGGGAGGAAGTCCGGGACGGCCCGCAACGCGTCCTCGCGGACGCCGAAGCGGTGGTCGAGCGCGGCGAGCCGGGCCTGGAGGACCTCGGGGTCTCCCCCGACGTCCGGGTGGTGGCGGCGCACCAGGGCGCGGCGCTCGCGGCGCCACTGCTCGCGCAGCGAGGAGTCGACCGGCCCCTGGTACGGCCTCTCCTGCGCCCCGGCGCCGCCGCTCACGGTTCGGTCGTCCGTGCGGGGACGACGTCCTCGACGACGACCTGCACCGGTGTCCCGACGACTGGGGTCACGGCCGAGCGGACGGCGTCGGCCAGCTCGCGCAGGGGCGAGCCCATGGCGGCCACCACGTGCACCTCGGTGAGGTCGTCGCGGATGCGGATGCCGGTCACCCGGCGGCCCGGGAGGTACGTGCCGACCTCGCCGAAGGACCCGGCGTGCAGGTCCGCGACACCGGGCACCGCGAGGGCAGCCTCGGCCGCCCGCTCCGCCGGGGTGGACGCTCCGTCGTTCGTGGAGGCGTCCTCCCCGACGCGCGCGGCGTCGGCGTGACCGGTCGGGTCGGGGGCGCTCACTGGACCCGCGGCTCGCTGCTGGTGCTGTCGTCGGCGGACTCGTCGGCCTCGATGTGGATGTCCTGCACCTCGATGTTGACCTCGACGACGCTCAGGCCGACCATGCGCTCGACGGCGTTGATGACGTTCGTGCGGATGCCCTTGGCCAGGTCGGCGATGGAGACGCCGTACTCGGCGACGAGCTGGATGTCGATCGCGGCCTCCTTCTCGCCCACCTCGACGGAGATGCCCTGCGAGTGGTTGGTGGAGGAGCCGGGGATCCGCTCGCGGAGCGCGCCGACGGCGCGGGCGGTGCCGCCACCGAGCGCGTACACGCCGGTGACCTCACGGGTCGCGATGCCGGCGATCTTGGAGACGACCGTGTCGGCGATGGTCGTACGGCCCTGCGTGCTCTCGAGCTCGCTGGAGGTCGTGGTGGTCTTGGCGATGGCCTTCTCGCTCACGTCATCATTCCTGTTCTGGAGTTCGTCGTTGATCGGACACAGGTGAGACGGGGTGACTCCGCCGATCGTCACGCCTCTGTGAGGCACGTCACCCGGGACGCGACGTTTCGGCGGGCGGGACCCGCGGGCCGGTGCCACCATCGACGAGGCGACACCACCGTCGCCACGTCGAGACGCAGGAGCCAGCGGTGCACGGAAGCCAGGCGTCGACGTCGGGACCGTCCGGTCCCGACGCTCCCGACGGCTCCGCCGGGTCCGGCGGGAGCGACCTGGAGGCCGTCACCGACAACGCCCTCGCCCGCCGTGCGGGGCTGGGCGACCGGGCGGCCTTCGAGGAGCTGTTCGACCGACTTTTCCCGGGCACCTTGCGCTATGCCACGCGTCTGCTCGACGGCGACGAGCGGGCCGCCGAGGACGCGGTGCAGGAGGCGTGGGTCAAGGCCTGGCGCGCCCTGCCCGACTTCCAGGGTCGCTCGAAGGTGCAGACGTGGCTGTTCACGATCGTCCAGCGCGAGGCCTACGAGCGTCGGCGCCGGACCCGGCCTCTCGCGGTGGACGACCAGATCCTCGAGCCCCTCGCCCGCGGCGGGGACGCGGCGCTGGGGGCGGCGCGGCGCACCGACCCCGAGGGCGAGGCGATGCTGCACGAGCTGTGGGAGACGTTGACGCTCGCTCTCGGTGAACTACCGTGGACGCAGCGGGCGGCGTGGACCCTGCGCGAGATCGAAGGATTCTCGTACGCGGAGATCGCGCACGTGCTCGACACGACCCCGACCGTGGTGCGCGGACAGCTGCACCGCGCTCGACGCACCCTGGCGATCCGGATGGAGCAGTGGCGATGAGCGGGATGGAGGCAGTACCCGACGGCATCGACCTCGCCCAGGGCGAGGCCGCCCTGGCCCTCGCCGCGGCCCAGCTGCGCACCCTCCCACCACCGACGCGGGTCGTGGCGGTCGCCGATCGCGTGCTCGAGCGGGCGCTGGCCGCACCCCGCCGCGCCGTCCTGGTGGACACCGTCCACGACGACCTGCGCGTCTCGTCGGTCGCGATCGTCGCCCTGCTGCGCGAAGCCCTCGACACGGGCCTGACCGACGCCGCCGTGCGCCGAGTGACGCTCGACATCGGCCCGGACGCCGTGCTCGCGGGCGTCCGCGTCGAGCTCGTCGTCCGCTACCTCTCGTCGGTCCCCGACATCGCGGACCGGGCCACGGCGCTGACCCGGGCCACGCTGACGGACGTGCTCGGCGACGGTCCAGCGCCCGGTGCGGCCGACCTCGTGCCGCACGTGCACGTGGGCGACGTGACCCTCGGCGACCCGCGCCTCGTCGACCCCCTCGACGAGGGGCTCGACCCCGCGTGAGGCAGCTGACCGTCCACCGCCACGTCGACGTCGCTCCCGACGCGGTGTGGTCCTTGCTCGTCGACCTCGACGCCTGGCCGCGCTGGGGCCCGTCGGTGCGTCGCGCCGCGCTGGACGACGGTGGCGAGCTGGGTCTCGGTGCCCGGGGGCACGTGTGGACGGCGGTCGGCGTGCGCCTCCCGTTCGAGGTCACCTCGTTCGACCCCGGTCGTTCCTGGGCCTGGCGGGTCGCCGGCGTCCCGGCCACCACCCACGCCGTGCGACCCGACGGCGACGGGTGCCGCGCGAGCATGGGCGCTCCGCTGTGGGCGCCGGCCTACCTCCCCGTGCTGGCTGCCGCGCTCGTGCGCATCGACCACCTGGCCCGTCCGGCCTGAGGGCGGACCCCGGGCCGTCAGTCGTCCGCGAGCACGACCACGCGGTCGTCGGCGGCGACCGGGAACGCCGTGGACTTGGCCGGGTTGACGTGCACCCCGTACCCGGCGGCGGGATCGTGGGCGTCGGCGGCCACGCGGTACCCGAGGGCGGTCTCACCCCGGCGGGCCGCCGCCTCCACGAGCGTCGCGTAGCCCACCGGCTCCCCCGGCGTGACGTACGCGCCGACCGGCCGCAGGTAGATCTCCGCACCGTCGGCGTCGAGCAGGTCGGCGAAGACGGCCTCCAGGCGCCGGTCCTCCGAGAGCTGGGTGAGGATGAGGCTCAGGATCTCGTCGCTCACGATCACGTCGTCGACATCGGCCACCTGGGCCAGGGCCCGGTTCCGGTCGTCGAGCATCTCGCTGACGACGGACGGCCGGTCCGCGACGGGCACGTCGGCGAGCAGGTCGCGCAGGTGCAGCAGGGTCACGAGCGTGCGGGCGTCGGCCCGCTGGACGGGCAGGTCGTCGGAGTAGCAGAGCACGACGACCTGGTGGTACGACGCCACGTCGAGGGCAGCGAGGGTGCCGCGGTCGGAGGTGCGGCCGTGGCTCACCATCACGGCGAGGTTGGAGACCTCGGGCACGTCGGGGCTGCCCAGGTCGCACACGACGTCGAGGCTCGACCCGGGCTGGGCGTACTGGTCGAGCTCGCGGACCACCACGGCAGCACGCTCGTTCCAGCCCAGCACCAGGATCCGGCTCGCCGCCTCGGGTGCGACGGGATCGGTCACGATGCGTGCGGTCTCGACCTCGGTCGTCGTCCGGTGCAGACCGGCGAGCACGGAGTCGTCCTCGGCCACCACCACGAGCTCGCGGTCCCCGACCGGCTCGTCCTGGCCGGGGTTGAGCCGGACCGATCCGTCGGGCGAGGCCAGTCCGATGACCGACACCGTCTCGTAGGCGCGCACGGCGTCGCGGTACGTCGCCCCCGCCAGGGAGGGATCGCGGTGGAGGTAGATCTCGTCGCCGTCGAAGTCGAACAGCTCGGTGTACACCGCCGCAGCACCCGACTGGCGCGACGTCTGCACGATGAGGCGGGCGACCGTCTCGCGCTTGTCGACGACCACGGCCCGTTCCCCCGCCACCAGCCGTGCCGCCTCCAGGTTCTGCGGGTCCTGGATCTCCGCCACCACGTGCGGGCCGTCGCCGCCGTGCGTCAGGGCGAGCAGCGTCTTGACCACCTCGCTGTCGGGGTCGTCGGTCTCCGGTGACAGGACGATCACCGAGCGCGCGGCCGTGTGGTGGGTGAGCGCGAGGTCGCCCAGGTCGAGCGGTGAGCCCGTGCGGCACACCACACGTGTCCCCCGCAGGTCGGGCACCTTCTCCCGGATGGACTCCTCCATCTCGACCTTGTCGCGCTCGGCCAGCACGACGACAGCGGGCCTCCGGCGGCTCTCGTTGGCCACCGACAGCTCCCGCACGATGGCGAAGACCGCGTCGGACCAGCCGAGGACCACGGTGTGGTCGGTCTCGACGACCAGCGACCGGCCGCGGCGCAGCTGGGCGAGTCGGTCGTCGATGCCCGTGGCGATCACACCGATGAGCGCGCTCACCACGAACAGCCCGGCGACGGTGAGCAGCAGCATCGTGACGATGAACGGCCAGCTGCCGGAGTCACCGGCGACCGTCCCGGGGTCGAGCGCGTGGAAGAACGAGGCGAGCAGCTGCCCCACGAACCCGCCCTTGGCGTTCTCGGTGCCCGGCTGCATGCCGGTGACGGTCACGACGATCGAGAAGACGACGATCAGCAGCACCGTCACGACGGCGAGCCAGCCCACCAGCGCCGAGGTGCCGCGGGCCATCGTCCCGTCGAACCAGTAGCGCAGACGCGCGCGGCGCGAGACCGAGGTGGAGCGTCCCCGGCCGCGGTGCCGATCTCGCGGCACCACGCCGTCCGCCCCGTCACCGGTCGTCCTGGTGCTCATCGCCTTGGCGGTGCGCTGACGCATCTGCTGCCCGGTGCGGCCCATGGGTCCTCCTGCTCGTCACGACCCCCTGGGCATGGTGGCGGATCAGGACCGACCGCGTGGGCGTTTTCGGGCAGATCGGGCCCTTGGTCAGGCGGGGTACGGCTCGGCCGTGAGCACCCTCGCCAGGTGGGCGCCGTTGGCCGCCGCCGTCCTCAACGTCTGCAGCGGTGCCTCGGGCGTCTCGTCGAGGTCGTTGTAGTCCACGGTGTGCATCGCCTCGCCGTTCCAGTAGGTGCCGCCCTGGGCCGGGATCGTGCAGCCCACGTCGTCGAGGGCCTGGTAGAGGTCGGCCGTGATCTTGTGCGCGCCGTCCTCGTTGCCGACGACGCCGACGAGCGCGACCGTGCCGTAGAGGATCGGGTTGCCGTCCTCCCGCGTCTCGGACAGCTCGGCGTCCAGCCGCTCGAGGACCCGGTTTGCGACGCTCGACATCTGGCCCACCCACGTCGGCGTGACGACCACGAGGACGTCGGCGTCGAGCACCTGCCGCCGGATGGTGGGCCACTGGTCACCGTCACCCATGTCGGTCTCGACACCGGGTCGGACGTCGTGGTCCACGACGCGGACCATGCTCCCGGTCACGTCGTGCTCGGCGAGGGCGTCGAGGAACTGCTGCGCCATCAGCGCGCTGCTCGAGGGCGCGTCGCCGGGCTTGAGCGTGCAGTTGAGGGCCAGGGCGGTGAGGGTCATCGGTGGTTCTCCCGTCGGGGTTCGATCGCGACGCGGTCGTGTCGACGACGTCGCCGGAGGCGTACCCCGCTGGTCGGACGCCATGCGCGTCGCCGGAGGTGCGGTCGGGCAGGCGGCACCGCAGCATGGAGGCAGGGGGCCTCGACCGGACGTGCGCCTCGCACCGAGGAGGAACCGTGGACCGACAGAACCTCGCACGCGTGGCGGGCGCGTCCGCCGTCGTCACGACGCTGGTGCAGGCGGGCACCGCGGCCGTCGCCCTGCCCCGGGGACGTCGCGACTACGCCGACGGTGCATGGGGGCCGGGCCTCGCGGCCATCGCGCTCACGAGTGCCGTGGTCGGGAACGGCGACCGACGTCGGCGCTGGGCCCTGGCCGCCGCCACCACCGCGTGGGCGGTGCGGCTCGAGTCGCTCATGCTGCCGCGGCTGGTCGGCGGCGACGAGGAGGACCCCCGCTACACCGAGTTCCTCGAGGGCGACTCCACCGCGACGGCCGGGCTCAAGGTGTTCGTGACGCAGGGGCTGGCGCAGCTGGTCGTCTCGGCGCCGCTGCAGGTGGCCGCGGCGAGCACCCTCCCCCGGACCTCGCGCCGGTACCTCCTGCCGGTCGGCCTCGCCGTCATGGCGATCGGGACGGTCGTCGAGGCGCTCGCTGACCGGCAGAAGGACGCGTTCAAGCAGCGCGACGACGACGAGAAGCCCGACGTGCTCGACACCGGGCTGTGGGGCGTCTCGCGCCACCCCAACTACCTGGGCGACTCCGTGACGTGGGACGGCGCGTGGCTCGCCGCGGCCGCGTCGGCGCCCGCAGGGTGGACCTGGCCCGCACCGGTCGCCATGTCCTACTTCCTCATGTACGCGACGGGCGCCAAGCGCACGGAGCAGCGCATGGAGGACCGCCCCGGCTACCGCGACTACCAGGACCGGGTGCCGTTCTTCTTCCCCGACCCGCGACGGCTGCTCGCCCGCCTGCGCGGGTGACTACCGGACGACGACCTCGCGCGTCCGGCTCGCCGGCACGACCAGGCTGTTGCCCGAGTACTCCAGCGTGTACCGGTGCGTGCCGGGCTCACGACCACTGACCGTCAGCGAGCCGACCCCGTTCGTCAACGACGCGATCGTGCCGATCTTCACGTCGTCCTCCAGCACGGCGACACTGCCGGACGGACGCGACGTCCCGACCACCACCACCTTCGCGGTCAGCTTCACCTTCCCGCCACCCAGCACCGTCGTGGTGTTCGACATCGACGGAGCGCGCTTGACCACCACGGACTCGGTCCGCTCCGCCTGGGTCCGGTAGCCCGTCCGCGAGGCCTTGACGACGAGGAAGACCTTCTTGCCCCAGTCCGCCGAACGGAGGAGGTAGGTGGACCCACGCTGACCGGAGATGGCGGACCCGTTCCGGTACCACTGATGGCTCCACGTCAGGCCGGACGGCTTCCAGTAGCCGAGGTCACGACCGATCCGATCGCCCACCACCGGGTACCGAGCTGCAGCCAGCGTCGGCCGCCGCACGACCTCGATGGTCCCGATCAGCACCGCCTTGGTGGCCACAGACGTGGCGGTCGCGATCGCCTCTCCCCCACGGACAGCCGTGACCTTAACGGTGAGCTTCTTGCCGAGCGTGCCGGGGCTGGGCGTGTAGGTGGCCTGCTTGCCGGCATCGATCGCGACGCCGTTCATGTACCACTGGTACCTCAGCGAGACGCCCTCGTCGGACTCCCAACCGTCCAGCGACGCCTCCAGCGGTCGGCCCACCTGCGGGTTCGCGCTGCTGATGGTCGGACGAGGAACGGTGGTGGGCGGTCCGTCGAGATCGATGGTGCCGACGTCGTAGGACGAGTCGGAGGAGACCTTCACCTCGAAGCGGGCTGCGTCGGGCTGGTCCACGAGGGTCCCGTTGCGCAGTCCCACCCGGTAGCTTCCCGAGGGCACGTTCGACGTCGCGCCCAGCGTGAACCGCGGTGACGACGCGGTGAGGGTCTGCTGGTCGATGGCGTTGCCCTGCGCGTCGTAGAGCGTGGCCACCAGACCGTTGATCCGCGAGGGACTCTCGCTCGTGACGGTCCCCTGGACGAAGCCACCACCCCAGAGCGGCAGGTCGACGTCGCTCGCCGTGCCATCGGCCGCGACGGTGACCGCCGTCGCCTGGTCGACGCGGTCGGCGTCCTTCCAGTAGGAGTCCAGGACCTTGAAGGCCGGGTCGCTCCCGTGCAGCGTGACGAGGTAGTCGCCCGCCGGGACGTCCAACGTGTATCGCCCGAACTCGTCGGTCGTCGCCGTGTCGACGACCTCCGCACCGCCCGCGAACGACTTCGCCGTCACCCTCGCCTGCGGCGTCGGCACACCGCCGCCCTCGGTGACACGACCCGTGATGGTGCCGGTGGCGACGTCGCCCTCCGCGCGCACCGGCGCTGCGGTGGACGGACCGGCCAGCAGCGCCAGCCCCGTGAACGTCGCGACCGTCACGGCCACAAGTGATCGGACCTGCATCATGCTCCCCCCTCGGGCGCAGGCACGGCGCCCACGTCTGGGGCGATCCTACAAGTTCCAGGCGTCGCCGTCAGCGTCTCAGCGCAGGGAGTAGGTGACCACCGAGACGGCCGTGTACTGCGCGACGAAGGCCAGGACCGTGCACAGGTGGAAGACCTCGTGGAAGCCGAACGTCTCCGGCACCGGGTTCGGTCGCTTGGTCGCGTAGACCACGCCACCCACCGTGTAGACGAGCCCGCCGAAGGCGATGAGGCTGATGGCCGTCACGTTGACGCCGGTGCTGAAGCGCGAGGCTCCGTCCACGAACGTGGGCAGGAACGGCACGATGATCCACCCGAGCGCGATGTAGAGGGCCGTGAACACCCACCGCGGGGCCTCCGTGAACAGGATCCGCAGCACCGAGCTCACGACCGCGACGGACCAGACGACGCCGAGCAGCCACGCCCGCGCCCCGCCCTCCAGGTAGAGGATCGCGAAGGGCGTGTAGGTCCCGGCGATCAGCACGTAGATGTTGGCGTGGTCGAAGCGACGCCAGAACGCCCAGATGCCGACCTCCCAGGTGCCCCGGTGGTAGATCGAGGAGACCGTGAACAGCAGCAGGGCGCTCGCGACGTAGATCGCGGACCCCCACCGGGTCTCGGTGGTCGGCGACAGCACGATCAGCACCACGCCCGCCGCCAGCAGGAGGGGCACGAACCCCGCGTGCATCCACCCGCGCAAGGAGGGCTTGAGCTCGGCCAGCTTGTCGGCCATGCCTCGCGTGCGCCGGTCCACGGGAAGTGCGTCGTCGTCGGTGCTGCTCACGGAAGCTCCTCCTGGTCGAGACAGCGCGACACGTCGTCACGCACCGTGGACAGCGACGGTGGGACCACCGTAGGCCACCAGCGCGTCAGGGCTGGTCGGCGCTGGAGCAGGCGCTGTCCGTCGTCACCGTCAGGATCCCGTCGCTGACGTCGACCTGCAGCGAGGCGAGCGTCTCCGCATCGAGGTAGCGCAGTCCGGTCACGGCATCGCCTTCCTGCTCGACGTCGCGCTCGACCAGGCCGGCCCGACGGGCCGCCTCGGCGACGTCCTGCCGGTCGTCCTGGGTGTAGCGCTCGCGGGGCGCGTCGTTGGTCCAGGTGAGGATCCGTTGGTAGCTGCCGTCGGCGCAGTCCCGGATGGTCGGGTCCTGCGAGCTCCAGTCGTCGTCCTCGCCCAGGAGCCGCTGCACGTCGGCCTGCAGCCGGTTCTGCCGACCATCCGCCTCGCGCGACAGATCGGGCCGGACCGACGGCGTGACGGTGGCGACCGGCTCGTACTCCTCGTCGTCGTCGCGCTCGGCGGTGACGGCGGTGACGACCACGCCCACGGCGATGACGACGGCGACGGTCGCGGCGACGAACGCGACCGCGAACCGGTTGGGGTGCCGCGTGCTGAAGGGCAGCAGGCCGGGGAACTCGCGCTCGACCGTCGCGGCGTCGAGCGGCTCGGACGCCGAGGCGTGGTTCGGGAGGTGCCTGATGATCGCCTCGAGGTCGTCCTCCGACCACATCTCGACGTTGAGGCGGAAGGGCCGCCCCGTCCCGTCGACGACGAGGTACGGGACCTCGAACCCGTGCTGGTAGGTCAGCACGAGCAGGCTGCCGCGCAGGTGCTCGTCCACCGCCAGGACCCGCGTCCGCCCGTAGCTGCGGAACGTGACGTGCGTCCGCGAGACGGTGACCGTGTGCTGCGACGGGAGCGTCAGCCGCCAGACCACCACCCCGAGGAGCGTGACGGCGGCGGTGACGCCGACCACCCACAGACCCGCCTCCAGGCCGATGCCCCTCAGGCCGACGAGGCCCACCGGGAGGACCACGGCGACGGCCGCGAGGGAGCTGCGCCGACGTGCCTTCGTCGTCGGGGCGCGGTGCCCCCGGTCCGGCGCGTACCGGATGCTCCCGTCGGGGAGGGTCGTGCGGCTCATCCTCGTCCTCTTCCGCTGCTTCCAGAGCACTCCGCGCGGTGCCGGGATCACGCTCCCACGGCACCGTCCTCCGCGCAGCGCGCCCCGCCGATCGTCCACGCGGCCTGGCCCGAGGACCGAAGCAGAAGATCAGTCGTCGTCGGTCCAGTGGCCCTCGATGACGCCGTTGCGGACGATGTCGTCCGCCACGTCCCTCAAGCGTCGGCCGCTCGCGTGCGCCTCGCGTGCCAGCACGGCGAAGGCCCGCTCGGGCGCCAGTCGGTAGCGCTGCATGAGCATCCCCTGGGCCTGGCCCAGCGCGATGCGCGAGGCCACCACGCTCTGCACGGACTCGAGCTCCTCGGCGGCGGTGAGCGCCACCGCGACCTGCGCGGCCACCGCCAGGGCCGTCGCCTCGTCGTCGACGTCGAACGCATCGGGCTGCGATGCGTAGAGGTTCATCGCCCCGAGGGTGTCCTGCGTGACGAACAGCTGGACGCACAGCATGCTGCGGAACCCGAGCTCCTCGCTCGCGCGACGCGACCACTCCGGCCAGCGCTCCTCGGTGCGCAGGTCCCTGCTGCGCACCGTCTCCTGCTGATGGATGGCCTGCAGGCAGGGACCCTGGCCGAGCTCGTACTGCAGTGCGTCGCCGCGGCGGCAGCGTTCGTCGGTGGCAGCCGGCGTGTCGATGCTTCGCCCGTGGTGGACCATCGAGATCCCCGCCGCCTCGGCCCCCGCGACGAGCGCCGTCGCCCCCTCCACCGCGACGCCCAGGGTGCTCGCGAGGTCGGGCGACTGGCTCATGTCGCGCGCCAGGTACGAGAAGCGGTCCCACAGGTCGTCGGGCATCCTCCACCATCGCACCGACGGAGCAGATCACCTACTCGCCGACGTCGGCACCACGACGCGCGCGCCCCGTCTCGGCCCCCTACGTTGGACCGATGGCCTCACGCAGCGACACCGACCTGCACGGCCCGGATCTCCACGGCACCGATCTCCCCTCCGGGTCGTCGGGCTGGATCCGCGTCCGCGGGGCACGCGAGCACAACCTGCGCGACGTCGACGTCGACCTGCCGCGCGACTGCTTCGTCACGTTCACGGGCGTCTCCGGGTCGGGCAAGTCGTCCCTGGCGTTCGGCACGGTGTTCGCTGAGTCGCAACGTCGCTACTTCGAGTCCGTCGCCCCGTACGCGCGACGGCTCATGGCCCAGGTGGGCGCCCCGGAGATCGACACCATCGAGGGACTGCCGCCCGCCGTGGCGCTGCAACAGGCACGCGGTGGGACCAGCTCCCGGTCGACGCTGGGCACGCTGAGCTCCCTGTCGGACGTGCTGCGCCTGCTCTACAGCCGCGCGGGCTCCTACCCCGAGGGCGCCGAGCACCTCCCGGCGTCGGCGTTCTCGCCGAACACGGCGGTCGGCGCGTGCCCCACGTGCCAGGGCAGCGGCGTCTCGAGACGCACCACCGAGCAGCTGCTCGTGCCCAACCCGTCGCTCTCCATCGACGAGGGCGCGATCGGCGTCTGGGCCAGCCGCGCGTGGGTCGGCCAGAACGTGCGGCGGATGGTCACCAAGCTCGGCATCGACGTCCACGCGCCGTGGCACACGCTCCCCCAGAGCGACCGTGACTGGATCCTCTTCACCGACGAGGAGCCGCGCATGCTCCTGCAGGGCAACAAGCAGGGCGAGGCCAGCGCCTACCACGGCCACTGGTCGTCGGCGGAGAAGTACCTCATGCGCAACCTCGCCAAGACCCAGTCCCCCGCGCAGCGCGAGAAGCTGGAGGCGTTCGTCGCCGACGGCCCGTGCCCCACCTGCAACGGCAAGCGACTACGTCCCGCCGCCCTCGCCGTCACCTTCGCCGGGATCGACATCGCGGACATGGCCGCGCTCCCGCTGTCTCAGGTGTGCGCCCTGCTCGACGGCGGGCTGGCCGACCAGGCACGCGGCACCGACCGCCACGGAGCAGCCGCGGCGTCGGCGGCACGCTCGCTCGTCAAGGACTTCGGTGCACGCGTGGAGTCGATCATCTCCCTCGGCCTCGGCTACCTGTCCATGGACCGCTCGAGCACCGCGCTGTCCCCGGGCGAGCTGCAACGCGTGCGGCTCGCCGGACAGCTGCGGGCCGGCCTCTTCGGCGTGCTCTACGTGCTCGACGAGCCGTCGGCCGGGTTGCACCCCGCGGACTCCGCCGCGCTCTACGACGCGCTGCGCGACCTCGTCGCCGCGGGCAACTCGCTCTTCGTGGTGGAGCACGACCTGTCGATCGCACGCCACGCCGACTGGGTGGTCGACGTCGGCCCGAGCGCCGGGGTGCTGGGCGGCCACGTCGTGCACAGCGGACCGCCCGCGGCGCTGGCCGACGTGGCGGACTCGAGCACGGCGGACTTCATGTTCGACCGCACGGAGCCGCCGGCCCTGAGCGCGCGGACGCCAGCCGACTGGATCGACTTCGATCCCATCTCGCTGCACAACCTGCGCGACGTCGAGGTCCGACTGCCGACGGGTGTGCTCACGGCAGTCACCGGGGTGTCGGGGTCGGGCAAGTCGTCGCTGCTCACGGCCATGGTCGAGCAGCTGGAGGCCGCTGCGGCCGATCCTTCGGCAGAGGGCCCGCGACGCATCGTCGTCATCGACCAGAAGCCCATCGGTCGGTCGCCACGCTCCAACCTGGCCACCTACACCGGTCTGTTCGACCCGGTCCGACGCCTCTTCGCGGCCACCCCCGAGGCCAGGGAACACGGATGGACGGCGGGGCGGTTCTCCTTCAACGTCGACGCAGGCCGGTGCCCGACGTGCGAGGGCGAGGGCTTCGTGGCGATCGAGCTCGTGTTCCTGCCGACCAGCTACTCCACCTGCCCGACGTGCGGCGGGTCCCGGTACGACCCCGAGACGCTCGAGGTGCTCTACCGCGAGCGCGACATCGGGCAGGTGCTGGCCATGACCGTGCAGGAGGCGGCGGACTTCTTCGACGACGTGCCCGCCGTGCACCGCGCGCTCACGACGCTGCTCGACGTGGGCCTGGGCTACCTGACGCTCGGCCAGCCCGCCACGGAGCTGTCCGGGGGCGAGGCACAGCGCATCAAGCTGGCCACCGAGCTCCAGCGACCGCGTCGCGAGGGCACGGTCTTCGTGCTCGACGAACCCACCGGCGGCCTGCACCCCGTGAACGTGCGCGACCTGGTGCGCGTGCTGAACCGCCTGGTCGAAGGCGGTGACACCGTCGTGGCGGTGGAGCACGACATGCAGGTCGTCGCCGCTGCCGACTGGGTCGTCGAGCTCGGCCCCGGCGGTGGCGACCGAGGCGGCACGGTGGTGGCCGCGAGCACGCCCGCCGAGCTGCTCGACGTGGCCGACAGCGTGACGGCGCCGTACCTGCGCGCAGCGGTGGAACGAGGCTGAGCGGCTGCGCCGAGCGGGCTCACGTGTCGAGGGGGTCCTCGGGGATCAACCGACGGGCGACGATCGTCTCGGCGACGTCGCGGAGCTTCTCGTTGCGGTGCTGGGACAGACGGGTCAGCAGCGCGAACGCCTCCTCCTCCTGGATGCCGTGCCGCTCCATCACGATCCCCTCGGCCTGACCGATCCGGGTCCGCGAGACGAGAGCCTCCCTCAGCTGCTCGACCTGCCGGGCCGCGGCGATCGCCGCGGCGGCGTGGGCCGCGAAGAACGGGATCTGCGCGACGTCGCGCTCGGTGAAGGCGTCCGCCCGCCGGGCGTAGACGTTGAGCGCTCCCACCCGCCGCTGCTGGGTGGTCATGTGAGCCGACAGGATCGAGCGGAACCCCAGCTGCTCGGACACGGGCTTGGCCCAGCGGGGCCAGCGCTGGTCGACCCGGAGGTCCTGCACGTGCACGACCTCCGTCTCGCGGAAGCTCTCCAGGCACGGCCCTTCGCCCAGCTCGTTCTGAAACCGGTCGGCAGCGTCGAGGTCGGGGTCGGTCGCGCCGACCGTGACGATGTGCCCGTCGCCGAGGTTCAGCGACACCGCGCAGCCGTCGGCACCGTCCACCGCCGATGCGACGTGCTCGGAGAGCTTCGCGATGACCTCGTGGGAGCTCCCGCTGCCGGAGGCGTCGGCGGCGATCGCCGCGAGGGTCCGGTTGAGGTCGTAGTGGTCGTTCTCGTTCTCGTTCACGTGCTGCTCCAGCGATCGTGCGGTCCGCGCCCGCCTCTGTGCCGAAGCGCGCTCGGGACACAATCTAGCGAGAAGCGTCTCGGCCCGTGCCGCGTGTCCGGACGAGGGCACCGGTCCGCTCGCCCGGACGGAGTCGGGGCCGTCCAGGCAAGCGGTCGGATCCGGAGCCACCCCGCCCCCGCCGAGGCCGCGCCCGCCAGGGCGCGGCCCCGCCCGGTCAGCCCTCGCGTCGGCGCAGGACGCCCGTGCCCACGGCCAGACCGAGCATGCCGAGCAGCAGGAGCCACCAGGCCGGCCCACCCGTGCTGGGCAGCAGTCCGCCGGGCAGCAGACCGCCGTCCTCCGCCGGCACCGTCACGGTCGCGTCGTCCACGCTGGCGTCGCCGCCGAGCCCGCCGGAGGACACCGACGCGACGTTCGTGACCGTCTCGCCCGCGGCCGCCGTGAGCGTCGTGCGCAGCTCGATCTCGCTCGTCTGGTCGACGCCCAGCCGCCCGTCGTAGGTGCAGGTGGCCCGGCGGCTGGTCGTCTCGCACGTCCAGTCCCGGCCCGCAGCCGACACGAGGGTCAGGCCCTTCGGCAGGGCGTCCGTGACCACGACGTCGGCCGTGGTCTCGGTCGGTCCGGCGTTGTGCACCTCCAGCGTCCAGACGGCTGTCCGGTCGTCCTGCTCGGCGAGGGACTTTTCGATCGACACGAGCGCGGACCCTGCGACGGGCGCCTCGACCGTCGACGTGTCGTCGTCGGTGTCGGTCTGCTCGCTCGGCGTCGCGACCCGCGCCGTGTTGACCACGGTCGGGTAGGCCGCGGCGCCGACGTCGACCGTGAGCAGCACCGAGCTGGACTCGTCGAGCACGAGACCGTCCTCGTCGACGCAGGTGACCGTCCCCGCATCCTCCGCGCAGCGCCAGCCCTCACCCTCGGCGGACACGTAGGTCAGGCCGGCCGGCAGCGTGTCGGTCACCGTGACCGGGCCCGGGTCGGCGGTCGGACCGTCGTTGCGGACGGTCAGCGTGTAGGTCCCCTGACGGCCCACGGTCAGCTCGCCCTCGACCTGCTTGTCGATCGAGAGGTCCACCAGTGCAGGCACCGTCACCTCGTCGACGTCGCGGTCGTTGCCGCTCTCCGGGTCGGGTGTGGAGGACGAGACCGTGGCCACGTTCCCGACCGCCGGGTACGCCCCGGGCTCGACGGTGGCGACCACCGTGATCGGGTCGGCGTCGGTGTCGACCGCGAGCGGCTCGTCGAGCGTGCAGGACGCGGCGTCGTCGTCACAGGTCCACCCCTCCCCCGAGATCGACTCGAGGGTGAGTCCGTCGGGGAGCAGGTCCGCCACCTCGACGTCACGCGCCTCCGACGGTCCGTCGTTGCGGACCTGGAGGGTGAACTCCAGCGGCGAGCCGACCGTGGCCTCGCCCCGGTGCGACTTCGTGATCGACAGGTCGGCCGATCCCGTCGGCGTCACCGTGTCGCGCGCCTCGTCGTTGCCCGACTCCGGGTCGTCCGTGTCGCTCTCGACCGTGACGACGTTGACCAGCTCGTCGCCCGAGGCGTCGGACGCCACGTCGACCGTCATGACCAGGTCCGGCGTCGACGCTCCCGCGGCGAGCCCGGCGGTGGGAGCGAGCTCGCACTCCACCGTCTGGCCCGCGGTGGCGACCGGCCCCGCCACACAGGTCCAGGGGCCGGGCGTGCCGACGTACGTCATGCCGGGCGGCAGCTCGTCGGTGAGCGTGATCGGCGACCGCGCGTCCGAGGGTCCCTCGTTCTCGACGCCGATCGTGAACGCGAACGGGCGGCCCGCCACGGGGGTGCCCGTGTGGGTCTTGGACACCGCGAGGTCGGCGTGCGTGGTCACCGAGACGTCGTCGGCATCGGTGTTGTCCTCGTCGTCGTCACCCGGCGTCGTGGTGGTGACGGTCGCGGTGTTCGTGATCACCGTGCTCGCGTCCACACCGCTGCCGACCTTCGTGACGAGGGTCAGCGACGGGGCGGCGCCCGGGGCCAGGGTCGGCCGCGAGCAGCTGAACGCGGCGTCGGACGTCTCGCACGTCCAACCGTCTCCGGCGACGGACGTGACCGTGAGGCCTGCCGGCATCGTGTCGGAGACCGTCACCGCGTCCGCGTCGGACGGGCCGGCGTTCTCGACCCCGAGGGTCCAGGACAGCTCGGCTCCGGCGTCGACCGTGTCGACGGCGGCGGTCTTGGTGAGGGACACGTCGGCCTCGTCGACGACGACCGTCGGGTCGCTGTCGGTGTTGTTCGAGACGTCCGTCTCCTGCGGTCCGCTCACGGCGACGCTGTTGACGAGCGTGGCGGGACCGGCGTCGGCGGCGACGTCGACCGTGAGCGTGAACGACGTGGAGGCGTCGTCGGCGAGGCCACCGGTGCGTGAGCACGCGACGTCCTGGCCCGTCTCGTCGGCCTGCCCGGCCTCGCACGTCCAGCCTCCGCCGGAGACGTCGGCGAAGGTCATGCCGGCGGGGAGCCGGTCCTCCACCGCGAGCGGGCCGGGTGAGTCCGACGGGCCGCGGTTCGTGACCTCGATGGTGTAGTCCAGCGACGTCCCGGCCGTCGCGTCGCCCGTGTGGCTCTTCTCGACGGTGTAGTCGGAGTCCTGGTCCGGCACGTTGCCGTCGACGGCCTCGGAGCCGTCGGGGTCCTCCTCGGCGACGGCCTTGGCCGTGTTGACGATCTCACCGGTCTGGTCGGATCCGACCTCGACGTCGATCTCCACGCTGGCACTGCCCTTCGGGGCGATCGAGCCGCTCAGCGTGCACGTGACGGTGCTGGCGTCCTCGTCGCAGGACCACCCCGTGCCCCGGGCACCGCGGTAGGTCAGGCCCTCCGGCAGCGTGTCCGTCACCGTGACGTCGGTGGCCGTGGACGGCCCGGCGTTGGCGACACCGATGACGTAGGTGCCGGTGGCACCCGCGACCAGCTGGGTGTCGCCCTCGACCACCTTCGACGTGGTGAGCAGCGCGGTCCGCGTGGGCGTGTCCTCGGCGGAGTCGCGGTCGTTGGCCGAGGCCGTGGGGGTGACGGGCTCCGGCGTGGCGCTCTTGACCGAGGCGACGTTCTCGACGGCGGCCGTGCGGTCGGCGGGGACGTCGACGGCCACGACCAGCTGCGGCGCGGCGGCGTCCCGCGCGAGGTCCTCCTCGGACGTGCAGGTCACGACGCCCTCGGCCTCGTCGCACGTCCAGCCGTCACCCTCGGCGGAGACGAAGGTGGTGCCGGACGGCAGCGTGTCCTTCACCGTCAGGGGGCCGCGAGCCGTCGACGGACCGAGGTTGGTCACGTCGAGCGTCCACGTGGCGGTCTGGCCGGCCACCAGGGACCCGCTCAGCTTCTTGGCGACGGCCACGTCGGCGAGGGCGGTGACCGGAACCGTCGACGTCGCGGTGTTGTTCGTCGTGACGGACTCGAAGACCGAGCCCTCGACCTCGGCGCTGTTGGTGATCGACGCCGTCGTCCCGAGGTCGCTCGGGACCTGGCCGGTGACGGTCACGACGGGCAGCGTGCCCCCGACGGGGACCGGACCGGCGTGGCGGCACGTGACGTCCGTGGTGCCCACGGAGCAGCTCCAGCCGGTGCCGGAGGCCGTGTAGCCGGTCAGCTCGTCGGGCAGCTCGTCGGTCAGCACGATCTCACCCGTGGCGGCGTCCGGACCGGCGTTGCCGACCGTGAGCTTCCAGGAGTAGGGACGACCCGCGACGAGCGTCCCGTCACCCTTCTTCTCGAGGGTGAGGTCGGCCCGGTTGATCTGGGCCTCGGCCGTGGCATCGGGACCGGCGTACGAACCGGTCTTGCTGCCCGTGGCCCCGGTGGCGTCCTTGACCACGATGGCGGCCGTGTTGACGTGCGGGACGCTGCTCCCCGACCCCGGCGAGGTCGTGGCGTCGGCGGTCGGCCGCGCGGTGTAGGTGATCACGACGTCCTGGCCGGGCGCCACGGGGCCGAGGGCCGGCCACGTGAGCACCCGAGGGTCGTCGTCGCCGACCTGCGGTGGCGTCGGCTGCGCCGTCGCCGAGCCGATGCCCACGGTGGCCGAGCTGCCGAGGACCCAGTTCGTCGGGAGCGTGTCGGTCACGTCGACGGTGGCGGTCGCGGCGCCGGTGTTGCGGACGACCACCCGGAAGGTCTTGTCCTTGCCGACCTCGGCGGTGGGGCCGCCGACGACGCTCTTCTGCACGGTGCCCTTGGGCAGCTGCGGCGTGACGCTTCGGGTCGTGGACGGTCCGGTGTAGGTGCGACCACCCGTCGCGCGGCTCTCGTAGCCGGCGATGGTGGCCGTGTTGACGAGGGCGCTCCCGTCGAGGGTCCCGCTCGCCGCGAGTCGCGCGTCGTACGTCAGGCGCCGGCTGTTGCCGGGCGCGCCGACGGTCAGCTGCGGGAGCCGCCACGTGATGGTGCGGGTGGCGTCGTCGTAGCTGCCGTCGTCGGAGATGGTGTCGGTGTCGACCACGACACCCTGGGGCACGCGGTCGGTGACGACGACCTCGAACGCGTCGCTGACATTGGTCCCACCGGGGTTGGTGGCGGTGACGGCGTACGTGAAGACCTGGCCGGGCTCGGGCGTCGCGTCGTCGACCGTCTTGGCCACGGCGACGGTCGGCTGCCGGATGGTCACCGCGGCGGTCCGCTGGGTGCCCGAGCGGGTCCAGGTGTGGCCGGCGCTCGTCGGGTCGGTGCCGTTGACCGAGCTCCAGCGCACGTTGGCGGCGTTGGTCGGCGTGGCGCCGGTGGTGTTGCCGGCGACGTCGGCGACCTTCAGCCGGTAGGTGATCGTGTAGACGCGCGAGGCGGTGTCCGGCGCCAGGTCACCGAGGCCCCAGCCCACGGTGCGGCCCGACGCGGTCAGGGGCGTGGCGTCCGCAGGGCAGGTGGTGGGTGCGGTGCTGCGGGCGCAGGTGACCGTGACGTCGCTGAGCGACGAGAGGTCCAGCCCCGTGGGGACGGTGTCGGTGACGGCGGCGTCGAAGTAGTTCAGGTTCGGCGCGAACGTCGCCCGGACGGTGTAGGTGACCGTGTCCCCGATGGTCGGCGTCAGGGGCAGCACAGACTTGGTGAGCGAGGCGGACGTCGTGGTGACGGTCTTGTTCGCGGTGGTCGAGACCGTGGTCTCGGTGCTGTTGTCGTTGCGTCCGTCGTCGAGCGTGCTGCCGACGAGGCGTGCGTCGTTGCGGTACGACGCGCCACCGGCGGCGTCGACCGCGACCTTCGCGGTGTAGGTGAACGACCGGGACTCGGCCGGCTCGAGCGAGCCGACCGGCACGGTGATGTAGGTGAACGACGTCGAGGTGCACTGGCTGCCGGTCGCCTGGGCCGAGGTCGCGCCTGACGGCAGCGTCCCTGCGTCGAGCGTCAGCGCCAGCGGCAGGCAGTCGGTCAGCACCGCGTCGTGCAGCGGCACCGGACCGGTGTTCTCGGCCTTGAGCGTGTACGTCACGTCCTGGCCCGCACCCACCACGGAGGTCGGGTTCGAGGTCTTCGTCAGCTTGGGGACGGGCAGCTTGACCTGGACGTCCGAGGTGTCCTGCACGGACTCGGTGCCGGTGGCGTCGGCCGGTCCGGCGGTCGAGGTGAACGTGGCCGTGTTGGTCCGCGTCCCGGTCGCCGTCGTGCCGGGAGCCACCCGGGCGGCGATCTGGAGCACCACCACTTGGTCGGTCTCCGTGGCGTTCGTGTAGGTGGCCGGGAACCGCACGCCGTGGTTGCCGTCTGACTCGATCGAGGCGGGCAGGGGTGCCGTGGTGGCGCTGCCCGCGTCGGGACGGAACACGATGGTCGAGCCGGTGACCTGCAGGTTCGCGGGCAGCACGTCCTTCAAGGTCGCCCGGTACACCGTGGTGCGCGCGGGGATGGTCGCCGTGATCGTGTAGTCGATCCCCTCGCCGCTCACGGCGTCGTGGTCGCCGTTTCCGGTCTCGGAGTCGACGTCGGTGACGTTGGTCTTCTCCACCTCGACCGCCGGGAGCCGCACGCTGGCGGTGTCCTTCGCGGGCGGGGCGTCCATCTGCGTTGCGGTGACGGCGGGGTCGATGTTCTCGCGCGGGTAGTGGGTGGTGCGGCCGTCGGTCCCGACGTTGGTGGCGGCGGCGAACGAGCGGACGCCCGCCGTGTTCACGTAGCTGCGGCCGGCGGCGGTGGTAGTGGGCGTGGTCGCGCGGTACGTGAGGGTGGTGGAGTCGCCGGGCGCGAGCGCCGTCGTGACGGTCCACGAGACGACCGCGACACCGTCGACGGTCGCGCACGCGCCGCCGTCGGAGATGGCGCTCACGTCGCCGCACGTGTACTGCGGGGGCAGGAGGTCGCGCACCTGCACGTCGTCGACGGCGCGCTCGTTGCCCTCCACGTCATCGGTGTCGCTGGCGTTGGTGACCTTCACCGAGAAGGTCGACACGTCGCCGTGGCGGACCTCGGCGTCGTCCACGGACTTCTCGATGGCGACGGTCGGCGGCGGCGCGACGTAGAAGGTCACCTGGTCGCGCAGCGACTGCGAACGGCCCTGCTGGTCCAGGTAGCGGAACTTCGCCAGGTTGCCCTTCACGTCCACGTCGGCGTCGCCGGGGGTCGAGACGATGCCGCTCAGGACCACCTCGAACACGGCACCGGGCTCGACGAAGCGCTGGCCGGCGATCACGTCCCCGATCGTGAAGACCGGGTTGCCGGTGGCCTCGTCGGTGGAGATCGTGACGTCGTTCGCCGCGGTGGGCGTGGCCGAGCCTGCCTCGTACACGACGCCGTCGGGCAGGAAGTCCGAGACGCGGGGGGCGCGGGTGGCCGTCGCGTCGGAGAAGTCGACCCGGATCTTGAAGCAGACCCGATCGCCCTTGCGGTACGACAGCACGGACTCGTCGCCGGCACGGTTGTCGATGTAGCTGGTGGCGGCGCAGCTCATCGGGGTGGCCTGCGTGCCCACCGTCTTGTCGAGACGGGGGCCCTCGGTGCCGATCGAGGCCTGGGACTCGTCGTTGACGGTCACCGGGTCGGTCCCGCTCTCGGACGCGGGCACCTTGGTGGTGCGGCCCTGCAGCGCCACCGTGTTGACGAAGCTGTCGCCGGAGCTGGTGGGCTCGGTGCTGCCCTCGTAGGCGCTGCGCATCCGCGCCTTGTAGGTGATCGTGCGGACCTGGCTCCGCTCGAGCTCGAACGGCGTGAACGTGATGCGGAAGCCGTCGGCGTCCAGGTCCTCGACGTCGGCGTAGGAGGCGCCACCCGTGGGCGCGAAGGAGCCGCCTCGCGCGCACTCGGCGGCCGAGGTGTTCTCGTGGTTCGTCTCGTCGTCGAGCGGGCACAGGCCGTTGGGCATGTCGTCGGTGAGGACCACGTCGGACGCGGTCGTGTACTCGCTGCCCTGGACGGACAGCGTGTACGTGGCGACCTGACCCTGGACGAAGGTGCGCGGCGCGACGGACTTCTGGACGGCGACGTCCTCGGACGTCACGGTCACGCGCGCGCTCGCGCTCACCGTCTTGTCGGCGGGGTCGCCCTCGATCGTCCCGGTGTACGTGCCGCTGGCGATCGCGCGGTTCGTGTAGGCCTTCTCGGTGGCGCCCTCGCGCGTCGGGGCACCCGTGTTGTTCGTCAGGTTCGCGGTCGCGGTGAACGCACCCTGCGGCATGACGTTCTCACGCATCGGGATGCCCGCGGCGTACGTCAGGGTGCGGCTGCCGCCTCCGGCCAGCGTGCCGACGTCCCAGGTGACCTTCGTGTAGACCCCGGCCGGGTACCCGGCGGGCAGGTCGGAGTCGACCGTCTCGACGGAGACCGGCGTCGCGCAGTCCGCGCCCGCGGCGGGCGTGCCGGTGAGCCGCCCGGAGCCGGGGTACTCCTCGAAGCCGGCCGGGGCGTTGTCGACACCGCCGCAGCCGAGGAACTCCAGGCCGGCGGGCAGGTAGTCGACGACCTCGACGTCGTCGGTGGGCGTCGAGCCGTTGTTGCGGACGCGCAGCGTGAACGTCGTGGGGTGGTCGTGCACACCGCGCAGGAGCTCGTGCTCCGGGCTCGGCTCGGACTTCGAGAGCGCGATCGCGCTCACCGCGGTGGTGCTCGTGGTCGTCGCCGACGCGGTCGAGCGATCCAGCAACGTGCCGGCCGGGGTGAACCGGGGCACGAGCCGCGGGTCGCTGTTGGCGTACACGTCCAGGTCGACCGGCACGGTGGACCCGACGGGGTACACGTCGGTGTCCGGCTCGGCGTCGAAGGCGAGGGAGACGCTGCCGGACCGCGCGGCGTCGTCGACGTTGCGCCACACGAGGGTCTGCTCGCCCTCGGCAGAGGTCCACACCACGGGGTCGCCGACGCTGTCCGGACGGGTCGACCCGGGCACGTAGGTGATGCCGGCGGGCAGCACGGCCCGGAACGTGACGTTGTACAGGTCCTCGTCGCCGGTGTTGGTGGCGCGCAGCGAGTACGACACGTCCTCACCCACCAGCACGGGGTCGCTCGACGCGCTGAGCGTCATCGACTGGGCGGCCACCGCCGGCGCGACCGGGACGACGGCGACGAAGGCCGCGACCAGCGCGACCACGACGGCAGGGTGGACGAGCCGCGTACGCGGCATGGTGCGACGACGCACTGGCAGAGCTCCCTCAAGCACCCGCCGACTCCCCGACGGTACACAAACATGAACGACTTCCTCAGGTCCACATCCTGGCAGAAGTCACAGGTTCTCCGTGCCACTTTGCGCCAACCGAGCGGCCGTCGGGAGTGAGGTGCGTCATACGGTCCGGCGGCGCCACCGGAGGTGGTTCACCCGCGCAGGAACGTGACGAGGGCGACCACGCCGACCCCGACCACGAGCACGCGCAGCGCCGACGCCGGGAGACGTCGCCCGACGGTCGACCCGACCTGCCCGCCGACGGCCGAGCCGATCGCGATGAGCAGCACCACGAGCCAGTCGACGTCGGCCACGGCGATGAAGACGAGACCCGAGACGCCGTTGGCCACGGCCGCCAGCACGTTCTTCAACGCGTTCAGCCGCTGCAGCTCGTCGTCGATCCCGATGCCCATGACGGCGAGCAGGATGATGCCCTGCGCGGCACCGAAGTAGCCGCCGTAGACGCCGGTCAGCGCGACCAGCGGTCGCGTCCACCAGGCACCGTCCTCGGACAGCCCGCCGCGCTCGGCGTGCCGTCGGGCGACGGCGGCCGAGATCCGCGGCCCGAGCACCACGAGCACGCAGCCCAGACCGATGAGCACCGGCACGATCGCCGAGAACGCCGACGCCGGGAGCACGAGCAGCAGGACCGCACCGGCGACAGCGCCGACGGCGGACGCGGGCACGAGCCGCATGGCTCGCCGACGCTGGCCACGCAGCTCGCGCCGGTACCCGATGGCCCCCGAGACCGAGCCGGGGACGAGCCCGATGCCGTTCGACACGTTCGCGGTGACCGGTGGGACGCCGAGCGCCAGCAGCGTCGGGAAGGAGATGAGGGTGCCGGACCCGACGACGGTGTTGATCGTCCCCGCCGCCAGTCCCGCGAGCAGGATCACCGTGATCTCGACCGGACCCATCTCGACCTCCCCCGGGGCGCAGGTGCGCCGTCCCGACCGTCGAGGCTACGTCAGCGCGTCGAGCGGGACTGATGCCGCCGGCCCCTCCGCGCGACCGATGTCACGAGAGCGGGCCCAGCAGCCGGCGCGACTGGCGGGACTGCACGAGGAGCGCACCGTCGTCGGACCACACGTCGCAGTCGTCGACGGCCCAGGCACGGTCGAGGTGGCGCGCCCTCATCCTGACCAGCACGAACCCGGACGTCGGCGGGTGCTGGCCGAGCACCAGCGAAAGGTCGGCGGTGGGCATCAGCACCGGGGTGGAGGCGATCCCGAACAGCGCGGGCGGCATCGCGTCGCTGATGACCGCCAGCTCACCAGGACCGTAGCGACCCTCCGTCCGCAGCCGAACCCACGCGACCAGCTCGGCGATGTCACCGCCGACGGTCGGCCGCGCCTCGGTGGCGAAGCGGAACTCCAGCTGTGCACTCACCGGGACCAGGTCGCGCGGGAGCTCCACCTCCTCGCACCGGCCGGGCGCGGGGACGTCGGGCATCGCGACGTCGGTGAACGAGCCCTGCTCCTCGTCGACGGGAGCCGAGAGGACGGTCGCCAGCAACGCCGGACGGCCCGCGCTCGCCGCCTCGACGGAGCTCACCACCGAGCTCCGTCCCTGGTGGACGGTCCGGACCGCGATCTCGAGCGGGTCGTCGCGCACGCCAGCCAGGTACTGGAACGTGGCCGTCCGGACGTGCCAGTCCGGTGGCACCTCGGCGGCGACGGCGTCGAGGACGGCACCCGCGGTCACACCCCCCATGACGCCCGCGAAGGACCACCAGTCGCGGGTGAACGACGCACCGTAGGAAGGGTGCCCCGACCCTTCGACGGGATGCACCGACGGCCGGGCCGTCACGACCGGGCCGCCGTGACCGGCTGAGCAACGCGGTTCGTCATGCCGAGGGCAAGCACCGCCGCCACCACCAGAGCCCCGGCACAGACCCACCACGTGGCAACGAAGCCGTCGCGAGCGGCGACACCCTGGGCGCTGCCGACGATGGCGAACAGCACGCTCACCCCGACGACGAAGCCGATCTGGCGCGACATGGTGACCACGGCGCTGCCGGTAGCGGACTGGTCTGGCGCAAGGTCACGGGTGCCGCCGGCGATGAGGTTCGGCAGGGCCAGCCCGACGCCGATGCCGCCCAGCAGCCACCCCGGCAGGTAGGCCGACACGAACGCCGGCTCGACGCCCATGACCGACACCATCCACACGTTGCCCACCGCGCACACGATGGAGCCCGCGGCGACGAGTCGGGCGGGCGCGACGTGGGGCAGGAAGCGGTGCGAGAGGGCGGCCGTCACGGGGACCATGATCGGGCCGACGGCCACCGCGAAGCCGGTCCGGAGCGAGGAGTAGCCCCAGATCTGCTGCAGCCAGAGGATCCCGACCAGCAGCTGTGCGGCGAAGGCGACGTTGAAGACCAGCATGGCCAGGTTGGCGTAGCGGAACGAGCGAACACGCAGCAGCGCTGGATGGATGACCGGCGAAGGGTGACGACGCGACTGTGCCCAGAACACCGTGCCGAGCACGACCGCGCCGGCGAGCGACCCGGCGGTTCGCGGGTCCGCCCATCCCCAGTCGTTGCTCTTGGTCAGGCCGAGAGCGAGCAGGCCGACCGCTGCCGCGAAGACGACCGCGCCGGCCAGGTCCGGGCGGACCGCGTCGTCGTCGGTGCGCGCGTCGCGCACGACCGTGACCGCGAGCCACAGCAGGCCGAGCCCGATGGGCAGGTTGATGAGGAACACCCAGTGCCACGACAGCTGGGTGAGCACGCCTCCGACGGTCGGCCCGAACGCTGCCGCCAGCGCGCCGGTCGCCGCCCACAGCCGCACCGCGCCCACGCGCCGCTCGGGCGGCAGGGCACCCATGAGGATGCCGAGGCTGGTCGGCGTCATGGCGGCGGCGCCCGCGGCCTGCAGGACCCGGCAGGCCACCAGCATCCAGACGCCCGTGCTGAGGGCGCAGGCCACGCTCGCCGCGACGAACAGCGCGAGCCCACCGACGAACATCTGCTTGCGCCCGTAGCGGTCCGCGAGCCGTCCGAACGGGACGAGCAGGGCCGCGAAGGTGACCGCGTAGGCGTTGAGCACCCAGCTCAGGTCCGCGGCAGTGGGGCCGCCAGGCGTGCCCACGCCCAGGTCGCGCCCGATGTCGTCGAACGCGACATTCACCACGAACAGGTCGAGGCTGGACATGAAGGCGGCACCGATGGTGACGAGCACGACCGCTCGCGCACCCTGGCTAGGATGAGGCATAGCCAGCAACCTAGTGCCTGGCTATGGTCCTGCCAAGCCAGGGCGTAGGGTCGACCCATGCCCGCTCGACTCGAAGGACGTCTCGCGTCGCCGGACCGCAGGTCCCCCGGCGACCACTGCCCCATCGACCGTGCGCTGCACGTGGTCGGCACCCGTTCGGCACTTCTGCTCATGCGCGAGGTGTCGTACGGAACCAGCCGCTTCGACGACCTCGCCACTCGCGTGGGCATCAGCGACGCCGTGGCCTCGGCCCGCCTCCGCGAGCTGCTGGAGGCCGGTCTGCTCGAACGTCGCCCCTACCGCGAGCCGGGCCAGCGCACGCGGCACGAGTACGTGCTCACCGAGAGCGGCGAGGAGCTGCTGCCGGTCCTCCTCGCCCTGGCCGCGTGGGGGCGCCGGCACACCGGGGCCCGGACCTCCCCCCGCTTCGTCCACGCCGACTGCGGGGCCGACGTCGAGGCCGAGGTGCGCTGCACGGAGGGGCATGTCGTCGCGCTCGACGAGCTGGTCGTCAGCAGCTGAGGGGCGCAGCGACGCGGATGCGAACGACGACCGTCGTCCAGCACGCGCCTGCTCCGAGACCTTTCGGAGCCGCCTGTCGGAATCGAACCGACGACCTTTTCATTACGAGTGAAACGCTCTACCGACTGAGCTAAGGCGGCGAAGGCTCAGCGAGGATCGCCCGCCGAACCTCGACGAGTCTATCCGGGCCCTTCGGGGGCCACAAACCGGGCCCCTACACTCGACGCGTGGACGGAACAGAGGACGTGCGGGCCGAGCTGGACGACATGCGATCCAGCATCGACAACATCGACGCGGCCCTGGTGCACCTGCTCGCCGAGCGGTTCAAGTGCACGCAGCGGGTGGGGCGCCTCAAGGCCGCGCACGAGCTGCCGCCCTCGGACCCCGAGCGCGAGTCGCGCCAGATCGAGCGGCTCCGCACGCTCGCCGTGGAGTCGGACCTCGACCCCGCCTTCGCCGAGAAGTTCCTGACCTTCATCATCGACGAGGTCATCCGCCACCACGAGGCCATCCGCTCGGCCTGATCACTCCCCGACCGACCCACGGCGACGCTCCGCGGCCGTCGGAGGTAGGTGGCGCGCGGAACCTGGGCGGTAGGAGGTCGGTCCTCCGCGATTAGCAGGTGCGTATCTGCGGCGGTCCTACCGCCGGGTGCCCCCGTAGCGCGGCGCACCTACCTCGCGCGCGCCGAAGCGGCGTGACGGTCGAGAGCCGAGAGCGTGCGTCAGCCCTCGTCCTCGCAGGTGAGGCCGTCCTTCGGGACCGTGCCGTCGACCAGGTAGGCGTCGACGGCCTTCTTGATGCACTGGTTGCCCGACCCGTAGGCGGTGTGGCCGTCGCCGTCGCGCGTGAGCAGCACGCCCTCGGAGTCGCCGAGCTGGTCGGCGAGCGCCTTCGCGTTCTCGTACGGGGTGGCCGGGTCGCGGGTGGTGCCGATGACGACGATCGGCGCGGAGCCCTCGGCGTCGATCTCGACCTGCGGACGCTCGGCCGGCTCCGGCCAGTCGCTGCAGCCCAGCACGCCCCAGCCCAGCGCCTCTCCGAAGACCGGCGACGCCTTCTCGAACGTCGGGAGCTCGGCCTCGACCTCGTCGACGCTCGGGCGCTCACGGTTGTCGAGGCAGTTGACCGCGATGTTGGCCCAGCCGATGTTGCCGTCGTACTCGCCGTTGCCCTTGCGCGAGAAGTAGGCGTCGTTCAGCTGCAGCAGGACCGAGCCGTCGCCGCGCAGCGCCGCCGTGAGGCCCTGCGAGAGGGCGATCCAGCTGGCCTTGTCGTACAGCGTGACCGCGATGCCGTAGAACGCACGCCCCTTGGTGAGCTCGCGATCGGTGCCGGTGGGCAGCGGCTCGTCCTCGAGCTGGCTCATCAGGGTCTCGATCGCGCGCTGCGCGGCGTCGGCGTCCTGCCCCAGCGGGCACGACTCGAGCTTCACGCACGACGCGATGTAGGCGTCGAGCGCACGCTGGAACCCGGTGGCCTGGCCCAGGGACGAGCCGAACACGTCCTTGGACGGGTCGACCGCGCCGTCGAGGACCATCGCGCCGACCTTGGCGGGGAACAACGTGGCGTAGGTGGCACCCAGCTGCGTGCCGTAGGAGGCGCCGAACCAGTCCAGCTTCTTCTGACCGAGCAGGGCTCGCGCGACGTCCATGTCGCGGGCCGCCTCCTCGGTGGAGACGTGGCCGGCGAGGTCACCGGAGTTCTTCCGGCACGCCTCGCCGAGCTCCTTGACCGCGTCGCGGAACTCCTGGACCTCGGCGTCGCTCGAGGGGTCCGGGTCGCTCGCGGCGTACTCGTCGAACTGCTCGTCGGGCAGGCACTCCAGCGGCGAGCTCTCGCCGACGCCGCGCGGGTCGACCCCGACGATGGTGAACGCATCGCGGACCTCGTCGCCCATGCTCCCGGCGAGCGATCCCGCGTAGTCGATGGCCGAGCCACCCGGGCCGCCCGGGTTGACGAACAGCACGCGGGTGCCGTCGCCCTCCGCCAGGTAGCGCGCCGCCTTCAGCTTTGTGGTCTCGCCGTCGGGCTCGTCGTAGTCGACGGGCACCTCGATCGTGGCGCACTCGCGCTCGCCGCCGCAGTCCTCCCAGGTCAGCTTCTGGTCGTAGAAGCGCTGCAGACCGTCGGGGGCCTTCTCGCCCGTGGGCTCGAGCTGGGCCGTGGGAGCGGAGTCGTCACCGCGCGTGGCGACCAGCACACCGACCACGACGGCGGCCACGGCGGCAAGGACGATCAGGACGAGGAGAGGGCGCTTCATCGGGTCCGGAATCCCATCATCATGCGTTCGAGGGTGAGCAGCGGTGCAGCGTTGGCGGTGAGCGCCTCGCGTGCCTCGACGATCGCATCGATCCTGCGGAGCGTCGAGTCGGGGGTCCACACGTCGGCGGCCGAACGGACCGCGTCGGCGACGTCGGCGTTGACGAGCGGCGCACCGGGTGCCGTCTGCGCGACCACGACGTCGCGGCAGAACGAGAGGAGGTCGAGCAGGACGCCGTCGATCGAGTCACGCGCGAGCCGGGTGCGACGCCGCTTCTGGTCCTTCTCGAGCGAGGAGACCGCACCGGCGTAGCCGGCGGGCCTGCGGCCACGGTCCTCCACGCCCCACGACTGCTTGAGGTCGGAGGTCTCGCGCTCGTCGGCCACGTCGGCGACCGCGGCGGCTCGGGCGGTGGCCTCGTCGTTGATGCGCTGGGCGGCCACCAGGCAGTCGCCGAGGGAGCGCAACGACGTGGGCAGCGACAGGATGTCGCGACGACGCTCCCGTGCCTGCGGGTCGCGGGCCAGACCGCGCGCGCGACCGATGTGTCCCTGCGACGCCGCCGCGACCGCCTGCGCGAGCTGGGGCTCCACCCCGTCGCGCTCCACCAGCAGGCGGGCGATCGCGTCGGCGGGCGGGGTGCGCAGCAGCACGGCCCGGCAGCGCGACCGGATGGTGACGATGACGTCCTCGGTGGCGGGCGCGCACAGCATCCACACGGTGTACTGCGACGGCTCCTCCACCGCCTTGAGCAGGGCGTTGGCCGCCTGCTCGGTGAGTCGGTCGGCGTCCTCGACGATGAGCACCTGCCAGCGACCGAGCGCCGGCCGCAGGGCCGACTTGCGCACGTACTCGCGCGCGACGTCGGTGCCGATGGACAGCCCGTCGGTGCGGATGACGGTGATGTCGGGATGGCTGCCGGCCGCCGCCGTGGTGCACGAGTGGCACTGGCCGCAGCCACCCAGCTCGCACTGCAGCGCCGCCGCGAACGCCTTGGCCGCGTTGGAGCGCCCCGACCCGGGCGGACCGGTGAGCAGCCACGCGTGCGTCATGGAGCGACCGTCGCCGCCGGCGGACCGGACCGCGGCGGACAACGTGTCGACGACTGGTCCCTGGCCGACGAGCTCGTCCCACACGCTCGTCACAGGTCACCGCCGTCTCGGCGGGCCTGCCCGAGCCACGGCTCGACCGCAGCCCGGATGGCGGCGTGCACGACCTCGGGCGGCTGGTCGGCGTCGAGGACGAGGTAGTGGGCCGGGTCGGCGGCCGCGAGGGTCAGGAAGTGCTCACGGACGCGCTGGTGGAAGTCGAGCGGCTCGGCCTCGATGCGGTCGGGCTCACCGGCGCGCGACAGTCCGACCGTGGGATCGAGGTCGAGCACCACGGTCAGGTGGGGCCGCAGGTCGGCCGTGGCCCACCGGGCGACGTGCTCCAGCTCGGCGGCGTCGATGGCGCGGCCCGCCCCCTGGTAGGCGAGCGTGGAGTCGACGTAGCGGTCGGTGACCACGACCTCGCCGCGCTCGAGCGCCGGGAGCACCACGGCGTCGACGTGCTCGGCCTTGTCGGCGGCGTAGACGAGGGCCTCGGTGCGCGGCGACAGGTCGCCGGTGGCCGGGTCGAGCACGATGCTGCGCAGCCGGGCGCCGACCTCGGTGCCACCGGGCTCGCGCGTGAGCAGCACGGGCGTTCCCTGGGCCGTGAGCCAGTCGCGCAGCAGGCGGGACTGGGTGGACTTGCCGCCCCCCTCGCCACCCTCGAGGGCGACGAAGACGCCCGAGTCGGTGTAGCGAGGCTGCATGTCGCCGATCCTAGGGGGCGGGTGCGACGGGGTGGGGTGGTGTGTCGTCGCGTCTGCTGCTGCGCTGGTTGCGGCAGTGCCGTCGTGCTGCTGCGCTGCCTGCGGTCGTCACGACTCACTGACGCACTGCCCGCGGTCACGACTCACCGATGCGCTGCCTCGGTCTTCGCTGGAGGCGGCCCCCGAAAGGCCTCGACCGGGGACCTGGGCGGGCGCTGGTCCGGGGGCGCGGGACTCATCTGGTGCCGGGGGTGGACCCACGATTCTTCCTTTGCGCGTGACCGGCGCAGCATTCTCCCTTCGCGCGTGCCCGCGGTGGATCCTCCACCGCACGAGCGCCCGGACGGTGGAATCCACACCGCTCGGCGCCTGCGGTCGTCAGGGATTCTCCCTTCGCGTGGAACGGTCCACGAGAAGGGAGAAGCCCTGACCGCCCGAGGACTCAGCTCTACTTGGCCGTCGTCTTCTTCGCGGTGGTCTTCTTGGCCGCGGACTTCTTCGCGGTGGTCTTCTTCGCCGCCGTCTTCTTGGCCGCCGTCTTCTTCGCCGGGGCCTTCTTGGTCGCCTTCTTCGCGCCCTGCTTGGCCGTCTTCTTGGCCGGGCCGCGGGCCCGGCGCTCGGCGAGCAGCTCCTGCGCACGCTCGGCGGTGAGGGTCTCCAGGGAGTCGTCCTTGCGCAGCGTGGCGTTGTACTCACCGTCGGTGACGTATACGCCGAAGCGACCCTCCTTCACGACGATCGGGCTGCCGCTGACCGGGTCGTCGCCCAGCTCCTTGAGCGGCGGCTTGGCCGCACCACGGCGGCCGTACGTCTTCGGCTGGGCGTAGATCGCCAGCGCCTGCTCCTCGGTGAGGGTGAACAGCTGCTCCTCGGACTCCAGCGAGCGCGAGTCGGTGCCCTTCTTCAGGTAGGGCCCGTAGCGGCCGTTCTGCGCGGTGATCTCGACACCCTCGGCGTCCTTGCCGACCACGCGCGGCAGCGTGAGCAGCTTGACGGCGTCGTCGATCCCGATCGAGTCCATGCTCATGGACTGGAACAGGCTGGCCGTGCGCGGCTTCTCGCTCTTCTTGGCGCCCTCGGGCAGCAGCTCGGTGACGTAGGGGCCGAACCGACCGTTCTTGACCACCAGGTCGAGGCCGGTCTCGGGGTGCGTGCCGAGCATCTTCTCGGCGCCGGCCGGGTTGGCCAGCAGCTCCTTGGCCTTCTCGAGGGTCAGCTCGTCCGGCGGCAGGTCCTCGGGCACGTTGGCCCGAGTGGGGACGTCGGCACCGTCCTTGCCGGGCACCATCGGCGGGCCCTCGACGTACGGGCCGTACCGACCGACGCGGACCGCGATGTCGTCGCCCAGCTCGAACGTGGCCAGTCCGCGCGCGTCGATGTCGGGCAGGTTCTCGATCAGCCACTTGAGGCCGGTGTCCTTCTCGCCGCTGCCGGCCCAGAAGCTCTCGAGCACGCGCTGGCGGGCGTCGCGGCCGTGCGAGACCTCGTCGAGCACGTCCTCCAGCTCGGCCGTGAACGAGTAGTCGACCAGACGCGGGAAGTGCTGCTCCATCAGCCGCACGACGCTGAACGCGATCCAGGCCGGCACCAGCGCCGTGCCCTTCTTGAACACGTAGCCGCGGTTCTGGATGGTGCCGATGATCGACGCGTACGTGGACGGCCGGCCGATCTCGCGCTCCTCCAGCTCCTTGATGAGCGAGGCCTCGGTGTAGCGGGCCGGCGGCTTGGTCTCGTGGCCGGCCGGGGTCAGCTCGTGCGCCGCGACCGTGTCGCCCTGCGCCAGGGCCGGCAGCTTGGTCTGCTGGTCGTCGCCCTGGCCGTTGTCCTCGCGGGACTCGACGTAGGCCTTGAGGAAGCCGTGGAAGGTGATGGTGCGACCAGACGCCGTGAACTCGACCGGGGCGCCCGCGTCGGCACCCGCGGCGTCGGAGGCCGTGGCCGCCAGCCTGATCGAGACCTGCTCGCCCCGGGCGTCCTTCATCTGCGAGGCGAGCGTGCGCTTCCAGATGAGCTCGTACAGCTTGTACTCGTCGCCGCGCAGACCCGTGGCCTGTGGCGTGCGGAACTTCTCGCCCGCCGGCCGGATGGCCTCGTGCGCCTCCTGCGCGTTCTTGACCTTGCCCGTGTAGGTGCGCGGCTTCTCGGGCAGGTACTCGGCACCGTAGAGCTCGCGGACCTGCGACCGGGCCGCGTTCAGCGCCGTCTGCGACAGCGTGATCGAGTCGGTGCGCATGTAGGTGATGTGCCCGCCCTCGTACAGACGCTGCGCCACCTGCATGGTGCGGGCCGCGCCGAACCCGAACTTGCGCGACGCCTCCTGCTGCATCGTCGTGGTCCGGAACGGGGCGTAGGGCTTGCGGGTGTAGGGCTTGGCGTCGACCGCGGCGACCGCGAAGGACTCGTCGCGCAGGCCAGCGGCCAGCGCCGTCACCCGGGCCTCGTCGAGGTGCGCGACCTCGGCGTTCTTGAGGGTGCCGTCGTCGGCGAAGGCCGAGCCGTTGGCCACCTTCTTGCCACCCACGCTCACCAGCCGCGCCGGGAACAGGCGGGCGTCCTCGTGCTTCTCGCCCGCGTCGAAGGTGGCGTCGAGGTCCCAGTACGACGCGGACCGGAATGCCATCCGCTCCCGCTCGCGCTCCACGACCAGACGGGTGGCCACCGACTGCACGCGACCGGCGGACAGGCCCGACATGACCTTCTTCCACAGGACGGGGCTGACCTCGTAGCCGTAGAGACGGTCGAGGATGCGCCGGGTCTCCTGCGCGTCGACGAGGTCCATGTCGATGTCGCGCGGGTTCTCGACCGCGCGGGTGATCGCTTCCTTGGTGATCTCGTTGAAGACGATCCGCTTGACCGGCACCTTCGGCTTCAGCTCGTCGTACAGGTGCCACGCGATGGCCTCGCCCTCGCGGTCCTCATCGGTCGCGAGCACGAGCTCGTCGGACTCCTTGAGCAGCTTCTTGAGCTTGGTGATCTGCGACTTCTTGTCGGCGGCGACCACGTAGACCGGCTCGAAGCCGTTGTCGATGTCGACGCCGAGGCGCGCCCACGGCAGCCCCTTGTACTTGGCCGGCACCTGGTCGGCGCCCTTCGGGAGGTCCCGGATGTGGCCCACGCTGGAGTCGACGACGTACCCGTCACCCAGGTACGACTGGATGCTGCGCACCTTGTTCGGCGACTCGACGATGACGAGCGTGGTCACGGTGATACTCCCTGCTGGACGGCGTCGGCCCCACTGGTCGGGGGCCGGACGGGGCAAACGCTAACGCGTCCTGTCAACAAACATCGTGCCCCGGGGGCCGACGTGGCGCGCGCCACGCCCTGCGCCGACGCCCTCAGGGCACCAGGAACCCGTCGGCCACGAGGTCGTGCACGACGGGTCGGTACGACTCACGCAGCTCGGTCGGGTCGCGGTCGAGCAGCTGGGCGAGCGCGTCGATCACCTGACCGGCCGTGAGGTCGCCGTCGAGGGCGCCGAGCAGCCCCGCCTCCACGGTGTCGACCTGCCTCGCACGACGCAGCCCCTCGCCCAGCCGCACCACGATCGCCTCCGGGTCGGCCGCGCCGGGCGGACCGTACGTCTCCTGCGCCAGGCCGGTGGCCTGGGTCCAGCGGACGTCGAGCACGTCGTCGGCGTCGGCCAGGGCGTCGACCCGCTCGGCCCAGTCGAGCACGGCGGCGCCGACCGGCGGCACGACCTCGTGCCGCCACTGCTCCATCCGCAGCACCGGGACGTCGCGGTGGACCGCCCGCAGGTTGATCCACCCGAAGGCCATCGCTTCCACGCCCTGCTCGTCGAACCAGCCCAGCCACGCGTCGTAGCGCTCGGCGTAGTCGGGTCGGTGGCGTGCGCCCGCGTCGGCCAGCCACATCTCCACGTACGCCGGCAGGTCGACGACCTCGCGCTGCACCACCCAGGCGTCGAGACCGGTGGGGGCGATCCAGCCGTGCAGACGTTCCTCCCACGGCTCGTCGGTGTGCACCCAGCTGCCCAGCACCTGGCACCAGCCGCCGGGACGCAGGTGATCCGCGGCGCCCGAGACGACGGTGCGCACCACGCCGTCGGTCTCGAGCGACCCCTCCCGGTACACGAGCCGCTCCCCCGTGGGCGGCGAGACGACGAACGGCGGGTTCGTGGCGATCACGTCGAACTGCTCGCCGGCCACCGGCTCCCAGAACGAGCCGTCGCGCACGTCGACGTCGGCGCCGTTCAGCTCAGCGGTGAGCCGAGCCGCCCACAGCGCCCGCGGGTTCACGTCGGTGGCGACCACCTGGTCGTGACGCTGCGCCAGGTGCAGCGCCTGCACCCCGCAGCCCGTGCCGAGGTCGAGCACGCGTCCACCCGACGTGGGCACCGTGAGCTGCGCGAGCGACGACGACGCCTCGCTGATGCCGAGCACGTGCTCCGGTCCGACCTCGATCGGGCTGGTGTCGAGACCGGGCGTGAGGTCGCAGACCACCCACCAGTCGTGCTCCTCGTCGCCGTAGGGCCGGACGTCGACGAGCGCACGCACGTCGGACCCGTCGCGTCCGAGCAGCCCCCGCTCGAGCAGGTCGTCGACGAGCCCCGGGAGGGCGGCCTCGACGGCACGGGCCGGCTCGGCGCGCTGGAGGGAGAAAAGCCGCACGAGCGTGGAGAGCGCGGAGCCGTCGCGCGTGGCGCGCTCGGCCGGCGTCGTCTCGTTGCGCAGCAGGGCGGCGTGGGCGGCGGGGCCGAGGAGCTCCTGGACCCGGTCCACCGTGAACCCGACGTCGGCCAGCCGTGCGCGCACCTGTTCCATGCGGCCAGCGTGTCACGCCGCCACGTCGATGCCACCCACTCACCCTGGTTCTCCCCCACTCACCTGGGCGGGCATCCCCAGGTGAGTCACGGAGTTCCGTGGTGGGCTCGCGATTCCCATCACCTGATGGGAATCGTGGGGACGGAGGGACGCGACGGTGCGCCAGACGCACGTGACCCCCGCGGCGGGGCCGCGGGGGTCACGTGGGGTGGTGCGGTCAGGCGGGCCTGGTCGCCTCGTCCATGGCGCCGTCCTCCTGTACGTCGCCGATGGCGATCGGACGACGCTTGGAGATGTACACGGCCACCACGATGATGAGCACCGAGACACCGGCGATGGTGTACCGGACCCAGTCCTTGGCGTCCTCGCCGTAGGTCACCTGCACGACGACCGGGACGATCAGCAGGGCGACGAGGTTCATCACCTTGAGCAGCGGGTTGATCGCCGGGCCGGCGGTGTCCTTGAACGGGTCACCGACCGTGTCGCCGATGATCGTCGCCTCGTGGGCGGGCGATCCCTTGCCACCGTGGTTGCCGTCCTCGACCAGCTTCTTGGCGTTGTCCCACGCGCCGCCGGAGTTCGCGAGGAACACCGCCATGAGCGTGCCGGCACCGATGGAGCCGGCCAGGTAGGCGCCCAGCGGGCCGACGCCGAGGCCGAAGCCGACGGCGATCGGCGCGAAGATCGCCAGGATGCCCGGCGTCGCCAGCTCGCGCAGCGAGTCGCGCGTGCAGATGTCGACGACCTTGCCGTACTCGGGACGACCGGTGCCCTCCATGATCCCGGGGATCTCGCGGAACTGGCGGCGCACCTCGTACACGACCGCGCCCGCGGCACGCCCGACGGCGCTGATCGCGAGCCCGGAGAAGAGGAACACGACCGAGACGCCGATGATGAGGCCGACGAGGTTGCTCGGGTCGGCCACGTTGAGGATGCCGGAGATGACCTGCCCGTCGGAGGAGCTGAGCCCACCGAGGAAGGCCTGCAGCGGCTCGGGGTCCTGGACGTCGAAGCCGGAGAGCACCTCGCCGAAGCCGTCGCGGATCGCGTCGGTGAACGACCCGAACAGCGCGGTCGCGGCCAGCACGGCCGTGGCGATCGCGATGCCCTTGGTGATCGCCTTGGTGGTGTTGCCCACCGCGTCGAGCTCGGTGAGGATCTGCGCGCCCTCCTCGCCGACGTCGCCGGACATCTCCGCGATGCCCTGGGCGTTGTCGCTCACCGGACCGAAGGTGTCCATGGCCACGATGACGCCCACCGTGGTGAGCAGGCCACAGCCCGCCAGGGCCACGGCGAACAGAGCCACGACGAGCGAGCCCGAGCCGAGCAGGAAGGCGCCGAACACCGCCGCGCCGATCACGAGAGCGGTGTAGACCGCCGACTCGAAGCCGACCGAGAGGCCGGACAGGATGACCGTGGCCGGCCCCGTGAGCGACGTCTTGCCGACGTCCTTGACCGGGCGCGTCTCCGTGCCGGTGAAGTAGCCGGTGAGCGCGAGGATCACGGCGGCCAGGACGATGCCGATGATCACGGCGACCATGGCGATGACGCGGGGGTCGCCGTCCAGGCCGGCCACGCTCTCCACGGGCAGCACCTGCGACAGGATCGACGACTCGTCGGCCGTCGGCAGCGACAGGTCCGCGAAGGACGACGGCAGGTAGAACCAGGAGAAGGCCGACGACCCCACCGCACCCAGGAACGCCGAGATGTAGAACGACCGGTTGATCGTGCTCAGGCCGCTCACGCCCGGCTGGGCGCGGGTGATGAAGACGCCGAGGATGGCGGTCAGCGCGCCGATGGCCGGGATGACGAGCGGCAGGACCAGGCCCTGCTCGCCGAACGCCACCGAGCCGAGGATGAGCGCGGCGACGAGCGTGACGGCGTAGGACTCGAAGAGGTCGGCCGCCATGCCGGCGCAGTCACCGACGTTGTCGCCCACGTTGTCGGCGATGGTCGCCGCGTTGCGCGGGTCGTCCTCGGGGATGTTGTTCTCGACCTTGCCGACGAGGTCGGCGCCGACGTCGGCGGCCTTCGTGAAGATGCCGCCGCCGACTCGCATGAACATGGCCAGCAGCGCGGCACCGAAGCCGAAGCCCTCGAGCACCGTGGGCGCGTCACCCTGGTAGATCAGCACGACGACCGAGGCACCGATGAGGCCGAGGCCCACCGTGGACATGCCGACGGTGCCACCGGTGCGGAAGGCGATGCGCATGGCCACCTCGCGCCCCTCGTTCTCGGCAGCCGCCGCCACGCGGACGTTCGCCCGCACCGCGAGCCACATGCCGAAGTACCCGATGAGGGCCGAGAACAGCGCGCCGGCCAGGAACGCGACCGAGCGACCGATGCGGACGTCGGTGGCACCGGGCAGCGCGAACAGCAAGGCGAACGCGGCCACCGCGAACACGGCGAGCGTCTTGAACTGGCGGGTCAGGTAGGCCGAGGCGCCCTCCTGCACCGCCAGTCCGATCTCCTGCATCTTCTCGGTGCCGTCGTCGGCAGCGAGGACCTGGGAGCGGAACAGTGCAGCGAAGAGGAGCGAGACGACTCCGATCCCGGCGACCACAGCGACGAACGTCGTGTTGCCTCCCGAGAGCTCGAGATCACTCGCCGCCGCAACGAACGTCGCGTCGACCATGTATTCCTCCGTGGTGTGGGACAGGGGTGTCGGCCCCAGCCAACCAGGAAAATGTGACGCGGGCTACACCCGGGTAACAATCCTGCGCGTGTCGTCCACGGCGGGCGCGGTCAGGCCAGCGACGCGGGTCCGTGGGCGGCGCGCGCCGCCTCCACGGAGTCGTGCAGGCCGAACACCTTGTCGAGGCCGGTGATCTCGAAGATCTTGAGCAGCCGCGGGTGGGTGCACACGATGTCGAGGGACCCGCCACCGGCGCGCACCTTCTTGAGGGCGCCCACGAGGACGCCGAGTCCCGTGGAGTCGAGGAACTCGACCCGCTCGACGTCGACGATGAGGCGCAGGTGCCCGGCCTCGACGGCCTCAACGATGGCCTCACGCAGGCGTGGTGCGGTGTACACGTCGATCTCTCCGCCGACCTCGATGATCTCGAACGGGTCGTCGGTGCGCGTGGTGAGGAGCAGGTCCATCAACGTCCTTCCGAAGGTGTGACCAGTCAACCACGAAGGAACCGAGCCCGCCCCCGTCTCGGGGGAGCCGTCGCGTGCCGCCTGGGAGACTGTGGGGGTGGACATCGGACGCCTGCTCTCGCGCCACGGCGACCGCATCCTCCACCTGCACGACGTGCCCGCCCGGGAGGCCGTGGTGGAGCCGTGGCCGGAGTGGGTCGATCCTCGCGTGCGGACGGCGTTCGCGGCCCAGGGCGTGACCCACCTGTGGGGGCACCAGGCCGAGGCGCTCGCGCACGTGCACGCCGGGCGGCACGTGGTGGTCTCGACCGGGACCGCGTCGGGCAAGTCCCTGACCTACCAGGTGCCGGCGCTCGACGCGCTGGTCCGAGGCAGGTCGGGCGACGCGCTCCAGGGCCACCGCGCTCCCACGGCGCTCTACCTCGCCCCCACCAAGGCGCTGGCGGCCGACCAGCTGCGTCGGCTCCCCCTCGGGCCCGACGGGGCGGCGCTCGTGCGCGCGACCACGGTCGACGGCGACAGCTCGCTCGACGACCGGGCGTGGGCCCGCGACCACGCCCAGCTGGTGCTCACGAACCCCGACACGATCCACCACACCCTGCTGCCCGGGCACGAGCGCTGGTCGCGCCTGTTCGCCGGCCTGCGCATCGTCGTCGTGGACGAGTGCCACCACTACCGGGGGGTCTTCGGCGCCCACGTCGCGCACGTGCTGCGTCGCCTGCTGCGGGTGTGCGCCCACCACGGGTCGCACCCCGTGGTGGTCCTGTCGTCGGCCACGGTCAGCGAGCCCGAGGCGTCGGCGCGACGTCTCACCGGGCTCGACGTGGTGGCCGTGACCGACGACGCGTCGCCCCACGGACCGCGGACGATCGCACTGTGGGAGCCGCCCCTGGTGGGTGCGGCGCACCCGTCGCAGCCGCCGACCCGTCGCTCGGCCGGGCGCGAGGCGGCCGAGCTGCTCACCGACCTCGTCCTCGACCGCACCCGCACCCTCGTCTTCTCCCGGTCGCGCCGCGGGGCCGAGTCCATCGCCCGCGGCGCCCAGCAGCGACTGGGCGAGGTCGCGCCCGAGCTGCCCGGCCGGGTCGCGACCTACCGTGGCGGCTACCTGCCGGAGGAGCGGCGCGAGCTGGAGGACCGGCTCCGATCGGGTGACCTGCTGGGCCTGGCCGCCACGAACGCGCTCGAGCTCGGGGTCGACGTGAGCGGTCTCGACGCGGTGGTGAGCGTGGGGTTCCCCGGCACCCGAGCGGCCTTCTGGCAGCAGGTGGGACGAGCCGGCCGCGACGGGCAGCCGTCGCTCGGGGTGCTCGTGGCCCGCGACGAGCCCATCGACACGTTCCTGGTGCACCACCCCGAGGCCTGGCTGGGCGCGCCGGTCGAGGCCACCGTGTTCGACCCCGACAACCCCTACGTGCTCGGGCCTCACCTGGCGGCCGCGGCACAGGAGCTACCGCTCACGGAGGACGACCTGCCGCTGTTCGGTCCTCGGGCGCGCGAGGGGGTCGACGCGCTGGAGGCGGCGGGGTGGCTGCGCCGGCGACCCGGCGGCTGGTTCTGGACCCGGCGCGACCGGGCCGCCGCCCTGGCCGACCTGCGCGGCAGCGGCGGTGCACCGGTGCAGATCGTCGACGGTCCCACCGGACGGCTGATCGGCACCGTCGACGCGGGGTCCGCCGATGGCGAGGTGCACGAGGGCGCCGTGTACGTGCACCAGGGCGTGGCCCACGTGGTCGACGAGTACGACGTGGAGGACGGCGTGGCGGTCGTGCACACCGAGGACCCGGGCTGGTCCACCTCGGCCCGGACCACGACGGAGGTCTCGGTGGTGTCGACGCAGCGCACCCGCACGTGGGGAGCCACCACGGTCCACGTCGGAGAGGTCGACGTGACCAGCCAGGTGGTCTCGTTCTCGCGCCGGCGGCACGACGGCAGCCTGGTGGGCGAGGAACCGCTCGACCTGCCCGCCCGCACGCTGCGCACCGTGGCCACCTGGTGGACGCTGCACCCCGACGTGGTGCCGCAGGTCCTGGAGCACACGGACGTGCCGGGAGCAGCGCACGCGGCCGAGCACGCCGCCATCGGCCTGCTCCCCCTGCTCGCCACGTGCGACCGCTGGGACCTCGGAGGACTGTCGACCGCGGTGCACGCCGACACGGGAACGCTGACGATCTTCGTGCACGACGGGCACCCGGGCGGGGCGGGCTTCGCCGAGCGAGGCTACGAGGTGGTGGAGCGCTGGCTCCGCGTCACCCGGGCCACCATCGCGGGCTGCGAGTGCCCGACCGGGTGCCCGTCGTGCGTCGTCTCCCCCAAGTGCGGCAACTTCAACGAGCCGCTCGACAAGGCCGGCGCGGTGCGGCTGCTCGACGCCCTGCTGGACGGCGCGCCGGAGGACGGGGCCTGACCGACCACCTGCGCCGGGTCAACGCTCGTACCAGGAAGGGGCGGCGCGGGCCTCGATGCGCGTGGTCCACGTCCCGCCCCACCAGGGGCGGGCCGAGCCCACCGCGGTCACGGTGGCGACGTCGAGGTCCATGCGGCAGCGTTCGAGCCGCACGTCGTTGCGGTGGGCCAGCCGGTGCGCGGCCGCGCAGCCGTCGGCGCCCTCGGCGCTCGCGCGGCTGCCCGCGAGTGCGGCCAGGTCGGCAGCGGACGCCACCTGGTGGCGCAGCGCCACGAGGGCCATGACCTGCAGCCCCAGCGCCACCACGCCGACCAGGACGGCGACGACCCAGAGCGCGTGCACCGTGACCGCACCGTCCTCGGGGTGTCGGCCGGACGCGGCCGAGCTCACGGTGCCTCCGCGGCCGCGACGGCCGTCGCACTGAGCTCGCGGGACCCGACGGTGGTGCCGAAGCCCAGCGGTGCGCGGGACCGGACCCTGACCGTGACCACGACCGTGCCGTCCTGCTCCTGCACCCGTACCCGGGCACCGGCCGGCGCGAGTCGGCGGACGAGCGCCGTGGCCCCACCGTCGGCCTCGCCACGTGCGACGAGCCGCGCACCCTCGCGAGCGGCGTCGACGAGCCGGACCTGGGTCACCCCGAGCGACGCCACCCACACGAGCAGCAGCACGAGCACGAGCGCGAACGGGGCGAGGACGGCCAGCTCGGCGGTGGCCGTGCCCTTCTCGCCGCGCCCGGTCATCGGATCGGGGTCCACGGCCTGCCCCGGCGCAGGTGCTCGACGAGCGTGGTCGGGTCGAGCGCGCGAGCGAAGATCTCGCGCAGCTGGTCGAAGAACCAGCCGTCGGCCCCGAGGTGGACCAGGACGGCGGCGCAGGTGGCGGCCCCGAGGGTGCCGACGGCGTACTCGGCGGTGGTCATGCCGTGCTCGCGTCGAGCGCCGCGGCGGGAGCGGCGGGCGGCGGTCCGGCAGAGGGACGAGACGTCGAAGGTGGAGGAGGTGCGCTGGTGCACGGTGGGCTCCTGGGGAGTCGGGTCGGTGCTGTGGTCGAGGTGCGGTGGCTCGATCCGGTGGGGCCGTCGGGGCCTGGTGAACGCCGCGACGGCCCCACCGGAGGTCGGTCAGAAGAGGTTGGGCAGGAGGCTCGGGATGTTGTCGATGACGTCGCGGACGAGCTCGCCGAACCACTCCGACTGGCCGACCTTCACGAGCACGCCACCGACGGTGCAGGCGCCGAGGGTGCCGACGGCGTACTCGGCGGTGGTCATGCCCTGGTCGCGACGCTGGGCGCCGCGGGCGAGCAGACGCGAGAGGCCGAGGGTCGCCCGGTCCTGGAGGGTGGAGTGCTGGAGGTTCTTCATGGGGTGTCCTTTCGTGGAACGTGCTGACACCCAGGAGATGGGTCGCACCCGTGCCCGGACGACCACCTCGTCGGCGACCTGTGGACGAGCGGGCCCGCGGGCGGTCCGGCCTGTGGACGGCCGAGCGGGCACACTCATCCGCCCAGCAGGTCGAGCCCCGACGCGACGCCGATGAGGGTCGGGACGATCCCCACGAGGAAGAAGGCCGGGAGGAAGCAGAGCCCGAGCGGGGCGGCGGTGCGCACGCCGACCGCCCGCGCGCGTTCACGCGCCTGGGACGCCCGGTCGCGGCGCAGGTCCGCTGCCGCGGCGGCCAGCACCGCGGCCACGGGCGAGCCGGACTGCTCGGCCCGCCGGAACGCGCGACCCAAGGCGCCCAGCACCCGGTGCCGGGCGAGCACCTCCCACACCGCAGGCAGGTCCGTGCCCGAGCGCAGCCGTCGCCCGACCTGCTGCAGCTCCGTCGCGAGCGGCTCAGGGACCACCTCGCCGACCACCTCGAACGCGACGACGGCCGGTCGCCCGGACGCCAGCACGGCGACGACGAGGTCGAGCGCCACGGGCAGCTGGCGCTGCAGCTGCTCGTCACGCCGCCGCGAGGACGCCGTGGCCATGGTCGCGACCGCCGCCCGCGCCGCCGGGGTGGCTGCGAGGGCGACGAGGAGACCGATCACCGGTCCGAGCACCACGAGGCAGGCGATCGGGGTGAGGACGGTCGCCACGCTGGTCGGCGACGGACGCCGACGCGAGGTCGGAACGGTGGTGAGCGCCCGGAGCCGGTCGGTGGCCGGGACGGGCACGGCCAGCCAGGCCGCGGCGGCCGCGACCAGCGCCGCTGCCAGGCTCATCGCGCGCCCACCTCGGCGCGGGTGGTGATGCGCTCGACCCAGGCCAGCCCCGTGGCCGCCAGCGCGCACCCGGCCGCGAGGCACACGACGCCCGGCAGGGTGCCGGTGAGCACGTGCACCGGGTCCCCGCCGAGACCGGAGCCGAGGCCGAGCCCGAGCAGCGGCAGGACCGCCAGCAGCCGAGCGGTGGCACGAGCCGAGGAGCACTCCGCCCGGACCTCTCGAGCAAGGTCGTGGTCCGCGCGCAACGCCTCGACCACGTGGTCGAGCACGTCCGCGACCGGCGCACCGGCACGTTCGGCCACACACCAGGCGGCAGCGACGTCGGCGAGGTCGCCGGCGCCCGGGAGACGGGACACGCCGTCGAGCGCGGCCGGCACGTCGCCGCCGCGGGCCGCCACCTCGGCGACGGGCCGCAGGTCGGGCAGGTCGTCGCACGCTCCGCGCAGGGCCACGGGAGGGAGCACCCCGGTGCGCAGCTCGGCCGCGAGCAGCTCGACTGTGGCCGCGACCCGCACCGCCAGCTCGCTCGCGGCGCGCGCGGCGCGGTGCCGCTCGACGAACGACGACGCCACCACGGCGACGGCCGCGACCGTGGCCAGGAGCAGGGCGGACACGGGCGACGTGACGAACCACGGGGCCGCAGCGGCTGCGAGCGCGACGGGCACCCACGACCGCCAGCGGCGCCACGCCACCACCCGCAGCAGGAGCGGGCGTGCCGCTGCGGACGGCGGCCCCTCACCCTGGTGCGGCGGCGACGTCGCGGGCCCGAGGCGCAGGGCGACCAGCCACGTCGGAGGCGGCAGCCAGAGCAGGACCGCGCACCCGGACAGTCCCGCCGCCACCACGGCGACCAGGACCGTGGACCCCGTCATGCGTGGCTGTCCAGCAGGTCCTCGAGCCGGTCACGACCGGGGCCGTCGGTCCAGCGACCGTCGACGAGCCCGGCTGCGCGCACGGAGCGGACCGTCCCGTGCCCGTCGGGCCCCGCCGCGTGCAGCACACCGACCTCCTCGACTCGACGAAGACCGTCGCGACCGCGACGCAGGTGCACCACGACGTCGACCCCGGCCGCCAGCTGGCTGTGCACGGCGTCGCGTGCCAGGCCTCCGGCCACCCCCAGCGCCTCGAACCGGGCCGGGACGTCGGCCGCGGAGTTGGCGTGGATGGTGCCGCAGCCGCCCTCGTGCCCGGTGTTGAGCGCGGCGAGCAGGTCGACGACCTCTCCCCCGCGAACCTCGCCGACGACGAGCCGGTCCGGCCGCATGCGCAGCGCCTGCCGCACGAGGTCGCGCACGGTCACGAGGCCGGCGCCCTCCGCGTTGGCGGGTCGGGCCTCCAACGATACGACGTGGGAGTGGTCCGGGGCCAGCTCGGCCGCGTCCTCGACCACGACGAGTCGTTCGGCGGACGGCACGAGCCCCAGCAGCGTGCCGAGCAGCGTGGTCTTGCCGCTGCCGGTGCCGCCGCTCACGACGAAGGCGACCCGGGTCGCGACGACGCGCTGCAGCAGCCGAGCGGCCTCGACGTGGATCCCGCCGGCGGCCACCAGCTGCTCGAGCGTGAACGAGCGCCGGGCCGGGACGCGCAGGCTGATGGCCGTGCCGGGGCGCACCAGCGGTGCCAGCACGGCGTGCAGACGGGTGCCGTCGGGCAGCCGCGCATCGACCCAGGGGCTCGCGTCGTCGAGCCGTCGGCCGGCCTGGGCGGCCAGTCGCTGGGCCAGTCGTCGCACCGCCGCGTCGTCGGGGAACCGCAGGTCGGTCCGCTCGAGCCCGTGCCCACGGTCCACGTGCACGGCGCCGGCCCCGTTGACCACCACGTCGGTGACGTCGGCGTCGTCGAGCAGCGGCTGCAGGACACCCGCGCCGCGCCGCTCCCGCTGCAGGGCGTCGACCACGGCGAGCACCGTGGCGCTGCCGTGCAGCCCGGCCTCGAGCCCCAGGGCCTCGGCCACGGCCTGCGCGCTGGGCTCGCGCACCTCGGCGGCGAGCCGCGAGCGCACCCGTCCGACGAGCGCGGCGTCGATCGTGGTCACGACGGACCTGCCGCCGCGAGGCCGAGGACGTCGAGCACCTGCCCCGACGCCCGCCGCAGCGGGCGCGACCGTCCGGGGCCGCGGCCGTGGTCGAGGTCGGCCCTCAGCCGACGGTCGTGGGCGACCCGCGCGACCACCGGGAGCCTCAGCGCCTCGGCCACCGGGCCCGAGCCGACGCCTCCGGCGCGCCGAGTCGTCACGAGCGCCACCCGTGGGACGTGCTCGCGCACCTGGGCCAGCACGATGCGCGCGGCCGCCACGCACCGCACGTCCTCGGGCACCAGCAGCACCGCTCCCTCGCACCGCGCGAGCACCGCCGACCCGAGCGGGTCGAGGTGCCGGGGCACGTCGGCGACGACCACGTCGAAGGCACGCGAGGCGGCGGTCAGCACGTCGGGGGCGACGTCGACCGGCACGGCGGAGCCGTCGCGGGGGCAGGCCAGCACGGCCACGCCGTGGTGCACGGGCAGCAGACGCGCGAGCCGGGTGGCGCCGACGTGCCCGCCGGCGCCACCGAGCTCGGGCCACCGCACCCCCTCGGCGCGCTCTGCGCCGAGGACGAGGTCGACGCCGGCCCCCCTGGTGTCGGCGTCGACGAGGACGGGGCGGTGGCCGCGCCGACCGGCGTGCAGGGCCACCGCGGTGGCGAAGGTGGAGGCGCCCGCCCCGCCGACGGCACCGACGACGGCGAGGAACGCCGCCTCGTCGCGTCCGTCGAGCAGCTCCCCGAGTCGCGCGAGCACGGCGGTCTCGTCGGTGGGGTCGAGCACGGCCGTGGCGCCGAGCAGCACCGCGTCGCGCCAGAGCGTGTCGCCGGCGGTGCCGCCGGGCTCCCCACCCAGCACGAGCACGCCGTCACGACGTGGCGGAGCCGTGCGGGCGAGCGGTCCCGCCAGGTCGGCCGAGAGCAGCACGGCCGACGCCGTGGACCAGGCGCGCCGAGCGGTGACCGCGTCGGACGCGACCTCCGGCGTGACGCCCACCGCGGCGCACCACCGGAGGGCGTCGTCGAGGAGGTCGGCGTCGCCCGTGGCGACCAGCAGGTGTGCGGCGTCCATGGCGCCCACAGAACCAGGGACGGGAGCCGCGGACGAGACCTCACGAGCGGCCTGTGGACGACGCCGCGCACGCCGCCGGGCGCCCTGTGGACGACGCGACCACCCAAGCCGTGTCCACGCGGGGACCACCTGACGGCCGGGTCGGCCTATCCTGGGCGGGTGAGCCCCCGTACGGCCGCGTTCTTCGACCTGGACAAGACGATCATCGCCCGGTCCAGCACCCTGGCCTTCAGCAAGCCCTTCTTCGAGGGCGGGCTGCTCACGCGCCGTGCGGTCCTGCGGAGCGCATACGCGAACTTCCTGTTCGGGCTCAACGGCGCGGACCACGACCAGCTCGAGCGGATGCGCACCTACCTCACGGCCATGGTCGCCGGGTGGGACGTGGAGATCGTGCGCGAGTCCGTGCGCCGCACGCTGCGCGACGTCATCGACCCCATCGTCTACGCCGAGGCCGTCGACCTGATCGAGCACCACCGACGTGCCGGTCGCGACGTCGTGATCGTCTCGGCCTCGGGGTCGGAGGTCGTGGAGCCCGTCGGCGAGCTCCTGGGCGTCTCTGACGTCATCGCCACGCGTCTCGTCGAGCACGCCGGCCGCTACACCGGCGAGGTCGCGTTCTACGCCTACGGCCCGCACAAGGCCACCGCGATGAAGCGACTGGCCGAGGAACGTGGCTACGACCTCGACGCGTGCTTCGCCTACTCCGACTCCGAGACCGACGTGCCCATGCTCGAGACGGTGGGTCACCCGTTCTGCGTCAACCCCGACAAGACCCTGCGCAGGATCGCCGCCGAGCGGGACTGGCCGGTGCTGGCCTTCGCCCGGCCGGTAGCGCTGCGCAGCAGGCTCGGCCTGCACAGCCCCACGGGTCGCGCCGCCTGGACCCTCGGGGCGGTCGCAGCGGCAGGTGGCGTCGCCCTGCTCGCCCGTCGGCGGTCGCGTCGCGCGTCACCGTCGCTGCTGCAGCGGGTCCTCCCCCACACCTGAACCGATCCGCCCCGACCCCGCACGGGCCACGTGCGCTTGTGAACCGCGGCACGCAAGGTTACGGCCCCGTAGGGCTACCGCGCGTCCTGGCAGCGGCGTACAACTGAGGGCAGGACAACTCCACAGACGGCCCGGCACCTCAGTACCCACGCGGCGATCTCCCGTCCCACTGGGCAGTCGCTCCCGGGACATCCGCGACGAGCGGCCCCGAGGCGACGATGACGAAGTGCACGCCTGGTAGCTGCAGCGCGGCCGGACCCATGGACGGCGTCACCCGAGCGGTGGCGCCGTCCTTCTTCGTGCGCGACCGTCGGTGCCGGCGTCCCCAGGGGGCCGACGTCAGACCGCGACGTGGGGCGGCAGCGCGTCGCGCGAGAACCAGGCCAGACCGAAGCCGGGGCCTCCGGTCTCGTGCCGCACCAGCGTCATGCCCGTGCCCTCGAGGAACGTCCGCAGGTCGTCGAAGCCGTGCTGTTCAGAGTGGTGGTACTCCATGACGAGCCGCCGCACGCCCGACCAGAGGGTCGGGTCGGAGTCGAGCAGGATCCCGTACTCCGCTCCCTCGGCGTCCATCTTCAGCAGGTCCACCCGACCGCCGGCCGCGGCGAACGCGTCGGCGATGCTGTCGCAGGCGACCTCGATCTCGACGGACCCGGCCTCGCCGAGGTGCAGGACGCCGTTGTGGCCGCTGCCCGGTCCGTTGTCGGCCATCACCAACGTGCCGGCCCGCGAGCCGACGGCGGTGCGGTGCACGGTGATCCGGTCGGCGAGACCGTTGGACTCGACGTTGCGCACGGTGTAGGCACCGGTGGACGGTGTCGGCTCGTAGGAGTGGACGGTGGCCCCGGGGAACCGCCGCAGGAGGTCGGTCGAGAAGCAGCCGATGTGCGCCCCGATGTCGACCACGTGCACGTCGTCGGGCAGGCCGTGCCCGAACCAGTCCAGCGAGTACTCGTCCTCGGCGAACACCTCGTACACGGGGACCCGCGCACCCGGCACGTTCGGGCAGTGGATCGTCAAGCCGTGCACCTCGAAGGCCAGCTCGTCGGCACGGGCGGCCAGCTGGCGCAGGACGCTCCAGCCGTTGTCGAAGACCGACACGGTCTGGCGGGTGCGGCGCGCCACCCAGGTGGCGCGGTCGAGGACGGTCATGCGGTCTCCCACTGGTCGGTCGAGGGAACGGTGTCGGCGGGGTCCGCCTCGGGGGCGCCGTCACCGAGACGGACGAGGAAGGGCAGCGCGAGCACGGCCCAGACGTAGCGGTCCCAGAGGATCGTGGTCATCAGGCCGATCATGGCGTAGCCGAGGACGGGCAGGGCCAGGAGCGCGGACGGGCCGGGGAGGGTGATCGCCCTCAGCGCCACTGACGCGAGCAGCACCAGGTAGACCGCGGTGCCGACGATGCCGACGGCCGCCGCGACCTGCAGGTAGATGTTGTGGGCCTCCATCACGTCGCCCAGCCCGATGCCGAGCACGGGGTGGGACGTGAAGGCGTCGAGCGCCACCTTGGCGAGGTACTCCCGCTCGGCGTCGGACCCGGCGGCCGTGCCACCGCCGAGGAGCCGGCCCAGCACGTTGTTCTGCATCGAGCCGCCGCCGGTCAGGGCGTTGCCGACGATCCACAGGGCGGGGATGGCGAGCCCGAAGAGCGCGAGGGCGACCTCGACCCGACGCTCCAGCGCCACGAAGAGCACGGCGACCGCGACGGCGACCACGAGCGCGGCCCGGCTGCCGCTGACCCAGACGTTCCACGCGCACGCGGCGCCCAGCAGGAGGACCAGCCAGGACCACCGGCGGGGAAGCACCCGCAGGAGGAACGGCACGAGTGCGAGGCCGAGCATCGCGCACAGGCCCATCACGTTGGGGTGCGTCGAGTAGCCGATGCGCCGTCCGTCCCAGGAGGACTCGCCGACCGTGTACGCCGCCACGAGGTTGCCCACGTTGCCGACCACGTACATGAGCGCGAAGCCGACGACCACGCCTCGCGATGGCCGCCAGACCATGAAGGCGACGGGCAGGAGCAGCGCGCCCACGAGCAGCCGGAGCAGGCTGTTGAGGCTCGCACCGCTCTCCTCGGCACCGGCGGACGACACCAGCCCGACGACGACGAGCCCTCCGGCGGCGGCGAGGAACAGCCACTCGCTCGGCAGGGGCTTGCGCAGCAGCACGGGCAGGAGGACAAGCAGACCCGCCAGCAGCACCAGGTCGGACAGCGACGCGAACGCCAGCGCCCCGATCGGACGGAAGTTGTCGAGCGGCGACAGGGCGATCCCGATCGCGAGGACCGCGACCGCCGTGCTCTCGACCCCGACCGCGGCGAGGACGACGAGACCGACCGCGAAGGTCAGCGCGAGCCCGGCCCCCACCCCGCCGAGCGACGACAACGGAACCAGCACGACCAGCAGCACACCCACGACCAGGACGGGCAGAACCGCGGCCCTGATCGCCCGACGCTCCCGTGGGCCCACGCGCTCCTTCACCGACTCCAGCACGGCCATGAGGCCTCCGTCAGCGCTTCACGCGGCGGCCGATGCGCCGACCGCGGGTCGAGGACGCCGGCTCGGCCGCCGGGGTGGGCGCGTAGCCGTACCCGTACCCGTGCCCGTAGCCGTACCCGTAGCCGTCGGCGTCGCCCGAGCGTCGCGGCGTGCGATTGAGGATCGTGCCGAACAGCCGGCCGCCCACGGCGTGGATGCGTGCCACGGCCAGACGCAGCTGCTCGCGCGTGGTGGAGCCGTGGCGCACCAGCAGGAGCGCCCCGTCGACCTCGGTCATGAGGATCGAAGCGTCGGCCACCGGGAGCATGGGGGGCGCGTCGATGATGACCGCGTCGTACTCCTTGCGCACCCGCGAGATGAGGTCGCGCATGGCCTGGGTGTCGAGGACCTCGGCCGGGTTCGGCGGGGCGGGTCCGGTGCCCATGAAGCTGATGCCGCTCACGTGCGGCTGCGTGGCGTCCTCGATGGACGTGCGCCCCACCAGCACCGTCACGATGCCGACGGAGTTCTCGAGGCCGAGCAGCTCCGCGACGTTGGGGTTGCGCATGTCGGCATCGATGAGGAGCACCGAGCGGCCGGACTGGGCCATGGTCAGCGCGAGGTTGGTGGCCACCAGCGTCTTGCCCTCGTCGGGCAGGGCGCTCGAGACCAGGATGGCCTGACGCTCGGCGTCGAGGTCGGCGAACTGCAGGTTCGTCCGCAGCACGCGGAAGGCCTCCGCGAGGCTGCCGCCCACCTCCGTGGCCAACGGGGTCTTCTTGACCTGTGGGTCGTAGGGCAGCGTCACGAGCACGGAGTGGCCGCTGATCTTCTCGACGTCCTGGCGCGACTTGACCGTACGGTCGAGCAGGTCGCGCAGCAGGGCGCCGACGATCGCGACGAAGAGGCTGACGAGCAGCCCGATGCCGAGGTTGAGCGGGATGTTGGGCGAGACCGGGGTGTCGCTGATGCTGGGTTCGGCGGCGATCCGGGCCGCGATGGCGGGCTCCTCGTCCTCGACGGCGGGCCGCTCGAGCTGCTCGACGAGGGCCACGACCTCCTCGGCCTCGGCCTTCGCGATCTGCTGGGCCAGCTCGGGCGTCTCGGCGGTCACGTCGAGCTCGATGGTCTGCGTCCCCGTGATCACGGAGGCCGACACACGGCCCTCGAGGTCCTCGCGCGTCATGTCCAGATCGAGGGAGTCCACCACGCGTTGGAGCACCGACGGGTCCGTGGCCAGCTCGGCGTAGGACGCGACGCGCTGGGTGACGATGAAGGAGGCCGCGTACTCGGCGGACCCGCCGGACGGTGTGGAGACGAACAGCTTGACGCTCGAACCGTACTGCGGGGTCATGAGGAACACCGCCGCGACGGTCAGGACCGCCCCGGCGAGGAACGTCACGGTGCTGAACACCCAGCGCGCGCGCAGAGCGCCCAAGAACTGCCGCAGCTCCACGGCTGTGCCTCCTCCTCCCGCCGAGCACGGCGGGTCTCCCGAGTGTAGGTGACCTGGGGGAGCCGGGAGGCTCCCTCGCACCACAACCCTGAACGAGTCGGGGCGCCCGCTGTCACGCTCTGGAGGCGACGGATCGAGACCGTCCGTGACGTGGGGTGCATCACGATCCACTCGTAACCTCTCGGACCTCGGTCGTTGTTAGGGGTACGACGGACCGCGGACGCAAGACGCCGCGGACCCCACAACTTCCCACGGAGGACGAGAGCGATGACGGTACTGGTGACGGGAGCGGGCGGCTTCATCGGCGGCCACCTTGTGGCGGACCTGCTGGCGCAGGGACGCGAGGTGCGCGCGGTCGACAAGAAGCCGACGTCCGAGTGGTACCAGGTGCACGACGACGCCGAGAGCCTCGTGGCGGACTGCTCCGACATGGGCGACGCCCACAAGATGTCGGTCGGCACCCAGGCGATCTACAACCTGGCCGCCGACATGGGTGGCATGGGCTTCATCGAGAACAACAAGGCCGAGTGCATGCTCTCGGTGCTCACCAGCACGAACATGCTCGTCGCCGCGCGCGACGCCGGCACCGAGCAGTTCTTCTACAGCAGCTCGGCCTGCGTCTACAACGGGACCAAGCAGACCGACCCGAACGTGACCGCGCTCAAGGAGTCCGACGCGTACCCGGCGGAGCCCGAGGACGGCTACGGCTGGGAGAAGCTGTTCAGCGAGCGCATGGCCCGCCACTTCCGCGAGGACTACGGCCTGCAGACCCGGGTGGCTCGCTACCACAACGTCTACGGCCCCGACGGCACGTACGAGGGGGGCCGCGAGAAGGCGCCCGCCGCGCTCTCGCGCAAGATCGCCTGGGCCAAGCTGACCGGTGAGCACACCATCGACGTGTGGGGCGACGGCGAGCAGAGCCGCAGCTTCATGTACATCGACGACTGCGTGCGCGGCACCCAGGAGATCCTGGCCGGCGAGAACGTCGAGCCGGTCAACCTCGGCTCGTCCGAGCTCGTGACGATCAACCAGATGATCGGGATCCTCGAGGACATCGCCGGGATCACGGTCAGCAAGGAGCACGACCTCACCGCGCCGCAGGGCGTGCGCGGCCGCAACAGCGACAACACGATGTTCCACGAGATCTACGGCTGGGAGCCCTCGATCTCGCTGCGCGACGGTCTGGAGAAGACCTACGCCTGGATCTACGACCAGCTCGCCCCGCGCGTCTGACGCCTGCCGACGCCCGGCTACCCGTGGGGTGGCCGGGCGTCGTCGTGTGCGGGCGCCGGCTGCGGCCAGGCCGCTCCGGTCGGCCGGCTCCGGTCGGTCGGGGCCGGTCAGCGGCGGCCGACGGCCAGGGGCGAGGCCTCGGCCGCGCGGGCCTGGGCCTGCGAGGCGTACTGGAGCCACTGCTGGATGCCGGTGGCGTCGCCCCGGGCGTAGGCCGTGAGCGCCGCCCCGTAGCCGGCGGGCTCGGCGGCGTGGCCCGCCTCCGGCACCACGACCGACGCCGGGTCGACGCCCTTGACGACGAGCACGAGCCGCTCGGCGGCACGCGCCACCATGCCCCCGTGGGCCGCGAACGCTCCTGACGTCGCGATCTCGGCGTGCACGAGGGCCGCCACCACCAGGCCGGGCGCCTCCGTGGGCTGGGCGACGACCCGGGCCAGCTCGCCGAGCCGGGCGGCGCCGGCGGCGTCGGCGGGCCGACCCAGCGCGTCGTCGGGCACGCTGCCCGCGGCCGCGAGGGCGTGCAGGCGCGCGAACGCCTGGAGCGGCGAGCGGCTCCACACCGGCACGAGCCCCAGCAGCTCCGTGCCGAGCCGGACCGCGGCACGCGCGACGGCGTCGCCACCGCCGGCCGCGAGCAGCTCGACCGCGGGATCGTCGTCGTCGACCGCGGGGAGGTCGCTGCCCTCGAGCCGAGCGGTCGCCACGGCACCCAGGAGCAGGGAGCGGGCGGTGTCCTCGGGGGTGCTCCGCCGCAGGCCCCGGTCACGCAGGAGCGCGTCGATGCCGTCGCGCGTTGCCGCGAAGGCCGACGGCACACCCTCGAGGGACGCCGCGGGCAGGAACGGATCGGGGGAGGTTGACACGCCCGAAGCGTACCGAGGGGGCGCGGTGCGACCGGTAGCCTGCGGGGGTGAGCGAGCTGTTCGACCAGTCGGCCCGCGCCTCGTCCCCCGGAACCGACGAGGCGCACGATCGACTCGTCAAGTGGCTCGTGGGCGACCGGCTCTCGTGCGTGCTGCTGCTCGAGGACTCCTCGCTCGCGTTCCGGCTCGCGGGCCAGGGCCACGAGGTCGTCGTCGCGGGAGACGACGTGCGCACCGTGCGCTCCGAGGACGTCCTCTACGTCCGCTCGGCCGGACCGCGGCTCCCGTTCGTGGCCGACTCCTTCGACGCCGTGGTCGCCCCCCAGCTGAACGACGACCAGACCGTGCTGGCCGAGTACGCCCGGGTCCTGCGGGCCGGCGGCGTGCTGTCGACGCTGTCGCGCACGCACGACGAGACCTTGCCCTGGGTGAGGCGCCTGCGGGAGGTGGTCGGACGTCGACCCACCGCTGCAGCCCCCGTCACCGACACGCTCGCCGCCTCCGGCCTGTTCGCCGCACCCGAGACCACCGAGACCGCGACGTGGGAGGAGCTGGACCTCCCGGCGCTGCTGCAGTACGCCCGCGAGACCGGCCGCCAGCCCGTCGAGGAGTCCACGCTCTCGCGGGTCCGTGAGCTGTTCGACCAGAACACCGCCCAGAGCGGGAGCCTGCGGCTGCGCCACCTGCTGCGCGGCGTGCGGTCCCGTGTGCAGAAGAGCAGTCCGCCGCCGGGGTCGCAGCAGCCCGAGACGCTGCTCTTCGACCTTCGGTGAACGACCTCCTCGGTCCCGTGCCCGGGTACGAGATCCGCATCCCCGTGACCTTCGCCGACGTGCGCGGTTGAATGGTCGAGGTTCGGCGACGAAGGAGAGACATGGCACTGCGCGGACTCGGGTACGCGGCCCGGCGGGTACGCCAGTCGTTCACCCACTTCCGGAACGGACCGCAGCTCCTGACGGCCATGGCGCGGGGTGGCGAGGTGACGTTCCGGACCCGCTCCGGGCTGACGATCCACACGCCTAACGCACCCGGAGCACGGTTCCCGGTGTACGAGATCACGGCCGACGACGTGTACCGCATCGACGAGCTCACGGCGGGCCTGCGCCCCGACTTCGTGGCCGTCGACGTCGGCGCCCACATCGGCAGCTTCTCGGCCACGCTCTGCTCGCGGGCGCCCGGGGCCACCGTGCACGCCTACGAGGCGTCGCCCTCCACCGCCGAGTGGACCCGCCGCAACGCCGAGGCCAACGGCTTCGTCGACCGGCTGCACGTGCACGCCCAGGCCGTCGCCGACCACCGCGGCACGCTCACGTTCGTCGACAACGGCGAGGCGAGCGCCCACAACGGCCTCACGGCGCCGGAGGGGCTCGGCGCCGAGGTGGAGGTCCCGTGCGTCACCTTCGCCGACGTGCACGCCGCGGCCGGCGGACGGGTCGACCTGCTCAAGAGCGACGCCGAGGGCGCCGAGTACGGCTACATCCTCACTAGCGACCCGGCGCTCTGGCGCGACGTCCAGCGGGTCGTCATGGAGTACCACCCCGTCGAGGGCCACCAGCTGCTGGACCTCGTCCGGTTCCTGCGCGACGTCGGCCTCGACCTCGTCCGCGACGAGCCCTCGCCGGACAAGCCCGGTCTGGGCAACGCCTGGTTCGCCCGCGCGGCATGACCCGTCTCCCCCCGGCGCTCATGCCGCTGTGGCCCGCGGCCAAGCGGGCCCACCGCGCGGCGACCCGGGCGGTCGGGGTGGCCACTCGGGCGGTCGGCGACGGTGGACCACGGTCGGTCCCCACGCGCATCAGCACCGAGTCCCGGGCCACCGCCGCCGCCGAGCCCGAGCACGTCCGCGTGCACGAGACCGGCGATCCGCTGGGCGTCGTGCGCGACGCGCCCGCGGGGCGACCGGGTGGTCTGCGCTTCTGGGACGACGTCCGCGTCCTGCAGCGTCCACCCCGCTCGGTGCTGGAGGTCAGCGGCGGACGGCTCGTCGGCGAGGCCGCCGCCACACTCACGCCGCGCGGCACGCTCGACCTCGAGACGAGCCCGTACTTCGGCATCCGACGCCCCACCGAGCACCCGGTGCACCTGCGACTGCGCCTGCCGGAGCCGGAGCACGTCCCGGGGACGGTCCTGTCGCTGGCCTCGCACGCGTCCGGGCGCAACTACTACCACTCCCTCATGGACGCCCTTCCGCGCTGGGGCCTGTTCCAGGACCTCTTCCCCGACGAGCGGCCCGACCAGGTGGTCGTGGGCCACACCAGCCGCTGGGACCGTCAGCTCGTGGCCATGACGGGCCTCGACCGGTACCCCCTCGTGCAGCCGACGTCGCGTCTGCACCTGCGGGCGGACCGCCTGCTCGTGCCCACGATCGACAACCACAGCACCCTCGCGCCGCCGTGGGTCACCCGCTGGCTGCGCGAGAACCTCCCCGCCCGCGACGTGTCCGACAAGCCGCGCCGGCTCTACGTCACCCGCGGCGACCGGCCGCAGACCCGCCGCTACGTGCAGGAGGCAGCCCTGCTGCCCCACCTGGAGCGGCAGGGGTTCGTCCGGTTCGACCCGGGCTCCGTGAGCGTGCAGGCGCAGATCGACCACTTCGCCGCCGCCGAGGTGGTGGTGGCTCCGCACGGCGCCGGGCTGGTGAACCTGAACTTCGCTCCCGAGGGTGTCAAGGTGCTGGAGCTGTTCGCCCCCCGCTACCTCAACCCTGGCTACTGGGCGATCACCTCCAACGTGCCCGCCTCGACGTACCGCTACGTCGTGGCCGAACCGGTCGAGCGCGACCGGCCCGAACGCGCCATGAACCGCGTGCAGGCCGACGTCGACATCCCGGTCGCGGTCGTGCTCGACGCCCTCGAGGAGCTGCTCGCCGCACCGACGTGAGGACCGGCCCGGTCAGCGCACCCGGCGGATCCAGAGCGACGACGGCGGGTTCGGGTCGTCAGCCAGCGGGACGTAGTCGTCGAGGAGGTCGACGAGCGCCGACTCGTCGTGGTGGCGCACGAGGGGCGTGGAGAGCGTGACCTCGAAGGCGCTGTTGAAGGCCAGGAAGGTCTGGACGACCATCGCCTCGTTCCAGTACACGGGCCACCGCTCGCCGAACAACCAGGTGTCGGCGGGGAACGGCGTGTTGTACGGGAAGTGCACGTCGTGGATGTGCACGTGCACGCCGGGCGCGAGGCGCGGCAGCACCTCCAGGAACAGGTAGGCGACGTCGCTGTCGATCTTCAGCGCGTGCGAGGAGTCGATGAACAGCACGTCGCCGTCCTCGAGGTTCTCGAACGTGGTGAGCGGGACGTCCTGCACGAAGCCCTCGACGAGCTCGAAGTCGGGCAGGGTGCGCAGCGCGTCGAACGGGTAGGGCTCGATGCAGGTGAGGCTCAGCGGCGATCCCTCGGCGGCGTTCTGCTGCGCGGCGAGCGACGCGTAGTAGGTGGACAGGCCCGAGCCGACCTCGAGGTAGCGGCGCGGCTTGTGCTCGCGCAGCACGTAGTAGAGGGTGCGGGCATCGAGCTCGGGGTAGCCGGGGCCAAAGCCGCGACCGGTGTTCTGGAGGTACTCGCCCGTGGTGGCGGCGAACTCCGGCTCCCACCGCTGCGCCAGGCCACGCAGCGTCGCGGTGAGGGCGTCGACGTCGAGATCGAGGCCTACCAGCGCGCTGGGACGGTCCCACCGCTCGCGGGTGTCCTCGATCTCGGACAGCACCGGCAGCGTGGAGTAGTAGTCGGCCCTCTTGACGATGTTCAGACCCGCCTTGCCGAGGACGGCGTGAGCCGCGCGGACCCTGCTGCGGCGCAGCCCGAACACGGCGCGGTCGAGGCCGGCGACCACCGGACCGGGCAGCACCTTGGCGGCGCGCTCCTTCGCCGAGGGCGGTCGGTGCGCGGGGACCTGCGACGTCGTCATGCGAGCGATCGTACGGAGCGCGGGGCGCTGCCGGAGGTGGAATCGCCGCGGTGGCGCAACGTCGTGGCGGTGGTGCCGGTGTGCATCGTCTGGTCCTCCCGGGACGCGCTCGGGTGGCGGTCCACCGGTCTCAACGAGCCAGGGCGGCCCAGGTCACCCGGCACCGGTCACCCGGCACCGACCTAGACTTCCGCGGGTGGAGTTCCTCAACGGCCTGCAGCCCGCGCACGACCTGACCTACAGCGACGTCTTCATGGTGCCGCGGCGCTCCGACGTCACGTCCCGCTTCGACGTCGACCTGTCCACCGGCGACGGCACGGGCACCACCATCCCGCTGGTCGTGGCCAACATGACGGCCATCTCGGGTCGCCGGATGGCCGAGACGATCGCTCGTCGCGGCGGGATCGCGATCATCCCGCAGGACATCCCCCTCGACGTGGTCGCCGCGACGGTGCAGCAGGTCAAGTCCGCGCACACCGTGTACGACACCCCGGTGACCGTCCCGCCAGCGACGACGGTCGGCGAGGCGCTCAGCCTCCTCCCCAAGCGCGCTCATGGCGCCCTCCTCGTCGTCGAGGACGGCCGGCCGCTGGGCGTGGTGACCGAGCGGGACGGTCTGGAGGTCGACCGCTTCACCCAGGTCCACGAGGTGATGTCGACCGACGTGCGGACCGTCGCGGCCGGCCTGGACCCCCGGGACTACTTCGACGCCCTGGCGGGCAGCCACCTGGCGGTGGCGCCGGTCGTCGAGGACGGTCGCCTGGTCGGCGTCGTCACCCGCACGGGCGCGTTGCGCTCCACCATCTACACCCCCGCCACCGACCCCGACGGTCGCCTCGTGGTGGGCGCGGCGGTCGGCATCAACGGCGACGTGCGGGCCAAGGCCCTGGCACTGCTCGATGCCGGCGTCGACGTGCTGGTCGTCGACACCGCGCACGGTCACCAGCACAAGATGCTCGACGTCCTGCCGCTCGTCCGCGACGCCCGCGACGAGGTGGCCGCGCGGACCGGCCGGCGCATCCCGGTGGCGGCCGGCAACGTGGTCTCGGCCGACGGCGTCCGCGACCTGGTCGCGGCCGGCGCCGACATCGTCAAGGTGGGCGTCGGACCGGGCGCCATGTGCACCACGCGGATGATGACCGGTGTCGGGCGCCCCCAGTTCTCGGCGGTGCTCGAGTGCGCGGCCGCCGCGCGCGAGCTCGGCACTCACGTGTGGGCCGACGGAGGGGTCCGCTACCCGCGCGACGTCGCGCTCGCGCTCGCCGCCGGTGCGGCCAACGTGATGATCGGGTCGTGGTTCGCAGGAACGCTGGAGAGCCCCGGCGACCTCAAGGTCGATGCCGACGGACGGGCCTACAAGGAGTCGTTCGGCATGGCCAGCTCGCGCGCCGTGGCGAACCGCACCCGCGACGCCGCCGGCTTCGAGCGCGCGCGGATGGCCCTCTTCGAGGAGGGCATCAGCTCCTCGCGCATGTACCTCGACCCGGAGCGGCCGGGCGTCGAGGACCTGGTGGACGCCATCACCGCAGGGGTCCGCTCGAGCTTCACCTACGCCGGCGCTCGCTCGCTGCCGGAGTTCGCGGAGCATGCCGTGGTCGGCCTCCAGAGTGCTGCGGGCTACGACGAGGGACGCCCGCTGCACCGGTCCTGGTAGTCGGCCGGCGGCGATCTACGGAGCGAGGTGGGGCTGCCCCTCGGCCCACTGCGTGATGCTCGCCGCGATTCGCTCGCCCACGGCCCGGTGCATGGCCGGGGAGTAGTGGAAGCCGTCGGGGATCGCGACCGCGAGATCGCCGCCCGCCACGCTGTCGACGAGGTCGGCCACACGCACGAACCGGACCTCGGGGTCGTCGAACCGGCGCACGAGGTCGTCGAGCGCCTCGTTCATGCGGTGGATGCGCCGCGGCATGCCCGGGAACCAGCTCACGTACTTCTCGTGCGGGGGCAGCAGCTCCACCAGGTGCACCAGCGGGCTGCCGACCTTGCGCACGTGGCGGACGTACGCCTCGAGGTCGGCGACCACCTTCTCGTGGCGACGGGTGCGGACACGGTGCCCGACCCTCACGTCGACCGCGGCCTGCACGCGGGCCAGGAACATCCAGACCGGCCGGACCACGCGGCGCCGGTAGAGCAGCCGGACCCGTCGCGGACGACCGCGCAGGCTGTTGGCATGACGCTCGAGCCACCGGGGCAGCAGCAGGTGGATGGTCTCGTAGTGGCCGTAGACGAGCACGATGGCGTCGGGCGAGAGACCCAGGACCTCGCGCTCCCACGTCTGCAGGACGCCGTGGGTGGGCTCCGACGCGACGCTGTGGGTGTGGACGGTGCACGGCCGACCGCTCGCGAGCAGCCGCTCCTCGATGACCCGCGGCAGGATGAAGTCGGTCCGCGGGCCGCCCATCCACGAGATCCAGTTGACGGTCGACGCACCCTTGACGAGCACGCGGACCGGCAGCGGCAGCGCCGGCGCGCCGTCCGCCCCGGAGGCGTCCGGGGCGGTCACGCCGTCAGACCACCGTCGACGACGAGGACCTGCCCGGTGAGATAGGTGTTCGCGGGGTCGGTGAGGAACCGGCACACGCGCGCGATGTCCTCGGGGTCGCCGAGGCGACCGGCCGGGGTGCGCCGCTCGATCTGGACCAGCTGGCCCTCGTCGAGCCCGTGGCTCATCTCGGTGCGCAGGTAGCCGGGGGCGATGCCGTTGACCACGATCCCCCGCGAGCCGAGCTCACGGGCGAGGGCACGGGTCATGCCGTCGAGCGCGGCCTTCGACGCGCTGTACACGGCGAGTCCCCGGTAGCCCGACAGGCCGACGATGGACGAGATGTTGACGATGTGGCCGCTGCGCCGCGCGAGCATGCGGCGGCTGACCAGGCGGGTCATGTAGACGGTGCCCTTGATGTTGAGGTCGACCACCGTGTCGACGTCGTCGTCGGAGAACAGTGCCAGGATCCCGTCGCGCGCCACCCCGGCGTTGTTGATGAGCACGTCGACCCGTCCCCACCGGTCGACGACGGCCTTCACGAACGCCTCGGCGTCCTCCACGCGCGACAGGTCGGCCGGCTGGAAGAGGAAGCGGTCGGCCGTGGCCGGGTCGGACTCCCACGCGTCGACCTCGTCGGTGCGGCTGCGCGAGCACGTGGCCACCAGGTCGCCCTCGGCGAGGTAGGAGCGGACGATGCCGGCACCCAGGCCACGGCTGCCGCCGGTGACGATGACGACGCGGCCCCCGGTCTGCTCGGTCTGCCCGGTCTGCTCGGTACTGGTCACTGCTGTCTCCTGACGATCTTCCCGCCGGCGGTCGCGACGTCGTCGACGAAGCGGATGCTGCGGGGGCGGGCTGCGGGTGGGAGGTCGGCGCAGGCGGCCTTGAGGCTCGCCTTGAGGGCGTCGTGGTCGTGCCCGGGTGCGGCCACGACCTCCAGCGCCACGACCGACCCCGTCATGGGGTTGGGGCGGGCGAACACCCGGGCGACGTCGACGCCGGGCACCGCCCCGACACGCTCCTCGATCGGCAGCGGGTGGACCTTGACCCCGCCGACGTTGATCACCTCCGAGGACCGGCCGCGGAAGAGGATGCGGTCGTCGACGACCTCGACGAGGTCCCCGGTGGGGCGCCACGCGTCGGGGTCGACCGGCTCGTCGCCGTGGTAGCCGAGCATCCCGGTGCGCGACCGGATCCACAGCTCGCCGTCGACGATCCGCAGGTCGACGTCGGCGTCGTCGCCGCGGTCGAGGACGTCGGTCGAGAGGCCCGGGCGGTCGTCGCGCTGCGACCCGGTGGAGCCGAACTCGGAGGCGGCGTAGACCTGCGACACCGAGGCGGAGGGGAACGCCGCGTGCACGTCGCCGAGCAGCGGACCGGGGATCGCCTCCCCACCCATCGTGACCTGCTCGAGCGGCGGGAGACCGAGACCGTCCCCGCGCGCCTCGGCCAGCAGGAAGCGCCAGTAGGTGGGGGTGGCGCTGGCGTGGGTGACGCCGAGCGCGCGCATGGCGGCCAGGCCCTCGCGGGGGCGGCGCGGTGCGGGAGCCACGAGCGTGGCGCCCGCGGCGAGCACGTGCAGAAGGACCTGCAGCCCGGCGAACTGGTGCAGGCCGTAGGCCAGCAGCCAGCGCTGCTCGGGAGCGGGGCCGACCCGGCGGACCCCGCGCAGCAGCCGCTCCCAGTCGTGCCGCACGCCCCGTGGTGCGCCGGTGGTGCCGGTGGTGAGGACGAGGTGGGGGCGGGCGTCCGCGTCCGCGACGGCCGCGGCGGAGGGCCCGCGGGGGCCGTCGTCGAGCAGGTCGCGGACGTCGAGCACGGTGGCGGCGGCCCCGTCGAGGTCGTCGCGGTCGGTCACGAGCACCTCGTGGTCGAGCCGACGTGCCAGGTCGGCGACCTCGTCCGGCTCCACGGGCGGGTAGAGGCAGACCTCCGCCCCCACCAGCGAGGCGGCTGCGAGCAGCGGCACGACGTCGGCCGCCTCGAAGTCGACGACGCCGAGCCGGCGGCCGCCCTGCGCGTCGCCGGCGAGGTCGGTCAGTGCCGACGCCGCACGCTCGGCGGCCTCGAGGACCTGCGCGTACGTCCACGAGCCGTCGTGGGTCACGACGGCCACCCGGTCGGGGTCGACGTCGGCGACCCGGCGCAGCAGCTCGTGCACGACGGTCTAGGAGGCGCCGGCGACCGAGGCGTAGAACGCCTGGATGTCCGCGAGCGTCTGCGGCATGTCGCCCGCGGAGTAGGGGTCGCTGCCGTGCTCGTCCTCGAGCGTGGCCGACAGCTCGGCGGTCTCGAGCGAGTCCAGGTCGGCGCCCCCGACGTAGAGCGGCGTCGTGGCGTCGAAGCCCTCGGGCAGCTTGTCGAGGCTCGTGAGGAACGCGACGACCGTGCGTTCGACGTCGGCGGGCGCGGTGCTCATGCTGTCTCCTGCGTCTCGGGGAAGGTGGCTGGTCCGCCACGCCGTGCACAACGACGTGACCGGGCGGGCGTCACGTACGGACTCAGCCGGGTCGACGGGCGGCCACGAGGCCGTAGCCGAAGGTGCCGTCGCGCCAGAACTCCTCGAGCACGTCGCACGAGCGCACGAAGGCCTCGTGCCCCTCGTGCCCGATGAGCTCGACCACCTCGTCGTGGTGGGTCGCGGCGTTGGCGCGCCAGCGGTCGAAGGTGGGGAGGGTCGGCTGCGTGAGGTCGTCGGCCACCTCCACCACGAGACCGAGCGCGGCCAGTCCGTCGGCGTAGTAGGCGAGCGGCTCGAAGTGCGCGTCGCCGAAGGCCTCACGGAGGGTCGCGAAGTCCTGGCGTCGTGCGCGCACCTCGGCGAACGGGATCTCGCGGTGCCGCAGCAGGTCGCACAGGACCACCCGCCCGCCGGGACGGACCACCCGGGCGCACTCGGACAGCAGCGCAGGACGGTCACGCATCAGGTGCGCCGACTCCAGCGCCCACGCCACGTCGAACGACGCATCGGGGAACTCGTTGGCTGTCCCGTCGCGCTGCTCGAAGCTCACGCCGTCGACGCCGAGGTCGGCGGCGCGCTGCCGTGCCGTCTGCACACCGACGGCACTCGTGGTGATGCCCACGACCTCGACCCCGAAGCCGGTCGCGAGAGCGCGTGCCGGACCGCCCGAGCCGCAGCCGACGTCGAGCAGGCGCAGCGTCGTGCCGGAGGCCGCGGCCTCCGGGAGGCGCGCGGCCTCGACCATGCGGCGGGTGAGCGCCGCGGTGGCGACGTCGAGCGGCTCGTCGCCGTCGGCGAACACGCCGTAGTGCAGCTCGTCGCCCAGCAGGAGCTGCCACGCTGCCGTGACGTGGTCGTAGTGGGCGGCCGGCTCGTAGGTGGGTCCCTGGCTCATGAGGCTGCTTCCGTCACGTCGCGCGAACCGACCCGGCGGGCCGGCGAGCCCATGACGACGGCCCCGTCGGGCACGTCGGAGAGGACCACGGAGTTGGCTCCGACCATGGCGCGGCGTCCGATGGTGACGCCGCCGACGAGCACGGCGTTGGCACCGATGACCGCGCCGTCGCCGATCGTCGCGAACTCCTGGTTGTCGGCACCGCGCTCGTCGTAGTACCGCGCGGCGCAGGTGACCCCGCCGGCGAAGGTGACGTCACGCCCGATGACCAGCCCGAAGCCGATGGTGGTGCCCACCGGGTGAGCCATCATGAAGCCGGGACCGACCGTCATGCCGGCGCCGAGGTCGGCACCGATGAGCACGTTGGCGAGGGTGCGGAGCTGGTCGGCGAGACGGCGCCGTCCTGCGCGGTAGAGGCACTGCTGGCTCCGCAGGATCAGGCTCGCGAGCAGACCCGGCAACGAGGGCAGCCGCACCATCACGGCGGGCCACGAGGCCCGCGCTCCCGGGCGGTAGCGCTCGTAGTCGGAGAAGACGAGCTGGGAGAAGCTGAGGTGGTCGGGCGACGAGGCGACCCCGGATTCGGTGACCATCGAGCGTCAGCCTAGGGCACCGGAGGGTGGGTTCGGGGCGTTGTGTGCCAAACCGCGATCGACAGCAGCGACACGCTCGCGATCGCCACGCCCAGCAGCACGACCGCCACCGCGGTCGCCGACTCCGACCCCGCCGCCAGCACCACGCCGACGACCATGACGGGGGTCAGCGCGAACTCGATCCGCGATGCCGTGCCGCCGCGCTCCCGCCCCTGCAGGATGGCGATGAGCACGCGGCGCAGGCCCAGCAGCCCCATCGCGGGGACGAGCCAGTGGGCGATCGGCACGGCGTCGAGGAACGCGGAGCCGAAGGCGATCTCGATGACGGGCTCGGCGAGCACGGTGACCACGACGACGATGGGCACGAGCACACCCACGCAGAGGGCCAGGCTGCGGCGCACGAGCCGGCCGTCACCGTCGGCCGCGGCCTGGGCTGAGGAGAAGCGGGGCAGGAGCACCACGGCGATGCCGGATCCCAGCATGGCCGCGAGCGAGGCGAGGGCCCCGGCGGTGGCGTAGAGGCCGAGCGAGACCGTGCCGGCGACCGCGCCCACGAGGATGCGGTCGAGGCCCAGGCCGTCGATCGGGCCCAGCGTGCCCACGTACGTGGACCGGGCCAGTCGCCACAGGTCGGACTCCTCGAGCGGCTCCCCTCCGCGTCGAGGCGCGAGCAGGCGCACGCCGACGACGAGACCGAGTGCGAACGAGCCCACCATCACCAGGCACACCCCGAGCGCCGTGGCGCTGCCGGAGACGATCAGCACGACCACGAGGCTCGCGGTGACGAAGGTCTGCGGGAGCAACGTCGCCACGGCCACCCGCGCCATCGACGAGCCCTCCCCCAGCAGCGCCGAGGTGACGATGCGGAACGCCATGTTCTCGAGTGCGAGCAGCACCACCGCCGCACCCAGCCACCACGTGCTCGAGGCGGAGAGGTCGCCGTGCGTCAGCACGAACACCACGCCGAAGGGCACGGCGCAGAGCACGGCCACGACCGACCACCGCCGGGCGAGGTGCCCCAGACCGTCGCGTGCGGCGAGACCTCGGTCGGCGAGACGCTTGATCACGACGTTGGGCAGGCTCCCACCGAGCGTCAAGGCGGCTCCGGTGCCGGAGAGGGCGACGACGAGGGCCACCTCACCGCGACCCTCCACGCCGAGCAGACGGGCGGAGATCACGCCGCTGACCGTCATGAGCAGCTGCACGACGAAGCCACCGCTGACGACGGCGAGCCAGGCGATCCGCTCCCCCCAGCGCCCACTCTCCTGGGTGGTCGTCACGGGTTCTCGTCCGGTCGTCCGCGCGGCTCCGACGTACCGAGCATGGCGCGGGCGTATCGGGCGGGCGTGACGAGGTCGCTCTCCCTGGTCGTCACCCGGTACCCCGGTGCGAGCACGGTGCGCAGGGCCCGACCGACCGACGCGACCTCGAGGTCGCACGCCTCGCCCGCCCCCAGGGCACGGGCCTCGCGGGCGCGCACCACGGACCCGGCGGTGACCACGGGGACCCCGGCCGACTCGGCCTTGCCCATGATGCCGCTCGGGCCGTTGTTGGTGAGCAGCAGCGGGATCGCGTCCATGGCGGCGATGTAGCGGTCGAGCGTCGGGTTGTCGAGGTAGGCGTCGCGGACGAGGAGGCGTTCGCGCGGGTGGGGCGCCAGACCCTCGACCCAGGCACGGACCTCCGGCGTGAGCGCGCCGGCGACCACGAGGACCGCGTCCAGGTCCTCCGCCACGAGGGCGTCGAGGATCATCGGCGCGTTGCGGCGTTCGCTGACGAACCCGAAGACTCCGACGAGCCGGGCGTCGAGCGGCAGGTCGAGCTCGGCCCGCCACCGTGCACGCTCGGAGGCGTGCGCGGTCCCGTCGTTGGGATCGCCGATCCGTCGGACCACCCAGCCGGTCCCGACGTCGTCGCGCCCGGAGAACCCGACGACGCGGTGCAGGCACCGTCGGGCCATGGCGGCGAGCGCCAGGGTGGCCTTCGGCACGCGCAGCCGCCAACCGGTGCGGTCGGTGAGCGCGAGCCGGGCCGGGTAGCGGGTGAGCATGAAGGTCACGCGGGGCCGCGTCGGCAGGTCCTTCAACGCCCGGGGGGCCACGAGCCACCAGCGCTTGAGCGGCTGGTCACCGTCCATGACGAGCACGTGCCCGACGTCGCCGCGCTCGCGGCAGACCCGGGCCACCTCCCGCGCGACGGCATCGGTGGCCGGCAGGACTCCGTCGAGCGCCTCCACGACCTCGACCCGTCCGGCGTCGTGCAGCTCCGCGAGGTGGGCCGCGAACTCCTCGGTGCCCCGGGCCCCGTGCGACGTCAGCAGCACCACCGGACCGCCGAGCACCGCCTGCTCGACGACGAAGGAGACGGACTGGAAGTGGTGTCCCGTGTGGTCCGGATCCACGACGAGCGTCGCCACGTGGTCCGCCATGCGCGCTCCTGTCGTCGTCCTGAGGCGCGCCAAGACTACATTCGTCCCCGGGACCTCCCGACCGGTTCCGAGAGGAGTGTCGATGTCCTGGCTCAGGAGCACCGCCGTCGAGACGCTGGCCCGACGGGGCCTCGCGCTGCGTCGTCACCCGGGCGCCCGGCGCCAGAGGATCCTGGCGGCCGCCGGTGTCGACCTCGTCGTCGACGTGGGTGCGGCCCGAGGTGGGTTCGCCCGCGAGGTGCGCTCGTTCGGGTACACCGGACGGCTCGTCTCGTTCGAGCCGCTCGCCGCCGCCTACGCCGACCTCGCGGCGGCCGCCGCCGACGACCCCGCCTGGGACGTGCGGAACCGGGCACTCGGCTCCTCCCCCGGCGAGGCCGAGATCAACGTCGCCTCCAACAGCGACAGCAGCTCGCTGCTGCCGATGGACGAGCGTCACGTGGCCGCGGCACCCGAGGTCGGCTACGTCGCCACCGAGACCATCACGGTGGCGCGGCTCGACGACGAGCTCGCCGACGACCCCGCCCGTCGACCGTTCCTCAAGCTGGACACCCAGGGCTTCGAGCGCGAGGTGCTCGCGGGCGGCCCGACGATGCTCGAGCGGGCCGTCGGGCTCCAGCTCGAGCTGTCGTTCGTGCCGCTGTACTCCGGCGGCATGCTGGTCGACGAGGCCGTCTCGTTCGCCTACGACCACGGGTTCACCATGGCCGCCATCGACGCCGGGTTCAGCGACCCGTCCGGGCGCCTGCTGCAGGCCGACGGCGTGTTCGTCCGGACGTGAGCGAGCTCGGGCCGCGGCCTGGCCCCACCCGCCGCGCGAACGCACGTAACCTCCCCAGCGCTCGACGGTTGAACGGGTGCCGACCCCGGCCCGAGGGAGCCCCGTGACCGACCAGACCATCGCCAACCGCGTGCGCGAGACCGCCAAGCTCGCGCTGCGACGAGCCCTGCAGCGCGCCGACCTCCAGATCGGTCGCGGCTCCTACTCCTCGCACCTCGCCCAGACCCTCCGCTCGCGCGACATCGACACGGTGCTCGACGTCGGAGCCAACGTCGGGCAGTTCGCCACGCTCCTGCGCAGCGCAGGCTTCCGCGGGACGATCCACGGCTTCGAGCCGTTGGCCGGCGCGTACGCGGTGCTCAGCGCCAGGGCGGCCAAGGACGCGGCGTGGTCGGTGCACCACACGGCGGTCGGTGCGGAGCCAGGCAGCACGCGGATCAACGTCTCCGCCAACTCCTTCTCCTCCTCGATCCGCGCCATGACCGACAAGCACCGCACCGCGGCACCCGGGTCGGACTACGTCGCGAGCGAGACGGTGCCCGTCACGACCGTCGCCGCGATCGTCCAGGAGCACGGCATCGACCCCGCGCGCACCCTGCTCAAGATCGACACGCAAGGCTTCGAGGACGAGGTGCTCGCCGGCGCCGGCCACCTCCTCGGCCGGTTCGGGGCCGTGCAGCTGGAGCTGTCGTTCGTCGAGCTCTACGCCGGCCAGCGGCTGCACGACGAGCTCGTGCAGGACCTGGCCTCGGCCGGTTACCGGCTCCAGCAGCTCGAGCCCGGTTTCTCCGACCAGGACGGTCGCCTCCTGCAGGTCGACGGTCTCTTCGTCCTCACCTCCCACGACCGCTAGGAAGACATCCGTGCACCCTCGAGTCCGATCCGTGGTCCGTCCCGCCGTGATGGCCGCCAACACCCCGCTCGCCCGCGCGAGGGCGAGTCGAGCCCTTGCGTCGGCGGCGCGTCCGTTCAAGCTCGAGATCGGCGGCATCGAGCCCCGGCCGGGCTGGGTGGTCACGAACGTCAACGCGGTCACCCGGCTCTACCTCGACGCCACGGCCCCGTGGCCGATCGAGGACGGCGCCCTCTCCCACGTCTACTCCGACAACGTCATCGAGCACCTGCCGCTCGAGGCCGGCCGCGCCCTCATGGCCGAGGCGCACCGGTGCCTGCGCCCGGGCGGCGTCATCCGCTTCGTCACCCCCGACCTGCGCGCCCACGTCGACCGCTACCTCGCGGGCACGTCCCCGCGGGGCGACGCCGAGGCACGTGTCTACGAGGAGATGGGGCTGACGGTGGAGCACCCGCTCGACTGGGTCCGGATCCCGATCGCCTCGTTCGGCCACCACGAGGGCTACGTGTACGACGACGCCACCCTCGCGGCCGAGCTGACCCGCGCCGGGTTCTCGTCGGTCGCCCGCGCCGAGCTCGGACGCAGCGACCACCCCGAGCTCGACGGGCTCGACAACCGGGTGGAGGAGGGCGGCGCGCAGATGGCCGTCGAGGCGATCCGCTGACGTCCGACCTGCCGACGCTGCCCTATCCTCCTGCCATGCCACCGGGAAGAGTGACGTCCGCCCTGGCGACATCGGTCTGGCGTCGTCGCCACCCGCAGTGGGCGGCCGGCCGGCCGGGCCACCTGGCGCCGACGCTGCAGCTGCGGCCACGCACGCTCCCGCGCACGGTCGCCGACGCGCTGTCCACGCGGTGGGCGGCCCGCCGCGCGGACAAGCCACCGTGGATCACGGCCGACGCCCTGGAGGCGCTGGACGAGCTGCTGCTCCCCGACGACCGCGCCCTCGAGTGGGGCTCGGGCGGCACCACCCTCTGGCTGGCCCAGCGGCTCGCCTCCGTGACCTCGATCGAGGGGGCACGGGCCTGGCACGACGACCTCGCGGCGAGGCTGCGCACGGAGCGGATCACGAACGTCGACCTGCACCTCGTGCCGTTCGACGAGCTGGGCTACGAGACCCCCGAGCACGAGGCGGCCTACGTCGGCGCGGTGCCCGAGCTGGAGCCGGAGTCGCTGGGCCTCGTGCTCGTCGACGGCGAGTACCGCGACCGATGCGCTCTGCGCGCGCTCTCCCTGCTGCGACCGGGCGGCCTGCTGGTGCTCGACAACGCCGAGACCTACCTACCGTCCACCACACGCTCCCCGTGGCACGTGAGCCGTCCGGCGACGACCCCCTGGGCGGAGTTCGCCGAGCGCACCGGTGGATGGCGCCGTCTCTGGACCACCAACGGGGTGTGGGACACCGCGCTCTGGATCAAGCCCCCACGCTGAGCCGACCCCCGCCGGCCGCTCGTCGACGCTCGACCTGCTCGGCGAGGTTCGCGGCCCAGGTGGCCGGGGTCGTGCGACGGGCGAGCGACCTGCTCACGTCCGAGAACGCGGCGAGCCGCTCGGCGGGGAGCTCGCTCGTGCGCACCATCGCGCGGGCCCACGCCTCGACGTCGCCCGCCGGGACCACCCAGCCGTTGGCGCCGTCCTGCACGAACCCGGCGGCAGCACCGGCGAAGTCGGTGGTGAGCACGGGCAGGCCGCACGCCGCGGCCTCGTGGACGACCACGCCGTAGGGCTCGATGTGCGACGGCAGCACGAAGCACGAGGAGCGACGCATCAGGTCGGCCACCTCCGGCGGGGCGAGGAAGCCGTGCCGGACGACACCCTCGAGGTCGTCCAGCAGGTCTGCCTGGGGTCCCATGCCGACGACGTCCAACGACCAGGGCTCGTCGGTGAGCTCTCGGTAGCGACGGTAGGCGCCGGCCAGGACGTCCACGCCCTTGTGGTCGACGAGGCGCCCGCACCACAGGAAGCGCCGCCGGGACCCGATCTCCTCGGCCGTGCGCTCGGCGCTGTGGAAGACGGCGTCGTCGGCCGTGAGCGAGCCGCGGATCACGTCGCCCGGGCCGAAGCCCAGCATGCGGGCGTAGATCTCGCTGCGCTCGCTCGGCACCATCGCCACGTCGGCCACCGTCGCCACGTACCAGCGACTCACGGCGCGGCCGAGCCACTGCCGCGGGGCCCCACGCCAGAGGTTGTCCATGACCAGGATGCGCACGACCGACGACGGGACCGCACGCATCACCGCGCGGTAGGACCGCGAGAAGTTCCACGCGCTCATCACGACCGCGTCAGGGTCGAAGCGGGAGACCCGCTCGACCAGCTCGGCACGGGTCGGCTCGCTCGACCACAGCAGGTGGTCGGCGTACTCGCCGATGCCGAGGTCGCCGAACGCGGTGTCGCGCATGGCGCCCACGGCCACGTCGGGCGAACCGGGCTGCACCACGAGCAGGTCGTGGCCGAGGGCATGGAGGGCTCGGTACTGGGCATCGAGGTAGCCCGTCATCCCGTTCCCCAGGAAGGCGATCCGCACAGGCGCAGGCTAGCAACGCCGACGTGGGGCGGGGCCGCTTCGGCGGGACTGGCCCTGCGGTGCGCTCACCGCAGGATGATGGCGAGCCCGCGCTGGAACGAGGCGTCGAGGTCGGGGTCGGCCTCGACGATGCCGACGGCGGCGGCCTGGCGGTGCAGCTGGGTGGCCTGGGTGTGCCCCACGACGTAGAGCAGCAGGGTGCGGGCGACGTCGCGGTCGCTGTGCGCGGCGAGCGCCTCCTCGAGCGCGAAGACCCCGAGCCGGAACGCGGCGGTCGTGGCCACCACCTCGGCACCGTCGCGCACGGCCAGCATCGCGGCGCGCAGCCGGGTCGAGGTGGCGGCGAGGTCCGCGTCGACCTGCACGTCGGCCACGATCCGGTCGGCCATGAGACCCAGGAGGGTCTGCTTGTCGGCCACGTGGTGGTAGAGCGCACCGGGCTGCACGCCGAGCTCGGCGGCCACCCGGCGCATGGTGCAGAACTCCAGGCCGTAGGAGTCCAGCACGCGCAGGGAGCCCGCCACGACGTCGTCGAGGCTGTTCGCCACGGTGGTCTCTCCTCCCGGTCGGGTCGCGGATGTGCCACACTACCTGAACGGCGTTCACCTGAACGCTGTTCAGTCCCCTGGTCACCCCCCTGACCACAGGCCGAAGGACGCACGATGCCCAGCACCAGCACACCCCAGTCCGGCACCGCCTCGCCGCGCTCACGCCGCCTCACCACCACCGACCTCGCGCTCGTGGCGGTGTTCGCCGCCCTCACCGCGGTGTGCGCCGTGGTGGCCGCCCTGCCCTTCGGCGTCAACGGCGTGCCGGTCACCCTGCAGCTGTTCGCCGTCTTCCTGGCCGGCGGGGTGCTCGGCGCGCGGCGCGGGTTCCTGGCCATCGCGCTCTACCTGGCCCTGGGCGCGATCGGTCTGCCCGTGCTCGCCGGCGGCCAGGCGGGTCTCGCCCCGTTCGTCGGCGTCACCGCCGGGTACCTGTGGTCGTTCCCGTTCGTCGCCCTCGCGGTCGGCTTCGCGGTCGAGCGCGCCCGGGCCGCCGGCGTGGCCGTGACGGCCGCCGTCGTCGCCGTCGGGGGGCTGGTCGGCGAGGCGATCTGTTGGTTCGCCGGCGGTCTGGGCATCGCCCTCTACGCCGACACCCCGCTCTGGACGACGCTCAAGGGCGCCGCGGTCTACGTGCCGGCCGATCTGGTCAAGCTCGCCGTCGCCGCGGTCGTGGCCGCCGCCGTGCACCGCGCGTTCCCGCAGCTGCTCACGCGGCGATGACCCCGGCGAGCACCCCGTGACGGCTGGGCGAGACTGACCCCATGGCGACGATCGAGCTGACCGACGTCACCGTCACGGCACCCACCGCCGACGGTCACGTGACGCTGCTGCGGGACGTCAGCGCGTGCCTCACCGAGCAGCGGGTCGTCGTCGTGGGCGCCAACGGCTCGGGCAAGTCCACGCTCGCGCGGCTGGTGAACGGTCTGGTCACGGCGTCGACCGGCACCGTGCGGGTCGACGGGCTCGACGTGGCCACCGACGGTCCTGCGGTGCGTCGCCGCGTGGGCTTCGTGTTCACGCAGCCGTCCGCGCAGCTCGTGATGCCGACCGTGCTCGAGGACGTGGCGCTGTCGTTGCGCCGTCACGTCCCCGACAAGCGCGAGCGCGAGGCCCGCGCCCGTGCCGTGCTCGCCGACATCGGCCTGGGCGAGCACGCCGACACGTCGGTCCACGCGCTCTCGGGCGGTCAGCAGCAGATGCTGGCCCTCGCCGGCGTGCTCGCCTGCGAGCCGTCCGTCGTGGTCGCCGACGAGCCGACCACCCTGCTGGACCTGCGCAACGCCCGCGCGGTGGAGGAACGCCTGCTCTCCATGCCCCAGCAGCTCGTCCTCGTCACGCACGACCTCGCCCTCGCGCGACGCTGCGACCGGGCGCTCGTGGTCGAGGACGGGCGCGTGAGCGTCGACGCCGACCCGGAGGCCGCCGTCGCGCACTACGTCGAGAGCGCCCGGCGATGAGGCGGCGTCGATGAGGCGGCGTCGATGAGGCGGGCCCTCCCCCTGGGGCTGCACGTGCCCGGCGACTCGATCTGGCACCGGATCCCGACCGGTCGCAAGCTGCTCGGGGTCGTGGTCGTCGGCGTGCTGGTGGTGGCCCTGCGCGGGCCCTGGCCACCGGTCGTCGCGCTCGGCCTCGCAACCGGCGTGGCCGTGCACGCCGGGGTGCCGTGGCGCTCGCTGGCCCTGGGTATCCGCCCGCTCCTCGTCGTGCTCGCCGTCCTGGCGGCCTTCCAGACGTGGCAGCGGGGCTGGCCGGTGGCCGTCGAGATCGTGGCGACGACGCTGACCCTCGTCGTGCTCGCCACGACCTTCACCGCGACGACCGCCACCGACGACCTGCTCGACGCGATCGTGCGCATCGCGGGCGTGCTGCGCCCCCTCGGGGTCGATCCCGAACGCGTCGCGCTCGCCTTCTCGCTGGCGATCTCCTCCATCCCCACCGTCATGACGCTGTTCGACGAGACCCGCGAGGCCGCGAAGGCCCGTGGCCTCGAGCGCAGCCCCCGCGCCACCCTCGCGCCGTTCGCCGTGCGCACGGTCGCCCACGCCCACGACGTCGGCGACGCCCTCGCCGCGCGCGGCCTCGGCGACTGACGGGCCCCCGCTCCCGTTTCGGACACTTGCGGGGCGGTCGGAGGGGTCTGCATGGCCCGGAACTGTCCGAAACCCGCGTCTTGACGCGTTGGAGTCGATCGATCGCCGCGAGATCGACGCGAAGTCGTCACAACGCGGAGTGGGAGCGGGGGAGCTCGGACGAGCCCGACGCTCCCGCTCCGTCGAGGCCTTTCGGAGGCCGCCGCGAGACCCAGCCGCAGCAACGCAGCCCCGCCCCGACGCCCAGCCACAGCGACGCAGCCCGACCGCGACCGACCGCCACTGCGCGACCCAGGCGCTACGGTCCTGGGATGGATGCGCTGCTCGGTGCCGTCGTCGGCGTGATCGTGACGGCGCTCGTGGGGCTCGTCTGGGTCCGGTCACGCCGCCCCGACGCCGCCCTCGGCGGGCCCGACGACCTGGCGACCTACGCCACCCTGCACACCGCCTCGCTGGCCGCTCCCGCCCTGCGGGCCGGGCTGGACGCCGACGGCGCAGCCGGCGCCCTGCCCCACGTCCGGGCCCTGCTGGGCGGGGCTCCCGCCGCACTGACCGACGGCACCGGCGTGCTCGCCTCCTCGGGCGAGGGCGACCACGCCCTGGCCGCGCCCCTCGTGGAGGCCGTGCTGGCCGAGGGCCGTACCCAGGCCTCCGACCGCGCGGTGGTCGCCCCGCTCGTGGTCGACGAGCTGGTCGTCGGCACGCTCGTGGTGCTCACGAGCCACCCCGCCGCCGGCATCGTCCGAGCCACCACCGAGGTGGCCCGCTGGATGTCCAGCCAGCTCGAGCTGAGCGAGCTGGCCGCGTCGCGGACCGCGCTCATGGAGGCCGAGCTGCGCGCCCTGCGGGCCCAGATCTCCCCCCACTTCATCTACAACTCCCTCGGCGCGATCGCCTCGTTCGTGCGGACCGACCCCGAGCGGGCGCGCGGCCTGCTCCTGGAGTTCGCGGACTTCACGCGCTACTCCTTCCGTCGCCACGGCGACTTCACGACCCTCGCCGACGAGCTGCTGTCGATCGAGCGGTACCTGGCGCTGGAGAACGCCCGCTTCGGGGACCGCCTGCGCGTGACGTCGAGCGTGGCGCCCGAGGTGCTCAACGTCGCCCTGCCCTTCCTGGCGGTGCAGCCCCTCGTCGAGAACGCGGTGCGCCACGGCATCGAGCCGAAGGACGGCCCCGGACACATCACGGTCGTCGCGCGCGACGTCGGCACCGCCTGTCTCATCGAGATCGAGGACGACGGCGTGGGCAGCGACCCCGACGTGGTGCGCGAGGCCCTCGCCGGTCGGGCGAGCGGCGGGTCGATCGGGCTGGCCAACGTCGACCAGCGCCTGCGCGCCGTCTACGGCAACGACCACGGGATCGTGGTCGAGACGGCCCCCGGCCTCGGCACGAAGGTCTCGCTGCGGATCCCGAAGTTCTCGCCCGACGCGCGGACGTGATGTCGCTCTACACTCCCCGGATGGACGACGTCGCCGGCACGCGCCACGCCGAGCCCGCTCCGGGCCTGCGCGCGCTCGTCGTCGACGACGAGCAGCCCGTGCTCGACGAGCTCGTCTACCTGCTCGGGCGCGACGACCGCGTCGGCGTCGTCGAGACGGCCCGCTCCGGGGCCGAGGCCCTGCGCAAGCTCGAGGCCGACCGGATCGACCTCGCGTTCCTCGACGTCGCGATGCCGGGCCTGTCCGGCATCGACGTGGCCCGCATCGTCGGGCAGTTCCGCACGCCGCCGCGGATCGTGTTCGTCACGGCGCACGACAACCACGCGGTCGACGCCTTCGAGCTGGGCGCCGTCGACTACCTCCTCAAGCCCATCCGCGAGGAGCGTCTGCGCGAGAGCATCCGGCGGGCCGTCGACGTCGGGGAGGCGACACCCGAGACCGACGAGACGATCCCCGTCGAGCTCGGTGGCGTGACCCGTTTCGTGCGGCGCTCCACCATCACGCACGTCGAGGCGCAGGGCGACTACGTGCGTCTGCACACCGCCGACGGCCACGGCCACCTGCTGCGCACCCCCCTGACCGGCCTCGTCGACGCCTGGTCCGACGCCGGCTTCGTGCGCATCCACCGCAGCATCGCCGTGAACCTCGCACACGTCCGCGAGGTCCGCATGCAGGCCGGCCGCTGCAGCGTGGTGGTGCCCCGCGGCGACGAGCTCACCGAGCTGCAGGTCTCCCGACGCCACACACCGCTCCTGCGCGACCGGATCCACGACCGGAGCCGCTGACGTGGACGCGACGCCCGAGCAGCCCCCGTCGTCGGGGCGGGTGCGGATCACGAGCCCGCTGTCGACGGCCCCGGCGCACGTGCGCCGCAGCGCACGGGAGGAGATCGACGAGGAGACCGGCGTCGGCGAGGTGTACATCCGCTCGCTCGTGCGCACCCAGCTGCGCTCGGCGCTGGCCGTCGTCACGCTCCTGGCCGTGGGCATCGGGTCGCTGCCGCTCGCCTTCACGCTCCTGCCGGGCCTCGCCCGCACCCAGGTGGGACCGGTGCCGCTGCCGTGGATCGTCCTCGGCGTGCTCGTCTACCCCGCGCTGCTGCTCGTCGGCTGGGTGTACGTGCGGCGGGCCGAGCGCGCCGAGGCCGACTTCGCCGCCCTCGTCGAGGCGGCCGAGCACCGGTGAACACGTCCTACGCCGTGGCGGCCGTGGCGCTCGTGTCGATCGCCACGCTCGGCATCGGGGCCTTCGGCCTGCGGGTGAGCCGCACGACGAGCGACTTCTACGTGGCGTCGCGCTCGGTCTCACCGGCGCTCAACAGCTCGGCGATCGGCGGCGAGTACCTCTCGGCCGCCTCGTTCCTCGGGGTCGCCGGGCTCGTGCTCGCCTCGGGGCCCGACGTGCTCTGGTACCCGATCGGCTGGACCGCGGGGTACCTGCTGCTGCTCGTGCTCGTCGCCGCACCGCTGCGCCGCTCCGGTGCGTACACGATCCCGGACTTCGCGCAGGTCCGGCTGCAGTCGAAGGCGGTGCGTCGGGCGGCCACCCTCCTCGTGGTCGGCGTGGGCTGGCTGTACCTGATGCCGCAGTTCCAGGGCGCCGGGCTGACGCTGCGGACCGTCAGCGGCGCACCCGGCTGGCTGGGGATGGCCCTGGTCGCGACGATCGTCGTGGTCAACGTCGTGGCCGGCGGCATGCGGAGCATCACCTTCGTGCAGGCCTTCCAGTACTGGCTCAAGCTGACCGCCCTCCTCGTGCCCGCCGTCTTCCTGCTGCGCGCGTGGGCGCTCGACGGCGCCCCGTCCCCGGTCGCGCCCGAGGCCTGGTTCGAGCCGTGGGGCACCACGGACGCCCAGGGCCTCTACACGACGTACTCGGTGATGATCGCGACGTTCCTCGGCACGATGGGCCTGCCGCACGTGGTGGTGCGCTTCTACACGAACCCCGACGGTCATGCGGCGCGTCGCACCACGCTCATCGTGCTGGCACTGATCGGCGGCTTCTACCTCCTGCCGACCGTCTACGGGGTCCTCGGCCGGGTGTACGCCTCGGACCTGGTGACCTCCGGGCGGGCGGACACCGTGGTGCTCGAGCTGCCCGGACGGGTGCTCGGCGGTGGTCTCGGCGAGGTGCTCTCGGCCCTCGTGACCGCGGGGGCGTTCGCGGCGTTCCTCTCCACGTCCTCCGGACTGACGATGGCGATCGCCGGCGTCGTCGGCCAGAGCCTCGCGTCGGCCGGCCCGCTGGCCGGGCGGGTCTCGCCCATCACGTCGCTGCGCCTCGCGGCGGCCGTCTGCGTGCTCGTGCCGCTGGGCCTCGCCCTCGTGGCCGAGCCGATCCCGGTCGCGAGCTCGGTGACGTTCGCCTTCGCCCTGGCCGCCTCGACGTTCTGCCCGCTGCTCGTGCTCGGGATCTGGTGGCGCGGGCTCACGGCGCCGGGTGCCCTGGCGGGCATGGCCGGGGGCGGCCTCAGCGCCCTGCTCGGCACCGTGGTGGCCATCTCCGCCCGTCCCGACGGCTGGGTGGGCACCCTCGCCGCACAGCCGGCCATGTGGAGCGTGCCCGTCGGCTTCGGTCTCATGATCGGCGTCTCGCTGCTCACGCGCGACCGCGTCCCGAGCACCGTCGCCCGCACCATGGTGCGCCTGCACACCCCCGAGCGCATCGACGTCCAGCGCTGACCCCTCCCCATCGGTGGATCCTCACCACCAGGGGCTGCATCGGTGGATCCTCGACCACGGACACCTCGCTGACGATCCACCCCTGGGTGGGAGAGAGCGACACCGCTCGTCGCGCGTGAACCGCCGCTCGTCGCACCGTCCGCGCCGCGCACCGCAGCCCTCGTGGCACCGACCGCACAGGAGTCGTTGTGACCTGGCGCACAGGTGTGCGCGCTCCCTAGCGTCGCTCCGTGGGACCCACGTCACACCGGCGACGGTTCCCTCCGGTCAGACATCCACCCCACGCAGAAGACGAGGTGCCCACCCGTGGCTGAGAAGATCACGCCCGAGGTCCATGCGGCCTACGAGCGCATCCATTCCACGCCGGAGTTCGCAGAGCTCCGGCGGCGGTACCTGAAGTTCGTCGTCCCGATGACGGTGACGTTCATGCTCTGGTACCTCCTCTACGTCGTGTGCTCGAACTGGGCGCCCGGATTCATGGGCACCAAGGTGTTCGGCAACATCAACATCGCCCTGCTGTTCGGCCTGCTGCAGTTCGCGACCACCTTCGGCATCGCCTGGTGGTACGCCCGCTACTCGGCCCGCGAGATGGATCCCATCGCGGGCGAGCTGCTCGTCGGCTTCGACAAGGAGGTCGGCCAGTGAGCACGCAGACCTTGATCGCCGCCGCCTCCTCGGACTCCGGCAGCCACCAGGCCCTCACGGCGACGCTGTTCCTCCTCGTCGTCCTCCTGACCGTCGGCATCACCTTCTGGGCAAGCCGCAACACCAAGACGGCCGCCGACTACTACGCCGGTGGACGGTCCTTCAGCGGCCTCCAGAACGGCTTCGCCATCGGCGGCGACTACATGTCGGCCGCCTCGTTCCTCGGCATCTCCGGCGCCATCGCGCTCTCGGGCTACGACGGCTTCCTGTACTCCATCGGGTTCCTCGTCGCCTGGCTCGTGGCGCTGCTGCTCATCGCCGAGCTCCTGCGCAACTCCGGCCGCTTCACCATGGCCGACCAGCTCGCCTACCGCATGCGGCAGCGGCCCGTCCGTACCGCGGCGGCCACGTCGACGATCGTCGTGTCGATCTTCTACCTCCTGGCCCAGATGGTCGGCGCGGGCGCCCTCGTGGCACTCCTGCTGGGCGTCGACTCCGCGGCGGCGAAGAACTTCACCATCGCCGGCGTCGGCGTGCTGATGATCGTGTACGTCGTGTTCGGTGGCATGAAGGGCACCACCTGGGTGCAGATCGTCAAGGCCGTGCTGCTGATGTTCGGCACGATCCTCATCTCCGCCCTCGTGCTCGCGAAGTTCAACTTCAACCTGTCCGACCTGCTCGGCCAGGCGGCCGACAACAGCGGCCAGGGCAGCGCCTTCCTCGAGCCCGGCCTCAAGTACGGCGTCAGCCTGACGAGCAAGATCGACTTCGTCTCGCTCGGCATCGCGCTGGTGCTCGGCACGGCCGGCCTGCCGCACATCCTGGTGCGCTTCTACACGGTGCCCACCTCCAAGCAGGCCCGCGTCTCGGTGCTCTGGGCGATCGGCATCATCGGCACCTTCTACCTGCTGACGCTCGTCCTCGGCTTCGGTGCCGCGGCGCTCGTCACGGGCGACGCGAAGGACCGCATCGTCGAGTCCGGCGGCAACCTGGCGTCCCCGCTGCTCGCGGAGGCCGTCGGTGGTGGCGCCGGCACGACAGGTGGCGCCATCCTGCTGGCCCTCATCTCGGCCGTCGCCTTCGCGACGATCCTCGCGGTGGTCGCCGGCCTGACGCTGACGTCGGCGTCGTCGGTCGCGCACGACCTGTACGCCAACGTGATCAAGAAGGGTGAGGTCACCGGGGCGCAGGAGGTGAAGGTGGCGCGGATCGCGGCCTTCTTCATCGGTGGCGTCGCGATCGCCCTGGCCATCCCCGGCCAGAAACTCAACGTCGCCTTCCTGGTGGCGCTGGCCTTCGCGGTCGCGGCCTCGGCGAACCTGCCGGCCCTGCTCTACAACCTGTTCTGGAAGCGGTTCAACACCCGCGGAGCGACGTGGAGCATCTACGGCGGACTCGTGTCAGCCGTGGGGCTGGTCGTCTTCAGCCCCGTGGTGTCGGGCTCGGAGACGGCACTGTTCACGACGGTGGACTTCGCCTGGTTCCCGCTGCAGAACCCCGGCATCGTCTCGATCCCGTTCGGCTTCTTCATGGGCTGGCTGGGCACGGTCACCTCGAAGGAGACCGAGAGCGAGGCACGGTTCGCCGAGCTCGAGGTCCGGTCCCTCACCGGAGCGGGCGCCGAGAAGTGACGTCGCGGGGGCCCGGTTCGCGCCGGGCCCCCGCACGCGCAAGGGTGGGGTCGGGACGTGTCCAGGGGCGTCCCGACCCCGCACGACGACACCGCGACCACGGCACCGGTGCAGCGACCTCGGTGCCGGCGAACGGGCAACCCCCGCGCAACCGCAGTTGAAGCACCCTGTCACCTGAGCCACCATGCAGACGTACCCCCTGATCGAGGAGAACCTTGTGAGCGAGCACGGCATCAGCAACCTGTCCCGTGAGGACCGCGTCTTCGAGCCCCCCGCCGACCTGGCCGCGCAGGCCAACGTGAAGGCCGACGTGTACGAGTCCGCGGACGCCGACCGCCTCGGCTTCTGGGCCGACGCCGCGCACCGCCTGACGTGGGGCACCGACTTCGAGGAGGTGCTCGACTGGAGCAACCCGCCCTTCGCGAAGTGGTTCGTGGGCGGGAAGCTGAACGTGGCGTACAACTGCGTCGACCGCCACGTCGAGAACGGCGACGGCGAGAAGGTGGCCCTGCACTTCGTCGGCGAGCCCGGCGACACGCGCGACCTGACCTACGCCCAGCTCAAGGACGAGGTGTCCAAGGCCGCCAACGCCATCGAGGAGCTCGGCGTCGAGGCCGGCGACCGGATCGCCATCTACATGCCGATGATCCCCGAGGCCGTCATCGCGATGCTCGCCTCGGCACGCGTCGGCGCCGTCCACACCGTCGTCTTCGGCGGCTTCTCCTCCGACGCGCTCGCGAGCCGGGTCGAGGACTGCGAGGCCAAGCTGGTCATCACCGCCGACGGCGGCTACCGCCGCGGCAAGGCCTCCGCGCTCAAGCCTGCCGTCGACGACGCGCTGGCGAAGCTGGGCGACGCCTCGCCCGTCGAGAACGTGCTCGTGGTCCGCCGCACCGGCGAGGACGTCCCGTGGAACGGTGACGTCGACGTGTGGTGGCACGAGGTCGTCGACGAGTCGTCCACCGACCACCGCTTCACCGAGTTCGACAGCGAGCACCCGCTCTTCGTCATGTACACGTCGGGCACCACGGGCAAGCCCAAGGGCATCCTGCACACGTCGGCCGGCTACCTGACCCAGGCGGCGTACACGTTCTGGGCGACGTTCGACCACAAGAGCGACGACGTGTACTGGTGCACCGCCGACGTCGGCTGGATCACCGGACACTCCTACATCACGTACGGCCCGACGGCGAACGGTGCCACGCAGGTGCTCTACGAGGGCACCCCCGACACCCCGCACAAGGGCCGCTGGTGGGAGATCATCGCCGACAAGAAGGTCAGCCTCTTCTACACCGCGCCCACCGCGATCCGCACGTGCATGAAGTGGGGCGAGCAGATCCCCGCCGAGCACGACCTCTCGAGCCTGCGGATCCTCGGCACGGTCGGTGAGTCGATCAACCCCGAGGCCTACGTCTGGTACCGCGACACCATCGGCGCCGGGGCGACCCCGATCGTCGACACGTGGTGGCAGACCGAGACCGGCGCCCACATGATCACCCCCCTGCCCGGCGTCACCGCCGCCAAGCCGGGATCGGCGATGACGGCGTTCCCCGGCATCACCGCCGAGGTCGTCGACGACGCCGGCAACCCCGTCGGCAACGGCGAGGGCGGCTACCTGGTGATCACCGAGCCGTGGCCGTCGATGCTCCGCACCATCTGGGGCGACGACGACCGCTACGAGGAGACCTACTGGTCGCGGTTCAAGGCCCAGGGCTACTACTTCGCCGGCGACGGCGCCAAGAAGGACGACGACGGCGCCATCTGGCTGCTCGGCCGGGTCGACGACGTCATGAACGTCTCGGGCCACCGGCTCTCGACCACCGAGATCGAGTCGGCGCTCGTCTCGCACCCGAAGGTCGCCGAGGCGGCCGTGGTCGGTGCCGCCGACGAGACCACCGGCCAGGCCGTGTGCGCGTTCGTCATCCTCCGCGAGTCCGCGGGTGACGGGGGCGAGGACGTGGTCGCCGAGCTGCGCAACCACGTGGCCAAGGAGATCGGCCCGATCGCCAAGCCGCGCCAGATCATGGTCGTGCCCGAGCTGCCCAAGACCCGGTCGGGCAAGATCATGCGCCGCCTGCTGCGCGACGTCGCCGAGAACCGCGAGGTCGGCGACGCCACCACCCTGGCCGACTCGTCGGTGATGGACCTCATCTCCGCCGGCATCGGCGACAGCAAGAACCAGGAGGACTGACCTCCCGGTCCACGCTCGCCACGACGCCCCCACGCCACCCGGCGCGGGGGCGTCGTGCTGGTACGTCATGCAGGAGGCGAGGGATCGACAGCAGCGGGTCAGGTTCCGTTCAGCCGTTCCTCATCCGGGCCGGGGAGGCTGGAGCCATGGACTCCTCATCCCGCATCGACATCGTGTTCGCTGCCTCGGTGGTCGCCGGGGCCTCCCTCACGGGCGTGCTGCTGCGCCTCCTCGGCGCCTGACCCCTCTCCCTGATCGTCGTCGCGGCCCGCCGGTGGCCGCGCGCCACACCGCTGACCGCCGGTAGGGTCGTCCCATGAGCGAGCGCCAGCGAGCGAAGCACCGACACGTCATGACGACACGCCCGTACCATGCTCCTTCGACGGGGGTGGCGTCATGAGCGAGCGCCAGCGAGCGAATCACCGACACGTCATGACGACACCCCCGTACCATGCTCCTTCGACGGGGGTGGCGTCATGAGTCATCGCGAGCCCGTGCGACCGATCCAGCCGGAGCAGCAGGACGAGCCCACGATCGGTCGGCTCGTCGCCGACGCCAGTCGTGACATCTCCGCGCTCGTCCAGTCCGAGATCGCCCTGGCCAAGAGCGAGCTCGTGGTCAGCGCGAAGGCCGGCGGCGTGGGCGCGGCACTCTTCGCCGTCGCCGGGTTCATCGGGCTGCTGGTGATCATCCTGGTCTCGATCGCCTTCGCGTTCCTGCTGTCGATGACCGGCCTGCACCCCGCGTGGTGCTTCCTGATCGTGGCCGGCGCCTACGTGCTGCTCGCCGGCGTCCTGGTCCTGGTGGGCGTGCGGCTCATGAAGAAGATCCGCGCACCGCAGAAGACGATCGCCACCGCCAAGCAGATCCCCGCGGCGCTCAAGGGCCAGCACCAGGGAAGCGGCGCGGCCCGACGCTAGAGCCGGCCGCTACGCGCGCCGCCCCACGAGCGCGCCGACCACGCCGAGCACGACCGCCACGGCCCCGCCGAGGGCGGTCCAGACGAGCCACCCGTCGAACGACGTCACGCCGACGTCGGCCAGGGCGCGGAGCAGGTCGGCCTGCAGGCCGCTCGCACCGGCGTCGGAGACCGCGCGGTCACGCACGAGCCGCGCGAGGGCGGCGTCGGCGCCCGCGGCCACGGCCGCGCCGACCCCGAGCCAGACGAGGACGACGGAACGACGCCGGGCTGCCAGCAGCGCCACCGCCGCGGCGATCGCCGCCACCGCCCCGGCACCCAGCGCCAGGCGCGGGCTCGCGTCGACGGCACGCAGCGAGGTGCCCGACGGGCCGCCGGCCACCTCCACCACCAGCTGGTCGGGCGCCTGCACCAGGCCGTCGGAGCGGTCGGCCACCAGGGCGGCGAGCGGGGCGAGGTCGAGCGGGACGGTCGAGGGGGCCGAGCCGGCGGCCGGGTCGTCGAGCAGGGCGGCGTGCGTGCGTCGCAGCGTCTCCTCCCAGGCGGCGGCGACGCGGCGGTCGGCGAGGGCGCGGTCCGCGGCCTCCTCGAGCAGACGACGCCCGGACTCGGCCACCTGCGAGGGCAGGCCGGCCTGCTCCACGAGCCGGTCGGCCACGAGGGCCGCGGCACTGTCGCGCACCGCGGCCGTCCCGGTCACGTCGCGCGACAGCGAGACGAACCCCTCCTCGTCCTCGACGTAGGTGCTCGTCCAGGCCGCCGGGAGGGCGACGGCGAGCGCCACCACGGCCACGAGCCCGGCCACCGTGGCCAGCAGTCCGCGCATCAGGCACACCTCCCGGTGTCGACGGCCCGGTCGGCGGAGATGCCTTCGCGTGCGTCGTCCTGCGCCTGCTCGGCGGTGACGGCGTAGCCGGTGGAGCTGTCGGACACCGAGGCCGCGAAGATGACGCCGAGCACCGCGCCGTCGGTGCTCACGAGCGGTCCGCCGGAGTTGCCGGAGCGGACCAGGCTGCGCACCGAGAACGCCTCGCGCAGCACCTGTCCGCGGTCGTAGATGTCGGGGCTGCGCAACGTGAGCTGCGAGCGGATCCGGGCCGCCCGCGCGTCGAAGGGTCCGTTCTCGGGGTAGCCCAGCACAGCCGCCTCCTGGCCGGCCACACCGGAGGTGTCGAGCTCGAGGGCGGGCACGCCGAGGTCGTCGGTGGCGATCACGGCGAGGTCGAGCTCGGGGTCGAAGACGACGACGCGCCCGTCGAGGCGCCGCTCGCCCTCGACCGTGACGGTCGGGTCGTCGACCCCGGCCACGACGTGGGCGTTGGTCATGACGCGACCCGGGGCGTACACGAACCCCGACCCCTCGATGCCCCGCCCGCACTCGGCCGAGCCGAGGATCTTGACCACGCTGCGCGACGCCTCGCGCACCCCCGGCTGCGAGAGCGTGGCGTCGTCGGGCGGTCCGACGGCCGTGATGGTCTCGTCGGCGAACGGGTCGATGTACCGCGGGAAGAGGTTCGCGTCGAGGGTCCGGCTGAAGGCACGCAGCGTGTCGGTGGCGGCACCGGGCATGACGGAGTCGACCTTGGCCAGCACGGTGGAGTCGCGCGACGCCTTGGCCAGGTACGGGATGGAGGTGCCGCTGACCGCGTAGCCGAGCGCCCAGGACGCGACGAGGACCGCGACCATGCTCAGCGCGGCACCGCCGACCGCGTCGACCGCGCGCAGGGGCGAGGCCCTGAGGCCGCCGCGCAGGTCGGTGCCGACGTACGTGCCGACGGCCTGCCCGACGGCGGCCGCGCCGATGACGATGCCGAGGCCCAGCAGCGAGGTGGTCAGGGAGGGGTCCTGCCGGTCGAGCAGGCGTGGGACGAGCCAGATGGCGCCGGCGCCGCCGACCACGAGGCCCGTGGTGGCCACCAGGTTGACCACGAACCCCTGCACGTACCCCGAGACCGCGTAGGCCACGAGCAGGACGGCGATGATGACGTCGAGGGAGCTCATGACGACGCCTCCGGGGGCTCGGGCAGGGCGCGGGTCACGGTGTCGTCCCACGGCTCGGCCCAGCCGAGCCGCTCGAACAGCCTCGAGATGATGCCGGCGGTGAAGCCCCACAGCGGCATCTCGGTGCCGATCTCGAACGCCGGACCGCGCCAGCCCGACGGGTGCTCGACGCTGAACCGGTTGTCGGGGTCGACGAGCAGCCGGAGGGGGTGGTGGATCACGTGCCCCACCTCGGCCGCCGAGACCGGCTCGAGCCGACGCGGCGCCGACCAGTAGCCGAGCACCGGGGTCACGGCGAAGTTGCTGGGCGGCAGCCAGAGCGTGGGGAGCGTGCCGAAGACCGTGACCTGGGCGGGGTCGAGCCCGACCTCCTCCTGGGCCTCGCGCAGGGCCGTGGCCGCCGCGTCGGCGTCGTCGGGGTCGCACGCCCCGCCCGGGAAGGAGATCTGGCCGGCGTGGTTGCGCAACGTCGGCGCGCGCTCGGTGAGCAGCAGCTCGGGACCGTGCTCACCGTCGGCGAAGCAGATGAGGACGGCGGCCGGTCGGGCGTCGGGCGGAGGGTGCGGGAACCGGGGTGCCAGCTGCTCGGCCTGCACCGAGCCGGCCAGGTCGGCGAGCGGCACGAGCCAGTCGGGAAGCCCGGACGGCGTGGGGCCGTCGGCCGGCGCGCGCCCCGCGGAGGCCTCAGGGCTCACGGCTGGACCTCCAGGTGCTGACGGACGGCGGCGGTCAGGTCGTCGTACGAGGTGAACGGGACCCGCTCGGTGGCGACCATTCTTCCCTGCGCGTCGACGAAGACCGTCTGCGGCAGGCCGACGACGCGCAACGGACCGCGCGTGGTGGAGTCCGGGTCGACGAGCTGGGGATAGGTGACGCCGGCGTCGGACGCGAGCCGCACGGCCGCCTCCGGGTCGCTGTCCTGCACGTCGATCCCGACGACGGTGAGCCGGTCCCCGGTCCGCTCGTCGAGCCGGGCGAGCAGCGGGAGCTCCTCGCGGCAGGGCTTGCACCAGCTGGCCCACAGGTTCACGACCGCCGGTCCGCGCAGGCGGGAGAGGTCGACCGTGCCGTCGGCGCCGAGGCACGCCAGCTCGAGCTCGGGAAGGGCGGCGTCACCGGAGGCGGGGGCGTCGTCGAGGCGCAGGTCGGAGCACGGGCGGATGCCGGCGTCCTGGGCCGCGGCGCGCGCCGCGGTGGTGTCGGGGTCTGCGGCGGGGGCGCCGGGACCGGCCGTGCCGCCGAAGGTCGGCTTGTCCGGTCCGGTGTCGACGTCGCTGCAGGCGGTGAGCAGCAGGGCCGTCGCGACGACGGCGATGGCGAGCCTCCTCACGCGCGGCCCTGCGTGGTGACCAGCTTCTCGGCCTCGACGGGATCGGTGGGTCCGGCGCCGAAGGCCGGGCACCAGTGGGCCACGGGGCAGGCGCCACAGGCCGGCTTGCGGGCGTGGCAGCGGCGGCGTCCGTGCCAGATGAGGCGGTGGCTGAGCATCGTCCAGTCCTTGCGGGGGAACAGCGCGGCCACGGCGTGCTCGGTCCTGACCGGGTCCTTGGCCGTCACCGGGTCGACCCACTCGAAGCGCTGCACGAGCCGCGCGAAGTGCGTGTCGACGGTCAGGCCCGGCACGTCGAACGCGTTGCCCAGCACCACGTTGGCGGTCTTGCGTCCCACCCCGGGCAGCGTGACCAGGTCGCGCAGCCGGGGCGGCACCTCGGCGTCGAACCGCTCGACCAGGGCCGCGGCGAGCCGGACGACGCTGTCGGTCTTGGCCCGGTAGAAGCCCGTCGACCGGATGATCTCCTCGACGTGCTCGCGCGGGGCGGCCGCGAGCGCGGTGGCGTCGGGGTAGGCGGCGAAGAGGACCGGCGTGACCGCGTTGACCCGCCGATCCGTGGTCTGAGCCGACAGCACGGTCGCGACGAGGAGCTCGAACGGGGTGGCGAAGTCGAGCTCGCAGCCTGCCTCCGGATAGGTCTCGGCGAGCACCCGGTGGGTCTTGCGGGCCCGGCGCACGAGGCTCGTCGGAGGCTTGGGGGAACCCCCGAGGGCGACGTCCGGCACGATGCCAGAGTACGTGGCGACACCGACACCGGCCCGGCGTGTGGCAATCGGGCGCCTGGTAGGACAGACTGTGACCGACTCAACAGCCGATAAGGATGCCTGTGAACGACGACGTGCTGCGCCAAGCGCCGCTCTTCTCCGGTCTCGACGACGATGCCGCAGGAGCCCTCGAGGCCTCGATGACCCCGCTCAGCCTGAAGCGTGGCGAGGTCCTCTTCAACGAGGGTGACGACGGCAACCAGCTGTACGTCGTCACCGACGGCAAGATCAAGCTCGGGCGCACGTCGCCCGACGGACGGGAAAACCTGCTCGCGATCCTCGGGCCCGGACAGATGTTCGGCGAGCTGTCGTTCTTCGACCCCGGACCGCGTTCGGCCACGGCCACCTCCGTCACCGACGTGACGGTCCAGAGCCTCAGCCACGAGGCGCTCACCCCGGTCCTGTCGAGCCACGCCGAGGTCGCGATGGCGCTGCTCAACCAGCTCGCCGGGCGCCTGCGCCGCACCAACGAGGTCGTCGGCGACCTGGTGTTCTCCGACGTCCCGGGTCGTGTCGCCAAGGCCCTGCTCGACCTCGCGAGCCGCTTCGGGCGCAAGGCCGAGGACGGCGTGCACGTCAACCACGACCTCACGCAGGAGGAGCTGGCCCAGCTCGTCGGCGCCTCGCGCGAGACGGTCAACAAGGCCCTCGCCGACTTCGCCTCGCGCGGCTGGCTGCGCCTGGAGCCCCGCTCCGTGGTCATCCTCGACCTCGAGCGTCTGCAGCGCCGCGCGCGCTGACCCCGTTCGACCGCGAGCCCCGGGACCTGCTGGTCCCGGGGCTTCGTCGTGCGCGACGCCTTTCGTCCTGCGGCTGCGTCGCTGCGGCTGGGTCTCGGCCTGCGGCTGCGCTCCCTTCGGCTGGGTCTCGGCTCGGCCTCCGAAAAGGCCTCGACCGGCGGACGGGCTCACGCTCGGCCGAGTTCCGATGCTGCGGGCTGGTCCTGGGGCGTCGGAGGTAGGTGACGCACCGACCCGGGGCGTCAGAGGTAGGTGACGCACTGATCGAGCGTGTCGGCGGTAGGTCTCGTACCTGAAACGACGTGCTTCACGTGCGTCACCTACCTCCCACTGCCCCAGCCGGGTCCGAGGTAGGTGGCCCGCGGAATCGGAGCGTCAGAGGTGGGTGGCCCGCGGTATGGAGGTCTGCATCCGCGCGCCACCTACCTTCGCCGTGCGAATAGCGCGCGCCACCTACCTCCGAGGGCCCCCGACCGATGCAGTCCCATCCGGGGCCCGCCGACGGCGCCCGCGTCAGAGCACGCCGCGGGGGCGGAACTGCACGCTGATCCGCGGGCCCACCGGCCTGGCGGTCTTGAGCACGGCGTGCTCCCAGGTGCGCTGGCACGAGCCACCCATGACGAGCAGGTCGCCGTGGCCCACGACGAAGCCGATGGTGTCGCCCGGGCCGTGGTCCGTCGGGCGCAGGCTGAGCCGACGCGGAGCGCCGAGCGACAGGATCGCCACCATCGTGTCCTCGCTGCGCCCACGGCCGATCCGGTCGCCGTGCCAGGCGACGCTGTCGCGACCGTCGCGGTAGTAGCAGAGCCCAGCCGTCACGAAGTCCTCGCCCAGCTCGGCGCCGTAGTGCCGGTTCAGCGCGTCGCGCGCGTCGTCGAGCGCCGGGTGCGGCAGCACGGCACCCGATCCGTAGTGCGCCAGCAGCCGCGGGACGTCGACCGTGTCGTCGTACATCTCCCGCCTCTCGGCCCGCCACCGGACCTCGGTCTGCAGGCTCAGGAACAACGGGTCGGCGCCCTGCACCCAGCCCGGGCGGACATCGACCCATGCGCCGTGGGCAAGCTCCCTGCGCTGCACCGAGGCGCCCAGCGGACCGACGACGGCCTCGTCGCCGACGTCGAGCAGCGAACCCTGGAACCACACCCGAGCATCGTAGGCGAGTTCGAACAGATGTTCTAGACGCCACGCCTTCCGAGGCTCGCCGGGGCGCCGACTACGCTGCCCCCATGAGCGCTTGGGACGCCCTCCTCGACCGGGTCGACGTGATCGCCGACGCGCGCGCCGACGTCGACGACGCCGTGCAGGCCGAGCTGACCGAGCTGCTGGTGGGGGCCATGCGCGACGGGACCGCCGACCGCGAGCTGGACCCCGGCCAGGCGGGCCTGTGGCTCGCCGCCCTCCTGCGCACCCACGCCGAGGTCCAGGACGAGGGCGAGGAGCGCTCCGACGACGCCCTCAGCATGCTCCGCGTCATCATCACGCGCTGGCTGCACCCCGGCCGGCTCGACCAGGCACCCCCGACGTTCGGCACCTGAGTCCCTAGCAGAGGACCGGCAGCCGAAGGCCCGGTCCCGCCATCCGGAACCGGACGCGTCCGGGCGCCGACGAGACGGAGGCTGTCGGCATGACCGACCGCCAGGACCACCCTGCCCCGCCCCGCCCCGACCGCGATCCCGCCGTCGATGACGCGCGCCGCTTCCACCTCTCCGAGGACTGGCTCGCGACGATCGTCGGCCTGACGCTGGTCGTGCTGACCGCCGCCGGCGTCGTCACCGAGGGCTGGTTGCCGCTGTGAGCGCCGACGCCTCCGCCGACGACCGGTCGGTCGTGGAGTACGGCGACCGACTGCACTCCCCCGCCGTGCTGGTGGGTCTGGCCGTGGTCGTCGCCACGGGCGCGGCCGCCCGCCTCCTGACCGAGAACGTGCCCACGTGGCTCGCCGACACCGCGCTCGCCGACGTCGGCGACGCCATCGAGTATCCCGTCTACGCGATCGCGCTGGGCCTGCTCGTCAACGCCCTGCTGTCCTCGCTCGGGGTGCGCGACCGCCTCGCGGGCGGCTTCCGCACCGAGTTCTTCATCAAGACCGGCCTGGTCGTGCTCGGGGCCACGGTGGTGCTCTCGGTCATCGCGCGGGCCGCAGGACCAGCGATCCTCCAGGGCCTGCTGCTCATCACGGGCGTCTTCGCCTTCACCTGGTGGTTCGCCGGACGCCTCGGGCTGGACGATCGCCTGCGTGCCCTCCTCGCGTCGGCCGTCGGCATCTGCGGGGTGAGCGCGGCCATCGCGGCCGCCGGCGCGGTGCGGGCCCGCAAGGAGCAGCTGGCCTACACGGCCAGCCTCGTCATCCTGTTCGCACTGCCCTCGATCTTCGTGCTGCCGTGGCTCGCCGACCTCCTCGGCCTCTCGCCCGCCGTCACCGGCGCCTGGCTCGGTGGCAACATCGACACGACGGCGGCCGTCACCGCTGCCGGCGCGATCGCCGGCGAGGAGCCTCTCCAGATCGCCTCGGTGGTCAAGCTGACGCAGAACGCGCTCATCGGCTTCGTCGCGGTGGGCCTGACGGCCTGGTTCGCGTTCAAGGTCGAGCGCGACCCCCAGGGTGAGCGCCCCCGCGCCATCGAGCTGTGGCACCGGTTCCCGAAGTTCGTGCTCGGCTTCATCGCCGCGTCCGTGATCGCGACGCTCTACCTGGAGCAGGCGTCGGCCGCGCGGGCCGAGGCGTTCGACACCGTCGTGAAGGGCCTGCGCGACTACGCGCTCATCCTGGCGTTCGTCTCGATCGGCCTGGAGTTCAAGGTGTCCTCGCTGAAGGAGGCGGGCTGGCGTCCGATCGGCGTCTTCGCCGCCGCGACGCTCGTCAACATCGGGCTCGCACTGGCGCTGGCCTCGGTGCTGTTCGCCGGGTTCACGATCTAGCCGCGCCCCGACGCACGTCCGCCCCGGTCCGTGCGGACCGGGGCGGACGTCCTCGTCGGGTCAGCTGGGGTCGTCCGGGCGCTCCTGCCGGCTGACCGTCACGCTGTCGCCACTCTCCGAGGGCTCCACGACGAGCGAGAAGTCGCCGTCGTGCTCCTCGACGCCCACGGCCACGGCCTCCTCGACGGCCTCGAGACCGAGTCGGTGGCGCACGATGACCGGGTCCGTCTGGAGGTCCTTGTACAGCGCGAGACACAGGCCCACCATGACGAACACGAACGGCACGGACGCGACGATCGTGATGTTCTGCAGACCGGTCAGGGCGTCGGAGCCCCCGATCACGAGCATGATCGCCGCGACGGCGCCGGTGAGGGCGCCCCAGAAGATGACCGACGGCTTGCTCGGCTCGGTGGATCCGCGTTCGCTCAGCGTCCCCATGACGATCGACGCCGCATCGGCGCCGGACACGAAGAAGATGCCGACGAGCACCATGACCAGCACCGAGGTGATGCTCGCCGCCGGGTACTGCTCCAGCAGCTGGAACAGGGCGAAGTCGGACTGGACGGCGCCATCGGCACCGACGATGCCTGCACCGGCGCGCTGCTCGAAGATCCCCGCGCCGCCGAAGATCGCGAACCACACGAGGCTGACCAGCGTGGGCACGAGCAGGACGCCCGTGACGAACTCGCGGATCGTGCGACCGCGGCTGATGCGGGCGATGAACATGCCGACGAAGGGGGTCCACGAGACCCACCAGGCCCAGTAGAAGATCGTCCAGCCGGAGAGCCAGGCCTCCATGGCGTCGTCGCCGCTGGCCGCGGTGCGCGAGGCCATCTCGGTCATCTGCGAGGCGTAGTCGCCGAGCGCGGTCGGCACGAGGTTCAGGATGAACAGCGTCGGCCCGGCCACGAACACGAACACGGCCAGCACGAGCGCCAGCACCATGTTGGTGTTGGACAGCCACTGGATGCCCCGCTCGATGCCGGAGACGGCCGAGAGGATGAACAGGATCGTCAGCACGGTGATGACGGAGACGAGCACGATCTTGCTCGGCTCGTCGATCCACCCGTTGAACTGCAGTCCGGCGCCGATCTGCAGGGCGCCGAGGCCCAGCGAGGCGGCGGATCCGAAGAGGGTGGCGAAGATCGCCAGGATGTCGATCACCTTGCCGGCCGGTCCTTCGGCGCGTCGGCCGAAGAGCGGGACGAAGGCCGACGAGATCAGCTGCTTGCGTCCCTTGCGGAAGGTGCCGTAGGCGATCGCGATGCCGACGACGGCGTAGATGGCCCACGGGTGCAGGCCCCAGTGGAACATCGTGGAGGCCATGGCGCTCTGGACGGCCTCGTCGCTCTGCGCCTCGCCCGTGCCGGGCGGCGGCGACGCGAAGTGCGACAGCGGCTCGGCCACGCCCCAGAACATGAGCCCGATGCCCATGCCGGCGCTGAACATCATCGCGATCCAGGAGACGGTCCGGAACTCCGGACCCTCGTCGTCGCGACCGAGCGGGATCCGGCCGTACTTGGAGGCCGCGAGCCACAGGACGTAGATCACGAAGAACGACGCGACGAGCACGAAGAACCAGCCGGTGTTCGTGATGACCCACGAGCGCGACGTGTCCGAGGCCGCCTTGAGGCCGGACGTGCTCACCAGGCCCCAGACGACGAACCCGATCGCCACCACGCCGGTGAACCCGAAGACGACGGGGTCGATCCGTCGCCTCCAGCGTCCTGCAGATGCATGTTCTCGGTCAGTGAGGGTACTCACGAGGGCACCACCTCTTCCTTCGGCTCAGTCGTCGTCGGCACAGTCGTTCGACATCGTCAGTCAGGTCCTGCGCACCCATGGGTGCACGGGACAACCTTTCGACCATAGCGACGCTGGCGCCGAGGCGCTAATCGCGGACGGGTCAGACGCGGCTGCCGCGCAGCTGCGCGAGGTAGACCAGCGCGGCCACGGTGCCGACGAGGTTGAGCAGCGACAGCGGGCTCCAGAGCACCAGGTGCGCCGCGAGCGTGAGGCCCAGGATCACGAGCCACGAGCTCTTCGGGAGCGTGTCGGCCACGGCGAACCGGGCGGGCGCGCGGGTGAGGCAGTCCACGAGCGCGAACGCCTTGACCGCGAACAGGGCGAGCGACAGCACCAGCATCAGACCCGACTCGACCTCGAACACGCCTGGACCCTACCGGACGCACGAAGCGGCGGGCCCCCGTCGGGGACCCGCCGCTCGTGTGGTGAGCCGTGGCTCAGGACTGGCTGGTGGTGCTGCCCGTCGAGCTGCTGCTCGAGGAGGTCTTCTTGGCAGGCGACTTCTTGGCCGTCGTCTTCTTCGCGGTCGCGGTGGACGACGTCGTCGTGGCCGGAGCCTTCTTGGCCGTCGTCTTCTTCGCGGTCCCGGTGGAGGACGCCTTCTTGGCCGTCGTCTTCTTGGCGGTGCTCTTCTTGGCCGTCGTCTTCTTGGCAGCCGACGTGGTGGCCGGGGCCTTCTTCGCGGCGGTCTTCTTGGTGGTGCTCGCGGCGGAGGCGGTCTTGGCCGGGGCCTTCTTGGCCGCGGCGGTCGTCGAGGAGGCGGCCGAGCGAGCGGCGGCCGACGTCTTGGCCGGGGCCTTCTTCGCGGACGACTTCGAGGCGGGGGCCTTCTTCGTCACCTTCGACACGGTGGCCTGGGCCTCGGCGACGATGTCCTCGGCGCGCTTCTGCACGTCGTCGGCCACGTCCTCGGCGGCCTTGCGGGCCTCCTTGATGTTCTTCTTGGCATCCTTGCGCAGGGCGTCGAGCAGCTTCTCGCCGCGCTTCTGCACGTCGTCGAGCTTGAGGGCGCGTGCCTGGGCGACGAACTCCTCACCCTTCTGGAGCAGCTCGGCGTAGCTGGACTGCGCCTGGGCCTGCGCGGAGCCGACGAGGCCGGTGGCCTGCGAGCGGAGGTCGTCGATCTCGACCTTCTTGAGGGTGTCGGTGAGGTTCTTGACCTCATCGACCAGGGTCTTGATCTGGGCGTTGATCTGATCGGTGATGCTCATGTGGGTGTCTCCTCGGGAGAGGTGTCGGGATTGGCCTGGGTGACCGTTTCGGCAAGTGCCTCGTCCGGTGCGACGTCGGTGCCGACGAACGAGCGGTAGATGTCCAGCAGTGCCGTCTTCTGCCGCTCCGTCAGTCGGGCGTCGAGGGCGATGGCGTCCTCGACCATCCGCGCGCCGGACTCGTCGATGTCGATGAGACCGGCACGGACGTAGAGCGACTCGGCCGAGATGCGCAGCGCCTTCGCGATCTGCTGCAGGACCTCTGCCGAGGGACGACGCACGCCCCGCTCGATCTGGCTGAGGTACGGGTTGGAGACCTCGGACTTCTCAGCCAGCTGTCGCAGGGACATCTGCGCCTGGCGTCGCTGCTCGCGCAAGTAGTCGCCGAGGTTCTCGACGGCTCCTCCTACGTCCAGCTTGGCCATGTCTCCAGTGTGCTTGCATTTGCAAGCAAGTGCAAGCAGATCTGCATGCGACCCGTCTCACAACCGGTCAGAGGACCGGCCGCACCTCTCCGACAGCACGCCCGCCACCGAGCACCACCGGACGTTCGCGCAGCAGGTCGGCCTCGACGCCGGCCAGCTCGAGCGCTCGGTGCAGCACCACGAACAGGGGACGCTCGCCACCGTCCTCGATCTTGACCGCGAGGGCGGAGCCGTCCGCCAGGCCGGCCACGACCACGCTCTCGGCACCCGACTTCACCAGCGATCCCGGCACGGCGCGGGCCAGCGCCAGGTCGGGTCGGCGGGTCCCGCTGACCTGCTCGGGGTGGGCCACCATCGCGTCGGCCACCCGTCGTGCCGCCGTCCCCGTCTCCGCCTGGACGAGCCGACCGATGCCGCGGGCGAGACGCTCGAGCGACGTCGCGAGCAGCGGGGCTCCGCACCCGTCGACCCCGACCGTGTCGGGCGGGCCCACCAGGGCGGTGAAGGTCTCGGTGACGGCGCGCTGGACCGGGTGGTCCGGATCCAGGTAGTCCTCGGTCGACCACCCCCGGACCACGCAGGTGAGCAGCATGGCGGCGTGCTTGCCCGAGCAGTCCATCCGGATCGGCAGACGTCCCTCGCCGGCACGCAGGACGGCTGCGTGCTCGTGCGGGTCCAGCGGGTAGGACGCCGGCGTCTGCAGGGCCGACTCGTCGAGGCCGCCCAGCGCGAGGATCTCGCGCACCCCCTCGAGGTGGAACGGCTCCGCCGAGTGGCTCGCGGCCGCGAGCGCCAGCAGGCGGGGCTCGAGGTCCAGGCCCGCCTCCACGAGGCCGGTCGCCTGGAAGGGCTTGTTCGTCGACCGCGGGAACACCACGACGCCGGGATCACCCAGCGACCACACCGTCTCGCCGTCGGGACCGACCCGCACGGCTGCTCCGCGGTGGCGGCTCTCCACGAGCCCGGACCGGGTGACCTCGGCGACGACGTCCATCGCTCCAGCGTAGGGCTCCACCGGCGCGGTCGAGCCCGCCCGGCCCTCCCGACCATCGGCTCATCCCACCAGTCCCATTGGTCACTTTCTTCCCACCCGTGTCGTTCTTCCACTACAGTGCCCTGATCTGGTACGGCGCACTCGGGCGTCGGCTTCCCTCACCAGAAGAGGACTGCATGCCTTCCCTGCGTCACGCCTTCGGAGCACCTGCTCTCGTCGTCGCCACCGTCATCGCCCTGCTCACCGGTGCCATGACGACCCCGGCAGCGGCGGCCGTCCCGGCCCCCCGTCCCACCGTGAGCACCACGCAGGACGCTGCCACGGTCAGCTGGCCGGCCGTGAAGGGTGCCGACCGCTACGCCGTCTGCCTCGTCCGCAACGTCGGCGACAGCTCGTGCACCGAGGGCTTCTTCACCACGAAGACCTCGCACACCTTCACGAAGCTCACCCCCGTCGCCGGGACCGACTACCTCGTGCACGTGCGCGCCTACGACGGCAGCGCTTCCGCCGCCAGCCCCCGCGTCGCGATCGACCTGCGTCCGGCCGCGCCGAAGGTGTCGGTCTCCACCGGGACCGACACCGCCGCCGTCTCGTGGACGGCGATCCCCGACGCGGACCGCTACGCCGTCTGCCTCGTCCGCAGCCTCGCCCAGACGTCGTGCACCGAGGGCTTCTTCACCACGAAGACCTCGCACACCTTCACGAAGCTCACCCCCGTCGACGGGACCGACTACCACGTGCACGTGCGCGCCTACGTCGGCAAGGCGTCCGCAGCCTCGCCGCGCACCCCGATCGAGCTGACCCTCAAGCCGGAGGCCCCCACCGGCCTCAAGCACGCGGTCAAGAGCTCCTCGGCCACCATCACGTGGAAGGCGGCCAAGAACGCCACCTCCTACGACGTGTGCGTCATGACCTTCGTCAAGGCCACGGCGTGCGAGCAGGTGACGCCTCGCACCACCGGGACCACCGCGACGCTCACCGGGCTGTCCCCCAACCTCGGGACCGACTACGTCTACATGGTCCGCGCCTACCGCGGCGACGCCCGCGCCGACAGCGCCCGCGCCCGCTTCGACCTGCCCGTCGGCGACGTCGCCTGGATCACCTTCGAGTCCTCCACCCCCACCAGCCTCACGCTGATCTGGAAGGCCGCCACCAACGCCGAGACCTACGTCGTGGACGTGTCGACGAAGAAGGACTTCAGCTCGGGCGTCCGTACGCAGCAGGTCGCCGGCACCCGGACCACGTTCACGGGCCTGGCCCCCGGCGTCCGCTACTACGCGCGGACCCGTGGCGACAACGCACCGGTCAAGGGCGCCGTCCGGGGCGTCACCACCCGGATCCTGCCGACCTCCGACGTCGACGTCCGCGTGGTCACCTACAACCTCTGCGGCCAGGACAAGTGCCGCTCCTCGAGCGGGATCGGCAGCTGGAAGAGCCGCAAGTCGCGTGCGGCGGCCGCCGTGCTCGGCACCGGCGCCTCGGTCATCTCGACGCAGGAGTCCGGCGACAAGGACACCAACTTCGGGTCGGTGCTCCCCGGGTTCCGCCGCGCGGCCTACATCTCGGCCAAGTCGCTGTTCTACAAGACGTCGGTCTACAACCTCAACCGCTCGGGCACGCTGACCCTCGACGCGGACCGCAGGCGCTACGCCGTGTGGGCCGAGCTCGTCGAGAAGAGCTCCGGCACCCCGTTCATCGTCGTCGACCCCCACCTCGAGCCGTACAAGGGCAAGACGAACGACGACCGCCGGTACGCCCAGACGCGCAGGATGCTGTCGCTGGTCGGGGCGCTCAACACCCGCGACCTGCCCGTCGTCTACGCCGGCGACGTGAACTCCAACAAGAACAACGCGAAGTACGCCGGCGGCTACGACGGCGTGCGCAAGGCGTTCCTCGCCGCCGACCACGTCGACTCCTTCGACCGGGCCCGCGCCGCCGACAACGGCGACCGGGCCGACGGCCACGCCTACAACGTCCTGTTCAACTCCTCCAACCAGGGCCAGGTCGTGCCGATCAAGAACGGCGACCACGTCGACGCGATCTACACCACCCCGGACGTCACGTCGCGCACCTGGAAGGTGGTCGTGGACCTCGCGTCGGCGAACCGGTACCGCACGCCGTTCGCGAGCGACCACAACCCGCTGACGGCCTACCTCGGCATCCCCGGGCAGACCCAGAAGCCCTGAGGTCGGCCGCGGGCAGCGGCGCAGAGGGTGGCCCGGCGAGCGTTCCTGAGCACGAACCTGCGGACCGGCCCACCCCAGGCGGCCGAGCCGGTTAGAATTCGCGCAGTCCGTCAGTCCGCCGCCATCCTCGTGCTGGAGCCTCTCCGTTGGTCACCCGTCGCCGCATCCCTGCAGGCCGTCGTGTCGCGACGCGTCCTGCGGGCCCGCCCTCACGCGGCGGCGCCCGGCGACGTCCCGGTGCGCGCGGCGGACGCAGCGGACGGCGTCGGCCCCGCCTCGGTCGCGTCGGGCTGCTCGTGGCCCTGGTCGCGGGCCTCGCGGTGCTGGCCGGTGGGTTGTGGTCGTCGCGCACGCTGCTCGACGACACCGCACCGCCGACCCGCCTCGCGGCGGAGACGCTGTCGCCCACGAGCGTCGAGCTCACGTGGGCGTCCACCGACGAGGTCGACGAGTACGTCGTCCACGTCGGCAGCGACCGCGCCCTGACGAAGGACGCCCTCAAGGTCACCTCCACCAAGAAGCAGGTGCTGGTCGAGGACCTGCAGCCCACCACGCCCGGCGGCGACCGCTTCTTCCGCGTCGACGCGGTCAAGGACGGCGAGATCGTGCGGTCGCGCACCGGTCGCTTCGTGCTGCCCCCCGGCGAGATGACGAAGGTCGCGGTCGACAAGACCGGCACCACGGGCGCCCGGCTGGAGTGGAAGCCGGTCGTCAACGCCCGGCAGTACGACGTGCAGGTCGCCACCGACAAGGACTTCGGTGAGCTGGTCCAGTCCGTGCGCACCGTGGGCAGCGAGCCCGAGCTGGTCACGGACGCCCTCGAGCCGGGTCGCCCGTACTGGTTCCGCGCTCGGCCGGTCAACGGCGACGTGGTCGGCGAGTTCGGGGCTGCGGTCGCCACCGAGACGCTGCCCGAGGACGTGCGGTTCAACGTCGGCACCTGGAACGTGTGCTCGGAGAAGTGCAAGGGCTACGCCGGACGGGCCCGGCAGATGGCGGCCTTCCTCAACGCCGAGAAGCTCGACCTGTTCGTCCTGCAGGAAGCGGGCGGCAAGCGGGTCGGCGGCACCACCAACGCGATCTTCACCGGCGGCGAGCGTGGCTTCCAGCGTGCGACGGGCGGCGCGAAGGCGCGCTACATCTTCTACCGACCGGCCCTGTTCACCCAGGAGAGCGGCGGCTTCTTCCCCGTCGGCCACGGTCGACACGCCACGTGGGCCCGGTTCACGGTCAAGGAGACCGGCCGCCAGTTCTTCGTCGTCGACGTGCACCTGGAGAACGGTCACGGCAACGACGGCAAGCGGCGCAGCGAGATGAACACGCTGATCTCGCGCATGCGGTCCATCAACGACGGCGGCCTGCCGATCGTCTACGCCGGAGACTTCAACTCCGGTCGCCACCGCGGCGCCGACTCCCCCGGCTCCATGATGCGAGGCATCGGACAGCGCGACACCGTCGACGTCGCGAAGAAGGTCGAGAACCGCGAGTTCAACACGGGCCACACGTTCTCCACGCGTCCCCTGCGCTCCGGCGCCCACGTCGACCACATCTTCGCCTCCGAGGAGTTCCAGGTGCTCGCCTGGAAGCAGCTCGTGCGGATGTCGGGCAGCAGCTACGCGTCACCGGTGCTGACGGACCACAACGCCCTGCGTGCCACGTTGTCGCTCGAGGGCAAGAAGGTCGACGTCGGCGAGCCGACGCCGGTCGTCGACGTCCCACCGGTCGACGTCGTCCCGTCGCCGGGCTGAGTCCACCGCCACGGCAGGAGTCCCGAACCGCATGAGCCCCGATCCTCTGGGACCGGCCGACCTGGCCGACCTGCACGTCATCATCCCCGCCGGGGGCGCCGGCACCCGGCTGTGGCCCCTCTCGCGCGCCGGCCGGCCCAAGTTCCTGCTCGACCTCACGGGCTCCGGCCGCACGCTGCTGCAGCAGACGTGGGACCGCGTGACGCAGCTCGTGCCGCCGGAGCGCGTGCACGTGGTCACCGGGCCCCGTCACGCCGACGCGGTGCGCGAGCAGCTGCCCTCGCTGACGAGCATCTTCGTGGAGCCGTCGCCGCGCGACTCGATGCCGGCCATCGGTCTGGCCACCGCCGTCGTCCACCAGGACCACCCCGACGCCGTGGTCGCGTCCTTCGCCGCCGACCACGTGGTCTCCGGGGCCGACCGCTTCGCCGACGCCGTCACCCAGGCGGTGCGCACCGCTCGCGACGGTCACGTCACCACCATCGGCATCGCCCCGCGGTCACCGTCCACGGCGTTCGGCTACGTGGAGTCCGGAGCGCCCCTGAGCGTCGAGGGCGCCCCGACCGCACGGACCGTCGTGCGCTTCGTCGAGAAGCCGGACGAGGAGACGGCCAAGGCCTACCTGCGCGCCGGGACCTTCAGCTGGAACGCGGGCATGTTCGTCACCCGCGCCGACGTGCTCCTCGACCACCTGGCTCGCCTCCAGCCGACCCTGCACGACGGGCTGCGGCGCATCGCCACGGCGTGGTCCGGCCCCGACCGGCAGGCCGTGCTCGAGCAGGTCTGGCCCACGCTCACCAAGATCGCGATCGACCACGCCGTCGCCGAGCCGGTCTCGCTCACCGGCGGCATCGCGACCGTCCCCGGGCGGTTCGGCTGGGACGACATCGGCGACTTCGCCGCCCTCCACGACCTCGGGCACGACCATGCGTCCTCGCCCGACGGCTCGTCGCGCGACGAGCACACCCTCTGGATCGACGCCGACGGGCTGGTGCGCGCCCGGCCGGGCGTCACGGTCGCGGTCGTCGGCATCCCTGGTGCCGTGGTGGTGCAGACCGACGACGCACTGCTCGTGACCACGCTCGAGCACGCCCAGCGAGTCAAGGAGGTCCCGGCCGCGCTGTCGGCGGCCGGACGCGACGACCTGGTCTGACTTCCTCTGCATCCGTGTGGCGGCGGGTGAGTGGTCGGCTACGGCTGCGGCGGCTGGCCTTCGTCCTGCGGGTGCGTCGCTGTGGCTCCGAGGCGGGGCGGTCTCCGAAAGGGCCTCGACCGGAGCAGCGGGTCTCGGGTCGGTTGGGCCTGCGGGGCGCGGCCACGATTCTCCATCTGCGCGGGATCCACGCATGATTCTTCCTTCGCGTGGACCGTGCCACGCGAAGGAGGAATCGTGGCGACGAAAAGGGCCCCGTACGGGCAGGGATTCTCCCTTCGTGAGGCACGGTCCACGCAAAAGGAGAATCCCTGCCCACCCGCCGCGCACCGGCGCCCCCGGCGGACGCAGGATTCTGCCTTCGCGCGCAGAACCCCGAACGATGCTGCATTCACGACGGGATCCCGTAGCCAACGCAGCATCCTTCGCCCCCTCGCGCACGAACGCAGAATCCTGCGTCCCCCCCGAGCCACGCTCCGAAAGCTCACCCGAGCCCGGACCCGCCGCCGGTCGAGGCCCTTTCGGAGACCGACCCGACTCGCACCCACAGCAACGCAGCAGCGAGCGAAGACTCAGACGAGGTCGGTCAGCTCGGCGGGCGGGAGGTCGGGAGCCGGCGTGTAGGCCTGCGCCACCTCGCCCGTGCCCACCGCGTGCAGCACGCCGTCGGACACGTCGGCGAAGAGGGCCTCGCCGCGGGCGAGCTTCTCCCGCTCCCCGATCTCGTTGACGACCTCCACGTCACCCCCGAGGCAGACCACGATCCGCCGACCGTCGTCGGGCAGGCGTGCACCGTCGGGCTCGGCCGACGAGCACTGCGTGATCGACAGCGCGAACTCACGCAGGCCGGGGCTGTAGACGTCGGTGGAGAAGCCGAACTGGTCGGCCTCGACGCGCGCCAGGCGCGACATGCCGCGGTCGAGGCACCGCACCAGGCCCTGCGGGTCGAGGTGCTTGCCGGTGAGGCCGCCACGCAGCACGTTGTCGGAGGACACCATGACCTCCACGCACAGCCCGCTGAGGTGGGCGTGGATGATGCCCGCACCGAGGTAGGCCGCCTCGCCGGGCTGGAGGGTGAGTCGGTTGAGCAGCAGCGACATCACGACACCGACGTCGCCCGGGTGGTGCTCGCCGACCAGGACCGCCGTGGCGTAGGCACGCTTGATGTCGATGCCGCGCTGCTCAGCGTCGCGGCACGCCGTCACGACCTCGGCGACCTCCTCGGGCGACGGCGGATCGGTCAGCAGGTCCTCCACGACGCGCACGATGCCGAGGAACCCGGGCTGACGACGCAGGCTCTCGACGAGGTCCTGGACCCGCGGGACGTCGATGGCGGCCAGCACGCGCAGGATCTCGGCCGTGGGCCGGAAGCCGACGAGCGTGTCGAACGCCGTCAGCGCGTAGACCATCTCCGGCTTGGGGTGGGGGTCCTTGTAGACGCGGTGGGGCGCGTCGAGCGGGACGCCGGCCGCCTCCTCGGCCCGGTAGCCCTCCTGGGCCATCACGGCGTTGGGGTGGACCTGGATGGAGAGCGGCCGGTCCGCGGCGAGGATCTTCAGCATGAAGGGCAGCTCGCCGGCGACCTCGCGCAACGAGACCGGACCCTTCGCGCCCTGCACGCGCGAGGGGTTGAGCGGGTGGGTGCCCATCCAGATCTCGGCCACCGGGCCCCCGGCCGGCGGCCGACCGAGGAAACGAGGGATCGCCTCCGGCGAGCCCCAGTCGTAGTCGCGATCAGGGTTCTCGAGTCGTCGCATCTCGTCCTCTCGGAAGGCCGTGGCCGTCGTCAGCCCTTGGGGTGGCGAGGCTTGCGGTACTTGTCCTTCGCGCCCTTGCCGGGCGGTCCGCCCTTCGAGCGGTAGCCGCCCGCACGGTCGTCGCGCCCGCCGCCGTGGCTGCGGCCCTGCGGGCCGCCGTCGCGCTTCAGGTCGATCCGCCGGCCGGAGATCCGGGTGTCCGAGAGCGCCTCGAAGACCGCGTCCGGCAGGTCCTGCGGGAGCTCGACGACGGCGTGGTCGACGCCGATCGTGATCTTCCCGAAGTCGGCGCGCCGCAGCCCTCCCTCGTTGGCCAGGGCGCCCACGATCATCGAGGGCGAGACCTTGTGGCGCTTGCCCACCGCGATCCGGTACGGCGTCCACCCGTCCTTCGAGGGACGCGGTCCGCGGTCGCTCGTGTCGCGTGCCGGACGCTCGGGGCGCTCGCGCCGCGCCGCCTTGGGCGGGTCGGGGCGCAGGAAGAACTCCTTGTCGTCGGTGCTCATGACGGCCAGGGCGGCTGCGACGTCGAGCATCTCGACGTCGTGCTCGCGCACGTAGTCCTCGACCAGGCCGCGGAACGCGTGGAACTGGGGCGAGCCCATGCTGTCGGTGATGGCCTGGGCGAACTTGGCCGTCCGGCGGGCGTTCACCTCGTCGACGCTCGGCACGCCCGTCTCCTCGACGGCGCGACCCGAGACCTTCTCGATGGCCGACAGCAGACGGCGCTCACGGGGGGTGACGAAGAGGATCGCCTCGCCGCTGCGTCCGGCGCGCCCGGTGCGGCCGACCCGGTGCACGTAGGCCTCGGGGTCGTGCGGGATGTCGTAGTTGACCACGTGGGTGATGCGGTCGACGTCGAGCCCGCGGGCCGCGACGTCGGTGGCCACCAGGATGTCGAGCGCACCCGACTTGAGGGCGTTGACCGTGCGCTCGCGCTGGGCCTGGGCGAGGTCGCCGTTGATGGCGGCAGCCGAGAAGCCGCGCGTCCGCAGACGCTCGGCGAGCTCCTCGGTGGCCGACTTGGTGCGGACGAAGATGATCATCCCGTCGCCGCTCTCGACCTCCAGCAGGCGCGTGAGCGCGTCGAGCTTCGCGTGGTGCGAGACCGGGATCCAGCGCTGGCGCACCGTGCTCGTGGAGGAGCGCGCCTGCGGCGTCGCGATGTCGGCCGGGTCGTGGAGGTAGCGCTTGGCCAGGCGTCGGATCGCCGGCGGCATCGTGGCCGAGAACAGCGCCACCTGCTTGTACTCGGGGGTGTCGGCGAGGATCCGCTCCACGTCCTCGGCGAACCCCATCGCCAGCATCTCGTCGGCCTCGTCGAGGACGAGGTGGTCGAGACCGGTGAGGTCGAGGCTGCCGCGGTCGAGGTGGTCCATCACGCGGCCGGGCGTGCCGACGACGACGTGGGCGCCGCGCTCGAGGCCCGCCAGCTGGGCGCCGTAGCCCTGGCCGCCGTACACGGGCAGCACCCGGATCCGACGCCCCTTGGGCGTGTACGACGTCATGGCCTCGCACACCTGGAGCGCGAGCTCACGGGTGGGAGCCAGCACCAGCGCCTGGGTGGAGGCACGGTCGGGGTCGATCTTCTGCAGGATCGGCAGGGCGAACGCGGCCGTCTTGCCGGTACCGGTCTGGGCGAGACCGACGACGTCACGACCGGCCAGGAGGGCCGGCACGGCCGCCTCCTGGATCGGCGTGGGGGTCTCGTAGCCGAGGCGCTCGAGGACCTGCACGAGCTCGTCGTCGAGACCGAGGTCGGAGAACGGCCGAGTCGGCGCGACCGGCTGGTCGGGGGCCGGCTCGACCACGGTCTCCGCAGGGCTGGTCTCGACAGGGCTCGTCTCGACAGGGCCGGCCTCGAAGGGACCGGTGCCGCCGGGAGCAGGCTCGCCAGGGACGGTGTCGTCGGGAGCAGGCTCGCCGGGGACGGTGTCGTCGGGGGTCGCGGGCGCGGGTACGTCGTCGTTCATGGGACTCCTGGTGCTGACTGCGAGACGGGGGAACCCCGTCGTGACGCAGGGTGCAAGCGATAGTGTTCCGTACCGGTGCCCCCGAGACCAATCCCGGCGACCCGAGAAGGACCCTCAGCAGGCCCGCCCATCCCCCAGCCAGCAAGGAGACGGTGCGCGATGCCGACGCCGACCCCCCGTCGTTCCCTCGGCTCACGGTGGATCCTGGTCGTGGTCCTCGGCGTGCTGGGTGCCGTGGCGGGGCAGCTGCTCGTGTCCGGCATCACACCGCGCTACGAGGCCTCGGCCGAGGTCCTCGTCGAGCCGCCCGTCGGCACCGAGGAGGTGCCCGCCCGCACGCTCTCGGCCCGGACGCTCGAGTCGTACGGTCGGATCCTGGGCGGACCCGCGCTCGTGGGCCGCGCCGGCGAGGCGCTCGGCACCACGCCGATCCCCCGCGACGACGTCACCTCCGGCGTGGTCGGCGACAGCACGATCCTGAAGGTCACCGTGCGCGACGACAGCCTGGCCGACGCGCGCGAGGCCGCCGGACAGGTCGCCGAGGAGTTCACCACCTGGCTCGCCACGAAGCAGGAGGACCTCGACGCCGCACAGCGCGAGACCACGCTCGTGATCGACCCGGGCTCGGGCTCCGCCTCGCCCGTGGAGCCGACGCGGTGGCCCTACCTGCTCGGCGGGCTGCTCGCGGGCCTGCTGATCGGCCTGGCCGTGGCTCGGTGGCGCCAGTCGACCGACCGGGGCATCGCCACCACCGACGACCTCGAGGCGGCCACCGGCTCACCCGTGCTGGGCGCGATCGCGCACGACCGGGCCGCGCACGACTCCCCCCTGCTCACCTCGCTGTCCCCTCAGCACCCCCGCGCCGAGGCGGTGCGCATCCTGCGCACCAACCTTCAGTTCGTCGACGTCGACCACGACCGGACCGTCGTGGCCGTCACCAGTGCCGTCGAGGCCGAGGGCAAGACGACCACCGCCTGCAACCTCGCCATCGCCCTCGCGCAGTCGGGCCTGCGGGTCGCGCTGGTCGAGGGCGACCTGCGCCGGCCCCAGCTCGCGGAGTCGTTCGGCCTGGAGAGCACCGTCGGCCTGACGACGGTGCTGGTGGGCCGTGTCGACCTCGACGAGGCCTTGCAGGAGACCGAGGTCCCCGGGCTCGACGTCCTCGCGAGCGGCGCCCGTCCGCCGAACCCGGCCGAGATCGTGCAGACCGGTGCCATGGAGCGCCTCGTCGCCGACCTGCGCCAGCGCTACGACGTCGTGCTGATCGACGCACCGCCCCTCCTGCCGGTCGCCGACGCCGCGATCCTGTCGCTGCTCGCCGACGGCGCGCTGCTCGTGGTGCGCCACGGACGCACCGGGCACGACCAGGTGCGCGCCGCGGTCGACCGGCTCGACACGGTCGGCGCGAAGCTGTTCGGCAGCGTGCTCTCCATGACGCCCCGCCGGGCCGCCGGCCGCTACGGCTACGGGTACGAGTACGCCCAGGGGAAGTCCTCGCGCCGACGTCGGCGCTGACTATGTCGCCGGCGTCAGGCCGGCTGCAGCAGCGACAGCGTGCGCGCGATCGACGCCGTCGCGTCGTCGATCAGGTCGGCCGTGCTGCGGTGCACCGCCGGTGAGCGCCGGAAGGGGTCCGGCACGTCGGCGCGCGCCGGTCCCGTGCTGCGGCGGCGGGCCGCGTCGGCGACGAGCTCGGGCAGCTGCGTCGCCTCGTGCCCCTCGACGAGCGCCGCGAACTCGAGCAGCGTGAAGGTCTTGCGCAGGGCACCGGGGTCGAGCTCCAGCACGGCGGACCGGTGCTCCTTGGTGGCGGTCAGCACGAGGTCGGCGCCCCGGACGTGGCGCACCTCCAGCGGCTGCGAACGGAAGTCGGAGCCGTCGATCTCGAGCCGGGCGAGCTCGAGGCGCACCATGCTGTCGACGGGCGCGTCGCGCCAGCCCATCACCCCGGCGCTGGCGACCTCGAAGGTGGACGGGTCGAGTCGTTCCTTCAGGAGCAGCTCCATGAGGGGCGAACGACACACGTTGGCCGTGCACACCGCGAGGATGCTCCACCGACTGCGCTCGGGACGGGCGCCCACCTCAGGGGCCCGACCGCGGTCGGACGTGCAGCCCCACCTCGGGGTCGACCACGGGCTCCTGTCCTGCGGCCACACCGTCGACGACCAGCGCGGCGTCGACCGGGACCGAGCGCTTGACGAGGGCCAGACCGATGGGACCGAGCTCGTGGTGCAGGGCGCGCGACCCGAGCACGCCGACCGCCTTGCCCGGCTCGTCGGAGCGCTCCACGGCGCTGCCGGGTGCGGGCAGCCGGTCGGGCGAGCCGTCGAGGTGCAGCAGGACCAGCCGACGCGGCGGCCGGCCCAGGTTGTGCACGCGGGCGACGGTCTCCTGGCCCCGGTAGCAACCCTTGTCGAGGTGGACGGCCCGCTCGAGCAGCCCGACCTCGTTGGGGATCGTGCGGTCGTCGGTGTCGACGCCGAAGCGTGGCGTCCCGGATGCGATGCGCAGGGCCTCCCAGGCCCACGTCCCTGCCGGGCGGCCGTACCGCTGGGGCCACGAGGCCACCGTGTCGCGCGGCTCGATGGCCCATCGCGCGCCCCCGCCGTCCTGCTCGGCGGCGTGCAGCCCCACGACGGCGTGGGTGGCGGTGACGTCGGCGACCTCGACCCGCGTCATGAACCGCATGCGGTCCAGGAACGTGACGAGCGCCGCGCCGGCGCCGGGCTCGGTGTGCGCCCAGAAGGTGGTGCCGTCGTCGACGCCCTCGAACGCGTGCTCGATGCGGCCCTGAGGGGTGAGCACGAGCCCCTCGGTGGCCAGCCCGGGCTCGAGCCGCTCGAGGTGCTGGGTCGTGAGCGAGTGCAGCCAGGTGAGCCGGTCGGGGCCGGTGACCGTCAGCACGTCCCGGTGCGAGAGGTCGACGAAGCCGTCGCCCTTCTCGAGACGACGTTGCTCGACGGTGAGCTCGCCGTAGTGGGCCGCGACCCCGTGGTCGGGGCGGTCGGCCTCGACGGCACCCTCGAGGTCGAGCAGGGGGCTGCGGCGCCGCGCCGGGGCGAGGTCGTCCGCGGCGGCGGGGTCGGGCTGCGGCTCAGACACGGGCGAGCTTCCCCCACAGGTGCGACTGCATGGTCTGGCCCTCGGCGGCCTTGTCGATCGCGTACATGAGCGAACCGTCGACCAGGCCGTACATGCGCTGGCCGGCGGTGTACTCCGCCGCCGACTGGGTGCGGGCGACGATGTCGGTCGCGAGCGTGATGCGGGGTCCCTCGGCGACGCCGTACCAGACCTCGGCGTACCCGGTGGGGTGCGCGAGGACCAGCTCGACGTTGATGCCCTTGCCGCCCTCCACGAGACCGGCAGGCCTCAGGAAGCCGGTCTCGAGGTCGCCGGGGCCGATCCGCTCGCCGGACTCGTCGGTGACCCACGACCGGCTGAAGTAGTGCAGGAAGGGCCGGGTGTCGTGGGCGAGCACGACGTCCTGCTCGAAGGAGTAGGGCTCGATCGTCGGGTAGTCGCCACGCCCGTTGCCGTGCCAGGTACCGAGCAACCAGGCCAGGGGCGCGACGTCGGGGTGGAGGTCGGCGGGGATCTCGAAGGCCATGGGGTCCATCGTATCGACGCGCGCTAACCTGCCGACGTGCGTGCGGTCGTCCAGCGGGTGAGCGAGGCCTCGGTCGTCGTCGACGGCGAGGTCGTCGGCTCCGTGGGCGGCACCGACGCGGACGCCGACCATCTCCTCGTGCTGCTCGGCGTCACCCACGACGACACCGTGCAGAAGGCCGACGCGCTCGCGCGGAAGGTGCACGGCCTGCGCATCCTGCACGACGAGGTCTCGGTCGCCGACACCGGCGGCGCGGTCCTCGTCGTCAGCCAGTTCACGCTCTACGGCGACGCGCGCAAGGGGCGGCGTCCCACGTGGACGGCCGCCGCACCGGGCGCCGTGGCCGAGCCGCTGTACGACGAGTTCTGTGCCGCCCTGCGGGCCCTGGGCACGACGGTCCCCACCGGCCGCTTCGGTGCCGACATGCAGGTCCGCTCGGTCAACGACGGGCCGTTCACCGTCCTGCTCGAGCTGTAGCGCCTTCGCATTCTGACCGTCCTTTCAGGTGAAGGACGTAGGATTCTCGAATCGGCGTCGGCGAACGTGCCCCGGCGCCGTCGTCCTGACCCCACCAGAACATCGAACGGGAGTGCCATGTCGCGTCGCGAGAAGCGAGCGCGCCGCGAAGTCAAGGGCAAGCGTCGCGCCGGCGGCGTCCCCTTCCACCGCCGGCACCGCAAGCTGGTCGTGGGTGTCGTCGGCGCCCTCGTCCTCGTCCTCGGCACGGGCACCGCGTACGCCTACTACCTCAACGCCCAGCTGGGCAACGTCGGGCGGGTCGAGAACAAGCTGAAGGAAGCCGACCGCCCCGATCCCGACAAGGGCAAGGCGCTCAATATCCTGCTGCTGGGCTCCGACAAGGGCAAGAAGGTCGAGGGCGCCGAGGACACGACGCTGGCCGAGGACGCCGCCTCCGGGTCGTGGCCGGCCGGCAAGTACCGCAGCGACACGTTGATGATCGCGCACATCACGTCGGACCGGAAGAAGGTCTACCTCGTCTCGATCCCGCGTGACACCTACACCGACATCTACGACGAGACCGGCACCAAGCAGTCGACGCAGAAGATCAACGACGCCTTCGCGGAGTTCGGCCCGAACGGTGCGATCTCGACCGTCGAGAACCTCACCGACCTGCGCATGCGGCACCTCGCGATCATCGACTGGGACGGCTTCAAGAGCCTCTCCAAGGCCGTCGGCGGCGTGCCCGTCTACATCCCCCGGCCGTTCTACGACCCCAAGCAGAAGGTCCAGTGGGAGGCCGGCGAGCAGACCCTCGAGGGCAAGAAGGCCCTCGCCTACGTGCGCACGCGCTACGGCCTGCTCCGCGGCGACTTCGACCGCATCGCCCGCCAGCAGAACTTCCTGCGGTCGCTCATGAAGAAGATGCTCGCGCGCGACACCATGAGCAACCCCATCAAGCTGACCCGCACCCTCACCGCGGTCACCAAGAACCTCACCGTCGACGCCGGCTGGGACCCGGGCGACATGCGTGCGCTCGCGCTCTCGCTGCGCGGCACCGGGTCCGACGACGTCACGTTCCTCACGGCTCCGGTGGCCACCACCGAGACCATCCCGGTCGTCGGCAGCATCGTCAGGCTCGACGAGGCCAAGAACGCCGAGCTGTTCACCGCGCTGCGCGAGGACCGCATGGACGAGTACCTGGAGAAGTACCCCGACGACCAGCTCGCCGACGAGGACCAGATCGGCTGACGCGCCGGCTCAGCCGCAGGCCGAGCGGACCCGGACGTCGTTCGCGCCGGCCTCGATGCCGGGCGTGGTCGTGAGCACCGCGTCGCTCGTCTGCCCCTCGCCCGTGCGCACCTGGACCTCCAGGTCGACCGACTCCCCGGGTCGCAGGGTCACGGGGACGACCGTCACCCGACGGTCGCCGATCCGCCCGCCCGACGGTGTCCGCTCGACGTCGGCCAGCCGCACGCGCTCGAACACGCCGCCGGCCGGTGCCACGACCCGCACGGAGAGCCGCTGGTCCCCCGGACGCAGTCCCGGGAGCTCGAGCCCCGTGATGGAGATCGGGAGCGCGGTGTCGGGGACCGTGGAGGTGAGCGTGGTGCGCAGCGTGAGCACCTGCGCCCGGTCGTCGACGCACCGCACGGAGCGCAGCGTGGACGACGCGTCGAGGTAGTACTGCAGCTTCGCGCCCTTGCTGTCGTCGACGTACACGCCCACGTGGGCCCGGTCCCGCGTCTGCGGGAGCGCACCCGCGACGCCCGTGGAACGGATGCGGCGCTGCTCGGACTCGTCAGCCGACCACACGAGGACCCGGTTGTCGACGCTGGCCTGCACGAGGGCCTCGAGCACGGGCTGGGTGGCGCCCTGCCCGTCCACGAACGCGTCGAAGATGCGGCGGGCGGCGTCCTCGAACACGGCGTCCTGCCCGAGCAGGTCGGTGGCGTAGCGGCGGTAGACGCCGTTGAGCAGCTCGTCGACGGCGTTCTCGGCCGTGAGCCGCGTGCCGTCCTCGAGCGTCACCGGCCCGAGCCCCTGCAGGAGGTAGCCCAGCGTCACCGGGTCGACGGACACGACGCCGTCGAAGCGCGTGTCGAGCTCCTCGCCCACGAGGGAGCTCGCGAAGGCCGCGGCCTCGGGGAAGTCGGGCACGGCGGTCGTGTTGCGCAGGTCCGTCGCGGCGGTCACCGGCACGGCACCGAGCTGGTCCTCCGGCACCGTCAGACGCGGCCTGTCGATCGGCGGCACGTCGATGGCCGAGCCCTGCGTGCGCATGCGCACCTTGCCGCGATCGGCCTCGATGACGGCGAACGATCCCGGGATGCCGCCGAGCGAGCGGATCTCGGCGTTGTTCTGGATGAGCAGGAGGTAGCGGCGGCGCTCGCTCCCGCCCAGCATCTCCGGCAGCAGCGCGGCCGCGGTGTCCGCGACGCGTGCGGCCGACGCGGCGCTGGTCAGGGAGCCCTGCAGGCGGCGGACCGGCGCCTGGAGCCGGCCCGCGACCTTCTGCGGCTCGATCTCGCCCACGCCGCGTGCAGCGCGCTCGAGGGCCTCGCGCGGGCCGGCCAGGCGCGGTGCCACGGCCTCGAGGTTCGCGATGTCGACCCGTCCGTCGCGCGGCGAGAACGCGTCGAGCCCCACCTGGGCGGTGACGTCGACGATCGTGGGCACGGCCTGGGTGGCGACCCGGTCGACCTCGCGCGCGACCACGCGCACGGCGTCGACGTCGTCACCGACGATCGGGACGTGGGAGAACACCGCCCACAACGGACCATCCGTCGAGGCGTGCGCGCGGCCCGCGGCGTCGGTCAGGACCGCCGACGTCTGCCGCGCACCGTCCGCGTCGCCCTGCGCCACCTGGGCCAGGAGCAGCTGGGACTGGTCGCTCGCCCGCGACAGCAGGATCGCTGCGCGCACCCCCTGCCAGGCCAGGACCACGACGCAGACCGTGAGCACCGCTCCCGTCACGGCCAGACCCAGCCGGACCCACCCTGCCCGGTCGTACCGCTCGGGCAGGAAGCGTGGCGACGCCACGACGGGTCAGCTGCTGCGGCGGCGTTGGACCACGGCGCCGATGCCGGCGAGCACGAGCAGTGCACCGAGCACCAGCAGCCAGAGGTCGGTGCCACCGGTGCCGGGCAGGATGCCGGCCGCGTCGCCGGCGTCGGCGTCCGCGTCGGCCGCGGCGTCGCCGTCGTCGCCACCACCGACCACGACGAGCACCTCGGCGCTCACGGCGCCGAGGTCGCCGCACGTCGCGACGACCTGGGTGCTCCGGGTGCTGGAGGCGGCCGGTGCCGTGAAGGTCGCCACGAGCTTCGTCGTGTCGTCCTCGCTGAACGACTGGTCCTCGTAGCTGACCGTGATGATCGTGGGCTGGTCCGCCGTGACCGTCGCGGTGAACGTCTCACCGGGGGCGACCCGCGTCTTCGACAGCTGCAGGTCGCAGACGGTGGGCGGGTAGGGCGCGTCGGCCGAGGCGAGGCCGGCCGCCGAGGCGGGAGGGACCGCTGCCACGAGGGCGAACGCGGCCAGCGCGGAGGCGACCAGAGTCGCGACGATCTTCTTCATGACACTCCCAGGCGGTGACGGATCCCACGCGCACGCGGCCCCGTGGAGGAGCGTGCTCGACGGTAGAACGACGCTCGGTGCCGGAAGGTCACGCCCGAGGACGCGAAAAACCCCGGACCGGCAGGTCCGGGGTCTCTCGGGTCGAGCCGTGGTGCGTGACTCAGACGTGCACGGGCACCCGGTCGATGTCGACGACCACGTCGGCGACCACGCCGACCGCGGCCGCGACCGCGAGATCGACGGCCTCCGAGCGCGGCGCGAGCGTGCGCAGCGTCCACTCGCCGGGGCCGGCGAAGAACCGGAACTGGCCGGTCGCCGAGGTCGGGACCTCGGCGGTGAACTCGCCGGTGCGGTCGAGGAGACGCACGTAGGCGTTGCCGACCGGCTCGTCACCGCGGACGACGACGCCCTGGATGACGGCCTGGTTCGCGACGTCGACACCCTCGAGGCTGGGTCCGCCCTTGATCGCTCCGCACATGTCAGGCCTCCCCGCGCTCGTCGCCGATCGCCACGGGGACGCCCCGCAACGAGCCGTACTCGCTCCACGAGCCGTCGTAGTTCTTGACGTTCGGGTAGCCGAGGATCTCGTTGAGCACGAACCACGTGTGCGAGCTGCGCTCACCGATGCGGCAGTACGCGATGGTGTCCTTGCCCTCGTCGAGGCCGGCCTGGGCGTAGAGCTCCTTGAGCTCCTCGTCCTTCTTGAAGGTGCCGTCGTCGTTGGCGGCCTTGCTCCACGGGACGTTGCCGGCCGTGGGGATGTGACCGGCGATCTGCGCGGCCTCCTGCGGCAGGTGCGCCGGGGCGAGCAGGCGTCCGGCGAACTCGTCGGGGCTGCGGACGTCGATGAGGTTCTTCGTGCCGATCGCCTCGATGACCTCGTCGCGGTAGGCGCGCACGGACTCGTCCGGCTCCTGTGCGGTGTACGTGGTGGCCGGGCGGTCCGGGACGTCGGCGCTCAGCTCGCGGCTGTCGAGCTCCCACTTCTTGCGGCCACCGTCGAGCAGACGGAGGTTCTCGTGGCCGTAGTAGGTCAGGTACCAGTAGGCGTACGCGGCGAACCAGTTGTTGTTGCCGCCGTAGAAGACGACGGTGTCGTCGTTGGCGACGCCCTTCCTCGAGAGCAGCTCCTCGAGCTTCTCCTTGGAGATGAAGTCGTGGCGCACGCCGTCCTGGAGGTCCTTCTTCCAGTCCAGCTTGATGGCGCCGGGGATGTGGCCCTTGTCGTAGGCCTCGGCGTCCTCGTCGACCTCGATGAGGACGACCTTGGGGTCGTCGAGGTGCTCCTCGACCCAGTCTGCGGTGACGAGCGCGGTGTCGCGGCTCATGGTGATACCTCCGTGTGTTGACCCACTGGGCGTGGGGATGGGGCTGTGTGGTCGGGGTGGGTGGTGGTCAGGCGGGCTGGCGCGACGCGGTGGCGCGACGCGCGAGCAGGTAGAGCTCGCAGCCGAGGCAGAAGCCGACGGCCGCGTTGAGGAGCGCGGCCACGAGGGCGAGAGCCGTGGCGGCGTAGCCCACGGCGTCCGCTCCGGAGACGAAGCCCACGAGGGCGACGGCCACGAACGCGAGGCCGACCGTCTGCGCGAACCGCGGAGGGCGGGCGTCCTCGGGCTCGGCCGGCGGGCCGATGCGCGGTCGGACGAGCCGCGCGAAGGCGACCGCGTACGGCGAACGGTGCAGGTGACCGCTCGCGCCGATCGCGAACACGATGCCCTGCGCGGCGAGCAGGACGACGGCGGCCGAGGTCGGCAGGACCAGGGCCAGCGCCAGCACGACCGACGTGATCGCCGCGGCGAAGCGCTGGCCGCGCGGGTCCACGTGCGTGGGACGTGACATGAGGAACTCCTGGAGGAGGGAGGCGCGCGCGACCGCAGGGGTCGACGTCGGCCGGGACAGGTCGGCTCGTGACCGCGGGTGGGTGCTCGCGCGGTCGATCAGCGAGGACGACAGAGCGCGGAGCGCGTGCGGCAGTGGTCCACCGCGAGGCGCCGCGTCAGGTTCGTCGAGCCGGTCATGGGACCAGCGTAGGCCGCGAGCGGCTGCGACCCTGCTTTCTGTCTCGCATGACGGACAGCCGTCTCACAAAATGGACGGGTTGCCCGCGGAGACCGAGAGTGTCAGCGAGGCGCGTCAGGCGTCGAGGACCGCCACCACCTGGTCCCGACGCGGGAGACCGGACGCGCGGCTCAGCACCACGCCGTCGGCATCGACGACGAGCACGGTGGGCGTGCGCAGGATGTTCAGCCTTCGGACCAGGTCGAGGTGGGACTCCGCGTCGACCTCCACGTGCGCGACGTCGGCCCGGGTCGAGACGACGTCGGTGAGCAGGGCCCGGGTGGCGCGGCACGGGCTGCAGAAGGCGCTGGAGAACTGGACGAGCGTGAGCCGGTCGCCCAGCGCCGCACCGATCTCGTCGGCCGTGACGCGCGGGACGTCCGCGAGCTCGCCCGACCCACCGGGCTCGACCGGGTCGGCGGCGCCCTCCGTGGCGGCCGCGGGACGGCTCGTGAACCGGCCGTTGCGCCGCTGCATCACGAGGGCGAGCAGGGCCGTGGCCACCAGGGCGGCGACGAGGACGAGGGCACCGGTCACCCGCCCAGGCTACGTGGACGGACCACGTCCGGATCAGACCACGAGGACCGCGAGCTGGGCGCCCAGGTGCGCCACCGGGGCCGCCAGGGCCACCGAGAGCGCCGCCGGGAACACCCAGAGCTCCGGCCCCGACGTCGTCCCACCGGCGGTCCAGGCACGGCCGACCACCTGGCCCAGCAGGGCGCACAGCGCCGCACCCGCGCCGACGGCCGTGCCGAGGACCCACGTGCCGGACCCGTCGACGACGAGCGGGACGGCCGCTCCCGCACCTGCCCCGGCCAGGACGGCCACCGACGCGAGCACCACGCGGTCGCCCGGCGCGGCCCAGACGAGCACGGCGACCGACAGCCCGACGCCGGCCATGAGGACCACGTCGGTCGACAGGGACGCCCGCGCTGCGGCCACCCAGCCGGCAGCCAGCGTGGCCAGGACGCCGAGCGTCACCGTCGCGGCGGCGGAGCGGACGAGGTGCTCCCGGCCGTCGCGGCGCAGCATCTGGGTGAACCAGGCGAGGGCCACCACGACCGCCACCCCGGCGAGGACGCCCGCGAGGACGCCGGACGACAGGAGCGCGTCGCGGGCCGCCCGCGTGCCGGAGGTCCCGGCGAGCAGGCTCGGGTCGAGGGCCAGACCGGTGGCCACCAGGCTGCCGGCCGCGACCGGCACGAACGAGCCCGAACGGACCTGCTCCAGGCCCGCCGAGGGTGGGGCCGCGGCCACCAGGACCTGGACGAGCAGGACGCCGGCGGCGACCAGCCACAGCTCGCCCGTGGTCACGGCGAGAGCGAGCAGCCCCGCGAGCGCGGTCGACAGCAGCGACGACACGAGGCGGGGCACCACAGCATGATGCCAAACCGGCCGGTGCCCCGCGGCCGGTTCAGCCACCGGCGAAGGGGGGCAGGAACTCGACCAGCGACCCCGGCTCGAGCGCGACGTCGGCGTGGTCGCGACCCCCGACCGGTACCTCGCCGACGAGCACGGAGCAGATGCCCAGGACGTCGGAGAAGCGCCGGTCCCCCGGTCGTCGTCGCACCACGGCGGCCTCGACCTCGGCCAGCGTGGCGCCGACGACGGTCTCCGTCTCGACACCCGCGGCGGCACGCGCGGCAGCCCAGTAGCGCACCGTGACGCCGTCACGACCGCTCGCAGCGGCGAGTGTGACGTCGTTCTCTTCCGCGACACCTTCTGGTGATTCGTCCGACACATGCACTATTCTCGACCATGCGACGAGGCCACGGTGACATCACCTGGCCTCTTGTCATAACCAGCACCATCCGCACGGAAGAAGCACGGAAGCACTGACGCAGGCGGTCCCCTCGGGGTGACGCTCCGGACCGGTACCACCTGCGTGCGGCGGGCACCGCGCCCGCGGCAGAACGACGGAGGGACCTCGTGTCGCACCTCTTGCTCCTGACCAAGAGCACCCAGTCCTCGGTGGAGGTGCTGCCCGCGCTCGCGCTGCTGCCCCACCACGTCAAGATCCTCCCCGCCGAGGCGAGCGCGCTGATCGACGCGCCACCGTCCGACGCGGTCCTCGTCGACGGTCGCCACGACCTCGCCCAGGTGCGCAGCCTCACCCGGGTCATCCGCACGACCGGCATCGAGTGCCCGCTCGTGCTGATCCTCACCGAGGGCGGCCTCGCGGTCGCCGCCTCGGACTGGGGCATGGACGACGTCATCCTCACCACGGCAGGACCCGCCGAGCTGGAGGCACGCCTCCGCCTCGCCATGGGACGCGTGGCCGCCGGCCAGGACGGCGACGACGACTCCCACCTCATCGCCTCCAGCGGCCTGGTCGTCGACGAGGCCACCTACACCGCCAAGCTCGAGAACCGCACGCTCGACCTCACCTTCAAGGAGTTCGAGCTGCTCAAGTTCCTCGCCCAGCACCCCGGAAGGGTGTTCACCCGCCAGCAGCTGCTGCAGGAGGTGTGGGGCTACGACTACTTCGGCGGCACGCGCACGGTCGACGTCCACGTGCGTCGACTCCGCGCCAAGCTGGGCACCGAGCACGAGACGCTCATCGGTACCGTGCGCAACGTCGGCTACCGCTTCGTCGCCACCACCCCCGACACCGAGGAGCGTCCCTCGCAGCCCGCCTCCAGGGTCCCGGGTCCGGGTGCCCGCGCCTGACGGACCACGACGCGCGGCAGGTCAGCCCCGCAGCATCAGGGCGGCCACGGTGACGCCGGAGGCCACGACGAGCGCACGCAGGACCAGGTCGGGCAGGCGTCGACCGATGATCGACCCGACGTAGCCGCCGCCGACGGACCCGGCCCCGAGCAGGAGCACGACGGTCCAGTCCAGGGGTGCGACGAAGACGAAGATCGCGGTCGCGACGAGGTTGGACGCGAGGATCGCGGCCGTGCGCAGTGCGCTGATCACGGCCATCGGCAGCTCCAGCCCGAAGGCCAGCACGGCGATCATCATGACGCCCTGCCCGGCGCCGAAGTAGCCGCCGTAGACCCCGCACGCCGCGGTGCCGAGCCCCACGCCGGCGCCCACCCGCGGCGGGCCGGTCACATGGTCGGGGCCCCGCCGGGACCGGACCCGTCGCGAGATGAGCGGCTGCGTGGCCACCAGCGAGCAGGCGAAGAGGATGAGCCAGGGCACGGCCGACTCGAACACCGAGGAGGGGAGCCGCAGGAGCAGGAGCGCGCCGACCACGGCGAACAGGCCGCTGAGCCCGAGCACGGTCGCGGTCACGCGAGGGTGCAGGGAGAGCTCGCGGCGGTAGCCGAAGGACCCGCTGAGCCCGGCCGGCACCAGTCCCACGGTGTTGGAGGCGTTGGCCGTGACGGGCGGGACGCCGAGCGCCACGAGGACCGGGAAGCTCACCAGGGACGCCACGCCGATCGACGCGGTGGCGATGCCCGCACCGAAGCCCGCCGCGACGATCGCGGCGACCTCCCCCGCGCTCACGCGGGTGGTTCGCGCAGGATCGCGACGTCGCTGACCTGCTCGACGTGGTCGTGCATGGCTCGCGCCGCCTCGTCGGCGTCGCCGGCGCGGATGGCGGCCGCGATCCGTCGGTGGGCGGCGAGCGAGTCGCGGGGCCGGCCGGGCTGGCCGAGGGACTCGATGCGGGTCTCGAGCACGAGCTCGCTGATCTCGGCCATCATGCGGGCCAGCAACGTCGAGTGCGCGGCGGCGGTGACGGCGGCGTGGAACTGCTCGTCGCCGGCGACGCCGCGACCGCCGGCGTCGATGTCGGCCTCCATGCCGTCGAGCGCGGCGTCGATGGCGTCGGCGTCGGCGTCGCTGCGGCGCTGCGCGGCGAGCGCGGCGATCTTGGTCTCGAGCGCGTCGCGGGCGTCGATGACGTCGGGCAGCCGCTGGGCGTGCTCGCGGATCGCCTCGGTGATGCGCCGGACCCCGGAGCCCCCCGTGAGGATCGCGCCGTCGCCGTGGCGCACCGTGACGGCGCCGACGACCTCGAGCGCGACGAGCGCCTGGCTGACCGTGGCGCGGCTGACGCCGAGGCGCGTGGCGAGGTCGCGCTCGGGCGGGAGACGGTCGCCGGCGCCGAGCCCGTTGTCGGCGACCCACGTGGCGATCTGCTCGGCCACCTGCTCGTAGAGGCGGGGGCGCGCGACCGGTCGGAGGCCGTCGTTCGGGGAAGCCATGGAGCCAGGGTATTGACAATCGGCTCAGATGACTATTGGCTAGGCCACTGATCCATCGGGGGTGACTCCCGTCACACGACCCTCGTCACGACTGCACAGGAGGCTCCCGCCATGGGACCGGAACTCATCGCGATCATCGCGCTCGTCGCGCTGTTCGTCATCGGCACGCTGCTGCCGATCAACATGGGAGCCCTGGCCTACGTGGCCGCGTGGCTCGTCGGCATGTACGCGCTCGACCTCGACGAGAAGGAGATCCTCGCCGGAGTGAGCGGCGACCTGATCCTCACCCTGATCGGCGTCACCTACCTCTTCGCGATCGCGAAGAACAACGGCACCGTCGACCTCATCGTCACCACCGCCGTGAAGGCGGTCGGCGGGCGCGTCGCGCTGATCCCGTGGGTCATGTTCGCGGTCACCGCGCTCCTGACGTCCATCGGCGCAGCGAGCCCCGCGGCCTGCGCCATCATCGGCCCCATCGCGCTCGGCTTCGCCGGCAAGTACAAGATCAGCCCGCTCATGATGGGCATGTTCGTCGTGCACGGCGCCCAGGGCGGCGGCTTCTCCCCCATCAGCATCTACGGCACCATCACCAACTCGGTCATGCGCGAGAACGGCCTGCCCGTCAGCGAGATGACGGTGTTCCTCGCCAGCCTCGTGGTCAACCTGGTCATGGCCGCCATCCTGTTCTTCGCCCTCGGTGGTCGCCGCCTCATGTCGCAGCGCATCGAGCCCGGCGACGACGACACCCTGACCGCCGACCTGCACACCGGTGGCGCGAAGGTGACCGCCCGCGGCTACGGCGTCGACGCCCCCACCGGCACCGCCGCGACGGGCGTCCGCACCGACCAGGTGCTCACGCTCGTCGCCTTCGTGGGCGTGGCCGTCGTGGCCCTCGCCTTCGACAAGAACATCGGCTTCGTGGCCATCACCGCCGCCGTCATCCTCGCCATGCTGTCGGCACAGGAGCACAAGGGCGCCGTCAGCCAGATCGCCTGGCCGACCGTCCTGCTCGTGGCCGGTGTCAGCACGTACGCCGCGATCCTCACGCAGGCCGGCTCGCCGGAGTACGTCGGTGGCTGGGCTGCCGGCCTCGGCGCCGTGGCCATCGGCGCCCTGATCCTCTGCTACGTCGGCGGCGTGGTCTCGGCGTTCGCGTCCTCCACCGCGCTGCTGCCCGTGATCGTGCCGATCGCCATCCCGCTCATCGTCGACGGCGGCATCCACCCGGCCATGTTCATCGCGGCCCTGGCCATCAGCTCGACCATCGTCGACGTGAGCCCGTTCTCCACGAACGGCGCGCTCATGCTCGCGAACCGGCCGGACACCGTGACCGAGCAGGTCTACTACAAGCAGATCCTGACCTACAGCGTGATCGTGGTGCTGGTGGGTCCGCTGCTCGTCTGGGCCGCGCTCGTGCTGCCGGGATGGGGGGCCTGACATGACGAGCTCCGGACCGCTCTCGGACCTGCTGGTCGTCGACCTCTCCCGCGCTCTCGCCGGGCCGCACGCCACGATGATGCTGGGCGACCTCGGCGCCCGCGTGGTCAAGATCGAGGCCCCCGGCCACGGCGACGACACCCGCGGATGGGGTCCGCCCTTCCGCTGGCCCCACGCCGACGGGCACGTCGGCACGGCCGACGAGGCCGACCCCGACGGGCAGCGCGAGTCGACCTACTTCCTGTCGGCCAACCGCAACAAGGAGTCGGTGGCGCTCAACCTCAAGGACGAGGCCGACCGCGACGTCTTCCTCGCCCTGGTCGACCGCGCGGACGTGCTGGTCGAGAACTTCCGCACGGGCGTGCTCGAGCGTCTCGGGCTCGGCCTCGACGGCCTGTGCGAGCGCAACCCCCGCCTCGTGGTGCTCTCGATCACCGGCTTCGGGCACGACGGGCCCGAGGGGGGCCGCTCCGGCTACGACCAGATCGCCCAGGGCGAGGCCGGGCTGATGTCCATCACGGGCTCCTCGCCGGACGATCCCCAGAAGGTCGGCACCCCGATCTCGGACATCCTGGCCGGCATGTACGGCGCGTACGGCGTCATGACCGCGCTGCACGAGCGGGAGCGGACCGGCCGCGGCCAGGTGGTGCGCACGTCGCTGCTCGCCGCCACGGTCGGCGTCCACGGCTTCCAGGGGACCCGCTGGACCGTCGCGGGCACCGTCGGCCGGGCGCAGGGCAACCACCACGCGTCCATCTCGCCGTACGGCCTGTTCCGCTGCGCCGACGGAGCCGTGCAGATCGCCGTCGGGAGCGAGGGCCTCTGGCACGACTTCTGCGCCGGCTTCGACGTCGACCCCGACCTCGAGGGCTTCGCGACGAACCCCGAGCGGGTCGCCCGTCGCGAGGAGGTCGTCGAGCTGGTCGAGCAGGTCTTCGCCGACTGGAAGGCCGAGGACCTGCTCGCGCGGCTCGCCGAGGTCGGCATCCCCGCCGGCAAGGTGCGCACCCTCGACGAGGTCTACGCCTGGGACCAGACCCACAGCCAAGGGCTCCTCGTCGACGTCGAGCACGCGACCCTGGGTAGCGTGACGCTGCCGGGTCCGCCGTTGCGGTTCTTCGACGGCGGCGGGGTCGAGACGACCCGCACCGACCACCAGGCACCCCCCACGCTGGACCAGCACGGCGGCTCCGTCCGTCGCTGGATCGACGAAGGAGAACGATGACCGAGCGTCAGAGCGGTGGGCGGATCGGCGCCCACGACCTGGTGGAGCTCGTGCTCGACCCCGGGTCCCACGAGTCCTGGGACGAGCCGATCGACGTCTCGGGCTACTCCCCCGAGTACCGCGCCGCGGTCGAGAAGGCCGCGGCACGGGCCGGCACCGACGAGTCCGTGATCACCGGGCGGGGCCTCGTGAAGGGCCGGCCCGTGGCCTTCGTGCTCAACGAGTTCGGCTTCCTCGCCGGATCCATCGGTCGAGCCGCCGCCCAGCGCATCACGAGCGCCGTCCGCCGGGCCACGGCCGAGGGCCTGCCCCTGCTCGCCTCCACGGCCTCGGGCGGCACCCGCATGCAGGAGGGCACGCCCGCGTTCGTGCACATGGTCGACATCTCCCGAGCGATCATGGACCACCGCGCGGCCGGTCTGCCCTACCTCGTGCACCTGCGGCACCCCACCACCGGCGGCGTGTTCGCCTCGTGGGGCTCGCTCGGGCACGTCACGGTGGCCGAGCCCGGCGCCCTCGTCGGCTTCCTCGGGCCCAAGGTCTACGAGCTGCTGGAGGGTCGGCCGTTCCCGGCCGGCGTCCAGGTCAGCGAGAACCTGGCCGAGCGGGGCATCATCGACGAGGTCGTGCTGCACGACGAGCTGCCGATGGTCGTCGACCGCGCCCTCGGCATCCTGGTGGACGCCGCAACGGAGTCCACGCGGGACCGCCGCCCGGGTCGCGAGCCCGACGCCGAACGTCGCCTGAGCACGTGGGAGTCCATCGAGCTCACCCGCGGCGAGGGACGCGCCGGGGTGCGCCACCTGCTCCGGCACGGCAGCGACGCCACCGTGCGGCTGCAGGGAACCGACGAGGGCGAGCGTGACAGCGCGATGCTCGTGTCCCTGGCGCGCCTGGACGGCGTCCCGTGCGTCGTGGTCGGCCAGGACCGCACCACCCAGACGCCCGCCAACCCCATGGGGCCGGCAGCGCTGCGCGAGGCACGGCGCGGGATGCGTCTGGCCCAGGAGCTGGGCCTGCCGCTCGTCTCCGTCATCGACACGCCGGGCGCCGAGCTCTCCCCCGAGGCCGAGGAAGGATCGATCGCCGGCGAGATCGCCCGCTGCATCGCCTCGATGTCGACCCTCACCGTCCCGTCGGTGTCGGTGCTGCTGGGCCAGGGCTGCGGTGGCGGCGCGCTCGCGCTGCTGCCGGCCGACGTCGTGGTGGCCACCGAGAACGCGTGGCTGTCGCCCCTGCCGCCCGAGGGTGCGAGCGCGATCGTGCACGGCGACGTCGACCACGCGCCCGAGATGGCCGAGCAGCAGCGGGTCTCGGCGCTCGACCTGCACGAGCTCGGCACCGTGCACCACGTGGTGCCGGAGCCGGCGGACGACACGCCGGAGGCGCTCGCGAGCGCGGTGGCGGCGGAGGTCGGCCACCAGCTGCGTCGGCTCGCCGACCTGCACCGCGGCTGACCCCCGCGGCGCGCCGACCACGGACCCGGTGCGCCGCGGGGTCTCGCACCCCGCGTCATCATGGAGGCATGAGCCTGTCCGACCTCGCCCGTGCCGCCACCGACGTCGACGGCGTGGAGCCCCTCAACGAGGCGACCCGCATCGCGCTGCGGGAGGGCGACGAGCCCCGCGTGCTGCTGGAGCGCGACGAGGTGGCGGCCGCGGTCGCCTTCTCCGACGCACCCGCCGAGCTGGTGGTGCATCCCGACCACCGCCGACAGGGCATCGGCCGGGCGCTCCTGGACCAGCTGGTCGACCGCGGGGAACGTCGGCTCTGGGCGCACGGCGACCTGCCCGCCGCACAGGCGCTGGCCGCCTCGGCCGGGTTCACGCCCGAGCGCACCCTGCTGGTCCTGCGTCTCGTGCTCGGCGAGCAGGCCCCCCAGGAGCGGGCGATCGAGGGCGTCACGCTGCGCGGCTTCCGTCCCGACGACACCGACGCGGTCGTCGCGGTGAACGGGCGCGCGTTCGCCCACCACCCCGAGCAGGGCGCCATGGACCGCGCCGACTTCGAGCGGCGCGCTGCCGAGCCGTGGTTCGACCCCGCAGGCCTGTTCGTCGCGGAGGACGAGCGGGGCGAGGTCGTCGGCTTCCACTGGACCAAGGTCGAGGGGGACACCGGCGAGGTCTACGTCGTGGGGGTCGACCCGGCCGCGCACGGCCGCGGGCTCGGCACCGCCCTCACCGCGCGCGGTCTGCGCCACCTGCACGAACGGGGCCTGCGGACCGTCGACCTCTACGTCGAGGGCGACAACGACGCCGCCCTCACCGTCTACCGTCGCCTCGGCTTCGTCGAGCACGCACGCGACACGCTCTACGCCCGCGCGTGAGCGGCGCCGACGTCAGCTGAGACCGCGCTGCAGCGCGGCGGCGGCCCGGCGCATGGCCCGCGGCGCGGAACGACCGATGCCCACCATGTTCGCGAAGCCGTGGATGAGCCCGCGCTCCTCCACGTGCTCCACCGTGACGCCGGCGGCCCGCAGGTGCTCCACGTACGCGGTGCCCTCGTCGCGCAGCGGGTCGAAGCCCGCCGTCACGACGTAGGCGGGTGCCGCTCCGGTGGCGTCCTGGCGCAGCGGGGACAGTCGCGCGTCGGCCCGGTCCTCGTCACCGGCCAGGTAGCTGTCGGAGCACAGGTCCATGAAGGCCTTCGTGAGCAGGTACCCCTCGCCGAGGAGCGTCCGGCTGGGGAGCTCCTCCACGAAGTCGGTGGCCGGGTAGATCAGCAGCTGGAAGGCCGGCGCGACCACGTCGTCGGCGTGGGCGGCGTGCTGCGCCACGAGGGCCGAGAGGTTGCCGCCGGCACTGTCGCCGCCCACGGCGATGGCGGACGGCTCGATGCCGAGGCCGGTGGCGTGCTCGGTGACCCAGCGCCAGGCGGCCCACGCGTCCTCGAAGCCGGCCGGGAACTGCGCCTCCGGCGCCAGGCGGTAGTCGACGGAGACGACCCGCACCTGCGCCTCCTCGGCCAGGAACCGGCAGACGGCGTCGTAGGCGTCGAGGTCGCCGTAGACCCAGCCGCCGCCGTGCAGGTACACGAGCGCCGGGGACCGGCCGCTGAGTCCTCGGGGCGTGTAGAAGCGCAGGGCGAGCGGTCCGCCGGGGCCGTCGATGGTGCGGTCGGTGACCGCACCGATCGGCTGGGCGCCGCCGAGCATCTGGAAGGCCTCGGTGTACATGCGACGGCCGCGGGTGATCGACAGGGTCTCCACGGCGGGGCCCTGCAGGCCCATGATCCGCAGGAGGAGCTGCATCTCCGGATCGAGCGTGCGGCCCTCGACGGTGCGGGGCCGACCGGCGAGCCGCCTGATCACCGGCGTGGGGAGGGAGAAGAGGCCTTGGGCGCCCTTGGCCTGCACCAGCGCCAGCAGCTTCGTCGTCGACACCATGCGCGCACCATAGCGCCCCACGTCGGTCCATGACCCCCGTGTCCGCCGCGACGTCGGCGTCCGTCGAGCCCGGCACACGTCGTCGTTCAAGCACTGTTCACCTGGGCTTGCGACACTCGACGTGTGGACACCACCGATCTGGACCTCCCCGCGGTCGAGACACCCGCATCACCCGACGAGTTCGACGTGGACCCGCCGTTCGACCCCGCCGACGGCGAGCTGCCCGCGGACCGCTTCCTCGACCGAGAGCTGTCGTGGATCGCGTTCAACGCCCGGGTGCTCGAGCTCGCCGACGACGCCTCGCTGCCCCTGCTCGAGCGCGTGCGCTTCCTGTCGATCTTCGCCAGCAACCTCGACGAGTTCTTCATGGTGCGCATCGCCGGCCTCAAGCGCCGCATCGCCGCCGGCGTGGCCGTGCCCTCGGCCAGCGGCTTCCACCCCAAGGACGTGCTCGCCAGCAGCCTCGAGGCCAGCCACGGCCTCATGATCGAGCAGGCACGTGCCTTCGCGTCCGACGTCGTGCCGGCGCTCGCCGAGGCGGGCATCGCCCTCGTCCGCTGGGACGACCTGACGCCGAGCGAGCGCGCCGACGTCAGCGCCACCTACCGCGACCGGGTCTTCCCGGTGCTCACGCCGCTGGCGGTCGACCCGGCCCACCCCTTCCCCTACATCTCCGGCCTCTCGCTGAACCTCGCCCTGGTGCTGCGCAACCCCGAGACCGGCAAGCAGCACTTCGCGCGCGTCAAGGTCCCGCCGATCATCGACCGCTGGATGCCGACGAGCGACGGTCGCCACGTCCCCCTCGAGGACGTCATCGCCGCCCACCTGGACCTGCTGTTCCCCGGCATGGAGATCGTGGCCCACCACGCGTTCCGCGTGACCCGCAACGAGGACCTCGAGGTCGAGGAGGACGACGCCGAGAACCTGCTCAAGGCGCTCGAGAAGGAGCTGCTGCGACGCCGCTTCGGCCCGCCCGTGCGGCTGGAGGTCGAGGAGACGATCGACGCCGAGGTGCTCGACCTGCTCGTCTCCGAGCTGGGCATCAGGCAGGACGAGGTGTTCCGTCTCCAGGGTCCGCTCGACCTGCGCAGCCTGGGCGAGATCGCCGACCTCGACCGTCCCGAGCTGAAGTTCGACCCGTTCGTCCCGGGCACCCACGAGCACCTGGCGGAGGTCGAGACCGCGAGCCCCGCCGACCTCTTCGGCACGCTGCGTCGCCGCGACGTGCTCGTGCACCACCCGTACGACTCCTTCGCCACGAGCGTGCAGCGCTTCATCGAGCAGGCCGCCGCCGACCCGCACGTGCTCGCCATCAAGCAGACCCTCTACCGCACGTCGGGCGACTCCCCCATCATCGACTCCCTCGTCGACGCGGCCCGTGCGGGCAAGCAGGTGCTCGTGCTCGTGGAGATCAAGGCCCGCTTCGACGAGCAGGCCAACATCCGCTGGGCCCGCAAGCTGGAGCGCGCCGGCTGCCACGTCGTCTACGGCCTGGTGGGGCTGAAGACGCACTGCAAGCTGGCGCTCGTGGTGCGCGACGAGCCCGACGGGCTGCGCCGCTACGCCCACCTCGGCACGGGCAACTACAACCCCAAGACCGCCCGCCTCTACGAGGACTTCGGGCTGCTGACGAGCGACCCCGACATCACCAACGACCTGCTCGAGCTGTTCAACGCCCTCTCGGGGTTCGCCCACCAGAGCGAGTACCGCAGCCTCATGGTGGCCCCGTCCGGCCTGCGCGAGGGCCTGCTGGAGCACATCGGTCGCGAGATCGAGCACCACCGGGCCGGACGGCCCGCCGGCATCTCGTTCAAGGTGAACTCCCTCGTCGACGAGGGCGTCATCGACGGTCTGTACCAGGCGTCGCGCGCCGGCGTCCCCGTGCGACTCGTCGTGCGCGGCATCTGCACGCTCCGACCGGGCGTACCGGGGCTGAGCGACAACATCGAGGTGCGCAGCGTGCTCGGGCGCTACCTGGAGCACAGCCGGGTCTACTGGTTCGCCGGTGGCGGGAGCCCCGAGGCCTGGATCGGGTCGGCCGACCTCATGCACCGCAACCTCGACCGCCGTGTCGAGGTGCTGGTGCGGGTGCCCAGTGCCGAGCACGTGCAGACGCTCGGTGACCTGCTCGCCAGGATGGCCGACGACGCCACCAGCTCCTGGCACCTCGGCGCCGACGGCACGTGGACCCGCCACGCGACCGAGCGCGACGTGCAGACCGAGCTGATCGCCCGCGCCAAGCGCCGTCGCAGCCGCGCGACCTCCTGAGGCCGTTCAGCAGGCGGCGAAGAGCAGGGCACCCGTGCCGAGCATGAGCACGGTGCCGTCGGCGGACCGGTCGAACGACAGCGCCACCGTGGCCTGGTCCACCGTGGCGGAGGGGTCGCGCAGCTCGTCCTCCACCTGGCCGGTGCGCCCGATGAAGGGGCCGGTCGCGAGCCGCTCGCGGATCGGCGCCTGCTCCCGGGCGGTCGAGACGTCGTCGAACGTCATCGCGAAGGTCGCGGTCTGTGCACTGGCGCCGGAGCCGCCACGGTCGGTGAGGGACCGCCCCGCGAACGAGTAGGCCTGCAGACGACCCTCGCGCGCCTGCGCGGCGTCGGCGGCGGCGCGGTCGGTGTCGGGCACCGCGGCGGCGTCGCACCCCAGCGAGCCCGCCTGCAGCAGCACGGTGTCGGTGCCGGTCAGGGCCTGGGCGGTGTCGGCCGCCTGGCGCACCGTGGCGAGCGACGCGTCGCGGCCCGTGGCCGTCCGCACGACCTGGTCGGCGGCCTCGGGCGCGGTGGCGGCCACCAGCACGCCGGCCGAGCGCACGAGCCGCACCGCGGTGAACTGGTCACCGAGACCGTTCTCGGTAAGGACCTGCGGCGTGGCGCTCCACCCGTCGCCGTCCTGGTCGAACCCGGCCTCGCGAAGACCGTCCTCGACCTCGCTCCAGGACAACGCGTCACCGGGTGCGACCACCAGGACCCCGGCACCGAGGTCCTGCACGAACGCCTCCCAGCGGACGTCGTCGGTCGACCAGCCGAGCGCCTGGGGCACGGCCTCGCCGATGTCGGAGAGCGCCGACCGCGTGGCCAGGTCGCGCGTGGCGGGATCGGCCACCCCGGAGTCGCGGATGCGGTCCCAGTCGGTGAAGCCCAGCACCGTCGTGTCGGCCGGGGCGACCGCCAGCGCCGACGCCAGCGGCCCGCGGACGTCGGCCCGCCCGAGGACCTGCTGCCCCGGTCCCGTGACGGCCCAGGCGACCCCGGCGGCGAGCGCGAGCACCACGAGCGGGACGACGACGAGCACCACGGCCGACGGGCTCCTGCGCACCACCGGACCACCTCCTCGTCGTCTCACCAGGTCGGTTCGTCACCGTCTGGACACCTTGGACGTGAACAATACGAGGCATGTCACGTGAACGTCCGCTGACCGCCGCCGGCGCCGTCACCTGGAGGCGCGCCACCCCTCGTCCCGACGACACGAGTCGACGCCCCGTCGAGCTCCTCCTCGTGCACCGTCCGCGCTACGACGACTGGACGTTCCCGAAGGGCAAGCCCGACCCCGGGGAGGACCTGGTGACGACCGCGGTCCGCGAGGTCGCCGAGGAGACCGGGCAGCGGATCCGGCTCGGCCACCCGCTGCCCGACACGCAGTACCGCGTGGCCGGCGGCCCCAAGCGGGTCAGCTACTGGGCGGCCCGTGTGGTCGGCCGCACCGAGACGCCCTTCGTGCCGAACCGCGAGGTCGACGAGGTGCGGTGGGTGCGGCCGGGGCACGCCCGCAAGCTCCTCAGCTACGACCACGACCACGACCTGCTCGAGGCCTTCCTGGACCTGCGCGACGACAAGGCCCACCGCACCCGCACGCTCGTCGTGGTCCGCCACGGCAAGGCGAGGGCGCGCGAGAGCTGGTCCGGGGAGGACGCGCTCCGCCCACTGACCCTCGTCGGCGAGCGCCGCGCCGAGGCCCTCGTGCCGATCCTGCAGGCGTACGGGGTGCGGCGCGTCGTCACCAGCCCGGCCGAGCGCTGTGCGGCCACCGTGGAGCCCTTCGCCCGGTCCATCGGCGCGTTCCTGAAGATCGACGACCGGCTCACCGAGGACACCCGCCGCTCCGACGTGCGCCGCTGCGTCGACGCCGTCCTCGACGCCAAGCCCCCCGCCGTGATCTGTGGGCACCGCCCGACGCTTCCGTGGGTGTTCGAGGCACTGGGGGTCGAGGCCCCCGACCTCGCCCCCGGCGAGGGGGTCGTGCTGCACCACCGCCGCGGGAAGGTGCTCGCCTCCGAGCCGCTGGGGAGACCTGCGTCACCCCGCTGACCAGCGACGAGTCCGCTTCCTTCGCCCATCGTTCACCGGCCGTTCACCGTCCTACGGGTCCCGATACACCTGGCTTCCCTAGCGTCCACGACGACAGAAGCATGTGATCATCGAAGGGACACCCCCCGTGAACCGCACCACGCTGCGTGCAGCCGCCCCCGCGGCACTCGCTCTCACCCTCGCTCTCGGACTCTCCGCCTGTGGCGCCTCCAACGAGGGCGACTCCGGCTCGGGCTCGGGCGACTCGTCGCTCTCCGGCACCCTCAACGGTGCCGGTGCCAGCTCGCAGGAGGCTGCCGTCGGCGCCTGGAAGGCCGGCTTCCAGTCCGCCAACAGCGACGTGACCGTGAACTACGACCCCGCCGGCTCCGGCGCCGGTCGCGAGCAGTTCATCGCCGGTGGCGTCGACTTCGCCGGCTCCGACGCCTACCTCGAGGACGACGAGCTCACCAAGGCCAAGGAGCGCTGCGGCGGTCCGGTCGTCGAGGTCCCCACCTACGTCAGCCCCATCGCGGTCATCTACAACCTCGAGGGCGTGGACGACCTGAACCTCTCGCCCGAGAACATCGGTGCGATCTTCGAGGGCAAGATCACCAAGTGGAACGACTCGGCCATCGCGGCCGACAACCCCGACGCCGACCTCCCGGACACCACGATCACCCCCGTCCACCGCTCGGACGACTCGGGCACCACCAAGAACTTCACCGCCTACCTCGAGGCCGCCTCCGGTGGCTCGTGGAGCGGCGGCGAGGTCGAGACCTGGCCGATCAAGGGTGGCGAGGCCGCTCAGGGCACGTCGGGCGTCGTCCAGGCCGTCACCAACGGCAACGGCACGATCGGCTACGCCGACGAGTCGCAGGCCGGTGACCTCGGCCAGGCCAAGGTCAAGGTCGGCGACGAGTTCGTCGAGGTCAGCCCCGAGGCCGCGGCCAAGGTGCTCGACACCGCCACCGAGGTCGAGGGCCGCGACGCCACCGACATCGCCCTCGACATCGAGCGCGACACCACCGAGGCCGGCGTGTACCCGATCGTCCTCGTGTCGTACATGATCGGCTGCGAGTCCTACGACGAGGCGCCGAAGGCCGACCTCGTCAAGGGCTGGCTCGAGTACGTGACCAGCGACGAGGGCCAGAAGACGGCCGCCGAGCAGGCCGGCTCCGCGCCGCTCACGGCGGACTTCGCCAGCAAGGTCGCCGAGGCCGTCGGCGCCATCAAGGCCGCCAGCTGATCGGATCCGGTCCCCGACCTCAGGCCCCCACGGGCCGGGTCGGGGACCGGACCGGCTCGTCTCCCCCCTACCCGGAAGGACCGTCGTGACCTCGAAGCTCGCCCCCGAGCCTCCCCAGGCCCGCCGCGCCCCGACGCGCCCCGGCGACCGAGTGTTCTTCGGCCTCTCCTTCGGCGCCGCGCTCCTCATCCTGCTGACGCTCGCCGGCGTCGCCCTCTTCCTGACCGTCGAGGGCATCCCGGGCATCACGGCCTCGCCCGACGAGGTGAAGAGCGGCCAGAGCTTCGTGCCCTACGTGTGGCCGCTCGTCTACGGCACGCTCCTCGCCGCGGTGCTCGCCCTGGTCATCGCGGTTCCCGTGGCCATCGGTGTGGCGCTGTTCATCTCGCACTACTCGCCGAAGCGACTCGGGTCGGTCTTCGGCTACGTGATCGACCTGCTGGCCGCGGTCCCGAGCGTCGTCTACGGAGCCTGGGGCATCATCTTCCTCGCCCCGACGATCGTGCCCTTCTACCGGTGGCTGAACGAGAACCTGGGCTTCATCCCCCTGTTCGCCGGACCGCCGTCGCCGACGGGGAGCACCATCCTCACCGCCGGCATCGTGCTGTCGATCATGATCCTGCCGATCATGACCGCCATCTGCCGGGAGATCTTCCTGCAGACGCCGCGTCTGCACCAGGAGGCCGCGCTCGCACTCGGCGCCACCCGCTGGGAGATGGTCCGCATGGCCGTCTTCCCGTACGCGCGATCCGGCATCGTCTCCGGCGCGATGCTCGGCCTGGGCCGCGCGCTCGGCGAGACGATGGCGGTGGCCATGGTGCTCTCGCCCGCGTCGGTCGTCACGGCCAACCTGATCAGCTCGACCAACCCCAGCACGATCGCGGCCAACATCGCCCTCAGCTTCCCCGAGGCCAGCGGCCTGACCGTCAACGCGCTCATCGCCTCCGGCCTCGTCCTGTTCGTCATCACCTTCGCCGTCAACTTCGCCGCCCGCGCGATCGTGGACCGGCGCAAGGACTTCTCGGGAGCCAACTGATGACCACCACCGATCCCCGTCCCCAGCGCTCCCGCGAGACCGAGGAGCTCCTCGACTCCCTGCGCGGCGCGACGCTGCCGCTATGGGCGCCGCGCGTCGTGGTCGGAGCCGCTGCCACGGTCGCGGTCCTGGCCTCCCTCTCCGGCATCGGACCGGTCCGGGGCGTCCTGCTCGGCTGGTTCCTCACCTTCGCGCTGCCGATCTGGTCGCGCCTCGTGGAGGGCAGCCGCAAGGCCGTCGACCGGCTCGTCACGCTCCTCGTCTTCTCCGCCTTCGGCCTCGCGCTCATCCCACTGGCCAGCATCATCTGGACCGTGCTGTCGCGCGGCGTGCCCGTGCTGTCCGGCGAGTTCCTCAACGCCTCGATGCGCAACGTCGTGGGCGAGGGCGGCGGGATCTACCACGCCATCATGGGCACGCTGCTCATCACCGGCGCAGCGACGCTCATCAGCGTGCCGATCGGCCTGTTCACCGCCATCTACGTGGTGGAGTACGGCGCCGGCAAGAAGATCTCCAGCTGGATCCGCTTCCTCGTCGACGTCATGACCGGCATCCCGTCGATCGTGGCCGGCCTGTTCGCCTACGCCCTGTTCGTCATCTTCTTCGGTGAGGGCGTGCGCATGGGCATCGGCGGCTCGGTGGCCCTCTCGGTGCTGATGATCCCCGTGGTGGTGCGCTCCAGCGAGGAGATGCTCAAGCTCGTGCCGAACGAGCTGCGCGAGGCCGCGTTCGCCCTGGGCGTGCCGAAGTGGCGCACCATCGCGAAGGTCGTGGTGCCCACGGCCCTGGCCGGCATCGTCACCGGCATCACGCTCTCGATCGCCCGTGTGATCGGCGAGACGGCCCCGTTGCTGATCATCGCCGGCGCCACGGACTCCACCAACTTCAACCTCTTCGACGGACGCATGGCCACGCTGCCGGTGTTCGCCTACTCCTCGATCCGCTACCCGGGCGTCCCGCCGGAGTTCAGCATCGACCGCGCATGGGGAGCGGCGCTCGTGCTGCTCGCCCTCGTGATGCTGCTCAACCTCGTCGCACGTCTCGTGTCGTACTTCTTCTCACCCAAGGGCGAAAGGTAAACCCCGATGGCCAAGAGCATCGACGTCTCCGACCTGAACATCTACTACGGCGACTTCCTCGCCGTGGAGGGCGTCAACATCGCGATCCCCGCACGCGCGGTGACCGCGTTCATCGGCCCCTCGGGCTGCGGCAAGTCGACCTTCCTGCGGTCGCTGAACCGCATGCACGAGGTCATCCCGGGTGCCTACGTGCAGGGCAAGGTGCTCATCGACGGCGAGGACCTCTACGCCGACGAGATGGACCCGGTGAACGTGCGCCGCATGGTGGGCATGGTCTTCCAGCGCCCCAACCCGTTCCCGACGATGTCGATTTACGACAACGTGCTGGCGGGCCAGAAGCTCAACAGCAAGCGGATGAAGAAGTCCGAGTCCGACGACATCGTCGAGCGCTCGCTGCGCAGCGCCGGTCTGTGGGCCGAGGTCAAGGACCGCCTCGCCCGCCCGGGCTCCGGGCTGTCGGGTGGTCAGCAGCAGCGCCTGTGCATCGCGCGCGCCATCTCGGTGGAGCCCGAGGTGCTGCTCATGGACGAGCCGTGCTCGGCCCTCGACCCGATCTCCACGAGCGTCATCGAGGACCTGATCCACGAGCTCAAGGAGAAGTACACGATCGTCATCGTCACCCACAACATGCAGCAGGCGGCGCGTGTCTCCGACGACACCGCGTTCTTCAACCTGGCGGGCGTGGGCAAGCCGGGCAAGCTCGTCGAGTTCGGCCGCACGGAGAAGATCTTCTCCAACCCCGAGGAGTCGGCCACCGAGGCCTACATCCAGGGCCGGTTCGGCTGAGCCGAACGAGCAACGCGTCCTCGACGCCCGTCCCTCTCCGGGGCGGGCGTCGCTGCGTTCCGCCCCGTCTCGCCGATTCCCAGGTCGACCTGGGAATCCCCCGGCCTGCACGGTTCTCCCACGGCTGCACGGGAAGCAACCCGTGCGTCCCTGGGTTTCCCAGGTCGACCTGGGAAACCCCGACGGGGCGCAGCCCCGGCCGGGTCAGGGCAGGAAGAACTGGGCGACGCCGTAGAACCCCGCCGCGACCGCGGCAGCCGCGGGGATGGTGACGATCCAGGCGGTGACGATGCCCTTCGCCACGCCCCAGCGCACCGCGCTGAAGCGCTTGGTGGCGCCCGAGCCCATGATGGCCGACGTGATCGTGTGCGTGGTCGAGACGGGGGCGTGCAGGCCGATCGCCATCACGTAGAGCACCGTGGCGGCCACGCCCTCGGCCGCGAAGCCGCGGGGCGGGTCGAGGTCGATGATGCGACGCCCGAGGGTGCGCATGATGCGCCACCCGCCCGAGTAGGTGCCGGCCGCGATGGCGGAGGCGGCGGCGATGATGACCCAGAGCGGGACGTCGGAGCCGTCCTCGAACCCACCGGCGACGAGCGCGAGGACGATGACGCCCATCGTCTTCTGCGCGTCCTGCAGGCCGTGGCCGAGCGACATGCCGGCCGCCGAGACGGTCTGCGCGTGGCGGAAGCCGCGGGCGACCTTCCCTGGGTTGGCCTTGCGGAATATCCACATGATGGCCGTCATCAGGGCGAAGGCACCCGCGAAGCCCAGCAGCGGCGAGAGCACCATCGGGATGGCGACCTTCTCGACGAGGGTCGCCCAGTCGACTGCCGTGGCCGAGGCAGCGCCGGCGCCGACGATGCCGCCGATGAGGGCGTGCGACGACGACGAGGGGATGCCGAAGTACCAGGTGATGAGGTTCCAGGTGATCGCGCCGATCAGCGCCGCCAGCACGATCGTCAGGCCGTGGGCGCGATCCATGTCGACGCCGGACGACACCCGTGAGTCGATGTCGATGATGCCCTGGATGGTCTGGGCGACCCCCACACCGAGCAGGGCTCCCACGAAGTTGAGGACCGCCGCCATCGCCAGGGCGATGCGCGGCGTGAGGGCACGCGTCGAGATCGAGGTCGCGATCGCGTTGGCCGCGTCGTGGAACCCGTTCGTGTAGTCGAAGACGAGCGCGATCACGACGACGGCGATCACCATCGTCAGGACGAGGTCCATGGCTCAGGACTCCTTGACGGCGATCTGCTCCACCGTGTTGGCCACGGACTCCAGGGCGTCGATCGCGTGCTCGAGGGAGTCGACGACGTCCTTGAGCTTCAGGACCTCCAGCGACTTGTAGCTGCCGCTGAACAGGTCGGCGAGGATGCGCCGGTAGGACCGGTCGCCCTGGTTCTCGAGCCGGTTGATCTCGATCCAGTACTCCTCGAGGTCCTTCATGGTGCGCAGTCGGGGCATGGCCTCGGCGGTCAGCTGGCAGGCGCGCTGCAGGACCTCGACCTGGGCGGCGAACTGGCTGGGCAGCTCGCCGATCTCGTAGAGGCCGATCAGGTCGACCGTCTCCTCCATGAAGTCCATGACGTCGTCGAGGCTGCTGGCGAGGCGGTAGATGTCCTCGCGGTCGAACGGCGTCACGAACGTCGAGTTGACCCGCTTGACGATCTTGTGGGTCGTCTCGTCGGCCTGGTGCTCGGCGTCGCGCATCTGCTCGCCGAGGGCGACGCGGTCGACGTCGGGGTCGAGGACTTGTGCCAGGAGGTTGGCACCGTGCACGAGGTGGGATGCGGCTTCTGCGAAGAGGTCGTAGAAGGACGTCTCCACCGGACGGATGCGAAATCGCACGCCAAGCTCCTGTCGATTCGGTTCAGGCCGAGACAACTGTAGGTGCTGACGTTCACCAAGTGTCAATCGGCCGGACCTCGAGGGTCCGTTCAGCGGATGTCGAGGCCGAGGAACGCGTCGACCTCGGCCTGCGTCATGGGGGTCTCGCGGTTCGACGCGGCGATGATCAACCGGCTCGTGAGCTCGATCTCGTCGAGCACGTCGTCGTCGCGAAGACGATCGTCGAGGGGCTCGAGCATGGGGTGCTCCGATGATGCAAGGGGGATGTCCACCGCCCGGGGGGAGGCGGTGCGCCCAGGGTAACCCGCCCGGCCGCCTCTCGGCAGCAGTTCGCGCCGATGACGACGGCCTGGCGGCCGCGCCCTGCGAACGCTGGCAGACTGGCCTCGCCAGGGCCTCTAGCTCAACTGGCAGAGCAGCGGACTTTTAATCCGCGGGTTGTGGGTTCGAGTCCCACGGGGCCCACTGATATGGGCAAGTCCGGCGCCTGCAGACGCGCACGCCACCGATGCAGTTGCCTGCAAGCCTTTCTGGCGCCGCGAGATGTCCTCCAAACGATGGCGACAAATTGCGACCCCGGCGCGAACGTGTCGATCTGCACGAACTGTCGGCTGCAGCGATCGCCGATTCGACAACCCCCCGCGTTCGCACCCAGGCAAAGACCCGACGGCCGCCGAACCGCGGCTATCCGCGACGCCCGAACAAGCTCATGGCATGTCGCCACATTGCCGCTGCTCGGACGCCAAGGTCGACTATGGCCCCCGCGATGATCGCAGCTTCACAGACGACGATGAGCCATGGAAAGACGCGCACCATGGTGGCAAAATTGCCCTGCTCCCGCGGCGATCCCAGTAGCGGCTCGTCCTCCACTGTTGTGACACCCGACATGATCGAGAGCGCGGGAAGCAGGCTGAGCAACCCTGCCGAAGTAGTTTCCTCATCTGAACGACATCGGCAGATGCCTCGGCCAGCGCCAACTGGGAAGTCAATGACGCTTCTCGGCCGATCGCGTCCTTGGTCATGGCGATCGGGAGGTTGGTCCAGGGACTGAGCGAGTTCGCGCACCCGACGAAGGCAAGGATTGCCGGAGTAGTACAACGCCGCGAGTGGGATCACCGCCCAAGGCCAGGCGGACCGTCAGACGTCATCGGCTAGTCCGGACCGGCTCGATAACGCGAGTCCAAAGACCACGTCTCGATACCAGTCTCGGACAGGCCCGCGGCGCCGAAGACATTAAGACGGTTGGCCGTCGGCTCGCCACGACGCCACGTGATCTTCTCGCCGAGGGCCCACGACCACCACGACAGCCCCCGACTCTTCAAGGCGTCATACAGCGCGGAAGCACGAACGAGTAGAGCTGACGGATTATCCCAGTCGGAGCCCCCCGTCGAAAACATGACAATGCCATCAGACGTGCTCCAGCTGTACTCGCGCTCAACACCACCGAGCCCCAGCGTCGGCTCCACGTTCATGCGGTCCGCCGACGTGTGCCATGCGCCAAGCACATCGAGCAACGTCGGAGACGGAAGGATGCTCGACGGCGAGTCTTTCGCCGACATGTCGCTCTCGAATATTCCACTACGAGCGAACGTCGCCAGTGCCTGCGGATACTGCGGAAACTCACGAACTGACGGCTGATACCAGCCGTCTTCCACTCGGAACCTGTCCGAATCCGTGGGCGCCGACTCGCCGTCCCACCCAGCGGTGTGCTCCTCCAAGCTCTCTCGAAACCACCCAGCCCACGGTTGCGCGTCGGGGTACTGCCTAAAGAACCCCTGCCCATGGTCCGGAGGCGTGTGCATCCACAAGCCCATCCAGTCCTTACCTTTCGACCACGCACGCAAGTCGACGATCGACTTAGTTGGCGTCAGATAGGACTGGGACCTCAGCCACATCTCGCGACGGTCCTGCCGGAAGCTCTCCACCGCGTCATCGGTGTCCGCCTTCCAGGTCACGTGAGACTCCAGGACAACCCACTTGTCTCCAACGGGATCTGTGACCGAGAGAATCCTGCCAAGTAGCGGAAGATCCGCGTCGTCCTGGAGCCACGCATCGTCGTTGGTTGCCCCAGCATCCAACGGCGACGCGAAGCCATGTAGCCACCACGCTTCGGCAAGTTCGCTGTCTCGCTGTCGGCGTCGAAGACGTGCGCTGGAGGAGTCTGTCGGCGGACGGTCTCCCCGCAGCGCAACGGTCGGATCGATGTCCACGCCTTCACGAAGCTGCCACGCCGACTCGAATGCCACTGGGGTATCCAGCGACCAGTCGGCCACTCTGCAGTGCTGAACAAGGATCGCCTGGAGTTCTCTCAGGGCGATCCACAAGTACTTCTTGCCCCGCCGTTCAACCTTGTCCTCGGCGCCGCCAAGTTGACCGTTCCTCAGATAATTGTACTTCTCCTCGCCGCTGTCGGACGACCACCCGAGGTTCAGCACGCGGTCGACCAGCCACCGTTCAACCATGTCAATGGTCGGGCCGATGTTCTTTGGGGACCGCAGGTCACCGTCGGCGTTGGTGATGCGGCGAGTATCGTCCGGATGCTCGTTGCGGATCCGTTCTCCCTCAGTATGGGTGCGCTCCTGTTTGGCGCCGCTAGTATCAGACGTGCCACCACCGCCGTACGACTCCAGTAGTGTTTCGACGCTTCCGAACACGTCGTCGAAGGACCGGTTGTGGTCCGGCGAGTACAGGAAGTTCTCCACTTCCTGGACCGTGACTTCTTCGGCTTCGGCGATGCGCCGCAGAGCGGCGACGCGCTCCTGCTCGACCGCCTGGCGGGCAACGCGTTGAAGTTCGTCGTGATTCGGCAGGGCGAAGTTCTCGACAACGCGCTCAAGTGTGTACCGGCGAAAGTCGTAGCCGATGGGCGAGTTCCTCAAGAACTGGCGGTCGGAGTCGCTCCCGAGTCGCGCCGCGAGTTCGGTTCGCGACGGCGGTTCGGGTGGCCAAGTCGCAGTCGGCTCGTCGTAGGAACCGACTTCGACGCCCGGGAGTCGGACTGAAACTTCGCGTGACAACTCTCGCATGTAGTGGGTGAGAAGAACGCTCGCGACCGGGCCGTGCGATGCCATCTCCAGTGCCGCGGCGTGCACACCCTCGACTACCTGCCGTTGTTCTGGGTCGTCAATGACATTGGGGAGGCGGCAAGCGAATCCTAGGGCTACAGCGGCCAACCGCTCTCTGATGTATGGGTCGTTGACCGTTCTCATCCGTCGCAACACGTGCAGCAGGCCATCGGCCCGTCGGTCGGTGAGCGTCACAAGCACCTTCGTGGCGCTGTCGCGGAGTCGGCGACTGGTGCTCGACAGAAACCACGCCACCAAGAGCATCGAGTCTTGCCTCGCGTGTGACGAAAGAGCGGCATCGTTGCTGGACAGCCAATCCAGCATCCGCGCGACTGGGTTGTCCCACTCGAGCCACACGTCTTGGACCCAGATCGTCCATGCCTCGTCACTCTCCAGCATCGACATCCCGATGAGACGCTTGTGAATGAAGTCCGCACCAAGCGGGTGCCCGGGAACGCAAGCAACACCCAACAGGGTTGACAGCCACTCGCTGTACTCGATGACCTCGTCGTCAATGAGGTCGCTAACCAGCCCGGCGGTCCGTTCAGAAATTGAACTCGGCGGACGCCACGCCACACTGTCCAGCAACGCCCGCCCCAACGTGTACTTTGCCCGTTCGACCCACGCGTCGTCGACGACAAGGTCCACTAGCTCGAAGTCGAACCGGACAGGCACCATCGAGGACAACGCTTCGAGCATGCCGCCGTCCATCCACCCACGAGCAGCGTGATAGGTGATGAGACCAGCGCGCAGATCCGCTGCCTCATCGCATCGCTCAAGCAGAACCCGGGCCCGATAGTGGTCGGACATCCGCTGATAGGTGAATCGAGTGACGTCGCCATCGGACTCGCGACTCGGTTCGCGCAGAAGGACTCCCTCGCGTTCGAGCACACTGACGAGTCGACGGCTCTGGCGTCCGCCATCATCGAAGATGCCGCTACCAATTTCCGCCGCGATTCGTCGGGGCAGTGTCTCCGCGTTGGCGTCAACCATGGCCCCAGCAACGGCCCGCACATACTTCTGCACCAGTTGTTCATCCTCATCGAGGTCCAGCTGGTCGCTGCTCGACACCTTCTGATTGATCGCCGCGAGCAGGCCATCGAAAATCCAGTCCTCGCCCATCGACGTGTCCGGGACCGAAGTCAAACCCCGCGCTTTCGCGGCGCGACACATCGACCTGAGGAGCAATGGGTTGCTGAACTCAGGGTTGAGAGGCGGCACCTGCGGAGCCGACAGTCCGGAGTCCTCGGCGTACACGTGGATGGCTTCGCTTTCGCGCCCTACAAGGCCACGATGCACCACCCGTTCCATCTCCGCGCCGGCAGCTTCGGACACAACTGTCCGCTCGTAGCTGTCCCGAATAGACAGAGCGAGTGCGACTCCCGGCGCTCTCTCGAGCTCCTTGAGCAGGCCAGGAAGTCGGTCCTTCCACAGCTGGCCACCCGGTCCTTCGTTGATGGCGTCGACCACGATGAGCGCCCTGCCCTTGCCCGAGAGCTGGGCCGCGACCTGGAGCCCGTCGATGAGATCCCGCCACGGGCCGAGTTCGATGAAGCGCGCCAACTCGTCACTGAGTGACGTGTTCGTCGACAGTAGGTTGCCCAGCACCAAGCAGGTTGGCGCGCCGGCTTTCGTCCGCGCCATCGCTATGTCGGCCAGGCTGTGGCTCTTTCCGACACCCGCCGCTCCCACCACCAGCAGCGGCGAATGCCCGGACAGCTTCAACGCGCTGTCATTCAACAGAGCGCCGAGAACCTGCAGTGCGCGTAACGCCTCACTCAACGAGTCGCGCGGGTTATACGCCTTCCGCCCATCCGAACTCATTCCCACCTTCTCGAACGTCTGCCAGTCACCGCGGACCGCGTCCTCGGCCTGAAAGGCGGCCTGCCTCAGGTCCGGAAGACCATCACCGCTATCAACGCCCAACAGTTCCTTGCAGCGCGATCGCACCCGTGCGAAATGCGTTGAAGCCCCCTCGGTCTCGGGGACCGCGACGTTCGTCTCCTTCTTCAATGCTCGAACAAGGCGATCCAAGGCACGCTCCGACTTCGCGGCTGCGTCGCGAACCCGGTCCTTGAACACCGGCGTCAGACACAGCGCGTCGATGACCTCAGGGAAATCGGTCGCCACGTTCGTTCGTGGCAGGTACCTGTCACCCAGATTCGTCGCAGCCCGCTCCACCTGTCCGGTGAACGCCTCTGGAGAGAGAAAGTCGGAGTCGAAGAAGTACCGATGGGCCCCGGCGTGCTCCGGCTTCAGTAACGCCTTGAGGACGTCCGAATGCCCGTAGAACTCGAACTCGACTATGACCCCGCGCTTCTTCGCGTAATCGGTCCACTCGTCAACCTTCTCGTTCCACCTCTTCATCGCGCTCACGCCATGAGCCCCGGCAGGTCGGTCGACCGGAAGAATGAACGCATACCGGGACAGAGAAGGCACGTTGGCAAGAGCGTCCTTAACACTTTTGGTCATCTGCGTGTACGTGCTCGCCGACAAGTCGAACAGATACTTGGCCTGCCACGCCCATGTGCCTTGACCATCCGGGGCTTCGCTATGGAACTCCACGCCGCCATCGGGAGTCCCTCGTCGAATGATGCGGCAGTTGGTAGGCAGCCCATCAAGCGTCGGCGTCAAGATGAACGCCAACTCCTCCCACGCCCTATGCTGCGATCCGGCGTGCTCACGAATGTTTTCGAACTTCACCGCCGGTAGAGCAACGACATTCATCCGGCCCTCCAGCCGCTAGAGTCACGCAGCAAATCGTAGTCGAGCGAGTGTTCGATCAGGCCGCCCGCGTGCAACGATTCACGCGACCGGCGGCCAGCAGCAGCACGACAGGTTGGCTCTCGCCTGATCGCCGCGGGATACCCCGTAGAACGTCCCACCCTCGGAGATTGTCCCAGTGACTCTGGACTGGAAGGTCTCTTCGGTACCGGGCATCGAGCCGAGCGAGTTGCTCGTACCACATCGCGGCGATTCAGAACCGGTCTACTGGTGACTCCCTAAGTCGTTAGGCAGAACTTATCGGGAAACGATCACGGCCGCGCCAGCAGCCAAGCTGCCAAGAACTAGATGCCCGCCCAGGTTCACAGACGTCTTGGCGAGCGGCTGCCTGAACTGCCGGTTGTGGGTTCGAGCCCCATAAGAAGCCCACCAATACCAATGGATACCTCGGCAGACCGCCAGGTCCTGTCGCACCCACAAACACTGTTCCCGACAGGCAGGCGGGGGCGAATCCCACGGGGCCTACGGCGCCGCCGTCGCTCGCCGGACTCAGGCTCTGGTCCTGACCGGTCAGCCCAGCCCGGCCGTCGGGTCGATCGAGGGCAGGGGCTCCGCGCACAGGCGCTCGGCCTCGACCCGTTCCAGCCCGAGGGCCACGAGGACGTCGGACGTGACACCGTCGACCGTCTCGGCCTCGTCGAGCCCTGGGCGCTCGTGCAGGAGGTGACCCAGCTCGATCATGGCGCCGGTGACCACCACCATCGCGCGGTCCAGGTCCATGTCGAGGAAGCGTCCGGCCTCCTGCGCCGCACGGATGTCGCGGCGGGCGCGCGGCCCCATGCCGTCCGGCGACTGGGAGAGCGCGTGGCCCTGGCTCAGGAGCACGCGACTGATCTGCGGCTCGAGCCGGTGCAGGCGACCCGTGAGCCGAAAGCTGCGCGCGAAGAGGGCGGCCGGATCGGTCGTGCCGTCGTCGACGGCGTCCAGGGACTCCGCCCACTGCGACAGGGCGGACTCGATCGCGGCGGCGAACAGCTCGTCCTTCGAGGCGAAGTGGTTGTAGAAGGTCCCGATGCCCACGTCGGCGCGCTCGGTGACCTCCTGGATCGGGACCCCGAGCCGGCCCTCCACCAGCAGGCCCTGCGCGGCCTCGATCAGGGCGGCGCGCGTGCGGGCACGGCGCTTGTCGAAGCGTGACGTGCTCGCAGGGACACCGGACATGACGACGATCCTAGCCCGCGCCATTGCTTGACCACGGACCCTTCGATCCCTACGCTGAAGAAATCTTCAGTTCCGGAGGAATCCTCAATGAGCCACCACGACCTCAGCCACCGCGACCTGCACAGCGAGCAGGGCCCGCGGCCGGGTGAGCACCGCCACCGGTCGGCGCAGCCCGTCATCAAGGTGCACGACATCGCGTGGCTGGAGTTCGAGAAGCCCGACCTGGCGGCGGCCGAGGTATTCGCGCGGGCCTTCGGGTTCTCCGTGACGCACCGCTCGGCCCACGAGCTGAACCTGCGAGGCGCGCTGCCCGGCAGCCCCTGCGTCATCATCCGCAAGGGCGAGGGCTCGCGGTTCGTGGGTCCGGCCTTCCGCGCCGCGGCCACGACGGACCTGCTCCGCCTTGCCGAGGCCACCGGCACGAAGGCCCGCCGCCTCCCCGAGCACCTGGGCGGTCTCAGCGTCGACGTCCGTGAGCCGGCCGGTGCTCTGGTGCGCGTGGTGGCCGACACCATCGAGCACCCCGCCCTGGAGACCCAGCCGGTCCACACGTTCAACTTCGGCGCCACGACGGACCGCGCGAACCGGACCCAACGCCCACCGCGTGCGCCTGCGGTCGTGGAGCGCCTCGGCCACGTCGTGCTGCAGACCACGCGGTACCTGGCGTCGCTGGACTGGTACCTCGACCACCTGGGCCTGATCGTCTCGGACTTCCTGTACTTCCCGGGCCAGCGCCACCGCGGGCCGACGATGAGCTTCATCCGCTGCGACCGCGGCGACACCCTCGCCGACCACCACACGCTGGCGATGACGCTCGGGCCCCGCAACCGCTACGTGCACTCGGCATACCAGGTCGCCGACCTCGACGCGCTCGCCGCCGGCGGCGAGCACCTGAAGGACCTCGGCTACCACCACTCCTGGGGCATCGGCCGTCACATCCAGGGCAGCCAGATCTTCGACTACTGGCGCGACCCGGACGGCTTCCTCGTCGAGCACTTCAGCGACGGCGACTTGTTCGACGCCTCGCTCGAGCCCGGGTGGGCCGAGATGACCGCCAGCGGCCTCGCCCAGTGGGGCCCGCCCGCGACCGCCGACTTCCTCGGCATCGCCCCCGGCCGGGAGTCCCTGCTCGAGGCGCTCTCGATGACCACCGCCCTGCGTACCGACAACGAGTTCGACCTGACCCGCCTGCTCGGCCTGATGAAAGTTGCCCGCTCATGACCCTCCCCGTCCTGCGCACCGTCGACGCCTGGTGGCTGCAGCGTCCCGACGGCGCCGTCCGCATCGCGACCGACGCCACCACGACCGCCGAGCTGCTCGCCGACCGCGACGCAGTCATCGCGGCCCGCGACGCCGGCGATCCCGTCCCGGTCACCGACCTCGCCCTCGTCTCGCCCGTCACGGCCCCGTGCCGCGTCGTGGCCCAGATGGCGAACTACGCGAGCCACGCCAAGGACGCGGGCATGGACCCGGGCTCGGTCCCGCTGGCGTTCTTCCGCAAGGCCTCCGGGTCGATCAGCGGCCCCACCGACGACATCGTGCGTCCGGCCCACGTCGCCCTGCTCGACTACGAGGTGGAGATCGGCCTCGTCCTCGGGCGCGAGGTCCCGGTCGGCACCGAGGTCGCGGAGTCCGACCTCCCGGGCATGGTCGCGGCACTCGTCGTCACCAACGACGTGTCGGCGCGCGACCAGCAGCTGCCCAAGACCCAGTTCTACGAGTCCAAGTCCTATCCCACGTTCACACCGACGGGGCCCGTCCTGCTGATCCTCGAGGACGGTGAGCTGGCCCGGTTCACCGAGCTGCGGCTGCGCCTCTGGGTCAACGGGGAGCTCCGCCAGGACCAGCCGGCCTCCGACATGATCTACGGTCCGCTCGCTGCGTTCCGGGCGCTTGCGCGGTTCCAGCAGCTCGCCCCCGGCGACCTGCTGCTCACCGGCACCCCGGTGGGCACGGCCCTGAGCGCGCCGCCCAAGCCGATCGAGGTCATCGGCTCCCTGCTGCCGCCGGCGACCAAGTGGCGCATCTTCTTCGCCAAGCAGGCCAAGAACCCGCGATACCTGCAGGACGGCGACCTCGTGGAGGTCTCGATCGCGACCGACGACGGCGCGATCGACCTCGGGTCCCAGCGGACCCGGGTGCGATGGACGGCGTGAGCGCCGTGACCGCCGCGGCGAAGGCTCCGATCCCGGTCATCATCGTCGGGGCGGGACCCACGGGCGCGTGCGCCGCGCTCGAGCTCGCCCGGCACGGCACCCCGAGCGTCGTGATCGACCGCTGGGAAGGGGTGTACCCGCAACCGCGAGCCGTCCACCTCGACGACGAGGTGCTGCGCATCCTCGACCGGCTCGGCGTCGCCGAGCGCTTCGCCGCGATCTCGCGCCCGGGCGGAGGGCTGCGCCTGGTCGACGCTGCACTGCGGGTGCTGGGCGAGTTCCCCCGCGAAGGGGTCTCGCCGACCTCGGGCTTCACCCGCGCCAGCATGTTCGACCAGCCCGACCTCGAGGGCCTGCTGCGCGCCCGGTTGGCCGAGACGCCCGAGGTCACGCTCCTCGGGGGGCACGAGGTGACCACCGTCGAGCAGCCCTCCCCCGGCCGGGTCCGCGTGCGTGCGCGCGCGATCACCACCGGGGAGGAGCAGCTCCTCGACGCCGAGGTCCTGCTGGGCTGCGACGGCGCCAACAGCCTCGTGCGCCGGTCGATCGGCTCGACCATGACCGACCTCGGGTTCGAGCAGCGGTGGCTCGTCGTCGACATCCGGACCGGCGAGGACCTGCGGCAGTGGGAGGGCGTGCACCAGGTGTGCGACAGCACCCGGGCGGCCACGTACATGCGCATCGGGCCGGAGCGGTACCGCTGGGAGTTCCAGCTGCTCGACCACGAGACCGCGGCGGACTTCGCCTCGCTCGCGTCGATCGCCCCGCTCGTCGCACCCTGGACCGCCGGCACCGACCTGGCGGCCCTCGAGGTCATCCGGTCCGCCGAGTACACGTTCCGTGCCGCTGTCGCCGACCGGTGGCGGTCAGGGCGCATCTTCCTGCTCGGCGACGCCGCCCACCTGACCCCGCCGTTCATCGGCCAGGGCATGGGGGCGGGCATCCGGGACGCGAGCAACCTCGGGTGGAAGGTCGCCGGGTTCCTCGAGGGTTCCCTGCCGGCCGACGTGCTCGACACCTATGAGCCCGAGCGGTCCCGTCACGCCCGGTCGATGATCGACACGGCACGCCTCCTGGGCACGATCATGACGCGCGGTGGTCGTGCGGGCGACGCGCTGCGCGCCGGCGCCGTGCCGGTAATGAACCGCACGCCGATCGTGCGTCGACGCTTCATCGACAGCGCCACGCCGCCCCTGGCACGGTCCTCGTTCGTCTCGGCGCGCAGCGGGGACCGCCTGGCCGGGCAGCTCTGCCCGAACACCGCGCAGGGCCGCCGCGTGGTCGACGACCTGATCGGTCCCGGCTGGGCACTCCTGACCTCCGCGGCGCCCTCCCCCACCGACCGGCACGAGCTCGAGGCCCGAGGCTGCACCGTGGTCGGGACGACCGGTCGCCCCGAGCTCTCCGCGTGGTTGCACGCGGGCCGCGCGACAGCTGCGCTGGTGCGCCCCGACCGCACCACCATGGCGTCCGGCCACGACGTGTCGGCGCTCGTCGCCCTGGCTGCATCGCTCATCACCCCCGCGAGGACCGAGGTGTCCGCATGACCACGACCGTCCCGACCTACCGCGCGGACGTGTACGCCCGCGACGCGATCCTCGATCCGTACCCCCACTATGAGCGGATGCGGGCCCTGGGTCCCGTCGTGCGGCTCGCCAAGCAGGGCGTGCTCGCGGTGACGCGCTACGACGACTGCAAGCAGGTGCTGCTGGACGACGCGACGTTCGTCTCCGGCCGTGGCGTCGCCCTCAACCCTGTGGCCAACCGGCTCAGCCGCGGCACGACGCTCAACAGCGACGGCGAGGAGCACGACCGCCGCCGCAGGCTCCTGGCCTCCCGTCTGACCCCGAAGTCCCTGCGGTCGATGCGAGACGAGGTCGAGCAGCGGGCCGACGCCGTCGTGGCGGCTGCCGTGGAGAAGGAGCACGTCGACGGTGTCGGCGACATCGCCGAGGCGCTGCCGACGTCGTTCGTGCCGGACCTGATCGGCTGGCCCCACGAGGGGCGCGAGAACCTGCTCCGGTGGGCCGGCGCGACGTTCGACTCGCTCGGTCCCGTCAACACTCAGACCGTCCGCACGGCACCCTCGACGATCGGGATGATGCGGTTCGCACGCTCGGTCGTCCGCCGTCGAGCGGTGCTGCCGGGCTCGATGGGAGCCGACCTCCTCGAGAAGGTCGGGAGCGGTGAGGTGCAGCGCGGTGAGTGCCCCGCCCTCATGATCGACTACCTCGCGCCCTCGTTGGACACGACGATCAGTGCGATCGCGAGCGCCCTGATGCTGCTGGCCGAGCACCCCGACCAGTGGGCAGCGCTCAAGGCGGACCCCTCCCTGATCCCGAACACGGTCAACGAGGTCGTCCGTCTGGAGTCGCCGCTGCGGGCCTTCTCGCGACACGTCGAGCGCGGCGCCGAGATCGGTGGAGTCACCGTGGAGGCCGGGTCGCGGGTGGCCGTGTTCTACGCCGCGGCCAACCGCGACGACCGCTTCTGGGACGCGCCCGACCGCTTCGACATCACCAGGAACGCCACTCCGCAGCTCGGCTTCGGCCAGGGTGCGCACGGGTGCGCGGGCCAGGGCCTGGCTCGTCTCGAGACACAGTCGATCCTGCACTCGGTCGTCCGGCGCGTCGACCGTCTCGAGATCACGGACGCCCCCACGTGGGGCCTCAACAACATCATCCACAAGCTCGACCACCTGCCCCTGCGGCTGGTGGCCGCCAAGAAGGGCCAGTGACCATGCGGATCGTCGCCGACTACGACCGGTGCGAGGGCCACGGGCTCTGCGTCGACCAGGCACCTGACGTCTTCGACCTCGACGACGAGGGCGACCTCGTCCACCACTTCGACGGGACGGACCTGCCGAGCGAGCAGGAGGCCGCCGGACGACGCGCGGTCGACTCCTGCCCCGTGGCAGCGCTGCGGCTGGCATGAGCCCCAGCGACGTGGTGGTCGTGGGCGGGTCCACCGCCGGTGCGACCGTGCTCAGGGAGCTCCGTTCCCGGGGGTACGAGGGGCGGTTGACGCTCGTCGACCCCGAGCCGGGCACGAACCGGCCACCGCTGTCGAAGGCCGTGCTCGCCGACTCCGCTGCCGAGAGCACGGTGCTCATGGACCACTCCTCGCTCGAGGTCGAGCTCGTGCGGTCCAGGGCCACGAGCCTCGACCACGCCGGCCGCACGGTCTCGACCGACGACGGGAGCACCCACCGCTTCGACGCCCTGGTCGTCGCCACCGGCTCACGCGCCCGGCGCATCGCCGCTCCCGGGCAGACCGGTGAGCTCGTCCTCAGGACCGTCGACGACGCCCGCCGCGTCCGTGAGCGGTTCGCCGACGCCTCGACCGCCGTGGTCGTCGGCGCAGGATTCCTCGGCCTTGAGGTGGCCACGGCCGCCGCGACGGCGGGCCTGCGGGTGACGGTCGTCGACGTCGACCCTCCCCTGCAGCGCCTGCTCGGGGATCACCTGGCCACCGCCATCTGCGAGCGCGCCACGACGCTCGGCATCGACTTCCGCCGCTCGGGCGCCGCCCTCGTGGGCGACCCCGTGTACGCCGTCAGGCTGGACGACGGCGAAGAGCTGGCGGCCGATGTCGTCGTGAGCTGCGTCGGCGACGAGCCGGTGACGGACTGGTTGCACGGCTCGGGAGTGGAGATCGACCACGGGATCGTGATCGACGACCACGCCCGCACGAGCCTCGCCGACGTCTACGCCGCCGGCGACGTCGCAGCGGTCCGTACGCCGGAGGGGGTCGTGCGCCGTCCCTTCTGGGCGAACGCGGTGGCCCACGGTCGCGTCGCCGCCGCCACCGTCCTGGGACAGCCCGTCGACACCCCGATCGTGGACGACTACTTCTGGAGCGAGATCGCGGGCGTCTCCCTCAAGGTCGTCGGCTGCCTGCCCGTCGAGGGCGAGCCCGAGGTGCTCGAAGACGCCGGTTCCGGGCACGGACTGCTCGCGTGGGGCCGGTCGACCGTGGTGGCCTGCGGAATCCGGCGCTCGGCACCACGCCTGCGCGCCGTGCTCCGTGAGCGGGCATCGTCAGGCGCACCCACCGTCGACTGAGCGCTGGCGTGCACCCGACGTCGACGGCGCCAACGCGCGTCTACACGGGAAATGCAGCGAGGCCGCTCCCTGAAGGGAGCGGCCTCGCGCTAATGATTGTCCGGCGGCGTCCTACTCTCCCACGCAGTCTCCCACGCAGTACCATCG
>NZ_LMNK01000004.1:0-461052 GCF_001423335.1 Aeromicrobium sp. Leaf289 | reverse complement strand
ATCAAGACCACAAGGGCCCCGACACCACAGACGAGGGTTACTACTGATTATCTCGTCGACTTTTGGCACACTGTTGAGTTCTCAAGGATCAGACGCACACCAGTGGTTCGGCCCGTGCGGGCCTGCCCCACCGGGGCAACTCGTCTAACTTACATGGCCCCGAACCGCGGGTCAAACCCGGGTCGTGCCACTCGCTCTCCGTTGTCGGCGGCCAGTCTCCGGGCAGTGATGCCCTGGCGTTGACCGTTTCGGTTCGAGCGGCTGCTCCGCCCCGGGCGCCCGGCCTGTTGGCCTTGCTCCCCGTCGTGCGGTGCAACATGAGAACCGTACAAAAGCGCGTCTCGACGGGTCAAATCGACGCCGTGTGACGAGGCCCACGTCGCTCAGGCGCGCAGCTTCACGCCTGCGATCTGGCGCTTTCCGCGTCGCAGGACGAGCCACGAGCCGTGCACGGTGGTCAGCTCGCCGAGGGCCTGCTCGGGGTCGGTGACGCGCTCGTTGTTGACGTAGGCGCCGCCGTCGGCGACGGCTCGGCGAGCGGCAGAGCGGGACTCGACGAGTCCCGCGGCCAGGAGCGCGTCCGTCACCGAGTCCGACGGGTCGTGCTCCACGACGCCGGCCTCCCCCAGGGCTGCGGCCAGCGTGTGCTCGGGAAGGTCGGCGAGCTCGCCCCGGCCGAACAGGGCCGTCGAGGCCAGCTCGGCGGCCACCACCTCGTCGGGGCCGTGCACCAGCGCGGTCACCTCGGCTGCGAGCCGACGCTGCGCCAGCCGCAGCCCCGGTCGCTCGGCGTGCTCGGCCTCGAGCGACGCGATCTCCTCGACGTCCAGGAACGTGAACTGGCGCAGGTACTCCCCCACCTTGGCGTCCTCGGCCTGGATCCAGGACTGGTAGAAGGCGTAGGGGCTCATGAGCTCGCGGTCCAGCCAGACCGTGCCGCTCTCGGTCTTGCCGAACTTCGTCCCGTCGGCCTTCGTGATGAGCGGCGTGGCAAGGGCGTGCACGCGTCGACCCTCGGACCGCCGCACCAGCTCGACCCCGGCCGTGATGTTGCCCCACTGGTCGCTGCCGCCGGTCTGGAGGACGCAGCCGTGCCGGCGGAACAGCTCGAGGTAGTCCAGCGACTGCAGGAGGACGTAGCTGAACTCGGTGTAGCTGATGCCGCTCTCGAGCCGGCTGCTCACGACGTCGCGCGCGAGCATCCGGTTGACCGGGAAGTGCTTGCCGACGTCGCGCAGGAAGTCGATCGTGCCGAGCGACTCGGTCCAGTCGAGGTTGTTGACGAGGATCGCGCCGCGATCACCGTCGAGGTCGACGAACCGGCTCACCTGCTCGCGGATGCGCTCGACCCACCCGGCCACGGTCTCTCGCGGGTTCATGACCCGTTCCCCCGCCTCCTTGGGATCCCCGATCAGGCCGGTCGAGCCGCCGACGAGCAGGATCGGCCGGTGGCCGGCTCGCTGGAGTCGCCGAGCGGTGAGGACCTGCAGGAGGTTGCCCACGTGCAGGCTCGGCGCCGTGGGGTCGAACCCGACGTAGTAGACGATCGGACCGGCGTCCATCTCGGCTCGCAGCGCCTCGAGGTCGGTCGAGTGCGCGACGAGGCCGCGGGCGATCAGGTCGTCGAGGACGGATCCTCCGGCAGTGGTCACGGAACAGCTCCTGGGAGGTCGAACGGGTGGGTCCGGCCCCATTGTCCCCGGCTCGCCGTCCTCCCCTGCACCCGCGTCCGCCCTCGGCCGCCTGTGGGAGACTCGCCGCCATGGCTCAGGGACGCGTTCACTCCTTCGACCGACTCCGGGTCCTCGCCACCGTCGGCGTCGTCCTGCTGCACGGCGGAGCGGGCGTCATCGGCCCCCGTCTGGGCGAGCAGACCGCGTTCCTCTCCGACGTCAACGCCGCGAACGTGTACGACTCGGCCGGGCGCTTCGCCGTCAACTGCTTCTTCATGATCTCCGCGGCCCTGCTCCTGGTGCCGGAGCGCTCCTTCGACCTGGTGCGCCAGACCCGCAAGGTCGCCGTGCCCCTGCTGACCTGGAGCCTGGTCTACGTCGGCTTCGCGGTGTGGGCCTCGCGAACCGGCGACGCCGAGCTGATCAACGGGTCGGCCGGCGAGCCCGACCCGTCCGCGCCCGTGCAGATAGTGCGCGACGCCCTGGGCGGACCGGTCGCCTACCACCTGTGGTTCGTGTACGTCCTCGTCGGCCTGTACCTGCTGACACCGCTCCTGCGACCGATCGCCGCCCGGCCGGCGGCCGAGCGCCGTCCCCTCCTGGTCTACGCGGTGGCGCTGATCCTCGGCATCGAGCTGCTCCAGCGGTTCCTCCCGCTGCTGTGGTCGGGCACGCCGACCGTGTACGGAGGCTTCATCGACGTCGTCCCCACGGGCTACGTCGGCGTGTTCCTCCTGGGGTTCCTGCTCTACCACCACGCGCCCCGCGTCCCCGCCGTCGTGCCCGCGGGGGTGGCGCTCGTGGGATTCGTCTGGGTGGTGCTGGCGGTGTGGCGCCAGCAGGCCGAGCCGGAGCCGTCGCTGTGGGGCTACGACAACCTGAACCTGCCCGTCCTCCTCTTCTCGGCGGGCGTCTTCACGTTCATGACGCGTCCGTCCACGCGGACGAGGCCCGCGCCACGGTGGATCGGGATTTTCTCCGCGGTGAGCTACCGCATCTACCTGGTGCACGCCCTCGTCCTGCACCTGGTGCGCACCGAGGGACCGACGGGCCGTCTGTACCAGGACTCGCCGGTCATCGGCATCCCGGTGGCCGTCGTCATCACGCTCGTGGTGTCGTTCGCGATCGCCTGGCTGATGGACCGGGTCAAGCCGCTGCGATCGATCTGGTGAGGGAACATCCGACGCTCCGACGTCGTTGACGCGGCCATGACCGTGGACGTGCAGATCTGGTCCGACGTGGCGTGCCCCTGGTGCTACGTCGGGAAGCGCCGCTTCGAGCAGGCCGTCGAGCGCTTCCGCGCCGAGGGCGGCGACGTGTCGGTGACCTACCGCAGCTTCGAGCTCTCCCCCGAGACCCCCGTGGACTTCGAGGGCGACGAGGTCGACTTCCTCGCGCGGCACAAGGGGATGCAGCGGGACCAGGTCGTGGCCATGCTCGACCAGATGACGGTCGTGGCGGCCGACGAGGGTCTCGCCTACGACTTCGCCGGCCTGCAGCACACCAACACGGTCCTGGCGCACCAGCTCCTGCACCTCGCCCGGTCCCACGGGCAGCAGGCGGCCATGAAGGAGCGGCTGCTCGCCGCCTACTTCGTCGAGGGACGCCACGTGGGTCGGGTCGGCGACCTGGCCGACCTGGCGGCGGAGGTCGGCCTGGACCGCGAGGAGGTCGTGGCGGCACTGGAGAGCGGCGCCCACCTCGACGACGTCCGCGCGGACCAGCAGCGTGCCCTCGAGCTCGGCATCCGTGGCGTCCCCTTCTTCGTGCTCGACGACCGGCTCGGCGTCTCCGGCGCCCAGGACCCCGAGGTCCTCCTCGGCGCCCTGCGCCAGGCGGCGGAGGGCTCGGCGTGAGCGGGCCGCTGCAGATGGTGGGTGCCGACGACGCGGCGACCTGCGAGGACGGCGTGTGCGCCCTGCCGGACGCCCCCGTGGCCGACCCGTCGCACGAGTGACCCCAACGGGCCGCGCGCGTTGCGCCGTGCCGTGCGGTCCGCGATCAGGACCTTCTCCCGCAAGGTGAGCACGGGGCGCCGGACCTCCGGCGCCCCCGACCGCACACGCGGACCGACGGCTCAGTCGCGCGGCTTGACCGCCAGCACCGGGCACCGCGCGTCGAGCAGGATCCGCTGCGACACGCTGCCCATGAGGGCCTTGCCGACGGGCGAGCGGTGCCGGATCCCGACCACCACGAGCTCGGCGTCGCGCTCCTCGGCGACGCGGACCACCTCGCCCCCGACGTCGGAGACGACCTCCTGGAGCACCTCGACCTCGCCCAGCCGCTCCCGCAGGCGGGCGACGGTGTCGGCGTCGGCGAAGTGCGGGTCGACGTAGGCGTCGCCCCGCGTCGCGTTGACGACGACCAAGGGGACACCTCGCCGTCCCGCCTCCTCGGCGCCGGCCTCGAGGGCCGCCTCGCCGTACTCGTCCGGGCTGTAGGCCACCACCACGGTCGACGTCATGCCGACACCTCCTGCTTCTCGGGACGGCGAGCGGACCGGCCGCGGACGGTCGAGACCGCCAGGGCGACCAGCGCGAGCGCCAGGACCAGGTACACGATCTTCGCGACGGGCTCGCTCCACAGCGTCGAGACCTCGCCGCCGGACAGGGCCAGCGCCTGCGTGAGCTGGTTCTCGAGCGACGGGCCGAGGATGACACCCACGATGAGCGGCAGGACCGGGAGCCCGAAGCGTCGCATGGCAACGCCGAGGAAGCCCAGCACGAGCAGGAGGGCGAGGTCGAACGGCTCGAAGCTCACGCTGTAGGCGCCCAACGAGGCGAAGAAGAGGATGCCCGCGTAGAGGTAGGGCCGGGGCACCCGCAGCAGCTTCGCCCAGACCGGCGCCAGCGGCAGGTTGAGCACGAGCAGCAGGGTGTTCGCCACGAACAGGCTGGCCAGGAGCGTCCAGACGAGCCCTGGTTCGTTGGCGAACAGCTGCGGTCCGGGCTGGATGCCGTAGGACTGGATGGCGTTCAGCATGATCGCGGCCGTGGCCGTGGTCGGCAGGCCGATGGCGAGCAGCGGCACCATGGTGCCGGCCGCCGACGCGTTGTTGGCGGCCTCCGGGCCGGCCACACCCTCGATGGCGCCCTGGCCGAACTCCTCCGGGTGCTTGGAGAGCTTGCGCTCGGTGATGTAGGACAGGAAGGTCGGGACCTCGGCGCCACCGGCCGGCAGGGCGCCGAACGGGAAGCCGAACGCCGTGCCGCGCAACCACGGCTTCCACGAGCGGCCCCAGTCCTTGCGGTCCATCCAGGGACGGCCGACGGGAATGACCTGCAGAGGACGTCGGCGCAGGTGCGCCGCGACCCACAGGGCCTCGCCGATCGCGAAGATCGCCACCGCGACGACGACCACGTCGAGCCCGTCGGCGAGCAGAGGACTGCCGAAGGTCAGGCGCGCCTGTCCGGTCGACGTGCCCACCAGGGCGATCGTGAGGCCGAGGAAGAGGGCGATGAACCCACGCATCTTCGACGAGCCGAGCACCGCGGAGACGGCGAGCAGGGCCAGCAGCAGGATCGCGAAGTAGGACGGCGCCCCGAGGTCGACGACCCAGGAGGAGACCTTCGGCGCGAACAGCACGAGCAGGGCGGTGGCGATGGTGCCGGCGACGAACGACCCGATGGCCGCGGTCGCGAGTGCCTGCGCGGCCCGGCCGCGCTTGGCCATCTGGTTCCCCTCGATGGCCGTCACCACCGACGAGGACTCCCCCGGTGTGTTGAGCAGGATCGAGGTCGTCGAGCCGCCGTACATGCCGCCGTAGTAGATGCCGGCGAACATGATCAGCGCGCTGTCGACCGGCACCGTGTAGGTGATCGGGAAGAGCAGGGCCAGGGTCATCGCCGGGCCGATGCCGGGCAGGACGCCGACCATCGTGCCGAGCAGCACGCCGATGACGGCGTAGAGCAGGTTCTCGGGCGTCAGCGCGTTGGCGAGCCCGTCCATGAACATGTCCATCAGAGCACCCCGTCCAGGACACCGGCCGGGATCGGCAGACCGAGGCCCACGTAGAAGCCGTACCAGGTGAGCAGCGACAGGGCGGCTCCGATCGCGACGTCCTTGAGGAGCGTGCGACTGCCGAGCGCCCAGGCGCAGCCGGCGAACAGCATGGCGCCGGTGATGGCCCAGCCGAGCACGCCGATCAGCAGGATGTTGGCGAGGAAGACGCCGGCGAGCTTGGCAACGGTCACCCAGTCGCTGGGCTCGGTGAGGTCGATGTCCTCACCGCCCTCCGGCTCGGCGACGGAGCCACGACTGGTGGCCACGGCCAGGGCGACGGCCAGCACGACCAGGGCCGTGCCGACCACGTAGGGGAACAGCGACGGCTGCACCGGCTGGTCGGCGAAGCCGGGTCGCAGGCCCGTGGCGTCGACCACGACGACGACACCGACGACGGCGAGGAAGGCCGCCAGCCCGTACTGGGCGCGGTCGACGAGCCGGGGACCGTCGGGGCCCGTCGCCGTCTCATGGGTGGTGGTCATGACAGCCCCAGCTCCTTCAGCGTCGACTCGACGCGCTCGTCCTGCTCCGTCAGGAAGGTCTCGAAGTCCTCGCCCGTGGCGAAGGCGTCGATCCATCCGTTGCGCTTCAGCGCCTCGCGCCACTCCTTCGTGCCGTGCATCTCGGTGAGCAGCTCGGTCAGGAGAGCGCGGGTCTCGTCGTCGATCCCGGGAGGCGCGAGCATCCCGCGCCAGTTGGTGAAGACCAGGTCGATGCCGGACTCGGTGAGCGTCGGGGCGTCGATGCCCTCGAGCCGGTCGTCGCCGGAGACCGCGAGCACGCGCAGCGAGCCGTCGTCGATCTGACCCTGGAACTCGCCGAGGCCCGACGTGCCGACCTGGATCTTCTCGCCCAGGAGGGCGGTCGTGAGCGGGCCACCGCCGTCGTAGGCGATGTAGTTGACGTCGTTCGGGTCGATGCCCAGCTCCTGGGCCAGCTGCATCGGGAACAGGTGGTCGGGACCGCCGGGCGACGAGCCGCCGCCGACGGTCACGGACCGCGGGTCGGCCTTCCACGCCTCGACCAGGTCGTCGACGGTCTCGAACGGCGAGTCGGCCGGGACGAGCAGTCCCTCCTGCTCCTCGACGAGCTTCGCGATGGGCGTCGCGTCGGAGACGCGAGCACGCGAGTCGTTGGTGTAGGTCGCGCCCACCACGCCCAGACCCATGAGCATCATGAGGTCGTCGGCACCGCGCTCGTTGAGCAGCCGCTGCATGGCGACGGTGCCGCTGGCGCCGATGACGTTGGTGATCTCGAACCGACCGGTGAGGCCGTCCTCCTCGAGGACCTGGGCCGCGGCACGGCCCGTGAGGTCGTACCCACCTCCGGGGCTGTTCGGGATCATCATGCGCAGCCGCCGGTTGTCGGGGTCGTCGCCGCCGCGCGTCACGCCGCAACCGCTGAGCGCGGTGACGATCGCGAGCACGAGGGCCACGACGACCGCCGAGCGGCGGCGTCGGTCCGGTGTCCTGCGGGGGCGACGTGCGGGTCGTCGCTGACCTGTGTCGGCCATCACACCTCCTGGTGGGTCGACCCGAGCATGGACGCAGACGTGGCCTGCGTCACGATTGGGTGCGCAAAGGAGGTTGTGTTCGTTGTGGTCGCCGCGACCGGGTCGACGTACGTTGGCCGGTCAGTTCCTCGTCCTCCAGCTCGCCGTCGTCGCGCTCGTGCTGGTGATCGTCGGCGTGCTCTCCTTCCAGCAGGCCACCCGGTCCTTCGAGGACGACCGCGGGGCGCGGCTGCGGTCCGCCGCCGAGTACCTCGCCAACGTGGCGGTCGTGCGGGACCGGGTCGGGTCGACCGACGCGGCGCGCGAGCTCGCTCCGGCGGTCGACCGGGCGGTCTCGCTCTCCGGTGCCGACGTGGCCTCCGTGGTCGACCGGCGGGGGAAGGTGGTGGCGTCCACGCGACCGGCTCTCGTCGGGACGACCGCCGCGCTCGGCGACAGCAGGGTCCTCGAGGGACGGGGCTGGACCGGGTCGGTGACGACCGACCGTGCCCGCGTGCTGACCGGGCACGCACCCGTCCTCGACGACGAGGGGACCTTCGCCGGAGCCGTGCTGGTCGAGCAGACGTACCCCTCCTCCTGGCAACGGGCCAGCAACGCGGCACCGGACCTCGCGCTGTTCCTCGGCGTGGGCGCCGGCCTCGGCATCCTGGGGTCCTGGGCCGTCTCCCGCATCGTCCGCCACCGCACGCGCGGACTCGGGACCCGCGACTTCGCGAGGCTCGCCGACCACCGCCAGGCCCTGCTGCACAGCATCCGCGAGGGTGTCCTCGGTCTCGACCCGGCCGGCCGGGTGACCATGGTCAACGACGCGGCCCTGGAGCTGCTCGGGCTGCACGATGCCTCCCTCGGCCGCTCGGTGGGCGACCTCGGGCTCGAGCCGCACCTCGCGCAGCTGCTCGTCGATCCCGCCGACGCCAGCGACCTCGTGGTGGTCACCGGCCAACGCGTCCTGGTGCTGAACCGACGTCGCGCGGCGACCCGTGACGAGGGGGTCGGCAGCGTCGTGACGATGCGCGACCGCACCGAGCTCGTGGCGGTGCAGCAGCAGCTGGGTTCCAACCTGTCGATCACGGACGCTCTGCGCGCCCAGACGCACGAGTTCGCGAACCAGCTGCACACGATCTCCGGACTGCTGGAGCTGGACGAGCCGGACGAGGCGCGGGCCCTGGTGACCCGCATCGTCGGCGTCCGCGCCGACCGCGAGAGCGACGTCGCCGACCACGTCGAGGACCCGGCGACGGCCGCGTTGCTCATCGCCAAGAGCAGCCAGGCCGACGAGGCGGGCGTGCTGCTCGAGATCGCGCCGGACTGCGAGGTCCCGCCGCTGCCTCCCGACCTCTCGGCCGACACGACGACGATCCTGGGCAACCTGGTCGACAACGCCATCGACGCCTGCCGGGGACGGACCCAGGCCCGCGTCCGGCTCGACGCACGCGCGGACGACACCGCGCTCGTGATCGAGGTCGAGGACTCCGGCGACGGGGTCCCCCGCGACCTGCGCGAGACCGTGTTCGTCCGAGGGTTCTCGACGAAGCCGGAGGTCCTCGGCGGCCGCGGGATCGGCCTCGCGCTGGTGCGTCTGCTGTGCGAGCGACGGGGCGGGTCGGTGACGATCGACGAGGCGCGGCCTAGCCTGTTCCGCGTGGTGCTGCCCTGGGAGTCCTCGTGACGTCGGTCCTCGTCGTCGACGACGACTTCATGGTGGCCCGTCTACACGCCCGGTTCGTGGAGCTGGCGGACGGGTTCGAGGTGGTGGGCGTCGCCGCCAACGGCCAGGAGGCGTTGCGGCTCGCCGCGGACCTGGACCCCGACCTGGTGCTGCTCGACGTCCACCTCCCCGACCTGGGCGGACTCGAGGTGCTGGCGCGGCTGCGCGAGGAGGGCAGTCGCGCCGGGGTCGTCATGGTGACGGCCGAGCGGGAGGCCGACACGGTGCGGGCCGCACTCGCCGGCGGTGCCATGCAGTACGTGGTCAAGCCGTTCGAGCAGCAGGACCTCGTGGAGCGCCTGCACCGCGTGCGAGGCGCACTGCGCGCTCTCGGCGACGGGGAGACCGACCAGGAGGCGATCGATCGGGCCTTCGGCGCGGCGCGCGCCTCCTCGGGCGCGGCCGCGCTGCCCAAGGGGCTGAGCCGCGAGACGGCCCGACTCGTGGAGGGGCTGCTCGACGGGAGCGACGACCTGTCCGCGACCGACGCGGCCGAGCGGCTGGGGCTCGCCCGCGTCACCGCCCGTCGCTACCTCGAGCACTTCGTCGGCACGGGCCAGGCGCAGGTCAGGTTGCGCTACGGCGGTGCGGGTCGGCCGGAACGCCGCTACCGGCGGGCCTGACGGCCTGCTCGAGGGTCGCACGCGGGACCTTCGACCCAGGTCAGTCGGGCCTTTCTCCTTCCCAATGCCGAGGACCTGTGGCAGGCTTCACCGCATGCAGCCCGTCGCCACGCTCCCCCGGACGCAGGTCGTCGCGCGTCCGCACGCCGGCTGGTCCGTCGTCAGCGCGATCTTCGTCGGGGCCTTCGTCGCCCTCGACCGGCTGCTCGAGCGCCTCGGTCACTGACGCGAGCAGAACCCGGCAGGACCGTCCTCGATCACGGCCGCGGGGCACGCGGGGAACGCCGGTAGGCCGAGACCGTCGGGTCCCCCGCGATCCAGAACCGCCACGGCACGTCGGCCGCCTTCGCCACGCCCACGCGCGGCCCCTGCGCCACGTCGATCTCGACGCCGCGCTCCGGCCCCAGGTGCACGCCCGACGACGGGTCCAGCAGGTCGCTGCCCAGGTCCGCGGCGCTGATGCCCAGGGCCCGGGCCAGGTTCCCCGGTCCGCGGGCGAGCCGATGATCGGCCACCTCGCCCCGTCGCCGTCTCGCCACGTCCGTGCCGTGGACGACCTCGCCGGCCCGCACCAGCACCGCGGCGGCCTGCTCCGTCGGACCGGTCACGACGTTCGCGCACCAGTGGATCCCGTAGGACCGGTAGACGTAGAGCCGCCAGGGCGGGCCGTACATGATCTCCGAACGCTCCGTCCGGGTGTAGGCGTGCGACGCGGGGTCCAGCACGCCCCCGTAGGCCTCGACCTCGGTGATGCGCACCGTCACGTCGTGCCCGTGGAGCTCACGTCCCAGCAGGCCCACGGCCCGTGCGCCGACGTCGTCCGTGCCGCTCACGGCAGGTCCGGGAGGTCGGTGCCTCTCACCCAGGCGTCGAACAGGTCGGTGCGGGGCGAGCCGGTGACGTCGGTGACGACCTGCTCGAGGTCGGCCGTGGTGGCGTTGGAGTACCGGAACCGGTCGGTCCAGGTGCGCAGGACGTCGAAGAACGCGTCGTCGCCGACGGTCCTGCGCAGGGCGTGCAGGGCGAGGGCGCCGCGCTTGTAGAGGCGGTCGTCGAACATGAGGTCCGGGCCCGGGTCGGCGAGCAGGAGGTCCTGGTCCTTCTCGGCGAGCCTCGCGTGGTGGTGCGCGGCCTGCTCGTCGGCGCTCTCGCGCCCGGACTCCTCCGACCACAGCCACTCGGCGTAGCAGGCGAAGCCCTCGTGCAGCCAGATGTCGTTCCAGTGGCCGAGGGTGACGCTGTTGCCGAACCACTGGTGGGCCAGCTCGTGCGCGATGAGCCGTTGGGCGTCCCAGCCGTCGTGCAGCAGGTTCGGCCCGAAGATCGAGAGTCCCTGCGCCTCGAGCGGGATCTCGAGGTCGTCGGGCGTCACCACCGCGAGGTAGCGGCCGAACGGGTACGGCCCGAAGACGCCGTGGAAGTAGGCCACCATCGCCGGCTGGTCGGCGAGCGCGGCCACGGCCTGCTCGCGGCGGTCGGGCGGGACCACGATGCCCACGGGCACCGGCGACGTGGCCTGGTCGACCTGGACGAAGTCGCCCACGTGCACCGTGGCGAGGTAGGTGGCCATGGGCTCGGGCTGGTCGAAGACCTGGACCGTGCGTCCGGCGGTGCGGCGGGTCTCCCCCGGCAGGCCGTTGGCGACGACGCTGAAGGCCTGCGGCACCGAGAGCTCCATCCGGAACGGCGCCTTGACCGACGGCAGGTCGTTGCACGGGAACCACGAGGGCGCGCCGTGCGGCTGCGACGCCACGATCGATCCCTCCTCCAGCTCCTCCCAGCCGGCGTCGCCGTCGAGGCCTCGCATGGGGTGCGGACGGCCGCCGTAGGCGACGAGCACCTCGGCCTCCTCGCCGGCGGCCAGCTCGTGGCCGACCTCGACGGACACCCAGGCCCGGTGCTGCCGGTACGTGGCGCGGACGCCGTCGACCAGCACCTTCTGCACGCGCAGGTCGTTGAGGTCGAGACGCAGCCGCCGCAGCGGCTCCACGGCCCGGACCTGGAGGACGGCGGTGCCGGTCAGGCGGTTGGACTCGGGCACGTAGTCGACCACGAGGTCGTAGTGCGTGACCGTGTACGTCGGGTCGCCGTGGTGCGGGACGTAGCGCTCGTCGACGGATCCGTCGCCGGAGCCGCGCTTCACGCGGGTGCCGTCGCGTCGGTCCAGGGCCCGATCGGGTTGCCGACCCAGCTGGTCCCGGCCGGGACGTGCTCACCGCGCATCACCAGCGATCCCGGCCCGACGCGGGCGTGGCGCCCGATCCGCGCAGCAGGAAGCACCACGCCGTGGGGGCCGAGCGTGGCCCCTGCATCCAGCCGCACCTCGTCCATGCTGAGTATCCGATCATGGAAGAGGTGGGTCTGCACCACGCACCCCCGGTTGACCGTCGCACCGTCGCCGACCGTCACCAGGTCGGGCTCGGGCCACCAGTACGTCTCGCACCAGACACCGCGTCCGACCCGGGCGCCGAGGCTGCGCAGCCACCACGGCAGCGCCGCGGTCCCGAGGGCCCATCGGCAGAACCACGGCGCGGCCACGACCTCCACGAACGTGTCGGCCAGCTCGTTGCGCCACACGAACCCGCTCCAGAGCGGGTGCTCGGTGACCCGGACGCGGCCCACCAGGATCCACTTGGCCGCCGTCGCCACGGCGGCCGCGACGAGGCCCACGACCAGCAGCACCGGACCGGCCACCAGCACGGCCGGCCACCAGCCCGCGGTGTCGGCCACGAGCAGGAGGGCAGCGGCGGCGGTGAGGCCGAGCGCGGCCGACGCCACGACGGCCAGCACGCGGCAGAGCTCGAGGGCGCCCCGCGCGACGCGCAGACGTCGGCCCGGTTCGTAGGTGCGGCCCTCGTCGACGTCGCCGACGACCCGCCGCAGCTTGGTGGGCGGGCTCCCGAGCCAGGAGGACCCCTTCTTCGCCTTGGCGCGCCGCGGTGCCGCCGACAGCACCGCCACGAGGCCGCGGGCGGGGACCTTCCGGCCGGGTGCGGCCATGCCGGAGTTGCCGACGAAGGCACGCCGGCCGACCTTGACCTGCTCGACGCGCAGCCAGCCGCCTCCCAGCTCGTACATGCCGAGCATCGTGTCGTCGGCGAGGAAGGCACCGTCACCGACCGACGTGAGCGTCGGCAGCATCAGGACCGTCGAGGCCTCGACGTCGCGACCGACGTCGGCGCCGAGCGCCCGCAGCCAGACCGGGGTCAGGCTGCTCGAGTACAGCGGGAACAGCCACTCGCGGGCACTGTCCAGCACGCGCAGCACCGTCCAGGCGCTCCACGCGGCTCGGCCGTGGATCGGGTGCACCCCCGCGACCACCCCGCGCGAGGCCAGCCTGACGACGGCCCACACGAGTCCGGCCAGCACCGGGAGGGACAGCACCGCCACGAGCGGGAGCAGCAGGGCGAGCTGCGTGAGCGCCGCGACCAGGGCGTCCGGCCGGCCGCCGACCGTCCAGGCCGCACCCACGACGGCGACCGCGGTGAGGCCGACCGCGACCACCGGCACGGCCGACAGGGCCGCCCCGGTGAGCGCGTAGGCGGTGGGCCAGCCGCGCCGGCGCGGGGCCGTGTGACGCTCGGCCGGACCACGCGCCTCCCCGACGCGCACGGACGGCGCGCCCGAGACGTAGACGTCGTCGGGGACGTCCGCGAGCACCGTGGACCCCGCGCCGACCTCGGCGCCCCGTCCGACCACGACACCCGGACCCAGGGTGCTGCGGACGCCGACGCGCGCCTCGGCCCGCACGCGCACCGGGCCGACGACCAACCGGTCGCCGTCGACCCAGTGGCCCGACAGGTCCGTCTCCGGCTCGACGGTGGATCCGCGCCCCAGGGTCAGCAGCCCGGTGAGGGACGGCATGGCGTGCAGGTCGACGCCCTCCCCCACCTTGGCGCCGAGCAGGCGCGCGAACAGGCTGAGCGCCCCGACGCCGGCGAGCGACCCGACGCGCAGCTCCTCGACGACGCGCTCGGCGGCCCAGAGTCGACGGTGGACACGCCCGCCACGCGGATGGGTGCCGGGCGTGAGCGGACGCAGCAGGAGCCGCACCAGCCCTGCGGCCAGCAGCGCCCGCACGGGCGGGAGCAGCACCAGGACCGCGCAGGCCGCCGCCGGCCAGCCCGGCTCCGGCCACCAGGGTGCGCCGGTGCCGACCGCGAGCACCTGGACGCCGACGAGGAGCCAGGCGATCCAGACGAGCCCGCCTAGCGCCCGCAGGGGCAGCAGGAGCAGCAGCTGGGCGAGCGCGGACCGGCGCGGCACGGGACGCACCTCGCGCGCCTGCACGACCGCCGGGGTCGTCAGGGTGTCCAGCCGGGCGGCGAGCGCACCCACGGTCGGGGCCTCGTACACGTCGGCGACGGTCACCTCCGGGTGTGTCTCGCGCAACCGGGCCACGAGCTGGGCCGCCGTCAGGCTCGACCCTCCGGCCTCGAAGAAGTCGTCGCCGGGCCCGTCGACGGCCGAGCCGAGGATCCGGGTCCAGGCGTCGGCCACCAGCGCGGCCGTCCCGTCGAGGGCCGTGGTCGTCGTCGACTCCAGCGGCCACGGCAGCGCGTCGCGGTCGACCTTCCCCGAGGTGCGGACGGGGATCGCGTCGACGACGGCGATCCGCGGCACGGACGCGGCAGGGAGCCGCTCGCGCAGCAGCGGCCGGGAGGCCTTGGCGTCGAAGCCCGCGTCGGCCACCACGTAGCCCACGAGCACGCTGTTGCCGGCCTCCGAGCGGCGGACGGCCGCGGCCGCCGCCTCGACGCCGGGCAGGGCCAGCAGCGCGTTGTCCACCTCGCCCAGCTCGATCCGACGGCCGCCGATCTTGACCTGGTCGTCGGCCCGTCCGGCGAAGAGCAGACCGTCCTCGTCGAGCACGACGCGGTCACCGCTGCGGTAGGCGCGCTCCCAGCCGAGCGAGGGCATCGGCGCGTAGGTGGCGGCGTCCTTCTCGGGGTCGAGGTAGCGGGCGAGCCCGACCCCGCCGATGACGAGCTGCCCGGTCTCCCCCGGCGGCACGGGCTGCTCCTGGTCGTCGACGACCGCGAGGTCCCATCCCTCCAGCGGCAGTCCGATGCGCACGGGCTCGCCGGGCTGCAGGCGCGCGCCGCACGCCACCACCGTGGCCTCCGTCGGTCCGTACGTGTTCCACACCTCGCGCTCGGCGGTGGCGAAGCGCTCGCCGATCTCCGGTGGGCACGCCTCGCCGCCGAGGATCAGCAGCCGCACCGCGTCGAGGGCCGACGGCGGCCACATGAGCACGAGGGTGGGCACGGTGGACACCACGCTGACGTCGTTGGCGACCAGCCACGGGGCGAGGTCGGCGCCGCTGCGGACGAGCGAGCGCGGCGCAGGGACGAGGCACGCGCCGTGCCCCCACGCCAACCACATCTCCTCGCAGGAGGCGTCGAAGGCGACGGACAGGCCGGCCATCACGCGGTCGCCGGGACCGAGCGGGGCGTCCTGGCAGAACAGCACCGACTCGGCGTCGACGAACGCAGCGGCGGAGCGGTGCGTGACGGCGACGCCCTTCGGCGTGCCGGTGGAGCCCGACGTGAAGATGATCCAGGCGTCGTCCTCGAGCCGCGGCGGCTCGACCGCGCCGGACCCGCGCACCTCGTCCCGGAGGCGGCGCACGACGAGGCCGTCGGTCACGACCGCGTCGGCCTGGGCCTCGCGCAGCACCGTGGCCGCGCGCTCCGGCGGGTCGTCGACGTCGATCGGCACGTAGGCCGCCCCCGCGAGGAGGACGCCCAGGATGGCGACGTGCAGGTCCGTCGTCCCCGAGGGCACGCGCACCCCGACCCGGGCTCCGCGGCCGACACCGACCGAGCCCAGCTCGTCCGCGAGGGCACCGGCGGTCTCGAGCAGCTGGTCGTAGGTCAGCACGACGTCGCCGCACGCGAGGGCGGGCTCGCTGCCGTGGGCGTCGGCCGTCGCGGTCAGGACGTCCACGAGGGTCCGAGGAGGTGCGGCGCGGCCCGACCGCAGGAACGTGGCCGGGACCCTCACGCTGTCGAGCACCCGCGCATGCTGCCGGACCCCCGTGAACGGTCGGTGAACGACGTGGACCCGGCGAGCGGGACCTCGATCAGGCGCGGGGCGAGCCCCGCTCCGCCCGGGCGTGCAGTGCGTCGAGGTGGGCGTCCACGGCGCCCATGTCGTAGCCCTGGCGGAGTCGCACGGGGGTGAAGCGCGCCTCGCGGATCAGGGCGGCGACCGAGCCGTCCGCTCGGCCGGTCACCCTCGGCTCGACGTCGGCGAGGAAGGCGTCCACCTCCCCCGCGTCGTACCCCTCGCGGAACCGGACGAGCGGGAAGCGCGGGGCCGTCACTGCGCCACCCGCGCCCGGACCTCGGCGAGCTGCTCCGTGACCCGGACGAGCGCGGTGCCGCCGCGGCCGTCTCGCGAGGTGATGGAGCCCTCGAGCGACAGGACGCTGCGCACGCCGGGCGTGAGGTGGGGCGAGATGCGGGCGAAGTCGTCGTCACTGAGGTCCCACAGCTCGATCCCTCGGCGCTCGCACTCCTGCACGCACGCCCCCGAGAGCTCGTGCGCGACGCGGAACGGCACACCCTCACGGACGAGCCACTCGGCGATGTCGGTGGCCAGCGCGAACCCCTGGGGAGCCAGGGCGGCCATGCGCTCGGTGTGGAACGTGAGCGTGCGGACCATGCCGGTGAAGGCGGGCAGCAGGACCTCGAGGGTGTCGACGGAGTCGAAGACCGGCTCCTTGTCCTCCTGGAGGTCGCGGTTGTAGGCCAGCGGCAGGGCCTTCAGCGTGGCCAGCAGCCCGGTGAGGTTGCCGATCAGCCGACCGGCCTTCCCGCGGGCGAGCTCGGCGATGTCGGGGTTCTTCTTCTGCGGCATGATGCTCGACCCCGTCGAGTACCCGTCGTCGAGCGTGACGAAGTCGAACTCCTTGGTGTTCCAGAGGATGATCTCCTCGGCCAGCCGGGAGACGTCGACACCCACCTGGGCGAGGACGAAGGCCAGCTCCGCCACGAAGTCGCGTGCGGCCGTGCCGTCGATCGAGTTGGCGGTGGAGCCGGTGAACCCCAGGCTCGCCGCGACCTTCTCGGGGTCCAGCCCGAGCGAGGACCCGGCCAGCGCGCCCGACCCGTACGGCGAGTCGTCGGCCACGCGGTCGTCCCAGTCGGCGAGGCGGTCGAGGTCGCGCACCAGCGGCCACGCGTGCGCCAGGAGGTGGTGCGACAGCAGGACCGGCTGGGCGTGCTGCAGGTGGGTGCGTCCCGGCATGGGCGCACCGAGGTGCTGCTCGGCCTGGTCCGCCAGGGCGGTCACCAGGTCCCGGAGCAGGTCGCCGATCCGGTGGGCGTGCTCGCGCAGGTAGATCTTGAACAGCGTGGCGACCTGGTCGTTGCGGGAGCGACCCGCCCGCAGGCGTCCGCCGAGATCGGGCCCGAGTCGCTCGACGAGCCCGCGCTCCAGCGCCGAGTGCACGTCCTCGTCACCCGGGTCGGCCGTGAACGCGCCCGAGGCGACGTCGGCGTCGAGCGCGTCGATCCCCTGGAGCATCGCGGCCAGGTCGTCGTCGGTCAGCAGGCCTGCGGCGTGCAGCACCTGGGCGTGCGCCCGCGAGCCACGCAGGTCGTACGGAGCGAGCCGCCAGTCGAAGTGCGTCGAGCGCGAGAGCTCGGTCAGCTCCGGCGACGGGCCGCCGGCGAAGCGACCGCCCCACAGGCGGGAGTCTCCCGTTCCGGCGTCGTCGCCCGCGGCTGGGCGGGTCAGGTCGTCGTCGGTGTCGCTCATGGTGTCCCCTCGCTCGTGGATCGGGTGTCGGTGGGGAGCTCGGCGAGCTCGGTGAACCGGGCCGCGACGGCGGCGCCGCCGTCCGGGTCACGGCAGATCATCATGACCGTGTCGTCGCCGGCGATGGTGCCCAGCACGTCGGCCTGCCCGGTGTGGTCGACGGCGGAGGCCAGGAACTGCGCCGCGCCGGGCGGCGTGCGCAGCACGACCAGGTTGGCCGACGCCTCGGCCGACACGAGCAGCTCGCGCAGCAACCGCGAGAGGCGCTGCTGCGACGCCGGCCCGTCCTCGGCCGCGCGCGGTGTGCGGTCGCCCCCCTCGGCCGGCACGGCGTACACCAGCGCTCCCGCGGAGTTGCGCACGCGGACGGCGTCGAGGTCGACGAGGTCGCGCGAGACCGTGGAGGCCGTCGCCGTGACGCCGTGCTCCTGCAGCAGCGCGACCAGCTCGGCCTGCGAGCGCACCGCCGTCCGCCCGAGCAGGTCGATGATGAGCCGCTGGCGCGCGGGCTTGGTGTCGGGGATGCTCACGGCCACGCGCTCCTCAGGACCGCTCCAACAGGAAGGCGAGCAGCGCCTTCTGAGCGTGCAGACGGTTCTCGGCCTCGTCCCACACGACGCTGCGGGGTCCCTCCAGCACGTCCTCGGCGATCTCGAGGCCGCGGTAGGCCGGCAGGCAGTGCATGACGATCGCGTCGGGGTCGGCGTGCTCGAGCAGCGCACCCGTGACGGCGTACGGACCGAAGATCGCCTGCCGCTCGGCCTTCTCTGCCTCGTGGCCCATGGAGACCCAGGTGTCGGTGATGACGACGTCGGCACCGGCGACGGCCTCGGCGGGGTCGTCGGTGAGCAGGATCGATCCCCCGGTGGACGCGGCGACCTTCTCGGCGTCCGCGACGACGTGCGCGGCCGGCGCGTACCCGTCGGGCGCACCGATCCGCACGTGCATGCCCGCCACGGCACCGCCCAGCACGTAGGAGTGGGCCATGTTGTTCTCGCCATCCCCGACGTAGGCCACCGTCAGGCCTGCCAGCGGACCCTTGTGCTCGAGCACGGTGAGCCAGTCGGCCAGCAGCTGGCACGGGTGGAAGTCGTCGCTCAGCGCGTTCACGACGGGCACGCCGGCATGCCGGGCCATCTCCTCCAGGCCCGCCTGCGCGTACGTGCGCCACACGACGGCGTCGACCATGCGGCCGAGCACCCGGGCGGTGTCCGCCACCGGCTCGCCCCGGCCCGCCTGCGTGGTGGCCGCGTCGAGGATGACGCAGTGCCCACCCATCTGGGCCACGCCGACGGAGAACGAGACGCGGGTCCGGGTGGACGACTTGTCGAAGACCACCGCGACGGACCGCGGGCCCTCGAGCGGTCGGTGGGCGAAGGGCTCGGCCTTCATCCGCAGCGCGAGCTGCAGCACCTCGGCCTGCTCGGCGGGCGTCAGGTCGTCGTCGCGCAACAGGTGGCGGGTCATGCCAGCACCTCCGCGAGCACCGCCGACAGCGTCGTCGCCGCGTGGGCCGCCTCGGCCTCGGTGAGCACGAGCGGCGGGACGATGCGCAGCCGGTCGGGCGTGGGTGCGTTCAGGACGAGCCCGGCGTCGAGTGCGGCCTTCTGGACGTCGGCCGCGCGGGGCTCGGTGAGCACCACGCCGCGCATGAGGCCGCGGCCGGTGACCTCGACGACCCGGGGGTGCTGCTCGAGCACGGACGCCAGCTGGTCGCCTCGCGCCACGGCGTGCTGGAGCAGTCCATCGGCCTCGATCGTGTCGAGCACTGCGAGCGCCGCGGCGCAGGCCACCGGGTTCCCGCCGAACGTCGTGCCGTGGTTGCCCGGACCGAGGAGCGTGGCGGCCTCGCCGACGCCGATGCACGCACCGATCGGGAACCCGCCGCCGAGACCCTTGGCCAGCGTCACGAGGTCGGGGACGATGCCGGACTCCTGGAACGCGAACCACGCGCCGGTGCGCCCGACACCGGTCTGCACCTCGTCGATCCACAGCAGCGCGCCGTGCTCGTGCGTGACGGCGCGGGCGTGCGCCAGGTACCCGTCGGGCGGCACGACGACGCCCGCCTCGCCCTGGATGGGCTCCAGCAGCACGGCGGCCACGGTGTCGTCGACCGCTGCGGACAGGGCCTCGGCGTCGCCGTAGGGCACCCAGCGCACGTCGCCGGGCAGCGGCTCGAACGGCTCGCGGTAGGCGGCCTTCGACGTGAGCGCGAGCGCGCCCATCGAACGGCCGTGGAAGCTGCCCTCCGCCACGACGACCGTGGTGCGGCCCGTGCGACGGGTCGCCTTGAAGGCGGCCTCGTTGGCCTCGGTGCCGGAGTTGGCGAAGAACGTGCGCACGGGAACGCCGTCGCCCGCGTCGAGCAGGGCGGCGAGGCGCTCGGCGAGGCGCACCTGCGGCTCGGTGGTGAAGAAGTTCGACACGTGGCCGAGGGTGCCCAGCTGCTCGGTGACGGCCTTCACGATCGCCGGGTGGGCGTGTCCGAGGGCGTTGACGGCGATGCCCGCGAGCAGGTCGAGGTAGTGGTTGCCGTCGACGTCCCAGACCGTGCTGCCCTCACCGCGCACGAGCACCCGCTGGGGGTCGCCGAAGGTGTTCATCACCGCGCCGCGGTAGCGCTCGGTCCAGGAGTCGCCGCTCTCGGGGCGACCCTGCGAGGCGAAGGGGAGGTCGGCCCGGGCCGACGTCTGGTCCTGCTGTCCGGTCACGAGGGCTCCTTCGGTGCGCTCGTGGAGTACAGCGCGGTACGGATGCGGGTCTCGACGCCGGGCAGCACCTGGGTGCCGACGCCCTCGTCGGTGAAGATCTCGAGCAGGACGGCGTGCGGCTCGCGGCCGTCGACCACGGTGGCGCCCTTGACGCCGCCCTCGACGGCCTTCAGGCAGGCCGTCATCTTGGGGATCATCCCCGACGCGAGCCCCGGGAGGATCTCGCGCAACGCCTCCGGGGAGATCTCGCCGATGACGTCGGTGCTGTCGGGCCAGTCCCGGTACAGCCCCTCCACATCGGTGAGCACGAGCATCTTCTCGGCGCCGAGCGCGACGGCCAGGGCGGACGCCGCGGTGTCGGCGTTGACGTTGTGGACCTGGCCCGACGCGTCGGGCGCGACGGTGGAGACGACCGGGATCCGCCCGGCGTCGATGAGGTCCTGCACGGCCTCCGGGCGCACGTGGGTGACCTCGCCGACGAGTCCGATGTCGGTCTCGACACCGTCGATCACCGGACGGGTGGTCGTCGCGGTGAACAGACCGGCGTCCTCGCCGGAGAGGCCGACCGCGAGGGCGCCGTGCCGGTTGAGCAGGCCGACGAGCTCACGTCCGACCTGGCCCGTGAGCACCATGCGCACGACGTCCACGGACTCCGGCGTGGTGACCCGCAGGCCACCGCGGAACTCGGACTCGATGCCGAGCCGGTCGAGCATGGAGCTGATCTGCGGTCCGCCGCCGTGGACGACGACCGGCTTGAAGCCGGCGAGGCGCAGGAACACGATGTCCTCCGCGAACGCCTGCTTCAGGGACTCGTCGGTCATGGCGTTGCCGCCGTACTTCACCACCACGACCTTGCCGTGGTAGCGCTTCAGCCACGGCAGGGCGCCGGCGAGGGCGGCGGCCTTCTCGGTGTGCTCCTGCCACTCCTCGCGGCTGTGACCGGCCTCGGGCTCGGCGTCGGCCTGGGTGGCGTCGTCGGTCTGGGGGGTGTCGTCGGGTGTCGTCATGGTGGTCCTCAGGAGGAGTAGGCCGAGTTCTCGTGCACGTAGGCGTGCGTCAGGTCGTTGGTCCAGACCGTGGCAGTGCTCTCGCCCGACTTCAGGTCGATCGTGACCGTCACGGCGCGGTCCTCGAGCGAGACCGCGTCGGGGGACTCGCCCGGTCCGCTGTCGCGGCACACCCAGACTCCGTTGAGGGCGACGTCGAGGTCGGCGGGGTCGAACGTCGCGTCGGTCGTGCCGACGGAGGCGAGGATGCGGCCCCAGTTGGGGTCCTTGCCGTAGATCGCCGTCTTGAACAGGTTGCTGCGCGCCACCGAGCGCGCGACCTCGACAGCGTCGTCCTCGGTCGCGGCGTTGAGGACCTCGATGGCGATCTCGTGGTCGGCACCCTCGGCATCGGCCAGCAGCTGCAGCGCGAGGTCGTGGCACACCGCCGTGACCTGCTCGGTGAGCGCCTCGACGGAAGGCGTCGCACCCGAGGCGCCGCTGGCGAGCAGCAGCACCGTGTCGTTGGTCGACTGGCAGCCGTCGGAGTCGAGCCGGTCGAAGGTCACCCGCGTCGCACCGCGCAGCGCGGTGTCGAGCGTGGCGGCGTCGACGTCGGCGTCGGTGGTGACGACCACGAGCATGGTCGCCAGGGCCGGCGCCAGCATGCCGGCTCCCTTGGCCATGCCGCCGACCGTGAAGGTCCGCCCCTCGGCGTCGCTGCCCTCCGCCGCGGCCTGCTTCGAGACCGAGTCCGTGGTCATGATCGCCGTCGCGGCCGCCGCTCCCCCGTCGTCGGACAGCTCGGCGTGCGCCGCGCGCACGCCGGCCAGCAGGTCGTCGCGGTCGTTCAGCAGACCGATCAGGCCGGTCGAGCACACCTGCACGTCGATGGCCCCGACGGCGCCGTTCTCCGCCCGCGGCCCGGAACCCCCGTCGGACAGGAGCTCCGCGACCAGCTCGGCGGTGGCGTGGGTCAGCTGGAACCCCTCCGCGCCGGTGTAGCAGTTCGCTCCGCCGGAGTTGAGCACGACGGCCCGTGCCGACCCGGTGCGGATCGCCTCGGCGCTCCAGATCACGGGGTTCGCGCGGCAGCGGTTGCTCGTGAAGACGGCGGCAGCGGCGGTCGACGGGCCGTCGTTGACGACCAGCGCCACGTCGGGCGCGCCGGTGGACTTCAGGCCGGCAGCCACGCCGGCTGCCCGGAAGCCTTGCGCACGCGTCACGCTCATGCCGCCACCCCCGAAGGAAGAGCACGGTACGAGAGTGCCGGCATGAGGTGCTCCTCGTTCACGCCCCCAAGCACTCCGCTTCGCTCCGTGCAGGGTGGTGCCCCCAGCTGACGCTCGCTCATGGTGCGACCCCCGTGGTCGTCAGGCCCGTGGTCTCGGGGAGACCCAGGGCGAGGTTCATGGACTGGATGGCGCCGCCGGCGGTGCCCTTGACCAGGTTGTCGATGACGCTCGTCACGACGAGCCGGCCGGCTGCCTCGTCGACGGCGACCTGCAGCTGCGCCGTGTTCGCGCCGAGCGTCGCGGCCGTGGTGGGCCACTGGCCCTCGGGCAGCAGGTGGACGAACGGCTCGCCCTGGCCCGGGCCGCCGTAGGCCTCTTCGTAGACGGCCCGCACCCGAGCCGCGTCGACGCCGTCGGCGAGCCGCGCCGTGGACGTGGCGAGAATGCCGCGGGCCATCGGGACGAGCGTGGGGGTGAACGAGATCGTCACGCCCTCGCCGCCGGCCTTCGTCAGGTTCTGCACGATCTCGGGCACGTGCCGGTGCACACCGCCGACGCCGTAGGGCGAGGCGGCACCCAATCCTTCGGAGGCGAGCAGGTGGGCCTTGGGCGCCTTGCCGGCGCCGGAGAAGCCGTTGGCGAGCACCGCCACGAGGTCGTCGGCCGCCACGATCCCGGCGGAGACGGCCGGCTGCAGGCCGAGGGTCACGGCGGTGACGTTGCAGCCGGGGACGGCGATGCGGCGGACACCGGCGAGGTGGTCACGCTGGTGGCCGGTGCCCACGAACAGCTCGGGCAGGCCGTAGGGCCACGTGCCGGCGTGCTCGCTGCCGTAGAACGCGGTCCAGTCCTCCGCGCTCTCCAGACGGTGGTCGGCGCCGCAGTCGATGACGAGCACGTCGTCACCGAGCTCGGCCGCGATGCGTCCGGACTCGCCGTGCGGCAGGCCGAGGAACACGACGTCGTGCCCGCCGAGCGTGGAGGCGTCGGTCGGCTGGATCACGCGGTCGGCGAGCGACACCAGGTGCGGCTGGTGCTCGCCCAGGCGCGACCCGGCGCTCGACGCGGCGGTGACCGCACCGATCTCGACGTCGGGATGGGCGCTGAGGAGCCGCAGCACCTCGCCGCCGGCATAGCCGCTGGCTCCGGCCACGGCTGCTGTGAAGGTCGTCATCGGTCCACCTTGTCAGGTTCGATCGGTCGGGTGGGCGCGTCGGTCAGTCGGTGCCGAGCTCCATGGCGGCCGCGTCGAGCGCCTGCTCGGTGTCGGACCCGGCCGCCGGGTTGGCCTCGATCCGCATCGCACCACCGGCGGGGAGCTCGCCGAAGAGCGTGCCGTTCTCCACGAGCACCTGGCCCTGGTCGAGCGGCTGACCGGCGTACATCTCGAGCTTCGCGCGGGAGTCGGCGATGTCGAGGTTGCGCATCGTGAGCTGCCCGATCCGGTCGGTCGGACCGAAGACCGCGTTGTCGGTGCGCTCCATCGACAGCTTGTCGGGGTGGTAGGAGAAGTTCTCGCCCTGCGTGTCGAGGATCGAGTAGTCCTCGCCCCGGCGCAGCCGCAGGGTGACGCTGCCGGTGACCAGCGAGGCGATCCAGCGCTCCACCGACTCGCGCAGCATCATCGACTGCGGGTCGAGCCAGCGTCCCTCGTACATGAGCCGCCCGAGCCGACGTCCGTGCGCGTGGAAGTTGGCGAGGGTGTCCTCGTTGTGGATCGCGTTCACGAGCCGCTCGTAGGCGATGTGCAGCAACGCCATGGCCGGGGCCTCGTAGATGCCGCGGCTCTTGGCCTCGATGATCCGGTTCTCGATCTGGTCGGACATGCCGAGCCCGTGGCGGCCGCCGATCGTGTTGGCCGCGTGCACGAGGGCCACGGGGTCGCCGCCGAAGGTGTCGCCGTCGATCGCGACGGGACGCCCGGCCTCGAAGGTGACGGTCACGTCCTCGGTGTCGATGTCGACCGACGGGTCCCAGAACTTGACGCCCATGATCGGCTCGACCGTCTCGAGCGAGACGTCGAGGTGCTCGAGCGTCTTGGCCTCGTGGGTGGCGCCCCAGATGTTGGCGTCGGTGGAGTAGGCCTTCTCCTGGCTGTCCCGGTAGGGCAGGTCCCGCTCGGTCAGCCACTGGCTCATCTCGGTGCGTCCGCCCAGCTCGTGCACGAACTCGGCGTCCAGCCAGGGCTTGTAGATCCGCAGCGCGGGGTTGGCCAGCAGGCCGTACCGGTAGAACCGCTCGATGTCGTTGCCCTTGAACGTGGACCCGTCGCCCCAGATGTCGACGCCGTCCTCGTGCATGGCGCGCACGAGCAGCGTGCCGGTGACGGCACGCCCGAGCGGGGTGGTGTTGAAGTACGTGCGACCGCCGGAGCGGATGTGGAACGCACCGCAGGCGAGCGCCGCCAGGCCCTCCTCGACGAGCGGCTTCTTGATGTCGATGGCCCGGGCCAGCTCCGCGCCGTACTGCATCGCGCGGCCGGGGATGCCCGAGATGTCGGGCTCGTCGTACTGGCCGATGTCGGCGGTGTACGTGCAGGGCACGGCGCCCTTGTCGCGCATCCAGGCGACCGCGACGGAGGTGTCGAGCCCTCCGGAGAAGGCGATGCCGACGCGCTCGCCGACGGGCAGGGAGGTGAGGACCTTGGACATGTCTCACATTCTTGCACAGGTCTGCAAGGTCTTGCAGTGGGGGTGGGCGCGGTGCCGCTGCGGCTCTCACCGACCTGCGGGTGCGCTGCCTCGACACTTCGTGGCCCGGTCTCCGAAAGGCCTCGACCGGACGGACGGTCTGGGGCCGTCCGAGCTCTCGGGCTGCGGGTCTCTCGGCCGTCAGAGGTAGGTGGCACGCGGATTCTGGTCGCCAGAGGTAGGTGGCGCGTCGATTGAAGGCCCCATTCGGCGCGTCACCTACCTCCGCTCCTACGATTCCGCGCGCCACCTACCTCCGCCCCATCCACCGCGCCCGGCCGGATCCCGAGAGCTCGATCGAGCACCGCCCAGCCATCGGTCGAGGCCTTTCGGAGGCCAGGCCCGGGCGAGGGCGTGCCGACGCAGCCGCAGGACGAGACCGACCCAGACCGACGCGACCGCAGGACGGGCGTCAGCGCAGCACGCCCCCCAGCGACTCCCCCGCCGCGACGAGCGCAGCACGGGCCTCGGCGATCTCGGCATCCTTGAGGGTGCGGTCCGGGGCGCGCAGCCGCACTGCGAAGGCGAGAGACTTTTGCCCCTCGGGCACCGGCGCCCCGGTGTACACGTCGAACAGTCGCACCGACTCGACCACCTCGTGGGCCGCGGCGAGCGCGGAGCGCAGGGCCTCGGCCGTCACGCCGGCGTCGACGATGAAGGCGAGGTCCTCCTTGGCCACGGGGTAGGTCGAGAAGTCCGGACGCGGACCGACCTCGGGCGACGCCGCGAGCAGCGCGTCGAGGTCGACCTCGCCCGCCACCGACCGGGCCGGGAGCCCGTACTCCTTGAGCACCGACGGGTGGAGCTCACCCGCGTGCCCGACCACGCGCCCGTCGAGCACCAGCGCGGCGCAACGTCCCTGGTGGAACGGCGCGACCTGGGCCTGCTCGACCGTGAGGTCGACGTGCAGGGCGTCCGCGAGTCGGCGCGCCACCGCGACGGCATCCGCCCAGGTGGCCGCCCGCCCCGGTCCGGCCCAGCCGGAACGCTCCCGCTCCCCGGCCAGGACCCACCCGGCATGGAACGGCTGGTCGGGCAGGGCCGCGTCGAGCGCGGCGATCTCGTCGCTCGTCGGCCTGCGGTCCGTGCCGTAGATCGGCGCTGCGGGAGCGCCGGGGCGTGGGTGGAAGACACGGCCGATCTCGCTGATCTGCACGGCCTCGTGACCGCGGCCGACGTTGAGCGCGGCCGAGCGGAGCAGGCCGACGAGGAGCGTGGTCGTGAGGCCGGGCTCCTGCGCCGACAACGGGTTGGCCAGCCGCACCTGACGGCGACGGACGTCGTCGGCGGGGAGCGCCAGCCGGTCGAGGTCCGCCTCGCCCACGAAGGGCAGGGTGGTGACCTCCACCAGTCCGGCGCCGGCCAGCACGTGGCCTACGCGCCGACGCAGCTCCTGGTGGCGGGTCAGGCCACGACCGCCGGTGGGCGTCGGCAGGACCGACGGCACCTGGTCGTAGCCTGCGGTCCGCAGCGCCTCCTCGACGAAGTCGTAGGGGTCGTTCAGGTCGAAGCGCCAGCTGGGCGGGGTCACGTGGAGGACGTCGCCCTCCCGCTCGACCGTGCAGCCGTTGCGCTCGAACGTGCGCTGGGCGTCGTCGACCGAGATCGGCACGCCACTGATGCGGGCGGGCAGGTCGACGGGGACCGTGACGGCCGTGCGCGCCGGCGGCTCGCCGACCATGGTGGCGCCGGGCTCCAGGGTGCCGCCCCCGAGCTCCACCAGCAGCTCGGCCACGCGGGCCGCCCCGACGAGCGTGAGCTCGGGGTCGACGCCGCGCTCGTAGCGCTTGGCGGCCTCCGAGGGCAGGCGGTGCCGCTTGACGGCCCGGAAGATGGTCACCGGGTCCCAGTACGCGGCCTCGACGACGACGGACGTGCTCGTGTCCGAGAGCTCGGTCGAGGCGCCGCCCATGACACCGGCCAGACCGATGGGACCGGAGTCGTCGGCGATCACGAGGTCCTCGGGCGTGAGCGTCCGCTCGACGTCGTCGAGCGTCGTCAGCGTCTCGCCCGCCTGTGCGCGCCGCACGACGATGTCGCCGCGGACCGTGTCGCGGTCGTAGCAGTGGTTGGGCTGGCCCAGCTCGAGCATCACGTAGTTGGAGACGTCGACGGCCAGGGAGATGGACCGCATGCCGGCGTCGGTGATGCGACGGGCCATCCACGCGGGCGTGGGACGAGTCGGGTCGACGCCCGTGACGACCAGCGTCGTGAAGACCGGGCAGCCCTCGGAGTCCTCGACCCGCACGGGGTACGCGGGCACGTCGGCCGCAGGCATCGGGCGGTCGGCGGGGTCGGTGAACGGCACGTCGAACGCGAGCGCGGCGTCGCGGGCCACGCCGCGCAGGCTGAGGGCGTACGCGCGGTCGGGGTTGACCTCGAGGTCGAGGGTCTGGTCGCCCAGGCCCAGCAGCGCCACGGCGTCGTCGCCCGGCTGCGCCGACCCCTCGGCCAGGACGAGGATGCCGTCGGCGGTGGTCTCGTCGTCGGGCAGGCCGAGCTCCCTGGTGGAGCAGATCATGCCGTCGGAGACGTGGCCGTAGGTCTTGCGCGAGCCGATCTCGAAGCCCAGCTCGGGCAGGTAGGTGCCCGGCAGCGAGACGACCACCAGGTCACCCACGCCGAAGTTGTGCGCACCGCACACGATGCCGCGCGAGGGGACGTCCTCGCCCGGTGCGTCGGGCACCGACGGCTCGTTCCGCTCGGGGCCGACGTCCACGCGGCACCAGTTGATGGTCTTGCCGTTCTTCTGCTCCTCGGGACGCACCTCGAGCACGCGCCCGACCGTGAGCGGCCCGGTGATGCCGCCGCCCACGATCTCCTCGAGCTTGAGGTCGTACATCGTCAGCCGGTCGGCGATCTGCTCGGTCGTCACGGCAGGCGGCAGCTCGACGAGCGACCGCAGCCACTCCACAGGGACACGCATGTCTACAGACCAACTCCGAACGGCTGGGTGAAGCGGATGTCGCCGTCCCACAGGTCGCGCAGGTCGGCGATGTCGTACCGGCTGGTGATGGTGCGGTCCAGCCCCATCCCGAAGGCGAAGCCCGAGTACTCCTCGGGGTCGACGCCGCAGGCGACCAGGACGCGCGGGTTCACCACGCCGCAGCCGCCCCACTCGATCCAGCCCTCGCCGCGGCACGTGCCGCAGTCGGCGACGGCGTCCGCGGCGTTGTGACAGACGTAGCAGAGCAGGTCGACCTCGGCGCTCGGCTCGGTGAACGGGAAGTAGGACGGGCGGAACCGCGTGGTCATCCCCGGCCCGTAGACCGCGGCGGCGAAGTGGTCGAGCGTGCCCTTGAGGTGCGCCATCGACAGGCCGCGGTCGATCGCCAGGCCCTCGACCTGGTGGAAGACCGGCATGTGCGTGGCGTCGGCCTCGTCGGTGCGGTAGACGCGGCCGGGGCAGACGACGTAGATCGGCGGGGTGCGGGTGAGCATCGTGCGCGCCTGGACCGGCGACGTGTGCGTGCGCAGCACCAGCGCGGCACTCTCCGGCTCGACCCAGAACGTGTCCTGCATCGTGCGCGCCGGGTGGTTCGGGCCCAGGTTGAGCGCGTCGAAGTTGAGCCACTCGGCCTCGACCTCGGGGCCCTCCGCGACCTCCCAGCCCATCGCGACGAAGATGTCGGCGACGTGCTCCTGGATGGTGGTGATGGGGTGCCGGGCGCCGATCGGCTCGACGTCGGTCGGCAGCGTCACGTCGACGGTCTCCTCGGCGAGACGCCGCTCCTCCTCGAGCGACTCGAGCTCCGTGGAGCGAGCAGCCAGGGCCTGGTTGACGGCCCCGCGCGCCTGTCCGATCCGCTGCCCCGCGTCCTTGCGGGCCTGCGGCGGGAGCGCGCCGATCTCGCGGTTCGCGAGCGCGAGCGGGGAGCGGTCGCCGGTGTGGGCGATGCGCACCTGCTTGAGCGCGTCGAGGGAGTCGGCGGCGGCGATCGCGGCGAGGGCGGCGTCGCGCACGCGCGCGACCTCGGCCTCGCCCAGCGCGGCGACCTCGACGGGGTCGTAGTCGGAGTTCGGGGCGGACACGCGAGCAGTCTAGTGAGCCGGCCGTCCAGCGGGACCGGCCCGGGTCGCGGTGGCCGGGCCCGGATCGGTCGCGGCGGGTCAGTCGGTCAGGGCGTCGGGCTCGTTGACGGGCACCCACACCCGGATGCAGGCGCCACCACCCTCGGCATCGCCGATCTCGATGCGGCCGCCGTGCTCCTCGACGATGCCGCGCACGATGTACATGCCGAGCCCGCTGCCCGCCCCGGGACCGGAGCGCCAGAAGCGGCTGAACACGCGCTGGCGCATCTCCTCGGGGATGCCGGGCCCCTGGTCGTGGATCTCCAGCACCGCTCCCCCACCTCCGGCGACGGCGTCGTCCTCGCCCAGGTGCTCGACCACGACCTTCCGGAGACCGTGCCCGTGCCGCATGGCGTTCTCGATCAGGTTGGTGGCCACCTGGGTCATCCGGTCGGCGTCGCCCCACACCAGGTGCGGCTCGCCGATCGTGGAGAGCTCGAAGGGCTCACCACCGGCCGAGGCGCTGCGCAGGACTCCCCTGACGACCTCGTCGAGCTTCACGGGTCCGCGACGCAGGGTGAGCCGGCCTGCGTCGATGCGGGCGGCGTCGAGGAGCTCGGTGATGAGTCGACTGAGGCGGTCCGCGTCGGAGTCGACCGTCTCGAGCATGAACTGGCGCTGCTCCTCGGAGAAGCGGTCCCACTTCGACAGGAGGGTGGCGGTGAAGCCCTTGATGCCCGTGAGGGGCGACCGCAGCTCGTGGGCGACGGTGGCCACCAGGTCCGACCGCTCACGGTCCCGCTGGTTGCGCACCTTCGCGTTGCGCACGCTCGCGATGACCTTGACCACCGTGCCGCCGGGCCGGTCACGCACCAGCCGGGCCGTCACGAGGTACTCGCTGCCCCGCGGCGAGTACCAGGACTGCTCGGAGAGCCGGTTCCGGATGTTCAGCCCGTCGTAGGGGTGGGTGGAGTCGTACCAGCTGTTGCCGTTCAGGTCGTCGAACGGCATGGCGTCGGACAGGTGCATCCCGAGCATCTCGCCCGGCGCGGCCCGCGCCATCTTCTCGATGCGTCCGTTGACGTACTCGACGATCCCGTCCGCACCGGCGATGACCACGCCGTCGGGGAAGTCGTCGAGGTCCATGGAAGGAATCTAGTACGAATGAACTACTCGCGACGAGCGCCGCGTGCCGACGCGAGCTCCACGAGCGCGAGGTTGCCGTCGACGTGCTCGCCGTCCGGGCCCTCGACGACGTCCTCCAGCCCGATGCGCGTGGAGACCCCGAGCTCGACCGCGAGGTCCAGCATCGGCCAGGCCGAGCGGCCCTCCCCGTGCAGCAGGACCGGGATGCCGGTCGGACGCACCAGCTCCAGGAGCGCCTCGGCCGTCTCGCGCTGGTCGGGGGCGTCGGCCAGCTCGAGCAGCACCACCGACGTGTGCTCGCGCCACGTGGAGGCGAGCCAGTCGCGGGCCGCGTCCTCGGTCCAGAGGCCGGCACTCAGCTGGACGCCGCGGTCGACGAGCGCCGCCGCGAGGTCGACGGCGTCGCGCTCGTGCCAGTTGACCGACGCGTGGTCGGGCAGCACCGTCCACGCGGCCACGGCGCGGGCCGGCGAGGTCCCACCGGTCCAGGCCCACGCACCCGTGGTGACCCCCACCGGGACGTCGACGACGGCGCGGACCGCCTCGACCCAGTGCGCGACGTCGGCCGGCTCGAGGCTGTCGCGTCCGTCGCCCGTGCGCGGGTGGACGTGCAGGTCCTGGGCGCCGGCGGCGACGACGGCGGCGGCGTCGGCCGCGCAGGACTCGGCGGTGACCGGCACCCCGGGGTGCTCGTCGACGTCGCGGGACCCGTTCAGGCAGCACTGCAGGACGGTGGTGGTCATCGATCTCCCTGGGCACGCGCACTGGCGTAGAGGCACACCGCGGCTGCGGTGGCCAGGTTCAGGCTCTCGGCGCGGCCGAGGATCGGCACGGCCACGGCAAGGTCGGCGGCGTCGCGTACCTCGGCGGGCAGTCCCTGGGCCTCGTTGCCCATGACCCAGGCCGTCGGGGCGGCCAGGTCGAGACCCGAGCCCTCGCGATCGGCGTCGAAGAGGTCGACGTCGGCGTCGCCGTCGGTGGCGAGCACCTGGAGACCGCGTGCCCGAAGCGCCTCGAGCACCTCGCCGTGGTCGCGGTGGACCACGACGGGGAGGTGGAACAGGCTGCCGGCACCGGCCCGGACGGCCTTCGGGTTCGTGGGGTCCACGCTGTCGGCCGACAGCACCACGGCGTCCGCGCCGGCGGCGTCGGCGCACCGGATGACCGCACCGGCGTTGCCGGGGTCGCGCATGTCGTGGCACACCACCACGAGACGCGCCTCGTCCGGCACGGCCTCGAGGCCCCTGACGACCGTGCGGCACACGGCCACGATGCCCTGGGGCGTGGTGGCGTCGGCGACCTCGGCGAGCACCTCGTCGTCGACCACCGTCCAGGTGACGGAGGCGGCGTCGGCCGCCTGGTGCAGGAGCGGGTGCCTCTCCTGCGCCGCGGCGGTGGCGAAGACCTCGAGCACCACGTCGGGCACGGCGAGGGCCTCGCGCACGGCCTGCGGGCCCTCGGCGAGGAACTCGCCGGTCTCGGCCCGGAAACGCCGCGTGGCAAGCCGTCGAGCACGCTTGATCCGTCCGCTGCGGACGGTCACGGTGTGCTCGGGGCTTGCCACGGGCGTCGGTGCGAGGGCGGTCAGGCCGTCGCGTCTTCCTTGGGCGCGTTCACGTCGGCCGGAAGGTTGTCCTTCGCGACCTGGACGAGGGCGCTGAACGCGGCCGGCTCGTTGACGGCCAGCTCGGCGAGCATCTTGCGGTCGACCTCGACACCCGCGGCCTTGAGGCCCTGGATGAAGCGGTTGTACGTGAGGCCCTCGGCGCGGACGGCAGCGTTGATGCGCTGGATCCAGAGACGACGGAAGTCGCCCTTCTTGGCCTTGCGGTCACGGTAGTTGTAGACCAGGGAGTGAGTGACCTGCTCCTTGGCCTTGCGGTACAGGCGCGAGCGCTGGCCACGGTAGCCGGACGCCCGCTCGAGGGTCTCGCGGCGCTTCTTCTGCGCGTTGACGGAACGCTTGACGCGTGCCATAGGGGTTCTCCTTCGGGTGGGGTGCGGTCAGCGACCGAGCAGCTTCTTGACCATCTTGGTGTCGGCCTTGGACACGTCGACCGTGCCGTCGAGACGGCGCGTGCGGGTGCTGGGCTTGTGCTCCAAGAGGTGCCGGCGGCCGGTCTGCTCGCGACGGAGCTTGCCCTTGCCGGTGATCTTGACGCGCTTCTTCATGCCCGAGTGGGGCTTGAACTTCGGCATCTCATGCCTCCATGTCTGGGTCGAGGTTCTCGCTTCGACGCCGGGGCTTCTTCGGCGTCGCAGTCTTCTTCTGGGCCTCGCGGTGCGCCTTGTCGGCGGCCGCCTCGGCTTCACGCTCCGCGGTCTTCTCAGCGGTGGTCTTGGCCTTCTCGGCCTTGACCTCGGCCTGGGCCTCGGACTTCTTCTTCAGCGGCGCGAGCACCATCGTCATGTTGCGGCCGTCCTGGCGCGGGTGCGCCTCGACGACGCCGAGGTCGGCCACGTCCTCGCCCAGCTTCTGCAGCAGGCGGTACCCGAGCTCGGGTCGGTGCTGCTCGCGGCCGCGGAACATGATCGTGATCTTGACCTTGTCGCCCGCCCTCAGGAACCGCACGACGTGACCCTTCTTGGTGTCGTAGTCGTGCTGGTCGATCTTCGGACGAAGCTTCATCTCCTTGATGATGGTGTTCGTCTGGTTGCGTCGTGACTCGCGTGCCTTCTGGGCGGCCTCGTACTTGAACTTGCCGTAGTCCATGAGGCGGCACACCGGGGGGCGGGCCGTCGGGGCGACCTCGACGAGGTCGAGGTCGGACTCGGCAGCGAGGCGCAGGGCGTCCTCGATGCGAACGATGCCGACCTGCTCACCGCCGGGTCCGACGAGCCGGACCTCGGGTACGCGGATGCGGTCGTTGACGCGCAGCTCTGTGCTGATGGATCCTCCTGTGGTCTGTGTCCAGGAGGCCCACGACAATGGCCCCCGTCCGACAGGACGGAGGCCACCGATGCACGCCGTCGGTGCGAACCGAACAGCGTCGCTCGGCCGGGCGTACCGGCCGAGGTACCCCCCGATCCGCGGATCGAGCAGGTGGGAGGTGGGCCTCCACTTCTCCCCCAGGATAGCAAACCCTCGCGCCCTCGTGAAAATCGGCGCGCCGGCACCCCTCGGCCGCGGTCCGGAACAGCCGACATCCGGGCGAAACACGGCGGACGTCGACGGGCAACACCGGCCGCCCAGCATGGGCGCAGGAGGTGTCGACATGAGGTGGAGGGTCAGGGCCACGTTCCCGGATCGGCCCGGTCTGCTGGGCCGGATCGCACTGGCGTGCGGCGAGGCCGACGTGAACATCGTCGGGATGCAGGTCTTCTCGACCCGTCCCACGGTCACCGACGAGTTCGTCGTGGAGGCCGGCGACGACTGGACCGACGTCGGCCTCGCGGAGCTCTTCGTCGGGGCCGGGGGCACCGCCGTCGCGGTCACCCGTGCCGACGAGGACGCCGTGCTGGACACGCCGACGCGCTACCTGGACGCCGTCCACCAGGTCCTGGAGGAGGGACGTGACGTCGAGGACGTGCTCGCCGAGCTGCTCGCCACCGAGCCGCCCGACGTGGCCGACTACGCGGGCCACGACGTGCTGGACCTGCGGCGCCGCAACGGCAGCGCCCTGCGGATCAGCCGGGCGGTCCCCTTCACCGCGGTCGAGCGGGCGCGCGCGCAGGCCCTGCTGTCGCTCGTGAGCGACGCCGGCGTCGACGTGCCCCTCATCGCACCCTCGCCCCGCCACCCGATGCCGCTGGTCCGCCTGGCCGGACTCGCCGACATCGAGGCCGTGGCGGCACTGCACGAGCGGTGCAGCGTCGACACCCTCTACACCCGCTACCAGGTCCCTCTGCGGATGCCGATGACGACGCGGATGGCACGGCGGCTGGTGACTCCCGAGCGTGGCCTCGCGATCGTCGTCCAGGTCGGTCTCGACCTGGTGGGTCACGGGGTGCTCGAGCCGCTCGAGGACCGACTGGTCTTCCAGCTGCTGGTCGAGGACGCCTGGCAGGGGCGCGGCTTCGGCACGTTGCTGGTCAAGCACGCCGCACGGCACGCCAAGGCGCAGGGCGCCGAGCACCTCACGTTCGTGTCCGCGGGATCGAACGACATGCTGCTGCGTGCCGTGGGCGCGGCGGGCTTCGTCGCCCGGGTGGAGCGGCACGACGCCGCCGTGCACATCACCGTCCCGCTCGCCGGGGTTCGGGCGGCCGAGAGCGCGTGAGGAGGCCCTGCTCGCTGCTGCCCTGCCTCGGCTCGCCCCGCCGCTGCGCTGCTGCAGAGGTCTCCACCCACCGGGGCAGGACCCGTGCGACACCGCACCGGAGGATCAGTCGCCCGCGGCAGCGCACCACCAGGACGAGAGCCGCCGCACCGGCGCACCGGCCGTCGCGACCTTCGTCAGCCTCCGGTCACCCACGCGTGGCCGACGTCGGTGGAGACCAGCCGATCCCCCGCCGCCAGGTGCCGCAGGTCGTCGGTCTCCACGACCTGGAAGTGCGGGGAGCCGAGGTCGAGCAGCAGCGCCGTGGCGCCCTCGGACTGCGCCGCCACGGCGGCCGCCTGGCCCCACACGGGAACCGGTCGGGCCTGCGGGTTCCACCGTGCCATCGCATCGAGGCTGCTGAACGTCAGCAGCGCCTGGCGGCCGTCGGCGCCGGTCATCAGCACCGCGGCCATGTCGGCGTCCTTGTCCCCGCTGGTCAGGGCCTCGGGGCCGGCGGCCTGGCTCGCGGCGCCGAGCGTGGCGACCACGGGCACGAAGACGCGCACGGAGCCCAGGACCGCCAGGACGGCCACCGTGTCGCCCAGGGCAGCGCCGAGGCGAGGATCGAGTCGTCCGTCGTCGTCGGGGAACGCCGGCTCGGCCAGCGAGCGACCGGTCACGGGACGCGCCGCACCAGGTCGTCGACGACCTGACGCACCCGGCCGTGGCCGCTCGTGCCCTGCAGGGCGAACAGCATCAGCCTCTCGTCGTCGACCGTCACGAGGGTGGGCCAGGGTGCGCCCTCGCCGAAGGCGAAGCCCTTCACCCGGTTCCACGGCACGTGGTGCGTGCGGTACCCGTTCACGACCTCGAGCTCGTCGTCGGACACCGTCACCCGGCTGCGACCGATGCCGTGCAGGATCACGATGAACACCGCGATGGAGCCGTACAGCGTGAGCGCCTGGGAGAGCGTGACCTGGGACCGGATCTCCTGCGGCAGCGCGAAGGTGATCGCGACCGACATCGCCACCAGGGCCACGCAGGACCCGTAGGCGACGTAGCGGGTCCCGCCGGGACGGTGCGTGGTCATACCCGGCACGCCAGGATGTCGGTCACGAGGATGCCGCGAGCGCCCAGCTCGTAGAGGCTGTCCATGATCTTCTGGGCGGCGTCGCGCGGCACCATCGAGCGCACCGCGACCCAGCCCTCACGATGGAGCGGGGACACGGTGGGCGACTCGATGCCCGGCGTGAGCTCGACCGCCCGTTCGACGTGCTCCACGCGGATGTCGTAGTCCATCATCACGTACGTCCGGGCGACGAGGACGCTGTCGAGACGACGCTTGAACACGGCGTACCCGTCGGGCTCGCCCGTTCCTGCCTCGCCGCGCGTGATGAGGACGGCCTCGGACGAGAGGATCGGGTCGCCGAACACCGCGAGGTCGGCCTGGCGCAGCGTGCTCCCGGTCTCGACGACGTCGGCGATCGCGTCGGCCACGCCGAGGCGGATGGAGGACTCGACCGCACCGTCGAGGCGGACCACGGTCGCCGCGACCCCGCGCGCGCTCAGGTAGTCCTGCACGATGACGGGGTACGAGGTCGCGATCCGCTTGCCCTCGAGCTCGGCGATCGCGGACATGGAGCCGGTCGGCGCGGCGAAGCGGAACGTCGAGGCCCCGAAGCCCAGGCCGATCTGCTCGGTCGCCGGGGCCGCGGAGTCGAGCAGGAGGTCACGGCCGGTGATGCCGACGTCGAGCGTGCCCTCCCCCACGTAGACGGCGATGTCGCGGGGTCGCAGGTAGAAGAACTCGACGTCGTTCTCGGCGTCGACGAGGACGAGGTCCTTGGTGTTGCGGCGCTGGCGGTAGCCCGCCTCCGCGAGGATCTGGCTGGCGGCGTCGGACAGGGCGCCCTTGTTGGGAACGGCCACTCTCAGCATGGTGGTGACTTTCTGACGAAGGAGGTCGGGCCCGACCGGCGTCCGCCACGACGGGGGACGGTGGCCGGATCGCACGACAGCGGCACGGCCCGAGGAGGTGCTGGGTCCGCTGTCGTCACAGATGCGCGTAGACGTCGTCGAGCGAGATGCCGGCGGCGATCATCATGACCTGGGCGTGGTAGAGCAGCTGGCTGATCTCCTCGGCCGTGCGCTCGGGGCCCTCGTGCTCGGCGGCCATCCAGGACTCGGCGGCCTCCTCGACCAGCTTCTTGCCGATCGCGTGCACGCCGGCATCGAGCTCGGCGACGGTGCGCGAGCCCTCGGGCCGGTCGCTGGCCTTGGCGGCGAGCTCGGCGAACAGGTCGTCGAAGGTCTTCATGGTGACCTCAGTCTAGGGACGCCAGCGTGCGCAGGGTCGCCCAGGTCGACAGCGCGGCCTCGGCGGCCTCCCGACCCTTGTCCTCGACGCTGCCCTCGAGCCCGGCGCGGTCGAGCGCCTGCTGCTCGGTGTCGCACGTCAGCAGACCGAACCCCACCGGCACACCCGTGTCGAGGGACACCCGCGCGAGGCCGTCGGTGGCTGCGGCCGAGACGTACTCGAAGTGAGGTGTGCCGCCTCGGATGATCACGCCGAGGGCCACGACCGCGTCGAAGCCGGCGGCCGCGCACCCCTGGGCGACGAGCGGCAGCTCGAACGAACCGGCAGCCCGCACGAGCGTGGCGTCGGTGACCCCGGCGTCCGACAGGGCGCGCTGGGCGCCCGCGATCAGGCCGTCCATCACCTGGTCGTGCCAGCTGGAGGCCACGACGGCCACGCGGGCCCCCGTGGCGTCGACCTGCAGGGTGGGTGCTCCGTGTCCGCTCATGCCGTCGTTCCCGTCGTCTCGTCGAGGCCCAGGTCGGGCAGGTCGTGACCCATCCGCTCGGCCTTGGTCCTCAGGTACTGGATGTTCTCGGCGGTCGGCTGGATCTGCAGGGAGATCCGCTCGGCCACCTTCACGCCGTAGGCCTCCAGCTGCGTCGCCTTGTCCGGGTTGTTGGTGAGCAGCCGGACCGAGCCGATGCCGAGGTCGCGCAGCATCTGCGCGCCGGCGGCGTAGTCGCGCTCGTCCTCGCCGAACCCCAGGGCGAGGTTGGCGTCGACCGTGTCACGGCCGGCGTCCTGCAGGGCGTAGGCCTGCAGCTTGTGCAGCAGACCGATCCCTCGGCCCTCGTGACCGCGCAGGTACACCACGACGCCCGCCCCCTCGGCCTTGACCGCCGCCATGGACGCCTGGAGCTGGGGCCCGCAGTCGCAGCGCCGCGAGCCGAACACGTCACCGGTCAGGCACTCCGAGTGCAGACGGACCAGCACGCTCGCACCCTCGGCGGCCGCCGCGGCGAGGTCTCCGTGCACGAGGGCCACGTGCTCGGCCCCGTCGATCGTGTCGCGGAAGCCGTGTGCGGCGAAGGTGCCGAACTCGGTGGGGAGCGTCGTCGTGGCGAGCCGCTCGACCTGGGACTCGTGCAGACGCAGGTGCACCTGCAGGTCCTCGATCGAGACGAGGGCCAGGTCGTGCTCGTCGGCGAACGCGCGCAGGGCGGGCGCCCGCATGAGGGTGCCGTCGTCGTGCACGACCTCGCCGATCACGCCGACCGGCGTCAGGCCCGCGAGCCGGGTGAGGTCCACCGCAGCCTCGGTGTGTCCGGCGCGCGCCAGGACGCCGCCCTCCTTCGCGCGCAGGGGCAGCACGTGGCCCGGCATGACCAGCTCGAACGGCTCGGTCGCCGAGTCGGCGAGCACCCGGACCGTGCGCGCCCGGTCGGCTGCCGAAATGCCCGTGGTGATGCCGTCGCGGGCGTCGATCGAGATCGTGTAGGCGGTGCGCATCATCTCGCGGTTGTGCGGCGTCATGAGCGGGATGCCGAGCCGGTCGAGGATGGCCCCCGGCGCGGGTGCGCACACGTAGCCGCTGGAGTACCGCACCAGGAAGCCCATCAGCTCCGGCGTGGCCTTGCTCGCGGCGAAGATGATGTCGCCCTCGTTCTCGCGGCCCGGGTCGTCGACCACCACGACGGCCTTGCCGTCGCGAATGTCGGCGATCGCCCGCTCGATGCTGTCGAGGCGGACCGTGTCGCCGCCGGCGTCCGAATACGTCGTCATGACTGCTGCTCCTTCGGGAGGCGGGCGGCCAGCAGCCGCTCCACGTACTTGGCGAGGACGTCGACCTCGAGGTTCACCCGGTCGCCGGGGGCGAGGGTGCCGAGCGTCGTGTCCGCGAGGGTGGTGGGGATGAGGGAGACCGAGAACCAGGCGTCCGGTCCGTCCGCCGCCCACGGCCCGGCACCCCCGCCGGGGGCATCGACGACCTCGACGACCGTGAGCGACACCCCCTGGACCGTGATCGAGCCCTTGGGGACCAGGTACCGGGCCAGCTCGGCCGGCAGGGAGAAGCGCAGCACGTCCCAGTGCTCGCTCGGCGTGCGGTCGATCAGCGCCCCGGTGCCGTCGACGTGCCCCTGCACGATGTGCCCGCCCATCCGCGCACCGGCCTGCATGGCGCGCTCGAGGTTGACCTCGTCACCGACCTCCAGGCCACCGAGCGACGTGCGGTCGAGCGACTCGGCCATGACGTCGGCGCTGAAGACGTCGCCGTCCCCCTCCTGCGACGACTGGTCCATGACCGTGAGGCAGCAGCCGTTCACGGAGATCGAGGCTCCGTGCGTCGCGTCGGCCGTGACGACGGGGCCGCGCACCGAGAGGCGCACGGAGTCGCCGAGCGACTCGATCGCCGTGACGACGCCCTTCTCCTCCACGAGACCGGTGAACATCAGGGCATCTCCTCACGTGGGGCACGGCCCGGCGTGCCGATGATGCGGATGTCGGGGCCGATCCGCGCGACGTCGTGCAGGTCGATGGGACGCAGGTCGGCCAGCGTGGCGGCCTCGCCCTCCAGCGCGGCCCGGCCCGAGCCGAGCATCGCGGGAGCGATGTAGCCGATCACCCGGTCGACCAGGCCCGCGTTCCAGAACGCGCCGGCCAGGCGAGGACCGCCCTCGAGCCACACGTGCCGGACGCCGTTCTCGACCATCTTCGCGAGCACCTCGTCGGGCTCGCGGCTCTGCACGAGCAACGTCGGCGCGACCCGGTCGAACACCCGGTAGTACGAGGGGATGTGGGTCTCCCCCACCACGACGCGCAAGGGCTGGCGGTCGTACGGGAGCGGGAGGTCGTCGGCGTCGCGGACGGTCAGGCGCGGGTCGTCGGCCAGGACCGCGCCGGTACCCGCCATGATCGCGTCGGCACCGGCGCGGAAGAGCTGCACGTCGCGTCGGGCCTCGGCCGAGGTGATCCACTTGCTCGAGCCGTCGGGAGCGGCGCTCAGGCCGTCCATGGTCGCGGCGTACTTCCAGGTGACGAAGGGGCGACCGTGGGTGAGGGCGAAGGTCCACTCCACGTTCAGCTCGGCGGCCTCGTCGGCGAGCAGCCCGGACTCGACCTCGACGCCGGCCGCCCTCAGGCGGTCGGCGCCACCTGTGGCCTCGGGGTTCGGGTCGGTCTGGGCGAACACGACCCGGGCCACACCTGCCTCCAGGAGCGCCTCGGCGCACGGCCCGGTGCGCCCGGTGTGCGCGCACGGCTCGAGCGTGACGACCGCCGTGGCCCCACGCGCGGCGTCACCGGCCTGCTGGAGGGCGTCGACCTCGGCGTGCGGCGTCCCCGCACCTCGGTGCAGACCGACCGCCAGCTGCTCTCCTGCGGGAGTCAGCAGCACGCAACCGACCCGGGGGTTCGGGAGCGCGCTGGCCACGGAGCGCGCGGCGTCGATCGCCACGCGCATGGCCTGCTGCTCGGTGCCCGTGCGTCCAGCCTCGGTGCCCATCGTGTCCTCCGGTCGGGCTCGCCGATCCGGGGTCGTCGGGTCGGGTGCACGGGTCCGCACGGACCCGGCGCCAGACCCCGCGTGTGCCTCTCATCCGGACTTTCACCGTCGGTACCGGAGTTCCACCGGTTCAACCGTCCTCCCGAAGGAGGGCGGGTCGCGGACTATGACCGCCGGCTCGGAATTGCACCGACCCCGGAACACGCGAGCTGTTGCTCGTACGGCGAAAGTGTAGCCGGGCGCACGAGAGCCTCGGCCGCCGTCTCCCGATGAGAGACCGGGACCACGTCCCGAGGCGTCCGACTCAGTGGCGGCAGGCGGAGTCGGCGAGCCCGCGCAGCGTCTCGACCATGGCGCCGGGGTCGTCGGCGCCGAACACCGCGGAGCCGGCGACGAAGGTGTCGGCACCGGCGTCGGCGCACCGCTCGATGGTCTCGACGGAGACCCCGCCGTCGACCTGCAGCCAGATCTCGCCGCCGGTGCGCTCGATGAGCTCACGCGTGCGGCGGATCTTCGGCAGGCACAGGTCGAGGAACTTCTGACCACCGAACCCGGGCTCGACGGTCATGACGAGCACCATGTCGAGCTCGGGGAGCAGATCGGCGTACGGCTCGATGGGGGTGGCCGGCTTGAGCGCCATGGACGCGCGGGCACCCTGCGCGCGGATCTCGCGGGCCAGGCGCACGGGCGCGTGCGCGGCCTCCACGTGGAAGGTGACGCTGCCCGCTCCGGCCTCCACGAACTGTGGTGCCCAGCGGTCGGGGTCGGCGATCATCAGGTGCGCGTCGATCGGCTGGGCGGAGGCCTTGCTGAGCGCCTCGATGACCGGTGCGCCGAGCGTCAGGTTGGGCACGAAGTGGTTGTCCATGACGTCCATGTGCAGCCAGTCGGCCGTCGGGATCCGTGCCGCCTCACCCGCCAGGTTCGCGAAGTCGGCGTTGAGCAGGCTCGGCGTGATCTGGATGGCCATGGCCGACAGCGTAGTGGCGCCCCGTTCCCGCCGGTCAGCGGCGGCGGAGGATCGCGAGGAACATCGCGTCGGTGCCGTCGCGGTGCGGCCACCAGCGGTGCACGGACTCGAGCGCGGCGACGCCGGGTCCCACCGACTCCACGACCTCAAGGGTCTCCTCCACCAGGGGCGAGCACGTGGCGTAGCCGACGACCCCGCCAGGACGCGTCAGCTCGACGGCACGCCGCAGCAGGTCGCGCTGCAGCGGCACGAGCGAGGCGAGGTCGTCGGGCGAGCGTCGCCAGCGCGACTCCGGACGTCGGCGCAGTGCGCCCAGCCCGGTGCAGGGTGCGTCCACGAGCACGCGGTCGAACGAACCGGGCTCCCACGGACCCTCACGGCCGTCGTGGACGGTGACGTCGACGTCGGGCAGGGCGCGCAGACCCTGCCGCACCAGCTCGGCCCGGTGCGGCTGGACCTCGTTGGCGACCAGGTGCGCACCTCGCTGTGCGGCGAGCGCCCCCAGGAGGGCCGCCTTGCCACCGGGTCCGGCGCAGAGGTCGAGCCACCGGGCGTCCGGTCCCTCGAGTGTCGCCTCCGCCACGGAGATCGCGACCATCTGAGACCCCTCGTCCTGCACACCGGCCAGGCCGTCCCGCACGGCGGCGACGTCGCCCGGGTCTCCCCCGTCGAGCACGCGCGCGTAGGGAGAGACCGAGCCGGGCCGCCCGGGCAGCCGCGCGGGGTCGACCAGACCGGGTCGAGCCACGAGCGTGACGCGAGGCGCGAGGTTGTCGGCCGCGAGCAGCTGCTCCAGCTCGTCGGCCGCGTCGACGGACCGCAGCGCGGTCCGCAGACCATCGACGATCCACGCCGGGTGGGAGTACCGCACGGCGAGCGCGTCGTCGCCGGCGCGACCCTGCACGAGGCGGTCGAGCCACGTGTCCAGGTCGTCGGCCGCGACCTTGCGCATGACCGCGTTCACCAGTCCGGCCGTCTTGTGCCCCACCACCCGTCGCACGAGGCTCACGCTCGTGGAGACGGCGGCGTGCGACGGGACCCGCATCGAGAGCGCCTGGTGGGCACCGAGCCGCAGCACGTCGCGCACCTCTGGGTCGAGAGGTCGGTCGACGAGGGAGTCGATCACGGCGTCGTAGGTGCCCCGCAGGCGCTGCGTGCCGTGGACCAGCTCGGTCGCGAACGCGGCGTCGCGCCCCTCGATGCGGCGTTCACGCAGCAGCTGCGGCAGCAGGAGGTTGACGTACGCGTCGCGCTCGTCGGCCGCCCGCAGCACGTCGTACGCGACGCCACGGGACGGGTCGCTCACGAGATCCTCCTCATGACAGCACCACGCCGGGCTCGATCGCCGTGCCGCGCGCCCAGTCAGCAGCCGACATGGCTCTCTTGCCGGTGGGCTGCACCTGACCGAGGACCACGTCGGTCGTGGCGGTGCCGACCCGCACCTCGTGCTTGCCGGCCTGCACCTGACCCGGCGCGAGGGTGTCCTCGGACGTCGGCGTGACCGGTCCGAGCTTGATCCGCTGGTCCCCCAGCACGGACCACGCGCCCGGAGCAGGAGTGCAGCCGCGGACCTGGCGATCGACCGCGAAGGCCGGGCGGGTCCAGTCGACGTGCGCATCGTCGGTGCTGAGCTTCGAGGCGTAGGAGACGCCGTCGTCGGGCTGCGACACCGCCGCGGCGTCACCGTCCTCGACGTGGTCGATCGCATCGACCAGCAGTCGGGCACCCTCGTGCGCGAGCCTGTCCAGGAGGGTCCCGGCGGTGTCGTCCTCGCGGATGCGCTCGGTGATCGTGCCGAGCACCGGTCCGGCGTCGAGCGCCTCGACGAGGCTGAAGACCGTGGCACCGGTGACCTCGTCGCCGGCCATGATCGAGCGCTGCACCGGTGCGGCACCACGCCAGGCGGGCAGCACCGAGAAGTGCAGGTTGAGCCAGCCGTACTCCGGGACGTCGAGCGCCTCGCGTCGCAGCAGCGCGCCGTACGCGACGATCGGGCAGCACGCCGGGCCGATCTCGCGCAGGCGGTCGAGGAAGGCCGGGTCGTCGGCACGAGCGGGCTTCAGCACCTCGATCCCGAGCTCCTCGGCGCGGGCCGCGACGGGCGAGGGATGCAGGGTGCGGCCCCTGCCCTGGCGGGCGTCGGGGCGGGTGATCACCGCCGCCACGTCGTGCCGGCTCTCGACCAGCGCCTCCAACGAGGGCAGGGCGGTCTCGGGGGTACCTGCGAACACGATCCTCACGTCGGCCGAGTCTAGGGCGTGCGCCCACGCCGGCCGTGCGGGCAGGACGTGCCGGGGTCAGAAGGCGTGCGGATCGATCCTGACCCGCAGGGGCGGGAGCTTGGCCGCCGAGCGCGCGGACTGCAGGTCCTTCAGGGCCGCCGCCAGCGCGGGGCCGTCGCGGCGCGGTGTGCGCAGCACCAGTCGGTCATGCTCCGGCTCCCCCGGCCGCGTCGGCACCGGGACCGGGCCCAGCACCTCGGTGGCTCCGGGCCAGGACCTGGACGCGAGCTCGGCGACGACGTCGGCCGGCGCCTCGACCACCGCGACGCGCGCGACCGGGGGCAGGTGCGCCTCGGCGCGCTCGGCCAGCTCGCGCTCGGCCAGGCCGGCGGGGTCGGCGCGGACGAGACCCTGCAGCGTGGCCGGGTCGCCCACCGCCACCGCCGCGGCGCGCTCGCGCGCGAGCGCCAGGGCGTTGAACCACCGCCGGTGCGCCTCCTCGCCGACCCGCAGGTCGTCGCGGCCCAGCGCCAGCCAGGTGTCCATGAGCACCACGAGCGCGTACCCGCCCTCGACGCGCGGCTCGGCACCCGGCGTGGCGAGGACGAGCACGTCGCCGGGCGGTGCCTCGGCCAGGACGTCGGCACCCCCGGAGGTGACGACCGCACGGTCGGGGAAGGCCGCCGCGTACTCCTCCGCCGTCCGCAGCTGGCCGACGACGGGGGCGCGCAGCCGGGCGGAGCCGCACGTCGGGCACGTCCATCGGGGGGCCTCGGTGCCACACCACCGGCAGGCCACGGTGGCACCGCGACCGCCCTGCGCGAGCGGGCCGTCGCAGGCCGCGCAGCGGGCCGGGGTCCGGCAGTCCTGGCAGCTCAACGACGTGCGGTACCCCCGACGCGGCACCTGGACCAGCACCGGGCCGTCGGCGCGGCGCACCGCGGTGAAGACCTGGTGCGGCAGGCGTGCCGGCGCGCCACCGGCCACGCTGCCGTCGGTGACGTCGAGACGTGGCCACGCACGGCGTCGGGTGACGGCCTCGGCCCGCATCGACCGCGCCCAGCCGGAGCCGACGAGCGACTGCGCCTCGGCCGTGCGTGCGTAGCCGCCGACCAGCACCGCGGCGTCCTCGCGCACGGCCCGGGTGAGCAGGACCTCGCGGGCATGCAGGTACGGCGCCCGAGGCTCCGCGTAGAGGTCGTCACCGTCGTCCCAGACGGTCACGAGACCCAGGTCGTGCACGGGCGCGAACGCGGCGGCTCGCGTGCCCAGCACGATCGACACCTCGCCCCGCGCCACGGCGAGGAACGACCGGTAGCGCTCGGCCGGCTTCTGGCCCGACGAGAGCACCACGTGGCGCCCGTGGCCGAGGACCGACGTGAGTGCCGCGTCCCAGTGGTCGAGCTCGCGCGCGTCGGGCACGCAGACCACCGTCCCCCGCCCCGACCGCAGGGTGGCGAGAGCGGCCTGCGCGACCGCGACGGCGGGGTCGCGCAGGGGCAGCGCCTCCCACACCACACGGGGAGAGGTGCCCGACTCCAGCGCGCCGAGGAAGCCCGGTCCGTCCGGCCAGAGGTGCCAGACCTCGTCGTCGACGCCCGGGAGGTCGTCGTCCGGACGCGGCACCGAGGGACGGGCCTCGACCTTGGCCTGGCGCGGTGGCACCGCCAGCCGCAGCACGTCCGACAGCGTGCCGGCCCAGCGGTCGGCCACCTCGCGGGCCAGTCCCAGCACCTCGGCACTCAGCACGGGCTCGGCCGAGACGACCTTGGTGAGCGGCGCGAGACGTCCCTCGTGGGCGGTCGTCTCCCCCAGGCCGACGACGTAGCCGTCGGTCGCGCGCCCGGCGAAGCGGACCTTGACCCGGCACCCGGGGACGGGCTGCGGATCGAGCTCGGGCGGGACCGCGTAGTCGAACAGCCGGTCCAGGTGCGGCAACGGGGTGTCGACCGCCACCCGCGCGATGCGGACCGGCGCGACCTCGCCCGACCGCTCGTCGACACCCTCCTCGAGGAGCACCGGCGGCGGCACGGGCTCGGGAGCCGCGAGGAGCTCGAGCTGGTCGCCGGTGGTCACGCGGACTGTCTACCAGGCGGTCCGGACGGTGGGCCCGGGGTCCGGCTGCGTCAGCGGTAGGTGGCCCGCGCTACCGGAGCCCCCAGAGGTAGGCCACCCGCGGATAGCGGCGTCGTGTCCGCGGGTGTCCTACTTGGACCCCCGACGTGACGCGGGCCACCTACCCCTCACCCGACGAAGCCCCGAGAACCCGGCCCCGCGCGCACCCGGATCCCCGTTCGAGGCCCTCGCGCGACCCACCACCAGGAGAGGCCGAGAGAAGCAGTCGCAGGCCGAGATCGCGCCGGGGTCACGCCGCACGCACGACCGCCCGCCACCCACGAGGGGCGACGGGCGGTCGAGGGACGCAGGTCAGGCGTGCGCGGCGGCCTTCAGGGCCTCGGCGCGGCCGGTGTCCTCCCACGGGAGGCCGGGGCGGCCGAAGTGGCCGTACGCGGCGGTCTGCGCGTAGATCGGGCGCAGCAGGTCGAGGTCGCGGACGATCGCGCCGGGACGCAGGTCGAAGACCTCGAGCACGGCCTCGCGGATCTTGTCGACCGGGACCGTCTCGGTGCCGTAGGTGTCGACGTAGAAGCCGACCGGGTGCGCCACGCCGATCGCGTACGCGACCTGCACCTCGGCCTTGGTGGCCAGGCCGGCGGCCACGATGTTCTTGGCGACCCAGCGCATCGCGTAGGCAGCGGAGCGGTCGACCTTGCTCGGGTCCTTGCCGGAGAACGCGCCGCCGCCGTGGCGGGCGTAGCCACCGTAGGTGTCGACGATGATCTTGCGACCCGTCAGGCCGACGTCGCCCATGGGGCCGCCGATGACGAACCGGCCAGTCGGGTTCACGTGCAGCTTGTAGTCGCTGGAGTCGATGTCGTACTGCGCGAGCACAGCGTCGATGACGTGCTTCTTGATGTCGCCGCGGAGCTGGCCGTCGAGGTCGATGCCCTCCTCGTGCTGGGTGGACACCACGATGGCCTCGACGCGCTTGGGCTTGTCGTCGTCGCCGTACTCGATGGTCACCTGCGTCTTGCCGTCGGCGCGCAGGTAGGGCAGCGTGCCGTCCTTGCGGACCGCCGTGAGCTGCTCGGCGAGGCGGTGCGCGATCGTGATCGGCAGCGGCATCAGCTCGGGGGTCTCGTCGATCGCGAACCCGAACATCAGGCCCTGGTCGCCAGCGCCCTGGAGGTCGAGCGGGTCGACCGAGCCGTCGGCGCGGTTCTCGAACGCGGCGTCGACGCCCTGGGCGATGTCGGCGCTCTGCGCGTCGAGCGTCACCTGCACGGCGCAGGACTCACCGTCGAAGCCCTTGACGGAGGAGTCGTAGCCGATCTCGAGCACGCGGTCGCGGGCGATTCGCGCGATGTCCACGTAGGCCTCGGTCGTGACCTCGCCGCCGACCAGCACCAGGCCGGTCGTCACGTAGGTCTCGCACGCCACGCGGCTCTTGGGGTCCTCGGCGAGCAGCGCGTCGAGCACGCTGTCGCTGATCTGGTCGGCGATCTTGTCGGGGTGGCCCTCGGTCACCGACTCGGACGTGAAGAAGCGGCTCACTCGATCTCTCCTGATGGGGTGGGGTGCGCGTACGGTGCGCCGGCGGATGCCGGGACGCGTGCGACAGGTGGTTCCTCGGGGAGTGTAACGACGCTCAGGCCGTGACGTTCCGCCGTCCCGAGCGGCGGACGACCTCGTCCCACACGGCGTGCGCCAGGGCGCTCTTCGGACCGCGCGGCACGGCGACCTCGGCACCGTCGGAGCCGAGGATGACGGCCTCGTTGTCCTCCTGGCCGAACACCTGGCCGTCGCTGACGTCGTTGACCACCAGCAGCTCGCAGCCCTTGCGCTCGAGCTTGGCCCGGGCGTGGTCGGCCACGCTCCCGTCGGCGTCGCCGGTCTCGGCGGCGAAGCCGACGACGAACGGGGTCGCGTCACCGGCGCGGTCGCGCACCAGCCCGGCGAGGATGTCGGGGTTCTCGACGAGCTCGATGACGGGCGTGCGGCCGTCGTCGCGCTTCTTGATCTTGTGGCCCGACACGTCGGCGGGCCGGAAGTCGGCGGGCGCGGCGGCCATGACCACGACGTCGGCGGACCGGGCCGCGTCGACCACGGCGGCCTGCAGCTCCGCGGTGGTGACGACCTCGACGACGTCGACCCCCGCCGGCAACGGCACCGACACGTTGGCGGCGACCAGCCGCACGGTGGCGCCCCGAGCCAGCGCGGCCTGGGCGATCGCGACGCCCTGGCGCCCGGACGAACGGTTGCCCAGGTAGCGGACCGGGTCGAGGAACTCGCGGGTTCCCCCTGCGGAGACGACGACGTGCAGGCCGGCGAGGTCCTGGGTGGGCGCGTCGAGCAGGGCTCGACAGGCCGCGAACAGCTCGTCGGGCTCGGGAAGCCGACCCTTGCCGGTGTCGCTGCCGGTGAGCCGACCGGCGGCGGGCTCGATCACCACGACGCCGCGCGAGCGCAGCGTCTCGACGTTGGCCTGGGTGGCGGCGTGCTCCCACATCTCGGTGTGCATGGCCGGGGCCAGCACCACGGGGCAGCGCGCCGTGAGCAGCGTGTTGGTGAGCAGGTCGTCGGCCAGGCCGTGGGCGGCCTTGGCCAGGAGGTCGGCCGTGGCGGGTGCCACCACGACGAGGTCGGCCTGCTGGCCGAGCCGCACGTGGGGCACCTCGTGGACGTCGGCGAACACCTCCGTGGACACGGGCTGCCCGCTGAGCGCCTCCCACGTGGGGGCACCCACGAACTGCAGCGCGGACCGAGTGGGCACGACGCGCACGTCGTGACCGGACTCGGTGAACAGGCGCAGCAACGAGGCCGCCTTGTAGGCGGCGATGCCGCCGGCGACGCCGAGCACGACGCGAGGTCGGTCCGGCCCCCCGGCCGCGGGATCCGTCATGAGCGGGCGCTCAGGCCTTCTCGGGCTTGACCGTCCCGGTGCTGTTGGCCTCGGAGCCGTCGATGTCCTCGGCGGTCAGGAGACCGGCGTTGATCTCGCGCAGGGCGATGGACAGCGGCTTCTCCTGGACCTCGGTCTCGAGGAGGGGGCCGACGTACTCGAGCAGGCCCTCGCCGAGCTGGGAGTAGTAGGCGTTGATCTGCCGCGCACGCTTGGCGCTGTAGAGCACCAGCTTGTACTTGGAGTCGGCCTTGTCGAGCAGGTCGTCGATGGGCGGGTTCGTGATGCCCTCGGCCACGGAACGCGTGCTGGTCACTGTGCCTCGCTGTGATGGATGGCGGAAGAAGTCTGGTCCGGACTCGCGGCGTCGTTCTGGCGCGGGCCCTCGAACAAGCCTATCAACTCCCGGCACGCGGCCGGGACGTCGGTGTTGACGATCGTGACGTCGAACTCGCTCTCGGCCGCCAGCTCCTCGTGCGCGGTGCGCAGTCGACGTTCGCGTTCCTCGGGTCCTTCGGTGCCCCGTCCCAGCAGCCGACGCTCCAGCTCCTCGAACGACGGGGGCGCCAGGAAGCACATCAGCGCCTCCGGCATGGCCTCACGGACCTGGCGCGCACCCTGGAGGTCCAGCTCGAGCAGGGCCGGCTTCCCGGCGCTCAGTCGCTGCTCCACGGGCTCGCGGGGCGTGCCGTACCGATGGCGACCGTGCACCACGGCCCACTCCAGCAGGCCGTCGGTCTCGACGAGGCGGTCGAACTCGGCCTCGCTCACGAAGTGGTAGTGCATCCCGTCCTGCTCGCCCGGCCGCGGTGGGCGGGTCGTGGCGGAGACGGAGATCCAGATGTCGGGCCGCTCGCGACGGACGCAGGCCGCCACGGTGCCCTTGCCGACCGCCGTCGGCCCGGCCAGCACCACGAGCCTGGAACGGGCAGGGGAACCGTCAGCGCTCACGGCTGCCGAACTCGCGCAGGAGTGCCTGCACCTGGTTGACGCCGAGGCCTCGGAGCCGACGGCTGTCGGCGATGCCGATGCGGTCCATGATCTCGCGGGCGCGGACCTTGCCGACGCCGGGCATCGACTGCAGCAGGTCGCTGACCCTCAGCTTGGCGATCACGTCGTCCACCCGCGACTCGGCGATCACGTCGGCGAGACTGGCACCGGAGTGCTTGAGCCGGTTCTTGACCTCGGCGCGCACCTGGCGGGCCTGTGCCGCCTTCGCGAGCGCGGCCTGCCGCTGCTCGGGTGTCAGCTGTGGGAGGGCCACGATGGTCTACCTCTCTCCTGCCGGACGCCTGCGCGCCACGACGTCGATGGATGCGGGGCGATCACTTCAGGGTGATCTCGCACTCGGTCTTGGCGTTCTTGACCACCGCGGTGCGCTGGTCGGCCGTGGCGTTGAACGCCTCGTAGGCGTCGTTCAGGGTCTTGAGCTGCGCGTCGTCGAGCTCGGCCACGACCTTCTCGTCGCGCATGTCCTCGAGCGGCAGGCCGACCTCCTTCTGCGCGGCGAGCACGCCGTCGGTCACCTTGGCCAGGGTCGTCCAGTCGTCCTTGACGCCCGCGGGCGCGTCCTTGGCGATGCTCTTGAAGGTCTTGGAGTAGGAGGTGTACGCCGCGTCGGTCCGCGTCTTGCCGAACGAGTTGAGGGTGTCGGCGTTCTTCTCCACGGCCCCGCAGTAGGGGCTCTGCCCACCACAGCCCGCCAGCAGGACACCGGCCAGGGTCGCCGCCACGGCGGTCGCGGCGTGCTTCACGCGAGGGCGCGTCATGCAGGTCTCCTCGGATCGATGCGGGTGCTCTGACCAGCGCAGACGCGCGGTGGTCAGGGTGAGCCTACAACTGCAGGGACTCGTTCACGGCGACGGCCGCAGCGCGCAGCGCGTCGACGTCGGGACCGGCCGACAGCACCTGCCGCGAGGTGGACGGCAGCACCAGGTGCGCGACGTCGCCGAAGATCCGGCGCAGGTCGTCGACGGTGCCGCCCTGGCTGCCGAAGCCGGGCGCGAGGAGCGGCCCGTTGACGTCGAGGTCCTCGTCGGTCTCGCCGATCGTCGCGCCGACGACGGCGCCGTAGGACCCCATCGGGGTGGCACCCTCGTTGGCGGCACGCAGGGCGGCCAGCACGTCACCGGCGACGGTCCGACCGGAGGCCGAGGCGGCGTGCTGGACCTCGGGACCCTCGGGGTTGGAGGTCAGCGCCAGCACGAAGACGCCGGCGTCGTTCTTCTCGGCCACGTCGAGGAAGGGCCTGAGCGAGCCGAAGCCGAGGTACGGGCTCACGGTCACGGCGTCGGCGGCCATGGGGCTGTCCTCGTCGAGGTACGCGTCGGCGTAGGCCTCGGCGGTGGAGCCGATGTCGCCACGCTTGACGTCGAGGATCGTGAGGGTGCCGGTGTGCCGCAGGTCCTGCAGCGTGCGCTCGAGGATCGCCACGCCCCGTGCGCCGAACCGCTCGAAGAACGCCGACTGCGGCTTGACGAAGCCCACCTGGCCCGCGAACGCCTCCACGCAGGCGGCCGCGAACCGGTCGAGGCCCTCGAGGGTGTCCCCCACGCCCCACGCCTCGAGCAGCGCCCCGTGCGGATCGATGCCGATGCAGGCGGGACCGTAGGCGTCCATCGCGGCGCGGGCGCGGGAACCGAAGCTCACGAGGCGCCCCCCGACGTCGCGGGCGCGGCCGGCTCGAACCGTTCGGCCCACTCCTGGAGCGACCGGACGCCCACCCGCTGCTCGCGCAGCGCCTCGATGCCCTGCACCGCGGCGGCGAGGCCCTGCACCGTCGTGATGCACGGGATGCCCTCGGCCACGGCGGCCGTGCGGATCTCGTACCCGTCGACACGTGCGTTCGCCCCACCGGAGATGCCGTGCGGGGTGTTGATGATGAGGTCGACGTCCTGGTCGCGGATCTTGTCGACGATCGTCGACGGCTCCTGGCCCGGGAGCGGCTCCTCCTGCAGCTTGCGGATGACCGTGGCCTTCACGCCGTTGCGGGCGAGCACCACGGCCGTCCCGCTCGTGGCCAGGATCTCGAAGCCGAGGTCGGCCAGTCGCTTGATCGGGAAGATCATGTGCCGCTTGTCGCGGTTGGCCACCGACACGAACACCTTGCCCGACGTCGGCAGGCCGTTCTGCGCACCCGCCTGGCTCTTGGCGTAGGCGGTGCCGAACGTCGTGTCGAAGCCCATGACCTCACCGGTGGAGCGCATCTCCGGGCCGAGCAGGGTGTCGACGTACGTGCCCTCGTAGGTCCGGAACCGGTTGAAGGGCATCACGGCCTCCTTGACCGCGATGGGCGCGTCGTCCGGCAGCCGTCCGCCGTCGCGGTCGGTCGGGAGCAGGCCCTCGGCGCGCAGGTCGGCGATGCTCTCCCCCAGCATGACCCGCGCCGCGGCCTTCGCGAGCGGCGTCGCCGTGGCCTTGGACACGAACGGCACCGTGCGGCTCGCCCGCGGGTTGGCCTCGATGACGTAGAGGATGTCCGACGACAGCGCGAACTGGATGTTCACCAGGCCGCGCACGCCGACGCCGCGGGCGATGGCCTCGGTGGCCTCGCGGATGCGGTCGATCTCCAGGTTGCCGAGCGTGATCGGCGGCAGGGCGCACGCCGAGTCACCGGAGTGCACGCCGGCCTCCTCGATGTGCTCCATCACGCCGCCGAGGAACAGCTCGGTGCCGTCGTACAGTGCGTCGACGTCGATCTCGATGGCGTCGTCGAGGAAGCGGTCGACGAGCACCGGGCGCTCGGGGGTGATCTCCGTGGCCCGGGTGATGTAGTCGCCGAGCGTCTGCTCGTCGTACACGATCTCCATGCCTCGACCGCCGAGCACGTACGACGGACGCACCAGCACGGGGTAGCCGATCTCGTCGGCGATCTGCTTCGCGTGGTCGAACGTGGTGGCCATGCCGCTCTTGGGAGCCACGAGCCCGGCGGCGTCGAGCACCTGGCCGAACGCACCCCGCTCCTCGGCGAGGTCGATGGCCGACGGCTGCGTGCCGACGATGGTGACTCCCGCCTCCTCCAGCCCGGCGGCGAGGCCCAGGGGGGTCTGTCCACCCAGCTGGACGATGACGCCGGCGACCGGGCCGGCCTGCTCCTCGGCGTGCACGACCTCCAGCACGTCCTCGAGCGTGAGCGGCTCGAAGTAGAGCCGGTCGGCCGTGTCGTAGTCCGTCGACACGGTCTCGGGGTTGCAGTTGACCATGATCGTCTCGTAGCCGACCGCGCTCAGGGCCTGCACCGCGTGCACGCAGGAGTAGTCGAACTCGATGCCCTGGCCGATGCGGTTCGGGCCGCTGCCGAGCACCAGGACGGCCGGCTTCTCGCGCGGCTCGACCTCGGTCTCCTCGTCGTAGGAGGAGTAGTGGTACGGCGTCCTCGCCGCGAACTCCGCGGCGCACGTGTCGACCGTCTTGTAGACCGGCCGCACGCCCAGGGCGTGGCGCACCCCGCGCACGACGTCGGCGGACATGCCGCGGATGCGACCGATCTGCCGGTCCGAGAAGCCGTGCCGCTTGGCGCGACGCAGCAGCACGGGCGACAGCTCGGCGGCGGCGATGAGGTCGGTCGCGACCTCGTTGATGAGGGCCAGCTGGTCCACGAACCACGGGTCGATGCTCGTGGCCTCGAACACCTCGTCGGGCGTGGCGCCCGCGCGGATGGCGTCCATGACCTTCTTGAGCCGACCGTCGTGCGGGCGACCGATCTCCTCGAGCAGCGCGTCCTTGTCGAGCTCGACCCACTCCTTGGTCCAGTCGAACTCCGCGTCGGGGCGCTCGAGCGACCGCAGGGCCTTCTGGAGCGCCTCGGTGAAGCTGCGACCGATCGCCATCGCCTCGCCGACGGACTTCATGTGCGTGGTGAGGGTGGAGTCGGCGGCCGGGAACTTCTCGAACGCGAAGCGCGGGACCTTGACGACCACGTAGTCGAGCGTCGGCTCGAAGGACGCGGGCGTGACGCGGGTGATGTCGTTGGGGATCTCGTCGAGCGTGTAGCCGATGGCCACCTTGGCCGCGATCTTGGCGATCGGGAAGCCGGTGGCCTTCGACGCCAGCGCCGACGACCGCGAGACGCGCGGGTTCATCTCGATGACGACGATGCGTCCGGTGGCCGGGTCGACGGCGAACTGGATGTTGCAGCCGCCGGTGTCGACGCCGACCTCGCGGATGACGCCGAGGGAGATGTCGCGCAGGCGCTGGTACTCCACGTCGGTGAGCGTGAGCGCGGGAGCGACGGTGATCGAGTCGCCCGTGTGCACGCCGACCGGGTCGAAGTTCTCGATGGAGCACACGATCACCACGTTGTCGGCGGTGTCGCGCATGACCTCGAGCTCGTACTCCTTCCAGCCGAGGATCGACTCCTCCAGGAGCACCTCGGTGGTGGGGCTGAGCGCGAGGCCGGAGCCGGCGATGCGGTGCAGGTCCTCCTCGTCGTACGCCAGGCCCGAGCCCGACCCGCCCATGGTGAAGGACGGCCGGACGACGACGGGGTAGCCGCCGAGGTCGTCGACTCCGGCGAGGCACTCGTCCATGGTGTGGCAGATGACCGAGCGGGCCACCTCGGCACCCCACTCCTTCGGCAGGTCCTCGACGATCTTCTTGAAGGACTCACGGTTCTCGCCCTTCTCGATCGCCTCGACCGAGGCGCCGATCAGCTCCACGTCGTACTTGCGCAGGACGCCGGCCTTGTCGAGGGCGATGGCGGCGTTGAGCGCCGTCTGCCCGCCCAGGGTCGCGAGCAGGGCGTCGGGACGCTCCTTGGCGATGACCTTCTCCACGAACTCCGGCGTGATCGGCTCGACGTAGGTGGCGTCGGCGAACTCCGGGTCCGTCATGATCGTGGCCGGGTTGGAGTTGACCAGGATGACCCGGATCCCCTCCTCGCGGAGCACGCGGCAGGCCTGCGTGCCGGAGTAGTCGAACTCGCAGGCCTGACCGATGACGATCGGGCCGGAGCCGATCACGAGGATCGACGAGATGTCGGTGCGCTTGGGCATCAGGCGCCGTCCTTCCCAGGAGTGGTGGAGTCGCTGCCGGTGTGCCCGGGTGCGTGGTCGGCCATGAGCTGGACGAACCGGTCGAAGAGGTACGCCGCGTCGTGCGGCCCGGCGGCCGCCTCGGGGTGGTACTGGACGCTGAAGGCCGGGCCGTCGACGAGCGCGACGCCCTCGACCACCTGGTCGTTCAGGCCGACGTGGGTCACGTGCGCGTCGCCGTAGGGCGTCTCGAAGGTGCCCTCGAGCGGGGCGTCGACCGCGAAGCCGTGGTTCTGGCTCGTGATCTCGACCTTGCCGGTGGTGCGGTCCTGCACGGGCTGGTTGATGCCGCGGTGGCCGTACTTGAGCTTGTACGTGCCGCGACCGAGGGCGCGGCCGAGCATCTGGTTGCCCAGGCAGATCCCGAAGTAGGGGATGCGGCGCTCGAGCACCTCGCGCAGGACCCCCACGACGTGGTCGGCCGTGGCAGGGTCGCCCGGACCGTTGGACATGAACACCCCGTCGGGTCCCACGGCCAGCACGTCCTCGATGGTGGAGGAGGCCGGCAGCACGTGCACCTCGATGCCGCGCTCGGCCATGCGTCGGGGCGTCATGCCCTTGATGCCGAGGTCGATCGCGGCCACGGTGAAGCGCTTCTCCCCCACGGCCTCCACCACGTACGGCTCGGGCGTGGTGACGTCGTCGAGGAAGCTCGAGCCCTCCATCGACGGGGCCGCCTGGACGAGGGCGAGGAGCGCGTCGACCGAGCCGCCCGTGTGCTGGGGCTCGGTGCTGATCGCGGCGCGCATGGAACCGCGCTCGCGCAGGTGGCGGGTGAGGGCGCGGGTGTCGACACCGCTGATGCCCACGACGCCCTGCTCGCCGAGCAGGTCGTCGAGCGAGCGGTTGGACCGCCAGCTGCTGCGGACACGGGAGGGGTCGCGCACCACGTAGCCGTCGACCCACACGCGACGGGACTCGAAGTCCTCGTCGTTGACGCCCGTGTTGCCGATGTGCGGGGCGGTCATGACGACGACCTGGCCGCGGTACGAGGGATCGGTCAACGTCTCCTGGTAGCCGGTCATGCCGGTGGCGAACACGATCTCGGCGATCGTGGTGCCCTCCGCGCCGAACGACTCGCCACGGAAAGTGCGACCGTCCTCGAGGACGAGCACGGCAGCAACGGGCGCACGGCGCGCCCCGCTCGGTCGGGTGGTGGACATCTGGGTCATGCGTGCACTCCTTCGGTCAGCTCGCCGGACAGGACGGTGGGGACGCCGCGCAGGAACGTGGCGACCACGCGGCCGGGCAGCTCGCGCCCGGCGTAGGGGGTGTTGCGTGACAGCGACGCGGTGTCCCCGGGCACCACGGTGCGGGTGGCTGCGGGGTCGTAGAGCACGACGTTGGCCGGCTCGCCCACGGCGAGCGGGCGGCCGTGCTCGCGCACGCGGCCGATGCGAGCCGGACGCGCCGAGAGCACCTCGGCGACCTGCTCCCAGGAGAGGGCGCCGGTGTCGACCATCGACTCCTGCACGATGGACAGCGCGGTCTCCAGGCCGATCATCCCGAAGGCGGCGGCAGACCACTCGCACTCCTTGTCCTCCATGGGATGGGGTGCGTGGTCGGTGGCGACGATGTCGATCGTGCCGTCGGCGAGACCCTCGCGCACGGCTGCCACGTCGTCGGCGGTGCGCAGCGGCGGGTTGACCTTGAAGATCGGGTCGTAGCTGCGCACGAGGTCGTCGGTGAGCAGCAGGTGGTGCGGCGTGACCTCGGCGGTCACGTCGATGCCGCGGCTCTTGGCCCAGCGGACGATCTCGACCGACCCGCGGGTGGACAGGTGGCAGACGTGCAGCCGCGAGCCGACGTGCTCGGCCAGCAGCACGTCGCGGGCGATGATCGCCTCCTCCGCCACGGCGGGCCAGCCGACGAGGCCGAGCTCGCCTGACAGCGCGCCCTCGTTCATCTGGGCGCCCTCGGTGAGCCGCGGCTCCTGCGCGTGCTGGGCGACCACGCCGTCGAAGGCCTTGACGTACTCCAGCGCGCGGCGCATCAGGACGGCGTCGGACACGCAGATGCCGTCGTCGGAGAACACCCGGACGCCGGCGGCGGAGTCGGCCATGGCGCCCAGCTCCGCGAGTCGTTCGCCCTTGAGGCCCACGGTAACGGCGCCGACGGGCTGGACGTCGCAGAAGCCGCCCTCGCGGCCGAGCCGCCAGACCTGCTCGACCACGCCGGCCGTGTCGGCGACGGGCGAGGTGTTGGCCATGGCGTGCACGCAGGTGAAGCCGCCGCGTGCTGCCGACTGCGTGCCGGTGAGCACCGTCTCGGCGTCCTCACGGCCGGGCTCGCGCAGGTGGGTGTGCAGGTCGACGAGACCGGGCAGGGCCACGAGGCCCTCGGCGTCGACCACGACGGCCCCGTCATCGTCGAGGTCGGGACCGATCTCGACGATGACGCCGTCGCGCAGCAGCAGGTCGACGGGGTCGCCGCCCAGCGGACGGGCGTCTCGCAGGAGGTAGGAGGTCATGCCGTTCCTTCGTTCTGGTTCTGGGAGCCGCCGAGCAGCAGGTACAGGACGGCCATGCGGACGGCGACGCCGTTCGTGACCTGCTCGACGATGACGGAGCGGCCGGAGTCGGCGACGTCGGCACTGATCTCCATGCCGCGGTTCATGGGGCCGGGGTGCATGACGATCCCGTGGTCGGGCAGTCGGTTCATGCGGGCGACGTCGAGACCGTAGCGACGGCTGTACTCGCGGGCGCTCGGGAAGTAGGCGTCGTTCATCCGCTCCCCCTGGACCCGCAGCATCATGAGCGCGTCGGTGCCCTCGAGGGTCTCGTCGAGGTCGTAGGAGGTCTCGACCGGCCAGGTGTCGACGCCGACGGGCAGCAGCGTGGGCGGCGCGACGAGCGTGACGTGCGCGCCGAGCGTGTGCAGCAGCAGGGCGTTGGACCGCGCCACCCGGCTGTGCAGCACGTCGCCGACGATGGTGACGCGCTTGCCGGACAGGTCGGCGCCGGTTCCGTTCGCCGCATCGTCGGTCAGGTGGCGGCGCATGGTGAACGCGTCGAGCAGAGCCTGGGTGGGGTGCTCGTGCGTGCCGTCGCCGGCGTTGACCACCGCGCCCTTCGTCCATGCCTCGTGCGCGAGCCGGTGCGGGGCACCCGACGCGCCGTGCCGGACGACCACGGCGTCGGCGCCCATCGCCTGGAGCGTGAGCGCGGTGTCCTTCAGGCCTTCGCCCTTGGAGGCGCTGGACCCCTTGGCGGAGAAGTTGATGACGTCGGCGGAGAGCCGCTTGGCTGCCGCCTCGAAGCTGATGCGCGTGCGCGTGGAGTCCTCGAAGAAGAGGTTGACCACGGTGCGTCCGCGCAGCGTGGGCAGCTTCTTGATCGGGCGCTGCGCCACTCCGAGGAGCTCCTCGGCGGTGTCGAGGACGTGCACCGCCTCGTCACGGTCGAGGTCGCCGGCGCTGAGCAGGTGCTTCATGCCGCGCCTCCCTCGATGGAGACGGCGTCGGGCCGGTCGTCGGCCTCCGCGAGGCGCACGCGCACCTTCTCGGTGAGCGACGTCGGCAGGTTCTTGCCCACGAAGTCGGCGCGGATCGGCAGCTCACGGTGACCACGGTCGACGAGGACGGCGAGCTGCACCGCCTTGGGGCGGCCGAGGTCCGCGAGCGCGTCGAGCGCGGCGCGGATGGTGCGACCGCTCATCAGCACGTCGTCGACGAGGACCACGGTGCGGCCGTCGACGTCGTCGGGGATGTCGGTGTGCTCCAGCGACCGGACGGGGCCGCTGTGCAGGTCGTCGCGATACATCGTGATGTCGAGCGCGCCTGCGTTGATGGAGCGCCCCTCCACCTCGCTCATGCGGGCGGCGATGCGCTTCGCGAGCGGCACGCCACGGGTGGGGATGCCGAGGATCACGAGACCGTCGGCGTCGCGGTTGCGCTCGAGGATCTCGTGCGTGATCCGGGTGAGAGCCCGGGAGATGTCGGTCTCGTCGAGGACGGTGCGCCCCACGTCGGAGGGGGTGGCTGCACGAGCGTCAGGACCGGATGTGCCGTCGGGCACGACCATGTCTGACCTCCTTCTCCGCCTCACGGGACGGTGGTTAAAGGATGTCGGGTGGAACGTGTCCGAGCCTAGCAGCGAGCACTCCCCCCTCGAGCACGACCCGTCGCCACCCGGACCCCGAGCGCGCAGTCGGGGTTGGACGAACACTTCTCCTTCTGCGCGGACTGCGTCGACGGTCTCGACGCACGATTGGAGAATGCTGCAATCGCAGTGGTTTTCGGGACTTTCGGCCTTGTGGTATCGCTCATGTGTTCGGTATCATGGACTCATGATCACGCAGAACGTCGCCGAGCAGCTCACCGCAGCGGCCGGTGAGCTGCGTGGGTTCCCGACGACCACCGACGCGCTGCGGCTGCTGCAGGTCGTGCAGAACGCGATCGATGCGGCGAAGGTCGACCTGGTCGCCGAGATGGCCGAGCACGGCGACCACGAGGCCGAGGGCTGCTCGAGTGTGAAGAACTGGCTGCGCGATCAGCTGCACCTCGACGTCAAGGACGCCTCCCAGCTCAGCAGGTCGGCCCGGACGCTGGACGACATGCCCGAGCTCGCCGACCTCGCCACCGCCGGGGCCATCTCGCTGGACCACGTCGACGCGTTCACCTACGCGAGTCGTCACATCGACCCTGCGGTCGTGGAGGTCTCGATGGACTGGATGCTGGACCTCGCGGCGAAGGCCGAGCCCAAGAAGATGCGCCAGGCGGTCAAGAAGCTCCGCGACGCTGCCCACCCCGACGACCTCGACGAGGCCTGGATCAAGGGCATGGCCAAGCACGACATCAAGCTCTCCGCCGTCGGCGAGGGATTTCATGTCACCGGGTTCCTGTCGTTCGACACCGGCACCAAGCTCAAGACCGTCCTGCAGTCGCTCTCCGCACCCACCTGCGCCGAGGACGACCGCCCCGTCAACGAACGCCGCGTCACCGCCCTCGACCAGATGCTCAGCAGCATCCTCGAATCCGGACTTCCCCAGGACAAGGGCGTCCGACCCCACGTCTCACTGACGCTCGACCTCGCCGACCTCGCCCAGGACGCTGACACCACGACCGCCGACCTCGCCGGCTTCGGGACCATCGGACCGGCCCAGCTCCAGCAGATGCTCTGCGACAGCGCCCTCACCCCGATCCTGACCGCCGGCAAGCACTCCGTCCTCGACGTCGGCCGCACCGCACGCCTCGCCACCCCCGCCCAACGCAAGGCCGTCGTCACCCGCCAAGGCGGACGCTGCGGCGGACTCGGCTGCAACGGACCGATCGTGCACGTCCATCACGTCGAGTACTGGTCCCACGGCGGCACCACTGACCTCGCCAACCTCATCGGACTCTGTCCCAGATGCCACGCACTCGTCCACCAGGGCTACTTCAGCATCGACCCCGGCACCCACGAGATCGGCCGCACCCTGCGCACCCAACGCACCGGCAGACACATCCGCATCGCCCGAGCCGGCTGACGCGGTCCGATCGCCGGCACGAGCCGCCGACACTCAGTCGTCGAGGTCGTCCCAGGAGTCCCCGCCGTCGGGGCTGGTCCAGGCCTCGTCGTCGCCGAGCGCGACGAGGTCCTTCCCGGCGAAGGCCATCGCGAACACGTCCCCCGGGACGTCGAACCGTTCCAACCCCTCCGGCCCGCCGCGGAACCAGGTCTGCTCGTAGCCGATGAGCACCTGGTCGCCGACCGACCAACCGAGGTAGCCGTCGTCGACGCGCTCCGGCAGGTCGATCGAGCGGACCTGGCCGTCCTCGACGACGTGCAGCGTCCGGGCGGAGAACGCCATGTCCGTCGCGGTCGAGTCGACGATCGCCAGCGCGTCGCCGTGCGCCGAGGTCCCCGCGGGGCCGGTGCGCGGCTCGGGAACGTACTCCGTGCCCGACCACTCCTCGCCGTCGGTCGACCAGCGGACCGAGACCTTCAGCGGCTCGGACTCCACGAGCCAGATCCGCCCGTCCGCGATCTCGACGTCCGGGAGGATCTCCGGGTCGACCTTCGGCAAGGGCACCTCGTGCACCGTGCGCGTCGACGGACGGTAGAGGGTGACCACCTGGTCGTTGCCGACCAGGACGTCCCCGGGCTCCACGCCGTCGGCCGGCTCGTACCCCTCGAGGACGATCATGCCGTCGGCACCCGTGCCGTTGCGCGTGATCTCGCGCAGCGCACCGTCGGGCTCGACGGTCGTGACCTCGCCGGAGAGGGAGTGGAGCACCGCGTGGTCTCCGACGGCCGTCACCTCCAGGGCTGTGGGGACCAGCTTGGCCACCGGGTCGGCGCCGGGGCGCCGGACCTGCACCGCCGCCTTCTCCGCGTCGCCGCCCTCCTGGTCGTTGATCCCGTAGAGCCGCACCTCGGTGCCGTCGTCCATCTCGGCGATCCCGCTGGGGGCCTCGGCGACCTCGACGACGTCCTCGGCGGTCGCGTCGTCGTCGTACAGGACCTCGTAGTACCGCGTGTCCCGGAAGTCCCCGCTGAGCACCTCGATGCCGACGCCACGGCCGTGGAGCACCACGACGACGGCCGCCACGCCCAGGACCAGCGCGGCGAGGACGAACGGGACGGCGCGGGCTCTCATCGAGCCATGGTGCACCACGGCGCCCGGGAACACCGGAATCGTCCGTCGCGCGCGGCACACTGGCTCCCATGGCCGTCACGACCCGCCCCGCCACCGTCTTCGAGGACGTCCGCACCATGGTCGGCCCCAAGCGACCGGACGCGAACGTCTGCTGGTGCCTGAGCTACCGGCTCACCTCGTCCAAGGAGAACCGCGAGCTCGCTGCCGAGGCGCGGGGCGAGAAGGTGCGCGAGCTCATGGAGCAGGGGCCACCCGGTGTGCTGGCCTACGACGAGGAGGGCGAGGTCGTCGGGTGGGCCGCCGTGCATCCCCGCGCCGACACGTCGTTCGCGACCAACCGGAGGATCCCGCACGTCGACGACCTCGACGTCTGGTCGATCTGGTGCATCCGCGTCCGTCCCGGCCACCGCAAGCAGGGGATCTCCCACGCGCTGCTGTCCGGCGCGGTGGACCTCGCCCGCGAGCAGCGCGCCCCCGCGGTCGAGGGCTACCCCGTCGACAACCGCGGCGAGAAGGTCGACCTGACCATGGCCTACGTCGGGACGAAGGCGCTGTTCGAGGCCGCCGGATTCACGCAGGCCGCCGAGACCACGTCGACCCTCGCCGACTTCCCGAGAGTCCTCATGAGGCTCGACCTGCGCTGACCGGCGGAGCCGAGAACGGCGCTACTTGACCAGGCCCTCGGACTTCAGCCAGTCCCGCGCGACGATCGCCGGGTCCTCCCCCTCGACGTCGACCTTCGCGTTGAGCTCGAGCATGACCTCGTTCGTCAGCTTCGACAGCACAGGCGCGAAGATGTCCGCCACCTCCGGATGCTTCTCCAGGAAGGACGTCTTCGCCACGAAGCTCAGGTTGTAGAGGGGGAAGAACTCGCGGTCGTCCTCGAGCACCCTGAGGTCCAGACCCGGGATCCGGCCGTCCGTGGTGAACACCTCGCCGAAGTTGCAGGTCCCGTTGGCGGTCGCCGTGTAGATGACGCCGGTGTCGAGGTTGGTGACCTTGGCGAGGTCGGACTCCGTGAGGTCGTAGGCCTCGAGCATCGGGACGAAGCCGTCGTCGCGCTTGGCGAACTCGCTCTCGACGCAGAAGGTCAGCTCCTCCGGGGGCAGGTCGGCCAGCTGCGACAGCTTGGTGATGCCGAGCTCCTCGCCCTTCTTCTCGGCGATCGCGAAGGCGTACGTGTTGTTCATCGGCGCGTAGGGCAGCCAGGTCAGACCGTTCTTCAGGTCGGCGTCGTACACGGCCTTGTACTGCTGCTCCTCGCCCTTCACGGGCTTGTCGTTGCCGAGGTAGTTGATCCAGCCGGTGCCGGTGTACTCCGGCGAGATGTCGACGCGACCGTCGAGCAGCGCCTGCCGGACACCGAAGCTGCCCGGGGTGTTGCTGAGGTTGGTCACGTCGGCGCCCGCCACGCTGAGCACGGTCGACATCATGTTGCCGAGCACGAGCTGCTCGGTGAAGTCCTTCGCGGCGACGGTGACCGGCACGTCCTCGAGTGACTTCACCGGCTTGATGGTCCCCGGCTCGGCACCGAGCACGGCGCCGGAGGCCGACTGCAGGCCACAGCCGGCGAGGGCCAGGCAGAGCAGCCCGGCGACGGTGCCGACGATCTTCTTGCTGGGGTGCTGACGCATGTCAGCCCACTCCCTTCGGCGCAGCCGCGATCTCCACGAGACGAGCCAGCCAGTCGATGAACAGGGCGAGGGCGGCCACCAGGACCGCCCCGACGACCAGCGTCACGTTCTGCTGGAGCTTGATGCCCGTGGTGATGAGGTCGCCGAGTCCCCCGGCTCCCGTGAACGATGCGAGGGCGGCCGTGCCCACGATGAGCACCAGCGCCGTGCGGACGCCCGCGACGATCACGCGCAGCGCCAGCGGCAGCTCGACCCTCATGAGGGTGCCCAGGGCCGAGACGCCCATCCCCCGCGACGCCTCGACGAGACGCCGGTCGACGCCATCGATCCCCGTGACCGTGTTGGCCACGATCGGCAGGATGCCGTAGACCGTGAGGGCGGCGATCGCCCCGGTGCGGCCGACGTCGAAGATCACGGCACCGAGCGCGATGAGCCCGATCGCGGGCGCAGCCTGGCCGAACCCGGCGACGGTGATGATCGGCTTGGAGTAGCGCCGCATCGGCCCGCGCGTGAGCGCGATCCCGAGCGGGATGGCGATCAGGCAGGTGAGCGCGGTGGCGATCAAGCTGATCGTCAGGTGCTGCTGCGTGAGGTCGAGCAGGTTGCCGGCCGTCAGCGAGCGACGCTCGACGTCGGTGATCGAGGCGGTGTTCACGTACACCAGGCAGCCGGCGACCGCGGCGACCACGACGAGCGGCTGCCCGATCCACCGCGCGATCCCCGGTCGGTCGACCGTGACGGTCGGAGTGGCGGCCTCCCCGGCGACGGCCGGAGCGGCGGTGGCGGCGCTCACGGCTCCACCGGCCGCGCCTCGGCGGCGGCGCTGCTGATCTGCTGCATGGCCTGCATGATCGTCTCGACCCGGACGACGCCCTGGTAGGAGTTGCGCCGACCGGTCACGACCACCACGCCGTGCGACGACGTGAGCATCTCGTCGAGCGCGTCGTTGAGGGTCGAGGCCGTGCTGACGACCTCGAGGTCACGGTCGCGCGAGATGCCCGTGAGGGAGCCCGCCCGCTCGAGCTCCTTGACCGAGACCCAGCGCTGCGGACGCTGCTGGTCGTCGAGGACGATGACCCACTCACGGCCCTTCGCGCGGGCGTCCTGGATCGCGGCCGTGGCGTCGCCACCGACCTGGGCGACGGCGGCCTCGTGCAGCTCGACGTCGCGCACGCGGGTGAGCGTGAGCTGCTTGAGCGCGGCGCCGTGGCCGACGAAGCCCTCGACGAAGTCGCTGGCCGGTGCGGCCAGGATCGCCTCGGGCGTGTCGTACTGGACGATGCGCGAGCCGACGTCGAGGATCGCGATCCGGTCGCCGAGCTTGACCGCCTCGTCGAAGTCGTGGGTCACGAACACGATCGTCTTGCGCAGCTCCTCCTGCAGCCGCAGCAGCTCGTCCTGCAGGCGCTGACGCGTGATCGGGTCCACCGCGCCGAACGGCTCGTCCATCAGCAGGACGGGCGGGTCGGCGGCCAGGGCGCGCGCCACGCCGATGCGCTGCTGCTGGCCTCCGGAGAGCTCACGCGGGTAGCGGTCGCGGTACTGCGCGGGCTCGAGGTTGACCAGCTCGAGCAGCTCGTCGACCCGGGCCGCGATGCGGTCCTTCTTCCAGCCGAGCAGGCGCGGGACGATCGCGATGTTCTCGGCGACCGTGTAGTGCGGGAACAGTCCCGCGCCCTGGATCACGTAGCCGATGTGGCGGCGCAGGTCGTCGGCGTTGCGGTGCGTGACGTCCTCGTCGCCGATGAAGATCTTGCCGCTGGTCGGCTCGATCAGGCGGTTGATCATCTTCATGGTGGTCGTCTTGCCGCAGCCCGACGGGCCGACCAGCATGACGATCTCGCCGGCGGGGATCTCGATGGTCACGTCGTCGACGGCGGCGTCGGCCTGCCCGCCGTAGCGCTTGGTGACGTTCTCGAGCAGGATCCGCTGGCCGAAGGACCGCCCGGGCTCGGTGTCGGTCTCTGGCGTGGACGGCTGGGTGGTCTCAGACACGGATGCCCCTCGAGGTCGTGACGCGGGTGAGCAGGTTCAGGACGAGGTCGAGCAGGACGGCGAGCACGATGACGCCGAGGGTGCCCGCCAGGATGGAGTTGGTCGCGTTGGCGCCGCCGGTACGGGAGATGCCGGAGAAGATGTAGCCGCCGAGCCCCGGACCGAGCACGAAGGCGGCGATCGCGGCGATGCCCATGAGCATCTGCCCCGAGACGCGGACACCGGTCATGATCACCGGCCAGGCGAGCGGCAGCTCGAGCCGCACGAGCGTCGTCAGCCGTCCCATGCCCATCCCCCGCGCCGACTCCACGAGAGCCTGGTCGACGCCGGTGAGACCGACGATGACGTTGCGCAGGATGGGCAGGAAGCCGAAGAACACCAGGGCGATGACCGACGGGAAGACGCCGATGCCCACCACGCCGACCAGGAGGCCCAGCAGCGCGTAGGACGGCAGGGTCAGGCCGACCGAGGACAGGGCCTGCGCGATCGACGTCCCGAAGGAGGACCGGTAGGCCAGGACGCCCAGCACGATGGCGAGCAGCGTGGCGATCGCCAACGTCTGCACCACCAGGCTGAGGTGCTGGTAGGCCAGGAACGACAGCACGGACCACCGCTCCTGGACGAACTCGATGAAGCTCACGCGTCGCCTCTCGTCAGGACGAGGGCGGCCGCAAGGACCTCCGGACCCCGTCTCGGTTCCCACGACCGTAGCGACGTGGGACGCATGTGCAACTTAACGTGACATCGTCCGACCCACCGACGATCTCGAGGCGTGGGCGTGGCGGCGGGTGGTTCAGGCGGGGGTGGAGACCTCGAGGATGCGGCTCAGCAGGCCACCGACGAACTTCGGCGACTCGTCCGTCGACAGGTCGGCCGCGAGGTCGACGGCCTCGCTCACGGCCACGGGACCCGGCACGTCGTCGACGTGGAGGATCTCGTAGACCGCCACGCGCACGATGTTGCGGTCGACGCCGGGCATCCGGTCCAGCGTCCAGCCCCGCGCGTGCTCGGTGATCAGGGAGTCGATGCTCTCCTGGTGCGCGGCCACGCCCTCCACGAGCTGGACCGTGTAGGGGTTGACCGGCGGGTCGTTCGTCTCGAGCCGGGCGGCGAGGGTGCCACCGAGGGGGACGCCCCGCATCTCGGACTCGAAGAGGACGTCGAGCGCCCGCTTGCGGTACTTGGTCCTGGCGCCCATCAGGCCTTCACGCGACCGAGGTAGCCACCGTCGCGCGTGTCCACCTTGATCTTCTCGCCGGAGCCGACGAACAGCGGGACCTGGATCTCGCGGCCGGTCTCCAGGCGAGCGGGCTTGGTGCCGCCGCTGGAGCGGTCGCCCTGCAGGCCCGGGTCGGTGTGCTCGATGAGCAGCTCCACGGAGGCGGGGAGCTCGACGTAGAGCACCCGGCCCTCGTTCGTGGCGACCACGGCGTTCTGGTTCTCCAGCAGGAAGTCGGTGGCCGTGCCCATGGCCTCCGGGGGGATCTCGATCTGGTCGAAGGTCTGCACGTCCATGAACACGTAGCTCGAGCCGTCGTTGTACAGGTACTGCATGTCGCGCTTGTCGACGGTCGCGGTCTCGACCTTGGTACCGGCGTTGAACGTCTTGTCGACGACCTTGCCGGACTCGACGTTCTTCATCTTGGTGCGCACGAAGGCGGGACCCTTGCCGGGCTTGACGTGCTGGAACTCGACGATGGTCCAGAGCTGGCCGTCGATGTTCAGCACCATGCCGTTCTTCAGGTCGTTCGTGGTGGCCATCAGGCGATCTCCAGGAGCTCGGTGGTCAGGTCGGTCAGCACCTCGGGGGTTCCCGGGTCCGCCGACGTGACGAGGACGGTGTCTTCGATGCGCACTCCCCCGCGGCCCGGGACGTAGATGCCCGGCTCCATGGTCAAGGTGGTGCGACTGGCCAGTGTACCGGCGTGCGAGGCGGCGATGAACGGGTCCTCGTGGATCTCCAGGCCCACCCCGTGCCCGAGCCCGGTCGTGAAGTGCTCGAGCCAGCCTGCGTCGGCGAGCACGCCACGCGCGACGGTGTCGGACTCGGCCACCGGACGGCCCTCGCGCAGCACGTCCACACCGGCGGCCTGGGAGGCCCGCACGGCCGCGTGCACCTCCCGCTGCCAGGCGTCGGCGGTGCCGAGCACGACGGTTCGCGTGCAGTCGGCGTGGTAGCCCGAGACGCGGGCACCGAAGTCGGTCTTGAGCAGGTCGCCGGGCTGCAGCACCCGGTCGGTCGGGTGGTGGTGCGGGACCGCCGTGTTCGGGCCGGACGCCAGGATCGTCTCGAACGCGACGGCCTCGGCGCCGAGCTCGAGCATGCGCCACTCGAGGTCACGCGCCACGTCGCGCTCGGTCCGACCCACCAGCGGGCCGGCCCACAGCCCCTCGAGCGCTTCCGTGGAGATCCGGCACGCCTCCCGCAGGGCGGCGACCTCGGTGTCGTCCTTGATGGTGCGAGCGTCCTCCACGAGTCGGCCGGCGGGCACCAGCGTGACCGCCGGGGCCGCCTCGACCAGGAGGGCGTGGGCGTCGACGCTGAGCGCGTGCGTCTCGGCCGCCCACGACGTCTGCCCGGACGCGGTGATCCGCTCGGCGGCGACGCCCACGAGGTCGCGGGTGATGACGTGCTCGAGCCCCGGCACCTCCTGCGCGGCCTGGTCCCGGTAGCGACCGTCCGTGAGGAACACCCCGCTTCCGTCGGCATGCAGCACGAGCGCACCGTTGGAGCCGGTGAACCCCGTCAGGTACCGCACGTTGACGAGCGTCGTGACGACGAGGCCGTCGCGTCCTGCCTTCGAGAGCGCGGCTCCCACCCGACGTCGTCGCCGCGCGAGGTCGTCGGCGCCCGGCGTGGTGCCCAGGGGCGCCGTCATCGGCTCGTGAGCGCGGCGAACGAGTCGCGCAGCGTGGTCTCGTCGGGGCCGGCCAGGATGGTCGTGCGTCCCAGGTCCTCCAGCACGACGAAGCGCAGCTGGTCGCCCCGCGTCTTCTTGTCGAGGCGCATGGCCGCGAGCAACGGGGTGAAGGCCCCGGCCCAGGTGGTCGGCAGCGCGAGCGAGCCGAGCACGTCGCGGTGACGCTGCACGAGGTCGGCGTCGATGAGGTCGTGCCGCTGCGCCAGCTCGGCCACGAAGACCATGCCCACGCTGATGGCCTCGCCATGGCGCACGGAGTAGTTCTCCTCGCGCTCGATCGCGTGGCCGAGCGTGTGCCCGTAGTTGAGCGCCTCCCGGCCGATCGACGCCTCGTCCTCACGGGATCCACCGGTCTCCCGCAGGTCGCCGGCCACGGTCCGGGCCTTGACCCGGATGCCCTTGGCCACCAGCTCGGCGAGGATCGGCGACGTCGGGTCGAGCACCGTCGCGGCCCCCGCCCCCTCCACCAGCTCCAGGATCGACGGGTCGGCGATGAAGCCGCACTTGACGACCTCGGCCAGGCCGCTGCGCAGCTCGGCCGACGGCAGGTCCGTAAGCAGCTCGAGGTCGCACAGCACGCCGACCGGCTCGTGGAACGCACCCACCAGGTTCTTGCCCGAGGCGGTGTTGATGCCGGTCTTGCCACCCACGGCCGCGTCGACCATGCCGAGGACGGTGGTCGGCAGGTTGATGAACCGCACGCCGCGCAACCAGCTGGCCGCCACGAACCCGGCGAGGTCCGTGGTGGCTCCCCCGCCGAACCCGACGACCACGTCGGACCGCGTGAACCCCGTCGTGCCGAGGACGCCCCAGCAGTACTGCAGCACCTCGGCGGTCTTCGCGGCCTCGCCGTCGGGGAGCTCGACGAGGTGCACGTCGACCGTGTCGGTCGCCTGCTCGCTGATCAGCTGGGCGCGCAGCCGGGCTGCACGCTCCCGCAGGACCGCCGGGTGCAGGATCGCCACCCGCCTCACGTCGTCGCCGACGAGCGAGGCCAGGCGGGCCGACGCGCCCGCGCCCACGACGACGTCGTAGGGGGCTGCGGTCTCGACCCTGATGCGGGTGGTCACGGGTGGATCTCCTCCTGGAGGAAGCGTCGGACGAGGTCGGCCACGTCGGTGGGGTCGAGGTCGTCGGTGACGACCGTGTGGACCGCGAGGCCCTGGTACAGGGGGCGCCGGGCGTCGAGCAGCGCCTTCAGCGTGGCGCGCACGTTGCCCAGCAGGAGCGGGCGGTTCGTCCCGAGCCCCACCCGCTGGGCCGCGGCGGTCAGCCCGACGTCGAGGAAGACGACGCGCTCGCCGCGCAGCATCTCCTGCGTCCGGGGGTGCATCACCGCACCACCGCCGAGCGCCAGCACACCGTCGTGCTCCTCCAGAGCCAAGGCGACCGCCTCTGCCTCGAGCTCGCGGAAGTGCGCCTCGCCTCGCTGGACGAACAGGTCCTGCACGCTGGTCCCGACCGTGGTCTCCACGTCGGCGTCGGTGTCACGCACCGTGGTGCCGAGCGCCTCGGCCAGCAGCTGGGCCACCGTGGTCTTGCCGGCGCCGGGTGCGCCGATCAGGACGACGACCGGACTCAACGGAACCTCAGGTGGTCGCGGTAGGCCTCGACGTTGCGTCGGACCTCCTCGACCGAGTCGCCCCCGAACTTCTCGGTGATCGCGTCGGCGACCACGAGCGCGACCATGGCCTCGGCCACGATGCCGGCGGCCGGGACGGCGCACACGTCGGAACGCTGGTGGTGGGCACGCGTCTCCTCGCCGGTGGCCACGTCGACGGTCCGCAGGGCCCGCGGCACGGTGGCGATCGGCTTCATGGCGGCACGCACGCGCAGCAGCTCGCCCGTGGTCATGCCGCCCTCGGTCCCGCCGGAGCGGCCGGAGACGCGGCGGATGCCGTCGTCTGTCGGGACGATCTCGTCGTGGGCCAGCGATCCGCGGGTACGGGCCAGCTCGAACCCGTCGCCCACCTCCACGCCCTTGATGGCCTGGATGCCCATGAGGGCGCCGGCGAGCCGGGAGTCGAGGCGCCGGTCCCAGTGCGTGTACGAGCCGAGGCCGGGCGGCAGGCCCTCCACGACCACCTCGACGACGCCGCCGAGGGTGTCACCGTCCTTGTGGGCCACGTCGATCTCGGCCACCATCGCCTCGCTGGTGGCCGCGTCGAAGCAGCGCACCGGGTCGGCGTCGAGCGCCTCGACGTCCGAGGCGCTCGGCACGAGGCCCGCGGGCGCCGTGACGGTGCCCAGCTCGACGACGTGCGACAGGATCGTGGCGCCGGTGGTCTGCTCGACGAACTTCGCCGCCACCTCGCCGAGCGCGACGCGGGCGGCGGTCTCGCGGGCGCTGGCCCGCTCGAGCACGGGACGGGCCTCGTCGAAGCCGTACTTCTGCATGCCGGCGAGGTCGGCGTGGCCGGGTCGCGGCCGGGTCAGCGGAGCGCCCCGCTTGAGCCCGTCGAGCACCTCGGGGTCGACCGGGTCGGCCGACATGACCTGCTCCCACTTCGGCCACTCGCTGTTGCCGATGCGCAGGGCCACGGGGCTGCCCATGCTGACGCCGTGCCGCAGGCCGCCGATGACCTCGAGCTCGTCGGCCTCGAAGCTCATGCGCGCGCCCCGCCCGTAGCCCAGGCGGCGCCGGGCGAGCGCGTCCTGCACGTCCTTGCTGGTCACGTGCACGCCGGCTGGGAGTCCCTCGAGGATCGCGACGAGCGCGGGTCCGTGGGACTCTCCGGCAGTCAGCCATCGAAGCATGGGGGTCATTCTGTCAGGAGCTGTCGGGCCGGCAGGGAGGGCCTGCCCGGCTGTGCCAGGATGGGGTCGCCCGCTCCCTGGGGGCTCGGACGAGGCTGCCGTACCCGATCAGCGCAAAGACGGCAGGTCAGGAGTCGTCATGAGCTGGATCGTGCTCGTCGGGTCAGGAGTGCTGGAGGCGGTGTGGGCCACGGCCCTCGGTCGCTCGGACGGCTTCAGCCGCCTCGTCCCGAGCCTCGTGTTCGGCGTCGCCCTCGTGCTCAGCATGGTCGGCCTCGCGTGGGCGATGCGTGACCTGCCGACCGGGACGGCGTACGCCGTGTGGGTGGGCATCGGCGCCACGCTCACCGCCGCCTGGGCCATGGCGCAGGGCGACGAGCCGGTGTCCGTGGCGCGGGTGCTGTGCCTGCTGGCGGTGGTGTCCGGGATCGTCGGGCTGAAGCTCACCCACTGACGCGCCGTCAGCGGAGCAGGGCCACCAGCGGCGGGCCGAGGAAGGCCCCCACGACGAGGTACGGACCGAAGGCGAACGGGTCACGGCGTCCGATCCGTCCCGTGGCGTACAGCCCCAGCCCGACGACGGCGCCCAGGATGAACCCCGCGTAGCCGCCGTACAGCGTCTCGGCGGCACCGAGCGCGCCCAGCAGCAAGCCGATCACGCCCGCGATCCGTACGTCGCCGAACCCGAACGGCTGGCTGATCCACCGGCCGAGGGCGTAGATGAGCCGGAAGACCCCGTAGAGCACGAGGTTGCCGATCAGCCCCTTGAGGATGATCGACCGGTCCTGGGCCACGAGCGACGCCAGGCCGACGAGCGCGAGCACCACCACGTGCAGCGGCAGCGTGAGGGCGTAGGGCAGCAGCCGGGTGCGCAGGTCGATGAACGACAGCCACGTGCCGACGCCGGCGAAGACCGCCCAGGCCGGCAGCAGCAGCGGCTCGTCGATGCCGAGCGCGACGACGAGCGCCAGCACCGCCGCGACCAGGGCGAGCGCCGGGGCGAGTCGAGGGCGTCGGGCGAGGTCGACGTAGAGCGGCTTCGGGGGCTCGTCGACCTCGGAGGGGTCCGGCTCCGGCTCGGGCAGCCGGGAGATCACGTGCGGGCCCAGCAGGCCGAGCACCCCCGCACCGACGGCGGTGGCGACGACGTAGAGGGTCTGCACGGCCGCAACCCTAGGGCACGTCGCGCGCGGCCGACAGCTCCGCGAGCGCGGCGTCGCGCAGCACGTCGACCTCGACCCGCGAGCCCGTCATGAGGGCGAGCTGCAGCACGGCCTGGTGGGCCAGGAGGTCGAGCCCGGACACCGCAGGACGGTCGGCCTGCTGCGCCGCGAGCAGCAGGCGGGTCGGCCACGGGTCGTAGACGACGTCGAAGACCGCGGCGGCGGACTCGACCAGCTCGTGCGACCGGGCACCGGCCGCGTCCTCCGGCACCGTGGAGACGAGCAGGTCCGCGACGTCGACGAAGGGGTCGTCGCTCGAGCGCACGACCACCTCGAGCCCGGCCGAACGCGCCGATGCCGCGGTCGTCTCGGCCCGCGCCACGTCGCGGACGACCAGCTCCATCCGGCGGGCACCCAGCCCCACCACGGCGTGGGCGACCGACGACGCCGTGGCACCCGCGCCGAGGACACGCACGAGCGGCACGTCGGCGATGCCGGCCTCCTGCAGCGCAGCGAGCGTGCCGGGCACGTCGGTGTTGTCGGCGCGGACCACGCCGTCGGCCAGCAGCAGGGTGTTCGCCCCACCCGCGGCGGCGGCGACGTCGGAGACGTCGTCCGCCAGCTCGAGCGCGTCACGCTTGTGCGGGGCGGTCACGGCGAGGCCGCGCCACGTGGGGTCGAGGCGCTCGACCCACGCACCGAGTCCCGCCGGCTCGACGTCGACCGCGTCGAACGTCCAGTCCAGGCCGAGCTCGGCGTATGCCGCACGGTGCATGACCGGCGAGAGGGAGTGCGCGACCGGGTGGCCCACCACCGCACAGCGGCGACGAGCGGGCCGCCCGGTGCGCGGGTCAGCCACCACAGGAGCCGGCGCCGTAGACCTTCTGGCAGTCGGCGTTGTGCTGGGCGAAGTCGGTGTTGAAGATCGTGACGCCCTCCTTGTCGGCGAAGAAGTACAACCAGTCGCCGTCGGCGGGGTTGAGGGCCGCCTCGATGGTCTTCTCGCCCGGTGAGCCGATCGGACCGGGCGGCAGCCCGGTGTTCTGGTACGTGTTGTACTCCGACGGGTTCGCGCGCTCCTCCGGCGTGGTCCACACGTCGCCCTCCCGCTGGCTCACGTACGAGACCGTGGAGTCCAGCTGCAGCGGCATGCCGTCCTCGAGCCGGTTGAAGAGCACCCGGGCCACCTTGGGGTAGTCCTCGTCGCGGGCAGCCTCGTACTCCAGGATGCTCGCCATCGTGAGGACGTCCTCCTTCGACAGCCCGAGGGCCTTGGCACGGGCGTCGATGTCGAGGTCGGCCTCGACCTCGAGGGTCTTCTTGACCATCTGCTGCATCAGCTCGAGCGCCGTGGTGCCGGGCTCGACGGTGTAGGTCGCCGGGAAGAGGTAGCCCTCGGGGTTGCCGTTGGCGCCCTCGGGCAGGCCGAGGTCCTTCGGGTCGTCGAGGACCGCGGTGACCTCGTCCTCGCTGATCTCCGAGCCGGCGGCGATCGCCTTCACGATCTGGCCCACCCGCGAGCCCTCGGGGATGGTGACCTTGCCCTCGACCCGGTTGCTCGCGTCGGTCAGCTCACGCATCGCCCACTCCGCCGACATCTTGCGCCGCAGCTGGTAGAAGCCGGGCTGGATGGTCGCGAAGCGCTCGTCGTTCAGCGAGAGCTGGTAGAACGCCTCGGCGCTGGCCACGACGTCCTGCTTCGCCAGGATCGACGCCATCGCCTGGCCGTCCGACCCGGCGGGGATCTCGACGACGACCTCACCGCTGCCCTGGCCGGAGTAGTCCTCCGGTCCGTTCAGGTACGAGCCGGCCTTGTCCCACACGACCTTGCCGGCGAAGACCAGGCCGGCCAGGACCACGAGCACCAGCAGGATGCGTCCCCAGCGGGGTCCGCGCTTGCGGGGGGCACGCCGGCCGCCGGCCTTGGTGGCGCGTCGCCCACCACTGTCGGCGCCCAGGATGTCGAGTCCGCTGTCACTCACGTCGACCTCAGATCGTCTCGCCCGGGGCCGATCCCCGGGTCCGTTCGGTGTCCAGGGCGGTCTGCAGGATGACCGTGGCCGCAGCCTGGTCGATCACCGAGCGTCGAGACCGCCCTGACCGCCCGCCCTCGCGGAGCAGGCTGTCCGCAGTCATCGTAGACATCCGCTCGTCGAACAGCCGGACAACCGTGGGCGCGACCGTGTCGGCGAGAGCGCGGGCGAACACCCGCACCTTCGCCGCAGCAGGACCCTCGCGCCCGCTCAGCGACACCGGGAGACCGACCACGAGCTCCAGCGCGTCGACCTCGGAGGCGAGGGCGGAGAGCCGGCCGATCGCGTCGGGTCCGGCGGCCACCGTCTCCAGCGGCGTGGCCACGAGCCCGTCGGGGTCGCACACGGCCACGCCGATGCGGACGTCGCCGACGTCGACACCGAGTCGACGTCCCCTCCTCATCGGACCTGCCTCACCGAGAGACCGTCTCGCGCACGGCCTCGACGACCGCCCCGAACGCAGCGTCGATCCCGCCGACGTCGGTGCCTCCGCCCTGCGCGACGTCGGGCTTACCGCCGCCCTTGCCGCCGATGCGCTCACCGACGACCCCGACCAGCGTGTTGGCCGAGAGCCCGCGCTCCTGCGCTGCGGGCGTGACGGCCACGACCACGGAGGGCCGGTCGTTCGCGGTCCCGACGACCACCACCACGGCGGGCCGGTCCTGCAGGCGGCCGCGGACGTCGAGGGCGAGCGACCGGACGTCGCCCCCTCCGACACCCTCGGCACGGTGCGTCACGACGGAGACCCCGTCGACGTCGGCCGCGGCAGCGGCGATGTCGCCGGCCGTTCCCTGGAGCTGCGCGGTCCTGAGCTTCTCGAGCTCCTTCTCGGTGGCCTTGAGCCGTGCCACGAGGTCGCCGACCCGCGCCGGCACCTCCTCCGGCCGCGCCTTGAGCACGTCGGTGAGCTGCAGCACGAGGTCGCGCTCCTTGGCCAGGTACGCGAAGCCCTCGATGCCGGTGAGCGCCTCGATGCGACGGTTGCCGGCGCCGACCGAGCCGTCCGAGGTGATGACGACGGTGCCGATCTGGCTGGACCGCTCCACGTGGGTGCCACCGCAGAGCTCACGCGACCAGGGACCGCCGATCTCGACCACGCGCACCTGCTCGCCGTACGTCTCGCCGAAGAGCGCGAGGGCGCCCCACTCGCGGGCCTCGGGCAGAGTCATGTACTGGGCCGAGACGAGCAGGTCCTCGCGCAGCGCCCGGTTCGACACGTGCTCGACGTCGTGCAGCTGCTCGGGCGACAGCGCCCCGTTCCAACCGAAGTCGAGACGCAGGTAGCCGGGTCGGTTGTACGAGCCCGACTGCAGCGCGGTGGGGCCCAGCACCTCGCGCAGCGCCGCGTGCACGACGTGCGTGCCCGAGTGCGCCTGACGCGCTCCGGTGCGCCACTCCCGGTCGACGTCGGCCGAGACCGTCTCGTCGACGACGAGCTCGCCCTCGAGCACGCGCACCTGGTGGACGACCAGGCCCTTGATGGGCCGCTGCACGTCGAGGACCTCGGCGCTGCCTCCCCCGCCCGACGTCCACGTGATGGTGCCGGCGTCGGCGTTCTGGCCGCCGGACTCCGCGTAGAACGGCGTCCGGTCCAGGACGACCTCGCCCACGCTTCCCGCACCGAGCGCAGGCGTCGCTGCGCCCTCGCTCAGCAGCGCGAGGACCCGAGACTCCGTCGACAGGGTCGTGTACGCCTGCCAGTCGGTCGGACCGTTCGCGTCGAGGGCCGCGCGGTACGCCGTGGTGTCGGCGTGGACGCCCTTCTTGGCCTTCGCGTCGGCCTTCGCCCGGGCCCTCTGCTCGGCCATGAGCGACCGGAACCCCTCGGCGTCGACCGTGAGGCCCTGCTCCTCGGCCATCTCGAGCGTCAGGTCGATCGGGAAGCCGTAGGTGTCGTGCAGCGTGAACGCCGCCGAGCCGGACAGGCCGCTCCCGCCCTCGGCCTTCACCTTCTGCGCCGCGACGTCGAAGATCTGCGTCCCCTTGCCGAGGGTGGACCGGAACGCGTCCTCCTCGGCGTAGGCGACCTGGGAGATGCGGGCGAAGTCGGCCTCGAGCTCGGGGTACGACGCCTTCATCCGGTCCTTGCTGACCGGGAGCAGCTCGGGCAGGGCGGGGTCCTCGAAGCCCAGCAGACGCATGGACCGCACCGCGCGCCGCAGCAGGCGCCGCAGCACGTAGCCGCGCGCCTCGTTGCCGGGGGTCACGCCGTCGCCCATCAGCATGAGCCCGCTGCGCACGTGGTCGGCCACGACCCGGAACCGGACGTCGTCCTCGTGGTTCGCGCCGTAGGCCCGTCCGGTCAGCTCGGACGCGCGCTCGATGACGGGGTACACCTCGTCGATCTCGTAGAGGTTCTGCTTGCCCTGCAGCAGGTAGGCGACGCGCTCCAGGCCCATCCCGGTGTCGATGTTCTGGCTCGGCAGCGGGCCCACGACGTCGAACTGGTCCTTGGCGCGGACGTTGGTGATCTCCTCCTGCATGAACACGAGGTTCCAGATCTCCAGGAAGCGGTCCTCGTCGACGACCGGGCCGCCGTCGGGCCCGTGCTCGGGGCCGCGGTCGATGTAGATCTCGCTGCACGGGCCGCCAGGACCGGCGACCCCCATGTGCCAGTAGTTGTCGAGCAGACCCCGGTCCTGGATCCGCTCGTCGGGCAGGCCCGCGACGGACTTCCAGAGCGCGCGGGACTCGTCATCGCCCTCGAGCACCGTGACCCACACCCGGTCGGCGTCGAAGCCGAAGCCCCCGTCGTCGACGTGGCCGGTCACCAGGCGCCAGGCGTGGGTGATCGCACCTTCCTTGAAGTACTGGCCGAAGCTGAAGTTGCCGTTCATCTGGAAGAACGTGCCGTGCCGCGTGGTCTTGCCGACCTCCTCGATGTCGAGGGTGCGCACGCACTTCTGGACGCTGGTGGCGGTGCCGTAGGGCGGCGTCTCCTGGCCGAGGAAGTACGGCTTGAACGGCACCATGCCCGCGTTGACGAACAGCAGGTTGGGATCGTCCAGCAGCAGCGGGGCCGAGGGCACCACGGTGTGCCCGGCGGCCTCGAAGTGCTCGAGGAATCGGCGCCGGATCTCTGCGGTCTCCATCAGGGGTGGTCTCTCTCGTCGGTGAGCTCGGGGCGGTCCGCGGCTGGTTGGTCCGCGGCCGTGACCTCGAGCGAGGGTCGGGGTGGCGTGATCTGGTCGGCGAGCCGGGACTCGGCGGTGGACATCCCGTCGCGGACCTCGTCGGCGAAGGCCCGCCACCCGGTGCCGAGCGCGGCGGCCTGGTCGATGAGTCCGGGCATCGAGACCCGGTAGGCGGCCCGCCGGGCCTTGGCGCTGGCGTAGACCCCCACGGCCGAGCCGGCGACGAACCAGACGGCGCGGGGCTTCATCGCTCCCCCAGCCACTGGTCCGAGGGCGTCGGCGGTGCCGTGGAGGCGTGGGCCGCACGAGCGGCCCGGCGTCCGGCCCGGAGCCGGTCACGTCGGCGGTTCCTGTACTCCCGGCGCATCAGGGCGCCGATCCGGTCGCGGCTCTCGGGCCTCAGGGCGTGAGCCACACCCTGGACGACCACGGCGAACCGGACCTGCGGTCGGCTGAGCGCGGCCTCGACGACCTGGTCCTGGGTGGGCGGCACGACGACCCGACCCTCGACGACGCGAGGTTCCAGCACCGCGGGCCGCACCGCGAGCGCGGTGGTGTCCTCGTGCTGCGCCGCCGGCGCAGCCGGACGCTGCACCGACGCCGGTCGAGGCGCCGTGTCCTGGTGGGCCGCAGGTCCGGGGGCCGGAGCCACGGCACCGGCCGAACGGGCGACCCGGCGTGCGGCCACGACCGCCACGACCGCGGCCGCCACGGTCACGACCGCGAGGACCGCGGTGGCGACGAGGACGGCGACGTCGGCGGACATGACCTCGAGGTTACTAGGGACGGGTGCGGCGTCGCCGCGCGCGGGGACGGTCCCGCCACCGGACGGGCCTCAGTACCGAGGGTCGGCGTAGAAGACGATCCGCGACTTCGTCCGCTTGACCACGTGGACTCCGCGGGGGTGCTTCTGGCCACCGCCCGCCGACACGTTGCCCTCGATGGTCCAGACGTGGCTGCTCGAGACCTTGGTGACGATGCCGACGTGCGACGGGGTGCCCTTGCTGAAGTAGCCGATGTACGCCAGCCGTCCGACCTTCGCGGTCTGCGAGGTCCGACCGCGCTTGCGCTCGGCGTCCAGGAGCTTCTTGTACGACGTGGCCTTGATGATCGAGCCGGGCTTGCCCCCGGCGTGCGCGAGCCACGAGACGAAGAACCCGCACCACGGGTCGTAGCGTCCCGTCCGCCCGACCCACTTGTTGTACTTGCTCTTGCGCGGGGACGGCTCGCGGTAGCCGACCTGGGAGCGCGCCACGGCGAGCAGGTCCGCGGCCCCGAGCGTCGACGAGACGGCCGACGTCAGCGTGTCCTTGGCCTTGCTGTTGGTGTAGATCGCGCCGGTACGGAACTGCTGGAGGCATCCGCCCTCGGGCAGACCGCAGCGCACGTCGCCGGTGGGCCCACCCAGGGAGCCTCCTGCACCGCCCCGTGCGGACAGCTCGGACGTCAGTCGTCCCCGGACGACCCACGTGCGGCCGCCGGACTGGATCAGGACGCCCTTCGTGTACCCGCGCCACGACCGACCGCTGCCGGTGTGGGTGCCCGTGCGTCGTTCGCCGAGGAGGAAGGCGAGGGACGCCTCCCGCGACAGCAGCGTCCGCTCCCCCGTGCCGATGCGGACCGTCTGCTTCGCCGAGTAGCGCGTGCCGCTGACCTGCGCGCGGTAGGTCCCGGCGCGACGGTCGGCGGGCGACCAGGTGAACCAGCCGTAGGCGTTGGTCCGCACGGTGGCCACCTTGGTGCGACCCGAGCCGGCGTAGCGGTACAGCGCGACCGTGACACGCGGCTGGGGCTTGCCGGCGGTGGTCAGCACCCGTCCGCGCAGCCAGAAGTTCTCGCGGGTCAGCACCCGGGTCCCGAAGCCGTTGTTGACGAGCAGGCTCACCCAACGACCCGCTTGGACGACGACGGTCGCCTCGGCGGACCGGGATCCGGCATGGGTCCCGGTCTCCTGCAGCTCGGCGCGCAGCCGGTACGTTCCCGCCCGCAGACCGCTGAGGGCGTAGGTCGCGGCACCCGAGGTCCCCGTGGTCACGTCGACCGAGGTGTCGCTCGCACCGTCGGCGACCACCCTCACCCGGGCGCCGGCCAGCGGCTCGCCGTCGGCAGTCACCCGGACGGTCCCGCGTGCAGGCTCCTGGGGCGACGTGGTGCCGGCGGCGCGCTCGAGCACGACCGTCGTGGGGACGAGGTCCGGCGTCGGCGGCGGCTCGTCCGCCTGGGGCGTGGGCTCGGTGCCGTCGATCGTGGCACCCGGCTCGGACTCCTCGGTGGTCCCGGGCTCGACGGGGACGGCCGCCTCCTCGGGGTCCGACGACTCGTCGCTCGTCGTCGGGGTCGACGCGGGGGCCGAGGTGGGCGGGGCCGGCGTGGACTCCGCGGCGGCAGGGACGACGCCGGCCACGAGCGCCAGCGAGGGCACGAGGCAGAGGACTGCGAGGCGCGCGCGACGGCGGGCGTGAACCATGGAGGTCTCCGAGACAGGACGAGAAGGTTGCCTCACTGTCACACGAGGACGGCACCGGCGCCACTGGTTCGCCGCAGCGGTCCCGTCGAGCCGCTCAACGGTCGCGCAGGATGGCGCGGATGCGCGCGAGTCGCTCGGCGACGGCTGCCTCGGCTCCGTGGCGTCCGGGCTCGTAGTAGTCGCGGCCGTCGACGTCGTCGGGTGCGTACTGCTGGGTGACGACACCGCGCGGGTCGTCGTGCGCGTAGCGGTAGTCGTGCCCGTGGCCGAGCTTCTTGGCACCTGCGTAGTGCGCGTCGCGCAGCGCCGGCGGGACGGCACCCACCCGGCCGGCGCGGACGTCGGTCTGGGCGGCGTTGATGGCCTGGACCACGGCGTTCGACTTCGGGGCCGTGGCCAGGTGGATCACGGCCTGGGCCAACGGGATGCGAGCCTCGGGGAACCCGATCATGGCGACGGCCTGGGCCGTGGCCGTGGCCACGGGCAGCGCCGTGGGGTCGGCCATGCCGATGTCCTCGCTGGCGTGGATCATCAGCCGCCGGGCGATGAAGCGCGGGTCCTCCCCCGCCTCGATCATGCGAGCGAGGTAGTGCAGGGCGGCGTCGACGTCGGACCCGCGGATGCTCTTGATGAAGGCGCTCGTGACGTCGTAGTGCTGGTCACCCTGCCGGTCGTAGCGCACCGCCGCCTTGTCGACCGCGAGCGCCGCGTCGTCGACCGTGACCTCGATGCGACCCTGGCTGAGCGTGGCACCGGCGGCGGCCTCGAGGTAGGTGAGGACACGTCGGCCGTCGCCCCCGGCGAGCCGGACGAGGTGGTCGCGGGCGTCGTCACTCAGGGAGACCGCCCCACCGAGACCGCGGGGGTCCTCGACCGCCCGGTCGATCATGGTGGCGACGTCGTCGTCGTCGAGCGACTGCAGGGTCAGCAGGAGCGAACGGCTGAGCAGCGGCGAGATGACGCTGAAGTGGGGGTTCTCCGTGGTGGCGGCCACGAGCGAGACCCACCGGTTCTCGACCCCGGGCAGGAGCGCGTCCTGCTGGGCCTTGGAGAAGCGGTGCACCTCGTCGACGAACAGCACGGTCTCGACGCCGTTCTGCAGGGCCCGGCGAGCACCGGCGATGACGTCGCGGACCTCCTTGACCCCCGCCGAGACGGCCGAGACCTCCATGAAGCGCCGGTTCGTGTGGTTGCTGATGAGCGAGGCGATCGTGGTCTTGCCGGTGCCCGGCGGGCCCCACAGCAGGATGGTGAGCGGCTGGTCGCCGTCGATCACCTGCCGCAGGGGCGATCCGGGGGTGAGCAGGTGCTGCTGGCCCACCAGCTCGTCGAGCGTGCGCGGACGCATGCGCACCGCCAGCGGCGCCGAGGAGTGAGCGTTGCCGGCGAGCGAGCCCGACGAGTCGGTTCCGTTCGCCGCCCACGGCCCGGCACCCCCGCCGGACCGCGCCGTCGGACGGTCGTCCGCCGCAGGAAGGTCGAACAGTCCGTCGTCGCTCACCCCACGAGCCTAGTCACCGACGCCGACACCCCCGGACGCCGTGCCCGTCGGGGCCCATGGGCCAGGCTGGTGGTCATGGGCCTGTTCTCACGACCTTCTCCCGACGACGACGCTCCACCGGCGCCGACTCCCGTCGGCGCCTTCTGGGGCTGGTGGGCCGACGACGGCCGGCACCTCGACCCGGCGCAGGCCGGGCCCGAGCACGCGGCCCTCGACGGACTTCTCTCCGCGATCGACCCCGACCTGACGTGGCACCTCGGTCCCGGCCGCTCCGCCGAGCACCGGTTGACCGTCTCCGCCGGCGGGCTCGCAGCGGCGCGCCCGGCCGCGGAGCGCTGGTTCCGGGCCGCTCCCCCTGCGGACACGACGTGGGAGTACGCGCCCGCGGTCGAGGCCGACCCCGCGGCGTTCGGCGCCGTCCTGGAGGTCGACGGGGCCGCGGTCGACCTCTCGGCGGTCGTGCTCCACGTCGAGACCGACCTCGAGGACCTCCGCGTGCACGTCGGCGTGCACCATCCGGCCTTCGCCGACCTCCCGGAACGGGTGCACGGCCCCGTCACCTTCATGGTGCTCGACTGGGCGCTCGGCGAGGACGACGTGGCGCGCTGGGTCGGGAGGGTCGAGCCGTCGACCACCGCCACGGCGTCGCCCCGGTCCGTCGACGACCTGCGGGCCGCAGTGGCGGTCTGCGCCGCCGAGCGTGACCCCGACGCGTGGTCCGCGCTGTCCGGCCAGGACGCCGAAGGACGCCCGGTGTTCGCGCTCGCCCGGACGGGTGCCCGCTGGATCGACCGGCCGACGCTCGACCTGCACCACGCGCTCACCGCGACCTTCGCACCCGACGAGCGTGGTCTCCCCTCGCCGGGGGACCTCGGCCGCCTGCAGGCGCTGGACGACTCGCTCGCGGCGACGATGGAGCCGCGCGGACTGGTGCTGGCGAACGTGACCACGAACGGCACCCGCACGTTGCACGTCTACACCGACGGCGAGGACCAGAACGCCGCCGACGACGTCACGCGCTGGGCCGACGACCACGGCCTCCGGGCCGCGAGCACACCCGATCCGGGGTGGACACGGGTCAGGCACCTGCTCGGCTGAGGGGCAGGCACCTCCGGGTCGTCCGCTCGCCGAGGTCCTGTCGGTGGCGGCCCCTAGCGTTCGCCGCATGAGTCACGGACTGTTCCTCAGGCACCAGGCGAGACCCGGTCGACGACCCGAGCTGGTCGCCGCGTGGGAGGCGCACATGCCGGACGCCGTCGCTGCGAACCCCCACCACGAGGCGTACGTCTACACCGAGGTGGCCGGCGACCCGGACGCCGTGATGGTCTACCAGCAGTACACGGACGCCGAGCACGCCGCCGCGTTCCTGCACGACCCGGCCTACCTCGCGTACCTCGCCGCGTCCGAGCACCTGCTCGCTGCACCACCCGTGGTCACGGTGGTGGCTCCTCGCTGGTCCAAGCACGTCGGCTGACGCGTCCGGGCCCCGGCCGGTCTCAGGCCGTGGTGTCGACCTCGTCGTCCTTGGGCTCCGGCCCCTCTTCTTCTGGCACTGCGTCGACGCCGGCCTCCTTGCGCTGCTCCGGCGTGATGGGGGCCGGGGCGGCGGTGAGGGGGTCGTAGCCGCCACCGGACTTCGGGAAGGCGATGACGTCGCGGATGGAGTCCGTGCCCGCCAGCAGGCCGACGGTGCGGTCCCACCCGAACGCGATGCCGCCGTGCGGCGGGGCGCCGAAGGCGAAGGCGTCGAGCAGGAAGCCGAACTTCTCCTGCGCCTCATCCTCGCCGATGCCCATGATCTCGAAGACGCGCTTCTGCACGTCGGGACGGTGGATACGGATGGACCCGCCACCGACCTCGTTGCCGTTGCACACGATGTCGTAGGCCTGGGCGATCGAGCTGCCCGGATCGGCCAGCGTGGCCGGGTCCTGGGGCGCCGTGAAGGCGTGGTGCACGGCGGTCCACTCGCCACCTCCCACGGCGACGTCGCCGGAGTCGAGGTCGCTCACCGCCTCGAACATCGGCCAGTCGACGACGAAGCAGAACGCCCACGCCGACTCGTCGATGAGGTTCTCCCGGCGGGCGATCTCGATGCGCGCGGCACCGAGCAGCTGGCGCATCTGCTTGACCGGACCGGCCGAGAAGTAGATGGCGTCGCCGGGCTTCGCTCCGACGGCGTCCGCCAGTCCGTCGCGCTCGGCCTCGGACAGGTTCTTGGCGACGGGGCCGCCGAGCGTCCCGTCCTCGCCGACGAGCACGTAGGCCAGACCACGCGCACCGCGCTGCTTGGCCCACTCCTGCCAGCCGTCGAGCGTGCGGCGTGCCTGCGAGCCACCGCCGGGGTGCACCACGGCACCGACGTACGGAGCCTGGAACACCCGGAACGGGGTGTCCTTGAAGTAGTCGGTCAGCTCGACGAGCTCGAGCTCGAAGCGCAGGTCGGGCTTGTCGGAGCCGTAGCGACGCATCGCGTCGGCGTACGTGATGCGCGGGAACGGGCGCGGGAGCTCGACGTCGATGAGCTTCCAGAGCTCGGCGTAGACCTCCTCCGCCAGGGCGATCACGTCGTCCTGGTCGACGAAGCTCATCTCGATGTCGAGCTGGGTGAACTCCGGCTGACGGTCGGCACGGAAGTCCTCGTCGCGGTAGCAGCGCGCGATCTGGTAGTACCGCTCCAGGCCGCCGACCATGAGCAGCTGCTTGAACAGCTGGGGGCTCTGCGGCAGGGCGTACCAGCTGCCGGGGCGCAGGCGCGCGGGCACGAGGAAGTCGCGTGCGCCCTCGGGCGTGGAGCGGGTGAGGGTGGGCGTCTCGACCTCGACGAAGTCGTGACGCTCCAGCACCTGACGGGCCACGGCGTTGACCTTGCTGCGCAGCCGGATGGCGTGGGCAGGGGCGGGCCTGCGCAGGTCGAGGTAGCGGTAGCGCAGACGCGCCTCCTCCCCCACCTCCACGTGCTCGTCGATCGGGAACGGCAGCGGAGCCGACGCGCTGAGGATCTCGACGTCGCTCGCGATGACCTCGATCTCGCCGGTGGGGATCGCGGCGTTCTCGTTGCCCTCGGGACGCTTCTCGACGGTGCCGACGATCTTCAGGCAGAACTCCGAGCGGAGCTGGTGGGCGACCTCCTCGCGCACCACCACCTGCACGACGCCGCTGGCCTCGCGCAGGTCGATGAATGCGACGCCGCCGTGGTCGCGTCGGCGCGCGACCCATCCGGCGAGGGTGACCTGGTCGCCGACGTTGGCGGCGGTCAGGCTTCCGGCGTCGTGGGTGCGGATCACGGCGAGGTCTCCTTCGAGAGGGGGGTCCCGACGACGGTGGGCGTCAGGTCGTGAGCGGGGGGCGTCCAGGTGTCGGGGTCGACCTCGACCTGGTCGCCGGTGCGGATGTCCTTGACACTAGGCGGTTCGCCCGGGAAGAGGACGTACGGGATGCCGCGGCGCTCGGCGGTGCGGATCTGCTTGCCGAACTTCTGCGCGGCGGCGGACACCTCGGTGGGGATGCCACGGGCGCGCAGCCGCTGCGCGAGAGCGTCGCTCGCGGCGCGTGACGCCTCGTCGGTCACCGCGACGAGCACGGCGGACGGGACGGGCCGGCTGCTCGTGAGCCCGTCGGCGACGAGGGGCACCAGCAGCCGCGAGAGTCCGAGCGAGATGCCGACGCCCGGGTACGTGCGCTTCCCGTCGGAGGCGAGCTCGTCGTAGCGGCCGCCGGAGCACACGGAGCCGAGCTGCTCGTGGCCGCTCATGCGGGTCTCGAAGACCGTGCCGGTGTAGTAGTCCAGGCCTCGGGCGATGCGGAGGTCGGCGGTGACCCGGACGCCCTCGACGTCGGCGCACGCGGCCACCACGGAGGCGAGCTCGTCGAGGCCCTCGTCGAGCAGCGGGTGCTGCACGCCCAGCGCGCGGACACGCTCCACGAACGAGGTGTCCTCGGTGCTGATCTCGGCGAGCGCGAGGCAGGCCCGTGCGGAGGCGTCGTCGAGACCGGCCTCGGCCAGGAGCTCCAGGACCTTCTCGCCCGGCAGCTTGTCGAGCTTGTCGACGACCTGCATGACGGCGGTCGGCGTGGCCACCCCGAGCCCGAGGTAGAAGCCCTCGAGCACCTTGCGGTTGCTCACCTGGAGCGTGAACAGCTCCTCCGGAGCCGCCCGGAGCCCGGCACCCCCGCCGGGGGTCGCCCCCGCGCCGAGACCGAGGACCGACGCCACGGCCGCCAGTGCCTCGGCCATCACCCGCGCGACCTCGACGTCGGCGTGGAAGGGCAGGGTGCCGTCGCCGACGATGTCGATGTCGGCCTGGGTGAACTCACGGAACCGACCCTGCTGCGGTCGCTCGCCCCGCCAGACCTTCTGGATCTGGTAGCGCCGGAACGGGAACTCCAGCTTGCCGGCGTTCTCGACCACGTAGCGCGCGAACGGGACGGTGAGGTCGAAGTGCAGGGCGAGCGCGTCGGACCGCGACGACGACGCTCCTGGGGAGGCGTCGTCGTGGATGCGACGCACGACGTAGACCTCCTTGTCGATCTCGCCCTTGCGCAGCAGCGTCTCGACCGGCTCGACCGCCCGCGTCTCGACGTTGGCGAAGCCGTGCAGCTCGAACACGCGACGCAGGGCGTCGGTGACGGCCAGCTCGACCGCACGGTCGGCGGGCAGGAGCTCGGGGAACCCACTCAGCTTCGCCACGTCAGGCCTCCTTCAGCTCGGACAGGAAGGGGTTGGTGGCCCGCTCACGTCCGATGGACGTCTGCGGCCCGTGCCCGGGGAGCACGACGACGTCGTCCGGCAGCGGGAGGATGCGCTCGCGCAGGCTGGTGAGCATCTGGTCGTGGTCACCGCCGGTGAGGTCGGTCCTGCCGATCGACCCGGCGAACAGGAAGTCGCCGGAGAACATCACCTGCGACACGTCCTCGGGACCGTCCCAGTCCACCCGGTAGTAGACGGTGCCCGGGGTGTGCCCGGGCACGTGGTCGACGCTGATCCGCAGCCCGCCGACCTCCACCACCGCGCCGTCGACCGCGTCGCGGACGTCGTCGGGCTCGCGGAACTCCGGCAGGTCGTCGAGGCCGAACTGGGCGCGCAGCATCGCCGCCGACGGTCCGGAGATCGCGGCCATGGGGTCGGCCAGGAGGTGCCGGTCGGCGGGGTGGATCCACACCGGTGCTTCGAGCTCGCGGGCCACGTCCTGCGCGCACCACATGTGGTCGAAGTGGCCGTGGGTGATGAGCACGGCCTCGACCGTCAGCCGGTGCTCGGCGACGACCTGGCGCACACCCTCGATCGAGTCCATGCCCGGATCGACGACGGCGCAGCCGGTGCCGGGACCTCGGGCCACGACGTAGCAGTTGGCCTGGAGCGGGCCGGCGGGGAAGGACGTGAGCAGCACGCACCACAGGGTACGCGGGGCCGCGACGTCGGATCGCCCGGCGGTTCGTCCGCGGCGGCGACGCCCAGGCGATGCCGGGGTGGTCACGCCCAGGTGGTGTCCTCCTAGACTGTCGCCATGACCTCTGCCGCCGAGCATCCGTGGGGCCGCGTCGACGCCGAAGGAAGGGTCTTCGTCAAGACCGGTGACTCCGAGCGCGAGATCGGCGAGTGGAAGGTGGGAGAACCTGCCGAGGGTCTCGCCTTCTACGTCCGCCGCTTCGAGGGCCTCGAGACCGAGGTCGACCTGCTGGAGAAGCGCCTGACCACCGGTGCGCTGTCGCCCGACGAGGCGGCCAAGGCCGTCGCCAAGGTGCGCGGCGAGGTGGCCGACGCCGCCGCGATCGGCGACCTCGCGTCGCTCGACGCGCGCCTGGACGCGCTCGCTCCCGCGATCGAGAAGCAGCGCGAGGAGCGTCGGGCCGAGCGAGAGGCCAAGGTGGCCGAGGCGAGCGTGGCCAAGACCCGCATCGTCGAGGAGGCCGAGAAGATCGCCTCGGGCCAGGACTGGCGCGCCGGGGCCGACCGGCTCCGTGCCCTCCTGGAGGAGTGGAAGGCGCTCCCCCGCCTCAGCAAGTCCGCCGACGACGAGCTGTGGCACCGCTTCAGCGCCGCCCGCACCTCGTTCACGCGCAAGCGCAAGACGCACTTCGCCGAGCAGAACACCCAGCGCGAGGCGGCGCAGAAGGTCAAGGAGAAGCTGATCGTCGAGGCCGAGGCCTTGTCGTCCTCGACCGAGTGGGGTCCGACGTCGGGCAAGTACCGCGACCTCATGACCGAGTGGAAGAAGGCGGGCTCCGCCCCGCGCAACGTCGAGGACAAGCTCTGGAAGCGGTTCCGAGCCGCCCAGGACGTGTTCTTCCAGGCCCGCGACGCCGCGAACGCCGCGCTCGACGAGGAGTTCGCCGCCAACGCCGTGGTCAAGGAGCAGATCCTGGTCGAGGCCGAGGCGCTGCTGCCGATCACCGACCTCGACGCCGCCCGCAAGGCGCTGCACGACATCGCCGACCGCTGGGAGGCCGCCGGCAAGGTCCCGCGTGGCCGGGTCAAGGAGCTCGAGGGGCGTCTGCGCACGGTCGAGCAGGCCGTACGTGCCGCCGGTGAGCAGGAGTGGAAGCGCTCGGACCCGGAGAAGTCGGCCCGCGCCGACGACATGATCGGCAAGCTTCAGCGCGCCATCGACGAGACCCGCGAGTCCCTCGCCAAGGCCGAGGCCGCCGGCGACGCCCGCAAGGTGAAGGACCTGACGCAGAAGCTGGAGTCGAACGAGTCGTTCCTCGCGATGGCCCAGAAGGCCGCGTCCGACTACAGCTGAGCCGCGTCGGCCGGGTCCTCGGCTGGGCCGGGTCCTGCAGGATCCTGCGCTCGCGCGCCGTTGCTCGATGGATGGTGCGAGTGCGCCCGTTGCTGCGCTGCTGCTGGTGGGTCGTTCCTTGCTGCTGCACTTCCGCTGGCGCGGTCGTTTCTTGCTGCTGCACTGCTACTGCTGGTGGGGTCGTTCCTTGCTGCTGCGTCGCTGTGGCTGCGAGTCGACCTGCTCTCCGAAAGGGCCTCGACCGGCGGACGGGTCCGGGCTCGGGTGAGCTTTCGGAGCGCGGCTCGGGTGGACGCAAGGTTCTGCGTTCGTGCGTGAGGGGTCGAAGGATGCTGCGTTCGTGGTCGGATCCCGTCGTGAACGCAGCATCGTTCGGGCTTCCGCGCGCGAAGGCAGAATCCTGCGTCCGCCGGGGGCGCCGGTGCGCGGCGGGTGGGCAGGGATTCTTCCTCTGCGTGGGACGGTCCACGAGAAGGGAGAATCCCTGCCCGTTCGGGGCCCTTTTCGTCGCCACGATGCTTCCTTCGCGAGGCACGGTCCACGCGAAGGAAGCATCGTGCGTGAATCCCGCGCAGAAGGAGAATCGAGGCCGCGCCCCGCAGACCCACCCGAGCCCAGACTCACCGCTCCGGTCAAGGCCCTTTCGGAGACCGACCCGACTCGCAGCCACAACGACGCAGCAGCAAGCGAGAACCCAGCCGCGTCCCGCAGACCCAACCGAGCCCAGTCCCACCGCCCCGGTCAAGGCCCTCTCGGAGACCGACCCGACTCGCAGCCACAACGACGCAGCAGCACGCGTGGACCCAGCCGCGCGAGGCGACGGAGCCGGACCGGCTCACCCGAAGGACGAGACCCGACTCAGCGACGCTGCGCCTCCAACGTGCGTGAGTACAGGCCCCGGCCCTCGACGTCGCGCAGCGTGACCGTCAGGGCACGGGTCCGGGCGTCGATCTCGACCTCGCCGAAGAACTGGTAGCCGCCGGCGGGACCGGTGTTCGCCACGGGCGGGGCGCTCACGAACTCGGCGCGCGGTCCGAAGGTGTCGTCGAGCGCGTTCGGACCGAAGGCACCGGCGTTGAGCGGCCCGGAGACGAACTCCCAGAAGGGGTCGAACCTCTGGTAGCTCGCGCGGTCGGGCGAGTAGTGGTGGGCGGCGGTGTAGTGCACGTCCGCCGTCAGCCACACGTGGTTGCGGATGCCCGCGTCCTGGAGCGCGGTGAGCACCCGCGCGACGTCCTGCTCGCGACCGAGGGGCGCGCCGGGGTCGCCCTGGGCGATGCCCTCCTGCGCCGCCGCGCCGTCGGGCACCACGAGGCCGATCGGCAGGTCGGCCGCGATCACCTTCCAGGTGGCGCGCGACGCACGGAGCTCGCGGACCAGCCACCGCGTCTGCTCCTCCCCCAGCACGCCGCCGTCGCGTCGGGTCTCGTCGTTGGCGGTGTTGGGGTCCTTGCGCGTGCGCATGTCGAGCACGAACACGTCGAGCAGCGGCCCCTGGTGCAGCACGCGGTAGACCCTCCCCACGCGGTCGGGCGAGATCTCGGCCACCGGTACGTAGTCGTGGAAGGCGCGGCGGGCGCGCGAGGCGAGGACGTCCACCCGACGCTCGGTGTACCGCGGGTCGTCGAGCACCTCGCCGGGGTACCAGTTGTTGGTCACCTCGTGGTCGTCCCACTGGGTCACCTGGGCGGTGCTCGCCAGGAAGGCCCGCCAGTTGTCGGCCTCGAGGTTGTAGCGGTACTGGCCGCGGAACTCGGCCAGCGTCTCGGCGACCTTCTCCTTCTCCGGGGTCACGAGGTTCCTCCAGGTGCGCCCGTCCGGCAGCGCGACCGTGGGCTGCAGCGGCCCGTCGGCGTAGACGGTGTCACCGCTGCACAGGAAGAAGTCGGCGTCACGCCGCGCCATCGCGTCGGCGATGCGGTAGCCCCCGTACTCGGGGTTGGCACCCCACCCCTGCCCCGCGACGTCTCCGGACCACAGGAAGCGGACGTCCCGTCGGGACCCGCCGAGCGTGCGCAGGCGGCCGGCTACCGGACGTCCGGAGCGCCGCGGGTCGTGCAGGTCGACGGCACGCACGCGGTAGTGCACGTCGGAGCCCGGCGGGAGGCCGCGCACGGCCCACTGCCCGGTCAGGTCGGTCTCGGGCGTCACGCGCGGTCCCTGCACGGTCACGGCACGCCGGAAGGACGGGTCGCGCGAGATCTCGGCCACGAGACGCGCCGGACGGTCCGCACGCCCCCACAACGTCGCCTGGCCGGCGTGCACGTCACCGGCCTGCACACCGTGCGTGAGCTCCGGCCTGCCGCGACGCACCAGTGCCGGTACGCCACGCGCCGACGCAGGACCGCCGCCGAGCAGCACCCCGCCGGTCGTGAGTGCGGCCAGGGCCGCGGAACGGACGGCGGTGCGACGGTCGATCTCCCCCGAGGTCATGACCCGAGCGTCACGGAGCGAAGCGACGAGCGGGTGACCACCCGGTGACCACCGAGCGGCCGGTCACCCCGCCGACGTCACTGCGTGACGCGGTAGACGTCGAAGACGCCCTCGATGGTGCGGACGGCCGCGAGCACGTGGTCGAGGTGCTTGGGGTCGCCCATCTCGAAGCTGAACTTGCTCTTGGCCACTCGGTCGCGCCCGGTGGAGAGCGCGGCGGACAGGATGTTCACGTGCTGGTCGGAGATGATCCGCGTGATGTCGCTCAGCAGACGAGGCCGGTCGAGCGCCTCCACCTGGATCGCCACGAGGAACGTGCTGTGCGCGTTGGGCGCCCACTGGACCGGGACCAGCCGCTCGGGCTGCGACCTCAGCGACTGCAGGTTGACGCAGTCCCTGCGGTGCACCGACACGCCGGAGCCACGCGTCACGAAGCCCTCGATCACGTCGCCCGGGACCGGGGTGCAGCAGCGTGCGAGCTTGACCATCACGTCGCCCGAGACGCCTTCGACCAGCACGCCTGCCTGGCCGTCGGCCCGCTGGCGGCGCGAGCCGCTGCCGGGGATGACGGTGGCCTCCGCGAGGTCCTCCTCGGCACCGTCGCGCCCGCCCGAGAGGGAGATGACCCGCTCCACCACGTTCTGCGCGCCGACGTTGTTCTCCCCCACCGCGGCGTAGAGGGCCGACACGTCGGGCAGGTTGAGGTCCTTGGCGATCGCGTCGAGCGTGTCGTGCTTGAAGATGCGGTGCAGCGGCAGGTTCTCCTTGCGCATCTGCTTGGCGATGAGGTCACGCCCGCGCTCGATCGCCTCCTCGCGACGCTCCTTGGTGAACCACTGCCGGATCTTGTTGCGGGCTCGCGGGCTCTTGACGAACTCGAGCCAGTCGCGGCTGGGTCCGGCGTCCTGCGACTTGGACGTGAAGACCTCCACCACGTCACCGGTCTTGAGCTCGGACTCCAGCGACACCAGCCGTCCGTTCACGCGTGCACCGATGCAGGCGTGACCGACCTCGGTGTGCACGGCGTAGGCGAAGTCGACGGGCGTGGCCTCGGCCGGGAGCTGGATGACGTCGCCGCGCGGGGTGTACGCGTACACGCCGACGCTGTTCATCTCGAAGCGCAGGTTGTCGAGGAAGTCGACGGAGTCCTCGGTCTCGGACTGCCACTGGACCAGCTCGCGCAGCCAGGCCATGTCGTCGCTGCCGGGGCTGGCGCCCTTGGCCGTGGACGGGTTCGCGCTCCCGTCCTCCTTGTACTTCCAGTGCGCCGCCACGCCGTACTCGGCGCGACGGTGCATGGCACGGGTGCGGATCTGCAGCTCCACCGGCTTGCCCTGCGGACCGATCACCGACGTGTGCAGCGACTGGTACATGTTGAACTTCGGGACCGAGATGTAGTCCTTGAAGCGGCCGGGGATGGGGTTCCACCGGGCGTGCAGGACGCCGAGCACGCCGTAGCAGTCGGCAACGGTGTCGACGAGGATCCGGACGCCGACGAGGTCGAAGATGTCGGTGAACTCGCGCTCGCGCACCAGCATCTTCTGGTAGATCGAGTAGTAGTGCTTGGGGCGGCCGCTGACGGTCGCCTTGATCTTGGCGTGGCGCAGGTCGGACTCGACGTCGCCGATCACGCGCTCGAGGAACTGCCCCCGCGACGGTGCCCGGTCGGCCACGAGGCGCACGATCTCGTCGTAGACCTTGGGGTGCAGGGTCGCGAACGCGAGGTCCTCGAGCTCCCACTTGATGGTGTTCATGCCCAGCCGGTGGGCCAGAGGGGCGAAGATCTCGACCGTCTCGCGCGCGATCCGCTCCTGCTTGTCCTGCCGCAGGTAGCGCAACGTGCGCATGTTGTGCAGGCGGTCGGCGAGCTTGATGACGAGGACCCTGATGTCGCGACTCATCGCCACGACCATCTTGCGGATCGTCTCGGACTGCGCGGAGTCGCCGTACTTGACCTTGTCGAGCTTGGTCACGCCGTCGACGAGCAGGGCCACCTCGTCGCCGAAGTCCACGCGGAGCTTGTCGAGCGTGTAGGGCGTGTCCTCCACCGTGTCGTGCAGGAGCGCCGCGCACAGGGTGGGACCGGTCATGCCCAGCTCGGCCAGGATGGTGGACACCGCGAGCGGGTGGGTGATGTAGGGGTCGCCGCTCTTGCGGGTCTGCCCCTCGTGCATGCGCTCGGCGATCTCGTACGCCTTGCGGATGACGTCGACGTCGGCCTTGGGGTGGTTCTCGCGGTACACCGCGAGCAAGGGGTCGAGCACCGGGTTCTGCGGCGTCGACCGGCCCCCGATGCGGGCCAGGCGGCTGCGCACGCGGGCACCGGCCGGTGCCTGGTCGACGCGGGCAGGTTCCGGCGGCGCAGCCGTCTCGGCGGCTCCGCCGTGGTCGGTGTCGATGCGCTCAGCCACTCAGTGCTCCTGTCGTGCCTTCCATCGTAGGACAGGCCCGATCACCGCGGTCACGGGACGGACCCGACCTCAGAGCAGGACGTCGAGCAGCGTGGCCGCGGCGCCGAGCACCAGGATCGCGACGAGCACGAGGGCGATGGTTCGGGTGTGACGGGGGTTCATGGGTGTCCTGACGGATCGCGGGGTCGACGAGCGAGGGGTCAGTAGCGGCGCAGGCTGACGAGCGGCGTGCCGGCGAGCACGTCCCGGCCACCGAGCGCGCCGATCTCGAGGACCACGACGTTGCCGACGACGGTGCTGCCGCACGCCGCCACGAGCTCGCCGGCCGCGACCAGCGTGCCCCCGGTGGCGAGCACGTCGTCGACGACGACCACTCGGGCACCGGGCGCCAGGGCGTCGGTGTGGATCTCGAGCGTGGCCTCGCCGTACTCCAGCGCGTACGTGGCGCTGTGGGTGTCGGCCGGCAGCTTGCCCTGCTTGCGGACCGGCACGAAGCCGACGCCGAGCTCGAGGGCCAGCGGTGCGCCGAAGATGAAGCCACGCGCCTCGACACCCACGACGACGTCGGGATCGAGGTCGCGCACGGCGTCGCGCAGGGCCGCCGACACGGCCGAGAAGGCCTCGTGGTTCGACAGCAGGGGCGTGACGTCACGGAAGGTGACGCCCTGCGCCGGCCAGTCCTCGACCGGCCGGACGCAGGCGTCGATGGCCGTGGCCGCGTCCATGGACGTCAGGAGCCGTTGCCGCTCAGGTCGACGTCGCACTCGTCCTTGGCGTGCTTCTCGATGGCGTCGGAGGCCTTCGTGAACTTCTCGTCGCTCAGCTTCTGGAAGTCGGCGGCCAGGCCCTGGAGCTTGGCCATGTCGACGCCCTCGGGCAGCTCGCCCTGCTGGACCTTCGCGAGGTCCTCGAGCTTGATGCCCGCGTCGTCGAGGGACTTCTCGACCGACGTGATGCCGTCGTCGAGCACCTTCCAGTCGGACTCGACGTCGGAGGGGGCCTCGTCCGCGAGCTTGTGGAAGGTGGCGAAGGCCTTGTCGATCTGCCCGAGGTCGCTGCCCTCGAGGGAGTCGAACTCCTTCGTGGCGGACTTGAGGTCGGAGCAGTAGGCGCTGCTCCCGGATCCACAGGCGGTCAGGGTCGTGGCGGCGGCGAGCACGGCGCCGGCGAGAGCGAGCTTCTTCATGCGCGCAAGCATGTCATGGTCGCCTGAGAGCTCAGGACCGACCCGCCCGGCCCTGGCCGCTGCCACCGCGCTTGCGCGACGACCGCGGACCTCGCGTCGGCTGGCGCCGACCTCCCGCCCCCGCCCCGGCCGCCACCGGCACCGCCTCGCCCGCGCTGGGCGTCGCGGCGTCCTTCTCGCGCCGGGCGAGCACGCGCCCGGTGTGGGCCGCGACCGCCGGGTCACGCTCGCGCAGCTGGACGGCGAGCGGTGTGGCGATGCAGATGGAGGAGTAGGTCCCGGCGGCCATGCCGATGAACAGCGCGAGGGCGAGGTCCTTCAGCGGCCCCTGCCCGAGCACGAACGTGCCGACGACGAGCAACGCCAGGACGGGCAGCAGCGCGGTGACGGACGTGTTCACCGAGCGCACGAGCGTCTGGTTGACGGCGAGGTTCGCCTGCTCGGCGTAGGTACGACGGGACGAGGCGAGCACGCCGTGCGTGTTCTCGCGCACCTTGTCGTACACGACCACGGTGTCGTACAACGAGTAGCCCAGGATCGTCAGGAAGCCGGTGACCGTGGCGGGCGTGACCTCGAAGCCGGACCAGGCGTACACGCCCGCGGTGATGAGCACGTCGTGGGCGAGCGCCACGAGCGCAGCGAGCGACATGCGCCAGTCGCGGAAGTAGGCGGCGATGAAGATGACGACGACCACCAGGAAGACGGCGAGGCCGGTGAGCGCCTTGGTGGCCACCTGCTTGCCCCACGAGGGCCCGATGAGGTTCTGGCTCACCTCCTGCGCGCCCGCGTCGGTCAGGGCCTTCTCGAGCACGGACGTCTCGTCCTGGCTGAGGGCACGGACGTCGATCCGGACGGTGTCCGAGCCGGAGGTCGTGACGATCGGGTCACCCGCGGCGGGGACGTTCGCGTCCTCGATCGCCTGGGCGAGGGCGTCGGCGGTGGCCGCGTCGGCCTTCTGCACCTTGGCGGTCAGCTCGACACCGCCCTTGAACTCGATGCCGAGGTTGAAGCCCTGCACGACGAAGCCGAGCGTGGAGGCGACGATGATGAGGACGGAGATCGAGTACCAGAGCCGACGACGTCCGACGAAGTCGACCGAGACCCGCCCGGTGTAGAGGTGCTGGCCGAAGCTGCTGATGCGTCCCATCAGGATCGTCCTCCCGTGGTGCTGCCGGGTGTCGGGGCTCGGTCCGGACGGCGGACCGGTCCGGTGCGGTCGACGGCCCGGTCCCCAATGCCGAGATGGGCCGCGTCGAAGCCGGAGAGCTTGTGGCCGCGACCGAAGAACGTGGTGCGCGCCAGGAGCGACATGAGCGGCTTGGTGAACAGGAACACCACGATCACGTCGATCACCGTGGTGAGACCCAGCGCGAAGGCGAACCCGCGCACGACGCCGATCGCGAAGATGAACAGGATCACCGCCGCCAGCAGCGAGACACCGTCCGCGGCCAGGATGGTGCGACGCGCGCGCTCCCAGCCGGACTCGACGGCCAGGCGCAGCGACTTGCCGTCGCGCACCTCGTCACGGATCCGTTCGAACAGGACGATGAACGAGTCCGCGGTGATGCCGATGGCCACGATGAGGCCCGCGATGCCGGGAAGGGTCAGCGTGAAGCCGAGCGACTTCCCGAGCAGCAGCACCATGGCGTAGGTGGACGCGCCGGCGACGAGCAGCGAGCCGATGGCCACGAGCCCGAGCGCGCGGTAGTAGAGCAGCAGGTACGCCATCACGAGCACGAGCCCGATGGCCCCGGCGACGATGCCGGCCTCCAGCTGGGAACCCGCGAGCGAGGGGCCCTCGACGGACACCCCGTTGACCTCGAAGGTGAGCGGCAGTGCCCCGTACTTCAGCTGGTTGGCCAGCGACTGCGACGTGGACTGCGTGAACCCGCCGGAGATCTGCGAGCTTCCGTTGGTGAAGTGGCCGTTGGTGGTCGGTGCGCTCAGCACCTCGCCGTCGAGCACGATCGCGAAGCGCGACGCGGCCTGGTTGCCGGCCTGCTCCTGCTGGTAGAGCGCGTCGGTGATGGCGTCGAAGGCCTCGGTCCCGGCCTTGCGCAGCTCGATCGCCACGACCCACTCGACGGAGCCCTGGGGCACCACGGCGTCCGCACTCTTGACCTGGGTGCCCTCGATGACGGTGGGGCTGAGGATCATCGTCTCGCCCGTGGACGGGTCGCACGAGACGATCGGCTCGTCCGGCACGTCGTCGACCGCGAGGTCGTCCTTCGTGCACCGGAACCCGGCCAGCTCGGTCTGCAGCGCCTCGGCGGCCGAGGCGTAGTCCTTCGGCAGCGAGTCCAGACCCTGGGTCTCCGCGGCGATGAGCTGGTCGAGCGAGAGCTTCGACCAGTCCGCCGCGCTCACGGTCTTGGCCGCCGCCGCGACCGCCTTCTGGTCCGGTGCCTGGGCCGCGCTCTGCCCCGACCCCCAGAGCAGACGGAAGCGCAGCTGGGCGGTGCGGCCCACCTCGTCGACGATGTTGCCCTTGCGCTGCCCCGGGATCTCGATGACGACCTGGTTGCCGCCCTGCGTGGAGACCTCGGCCTCGCTCACGCCCGTGGCGTTGACCCGCTGGTCGATGATGTCCCGAGCCTCCTGCAGCTTGGCCTGCGTGACGTCACCGGAGGACGCCTCGGCCTGCAGGGTGATCCGGGTGCCGCCCTGCAGGTCGAGTCCGAGCCTGGGCTTCCAGACCCCGCCGCCGTCCTTGAGGTCGAGCCCTGCCAGCAGTCCGAACAGGGCGAGCAGGAGGGCGAGGAACAGCAGCAGCGTGCGTCGCGGACGCGGGATGCCGGCAGTGCTCCTGCCGGGACGGGGCGCGGGTCTGGCCATCAGTCGGTCGGGCTCTCCGGTTCGGTGGTCGGGCTCGGGTCGACGACCTTCGCGACGGCCTGGCGGTTGACGGTGATCACCGTGTTCGGGGCGATGCGCAGCTCGGCCTCGGTGTCGCCCAGCGACACCAGTTCGCCGAAGATGCCGCTGGCGAGCATGACCCGGCGGCCCGGCTCGAGCGCGGTCTGGGTGGCGAGGTAGTCCTTCTGGCGAGCCCGCGCGGGGCGCATGACCAGGAGGTAGAAGATGACCAGCAGGAGGACGAGCGGGATGAAGCTGTAGACATCGGACACGAGATTGCTCCGTCGAAGGGAATGACGTCCGCACAGCGGACCTGGCACGGGGCCAGGGAGTAGTTTAGACATGCAACCAAGCCCGGCGGCCCTGTCCATGCTTCCACGGACGGTGCCCGGGTCGAGCAGGTGCCTCTAGACCGGGTCCGCGGCGTCGTCGAGCGGCAGCTGGTCGGTCCCGGCGGGCGCCGCCAGACCGAGGTGCCGCCAGGCAGCGGGCGTCGCGATGCGCCCGCGAGGCGTCCGCGCGAGGAAGCCGAGGCGCACGAGGAAGGGCTCGGCGAGCTCCTCGACGGTCTCGCGCTCCTCACCGACGGCGACCGCGAGCGTGCTGATGCCGACCGGTCCCCCGCCGAAGCTGGCGCACAGCGCCTGGAGCACCGCCCGGTCCAGACGGTCCAGACCGAGGTCGTCGACCTCGTACAGGGCGAGTGCGCTGCGGGCCTCGCCGTGCCCGACGGTGCCGTCACCGCGCACCTGGGCGTAGTCACGCACCCGCCTCAGCAGGCGGTTGGCGATGCGCGGGGTCCCACGCGAGCGGGACGCGATCTCGTGGGAGCCGTCGTCGGAGATCGTCAGGTCGAGCAGTCGCGCGGACCGCTCGACGATGCGCTTGAGCTCGGCCGACTCGTAGTAGTCCAGCTGGGCGGTGAAGCCGAACCGGTCGCGCAGGGGTCCGGGCAGCAGACCGGCCCGGGTGGTGGCCCCGACGACGGTGAAGGGCGGGATCTCCAGGGGGATGGCCGTGGCACCCGGGCCCTTGCCGACGATGACGTCGACCCGGAAGTCCTCCATGGCCATGTAGAGGAGCTCCTCGGCCGGGCGCGACATGCGGTGGATCTCGTCGATGAACAGGACGTCGCCCTCGTCGACACCGGAGAGGATCGCCGCGAGATCGCCGGCGTGCTGGATGGCGGGCCCGCTGGTGAGCCGCAGGTGGGCGCCGAGCTGGTGGGCGATGATCATGGCGATCGTGGTCTTGCCCAGGCCGGGCGGGCCCGACAGCAGCACGTGGTCGGGTGTCCGCCCCCTCCCCTGGGCCGCCTCGAGCACGAGGGACAGCTGCTCGCGCACGCGCTCCTGGCCGACGAGCTCCTCGAGCGTGCGAGGACGCAGCGCCGCGTCGAACGCCCGGTCGTCGGGCGTGGCCTCGGCGAGGACCGCGTCGAGCCCGTCGACGTCGTAGGCGGATGCCTCGGGATAGGAGTCGTCGTGCACGCCGCTCACGCCTTGGACAACGATCGGAGGGCGAGACGCAGCAGCTGGCCGACGTCGGGCGAGTCGCCTGCGGCGTCGGAGACGGACTCGATGGCCTTCTCCGCGTCGCGGGTGGACCACCCGAGACCCTCGAGGGCCTGCAGGACCTGGGCACGCCAGGGCGCGGCGGAGGTTCCCGGCGCGGCGGACGTGGGGAGCACGGGACCGACCCGGTCCTTGAGCTCCACCACGATGCGTTCGGCGCCCTTGCGACCGATGCCCGGGACGGAGGTGAGCGCGGCGTGGTCGGACTCGGCGATGGCGCGTCGCAAGCGGTCCGGCGGGAGGACGGCGAGCATGGCCTGGGCCACCTTGGGACCGATCCCGCTGGCCGTCTGCACGAGCACGAACATGTCGCGCTCCTCGGTGTCGGCGAAGCCGTAGAGGGTGAGCGAGTCCTCGCGCACCACGAGCGACGTGGCCAGCTGCGCCTGCTCCCCGAGCCGCAGCCGCGCGATCGTGCCCGGCGTGCAGTAGACGTGGTGGCCGAGGCCGCCGACGTCGATGACCGCGGAGTCGAGCGAGAGGGCGGCGACCTCGCCGCGCACGTGGGCGATCATCGAACGGACTCCTTCAGCTGGGCCTGCGCCTGCTGCAGGCGGTTCTGCGCTCCCCCGCGCCAGATCTGGCAGATGGCCAGGGCCAGCGCGTCGGTGGCGTCGACCGGCTTCGGGGCCTCGGCGAGCCGGAGCAGCCGGACCACCATGGCGGCCACCTGGGCCTTGTCGGCCCGACCGCTGCCGGTGACGGCGGCCTTGACCTCGCTGGGCGTGTGCAGGCGGACGTCGATGCCGTGCCGCGCGGCGACCAGCATGGCCACGCCGCTGGCCTGCGCGGTGCCCATGACGGTGCGCACGTTGTTCTGGCTGAACACCCGCTCGACCGCGACGACCGCCGGACGGTGCAGCCGGACCGCCTCCTCGAGCCCCTGCTCGAGCCGGTGCAGCCGCTTGGCCGTGTCGAGGTCGGCAGGGGTGCGCAGCACGTCGACGTGGACGAGGTGCAGCGGTCGACCGACCGAGCCCTCGACGACGCCGAGGCCGAGGCGGGTGAGCCCGGGATCGACCGCGAGCACACGCGTGGGAGAACGCATGTTCGAACGATAACCCGCTCCCACGACGCCCCACCGGACGCCACGCCGACCGACGCACCTCCCGCCGGCACCGACGTCCGATGCTCCTGGCGGACCTACTCCTCGTCGAGCGCGGCGAGCACCTCGTCGCTCATGTCCACGTTGGAGTAGACGTTCTGGACGTCGTCGAGGTCCTCGAGCGCGTCGACCAGCTTGATGACCTTCTTGGCGCCCTCGACGTCGACCGGCACCTCCACCGACGGGACGAAGGAGGCCTCCGCGGAGTCGTAGTCCAGACCGGCGTCCTGCAGCGCGGTGCGGACCGCGACCAGGTCGGACGCCTCGCTGATCACCTCGAACGCCTCGCCGTGGTCCTTGACCTCCTCGGCACCCGCGTCGAGCACCGCCAGGAGGATGTCGTCCTCGCCGGCGTCCTGGGCCGGCACCTGCACGACGCCCTTGCGGTGGAACATGTACGCGACCGAGCCCGGGTCGGCGAGGTTGCCACCGTTGCGGCTGACCGCCGTGCGGACCTCCATGGCGGCCCGGTTCTTGTTGTCGGTGAGGCACTCCACCAGGAGGGCGACGCCGCTCGGGCCGTACACCTCGTACGTGATCGTCGTGTAGTCGACGGCGTCCTCGCCGATGCCGCCGCCGCGCTTGACCGCACGGTCGATGTTGTCGTTGGGGACCGACGACTTCTTGGCCTTCTGGATCGCGTCGTACAGCGTCGGGTTGCCGTCGGGGTCGGGCCCGCCCTGACGTGCCGCCACCTCGATGTTCTTGATCAGCTTGGCGAACATCTTGCCGCGCTTGGCGTCGATCGCGGCCTTCTTGTGCTTGGTCGTCGCCCACTTGGAGTGGCCTGACATCCCCTGCCCCTTTCCGCGCCACCCCGGCGGGTGGCGGATCCCTACGTCGTCACGAGGTCCAGGAACAGGCGGTGCAGGCGCAGGTCGTCTCCCACCTCGGGGTGGAACGACGTCGCCAGCACCGAACCCTGCCGGACCGCCACGATCCTATCGGCAGCACGGTCCGTCGCGCCCGCCGCGGCACCCGGGCCGACCGGGACCGCGGCCAGCACCTCCACGCCCGGGCCCGCCTCCTCCACCCAGGGGGCGCGGATGAACACCGCGTGGACGGGGTCGTCGAAGGTCGTGAAGTCGACGTCGGCCTCGAAGGAGTCGACCTGCCGACCGAAGGCGTTGCGCCGCACCGTGACGTCGAGCCCGCCGAAGGTGGCCTGTCCCTCGGCACCGTCGACGAGCCGGTCGGCCAGCATGATCATCCCGGCGCACGTGCCGAACGTGGGCAGCCCGTCCGCGATCCGACGCCGGAACGCCTCGGCCACGCCGAAGACGTCGGCCAGCTTGATCATCGTGGTGGACTCCCCGCCGGGGATCACCAATCCGTCGACGCGGTCGAGCTCCTCCTCGCGACGCACCGTGACGGCCCGGACGCCCAGCGCCTCGAGGGCCTGCACGTGCTCGCGGACGTCCCCCTGCAGGGCGAAGACGCCGATGGTCGGTGAGATCACCGGGACAGCGTAGTGAGGTCACCCCGCCCGAGCCGGAGTGGCTCGGGACGGCCGCGGTCGCCGGCCTCCGTGCCCGGATCGTCGCACGCCCCGGTCCCCCGCCAGGAGGACCGGCTCAGAGTCTCGTGCAGGGGGCGTTGTTGCCGTTCCCGGTGTAGCGGAAGGCGCCCGACGGGGCCGAGGTGCCGGCGGCATTGACCGACCGGACGGAGATCTGACCCGTGGCCCCACCGATGTTGAAGTTGGCGTTCGGCGTGAAGGACGTCGCCGTGGTGCTCGCCGTGCCGACGGGGTTGGTCCAGCTGACCGTGTAGGACGTCGCGCCCGCCACCGCGTTCCACGTGATGGTGATGTCGCCCCCGGACCGCGTGCAGGTGGCGATCGTCGGCGCGACCGGCGCCGCGGCCTGCCGCGCGAACGTCCCGCTCGTGAGCCTGGCGGTGTCGCTGTAGTAGGCCTGGGTGGTGGGTGTCGAGGGCAGGCCGACCAGGGCCAGGGTGGCCACGGCACCGACGGCCACGGCGGTCGCGCGGGCACCGGTGCGGTGGGGCGCGCCGGCCGCGTCCGTCCCGAGGAACCGACGACGGCCCGGTCGCGATCGATCGCCGCGCACCGCGACGAGCAGCACGATGCCGACGAGGAGGCCGCCGAGGAACGTGCCCGGGGTGCCGGACAGGAATGCGGCGACGTAGCCGAGCTGAGGGACGTCCGCGACGATCCTCGGCGCCGACGACACGACGTACGGCGTCTCGTCCGGCGCGCCGTTGGCATCGCCCTTCAGCACGAGGATGGCCCGGTCCTGGGCATCGATCGTCAAGTTCTGGATGCGGTGGGTCACGTTCACCCCGGCCGGGGTCTGGACCGTCACGACGTCGCCGGTGGCGAGCTCGGATGCGGGCACCGTGCGGGCGATGCCGAGCGCCCCGGTCTCGATGGCCGGGGACATCGACCCCGACTGGAAGACGACCGGACGCACGTCGAACGCGACGGCGACCGCGGCCAGCAGGAGGCAGAGCACTCCGGACAGGGCACCGACGGTCAGGGCGCCCTCACGGAGCCGCTCGACGAGGCGCTCCCGGGCGGTCGGCGGCTCCTCGATCCAGAGGAGCCGCGGCTGCGACTCCCCGGTCACGGGGCGCCGACCTGCTTCCCGGTGATGGTGAACGTCACCTTGGCGTTCTGGCCCTGCCCGCCGGTGGTGCCGCTCGGGAGCGTCGCGGTCACGCAGAACGACTCCGTGCCGGTGGCGGCCACGAGCGTGCGCAGCGTGCCGGCGGTGTTCGCGATGATCGTCGTCCCGGCCCCGATCCCACCGGTGAACACCTCCAGGCCACCGGTGCACGCAGTGCCCTGGTCGTTGACCGTGCCGCCCGCTCGCACCGAGTAGGTCAGCAGCGGGGCGAGCGCTCCAGTGGCCGTGGCAGAGGCGTGGTAGTTGGCCGTCAAGGTGCCCACGTTCTGGATCTGTGAGGAGGCCGCAACGCTCTGGCCCGGAGCCAGGTTGTCGGCCTTGAAGGCGTTGGAGAACCCGACCGGGTCGTCCTCGACGCCGTCGACCTGGATCTTGAGGCTGCCGGCCTGGAAGGTGCCGCCTGTGACGGTGGCAGTGTCCGTCCAGTAGGCGAGCGTCCCGACGGTGCCGAGGCCGAGGACGACGCCAAGGGTCATCACGGCTCGGCCGCGGGTGGAACGCAGGGGACGGGTGGCGCGGCGCGCGATCGAGCTGGTCATGGCGTGTCCTGTCGGGTGTGCGGGCGTGCGAGTCGAGTACGGGTGGAGAGTCCGGCGCCGAGACCGAGAGCGAGGGCGGCGGCCGCGAGGAGCCAGCTGGGGGTGAGAGATCCGGTGTCCGGCAGGAGTCCGCCGCGGTCCGACGTGGAGCCACCGTCGGAGCCGGCAACGCCGCCGTTGCCGGTGCCGGCACCCCCGTCGGTGCCGCCGTCCGCACCACCGTCGGTGCCTCCGTCGGACCCGTCCGAGTCGTCGGGCCCGTCGGGACCGTCGGGGTCCTCCTCCGAACCGCCCCCGATCTCCTGGGTCTGGGTGAGGACCACGTCGAAGCCGAGCGAGGCGGAGCGCAGCCGGGTGCCGTTCGGGGCGTCCTCGTCGAAGGTCACCTCGACCTCGACGGGCACGACCTGGGAGCCGGGCACGGGCGCGTCGACGAGCACGGTCGAGGGGCCGGGGCCAGTGGTGGCCTCACCCTCGCGAGCGGGGGTGCGCACGACGACGCTGACCCATCCGTCGTCCAGGAGCGACTCCTGGCCGTCGGGGCGCAGCGTGACGTCGAGCCGGGCACCCTGCGGTGCGTTGTTGCGCACGAAGAAGGTGGCGGTCTCCACGTCACCCGGCACCCAGCGCATCGCCGGGTCGAAGAGTGGGGCGGTGATGTCGGGCGTCCAGGTGGCGCCGTCGAGGCTGAGGCTCAGCTCGTCGTCGGCGTGGGCGGCAGCCGGGGTGAGCAGCAGCGCTCCGGACGCGAGCGCGACGGCCGTCAGGCGACGTGCCGGGGGGTGGATCCTCACGCGAGGGTCTCCTGGTCCTGGGGGATGGTCGAGCCCGCGGCGCGTCGGGTGGCCCGACGCTCGCGCACCGCGGCGGTGGCGGCGTACCCGGCGTAGACGAGCAGGGCGAGGCCCACGACCGTCACCCCGCGCTGCCGCCAGGCGGCGTCGATCGCGGTGTTGAGCCGTCCGAGCTCCTGCACGCGGTACCAGAGGACGCCGCGCACCTGCTCGGCGCGCACCACCTCCGGGTCGCGAACCGCGTTCGCGTCGCCCTGGGTCCACAGCACCGGGGTGCCGTCGGGCTCGGTGGTGCGGGCGATCACGCGGTGGGTGGCGACGGTGGGGTCGCCGGACTCGAGCTGGAAGGTGACGACCTGACCGACGAGGATCTCCTCGAACGGTGCGGGGCGGCTCACCACGAGGGTGCCGGGTGGGAGGGTCGGCTCCATCGACGAGGTGAGCACTGTGTAGGGGGTGGCTCCCGCCATGCGCGGGACCACGACGACCACCGCGAGCACGGCGACCACCGCCGCGACGACCGCCCAGGCGAGGGCCTGGGAGAGTCGTCGGGCGGTGGTCGCCGCGCTGCGCGTCATGGTGGTGGGCCCGTCGATCAGGGAGCGACCGGCGCGGCGGGGGTGTCGCTGTGGACCTGCGTCGCGGTGACGACGTAGTCGGTCAGCGAGACGGACTCGCCCTGGGAGTCGTTGTCGACCGCGTCACCGTAGGGGAACGTGACGGTGACGGTGCTCGTGAGCACCTCGGGCGCGTCGTCCTCGGTGATCGAGGTGACCGTCTCGCCGTCGACCTCGAACGCCGTGCTGACCACGACGTCGTCCGCCAGGCCGCCCGACGTCACCGCGCCGACGGCGGCGAGGTCGGCCCGCAGGTGGTCGCCGGTCGCGTCGATGTCGAACGTGCAGGTCTTGGTGGCCACGTCGCCGGGCACCAGGAGGGTCGCGGTCTCGCCCGGGGCGTCCTCGTTCGCGTCGAGGATCCATGCCGAGCAGTCGGCCTCGCCGAGCGTCAGCGTGCCGGCCGTGAGCGTGCTGGCGCCCACGGTGGCCGAGTCGGACCAGAAGGCGAGGGTGGTGGCTCCGCCGGTGAGCAGGACGCCGGCGCCGACGGCCGCGAGGGCGGCCTTGGTGGACTTCTTCATGGGGATCCAATCGGGAGGAGAGGGTGGTCCGGGGTGGGCCGGACCGGGTCCCGACGACACCGGGACCCTCGAACCTCCCAACGACCCCGACGGACGAAGTCACGGTCGGCCCCCGCAGTGCGCACCAAGATCCCCCGAAGGAACTAGACCGGCATGGCCCGACCGGCCGGACGCGGCCAGTCGGATGGGCCATCGGGGCCATGCGGTCGTCCACCGCCGGTTCGCCGCGCAGGGATCGCGACGAGACCTCAGGTCCAGGCGCCGCAGGTGAAGCCGAGGCCGAGCAGCACGAAGGTCCCCGCGCGCGTCGAGGTGGCGGTCCAGCCCGAGCCCGGCAGGGTGGCCGTGACCTCGATGGTGAAGCTGGAACCGAGCAAGGACCCGAGGAGCCCACCGGTCACGGTGACCGAGCGCTCCGTCCCGCTGCTCGTGACGACGAGCGAGGTGCCGGTCTCCCGGATCACCGCCGTGTACGCGAGGCCGGGGGCCGCGGTCCAGGTCGTGGTGAGGCTCTTCGTCCCCACGACGGGGTTGCTGACGGTGCACGCGAGCGCTGCGGGCTTGGTGACCGCGAAGGAGGCGAGGGCGCCGGAGGTGACGGTCGCGCCGCGATCCTCGAAGGTGGCCGACGTCGGCGTGACGAGGGTGGGGACCACGTGCCCGAGCCCGAGACCCAGCAGCATCGCGGCGACCCCGGCTCCGACCCCGACCCCGACCCCGTGTGCTCGCGATCGGTCCTGACGCCGGTGCCGGCCACCGGGGTGGCGCCCGCGCCGAGGACGCTCACGTCCCGACCCCGCGCGACCGGCACCCAGGACGAGGAACAGGCACAGCCCCAGCCACGCTCCCGAGACGAATCGGCCCGACGGTGACGAGACGGCGTCCACGACGTGCCCGGCGGCCGGCACGGAGGTGACCACGCGTTCGACGCGGGTGACGGTGTAGGCCTCGGCATCGGGCGAGGCGTTGGCATCGCCGCGCAGGGTGAGGACCGCCGTCGTGGTGTCCACAGGGTCGATCTCGACGACCCGGTGGGTGACGCGCACGCCGGCGGCGTTGACCACGCTCACGACGTCGCCCACCCCGATGGCCCGCGCCGGCACCGACTCGGCGAGGGCGAGGTCGCCCGCGGCGATCTGCGGTCCCATCGAGCCCGAGGTGAAGATCATGGGGGTGAGGCCGAGGACGTGGATCGTCGCGGCCCAGGCCAGGCAGAGCCCGCCCAGACCGGCACCCGACCAGAGGACGGTCTGACGCAGCCGCTCGAGCACGACGATCAGCCCAGCTGCGTGGCGTCGAAGACGAAGGAGGCGGTCGCCGATGCCCCCTGTGCGGCGTTCGCGGTGCCGCTCGGCAGCTCGACGCGCAGGCAGATGTTCTCGCTCATCGTGGCGCTGGACAGCGTGCGTGGGGAGGCGATCACGTCGCTCGCGGTGCCGGTGAGCGTCACCCCTGTCACCAGGGGCGTGCCGCCGCACGTGTTGGTCCGCAGGCCCGAGGAGCTCGCCGTGCCGGCCGATCCCGCCGAGACGGTCCACCGCAGGTAGGGGGCGAGCGCGCCGGACGCGGTCGCCTTGGCCGTGTAGGTGAAGCCGACGGTGCTCGCGGCCCGCTGGACCGGGACCGTCACCGCCACGCTCTCCCCCGGGACCATGTCGGTCAGCGCGAGGCTCGGCGACGTCGTCGTCCCGCCCGCTCCGGCGAGGTTGCCTGCGACGAGCAGGTCGAGCGATCCCGTCTGGATCGTGCCGGCATCCAGGACCGCATCGTCGGTCCAGAACGCCATGGTGTTGACCGAGCCGAGACCGACCACCAGACCCATGGCCAGCAGCGCCCTCACCCATCCACGACGACCTCGGCTGCGACGTCGACCCGCATGCCTGCTCATGACCACACCTCACGATCCACGCGGAGGCGCGAGGCGAGCAGGACGCCGACGAGCGCAAGGCCAAGGCCACCGAGGACGATCCAGCGCGGCGTGGCGGAGCCCGTGTCCGGAAGATCCCCCACCGTGTCGCCGGCCGACGGACTAGCACCGTCCGGGTCGTCGCCGGGCTCGCCCGCGGCGGCGTCGGCGAGCCTCACGCGGAAGGCGATCGCCAGGCGCCCGACCTGTGACTGGTTCGTCGACGCCTCGTCGAAGGTCGCGTTCACGTCGACGCGCACCGCCGCACCCTGCTCGATCGTCTTCTCGGTGAGGCGGGTCGAGGTGACCTCGTTGCGCAGGTCGACCCACGCACCCTCCGCCGCCCGCGCACGCAGGTGGATGTCGTCGTCGGCCAGCAGCTCGTCGGAGTCGAGGCTGCGCACCTCGATGGTGATCGCGGACCCGCTGGGCCCCTGGTTGCGGACGAAGAAGCTGCTCGTCCGCGTGTCGCCAGGGACCCACCGCAGGCCGGGGTCGAACAGTGGCTCGTCGAGGTTCGACGACCAGGACGTGCCGTCCCGGCTGATGCCGATCTCGTCGGCCGCGTGCGCACCGACAGGGGCGAGCAGCGTCACCGCCACGACCGTCGCGGGCAGCAGGCATCCACGCCTCATCGCGCTGATCCCTCCTTCTCCTGGTCGTCGTCGCTCGTCCTGCTTCCCGGACCGCCGCGCCAGGCGGGCGCCGCCGCGACGAACATCCGGCCCGTGTAGAGCAGGAGCCCGGCCGCGACCAGCTGGACCGCTGCCTTTCGGTGGAACCCGTCGAGCAGGGAGTGGGCTCTGCCGAGGTGCGGCACCGCGTACCAGAGCCGCCCCCGCACCTGCTCCGGCTGGACCGGCGCTGCATCGACCACGTCGTTCGCATCGCCCTGGGTGGTGAGCACCGCCGTCCCGTCGGTCCTGACCCCGGAGCCGACCACACGATGGGTCACGACCGTCGGGTCGCCGGACCGCAGCTGGTAGGTGATCACGTCCCCCACCGAGACGTCGCCCATCTCGACGGGTCGGACCACCACCAACGTGCCCGACGGGAGCGCCGGCCGCATGGACCCGGTGAGCACCGCGTAGGGGGTCGCGCCGGCCAGCCGCGGCACGAGCACCGCAGCAGACAGCGAGCCCGTGGCGGCCAGGATCACGACCCAGGCCAGGGCCTTGACGACGACCTGCCACCCGCGAGACACGACGATCCGCGATCAGCGACCGGTCACGGGTTCGGGTCGTTCTGCTCCACGGAGACCGCGATGGCGTTCAGCGTCGCAGCGACCTCCTGGGAGTCGTTGATGTTGATCGGCGCCACGTCGTCCTCGGCGGTGCCGTAGGGGAACTCCACCGAGATGGTCGCGGTGACCAGACCGTCGTCGTCCTCCGTGATGGCAGCGGGCAGCGCGTCGCCGAGAGCGTCCTCGTACGTCGCGGTCACCGTGGCGGTCAGCGGGGTCACGCCGGCGAAGGTCGCCGTGGCCGGGACGGTCAGGTCGGCGTTCAGGTTGTCGCCGGTGGCCACGATCTCGAACGTGCACTCCTTGGAGATCACGTCGCCCGGGACGACCGGGCCGACCGTGCCGGTGGCGCCTGCGCTGCCGGTCGCGTAGACCCAGTCGGCGTCGCAGGTCGGGCTCTCGAGCTTGAGCTCGCCCGATGTCACGCTGCCGCCGGGCAGGTCGACGGAGTCGCTCCAGTACGCCAGCGTCCCGGCGCCACCCAGTAGCAGGACGGCGGCCGCACCCGCGGCCAGCGCACCCTTGATCGAGTTCTTCATCGCGTGCTCCCATGTCTCGAGGCGCGGCGCTCCCTACGCCGGCACGAGGGACGAGCCCTCACCTCGAGCATGCGACGTGAGATCTGCGTCACATGGGCATACGGGAAAAGTAGGAGACAAATCCCAAAGACCGGGGCGGCACCCCCCGCCGCCGGGTGCGGCTACCAGCCGCGCTCGGCGAGGCGGTGCGGCTCGGGGATCTCGTCGACGTTGATGCCGACCATGGCCTCGCCCAGGCCGCGCGAGACCTTGGCGACGACGTCGGGGTCGTCGTAGAACGTGGTGGCCTTGACGATCGCCTCGGCGCGCTGGGCCGGGTTCCCGGACTTGAAGATGCCCGAGCCCACGAACACACCCTCCGAGCCCAGCTGCATGACGAGCGCGGCGTCGGCCGGGGTCGCGATGCCGCCGGCGGTGAAGAGGGTGACGGGCAGCTTGCCCAGCTCCGCGACCTCCTTGACCAGCTCGTACGGCGCCTGGAGCTCCTTGGCGGCCACGAACAGCTCGTCCTCGCGCAGCGACTGCAGGCGACGGATCTCGCCGGTGATCGTGCGGATGTGCGTGACGGCGTTCGACACGTCGCCCGTGCCCGCCTCGCCCTTGGAGCGGATGAAGGCCGCACCCTCGGTGAGCCGACGCAGCGCCTCGCCCAGGTTGGTGGCACCGCACACGAACGGGACGTTGAACGCCCACTTGTCGATGTGGTTCGCGTAGTCCGACGGCGTGAGGACCTCGGACTCGTCGATGTAGTCGACACCCAGGCTCTGCAGCACCTGCGCCTCGGCGAAGTGTCCGATGCGGGCCTTGGCCATGACCGGGATCGAGACCGCCGACACGATGCCGTCGATCAGGTCCGGGTCGCTCATGCGCGCCACGCCACCCTGGGCCCGGATGTCGGCCGGGACGCGCTCGAGGGCCATGACGGCCACGGCGCCGGCGTCCTCGGCGATGCGCGCCTGCTCGGCGTCGACGACGTCCATGATGACGCCGCCCTTCAGCATCTCGGCCATGCCGCGCTTGACGCGCGCGGTACCGGTCGACTGGGGGCTGGTGCCGTCGGGGGACGTGGAGGGGGTCTGCTCGTTGCTCACCCCTCGAGTCTATCGGCCGCCTCTGGCGGCCTCGACGACGTCCACCATCCGGCGCCGGTCCACCACCTTGCGACGTGGACGTCCTGCCCTGCGCCCCGCCTCGCGCTCGTGCGCGTCGAGCAGCAGCCAGCCCTCGCGGTCGAGGACACCGGCCGTCGCCCGCAACGGCTCCGGCCGGTCGACGGCCTCGATCCGTCCCTGCGCCACGTCGGAGAGCAGGTGGTTGACGGTCTCGAGCGAGCACGACTTGTTGGTGCCGATGAAGCCGGACGGACCGCGCTTGGCCCAGCCGACGACGTAGGTGCGCGGAAGCACGTCACCGCCCGGCACATCAAGCACGCGTCCGCCGACGTTCGGGATGCGATGGGTCACCGGGTCGAACGGCACCCCCGGGACCGGAGCGGACCGGTACCCCACGGAGCGGAGCACCGCTCGGGTGGGGATCACGTCGTGGTCGCCGGTCGGCACCGCTGCGACCACGCCGTCGGGTCCCGTCACGAGACTCGTGCGCGTGACCTCGAGCCCGGTGACGGACCCGTCCCCCAGCACCGCCACCGGTGCGACGAGGAAGCGCAGGACGACGTGCCGTCGAGCCGGGTCGGCCTCGGCGACCGTCCCCTCCCGCAGGAGGCGGCTCTTGACGTCGTCCCCGTCCAGCAGCTCGCGCTGCGGCACGACGACGTCGAGGTCGGGGTGGTGCAGCAGCCCGACGAGCTCGGGCACGGTGAAGGCCGCCTGGGCCGGACCGCGTCGCGCCAGCACCTCCACCACCCTCACCCTGCTGACGCGCAGGGCGTCGAGGGCGTGGTCGGCGATGTCGGTGCTCGCCAGCGACTCCGGATCGCTCAGCAGCACCCGCGAGACGTCGAGCGCCACGTTGCCGTTGCCGACCACCACGATGCGGTCCCCCGACAGGTCCAGCGGTGCCTCCACGTGGTCGGGGTGTCCGTTGTACCAGGCCACCACGTCCGTGGCGGTCGCGTTGCCGGGCAGGTCCTCCCCCGGCACGTCGAGCCGCCGGTCCACGGCCGCGCCCGTCGCGTAGACCACGGCGTCATGGGTGGCGAGCAGCTGGTCGTGCGTGACGTCGGTCCCGACCTCGACCCCGAGCTCGTACGCGAAGCCGGGGTGGGACTCGATCTTCTCGAACAGTCGCCCGATGTCCTTCGTGTGCTGGTGGTCGGGTGCGACGCCGGCCCGGACGAGTCCGTGCGGGGTCGGCAGCCGGTCGAGGACGCGAACCTGCACCTGACGCTGCTTGAGAAGCTCGTCGGCCGCGTACAGCGCGGCCGGACCGGCACCGACGACAGCCACGCTCAAGCGTCGCGACCCGTCGATGCGCACGACCGGCGGAACCGGCGCCTGCGCCGGACGGGTCGGCGACTCGAGCCCGTTGCCGACGTCGGAGTCGGCGTGGAAGAGCGCGTTCAGCTCGACGAACACGTGCTCTTCGGCCGTGAGCCGCGACTCCGGCTTGATCGCCCCCACCGGGCATGCCTTCACGCAGGCTCCGCAGTCGACGCAGGCCTGAGGATCGATGTAGACCATCTCGGCCGTGGCGAAGTCCGGCTCGTCGGGCGTGGGGTGGATGCAGTTGACGGGGCACGCGAAGGCGCAGGCCGCGTCACCGCAGCACGGCTGCGTGACGACGTGGGTCACGGGTCAGACCGTGTCGACAGAGGCGGGGTCGACCGAGGCGGGGTCGGCCAGACGCGCGGGCGGCTCGCTGCGGTACCGGGCCGGGCGACCGTCGATCTTGAGCCAGCGCCACATGCGCCGCGAGGACCGTGTCATGAGCGTGGACTCCTCGGCCAGCATGCGCACGTCGCTGAACAGCTCGGAGAGGAACACGCGCGACTCCGGAGCGTCCCAGTAGAGCTCCTTGACGACCTCCTTCGGCACGCCCATCTCGGTGCGCAGCTCCTTCGGCGGCACAAGGATGAGGTCGCCCGCGATCCGCATGATGATCGGGAACAGCATCGACATGACCCACCGGTCGACCTTTCCCAGGTTCGGGCCGCTGCGCATGACGTAGGCGTGCGCGAACGAGATGTGCCGCGCCTCCTCCGCCACGTGGATCTGCATGATGCGGCGCATGACCGGCGGGATCGTGGCGCCCTCGCGCAGCATCTTCTTCTGCGTGTGGTCGATCGGCTCCTCGCCCGCGAGCACCGCGATGAAGAAGCCGAGCGGGTACCGCGAGGCCATGAGCGGGATGATCCCGTGGATCGCCCGCATCCATCGCGGCATGCCCGGGACGTCGGCGCCGATGCGGTTGATGCACTCCTGGAACATCTGCGTGTGGTGGCACTCCTCCGTGGCCTCGTGGGTGAGGTAGCGGAACTCGGCCGACCCGTTGGGGCGGGAGAAGACGTACTGCATGATCCCGCGGATCAGGAGGTTCTCGAACTGCAGACCGACCTTGAAGATGTTCGCGTAGCGCCACATCCCGATCTCGATCTGCCGCTCGACGGGGAGCGACTTGTACCAGGGGTGGGCACCGAGCGGGTCGGCCTCCGGAAGCACCCAGTGGGCGTCGGTCGGGTCGATCGCGAAGTCCGGGTGGTCCCACGGGACGTCGACGAAGGCGTCGAAGTGACGGTCGACCGACGCCTGGGACAGCTGGGTCAGCGTGGCCTCGTACTCGCTGCGCGTCAGCGAGGCCAGCGCGTCCTGGGTGCGGTCGAGGTCCTGCTCGTCCATGAGGGTCATACCGCGAGTATGTGACCCCGATCTCTACGTGTCAAGAGTGATGTCACATTCGCGATGTCACGTTCGGCGGAAGACGGTCAGGACTCCGTCCCGGCGGGCGGGAAGGCCTGCCGGTGCACGATCGCCATGCGCTGGAACACGGTCACCAGGCTCGCGAGGGCGAGCGCCCACAGCGTGATCTCGGTCAGGACGGGCAGCCCGAACAGACCGTTCAGCCCGGTCATCACGAGGATCGCGACCAGACGGTCGGCCCGCTCGGCGATGCCACCCTTGGCCTGCATGCCCAGGCTCTCGGCGCGGGCCCGCGCGTACGAGGTGAGGTTGCCCAGCACGAGGCAGGCGAGGCTCAGGCCGAGGTAGAGGTCGGCCGGGCCGAGCGTGGTGTCGGCGTCGGCGCGCGTGTAGTAGAGCAGGAGGCCGCCGAACACCGCAGCGTCGCCGACCCGGTCCAGCGTCGAGTCGAGGAAGGCCCCCCACCTCGACGACTGGCCGGACTTGCGGGCCATGTAGCCGTCCATGAGGTCGCTGAACACGAACGCGGTGACCACCATGACACCGACGAAGAACTGCCCGCGCGGGAAGAACCACAACGCGCCGGCACTGACCCCGAGGGTGCCGACGATCGTCACGTGGTCGGGCTTGACGCCCAGGCGCAGCAGCAGGTCGGCCAGGGGCGACCAGATGTTCGTCCAGAACTGGCGGAAGCGTTCGAGCATCAGGCGTCGTCCTCGGTCGTGGGCGTCTCCCCCGGCCAGGCGTCGGCCAGGAGGTCGCGGGTGTCCTCGAGCAGCTGCGGGAGCGTCTTGGTCTGCCCGAGCACGGTCATGAAGTTGGCGTCGCCGGACCATCGGGGCACCACGTGCTGGTGCAGGTGCTGCGACAGCGAGCCGCCCGCCACTCCCCCGAGGTTGAGCCCGACGTTGAACCCGTGCGGGTTCGAGGCGGCGCGGACGGCGCGCAGGGCCTGCTGGGTGAGCGTGGCGACCTCGCAGGTCTCGTCCTCGGTGAGGTCGGTGTAGTCGGCCACGTGCCGGTTCGGGACGACCATGAGGTGCCCCGGGTTGTACGGGTAGAGGTTGAGGACCACGAAGCAGTGGGTCCCCCGGTGCACGACGAGCTCGGACTGCCGGCCGCCGGAGGCGATGCGGCAGAACGGGCAGGAGTCGTCGGGCTCGGGCTCCTCGCCCCGCACGTAGGACATGCGGTACGGCACCCAGAGGCGCTCCAGGCGGTCGTCTGCAGTCACCGGGACAACCTACCGAGACGTCGCTCAGCGCCGGGTGACGGTCCAGGTCTTCGTCGTCGCGACCGGGTCGAACGCGTGTCCGCCACCCCGGGTGGACGTCACGTCCCCGATCACGAGTCGGTAGCCCTTCGTCCCCCTGACCTTCGGCACGGTGAACGTCAAGCGACCCCTGGCGTCGATCGTGCGCAGGCCGCCGACGGGGTCCCAGGCGCGGTACCGCGGGTTCCAGACGCGCAGCTCGGCGCGGGCGTTCTCGCGTTCGGCGATCGTGACGGTGCGACGCAGGGTCGTCGACCGCTTGGCCGCGATCCGCTTCACCGGCCAGCCGCTGATCTTCGGGCGGAGGCGCACCCTCAGGGTGGCGGTTGCGCCCTGCTCGGCCCTCGTGCCGCGGAAGGAGAAGTGGTACGTGCCCGACCTGGTCGCCCGGTGGGAGCTGTCGAGCGCGATCTTTCCGTCGAAGTCGGCGACCACCAGCGGGGACAGACTGGTGGAGCGACCGGTCACCCGGTCCACGAAGGTGACGTCGACCACCCGGTCCAGCGCACCGCGCCGCCGCCCGTCCCCGCCGTCGGCGACCAGCTCGGCCCGGGTCGTGTAGGTCGTTCCCCGGGTCAGCAGGGTGGACGCCATCAGCTCGCTGCGCACGCCCGTGACGGAGGTGTTGATCCAGGTGGCCTCAGGCGCCAGGTCGCCGGCGCGGCGACCGAGGTGGAGGACGTGACCATCCGGCGTCCGGCTGCGGACGGTGAACGTCGTCGGGCCGCCGAAGGTCGCCCAGCCGGAGAAGCGCCACTTCCCATCCTCGTCGGGAGGGAGGGATTCCAGCAGCATGGGTTCTGAGTCCTCGGGACCGGTCGCGAGCACGTCCACGAGCGCCCCGGGAACCGGCCGTGTCGTGCACGAGAGGTCGGCCTTCGCCGTCCACTCCCTCGGCCCGGCCCCTCCGACGCTCAGCGGGCTCACCAAGGAGGAGGGAACGACGAAGCGCCGCACCCAGCCCGCCGAGGCCAGCACCCCGGTGTCACGCACCCGGTCGGGCAGGGTCACCGACCGACCGCTCGCCGGGTCCACGGACGTGACCATCACCGGTTCGTCGGTGCGGACGGCCTGCACGCCCTCGGCCTGCGCGACGCCATGGTCGTCGGTGACCGCGGTGTGCAGGATGGTCCCGTCCTGACGCCACTGCACGGTGGCACCCGCGACGGGGGCCGCGTCGGAGTGCACCGTCACCGACGCGAGCGGGTAGCCCTGGCCGGGCGCCACGCATCGCTCCTTCATCCCGAGACGCAGCAACGCCTCACCTTCTGCGGCAGACGCCGGGACCGTCGACGTCACCATCGCGAGCGCGACGGCACCCGCCAGCATCCCCCTGATCACGGGACCAGACTAGGTCGCCGCACCGCCCGGCGTGGCGATTCGTCAGACCTGCTCGCGCGACGCGACGGCCTCGAGGATGCGGCGCACCGCGTCGTCGACCGGGACGCCGTTCTCCTGCTCCCCGTTGCGGTAGCGGAACGAGACGGCGTCGGCCTCGACGTCGTTGTCGCCGACGATGAGCATGAAGGGCACCTTCTGCGTCTGCGCGGTGCGGATCTTCTTCTGCATGCGCTCGTCGGAGTCGTCGACCTCGAACCGGATGCCGGCACCCTTGAGTCGCTGGCCCAGGGTGTACAGGTACTCGGCGTGGCGCTCCGCGACCGGGATGCCGACGGCCTGCACCGGGGCGAGCCACGGAGGGAAGGCGCCCGCGTAGTGCTCCACGAGCACGCCGAGGAACCGTTCGATCGAGCCGAACTTGGCCGAGTGGATCATCACGGGCTGCTGGCGGGTGCCGTCGGCGGCCACGTACTCGAGGTTGAACCGCTCGGGCGACGGCTGGTTGAAGTCGTACTGCACGGTGCCCATCTGCCAGGTGCGGCCGATGGCGTCACGGGCCTGGACCGAGATCTTGGGGCCGTAGTACGCCGCTCCTCCCGGGTCGGGCACGAGCTCGATGCCGGTCTCCGCGGCCACGTCGGCGAGCACCTGCGTGGCGACCTCCCAGTCCTCGTGGGAGCCGATGAACTTGTCCTTGCGGTCGTCGCGGGTGGACAGCTCGAGGTAGAAGTCGTCGAGCCCGAAGTCGCGCAGCAGGCTCAGCATGAAGTTCAGCAGGTGGCGGATCTCGTCGGGCGCCTGCTCGGGGGTGACGTACGAGTGCGAGTCGTCCTGCGCGAACCCGCGCACGCGAGTGAGGCCGTGGATGACGCCCGACTTCTCGTTGCGGTAGACGTGCCCGAACTCGAAGAGCCTCAGCGGCAGCTCGCGGTACGACCGCTGCCGCGAGCGGTAGATGATGTTGTGCATCGGGCAGTTCATCGCCTTGAGGCGGTACTCCTGGCCGTCCACGTCGAGCGAGGGGAACATGCCCTCGCCGTAGTAGGGCAGGTGGCCGGAGGTGTGGAAGAGCCCCTCCTTGGCGATGTGCGGGGTGCCGACGTACTCGAAGCCCTCCTCGATGTGCCGACGACGGACGTAGTCCTCCATCTCCCGCTTGATGACCCCACCGCGCGGGTGGAAGACGGGCAGTCCGGAGCCGATCTCGTCGGGGAAGCTGTAGAGGTCCAGCTCGGTGCCCAGCCGACGGTGGTCACGACGCTGGGCCTCCTCCAGGCGGTGCAGGTAGTCCTCCTGCGCCTCCTTGGTGGGCCAGGCGGTGCCGTAGATGCGCTGCAGCTGCTTGTTCTTCTCGTCACCGCGCCAGTAGGCGGCGGCCGAGCGCATGAGCGTGAAGGCCGGGATGCGCTTGGTGGTGGGCAGGTGCGGGCCGCGGCACAGGTCCTTCCACGCCAGGGAGCCGTCGCGCTTGACGTTGTCGTAGATGCTGAGGCCGCCCTCGCCCACCTCGACGCTGGCACCCTCGGTGGAGCCGGCCTGCGACTTGAGACCGATGAGCTCGAGCTTGTACGGCTCGTCGGCGAGCTCGGTGCGGGCGTCGTCGTCGCTGATCTCGCGACGGTCGAACCGCTGGCCCTCCTTGACGATCTTCTTCATCCGCGACTCGATGGCCTGCAGGTCCTCGGGCTTGAACGGCTCCTCGACGTCGAAGTCGTAGTAGAAGCCGTCGGTGATCGGCGGACCGATGCCGAGCTTGGCGTCCGGGAAGAGCTCCTGCACGGCCTGCGCCATGACGTGGGCGGCCGAGTGGCGCAGCACGTCGAGGCCGTCGGGGCTGTCGATGGCGACGGGCTCCACGGTCGACCCGTCGACGAGGACGGTGGACAGGTCACGCAGCTCACCGTCGATGCGGGCGACGACCACGTCGGGCTGCTCGGCGAAGAGCTGCCACGCCTTCGTCCCGTCGTCCACGGTCTGGGAGGTGGGTTCTGCCCCGGCCTCGACGGCGACGTGCACGGTGACGGACATGGCGGTGCTCCATTCGGTTCTCGACGACCCCTACGACTGGGCCGTGCTGCTTGCCCCCACCCTAGGGGGCCCGCGCCGGTCCTCGCAGGTCAGGACGACCTCAGGAGTCGCGCTGGCCCCACGGGGCGCCGTACTCTCTGAGCAGGTCCAGGAACGGCACGGCGTCGAAGGCCTCCGGGCCGAGCACGCCGGCGCCGCTCCAGGTGCCGTTCGCGAGCAGCTCGAGCGCCACGACCGGGTTGACCGCCGTCTGCCACACGACGCACTGGTGCCCGTACTCGCGCATCGCCCACTCGTTGTCGACCACGTGGTAGAGGTACGTCTCGCGCTCCTCACCGTCCTTGCCGACACCGGTGACCCACAGCCCGGCGCACGTCTTGCCGGTCATCTGCGGACCGATGGTGGCCGGATCGGGCAGGCAGGCCGCCACCACGTCGCGCGGGGAGACCATGACCGGGCCGTCGGCCGACGCCACCTGCACGGGGTCGGTCCGATCGAGGCCGACGTCGTGCAGGGCGCGCAGGACGTTGATGAAGTCCTCGCCCAGGCCGTACTTGAACGTCACGCGCTCGGCATCGACCCAGCGCGGCATCAGGAGCACCTCCTCGTGCTCGACGTTGACGCACTCGACCGGTCCGATCCCCTCGGGGAACTCGAAGACCTCGGGCTCGGAGAACGGCGGCGTCGTGAACCAGCCGCCGTCGGGCTCGTCGGCGCGCGCCTTCTCCCAGATGACGGGCGGGTTGAGGCACTCCTCGATCGTGGTCCAGATGGAGAACGAGGGGGCGAACAGCTCGTTGCCGTCCTCGTCGTGGACGGCCAGGTTGGCGCCGTCGCGCGTGCCGAGGTCGCGGATGGAGCTGAAGAGGTGGTCGGCGGCGTAGCGCGCGAACACGTCGGAGAGCCCGGGCTCGACACCCATGCCCACGAGGGCGAGACGACCGTCGGACTCCCACTGGTCGGCGACCGCGAACTGCTCGTCGCCCAGCTTCACGCCGACCCTGGCGTACGGCTCCTCCGGGTGCCGGCGCGACAGCGACATCGCCATGTCGACGTAGTCGGCGCCTGCCGCGTGCGCGCCCTCGAAGACCGGCATGACGAAGCGCGGGTCGACGGCGTTCATCACGTGCGTGACGCCGTGGTCGCGGCACAGCGTCGCGACGGCGTCGGCGGACGACGCGTCCACCTGTGCGGAGACGAAGCGGTCGTCGTCGAGCGCGTCGACCGCCTTGTCCGCACGCGCCTGGTCGTAGTCGGCGACCACGATCTTCTCGAAGAAGTCACGTCGCGCGGCGATGGCGGTGAACGCCGCCCCCACGCCACCGGAGCCGACCAGCAGGATCCTCATGTCACTCCCCGTCCTTGGGCAGCGCCGCGCCCGGGCGCGTCGGTCCCAGAGCAGCGAGGGCCACCGCGTCCGAGACCGTCTCGAAGCCCTTGCGGCTGAAGAACGCCGCGCCCACCGTGAACCGCCACACGAGCATGAGCACGAGACCGAGTCCGAGGAAGAACACGGCGATCGCGAGCGGCAGACCCACCCCCAGCACCGAGGTGCCGCTGTAGGACGCCTCGGGGTCGGCCAGGGAGCGCACCGACTCGAACAGCAGGTAGAAGAGCGTCGCGGCACCCACCAGCGGGCCGACCCCGATGAGCAGGAACGCCTTGACCGACGTGAACAGGCGGCGTCGCCAGTAGATCGCGCACGCCACGCCGGTGAGGGCGTAGTAGAAGGCGATCATGAGCGAGAGCGCCGAGATCGAGTCGAACAGGAAGTTGTCGCTCACCGCGCTCGCGCCGACGTACCAGAGGATCGCGACGCCGCCGATGAACCACGTGCTGAACGACGGCGTGCCGTAGCTCGGGTGGATGCGCGAGAAGATCCTCGGGAACGCCCCGGCGCTCGCCATCGACAGGGAGACGCGGGACGCGGGCAGGATCGTCGTCTGGGTGGACGCGATGCCCGAGGTGATGATCGAGAGCAGGAGGATGAACGCGAACGGTCCGAGCACCAGGTCCCCGATGGCGCCGAACAGGGCGTCGTCGTCGTCGTAGCCGGTCACGAAGTCCACGCCACCGGCGGCGATGGTGACGATGCCGACCCCGAGGTACGTGACCACCAGGATCACCGTGCTCCAGATCCCGGCCCGGCCGGGAGCGGTGTCACCGTCCTCGGACTCCTCCGAGAGGTTGACCGCGCTCTCCCAGCCCCAGTAGATGAACACGCCGATGAGCAGCCCGCTGACCAGCTGGTCGGAGGTCAGGCCCGACGGGCTGAGCCAGCTCCAGTCGGGGTTGGTCGCCCCGGCGGGCAGGTTGCCCATGAACAGACGCACGACCGCCACGAGGACGAACAGCAGCAGTGCACCGACCTGGGCGAAGACGAGCCAGACCTGGAACTTGGCCGACGCCTCGGTCCCCCGGACACAGAGCCACGTCATGACCAGCACGATCACGACGGCCACGGTGATGACGACGGTGCGGTTCGCGGCGAGGCCGTCGGCGCCGACCATGACGAACAGGTAGCGCGCGGCCACGTCGGCGAGGGAGCCGATCACGAGGACGCCGGTGGTGAAGACGGCCCAGCCGCCGATCCAGCCGATCCAGGGCCCCATCGCCCGCGTGACCCAGGAGAACGTCGTTCCACAGTCCGTGTCGGCGCGGTTCATGTAGAGGAACGCGCCGGCGATGAGGAACATCGGCACGAACGACAGCCAGATCACCGCGGGCGCATGGATGCCGGCCACGACCACCATCGAGCCGAGGACCGCGGCGATCGAGTAGGCCGGGGCCGTCGCGTCGAGCCCGATCGACAGGCCCTCCCAGAACCCGATCGCGTTGGCCTTCAGACCCTTCTTGCCTGCCGTGGTCGTGCTGCCCGGCCCGGTTCCCTCGACCTCAGACATGACGCTCCTCTGCTCCGCCGACGATGACCGAACTCTGCACCTCGCCAACGGAATCCGCAAGAGTCGTCACACGATCGTTACGCAATCAGATGCGAGGACCCTTGCACTCGACGCAATCCGTCGCGAATACTCACAGGTGATCGGAGGAACCATGACCCCACTCGACCCCGAGGCCGCTCGACGTCAGAAGGCCGCCAAGGACCACCTCTGGATGCACTTCGCTCCCCTGAGGTCCCCCGGCGGTGCCGACGTCCCGGTGATCACCCGCGGCGAGGGCTGCTACGTCTGGGACGACCGCGGCCGTCGCTACCTCGACGGCCTGGCCGGGCTGTTCGTGGTGCAGGCCGGGCACGGGCGCCGCGAGCTGGCCGAGGCCGCGGCCCGGCAGGCCCAGGAGCTCGCGTTCTTCCCGCTCTGGTCCTACGCCCACCCCACCGCGATCGACCTGGCCGAGCGCCTGGCGGCGCTCGCCCCCGGGGACCTCAACCGCGTGTTCTTCTCCAGCGGGGGCGGCGAGGCCGTCGAGACCGCGTGGAAGCTGGCCAAGAACTACTTCAAGCTCGTGGGCAAGCCGCTCAAGCACAAGGTGATCAGCCGGTCGATCGCCTACCACGGCACGACGCACGGTGCGCTCTCCATCACCGGCCTGCCGACGCTGAAGCAGCAGTTCGAGCCCCTCGTGCCGTCGACCTTCCGCGTCCCGAACACCAACCACTACCGGGCCCCGGTGCACGAGGACGACCTGGAGGCGTTCGGACGCTGGGCCGCCGACCAGATCGAGGTCGCCATCGAGGCCGAGGGACCCGACACCGTCGCTGCGGTGTTCCTGGAGCCGGTGCAGAACGCCGGCGGGTGCTTCCCACCCCCACCCGGCTACTTCCAGCGGGTGCGCGAGATCTGCGACGCGCACGACGTGCTCCTCGTCTCCGACGAGGTGATCTGCGCCTTCGGCCGGCTCGGCACCACGTTCGGCGCCGAGCGCTACGACTACGTGCCCGACATGATCACGTGCGCGAAGGGACTGACGTCCGGCTACTCGCCGCTCGGCGCGACGATCGTGAGCGACCGCCTGGCCGAGCCGTTCCTGCGCACGGGCACGAGCTTCGCCCACGGGTACACCTTCGGCGGCCACCCCGTGTCGTGCGCCGTCGCGATGGCCAACCTCGACCTCTTCGAGCGGGACGGGCTGCTCGAGCACGTGCGAGCGACCGAGGGTGCGTTCCGCGGGACGCTCGAGTCCCTGCTCGACCTGCCGATCGTGGGCGACGTCCGCGGGGACGGGTTCTTCTACGGCATCGAGCTGGTGAAGGACAAGACCACCAAGGAGACCTTCACGCCCGAGGAGTGCGACCGTCTGCTGCGCGGGTTCCTGTCCACGGCGCTGCTCGGCGCCGGTCTCTACTGCCGCGCCGACGACCGTGGCGACCCGGTGGTGCAGCTCGCGCCGCCGCTGGTCGCCGACCAGGCCCAGTTCGACGAGATCGAACAGGTGCTGCGTTCCGTGCTCGGTGAGGCATGGGCGAAGATCTCCGCATGACCGCACCCGCGCTCGACCAGGTCGCCAAGCGCATCATCGCGCTGCTCCAGGCCGACGGCCGCATGTCCTACGCCGCGATCGGCAAGGAGGTCGGCCTGTCGGAGGCAGCGGTGCGCCAACGCGTGCAGAAGCTCACCGAGGCCGGCGTCATCAACATCGTCGCGGTCACCGACCCGATGCAGCTCGGCTTCGCCCGCGAGGCCATGATCGCCATCCGGGCCAACGGTCCGCTCGAGCCCCTCGCCGACGCCCTGGCCGAGATCCCGGAGGTCGACTACGTCGTCATCACGGCCGGCTCGTTCGACCTCATCCTCGAGCTGGTGTGCGAGAGCGACGAGCACCTGCTGACGGTGCTGTCGGAGAAGATCCGGTCCCGCGAGGACGTGATGAGCACCGAGACCTTCATGTACCTCAAGCTGGTCAAGCAGACCTACTCGTGGGGCGTCCCGGACTGACGCGTCGGTTCAGGCCTCGACCTGCGCGCGGGCGCCCGGCCTGACGGTCGGCATCGGGAGCACCAGGGCACCCGGGGCGTCGTCGGGCACGACCGGGGACCGTGGCGCGACCGCGTCGATGCGCTCGTACGGCTCACCCAGCGCGGGACGCGGGTCGGGCTCGCCCTTGTTGGGCCAGAACGACATCGCGCGCTCGGCCTGGGCGGTGATGGTGAGCGACGGGTTGACGCCGAGGTTGGCACTGATGGCGGACCCGTCGGCGACGTGGAGGCCGTCGTGGCCGTAGAGCCGCTGGTAGGGATCGATGACCCCCTCCTCGGGCGACGTGCCGATCGCACACCCGCCGATGAAGTGGGCGGTGAGCGGGATGCCGACCAGCTCGCCGAAGGAGCCGCCCGGCACGCCGTCGAGCTTGTCGGCGAGCTCGCGCGCCACGTGGTCGGCCACGGGGATCCGCGACGGGTTGGGCTCGCCCTTGCCCTGGCGGCTGGTCATGCGCAGCCCGAACGGGCCGCGCTTCAGGAACGTGGTGACGGAGTTGTCGAGCGACTGCATGACCAGCACGACGATCGACTGCTCGGCCCAGCGGCGCGGGTCGTGCAGGCGGAGCGACCGTCGCAGGCCGAGGCCGCGGTAGCCGCGCAGCACCTTGCGCAGCTGCGATCCCCCGCCTCGATGGTCGGCCAGCGCCATGTTCATCAGGCTGAGGGCCCCGGAGCCACGGCCGTAGCGCACCGGCTCCACGTGGGTCACGGCGTCGGGGTGGAACGACGAGGTGATCGCGATGCCCGGGGTGACGTCGGCGTCCTTGGCGCTCGCGCGGGCGGAGAGGACGGCCTCGGAGTTGGTGCGGCTGAGCTCGCCGACGCGGTCGGAGAGGTGCGGCAACGACCGTCGACGCAGGCGGTGCAGCAGGTCCTGGGTGTTCAGCGCGTTGCCGGCGAAGACCACGTGGTCGGCGCTGAAGCGACGTCGGCGCAGCCGGTTGCCCGTCCGCCGCGTGCGCACCTCGTACCCGCCACCGGTCCGCGGCCGCACGTCGGTGACGGTCGTCAGGGGGTGGACCTCGGCTCCGGCGCTCTCCGCGAGGTACAGGTAGTTCTTGACGAGCGTGTTCTTGGCGTTGCGGCGGCACCCGGTCATGCAGGCGCCGCACTCGGTGCAGGTGCGGCGGCTCGGTCCCGCGCCCCCGAAGTACGGATCGCCGACGTCCTCGCCGGGCCGGTCGCCGAAGAGGACGCCGACGTCGGCCGCGTGCACAGTGTCGCCGACGCCGAGCTCCTGGGCCACCTCGGCCATGAGCCGGTCGGGCAGCGTGTGGCCGGGGTACGTGGCCACGCCGAGCATCCGCTTGGCCTGGTCGTAGTGCGGGGCCAGCTCGTCGCGCCAGTCGGTGACGTGCGCCCACTGCGGGTCGTCGTAGAAGCCGTCGAGCGGCTGGTACAGCGTGTTGGCGTACACCAGGGAACCGCCGCCGACGCCGGCACCGCTGGCGATCAGGACGTCCTTCAGGGGCGTGATGCGCATGATGCCGAAGCACCGGGCCCACGGCGCCCAGAGGTAGCGCCTCAGGCGCCAGGAGGTCTCGGGCAGCTCGTCGTCGGCGAACCGTCGACCGGCCTCCATGACGGCGACCGAGTACCCCTTCTCGGTGAGTCGCAGGGCGCTGACGCTGCCGCCGAACCCCGAACCCACCACCACGACGTCGTAGTGCTTCATGTCCCGCACCGTACCCGCTTGTTGACACTTTGCCAATAGCGTTGTTCACTCGTCCCGTGAACGCCCTCAACCGCACCCGGCTCGAGCCCGACGCCCGGCGACGCCAGATCGTCGAGGCCGCGCGATCGCTGTATGCCGAGCGATCCTACGACGACGTCTCGCTCGCCGAGCTCGCTCGCGCGGCGGGGGTCACCCGGGGACTCCTGCATCACTACTTCGGCTCCAAGCGCGAGATCTTCCTCGCCGTCATGCGCGACTCGCTGCTCATGCCGGCCAGCGAGCTGCCCGACCTCCTGCACCTGCCGCTCGAGGAACGCGTGCGCGTGACGATGGACTGGATCCTCGACGCCGCCCAGACCTACGGCCAGGCCTGGGTGGCCGCGGCGGGCGCGGCCGAGCTCAGCGGCGAGTCCGACCTGCAGCGGATCGTGGACGAGGCCGACGACCGCGCGGCACGACTGGTGCTCGACGCCGTGGGTCTGCCCGACTCCCCCGACCTGCGCGCACGCCTCAGGGCCTCGGCCGCCTACGTGAAGGCTCTGTGCCGCGAGTGGCTGCAGCGCGGGACCCTGGCCCGCGAGGACGTCCTCGCCCTGCTCACCATCCACCTCGTCCACGTCCTGGAGGCGTCATGACATCCGTCGGCATCATCGGCTCCGGCTTCGGCGGCATCGCGGTGGCAGCGGAGCTGCTCTCGCACGGCCACCACGACGTCCGCCTCTGGGAGCGCGGCGACGACATCGGAGGGGTGTGGCGCGACAACACCTACCCCGGTGCCGGGTGCGACGTCCCGTCGCCCCTGTACTCCTACTCGTTCGCCGTCAACACGCAGTGGTCGAAGCGGTACGCGCTGCAGCCGGAGATCCGGGAGTACCTGCACCGGGTCGCCGACGAGTACGGCATCACGCCCCGCGTCCAGCTGGGCCGCGAGGTGGTCTCGGCCCACTGGCAGCAGGACGAGCAGGCCTGGGACGTCGGCTTCGCCGACGGGGTCGTCGAGCGGGTCGACGTGCTCGTGAGCGCCGTCGGCCAGCTCTCGGAGCCGCGCCTGCCGGCCCTGCCGGGCCTCGAGGACTTCGCCGGCGACTGGTTCCACTCGGCTCGCTGGGACCACGACGTCGACCTGGCGGGCAAGCGCGTCGCCGCCGTGGGCGTGGGCGCGAGCGCGATCCAGTACGTGCCCCACGTCGCCGAGGACGCCGCCCACCTCACGCTCTTCCAGCGCTCGGCGAACTACATCCTGCCCAAGCCCGACGGCCCGCTCCCCCGCTGGTGGCGACCGGGCATCCGCCTGGAGCGCCCGCTCTGGTGGACGTTCGGCGAGCAGTTCTCACGCGGCCTCGACGAGGGCAGCCTGGTCGGCAAGGTCGAGCAGAAGGCAGCACTCGCGCACCTGCGCCGCCAGGTGCAGGACGCCCGCCTGCGCGAGCTGCTGACGCCCGACTACCCGATCGGGTGCAAGCGGATCCTGTTCTCCAACAACTTCTACCCGACCCTCGAGCGAGACCACGTCGACGTCGTGGCCGATCGCATCGTGCGGGTCCTCCCCCAGGGCGTCGAGACCGCCGACGGCACCGTGCACGAGGTCGACGTGATCATCTACGGCACGGGGTTCGACTCGCAGGACTTCCTGAGCTCGATCGACGTGCGCGGCGCCGGGGGCGAGCCTCTGGCCGAGCGCTGGACCGACGGGGCCCACGCCCACCTCGGGATGTACGTGCCGGGGTTCCCCAACCTGTTCGTCTCCTACGGGCCCAACACCAACCTCGGTGGCGGCTCGATCATCTACATGCTCGAGGCGCAGGCCCGGCACATGCGCCAGGTGCTCGACCGCATGGAAGCCGGTGGCTACGAGGCGGTCGACGTGCGCCCCGAGGTCGAGGCCGAGTACGACCAGCAGGTCCAGGAACGGCTCGAGTCCTCCGTGTGGGGCAGCTGCGACAGCTGGTACCGCCATCCGTCGGGCCGGATCACGTCGAACTGGCCGGGGTCGACCTACCCGTACCACCGGCGTGTGCGGACCGTGGAGCCGGAGGACTTCGCATGGACGTGACCTACCCCCCGGAGCCGTGGGACCTGCACGGCCAGGCCCTGGCGTCGGTGTTCCTCGTGCCGGCCGCCGACCTGCCCGCCCCGCCGCCGGGCACGACGATCGTCACCCTCCGCGGCCGGGCGGTCGTGACGGCGGCGTTCTTCCGGTACGAGGAGCCCAGCCCGCTCACCTACGACGAGATCATGGCGACGGTGCTGGTGCGCCGTGGGCTGAGGTTCCGCGTGTGGATCCCGTGGATCTGGGTCGACAGCGAGGCGTCCCGCGACGGTGGCCGGGCGCTGTGGGCCATCCCGAAGGACCTCGCCGAGTTCCGCGTGGAGCCGGGCCGGCGGCACGAGGGCCTCGGCCTGGCGTCAGCCACCGTCGAGCGCACCCGGGCGCTCCCCGGACGCTGGCCCCTCGGCTTCCGCATCGCCCAGGCCCGCGCCGGGCGGTCGGTCGTCACGCCGGTGCGCGGGCGGGTGAGCGCCCAGCTGGTGCGTGCCTCGTGGACCTTCGACGGCGTGCTCGGCCTGCTCTCCGGGCGCAGGCCCGTGGTCTCTCTGCGCGTGCCGCGCTTCGCCCTGCTCTTCGGACGGCGCTCGTCCTGACCTCGATGGCCCAGAGCGAGAAGACCCTGCGCGAGATGGCCTAGCCTCGAGGGATGCGTCGTCTTGCCAGCATCCTGCTCCTCGCCGTCCTCGCCGCCGGCTGCACGTCCGGAGGGTCGGACGAGCCCTCGGGCGGCTCCGGTCCCTCGGACCAGCCACGCGGCTCCGACGGAGCGAGTGCCAGCGCGTCGCCCGTGCCCACGGGTCCGGACTGCTCCAGCGTCTGGAAGGCCGGGGACGACCTCCCGGCCGACTACGACCTCTGCGTCGCCGACGGGGAGGCCGGGGTCCAGGAGGTGACGGACTGCGTCGACGGGCCGCCGCTCATCGTGTTCGACGACGAGCTCTACGGCCGTCCGGGCGAGCAGATCGAGGCGCCGACCGCGTCGCCCGTGCAGGACACCGAGGAGTACGGCAAGGCCTACGCGGAGTGCACGGGCGAGTGATCCGGTGCACGGTGGACCCATGGCCGACTACCGACTGACCACCGAGGACGGCGACGTCGTCGCCGAGCGATCCCTGGAGCACGACCAGGCTGCCGTGGCCTGGCGCTCCAGCCACCCCTTCGAGGGCCCGTCCGCGGGCGAGGGGCGCGGGCTCCGGCTCGAGCGCCACACCGACCGCGGCTGGACCCGGCTCGACCCCCTCGGCACCGCCGAGACCACCTGAGCGCGCCCGCGCGCGTCCTGACGCGTTCGGGTCGGTCCTGGCTCCGTCGATCGACCCGAAGGTGTCAGGACGCCGGCGCGGGGTCCTTCGTGACCTGGACCCAGCCCACCGGCTCGGCCACGACCTCGAGCTCGTCTGGCGTCAGCTCCACGGCCGACGCGGCGTTGCCGACGGCCGGGAACACCGACGCGAAGCGCCGTAGTGAGGCGTCGAGGTGCACGGCGGCGACGTCGGGGTTGGCGAACGGGCACACACCGCCGATGGCGTGCCCGGTGAGGGCCTCGACGTCGTCGGGCTTCAGCATGCGCGCCTTGATGCCGAAGGCGGCCTTGAACGCCGCGTTGTCGACCCGTGCGTCGCCGGCCGCCACCACGAGGATGCTCGTGCCCGGCTCGGCTCCGTAGAAGCCCAACGTCTTCGCGATCCGTGCCGGCTCGACACCCAGCTCGGCGGCAGCGAGCTCGACGGTGGCGCTGGACCCCGACGTCTCCACGACGTCGTCGCCTCGGCCGAAGCGGGCGAGGTGGGCGCGGGCGGTCTCGATCGACATGCCCGCCATCGTAGGAGCGCCCGGCGGACGCACGACGAAGCCCCCGGCGCTGGGCCGGGGGCTTCGGTGTCGGTGGGCGATACTGGGTTCGAACCAGTGACCTCTTCGGTGTGAACGAAGCGCGCTACCACTGCGCCAATCGCCCGGGGACGCACAGAACCTTAACGCACGTCTCCGCGGCGGTCCCACTCGGTTCCCTACGGGTCGGAGTGCTTGGCCGCCTCGCGGGCCCAGATGGCCTGCGCCTGCTGGGTGATCGGGCCGGGGGCCGCGCCGACCGCGCGGCCGTCGACGTGGGAGATGGCCTGGATGTCGCGGGTCGTGCCGACGAGCACCACCTCGTCGGCGTCGGCCAGGACCTCGATGGGTGCGTCGCGCTCGACGACGTCGAGCTCGGCCGAGAGCCACTCGAGGGCGAGGGCGCGCGTGATGCCCGCGAGGCAGCCCGACGCCAGCGTCGGCGTGACCAGCGTGCCGTCGAGGACGTACATGATGTTCGACCCCGTGCCCTCGCAGAGGTGGCCCTGCGTGTTGGGCATGACCGCCTCCGACGCACCCGCGGCCCGGGCGGCCTCGACCATCTTCGCGTTCTCGGCGTACGACGTGGTCTTGAGCCCGGCCAGCGCGCCGCGCTCGTTGCGGGGCCACGGCACGGTGGCGATCGACGCGACCGAGGGCGGGCGCTCGGCCGGCTCGGCGACCACCACGTGCGTGAGCCCGTGGTCGCCGCGCGGCGAGCCGAGGGGGCCCCGGCCCGACGTCACGGTGATGCGGATCCGACCGAAGGGCAGGTCCTGCCCGTCCATCGTGGCGGCGACACCCTCCCGCAGGAGGCCGAGGTCGGGGCGCCCGATGCCGAGCCCCGCGGCCGAGCCGGCCAACCGCTCGAGGTGGCGCGTGAGGGCGAACGGCACCCCGCTGTCGACGGCGACCGTCTCGAAGACTCCGTCGCCGACCACGAGCCCGTGGTCGAGGACGCTGATGGCCGGTTCTTCCGGTGATCCGAGGACTCGTCCGTCCACCCAGGCACGCATGTCGCCACCGTACCCCCGCCGACGACGACCCCCCGTTTGGTGCGCCGGAGCCCATCGGCTAATGTTTCTTCCCGCGCCGGAAACGGTGCGAATGCGGACATAGCTCAGTGGTAGAGCATCACCTTGCCAAGGTGAGGGTCGCGAGTTCGAATCTCGTTGTCCGCTCGGAGGGTCTCCATACCCATCCAGCGGTGGGTTGGCCGAGAGGCGAGGCAACGGACTGCAAATCCGTGTACACGGGTTCAAATCCCGTACCCACCTCGACACGACGCACCAACTGAACAGCACCACCCTCGGGCGATTGGCGCAGCGGTAGCGCGCTTCCCTGACACGGAAGAGGTCACTGGTTCAAACCCAGTATCGCCCACTTCGAGAAGGCTCCGGAATCTCGCCGAATCCGGGGCCTTCTCGTCTTTCTCCCCACGGCGGATCCGTCCGCTCATGCGGTGCACGTGCCGTGGGGCTCTCCGCACGAGACTCCCGCGCCGGCTCGCCCCACACCGCGAGCACCACGCCGCCAGCCCCATGCCTCAGCGCCCCGCGACGGCTTCACAGTCGCCCCACCGCGCGTGAAGCGCGCAGATGGTGGAATGCACCTGCGCGCGCACGACCCCCGGCTCACCCACTCCCATGCCGAGCCGGGGGTCCACCCACGTTCACGCCCCGGCGTCGGACCCGCACGTCCCACGACGGGAAGGCTCCGAAAGCTCGACGATTCCCGAGCCTTCTCGTCTCGTTGCGTCCAGCGGCGCTCCGTCGCATTCGATCACCTGTTCGAGTACGATCGCCCGATGGGCGCCAACCGTCGTTACGGAGACCGCTCCCCCGCCGACCACCTCGAGCGGGCCGAGCGGATCCGGCACGTCTGGGTCGCCCCGTCCGCGAAGCACCCGGACATGGCGCCCTACCCGGGGCTGCTGATCACGTGGCAGCGACGTGACGGACAGTGGTGGGCCCACGTCGCGATGGTCCTGCCCGAGGGCGCCGTCGTCCTGAACTGGCTCCCGGCCACGCGACTTCGACCTGCCGCGCCGCCCCGACCCTTGGCAACCGGGAGGTGAACGATCGGCACGGCGACTGGCGCGAACGCCGATCCCGGCGCACCATCGGTGCATGAAGTGCGCGGAGGTCAACTGCCACGAGACGGCGTCCACGCTGTCGCAGCTGGAGCTGGACGACGCGCGCTTCGCCGTGCCGGTCTGCGCGCTCCACGACGTCGGCGACGTCTCCGTCGAGAAACCGACCCGAGCCGCCGGCCTGGACATCAGGCCGACACCCGTCGACGGCAGGTCCCTCGCGGAGTCCACCACACCGATGTGAGCCCTCTGGGGCCTGCGGTTGACGCCACGGGCCGACGCTCCAACGCCGTGACGACCGGCACCTTCGGGCCTCGTCCTGCGCCGGAGCCCGACCGAGACGTCCGCACCCCAGGACCGGGTGTGTTTCGGACTCCTCGGGCCGGGGAACGTGCAGGGCAGCACCGTTGGTTGAGACCACAGCTGCGCGTGCCAGTGGTCCCGGACCCCCGCGCGGGGGTCCGGGATCGCGCAGCTTCGCCGAGGACGCGCCGAGGACGGCGCGGCGTCGGTCAGGACCGCGAGCTCGACCGCCAGGTGAACTGACCCTGGCGGGAGGTGATCCGCACGGTCGCGTCGGCGATGACCGTGGCCGGGGCGGACGCGTAGGCCACGGTGCAGGTGAAGGTGGTCCCCACGGCCGCGGACACCCGAGGCGGGCACCAGACCGACGTCGGCTCGCCCTTGGCGTCGAGCGAGGACCTGATGCGAGCCACGACGGCGCCGGTGGCCCGGGTGGTGCGGGGCGCCGGGGCCGCGGTGCGACGCGGAGCGGACGTGGCTCGCGGAGCCGCGGTGGTCCGCGTCGGTGTCGGCGTGGCCGACGGGGTCTCGCTGGGGGTCGGCTCCGTCGTGGGCGAGGCCGAGAGGCCGGCCGACGGGGTCGGCGCGACCGACTCGCTCACCACACCGGGCGAGGCGGAGTCGTCCGACGCCGCGTCGGTGCCGACCCACGACCGCAGCCCGAAGACGCCGCCGGCCAGGACAAGCACCGTGAGCACGAGCCACGGCAGCACCTTGCGTGCACCGGACATGGTCACTCCCCCTGCGACTTCGGCGTCGACGTCCACACGTAGTGGCCGTCGGGGCCGTCGATCTCGACCGCGGCCGTCGCGATCGCGGCCGTGTCCGGCTCGTCGTCGAAGAACACCTCGCAGTCGAAGGTGGTACCGATCTTCTGCGCCACCCGCTCCGGGCACTCGATGCGAGTGGGGCGCCCTGCGTTCTGGTCCAGACGCGCCTTGATGGTCCGCTCGATCTTGGTCGTGGACATCTTGGCCGGCGCCAGCGACGGGGCCGCGGTCGGCTCGGCCGACGCGGTCGACTCGGGATCGGAACCGGCGTCGTCGTCGCTGCTGCAGGACCGCAGGGCGAACAGCAGCGCTGCCACGCCCAGGAGCACGACGACGAGCGCAGCCACCTTCCGCAAACCCTTCACAGGCGCCGATCCTAGCGGTCGACGCGGGGGTGGCGTTGCTCGTCGAGCGAGGCGTTGATCGCAGCACCGATGAGCACCGCGATCGACAGGACGTACAACCACAGCAGCACGGCGATCGGAGCTGCCAGCGGGCCGTAGATCGACGTGCCGCCCGTGGAGAACCCCAGGGCCCAGCGGACGAGCAGGCTGCCGCCGATCCACAGGCCCATCGTGAAGAAGGCCCCGGGCAGCCCGGAGCGCCACGACACCTTCACGGGGACGGCCAGGTGGTAGAGCGACGCGAGGAACCCCACGGAGACGAGCAGCACCGCCGGCCAGTACAGCGGCTCCAGCACCGACAGCTGGGAGGGCACGATCGAGGCCGCCACCTCCGGCCCGGCCAGGACGAGCGGGACCACGATGATCGCGAGCGCCAGCGCCACCACGTACAGCGAGAACGACAGGGCGCGGGTCTTGACGATGCCGCGCACCCCGCCGAGCCCGTAGAGGATCGAGATCGTGTCGAGGAAGACGTTGAGCGCCCTCGACCCCGACCACAGGGCCAGCACGAAGCCGATGGACACCACGTCGATGCGGCCCGAGCTCAGCACCTCGTCCAGGGTCGGCGCGATGACCTGGTCGACGGTGCCCTGGGTCAGGGCCTGCGACGACAGGTCGAGCACGCGGTCCTTGAGCACGTCGACCTGCGCGACGTCGTAACGCTCCGCGACGAAGCCGATCGTGCCGGCGAGCCCGAAGACGAGCGGCGGCAACGACAGGATCGCGAAGAACGCGGCCTCGGCCGCGAGCCCGGTGACCCGGTGGGTGATGCAGCGCGACACGGTGCGTGCCGTGACCCGCGCCAGCAGGTCGACAGCCGCCGGGCGTGCTACCCGTTCAGCCGCCATGGCCCTACGGTATCGACATGCATCCCCTCCGCTGCGCACCGTCGCGCCAGGCGATCCCTCACGTCGATCGGGACGGCGCCGATCGGAACCGCGTCGAACGGGCCCGCGCCGCCCGCCCGTCCGGGGCGTGCGCGTGAAGCCGCTCGCCGTCGCTGCCGTCACGGCGGCCCTCACGACCGCGGTCGCCGCCTGGTCGCTGCGGGCCACCGATCCGGCCACGGCCGTGGCCGCGGTGGCGGTCGTCGCCGTGGCCGCCGCCTGGCTGGCCGGCTTCCACGACACCTCGGAGACCTCGGGTCTCGCCCTCACCGGGCCGGCGCAGCTGGTCTCCTTGACCCTGGTCGGCCGCGCCGCGGTGGGCGGAGTCCTGCCGACGCTGGCCGCCCAGGTGGTCGGAGCCGTGGCAGCAGGCGCTGCGGTCACCTCACTCGACCTGCCCGGAGGATCGCTCGTGTGGGACGAGCCCGGCCTCCTCACGGGTGGGGTGCTGGGCTTGGTGGCCGGACTCGTCCTGGCGTGGACCACGTTGGCGGCCGACACCGGCGCCGTGGCCTGGGCCGCCGCCGGGCCGGTCACCTCCGGGGCGGTGCTGGGCGTGGGACTCGCGGCCGCGGCGCACCCGGGCGCCCTGCTGGGGCTCGCCGTCGCCGGGGTCGTCGCCTGGCCCGTGGCTCTCGTGGTGGCCGCGGCGGTGCTCGTGGGGACGGCGCTGGGCACCTTCGTGGTCTCCTGGGTGTCCCCGCACGCTGCGTGACTCAGGTCACGCATCCACCTGCCGTTCCAGGCGGAACGCTCACCGGGTTCCATATTTTGGACACATGGTCCAGATGATGGACATTCCAGTTGTGGGCCCGTCCACGACCTGACCAGACTGTCCGCATGTTGATCGCGCAGACCGTCTGGCTCGTGGAGCGTCTCCACGTGGACCTCGGCCGCGCGCACACGATGATCTGTCGCTGATCCGCGCGCCCGCTGACCCTTCCGCGACGCGCGACGACACCGTCCGTCGGACGCGACCGTCGTGCGTCCTCTCCCCGAGGACCTTCATGACTTCGAGCACCACCCCGCCCCCCGCACGCACGGCACGTCGTCGCCGTGGTGAGGGCCAGTGGGCGCTCGGCTACCGCGAGCCCCTCAACGCCAACGAGCAGTCCAAGAAGGACGACAACCCGCTCAACGTGCGCGCCCGCATCGAGAACATCTACGCCCACGGCGGATTCGACAGCATCGACCCCGGCGACCTGCGGGGCCGCTTCCGCTGGTGGGGCCTCTACACGCAGCGCAAGGCCGGCATCGACGGCGGCAAGACCGCGACGCTCGAGCCGGAGGAGCTCGACGACCGCTACTTCATGCTCCGCGTCCGCGTCGACGGCGGCCAGCTGGACCTCCGGCAGCTGCGGACGATCGCCGACATCTCCGTGGAGTTCGCCCGCGACTCCGCCGACCTGACCGACCGTCAGAACGTGCAGTACCACTGGATCGACGTCCGGGACATGCCGACGATCTGGGAGCGCCTGGAGTCCGTCGGACTCTCCACCCAGGAGGCGTGCGGCGACTGCCCCCGCGTCATCCTCGGCTCCCCCGTGGCCGGCATCAGCGAGGCCGAGATCATCGACGGCCGTCCGGCCATCGAGGCGATCGAGAGCCGCTACATCGGCGACCGCGCGTTCTCCAACCTCCCGCGCAAGTTCAAGTCCGCGATCAGCGGCCACCCCGGGCACGACGTGGTCCCGCAGATCAACGACATCGCCTTCATCGGCGCCGAGCACTCCGAGCACGGCCCGGGCTTCGACCTCTGGGTCGGTGGCGGGCTCTCGACCAACCCGATGCTCGCCCAGCGGGTGGGCGTCTGGGTCCCGATCGACGAGGTGCCCGAGGTGTGGGAGGGCGTCGTCAGCATCTTCCGCGACTACGGATACCGACGTCTGCGCTCGCGTGCGCGGCTCAAGTTCCTCGTGGCCGACTGGGGCATCGAGAAGTTCCGCGAGGTGCTCGAGACCGAGTACCTCGAGCGTTCCCTCGTCGACCTCGAGGCCCCCGAGGTGCCCACCACCCCGGTCGACCACGTGGGCGTGCACCGCCAGAAGGACGGCCGGTACTACGTGGGCGTGGCGGCCACGGTCGGTCGCATCTCCGGCACGCTGCTCAACCAGGTGGCCGACGTGGTCGAGGCGCACGGCTCCGACCGCGTCGCCACGACGCCGATGCAGAAGCTCGTCGTGCTCGACGTCGAGGAGGACCGCGTCGAGTCGCTCGTGGACGCCCTCGCCGCCCTCGGCCTGTACGCCCGGCCCTCGCAGTGGCGCCGCAACACCATGGCCTGCACGGGCATCGAGTACTGCAAGCTGGCCATCGTCGAGACCAAGGCGCGTGCCCGTGACCTGGTCGACGAGCTGGAGCAGCGCGTGCCCGAGCTCGACTCGCCGATCACGATCAACGTGAACGGCTGCCCGAACTCCTGCGCCCGCATCCAGACCGCCGACATCGGCCTGAAGGGCCAGCTCGTCCTGGACGAGCAGGGCCGGCAGGTCGAGGGCTTCCAGGTCCACCTCGGCGGCGCCCTCGGGCTCGAGGCCGGGTTCGGCCGCAAGCTCCGCGCCCACAAGGTCACCGGCGAGCAGCTCCCCCACTACGTCGAGAAGCTCTCGCGCACCTACCTCGAGCAGCGCGACGGCGACGAGTCCTTCGCCCGCTGGGTCGCCCGCGCCGACGAGGAGGTCCTGCGATGACAGGCAGGGCCACGCCGTTCCACTGCCCGTACTGCGCGGACGAGGACCTGCGGCCGCACGGCGAGACCCACGGGGAGTGGGAGTGCCGAGCGTGTCAACGGGCCTTCCGCCTCGGCTTCATCGGCATCCTCTCCCCCACCCCACCCAGCACGACCGAGCCCTCTGGAAGGAGGACAGCATGACTGCACCAGCGTTGATCGCCCTGGCGCACGGCAGCCGCGACCCGCGGTCCGCCGCCACCATCACTGCCCTGACGGAGCTCGTGTCGTGCATGCGTCCCGACCTCCGCGTCACGACGGCGTTCCTCGACCACTCCGAGCCGAGCCTCGACAGCGTCGTCGACCGCCTCGTGGCCGAGGGGCACAGCGAGATCGTCCTCGTGCCCCTTCTGCTCACGGAGGCCTACCACGCGAAGGTCGACGTGCCCGAGGCCGCCGAGGCCGCTCGCGCGCGGCACGACGGGATCCGGATCCAGGTGACCGACGTGCTCGGCATCGAGTCCGCGTTCTTCCGCGTGCTCGACCGACGGCTGCGCGACGTGCTGCGCGAGAACCGGGTCCGGGAGCTGGATGCACTGGTGCTCGCGGGCGCCGGCTCCTCCGACGCCATCGCCAACGCCACCATCGCGCGCGCTGCCCGGGCGTGGGGCGCCCACCACAAGCTCCCCACGATCGCCGCGTTCGCGTCGAGCGCACCTCCCGCCGCCGGCGAGGCCGTCCGGGCCCACCGGGCCGACGGGCGTCGCAACATCGCGGTCGGCCAGCTCATGCTGGCTCCGGGCTTCCTGCCCGACCGCGTCAAGGAGCTGGCCTACGAGGCCGGTGCCGTGGCCGTGGCCGAGCCGCTCGGCGTCGACGAGGAGATCGCCGAGGTCATCCTGGCGCGCTACGCCGTGGGCGCCGTCCAGCTGGTGTCGTTCGACGCGCTGTTCACGTAGTCGCTGCACCCACCGCGTCACGATCGGGGTCCTCACGTCTCTCTCAGACGTGAGGACCCCTCTGCGCGTGACCCCCCTGCTCCTGTCGCTCCTGCTCGCGGGCGGTCTGCTCGTCGGGGTCGCACCACGCGCGACGCCGCCGGCCGCGGGCGCCGAGGCCGACGCCTCCTTCACCGTCGTGGTCCTGCCCGACCTTCAGGGCTACACCGTCTCGAGCACCTACGCCGCCACCGCCACCGCGCAGACGCAGTGGATCGCCGACCAGGCCGACGACCTCGACGTCGCGGTCGTGGCGCAGGTGGGCGACCTGGTGGAGACGCACCCGATCCCCGAGCAGTGGACGCGGGCGTCGACCTCCATGAAGGTGCTGGACGACGCCGGCGTGCCCAGCGCGGTGCTGCCCGGCAACCACGACATGGACGTGAGCACTGGCGAGGCCGTACGGTACGACGCGAGCTTCCCGGCCTCGCGGTACACCGGTGCGTCCTGGAACGGACCCGCCGCGACCTACGTGGAGGGCTACCGCGGCAACAAGAACAGCGCCGTCACGTTCGAGCGCTCGGGCATGGACTTCATGCTCCTCAGCCTCGAGTACGACCCCACCGACGCCGTCCTGGCCTGGGCGCGAGGCGTGCTCGCCGCGCACCCGGAGCACCGGGTGATCTTGTCCACCCACTCGTTCATCCACACCGCCGGCGGTCGTTCCACCACGACCACCCGCACCGACGCCGGCGCCAACACGCCGCAGCAGGTATGGGACGAGCTCGTGCAGCCGAGCTGCCAGATCTTCCTGGTCGTCAACGGCCACTGGCACGACGGGCCCGACCGCACCGAGGCCCGCCGCGCCGACGCCAACGCCTGCGGCCGCCCGGTGCAGCAGATCCTGTCCGACTACCAGGACCGCCCCAACGGTGGCGACGGCTGGCTGCGCACCTACCGGTTCGACCCGGCGGCCGACACGATCACGGCCGCCACCTACTCCCCCACGCTCGCCCGCTACGAGACCGACGCCGACAGCGCCTTCACCCTCGCCTACGACATGACGAGCGGCACCACCCCGCCCCCGATGACGACACCGACGACCTTGGTCGGTGCCGGGTCGTCGTGGACCTACCGCTACGACAACACCACCCTGCCCACCACCTGGAACACCCCCGGCTTCGACGCCTCCACCTGGCGCACCGGCAACGCCGTCCTCGGCTTCGGCACGACGTCCCCGCCCCCACCACCAACCGCCCCCGCAGCGCCCAGCTCCGCCGCACCTTCACCATCGACGACCCCACCACGCTCTCCGACATCACCCTCACCACCCGAGCCGACGACGGGATCGCCCTCTACCTCAACGGCACCGAGCTCACCCGCAAGAACCTGCCCACCGGCACCCTCGGCCGCGACACCTACGCCACCGCCGCACCCCGCACCAGCGCAGCCCTCGCCGCACCCGTCACCGTCACCATCCCCGCCAGCGCCCTCCGCACCGGCACCAACACCCTCGCCGCCAGCGTCCACCTCAACTACCGCGGCACACCCGACCTCACCTTCGACGCCACCCTCACCGCAGACCGGCTGAGGGAGGTCAGACCCCGAGACGTCGCTTCTGCTCGTCGACGTCGTAGTCGGCCTTCGGCCACTGCGGGTCGAGGCCGCGCAGGTGCTCCAGCAGCAGCGTGCCGACGGCCCAGTTCCGGTACCACTTGCGGCCGCTGGGCACGACGTGCCACGGCGCGTGCTCCGTGGACGTCCGCTGGAGCACCAGGTCGTACGCGGCCTGGTACTCGTCCCAGAGCTCACGCTCGTCCATGTCGCCCGGGTTGAACTTCCAGTGCTTGGTGGGATCGTCCAGGCGCGCAGCCAGGCGCTCCGCCTGGTCCTCCGGGCTGATGTGCAGCAGGCACTTCAGGAGCGTGCCCCCGGCGTCGACGTAGCGACGCTCGAAGTCGTTGATGGCGTCGTAGCGCCGTTCGATCTCGTCGGCGTCCGCGAGCGACCGGACCCGACCGATCAGGACGTCCTCGTAGTGCGACCGGTCGAACACGCCCAGCACGCCGCCGGCCGGGAGCTGCTGCTCGATCCGCCAGAGGAAGTCGTGCGCCAGCTCCTCCTCGGTGGGTCTCTTGAACGAGGCGATGCGCACGCCGAGCGGACTCACCAGCCCGACCACCTTCTCGATGACGCCTCCCTTGCCCGAGGTGTCCATCCCCTGGAGGACGAGCAGGACGGACCGCTCACCCCCGGTGGCGCCCTCGGCGTGGAGCCGCTCCTGCAGGTCGGCCAGCTCGGGGCCCAGTGCAGCGAGGGCCTCGAGGGCGTCGTCCTTCGCACCGTCGAAGCCGGGTGTCGACCTGGAGTCGACGTCGGCGAGGGAGGTGGTGCCCGACAGCGTGCTGCTCAGGGTCTGCGTCATGGCGTCACCGTACCTAGGCTGTGCGTCATGGCCCTGCCGACGATCGACCCCGCGCTCTACGCCTACCCCGACGTCGACCGGGCCTGGGTCCGCGTGAACTTCGTGTCGAGCGTGGACGGTTCGGCCCAGGGCCCGGACGGCGTCTCCGGCATGCTCGGGACCGACGCCGACCAGGCCGCCTTCGACCTCCTGCGCGACCTCTGCGACGTCGTCCTCGTGTCCGCCGGCACGGCGCGCGCCGAGGACTACGGCCCGATCGAGGACGGCGTGCTGGCCCTGGTGAGCCGCAGCCTCGACGTCCCCGAGCGTCTGCGCGTGCCCGGGGTCCTCGTCGTGGCACCGGCCGACGTCGACGGGCAGAAGGTCGACGCGCTCGAGGCGGCCGGCGTCGAGGTGCTCACGACCGGTGACGCGGACATCGACTGGCCCGCGGTGCTGGACGAGCTCGGCCGGCGCGGACTTCGGCGCGTGCTGTGCGAGGGCGGGCCGTCCCTGCTCGGCACGTTGACCACCCTGGACCTCGTGGACGAGCTGTGCCTGACGCTCTCGCCCGTGCTCGTGGCCGGTGAGGGCCGACGGATCTCCGTCGGGGACGAGACGACCGACGTGCCCCTCCGCCTCGCGCACGCGCTCGACGTCGAAGGGACCCTGCTCACCCGGTGGGTGCGCGACCGCTGACCGGATCGACGAGGACCGGCCAGGCGTGGCCGAAGGGCACCTCGTCGTGCTCGCCCAGCGCTGCCAGCACCGACGGCAGCATCGCCTTCGCCGTGCGCTTGTAGCCCAGCGAGCTGGGGTGGAACCGGTCGAGGCTGAACATCTCGTCCGGGTTCGTGACGAAGAACGGACCGACGACGTCGGCCAGCGACACCACGTAGGCGCCGTGCCGCAGGGCCACCTCGCGCTGGGCCGAGGCCAGCTGGCGTGACGCGCGTGCCCCGAGCGCGCGCAGCGGCTGCGGCACCGGGGTCAGTGCGCCGAGGTCCGGGCACGTCCCCACCACGACGGCGCTGCCCTTCGCCCGCAGGGCCACGACGCACTTCTCGAGGTGCCCGACCGACTCCGCCACCGGCACCCGGTGCGTCACGTCGTTGCCGCCCACCACGACGATCGCGACGTCGGGGACGTAGTCGAGCGGAAGGGTGGCCAGCTGCGCGTCCAGCATGCTGCTCTCGGACCCGACCACGGCGGCCGTGCGCAGGCGCACCGCACGGTCCGTCCGCTTGGCGACCTGACGCGCCAGCCGCGCCCCCAGGGTGCCCCGCGGTCCGTCGGCACCCAGCCCGGCTGCGATCGAGTCGCCGAGGACCAGCAGGTCGATCGTGGCGCCGAGCCGCTTCTTGAAGACCCGGTCGGCGCGCGGCGCGTCCTCGCCCAGGGGCTTGCCGATGGCCGCGCGCGCCGCCGCCGCCTGGTGCTGCAGCACCGCACGGGCACCGAGTGCAGCCGCCACGGTGGCCGTCGTCGTCACCAGCAGTCCGGTCGTCACCACGCGTCGCACGTCCACAGGGTCGTTCCTCCCACACGCTCGTGAACGCGTGGACACTTGCACCTGAACGTAGGCTGGAGACATGTCCGACCAGGTGGAACAGAACAGCTACGACGTCGAGAAGTCCGACGAGGAGTGGCGCGCCGAGCTCAGCGCCGCCGAGTACCACGTGCTCCGCGAGGCGGGCACCGAGCGGCCCTTCAGCTCCTCCTTCGAGACCGACACGACGAAGGCGGCGTACGCCTGTCGGGCGTGCGGCTCCGAGCTCTTCCGCAGCGACACCAAGTTCGACGCGCACTGCGGCTGGCCGGCGTTCTACGCGCCCCTGGCCGAGGACCGCGTGCAGTACATCGAGGACCGCTCGATGGGCATGCGCCGCGTCGAGGTCCGCTGCGCGAGCTGCGGCTCGCACCTCGGCCACGTGTTCGAGGGCGAGGGCTTCCCCACCCCGACCGACCAGCGCTTCTGCATCAACGGCATCAGCCTGACCCAGGTCCCCGACTGATCTGCTCGCTCACCCTGGTTCTCACCCACTCACCCTGGCGTGCACGCGATGGTGAGTGGGTGAAGACCGTGGTGGGCTCGTGATTCCCATCAGCTGATGGGAATCACGATCACGGGTCAGGGCCAGAGGGCCGTGAGGTCGGCAGGGTCGTGGCGACGGCCGGTGTAGAAGGGGATCTCCTCGCGGACGTGGCGGCGGGCGGTGCTGGCGCGCAGGTCGCGCATGAGGTCGACGATGCGGTGCAGGTCGTCGGCCTCGAACGCCAGGAGCCACTCGTAGTCGCCCAGCGCGAACGAGGCCACCGTGTTGGCGCGCACGTCGGGGTACGGGCGGGCCTGCATGCCGTGCTCCTTCAGCATCGCGCGGCGCTCCTCGTCGGGGAGCAGGTACCACTCGTAGGACCGCACGAACGGGTACACGCACACCCAGTCGCGGACCGTCTCGTCGGCCATGAAGGCGGGCACGTGCGACTTGTTGAACTCGGCCGGGCGGTGCAGCGCGGTCTGGGACCACACCGGCGCCATGCGCGAGCCGAGGGCGGTCCGCCGGAAGGCGTTGTACGCGGCCTGGAGCGCCTCGGCGGTCTCGGCGTGCCACCAGACCATCAGGTCGGCGTCGGCACGCATGCCGCTCACGTCGTAGAAGCCACGGACCACCACGTCGTCACCGGCGAGACGCTCGACCAGCGCGTCGACCTCCGCCGCCTCGGCGGCACGGTCGGCGTCGCCGAGCACCCGCTCGAGCCTGAAGACCGACCACATCGTGTAGCGGATGGTCTCGTTGATCTCCTTGGCCAGCTTTCCCTGGTTCGGCAGACGATCGCTCATGGCACCATCCTCCCCCGCTCGTCTACCGGGCGAGGAGGCGGGCTGCGGCCTCTCGTGCCGACCCGATCACGGCGGGCACCCCGACGCCGCGGTAGGCCGCTCCGCAGACCTCGAGGCCGTCGACCCGGGCCACCGCGGCCTCGACGGTCGCCACCCGCGACAGGTGGCCGACGTCGTACTGCGGGAGCCCGCCGCCCCAGCGCTGCACGTGGGCGGACTGCACGGACGGGAGCGACCCGTAGGCCGCAGCGAGGTCGGTCAGCGCCAGGTGGGCGACCTGCTCGTCGTCCTGGTGGAGCACCCCCGTGTCGCCCGCGCGGCCGATCGACGCCCGCACGACCGTGCGGTCCCCGGCGACCTCGGCCAGCCAGGCCCACTTGTGGGTCGAGATGGTGGAGCCCTTCACGACCGTGCCGTCGATCGGCGGCACGAGGAACCCGGACCCCTCGACGTCGATGGGGCCGTCGAGCACGAAGGTCGCGATGGCCATCGAGGCGTAGTCGATCGCCGCGAGGGAGAACGCCGCCGGCGGCGCGGCCTCCGCGAGCAGGCGCGCAGCGGCCGGCGCGGGTGCGGCCACGACGACGGCGTCGAAGGCCAGGGTCTCGATGGCCGACGTCGGCCCGACGTGGAGCTCCCAGCCGCCGTCGACGGAGGTGATCGCGCGGACGGTCGACCGCAGCCGGACGTCGAGGCCGCCGTGCTCGACGACGCGGTGCGGCAGGGTGCCGACCCCGCCGACGATCCCGGCGAACACCGGGGTCTCCAGCGTGCGGGTCTCCGCCCGGGTCCGAGCGGCGCCCGCGAGGGGGTCCTCGCCGAGGGCCAGCACCTGCGGCGCCGCCGCCCGCAGCGAGAGCCGGTCGGCGTGCCCGGCGTAGACCCCACCGAGGAGCGGCTCGACCATCCGGTCCACGACCTCCCGGCCGAGACGCGGCTCCAGGAAGGCGGTCACCGAGACGTCGTCCTCGGGCACGGGAAGGGCGTGCCCGACGGGCCGCTCGGCGACGATGCCCGAGGCCTCGAGGGCGTCGAGGTCCGCCGGGACGCCCATGACGGTCGGCGGCAGGGGCCGCAGGGCCCCCCGGGTCCAGATCGACGCCGACGTGGTCGCGGGGTGGGTGAGCTCGGCGCCCACCCGTGTCGCGAGGTCGACGGCCTCGGGACGTCGCGCGAGCAGCGACTCGGCCCCGACGTCGACCCGCAGGTCGCCCACCCGGTCGACGTGCAGCTTCCCGCCGATCCGGTCCGATCCCTCGAGCACGACGACGTCGCACCCGGCCTCGACCAGGTCGAGCGCCGCCGTCAGCCCGGCGATGCCGGCGCCCACCACCGCGACGCGCATCAGACCCGCTCGTACCCGTGCACGAAGTCCACCAGGCCCTTCACGGCGTCGGGGTCGGTCTGCGGCAGCACCCCGTGCCCCAGGTTGAAGACGTGGCCACGGGCGCTGCGCCCGCGCTCGATGGCCGCCGCGGCCTTCGTGTGCAGCACGTCGGCCGGCGCGAACAGCAGCGTCGGGTCCAGGTTCCCCTGCACCGACCGGCCCGGGCCGACCTTCTCGATGGCGCGGTCGAGCGGAACCCGCCAGTCCACGCCCACGACGTCGGCGCCGACGTCACCCATCTGGTCGAGCAGCTCGCCCGTGCCGACACCGAAGTGGATGCGCGGCACGCCGAGGTCGGCCACGGACTCCAGCACCCGGCGCGAGTGGGGCGCCACGTAGGTCTCGTAGTCCGACGGCGAGAGCGTCCCGGCCCACGAGTCGAACAGCTGCACGGCCGACGCGCCGGCCTCCACCTGGATCCGCAGGAAGTCCGCCGCGATGTGGGACAGCCGCTCCAGCAGGTCGTTCCACAGGCCGGTCTGGGAGTACATCAGCTGCTTGGTGATGCGGTGGTCGCGCGAGGGCCCGCCCTCGACGAGGTAGGACGCCAGCGTGAAGGGCGCCCCGGCGAAGCCGATGAGCGGCGTCGCGCCCAGCTCGCCGACGAGGGCGCGGGCCGCGGCCGCGATGCTCTCGACGTCGTCGGGCTCGAGCCGGCGCAGCTGCTCGAGCTGACCCCGGCGGCGGATCGGGTCGGCGATGACCGGCCCCGTCCCGGGGACGATGTCGAGGTCGACGCCGATGGCCTTCAACGGCACGACGATGTCGGAGAAGAAGATCGCGGCGTCGACGCCGTAGCGCCGCACCGGCTGCATCGTGATCTCCACGACCAGGTCGGTCGAGAAGCACGAGTCGAGCATGGCCACGCCCTCGCGGATCCTCAGGTACTCGGGCAGGTGCCGGCCCGCCTGACGCATGAACCACACGGGGACGCGGCTCGTGGGCTCGCCACGGCAGGCGCGCAGGAAGTCGCTGTCGGCGGTGATGTCGGAGGGGGAGGTGCTCACCGGCCGATTCTCGCAGGGACAGGGCCGAAGGGTGCAGCCGCGGTGCCGGGCCCTGCGTGTCGGGACCCCGACGCGGCCCGGAGTGCCTACGATCGGCCTGTGGGCGTCCGCAGCGAGATCGATCACACTCCTCCAGCGTTCCTGGCTGCCCTGGAGCAGCTGCACGCCGCACCCTTGCGCCCGGAGGTCGCGATCGACGAGATCCCGGCACCGCAGCGCATCGCCCCGCACGCCCACGCGCTCAGCGGCGACGTGGAGGTCGCCGGCGACGACGTCGCCACCGGGCGCTTCATCCTGCTCCACGACCCCGCGGGCAACGACGCCTGGAACGGCGAGTTCCGCTGCGTCACCTTCGCCCGCGCCGAGGTCGAGGCCGAGATGGCCGCCGACCCCGCCCTGGCCAGCGTCGGCTGGAGCTGGCTGGTCGACGCGCTCGCGACCCACGGCGGCACGCACACGGCGGCCAGCGGGAGCGTCACGGTCGTCACCACCGAGACGTTCGGCGAGATGGCCGACGACGCCGGGTCCGCCCAGGTCGAGGTGCGCGCGTCGTGGACGCCCACCTCCGAGGTCGGCGCCCACGTCGCGGCCTGGTCCGAGCTGCTGTGCACCCTCGCCGGGCTTCCCCCGCTGAGCCCCGGGGTGGTCCCGCTGCAGCGACGTCGAGGACGTCGTTGAGCTCGTCCGCGTCGGACACGCCCGGGAGCGAGGAGGTCGCTCCCCCGCTGCCGCGCCTGCAGCTGCGTGATCCGCTCCCTCCGGTCATCGACACCGTCGACGACTACGTCAACTACTGCGCCCGGGTCTCCCTCGGCTCCGGGCCCGTCGCCCTCGACGCCGAGCGCGCCTCCGGCTACCGCTACTCCCAGCGCGCCTACCTGGTCCAGGTGCGACGCGACGGCAGCGGCACCGGTCTCGTCGACCCGATCGCGTTCGACGACCTCACCGACCTCGACGAGGCGATCGGTGACGCGGAGTGGATCCTGCACGCCGCCACCCAGGACCTTCCGTGCCTGGCCGAGATCGGCCTGCGTCCCACCGCGCTGTTCGACACCGAGCTCGCCGGGCGGTTGCTGAACCTGCCTCGGGTCGGGCTGGCCTCGCTCGTGGAGCACTACCTCGGACTCAGCCTGGCCAAGGAGCACTCCGCGGCCGACTGGTCCACCCGCCCGCTGCCCGAGCCGTGGCTCGAGTACGCGGCGCTCGACGTCGAGGTGCTGATCGAGCTGCGCAACCTGATCGAGGCCGACCTCGAGAGGACCGGCAAGCGGGAGTGGGCCGCCCAGGACTTCGAGGCCCTGCTGTCGTTCACCGGTGCACCTCAGCGCGAGGAGCGCTGGCGTCGCACCTCCGGCATCCACCGCGCCCGTGGTCGACGCACCCTGGGTCTCGTCCGAGCGATCTGGGAGGCGCGCGACCGCATCGCCGAGCAGCGCGACACCACCCCGGGCCGCATCCTGCCCGATGCCTCGATCCTCGAGATCGCCCGCGAGGCACCGCGCGACGCCTCCGCGCTCCGCCAGCTCTCGGTCATGCGCTCGCGCGGTCCGCGCCGCTTCGTCCAGGAGTGGCTCGACGCCGTCGAGGAGGGTCTGGCCCTGGCGGAGGACGAGCTGCCACACTCCACGCCGAACCGCGAGGGACCGCCTCCGCCGCGCGCCTGGGCCGACAAGCACCCCGAGGCCGCGGCACGCCTGGCCGCCGCCCGCGAGGCCGTCGCGCGCATCGCCGAGCAGAACGACCTGCCGACCGAGAACCTCATCTCCCCCGGGCTGGTCCGCGCCCTGGCCTGGGAGCCCCCGAGCACCCCCGACGTCGCCCACGTCGGCGATGCGCTGGCCGAGGCCGGCGCCCGCCCGTGGCAGGTCGAGCTCGTCGCGACCGACCTGGCCGCCGCCCTGCAGCCGTAGGCGATCTCACAGGCGCAGCCCTGTCAGGCAAGGCGAACCTGAGTAGCATGTCGTTGTGCTCGCCAACTTCCTGATCGGCCTGCGCGAGGGACTCGAGGCCAGCCTCGTCGTCAGCATCCTGCTGGCCTACCTCGTGCGGACCGACCGTCGCCACGACGCCCGGTACATCTGGCTCGGCGTCGGGGGCGCCATCGCGCTCGTGGTCGTGGTGTTCACGGTCGTCACGCTCGTGTTCGAGCAGCTGCCCTTCGTCTGGCAGGAGGCCGTCGGCGGAACGCTGTCGATCCTGGCCGCAGCGCTGGTCACGTGGATGATCTTCTGGATGCGGCGCACCGCACGGGGGCTCAAGCGCGAACTCGAGGGAGAGCTCGCCACCGCCGTCGAGCTCGGACCCCTGGCGATCGCCACGGTGGCGTTCCTGACGGTGGGTCGCGAGGGCCTGGAGACGGCCGCCATCATCTGGGCCACCATCTCGGGCAGCTACACGGCGGAGCCGTTCGTCGGGGCGATCAGCGGCATCCTCGTCGCGGTGGGCCTCGGCTACCTCATCTACCGGGGAGCCGTGCGCATCAACCTGGCGACCTTCTTCACCGTCACCGGCGCGCTGCTGGTCGTGGTCGCCGCCGGGGTCCTGGCCTACGGGATCCACGACCTGCAGGAGGCCGGCATCCTGCCCGGTCTCGGCACGCTCGCGTTCGACGTGTCCAGCACCATCCCGCCCGACAGCTGGTACGGGACCCTGCTGAAGGGGACCGTCAACTTCCAGCCGAACCCCACCGTGCTGCAGGTCGTGGCCTGGGTCGCTTACCTGGTCCCGGTGCTGTGGATCTACCTGCGTCCGCGTCGCACGGCGGCGACGGTCGGCTCGGCGGCCTGATCCGGTGGCGGGCTACGCCCCGGCGGATACGGTGGTGCCCATGCCAGCCCGGTGTCCGCGATGAGCGACTTCCATCGCCCGTCCCTGCCGGGGCAGAAGCTGTTCGAGGCGCTCGCGCACGACACCGATCCCGCCGAGGTGGCTGCTGCCGGTCACCGCATCGCGCACCTGCTGGTGCGCGGCCCGCTGGACCGCGACGACCGCGAGCTGGTGGACCGGGTGCTGCACCTCTCCGACGCCGAGGGACTCGGCGTCATCGCCGAGCTCTGGTCGCACGCCGCGCCCGACACGCTCTCGGGAGCCCTGTGGCGGTTGTACCTGCTGCGTGAGTGGGTGCACCGCCAGCCACGGCAGGCCGCCGCGGAGTTCGCCGCCGGCCGCGGCTTCGCCCCGGTCCACGAGGTGCTCGCCGGCGTCGTCGAGCCCCCGGGCGCCGACGAGGTGGTGGCGCTCGTCGACACCGTCGTGCGCGGCATCGTCGTGACCGACCTCGACGTCGTCCTCGACCGGGCGGCCGCGTTCGCCCATATCGTGGGAGTAGGTCGCGGACAGCTCGACGACGGCGATGCGCACAGCGCGGCCCGGCTCCTCGACATGGCCCAGCACCTGCGCCGTTCGGCGGCGCTGGAGCGGTCCGGCTCCCTGCACTGACGGGCACCGCAGCCCTGCGTGGGATGTGTCACGAGGTCAGGTCGGCTCGTCGCTTGTGTGGGCCGGCGAGCGAGTTAGGCTGGTGCACGCGCCGGGTCGGTGCAAGCCCCGGGTCCCAAATGAAGCCGCTACGAGCGGCCACGCGCCGTGAGGCGCTTCCCGGCCCGGCGCATCACTCCTCGGCCCATCCCCGACGCCTCAGGAAGGCGCGAAGGTCGTGTACGACTGACGTGCGGCCCCGATCTCGGACAGGGCCGCGAGGTCGTCCCCGGACGGCAGCCAGCCGACCGCGTCGGCGTTGGCGCGCACCTGCTCGGGGCGGGTCGCACCGGCGATCACGCTCGTCACGGCGTCCTGGGCCGCCAGTCCGCCCATGGCCACCTGCAGGAGGGTGAGGTCCCGCTCGTCGGCGAAGGTCTGCAGTGCCTCGATCCGCTCCCAGTCGGCCCCGGCGAGCCGCTCCGTCTGCGCTGCGAGACGGGTCCCGGACGGAGCGTCCTCGCCGCGCCGGTACTTGCCGGTGAGCAGTCCGTAGGCCAGCGGGAAGTACGGCAGCAGCCCGACGTCGAGCTGCTCGCACGCCGGGACCAGCTCCACCTCCGCCGTGCGGTTGTACAGCGAGTACTCGTTCTGCGCGGTCGCGAAGCGGGCCAGGTCCGCCGACCGGCTGCGCCAGTCGGCGTCGACCAGCTGCCAGGCCTGGAAGTTCGAGCAGCCGATCGCGCGCACGGTGCCCGCCTGCACCAGGGCGTCGAGCGCCTCGAGGGTCTCCTCGACCGGCGTCAGCGGGTCGGGGGTGTGCAGCTGGTAGAGGTCGACGTGGTCGGTGCCGAGCCGACGCAGGCTGGCCTCCACGGCCGTGCGCACGTACGCGGCGCTCCCCCGCCGCCCGCCGTCGTCGCCGTTGCGGCCCTGCATGTCCATGCCGAACTTCGTGGCCACCACGACGTCGTCGCGTCGCGAGCCCAGCGCGGCACCCAGCAGCTCCTCGCTCGCTCCCAGCCCGTAGGTGTCGGCGGTGTCGAAGAACGTCACGCCGCGGTCGATCGCGGCGTCGACGACCTCCTGCACCTGGTCGGCGTCGATCCGACTGCCGAAGGCGTTGCACCCGATGCCGACGACGGGCACCTGGATGCCGGAATGACCGAGGGGACGCTGCGCGAGATCCATGCCACCGAGACTAGGACCCCGACCAGGCGGGTGACCCCCGTGGCCGCGTCCACCGGCTCCACGCGCACGTCGCCTAGACTGCAGCGCATGCCTGGACCCCGTCGCACGCTGGCCGCCGCCGTGTGCGCCGCCGTGGTCGGGCTGTTCCTCGTGGCCGGGGTCGGGGTCGCGCAGGCGTCGCCGCAGCACCGGGCCACCATGGTGCACGCGTCGTCGGCCACGCACCACGCCGCCCACGTGCGGTCCACCGGCGACCACACCGACCACCGGGACCTCGACCTGTGGTCCCTCCCGCCGGTCGAGGCGGACCAGGCTCCCGAGCTCGAGCGCGGCGCGGCCCCGGTCCACGCCGTCGTGCCCGTGCCCGGGCAGGCGGTGCGCCCGCTCGTACGAGGTCCTCCGGCTGCCTGAGGTCCCCGTCCAGCAGCCCGCCACCACCTCGAAAGTCCTTCCATGAGCAACCGTGCACCTCTGTGGCGCGCGATCACGGCCTTCGCCGTCCTCGCCGCCTCCCTCGCCTTCGCGTACTTCAAGCCGGCCAACCTCGGACTGGACCTGGAGGGCGGCACCCAGATCGTCCTCGAGACCCAGAGCACCGACCGGATCGAGGCCGACGCGGAGTCCACCGCCCGAGCGCTGGAGGTCATCCGCGGCCGCGTCGACGCCCTCGGCGTGGCCGAGCCGACGCTGGCGCAGTCGGGCGACCGGCGCATCATCGTCGAGCTGCCGGGCGTCCAGGACCCCCGTGAGGCGGCCGAGGTCATCGGCCAGACCGCCCAGCTGTCGTTCCACGAGGTGCTGAGCCCGGCCACCGAGGGCCAGGAGCCCGAGGAGGGCCAGGTCGTCGCCGCCGACGAGCAGGGCCAGCCGCTCCTGCTCGGACCCACGGTCATCGACGGCGAGGGCGTCTCCGACGCGCAGGCCGCCCAGCCGCAGCAGAGCATCGGCCAGTGGGTCGTCAACGTCGACTTCGCCGGCGAGGGACGTTCGGGCTGGCGCGACCTCGTCGCCGCGGCCTGCGCCAACACCGCGGGCGGGAACCGGGTCGCGATCCTGCTCGACGAGGACATCATCTCCTCCCCCGCCGTCCAGCCCGACCTGTGCACGTCGGGCGGCGGCAACAGCACCAGCATCACGGGCAGCTTCACGCAGGCCGAGGCCGACGACCTCGCCGTGCTCATCAAGGGCGGCGCGCTCCCCGTGCCGGTCGAGGTCATCGAGCAGCGCACCGTCGGCGCCACCCTCGGTGCCGCCGCCATCGACGCCTCCATCGAGGCCGGCATCATCGGCATCATCCTGACCGGCCTGTTCATCGTGCTCGTCTATCGCGCCATCGGGTTCATGGCCACGCTCGGCCTGGCCACGTACGCCGCCATCTCCTACGGCCTGCTCGTCTGGATCGGGGCGACCCTGACCCTGCCCGGACTGGCCGGCTTCGTCCTGGCCATCGGACTGGCGATCGACGCCAACGTGCTCGTGTTCGAGAGAGCGCGTGAGGAGTACGAGAAGAACGGCAACCTCCACCTGTCGCTGACGACCGGCTTCAACAAGGCGTGGTCGGCCATCCTCGACTCGAACGTCACCACGATCCTCGCGGCGGGGCTGCTGTTCGTCCTGGCATCCGGCCCGGTCAAGGGCTTCGGCGTGACGCTGACCATCGGCACGATCGCGTCGATGTTCTCGGCGCTGGTCGTCGCGAGGGTGCTCACCGAGTGGGCCGTGAAGCGGTCCGTGCTGCGCAAGCGTCCGGGCGTCACCGGCATCGCCAACACCGGACCCGTGCGCAAGTGGCTCAACGAGCGCGGTCCCGACCTGATGAAGCGCAGCGGCACGTGGATCGCGATCACGCTGGTCGTCGCCGGTGTGTCGGTCAGCGGCATCCTGCTGCGCGGTCTCAACCTCGGTGTCGAGTTCACCGGCGGCCGGATCCTGGAGTTCTCCACCGCCCAGACGGCCGACGTCGAGGACGTCCGCACGGCCGTCTCCGACGCGGGCTTCCCGCGTGCCGTCGTGCAGGAGTCCTCCGGCGACGGACAGAGCGAGAACGTCACCGTCCGGCTCGACGACATCTCCAACGAGGAGGCCGTCCAGGTCGAGGAGGCGGTCGAGACCGTTGCCGGCGAGGCCACCAAGGAGAGGGACGAGCTGATCGGCCCGAGCCTGGGCAAGGAGCTGCGCGACAAGGCGCTCATCGCCTTCGGCATCGCGATCGCCGCCCAGATGCTCTACCTCGCGTGGCGGTTCCGCTGGACCTACGCGGTCTCGGCCCAGCTGTCCATGTCGTCGGTGGTGCTGACGGTCGTCGGCATCTTCGCCTGGTGGGGCAAGCCGATCGACGGCGTGTTCCTGGCTGCGGTCCTCTCGATCATCGGCCTCGCGGTCAACGACACCATCGTGGTGTTCGACCGCATCCGTGAGCACACCGGCGACAACCGCGGCCGCAAGCTACGGGAGGTCGTGAACGAGGCGATCCTGCAGACGATCCCCCGCACCGTGAACACCGGCCTCGGCGCGATGTTCATCCTGGCTGCGCTCGCGGTCCTCGGCGGCGACTCGCTCACCGACTTCGCGATCGCCCTGCTCCTCGGCCTGTCGATCGGCATCCTGTCGACGATCTTCACCGCGTCCGCCCTGGCGGTCGTGCTGGAGGAGCGCTGGCCGCACGACCCGGAGCGGAAGCCCAAGGTCGTCGACAAGTACGCCCAGATCGACGACGGACGCAGCGCCGACGGTGCCGTCGTCTGAGCCGACCCCGGTGAGGAGCTGCCGCCCGCCCACGTGGTGACGGCGGCAGCGCCTCGGGGTCGCCCGCATCGGCCGGGTGGCAGGATGAGCAGCATGCGCATCGCGAATCACGTGGTCGACCTCGTGGGCGGCACCCCGCTCGTGAAGTTGTCCAGCGTCGTCCCGGCAGGATCTGCCCTGGTGGCGGCCAAGATCGAGTACCTCAACCCCGGCGGCAGCTCCAAGGACCGCATCGCCGTCAAGATGGTGGACGAGGCCGAGGCCTCCGGTGCCCTCAAGCCCGGCGGGGTCATCGTCGAGCCGACGTCGGGCAACACCGGGGTCGGGCTCGCGCTGGTGGCCCAGCAGCGCGGGTACACCTGCATCTTCGTCTGCCCCGACAAGGTCAGCGAGGACAAGCGCAACACCCTGCGCGCCTACGGGGCCGAGGTCGTCGTGTGCCCCACGGCCGTGCCGCCCGAGCACCCCGACAGCTACTACAACGTCTCCGACCGCCTGGTGCGCGAGACCCCGAACGCCTGGAAGCCCGACCAGTACTCGAACCCGGCCGGGCCCGCCTCGCACTACGAGACGACCGGTCCGGAGATCTGGGCCGACACCGACGGCACGGTCACCCACTTCGTCGCAGGCGTCGGGACCGGCGGCACGATCACCGGCGCCGGGCGGTACCTCAAGGAGGTCTCCGGCGGCCGAGTCAAGGTCGTCGGCGCCGACCCCGAGGGATCGGTGTACTCCGGCGGCACGGGCCGCCCGTACCTCGTGGAGGGCGTGGGCGAGGACTTCTGGCCGAGCGCCTACGACCCCGAGATCGCCGACGAGATCATCGCCGTCTCCGACGCCGACGCCTTCGACATGACGCGGCGCCTCGCCCGCGAGGAGGGCCTGCTCGTCGGCGGCTCCTGCGGCATGGCCGTCGTCGCCGCCCTCCAGGTCGCCGAGCGCGAGGGTCCCGACGCCGTCGTCGTCGTGCTGCTGCCCGACGGGGGCCGCGGGTACCTGTCCAAGATCTTCAACGACGACTGGATGTCGTCGTACGGGTTCCTGCGCGAGCCGCTCGACGGCCGGACCGACCGCCCCAGCGTCGGCGACGTGCTGCGCCGCAAGAGCGGCGACCTGCCGGCACTCGTGCACACGCACCCGTCCGAGACCATCCGCGACGCCATCGAGATCCTGCGCGAGTACGGGGTCTCCCAGATGCCCGTCGTCGGCGCGGAGCCGCCCGTCGTCATCGGTGAGGTCGCGGGCAGCGTCAGCGAGCGCACGCTCATCAGCGCCGTCTTCGAGGGCCGCGCCGCCCTCACCGACCCGGTCTCCAAGCACATGGAGGCGCCGCTCCCCCTGCTGGGCGCCAACGAGGACCTCGACGCGGCCCTCGAGGCGCTCGGCGAGAGCGACGCCGTCATGGTCATCGAGGACGGCAAGCCGCTGGGCGTCCTCACCCGTCACGACCTCCTGGGGGTTCACGTATGAGCGACGAGAAGAGCCAGCACGAGCTCGACCCGCGCGGCTTCGCGACCCGTGCGATCCACGCCGGCCACGAGCCCGACCCGGCCACGGGTGCGGTCAACGTCCCGATCTACGCCTCCAGCACCTTCGCCCAGGACGGCGTCGGCGGCATGCGCGGCGGCTACGAGTACGCCCGCACCGGCAATCCCACGCGCGCGGCCCTCGAGGCCAACCTCGCGTCGCTGGAGGACGGCCGGCACGGCCGGGCGTTCTCGTCCGGCATGGCTGCCACCGACGCCGCCCTGCGGACCCTGCTTCGTCCCGGCGACCACCTCGTGATCCCCGACGACGCCTACGGCGGGACCTTCCGGCTCATCGACAAGGTGTTCACGCAGTGGGGCATCTCCTACACCCCGGTGGCCGTCAACGACGTCGACGCGGTGCGCGCCGCGATCACGTCCGCCACCAAGGTCGTGTGGGTCGAGACGCCCACCAACCCGCTGCTCAACATCGCCGACATCGAGCGCGTGGCCGAGGTCGCCCACGACGCAGGCGCACGCTTCGTGGTCGACAACACGTTCGCCTCGCCCTACCTGCAGCAGCCGTTGAGGCTCGGTGCCGACGTGGTGCTGCACTCGACCACCAAGTACCTGGGCGGCCACTCCGACGTCGTGGGTGGCGCGCTCGTGACCGACGACGCCGAGCTCGACGCCGGGTTCGGCTTCCTGCAGAACGGTGCAGGCGGGGTCCCCGGGCCGTTCGACGCCTACCTCACGTTGCGTGGCGCCAAGACGCTCGCGGTCCGCATGGAGCAGCACTGCACCAACGCCGAGGCGGTCGTCGACCTGCTCGTCGGCCATCCCGCCGTGGCCTCGGTCCTGTACCCGGGTCTGCCGGACCACCCGGGCCACGAGGCAGCCGCGCGCCAGATGCGCCGGTTCGGCGGCATGGTGTCGCTGCGCCTGGCCGGAGGACGTCAGGCCGCGCTCGACCTGTGCGCCCGCACGAGCATCTTCACCCTGGCCGAGAGCCTCGGCGGCATCGAGTCCCTCATCGAGCACCCCGGCGCGATGACCCACGCCTCCACGGCCGGTTCCGTGCTCGAGGTCCCCGACGACCTGGTGCGTCTCAGCGTGGGCATCGAGGACACCGCAGACTTGCTGGCCGACCTCGAGCAGGCACTCGCCTGATCGAGCCGTGACGTCGGGTCAGCCGACGTCGCGGCCCCGCTCGGCGTCGGAGGGCGTGACCATGTCGACCTCGAGCTCCTCGCGCTCGAGGTCGGCGAAGAGGTCCTGCTCGTCGACCGCCGCCGGCGGTGCGGGCACGGCCGGCTCCGGCTCGGGCGCCGCCGCGACAGGCCCGACCTGCGGCGCCGTGTCGGCGGCGAGCTCGGGGGCGTTCAGCTTCCGCACGTGCGTGTCCTCGATGGTGGCGATGCTGCCGAGCTGGGCGGCCTCGTCGACGGCGTCGAGCTTGCGGGCGGTGGAGATGACCTGGCGATCGAGCGAGCCGACGAGCTTGTTGTAGTCGTCGACGGAGCGCTCGATCGTGCGGCCGAGCTTGGACACGTGGCCCGAGAGCGTGCCGAGGCGCTTGTAGAGCTCGCGGCCGAGCGCGACGAGCTCGAGCGCGTTCTCGGCCATCTGCTCCTGCTTCCAGGTGAGCGCGACGGTCTTGAGCACGGCCCAGAGGTTGACCGGGGTCGCCAGCGCGATGCCCTGGCTGTAGGCGTGCTCCATGAGACCGGGATCGGCGTCGAGCGCGTCGTTGAGGATCGCCTCGTTGGGGATGAACGCGATCGTGAACTCGGGGCTCTCCTCCAGCCCGGTCCAGTACTGCTTGGAGGCGAGGGTGTCGACGTGCGACTTGACGGCCCGGGCGTGCTGGAGGCGGACCTGCTTGCGCCGGTCGTCGTCGAGCTCGTCGCGGTAGGCCTCGATGAACGCGCGGTACGGCACCTTGGCGTCGATCGCCAGGCGCTTGCCCCCGGGCAGGTTGATGACCATGTCGGGGCGGCGTGCACCGCTGTCGGCCGTGATCGACTCCTGCACCGAGTAGTCGATGCGGTTGAGCAGCCCGGCCGACTCCACGAGCGTGCGCAGCTGGGTCTCGCCGTAGGTGCCGCGGACGGCGTTGTTGCTCAGGGCGGCGGACAGCGCCTCGGCCGCCTGCTTGGACTGCGCCGCCGTCTCGCGGGTGACCCGGAGCTGCTCGGCCAGCTGGCCGTGCTGCTCGGCGCGCTGCTGCTCCAGCTCGTCGACCTTGGCCTGCATGCCCTTGAGCTGGGCGGCCACGGGAGCCAGCTGCTGCAGCACCTTGCTCTCGGCGGCACCGGAGGCCTCACGCTTCTGCTCCTCGCGCCGGTGACGCTCCACCGCGTCGCGGTACTGCTGCTGCGCGACGCCGACCTGCTCACGCAGCTCCTTGGCCTCCGCCGCGACCGCGGCCAGACGCGCCTCCACCGCGGCACGTGCCGAGGCGAGCGAGCTCTCGAGCTGCGCCTGCTCGACGGCGGCCGCGTGCCGGACCTCGGCCAGCTGCACCTGGGCGTCGTGCCGGAGCTCGCTGATCTCGGCGGTGTGCCGCGCCTCGACCACGGCGGGGTCCTCGTGACCGCAGACCACGTCCTGCCGACGCGCACGATCCACCAGGGCACCGACCACCGCACCGAGCGCGATGCCCACCAGCAGACCGAGCAGAAGTGCCGTCGAGGAAGCCATGGCCCGAGTCTCCCAACCAGGACCGACAGAAGCGTGGAGGCGTGCCGTGGCCCGGCGCGTGGACCCGCCCGACGCGACCCGAACGTCCTCGCGGGGCTCGGACGGGTGGGTCGGCCCCTCTACCCTGGACGCCATGCCCGACTCCCCCGACACCCGCGAGCGCTCGTTCCTGAGCGGACTGTCGTGGTTCCAGGTCCTGGCCGGCGCTCTCGCCGCGATGACGTCGGCCTGGGTCGCCTCGGCGCTGGGCGTGGGCGGCACGATCATCGGCGCGGCGCTCGGCAGCCTCGTCGTGACGATCACGTCGACCTTCTACGCCAGCACGCTCGACCGTGGCCGCACCCTCATCGTCCAGACCGACAGCGGCACGTTCGTCGAGACCGACGTCGAGCCCGGTCACACCGCCGAGGCGCTCGCCGCCGTGAGCGAGGCCACCCACGAGCAGGTCAAGGGCGCCGAGGTGGTCGAGGACCCTCGTCGGTCCATCCGCTGGAGGACGGTCGCGCTCACCACGGCGATCATCCTGGCGGTGTCCGGCCTCGCGATGGGCGCCTACGAGATCGTCACCGACAAGGCCTACGGCTCCGATCCCGACAACGCCCGGATCGGCAACCCGTTCGGCGGTGGGAGCAAGGCCGAGCCCACCGAGGACGCCGAGCCGCGGGAGTCCTCGTCGCCCGACCCGGCCGCCACGCCGACGCCGACCCGCCGGCCCACGGCCACCGCGACGCCCACCCCGACGGCCACCCCCACGCCCACGCCCGCACCGACCGCCACGGCCACCACCGAGCCACCCGTCGACCAGGAATGAACGGACCCGACCCGACGTTGACCAGCGCGATCACGACCCCGTGACCTCTGGGAGGAGGACCCCATGACCATCTACCTGACCCCGAACCTGTCCGACGAGAAGATCGCCGCGATGGACGCCTTCGAGGCCTTCCGCCTGGGTGAGGAGCTGTTCGACTCGCGCTACCCCCGCGACGCCGTGCGGGTCCTGCGGCGTGTGGTCGACGAGGTGCCCGACAACGCGTCGGCGTGGGAGCTGCTCGCGCGCTCGCACTTCGCCGCGGCGCAGCTGGCACCCGCGGAGGCCGCCTTCCGTCGGCTCATCGCGCTCGAGCCGACGAGCGGCTGGGCGCACACGGCCCTCGGTCTGACGCTGGACCGGCAGAGCCGCCACCGCGAGGGGGCGGCGATGCATCGCCTCGCCGCGGCCCTGGGCGAGTCGGCGCGCGACGCCACCCGCGTCGAGCTGGTCGACCGGCCGGCCACCTGAGTCGTGGCCGCCCCGAACCCTCCGTCCGGCGGGCACCCGTGAGTCCGTGGGTGCCCGTCGCGGTCGGTGCCGCAGCGGCGCTGCTGCCGTGGGGCTGGGGGCCCGGCCGACACGTCGTCACCCTCGTGCACGAGGCCGGGCACGCCCTCGTCGCGGTGCTGACCGGACGCCGGCTCAACGGCGTGCGTCTGCACCGTGACACCTCAGGGCTCACCACGTCGGTCGGACGTCCGCGCGGGCCGGGCATGGTCGCGACGGCGGCGGCCGGGTACCTGTCCCCCACCGCCCTGGGCCTCGGGATGCTCGCCACGGCCGCGCTCGGCAGCACCGCCTGGGCGCTGTGGATCGCCCTGGCCGTCGTGACCGGCATGCTGGTCTTCATCCGCAACTGGTTCGGCCTGCTCGTCGTGGGCCTCGCCGCCCTGGTCGTGGGTTACCTCGTCTGGCGCACCGACGAGGGGGTCCAGCAGCTCGCCGTCGTGGCCCTCGCCTCCTTCCTGCTCGTGGGCGGGCCGCGCACGACGGTCGAGCTGTGGTCGAGCCGCCGTCGCTCCCGCTCCGCCACGTCGGACGCCGACGTGCTGGCCCGCCTCACGCACCTTCCCGCGGCGCTCTGGAACGCCGTGTTCGTGGTCGTCACCACGGCGGCCCTCCTGCCCGCATGGCACCTGCTGCGCGGCCTCGACGGGCTGGGCTGAGACCACGCCGTCGTCGGGGTGCTTGGATGAGGCGGTGACCGACGGACCCATGACGACCCCATCCTTCTTCGAGGTCGAGGCCCGACTCGACGGGCGGGCCGGACGCACCGGCACCATCACGACCGCCCACGGCGCCATCCGGACACCGGCCTTCGTCCCCGTGGGCACCAAGGCCACGGTCAAGGCGGTCCTGCCGGAGGCGATGGCCGAGCTGGGCGCGCAGGCGCTGCTCGCGAACGCCTACCACCTCTACCTCCAGCCCGGCGACGACGTCGTGGAGGCCGCCGGCGGACTCGGCCGCTTCATGGGCTGGGACGGCCCCACCTTCACCGACTCCGGCGGGTTCCAGGTGATGAGCCTCGGCTCCGGCTATCGCAAGACCCTGTCGATGGACGCGTCCACGGACGCCGCCGACGTGATCGCCACGGACAAGGACCGCCTGGCGCACGTCGACGAGGAGGGCGTCACGTTCCGCAGTCACCTCGACGGATCCACGCACCGCTTCACGCCCGAGGTGTCGATGGGCATCCAGCACCGCCTGGGCGCCGACATCATCTTCGCCTTCGACGAGCTCACGACCCTGCTCGACTCCCGGACCTACCAGGAGGAGGCCCTCGCCCGCACGCAGGCCTGGGCGGCCCGGTGCCTGGCCGAGCACGGCCGACTCGCGGCCGAACGCGCGTCTCGGTCCGGCCCCTCCGGCGGCCCCGGGCCCGGCACCCCCGCCCCGGCCCTGTTCGGCGTCGTCCAGGGCGCCCAGCACGAGGACCTGCGCCGCCGTGCGGCCCGCGACCTCGCCGCCCTGGACGTCGACGGCACCCGCTTCGACGGCTTCGGCATCGGCGGCGCCATCGAGAAGGAGAACCTCGCGACCATCGTCGGATGGGTCACCGACGAGCTGCCCGAGGACCGGCCCCGACACCTGCTGGGCATCGGCGAGCCGGACGACCTGTTCGCGGCGGTCGAGGCAGGGGCGGACACCTTCGACTGCGTGGGCCCGTCCAGGGTGGCGCGGTCGTCGCGCGTGTACACCGCCGACGGACGCGAGAACCTGCTGGTCGCCGCGTCACGGCGTCGCTTCGAGCCCATCGAGGACGGCTGCGACTGCTACACCTGCGCGCACTACACCCGCGCCTACCTGCATCACCTGTTCAAGGCCAAGGAGTACGTGGCGGCCACGCTCACCACGATCCACAACGAGCGCTACGTCGTGCGGCTGGTCGACCGGATGCGCGGCGCCATCGAGGACGGCACGTTCGACGACCTGCGCGACGAGACGCTCGGCCGCATCGCGGCGTCGCGCTGAACCGACCGGCCGTCAGTACGTCGGCTCGGCCGCCTTCAGCCGCGCGATGACCGTCACGGTGACCGGCATGACGAGCAGCTCGACCGCGCACTTGAACAGCACGCCCACGACGAAGTAGTTCAGGAAGCCGCCGAACCCGGTGATGCCGATGGCCGACGCGGCGATGGCGCAGAACAGGAACGTGTCGACCAGCTCGCCGACGCCGGTCGACGACGCCAGCCGCACGACGAGCGCGCGTTCTGCGGTGCGGGCCTTCATGCGGGTGAGCACCCAGGCGTTCGTGAGCTGCCCGCAGACGTAGCCGACCACGCTGGCCAGGACGATCTGGCCGACCGGGCCCAGCACCGCCTCGTACGCGTCCTGGTTGGCGTAGAACGATGCGCCCGGGATCCGCTGGACGACCGCGAACGTCAGGACGGCCAGGACCGCGCACGCGAAGCCCACCAGCACGGCCCGGCGGGCTGCCCGGAAGCCGTACACCTCGGCCACGACGTCGCCCAGGACGTAGGCGAGGGGGAACAGCACGGCTCCACCGTCCACGAGCAGGGGCCAGACCTGGACCGGGCCGAGGCTGAACGAGCCCGTGCCGATCTCGATGGGCTTGGCGGCCACGATGTTCGAGACCACGATGATCGTGCAGAACAGCGCGAGCACCACGGCGTAGTACGACGAGCCCGACGACGCGAAACGGACTGTGCCGGGGCCCGCGGACGGAGCGGACGACGGTGAGGCCATGCGCGCCATCCTGGCACGGGGTGGGATGATCGGGGGCATGACCCTGCCCGAGCGCACCGACGTCCTCGTGGTCGGCGCGGGGCCGGCCGGAGCCGCTGCCGCCGCCTGGTCCGCACGGGCCGGCGCCGACGTCGTGCTGGCCGACGCCGCCACCTTCCCGCGCGACAAGACGTGCGGTGACGGACTCACCCCCCGGGCGATCGCCGAGCTCGACCGGCTGGGCCTGGGCACGTGGACGCGCTCCTTCGGCACCAACCGCGGCCTGCGGGCCGCCGGCTTCGGCCAGGAGCTGCTGCTGCCCTGGCCCGGTGGCTCGCTGCCCGACCACGGCTCGGCGGTCCCCCGGACCCAGCTCGACGCGCGGATCCGCGACGTCGCGCTGGCCGACGGCGCCCGCCCCCTCGACCACGCGCGCGCGGTCGACGCCGAGCGCGACAGCTCGGGTCGGGTCACGGGCGTCGTGTTCGCCGTGGGACCGGACAAGCAGCGCCACGTGGTCCGGTGCGACCGGCTCGTCGTGGCCGACGGCGTCCGCTCCCCCCTGGGCAAGGTGCTGGGCCGTGAGTGGCACCGCGACACCGCCTACGGTGTCGCCGGCCGGTCGTACGTGAAGTCCGGCCGCGCCGACGACCCCTGGATCTCCTCGCACCTCGAGCTGCGTGACGAGGACTCCTCACTCCTGCCCGGGTACGGGTGGATCTTCCCGCTCGGCACCGCCGGCGAGGGCGGCGAGGTGAACCTCGGCGTCGGCGCCCTGGCCACGGCCAAGCGACCCGCGGCGCTGCAGATCCGACCGCTCATGCAGTACTACGCCGAGCTGCGACGTGACGAGTGGGAGCTCGGCCCCGAGCTGCGGATGCCGACGTCGGCGCTGCTGCCCATGGGCGGCGCGGTCTCCGGCGTGGCCGGACCCAACTGGATCCTGGTCGGCGACGCCGCCGGGTGCGTCAACCCGCTCAACGGCGAGGGCATCGACTACGGCCTCGAGACCGGCCGGGTGGGGGCGGAGCTGATGACCTCGGGGGCCGACCTCTCGACGGCCTGGCCCGAGCTCCTCGTCGGCCACTACGGCGAGGCGTTCTCCATCGCACGGCGCCTCGCGGGGCTCATCACGGTCCCGCGCCTGCTGCCCACGCTCGGCCCGCTGGGCATGCGGTCCCACACGCTCATGACGATCGCTCTGCGGGTCATGGGCAACCTCGTCACCGACGAGGACCGTGACCTCACTGCGCGGGTGTGGCGCTGGGCGGGACGGCGGTCGGTCGCCCTGGACGACCGACCACCGTTCACCGCCTGACCACCGGTCGGCTCAGGCCGCCGGCGGGTCGTTCTTCTTGTTGACCTCGGGAAGCTTCTCGCCGGAGTCCTTGAACGCGAGCGCCGTGAACACGGTGAGCGCGATGGCGGCGATGAAGAGCAGCCAGCCGGACCAGCCGGGACCGACGCTGACGCTGACGCTGCCGAAGCTGCCGCCGCCGTCGGCGGTCAGGGCACGCAGGATCACGAGCAAGGTGCCGAGACCAGCGGCTGCGAGGGCCACGAGTCGCCACGGCACGGTGTCCGGCAGGCTCTGCGCGGCGAAGGCCTTGATCGCCACGACCGCGACCGCGACGAGGATGAGCAGCATGCCGAGGGTCGCCCAGCTGTTCCAGGCGTTCACCCCGCTCGACGTGTCGACGGAGATCGGCAGGTCGTCGCCACCGTCCACGGAAGCCACGACGTACGCCCCGAAGAAGGAGAAGAGGAGCGCGAGCACCCCGGCGACGAGTGCACCTTGATCGTTGCGGGAGAGCGCCTTGAAGTCGGCTGCCATGGGTAGACCTTTCATGCTGAGAATTGGGTAAGGACAACCTAGCCGTCCGCGCGCCTCCCGCGCACCACCCCGTGCCGGACCGACCGCCGTGCTGGGACTGAGACCCCGGCCAACACCTGCCAAGAAGACCCTGAGAGCGGAATCAGAGGGCGATCCGGTGCGTTGCACTGGTACAGACACGATGGGAGGCGTATTCAGATGACGTCAACGAGGCACGAGAGCGCCGAGGGCAAGGACAGCGTCGGCATGTACCTGGCCGAGATCGCCCGGACGCCGCTGCTGGACGCCGCCCGCGAGGTCGAGCTCAGCCGGAGCATCGAGGCCGGGCTGTACGCCCAGCACCTGCTCGACGAGGGACGCGTCGGCCGCGCCAAGGGCGGTGCGCCCAAGCGCGCTACCCGCGAGGAGCTGGAGTTCATCGCCGCCGAGGGCGAGCGTGCGCAGCAGGAGTTCGTGCAGGCCAACCTGCGTCTGGTCGTCTCCATCGCCCGCAAGTACGGGCGCTCGGCCATGCCGATGCTCGACCTGGTGCAGGAGGGCAACACCGGCCTGATCCGCGCGGTCGAGAAGTTCGACTACGCCAAGGGCTTCAAGTTCTCCACCTACGCCACGTGGTGGGTGCGGCAGGCGATCACCCGAGGCATCGCGCAGCAGGCACGCGTCGTGCGGCTGCCCGTGCACGTGGTCGAGGAGCTGAACCAGGTCACGGCTGCTCGCCGCACGCTGGAGCGGACCCTCGGCTACGACCCGGAGCCGCAGGAGATCGCCGAGGAGCTCGGCATGGACGTCGACCGCGTGATCGACCTGCTGTCCTGGGGTCGCGACCACGTGAGCCTCGACACCCCGGTCGACGACGACGGCGACACCTCGCTGGGTGACCTCATCGCCCGCGACACGTCGCCCGGTCCCGACCTGGCGGTGCTCGACGACGAGACCAAGCACCTGATCAGCACGCTGATCGACCACCTCGGTCCGCGCGAGGCCGACATCGTGCGAGCCCGCTACGGCCTGCTCGACGGCCGTCAGCAGAAGCTCGCCGACATCGGCAAGCGCCACGGCATCTCCGCCGAGCGGGTCCGCCAGCTCGAGCGCCAGGCGCTCGTGACGCTGCGCAAGATCGCCGACCCCGACCTGGCGGCCTGACACGCTCAGGGACCGCCACCCCACGCGAAGCCGCCCTGCCTCCCCCGACAGGGCGGCTTCGTCATGTGCGGACGGTCGCGGAGACGGGCGTGAGCCTCGCACCGTGCCGGACGCGGGTCAGCCGGCGAGGCGTTCCCAGAGGGCGTCGACGGCGTCGAGGAGCTGCTCGCGGGTCCCGCTGTTGTCGAGCACCTCGTCCGCGACGGCGAGGCGTTCCTCCCGCGACGTCTGGGCAGCCAGACGGGCCCGGGCGTCGGCCTCGGTCATCCCGCGCTGCTCGACGAGCCGCTCGACCTGGACGTCGGTCGGGACGTCGACCACGACCACCGTGTCGCACTGCCCGGCCATCCCCATCTCCACGAGGAGGGGGTGGTCGTGCACCACGACCGACTCTGCGGGAGCCTGGGCGACCCGCGCGGCGGCGAGCTCGCGGATGGCGGGGTGGGTGATGGCCTCGAGGTCGCGCCGGGCCTGCTCGTCGGCGAAGACGACCGACCCCAGGGCCGGCCGGTCCAGCGTCCCGTCCGGGGCGATCACGTCGTCACCGAAGCGCGCGCCGATGGCCGCCAGAGCCGTGGAGCCGGGTTCGACGGCCTCACGCGCCAACAGGTCGTAGTCCACCACCACGGCGCCCAGCTCGGACAGCCGCGCGCTGACGGTGCTCTTGCCCGAGCCGATGCCGCCGGTGAGACCGACCTGGAGCGTCATGCGTGCACGAGCCGGGCTCAGCCGGTGGCGGCGTTGCCGTAGGTCGTGACGTGCACGTGGTCGAAGTGGTTGGCCGTGTCGCCACCGCGGCTGCTCATGCCCCGCCAGCTGTTCGACGTGGCCGGACGCCAGATGCGCTGCTCCCAGATGAGGTACTCGATGCCGAGCTCGGCCCGGTTCTCCTGCAGGAACGCGGCGATCTGGTCGCCCAGCGGACCGCGGACCATGATGTCGAGAGCGTGGCCGGTGGCGTGCTCACCTCGGCCGGCGATCGCGCCGTACGACGAGATCTCCGGGAACTTGGCGCACACGGCCCGGAACACCTTGACGGTGTCGGGCTGCATGCCGCTCTCGGAGAGCTTGGGGCACGGCTCGGTGCCGAGCGGGAGGTCGTCGGCGATCTTCTTCGTGCTGACCCAGCGCGGAAGCCCCTTGTAGACGACCTCGCTCCAGCCGTCCTTCTTCTCGCCGGTGACGTCCAGCACGTCGCCCTGGTCGACCTTCTTGAGCACCGGGGAGTCGGAGTCGGCGTCGGCGTGGATCGTCACGCCGTCCTCGAGGGCGACCTTCTGGCCGGTCACGTCGACCGCGACCGTGTCCTCGTCGGGCAGCTCGGGACGCTCGGCGCTGCGGTTGACCTCGGGGGTGTCGGCGAGCGCCTCGGTGATGATGTCGTCGGCCGGGGCGGCGACGCTGGCCGAGGCCGGCGCGACCTCGGCGTCGGAGGACACCACGGCGACCGCGGCACCGAGCACCGCAAGGGCGCCGACGGTGGGCATGGCGACCTTGATGACCTGACGGCGCCAGGGGGACGGCGCCGAGTGCCGGCTGCTGTGTCGAGCGGGGGCGGTGGAGCGGGGAGCGGGGGACGTGGTTCCGCGTCCGGCACGCCGCGGGACGGCGTGCTTGTGGCGCGAAGAAGCCACAGACGATCACCTTCAGACGGAGGGGGGACAAGACCGATCAACCACTGAAGCATACTTTGTGCCTGAGTTCACGCACTCGTGACGATCCACACCCGTCGCCCCGCGGGGGCTGTGACCGACCTCTCACGAAGGGAGAGCGACGTGGAGGTGCTGACGGCCGAGCGGAGCCGGCACGACCAGGCCCGCGTGGCCGGCGCGCTCCGGGGGCGTGGGCTGCGCGAGGGTGACCGCCTGGTGCTGCTCTGCCCTGGCGAGCCGGACTACGCGAGCGTCGTGCTCGGAGCCTGCCGGAGCGGCGTCGTGCCGGTGCCGCTCGACCCGCGACTCACCCCGTGGGAGCGGTCGCGCATCCTCGACGACCTCGATGCCGCGCTGGTCGTGGAGAGCGCCGACGAGCTGCACGCCCTGCTCGACGGCGAACCGACGGAGCTCGACGCCGCCCCGCGCTGTCGGCCCATGCACTTCACGTCGGGCACGACCGGCCGACCCAAGGGCGTGTGGTCGGGCCTGCTCGACGCGGGCGACGCGGCGCAGCTGGTGGCCGAGGAGCGCGAGCTGTGGGGGTTCTGCGCCACCGACGTCGACCTCGTGGTGTCGCCGATCTACCACTCCGCTCCCCTGCGCTTCGCCACCGGGACCCTGCTGGCCGGGGGCGGCATCGCGGTGCTGCCGCGCTTCGAGCCCGCCGCGTTCCTCGACGCCGTCGAGACGGTGCGCCCGACGACGATGTTCTGCGTCCCGGCGCACCTGCAGCGGTTGCGGCAGCACGTCGACCACACCGGCTGCCACCCCGACCTCTCCTCGTTCCGCCTCGTCGCACACGCCGGGGCCCCCTGCCCCGAGCCGGTCCGCCGGTGGGCGCACGACCGCTTCGGCGTCGACGCGGTCTGGGAGTTCTACGGATCGACCGAGGGACAGTGGACCGCCTGCCGTGCGCAGGAGTGGCGCGAGCACCCCGGCACGGTCGGTCGTGCGCGGCCGGGACGGGTCGTGACGGTCGACGACGACGGCCTGCTCTGGTGCGTCGTCCCGCCGTGGGGACGCTTCACCTACTGGCGCGACGACGACAAGACGGCCGACGCGTGGCGCGAGACGGCCGCGGGGCCGGCGTTCACCGTCGGCGACCTCGGGCGGGTGGAGGACGGCTACGTGCACCTCGACGCCCGGCGCAGCGACCTCGTGATCAGCGGTGGCGTGAACGTCTACCCGGCCGAGGTCGAGGCCGCGCTGGAGGACGTCCCCGGCGTGGTCGAGGTGGCCGTGTTCGGACGACCCGACGACCGGTGGGGACAGCGTGTGGTGGCGGCCTACGTCGGCGACGTGGACGAGGACGTCCTGCGCGGGCGCGCGACGGAGCGGCTCGCGCCCCCGAAGCGTCCGAAGGAGTACGAGCGGCTCGACGCGCTCCCCCGCACGGCCACGGGCAAGGTGCGGCGCACGGAGCTGTGACCCTGGGCGCCGCGGTGGTCGGTCAGCCGGCCTCGAGGCACGTGAAGGTCCGGCGGAACTCCTGCGGCGTGGTGCCGAGCGCCTGGGTGAAGTGGTGGCGCAGGGTGGCGGCGTTGCCGAACCCCACGCGGCCGGCGATCTGCTCGATCGACAGCGGCGAGCTCTCGAGCAGCTCCTCGGCCAGGGCGATGCGCTGGCTCGTGAGCCACTGCAGCGGCGTCGTGCCCGTCTCGTCGCGGAACCGTCGCGCGAAGGTGCGCGGCGACATGTGCGCCTGGGCCGCGAGGCGGTCGACGGGCAGCGGCTCGTCGATGTGCTCGAGCGCCCAGGCGAGCACGGGCGACAACGTCTCGGCCTCCACCTGGCCGACGGGGGTGCGCACGAACTGCGCCTGTCCCCCGCTGCGGTGCGGCGGCATGACGATGCGTCGTGCCGCCGTCGCGGCCGTGCGGGCCCCGAACACTCGACGCATCAGGTACAGCGAGGCGTCGATGCCGGCAGCGGAGCCGGCGCCGGTCAGCACGCCGTCGTCGAGCACGTAGAGGACCTCGGGGCGGACCACCGCCTCCGGGAACGCCTCCTGGAGCTCGGCGCCGTAGCGCCAGTGCGTCGTGCACTCCCGCCCGTCCAGGAGCCCGGCCTCGCCGAGCAGCCACGCCCCGGTGCAGTGCGCCGAGACGTAGGCTCCGCGACCGGCCGCGGCACGGACGGCCTCGATGGCCGCCGGGTGGTGGGCCCGGTAGCCGCGCTTGGGGGCGATGCAGACGAGGTCGGCGTCGGCTGCGGCGTCGAGCGACTCCTCGACGAAGAGGTCGTAGCTCGAGCCGCGGACCCGTCCGGGCTCGGGCGTGCACACGGAGAACTCGAACACGGGGTTGTCGTCGTCCGGGTGGTACGGCTCGTTCCACACCTCGCAGATGGAGCCCAGCCCGAACGCCTCCACCCCGTCCTGCACGATGACTGCGACCTTCTTCATGGGACCAGCGTGCCACAGGTGTGGCAGTAAATCGACTGATACTGGCGATGCTGCCACTGGTGGCAGGTTCCCGATGTGGCGAGAATTGCTGCCATGATCATCCTCCTGCTCCTCCTCGCCCTGTCCGCCCTCGTCATCACCCTCGCCGTCCTCGTGTCCTTCGACGGCTACGGCACGCGTCCCCCGCCCCGCAGCCACCACCAGGACGCGTTCGAGCCCGACCAGCACCTGACCGTCCGGTGATGCCGCCACACCCCCGGACACGACGAGACCCCCCGACCTGACGGTCGGGGGGTCTCGTGTGCTGGATCAGCGTCGTGCGGTGGGAGTGTGGATCACTCGCCGCCGGTCAGCTTCTCGCGCAGGGCCTGCAGGGCCTCGTCGGACGCGAGGGAGCCCTCGGTCGTCTCGACCTCGCCACCGGCGGAGTAGTTGCTGACCTCGCCGGCCTCGACGTTGGCCTTCTCGGCCTCCTCGATCTGCTTCTTGTGCGCCTCCCAGCGCTCGTGAGCCTCGGCGTACTGCTTCTCCCACGCGGCGCGGGCCTCGTCGAAGCCCTCCTGCCACTCGCCGGTCTCCGGATCGAAGCCGTCGGGGTAGATGTAGTTGCCCTGCTCGTCGTACGAGGAGGTCATGCCGTACAGCGTCGGGTCGAAGTCGTCGCCCTCGGCCGCCTGCGTCTCGTTCGCCTGCTTGAGCGAGAGCGAGATACGACGACGCTCGAGGTCGATGTCGATGATCTTGACCATGACCGAGTCGCCGATCTGCACGACCTGCTCGGGGATCTCGACGTGACGCTCGGCCAGCTCGGAGATGTGCACGAGGCCCTCGATGCCCTCCTCGACGCGCACGAACGCGCCGAAGGGGACGAGCTTGGTGGCCTTGCCGGGCACGATCTGACCGATCTGGTGGGTCCGGGCGAACTGCTGCCACGGATCCTCCTGCGTCGCCTTGAGCGACAGCGACACGCGCTCGCGCTCGAGGTCGACGTCGAGGACCTCGACGGTGACCTCGTCGCCGACCTGGACGACCTCGTTCGGGTGGTCGATGTGCTTCCAGGACAGCTCGGAGACGTGGACGAGACCGTCGACGCCGCCGAGGTCGACGAACGCACCGAAGTTGACGATGGAGGAGATGACGCCCTTGCGGACCTGCCCCTTCTTGAGCTCGTCGAGGAACTTCTGGCGCACGGCCGACTGGGTCTGCTCGAGCCAGGCACGGCGCGACAGGACCACGTTGTTGCGGTTCTTGTCGAGCTCGATGATCTTCGCCTCGAGCTTCTGGCCGATGTACGGGTCGAGGTCGCGGACGCGACGCATCTCCACGAGCGAGGCGGGCAGGAAGCCACGGAGTCCGATGTCCATGATGAGGCCGCCCTTGACGACCTCGATGACGGTGCCCTCGACGACGCCTTCCTCGGCCTTGATCTTCTCGATGTCGCCCCAGGCGCGCTCGTACTGAGCACGCTTCTTGGACAGGATCAGACGGCCTTCCTTGTCCTCCTTCTGGAGGACGAGGGCCTCGACGCTGTCGCCGACGCTGACGACCTCGTTGGGGTCGACGTCGTGCTTGATGCTCAGCTCGCGCGAGGGGATGACGCCCTCGGTCTTGTAGCCGATGTCGAGGAGGACCTCGTCACGGTCCACCTTGACGATGGTGCCGTCGACGATGTCGCCGTCGTTGAAGTACTTGATGGTCGAGTCGATGGCGGCGAGGAAGTCGGCCTCGCTGCCGATGTCGTTGACCGCAACCTGCGGTGCCGCAGAGGGAGCGATGCTCATAGGTAGATGGACTCCGATGGATGGATGATGTCGGGAACGGCCGGTGGACGGCGCCGCGGAGCCCGCAGGACGGACATGCCGAGGACGCTCCTGCTCGTCCCGAGGAACGCACAGGTCACCAGCGCATCTCTCAGGGTACGCGATCTTCCTCGGCTCCGGGGTGGCGGGGCCCCTGTGACGTCCAGGCCGGTCGCGAGCCGGCCGGACCGTCAGTCGGCGAGCTCGAAGAAGGCCGTGAGGGCCTTCACGTAGTGCTCCACGTCGGCGGCGGCCATCGTCTCCCGCGCCGAGTGCATGGCCAGCTGCGGCGCTCCGAAGTCCACGGTGGAGATGCCGGTGCGGGCGGCGCTGATGGGCCCGATCGTCGACCCGCACGGCAGGTCGGCCCGGTGGACGTACCGCTGCAGCGGGACGCCGACGCTCTCGCAGGCTCGCGCGAACACCGCCGCGCCGGCGGCGTCGGTCGCGTAGCGCAGGTTCTGGTTGACCTTGAGCACGGGCCCTCCCCCGAGCACGACGTGGTGCAGCGGCTCGTGGCGCTCGGCGTGGTTGGGATGCGTCGCGTGCGCCATGTCGCCGGACGCGCAGATCGACCCGGCCACGGTGCGGTGCAGGTCGTCGCGCGCTCCGCCTGCAGCCAGCACGATGCGCTCCAGCACGGTGAGCAGGAGGTCGGAGGCCGCTCCCCGCTCCGATGAGCTGCCGACCTCCTCGTGGTCGAACAGCACGAGCACCGAGCGCTGACCCGGCACCGGGCCGGACCCCGACGCCCCCGAGGTCAGGAAAGCCTCCAGCCCGGCGAAGCAGGTCGCCTGGTTGTCCAGACGTGGGGCGGCGACCAGCCAGCCGTCGGCCCCGACCCGCCCGCTCGGCACCACGTCGGTCGTCATGAGCTCGTGGCCGAGGACGTCCTCGGCCGCGAAGCCCTCCCGCTCCCCCAGCCAGGCCAGGAACGGCCTGCCCCGCTGCGACCACACCGCGTCGAGGTGACGCTGGCGGTCGGGCGCCCCGGCAGCGTCGCGGTCGAGGTGGATCGCCAGGTTGGGCACGCGCAGGACGGGCTCGTCGACGTGGACGAGCCGCTCGGATCCGTCGCGCAGCACGACCCGGCCGGCGACGCCGAGGTCGCGGTCGAGCCACGTCGTGAGCAGCGGTCCTCCGTACGGCTCGAGCGCGAGCACGTCGGTGCCCTCGAACCGGCGGTCGTGGTGCTGCTTGAGGCGCAGGTTCGGGCTGTCGGTGTGGGCACCGACGATGCGGAACGGGTCGGCCGGCCCGGTCGCCGCGGTGTCGTCCCAGGCCACGAGCGAGCCGCCACGCACCACGTACCCGCGTCCGCCCGAGGCGGGCCACGCGTCGCGCTCGTCGGCGCGGGACCAGCCTGCGGCGTCGAGCGCCGCGGCCGCCGTCGCCACGGCATGGAAGGGCGACGGCGAGGCGTCCACGAAGCGGCAGAGGTCGTCGGCGGCAGGCATGGCCTCACCGTACCGAGCCCGGTCGCCCGGGCTCGGGACCCCACCACTGCCGTGCACGAACGCCTCCGGCGCGCCACCGGTGAGGGTGGCGCGCCGGAGGCGGTGGTGGCGTGACTACGCCGCCGTGTGCGTGCCGTTCTCCTTGCGCCCGCGGGCGAGGGCGACCGCACCGAGGACGAGCAGCAGCAGTCCCACGAGCCCACCCACGATCGGGAAGGTCGAGTTGACGGCCTTCAGCAGCGTGGCCTTGCCCTTGTACTCGTCGACCGTCTCCTGGATGTAGGCGTCGGTGTAGCCGAGCGTGGCCTTCGTCGTCGTGGCCTTGCGCTCGCCGTCGAGCTCCAGGTAGCCGTCCTGCGACTCCCCACCGCGGATGATGACCCCCGTGACGGGCTCCACGAGGAAGGTGCGGGTGTTGGAGTAGATCCGGTCGGCGACGACCGTGGGCCGGTCCTCCCCGATGAGCGACCCCGGGACCGCGATGGTCCCGGTCTTCGTCGGCTCGATGACCTGCTCGAACTCGTAGACGTCGAGGCCCTTGATGGTGGTCTCGCCCTGGTAGGTCGCGGGCGTGGCCTCCTTCAGGGTGCCGTCCCAGAACATGTAGTCCTTCTTCTCCGTCCCGAACGGGAACTTGAAGTAGAGGCCCTTGAACGCACCGCGCGTCTTGGTGCCACCGGACTCGGTGCGCGACTTGGCCCAGTCGACGGTCTCGCCCGTGTGGGCGTCGAAGGCGACCGTGTCCTTCGTGCTGCTCAGCGGCGTCTCGCCGCTGCCGCAGTCGAAGTCGGGCGTGTCGGTGCACGTGAACGTGTCCCACACGGCGACGTCGCGGTTCAGCTCGTCGGACGCCTCCTCGCTCAGCTCGACGTTGCCCTCGACGATGCGCGTGGACTTGAGCGGACCCGTCACGATGGCCGGCCCACCCTCGGCCCCCACGTCGAGGTACTCACCGTCCTCGCCCGACGCGGTCTGCGAGATGCTCGTGGTCTGGTTGTTGTCCGGCACGACCGCGAGGCGGTCGTACATGTAGAACTTGCTCAGACCTGCCAGTACCACCAGGAAGGCGCCCAGCACGAGCGCCACCAGTCCCAGCTTCTTTCCCACAGTGGGGCTCCCTCCGCCGTTGTGATCAGCGGCACGTTACCAGTCCGTAGGGTCACGACTCGCCGCCCGCGCCGGACCCGGGCACGTGGCAGGATCCTCCCTTGTGACCCTGCGCCTCCGACCGCCTTCCGCGGTGACCTCGGCGGCCCTCCTGATCATCCTCGCGCAGCTGGTCGTCCGGGGTGTGTTCGTCTCGCGCAGCTGGTTCCTCGTGGACGACCACATCTTCATGGCCGACATCGCGCGTGGGGAGGACGACCTCGCCTGGTACACCCGGTTGCACCAGGGTCACTTCATGCCGCTGTCCTTCCTGCTGGTGAAGCTCGTCGTCGCCGTCAGTGAGCCGTACGCGTGGTGGCCCGTCGCCGTCGAGATCGTCGTGCTCCAGGCACTCGCGAGCCTGGCCTGCTGGTGGATGCTGCGCACGGTGTTCGGACCGGGGCGCGTCGCGCTGGTGGGCCTGGCCGTCTACGGCACGACCGCTCTCACCGTGCCGGCCCTCATGTGGTGGGCGGTCGCCATCAACCAGTACCCGCACCAGATCGCCTTCTTCGGCGTCGTGACGGCGCACGTCCTGTACGCGCGCACCCGTCGAGTGCGGTGGGTCGCCGTCGCCGGCGTCTTCCTGACGGTCGGCTACCTCTCGTACGCCAAGACGGGACTGGTGGTCGTCACCGTGGCGGCCCTCACGCTGATCTGGCTGGTCGAGGGTCGGCCGTGGGACCGCTTCTGGAGGACCGTCCGGGACTTCCGGGTCGCCTGGGTGGTCTACGGCGCCCTCAGCGTCGCCTGGCTCGTCGTCTACGTCACCCGGCCGCAGGCGGCGGTGCCGGCGAGGGCGAGCCAGTTCGTCGAGCTCGCACAGGCGCAGCTCTTCGAGGCGCTCCTGCCGACCCTGGTCGGCGGTCCCTTGCGGTGGGTCGACTTCGGGACGGGTCCCGTGCAGTTCGCGGACCCCCCCGTGGTCATGGTGGTCGTGGCCACGACGCTCGTCGCCGTGGTCCTGCTGCACAGCTGGGGCACCTACGAGCGTTCGCTGCTGGTGCTCTGGCCCGTCGGCCTCTACCTGTTCGCCTCCGCCGTGCTGGTCTACACCGGACGTGCCTACACGATCGGCCTCCTGGGCGGCGAAGGCATCGGCATCCACGTCCAGTACCTCTCCGACGCAGCGCCGCTGCTGCTGCTCGCCGGCGTGTCGCTGGTGCGCAGCCCCGTCGACGTCGCCGACCCGCCGCGCCGACGGCCGGTCCCCCTGGTCGACCTCGTCCCGGCCGTCCCGGTGCGCGCGACGCTCGTCGGTCTCGTCGTGCTCCTGGGACTGATCAGCTCGGCGGTGTACGCCGACGGGTGGCGGACGTTCGACGAACGCACCGTCAACCAGCGGGCCATCGCGGACCTGAGGTCCCACTCCGCGACCCGACTCGCCGACGTGTTCGCCCCGTCCACCGTGGTGGCGCCGGTGCTCGGCGACAAGGCGCTCCTGAGGAACTACTTCGCCCTGCTCGACGACCGGTACACGACCTCCCTCGCCGGAGCCGACCTCCAGACCTTCGACGACGCGGGTCGCCTCCGCCCCGCGGACGTGGTCCCCGTCGAGGGGGCCGTCGCCGCGCCGGCCGTCCGCGGATGTCGTCCCGTGGGCACGACGGGTCGAGACTTCAGGCTGACGCCGCCGACGGTCCTGGGTCCGTGGGTGGCGGTCGACTACGTCTCGGCCCGACCCGGAACGGTGTCCGTGGGTGGGATCGGGGTCACGAGGGTGGGCATCGCGGCACCCGCCGGGCGGCACAGGATCCTGGCGGCCGCACCGCGCCCGCTGGACCGGGTCGTGGTCACCGCGTCGGCCGGGACGTCTCTGTGCGTCACCCGGGTCGAGTACGGACTGGTGGCGCCGTCATGAACGAACCACTGCCCGCGGACCCGGTGGCCCGCCTGCTGTCACGAGCACGCGAGCGCGTCGCAGCCAGCCGTCCGGCTCGCAGTCGCGTGGCACGGCGGCTCCCCCGCGTGGGCACCACCACGTGGCTCGCGGTCGCACTCATCGGCGCTCAGGCGCTGCTGCGGGGCTGGGCGACCTCACGCAGCTGGTTCATGTGGGACGACTACATCTTCATCGCCGACGTCGTTCGGGGGGAGACCGGCCTGGGTTGGCTCTTCCGCAGCCACTTCAGCCTTCTGCAGCCCGTCGGCTTCGCCATGGCTCTGCTCGTCGGAAAGGCCGGCTTCGCGTGGTGGGCCTACGCCACCCACATCCTCCTCATGCAGGTCGCGGCCTCGGTGGCGTGCTGGGTGATGCTGCGGGTGCTGTTCGGCGACCGACGACTCCTGCTGGTGCCGCTGACCTTCTACCTGGCCAGTCCCTTCACCGTGCCCGGCTCGGTCTGGTGGTCCGTGGCCATCTACCAGTACCCCTTCCACATCGGGCTGTTCGGCGCCGTCACCTGCCACGTGGTGTGGCTCCGCAGACGACGCCCGCCCGCACTGCTCGGAACCTTCGCCTTCACGGCGCTCGCCCTGGGCTCCTACATCAAGGCACCTCTGCTGGTTCCCGTGCTGGTCGGCATCTCGCTGCTGTGGTTCACCGCGGGTCCGTGGCGCGAGCGGCTCCGCGATCTCGGGCGGCAGTGGCCCGCCTGGCTCGGCCTCGGCCTCCTGCTCGCGGGCTATGTCGCACTCTGGCTCTCCCGGCAGACCGCGGCTCCGCCTCGACAAGCCTGCGAAGCACCTCGACTGGTCGAGACGTCCGTCCTCGAGACCATCGGCAGCGGACTGGCCGGAGGGCCCTGGTCATGGCGCCTGTGGACCGGCGGCATCGACCCGTTCATCGCCGCCTCCGACTGCGCGCCGCTGGCCTACCGCGGCAGCCCTGACCTCGTCGTCGGCGGCGCGCCGCAGTCCCTCGCGACGGCGCCACTCGCGCTCGTGGCCCTGTCGTGGGTCGTGATCGTCCTGCTCGTCGTGCACCGGTGGGCCCGACACCGCAACGCGCTGCTCGTGCTGTGGATCCTGGTTCCCTACGGCCTCGCCTCGGTCGTCCTGGTCTTCGCCGGCCGCGCCGCCACCTTCGGCAGCCAGGTGGGCGCCCGCGAGGTCCGCTACTTCGCCGACCTCGCCGCCGTGGGGGCGTTCGGCATCGCTGCGGCGTTCCTGACGATCCGTGGCGCCCGCACCGGACCCGAGCCGCGCGAGGTGCCTCGCATCACGCTTCCGCTCCCGACGGGCCTCGTGCGCACGCTCGGCGTGCTCTTCGTCGCCGGCTCGCTCGTCTCGACCGTCACCTACGTGCTGCCGTGGCACGCTCGCGACGACGAGACGGCGTTCCCCGAGCGTGCGTTCGTCGCACAGGTCGAGCGCTCACTCGCCCAACGTGAGGGCACGGTCACGGTGGCCGACGTCCCGTTCCCGCCCAAGGTCGCCAACCCGGTCATCGCGCCCTACAACCTTCCCTCGCGGAAGCTGGCTCCTCTGGCACCGAAGCTGCGTGCCGTCACGCAGGGCACGGACCTGGAGGTCCTCGACCAGCAGGGCCGGCTCCGCCCCGCCACCGTCGAGGCCGGCCCGCGAGCCGCCCCGGGCGAGGTCGAGAACTGCGGATACCTGGTCCAGCAGGCCCGGCGCACGATCGAGGTGGCGGAGGTGGTCCCCGGTGGCTTCTGGGTACGACTCGACTACCTCGCGAACGCCGACGGGTTCGTCGACGTCACGGTCGGCGACATGTTCCGACGCGTCGAGGTCGAGTCCGGGCTGCACACGATGCTCTTCCTGAGCGACGGCGACTTCTCCGAGGTCGAGCTGGTCGCCTCCGCGAACCTCAGCGTCTGCATCGACAACGTCCGCGTCGGCTTCGTCACCCCCCGCGGCCAGGAGCCCCCGGCATGAGGCGCCGTCCGTTCGACCGCGAGGAATGGGTGGTCATCGCCTCGCTCGCCCTCGTGCTCGTCGCGCTGCTGTTCCGTCTCTGGGCCGTCACCGGGAGCTGGTTCTACTCCGACGACTTCATCTTCCTCGGTGACACGGCGACCGGGATCGATCGAGGTGGTTGGTACCTGGAGCCCCACAACGTCCACTTCATGCCGTTCAGCCGATGGCTGACGACCCTCGTCGGTCACAGCGGGACCTTCCCGTGGTGGGCGGTCGTCGTCCAGGTCATGACCCTGCAGCTCGCGGCCGCAGGGACCTGCTGGTGGATGCTCCGGACGCTCTTCGGCGACCGACCCGGCATCCTCCTGCCCCTGGCCCTCTACCTGTTCTCGCCGGCCACCGTCCCCACCACGGTGTGGTGGGCCGCGGCCATCAACCAGCTCCCCCACCAGGTCGCCCTCATGGGTGCGGTGGCGGCACACGTCGGCTACCTGCGGCACCGGACGCCGTCTCGGGCCGTCCTCACGGGCGCATTCCTCGCCCTCGGCTACGCGAGCTACACCAAGTCGGTCCTCATCCCGGTCCTGCTGCTCGTCGTCACGTTCTGCTACTTCGCCTCGAGCCGTCGACTCGTCCCGCGACTCCGCGAGACGGTGGGACGCTACTGGCACGCCTGGCTGGTGACCGGCGGACTCACCGTGACCTACCTGTGGATCTACCTCACGGTCGCGCCGAGCTCGCCTGCTCCCTCACCGTCGGTCGTGCTGGACACCATCGACCTGTCACTCGTCCGATCAGCCGTCCCCTCGCTCCTCGGAGGTCCCTGGTGGTGGACGACTCTCGGCCAGCCCGGTGGCGTGGGCCCCAGGCTCTTCGTCGACACGCCGCTGCTGCTCACCGTGCTGGCCTGGCTCGTCCTGGGCGGCCTGACCGTCTGGCAGGGTCTGCGGCATCGCCGCGCCTGGTGGCCGGTGCTGATCGTCCTCGGCTACGCCGTCCTCGGCGCCGTGATCATCGCGATCGGTCGCGCGACGGCCTTCGGTCCGGAGTCGGCGGCGCTGGAGCTCCGGTACTTCGCGGACCTGGCTGCCGTGGCCGCACTCGGCGTCGGCCTGGCGACCATGCCGGTCCGGGGAGCGCACCAGTCCCTCGAGCCGCGGGAGCCGGCGGTGCTGGTCGTCCCGCTGCGTCGACGCTGGGTCGTCGCCACGGCAGCAGTGGTGCTGGTCTCCGGTCTGGTCAGCTCCGTGCTCTACGTGCGACCGTGGCACGAGGAGGCCACCATGCCGCAGCGGGAGTACCTGGCCACGGTCGAGTCCCAGACGTCGCCGACGGCCCCGCGTCAGGTCCTGGACACCGGCGTGCCGGACGTCGTGCTGTGGTCGGCGGCGTTCCCGAAGAACCTCGCGTCCCACGTGCTGGCGCCGCTGGGTGACCGACTGGACTTCGTCGACCAGGGCGTGGACCTGGAGATGATCGATCCCGCAGGACGGGTCGTCGACGCGGCCGTGGGCGGCGGCCCCAGGAGTCTGCCCGGACCCCGGGAGGGATGCGGGTACCTGATCCAGCCCGGCTCCACCGGCCGGGTGCCCCTGCAGCCCGTGCTCGACTTCCCGTTCATGCTGTCCTTCGGCTACCTCGCCGGCGCCGACCTGGACGTCACGGTCCGCGCAGGGACGGTGACGCGCGAGCTCGATCTCGCCCGGGGAGCCCACACCGCCTTCCTGCCGTCGGCCGGCGCGTTCGACGAGCTCGTCGTCCGCAACGACGGGACCGCCGCCCTGTGCATCGACACCGTGGCGGTCGGCGGCATCGAGCCCTTGGTGGTGCCCGGTGCCTGAGACCACGCGTCGAACCTATCCGGGACTCGACACCGTCCGGGCCATGGCGGCTCTCGCGGTCCTGGCCACCCACACCAGCTTCTGGGCAGGCTTCTACCCCCAGGGTCTGCTCGGGGCGATGACCGCACGGCTCGACATCGGCGTCGCCATCTTCTTCGTGCTCTCGGGCTTCCTCCTGGGCCAGCCGTTCCTCGCCGCCATGGCCGACGGCACCTCCTCGCCGCGCGCGGGACGCTACCTCTGGAAACGCTTCCTGCGGATCGTCCCCCTCTATGTCGTCACCGTGGTCGTGGCGCTCCTCGCACTGCCGGAGAACGACGCCGCCGGGCCGGGCACCTGGATCCGCCAGCTCACCCTCACGCAGGTCTACCCACCCGCCGACCTCGTGGCCGGCCTGACGCACATGTGGAGCCTCTGCGTCGAGGTCGCGTTCTACCTCGCCCTCCCCCTGCTCCTGTGGCCTCTGCACCGCTGGTCCGCCCGTCGTGGCTGGAACCCGAGGGCCGTGCTCCTGGTGCTGGCGGGGGCGGGCCTCGCGTCCTGGTGTTGGCTCGGGCTGGTCGCCCCGCGGGTGGACGGCTCGAACCTCTGGCTCCCGGCGTTCCTCGGCTGGTTCGCCGTGGGGCTCGCGCTCGCGGTCGTGGACCTCGAGCGCCGCACTGCTCCTCGGTTCGCGACCCTCGCAGGACTCGCCGGTCAGCCCGGAGTCTGCTGGACCCTCGCCGCCGCCGCCTTCGCCGTCTCGGCGACGCCGCTGGCGGGGCCGACGCTGCTCGAGCAGCCGACGGCGGGCCAGGCGGTCGTCAAGAGCGTCCTGTACGCCACCGCGTCGGGGCTCCTCGTCCTGCCGTCGGTCCTCGGTCCGACCGACACCCGGTACGCCCGCGCGATGGCCTGGAGGCCACTGCGGCACCTGGGACACATCTCGTACGGCATCTTCTGCCTGCACCTACTGGTCGTGCACGGCGTGGCCGCCGCCCTCGACCTGCCCCTCTACCAGGGCAACGGCTGGACCCTGTTCGGCCTGACGGTCCTCGGCAGCGTCGTCGCGGCAGAGGTCGCCTACCGGCTGGTGGAGAGGCCCGCGATGCGGCTCAAGGACCGGGGACGCGGCACGACCGTCCCCACGAGCGCGCCCACCGCCAGCAGCACCAGGAGCTGAGGCCACGCCTCTGCCCCGGCCCAGCCGCCCGCCGAGCCCCACGGCGCCAGCACGTACCCCGTCCCCGCCGCCGTCACCGCCAGCGGCGCGACCCAGGTCCCTCGCGCCCGCAGCAGTCCGGTCACGACGGCACCGACGCCGGCCGCGGCCAGCCCCGTCCATCCCCCGAGGAGTCCGACCGACACCACGGTCGCGAGGCCCAGGACCGTCGCGCGCAGGCGCCGCCGTGGTCGCGGTCGCGCCGCGGATCCCGGCGCGCCTCGAGGGCTCGACCGCCACCACCAGAGGACCAGGCCGAGCACGGAGACGGCGCCCAGGGCCAGGCCGAGGCGGTACACCGTGCCGGCGCCGAACGACGCCTGGACGCTTCCCCGGTCCGTGATCCACCCCTGCATCCAGCCGTTGACGGTCACGGCCGTGGCGTCGTCGGCCGTCCAGCCCGGGTTCGCCGTCTGGGGGACGGCGACGAGGCGCTCCGTCCCCTCCCCGAGGTCGTCGACCCGCAGGGTGCCGCTGCCGTTGCGCCCGATGGCGCTCTCGGAGCCGGCAGCGTCGGCACGCGGCCCCTGCGACAGGCGCAGGAGGGTGGGTCGGAAGGCCTCGCCGCCCCGGACCACGATCCGGTTGTCACCCTCCTGCAGCGCGATCGAACCGCCGTCCTCGCACACGGTGGCGGGGAGCTCGGCTCGCGCCGCGACGGCGGCGCGCGACCCTCGGACGGAGGTGGGGTACCGGGCACCGTTCACCCGGAGGTCGGGACCGGAGCCGCACGGGAGGTCGACCGTGGTGGCGGCTCCCTCGGCGGCATCGATCCCGCTGCCGGGCAGTGACACCTCGCTGACGCCGACGGGCAGACCGCTCCCCGATCCGTCGAAACCGAGGGTGGACCGGACGTACACGTCGGTGACCGTCACCTTCACCAGTCGTGCGTCGCCCGGGCGCTCGAGCTCGGCCAGCCCGTCGACGTCGAACCGCACGCGCTGTCGGGCGCCGTCGTCCAGCTCGACCACCCCTCGCCGCGGCGCAGAGGCCGCCAGCGTCGGATCGGTGCGCAACCTGATCCGCGAGACCTCGGCGTCCTCGTCCAGACGCAGGGTGATCGTCGGGTCGCTGTCGCCGAGCGAGGCCACCCAGCCGGTCTGCGGATCACCGTCGACCATCGCCAACGGCCCGGCCGCGGGATCCGACGAGGCCGACGAGCTCGTCGTCGGCTCCACCGGACCGGCGAGGAGCCTCTGGAGGTCCGTGCCGTTCACGGGCAGCACGCTCATGCCCGAGGCGAACACCGCTCCCGCCCCCATCGGCACCACGCGGTCGAGCATCGATGCGTCCTCGCCGCGGCCGTCGCGGCCCGGGACGCACCGGGTGACACCTTCGACGCGCCAGCACGAGGCGTCACCGGGGTCGGCGGTGAGCACCACGTCGGTGGGCGTGCCCCATGCCTTGGGCAGGTCGGGCAGCCGAAGGGGGCGCGACAGCGGAGCGCGCGGCACGTCGACCTCGGCGAGGGACAACGGATCGAGGTCCGGTCGGGGCAGCCCGATGCGCAGCGTCCGTGTCGTCCCCGCGTCGATCGAGGCGGGACGACCGGGCCGCAGCCTGAGCGTCTGGACGCCACGGTCGGTGCGGACCTCGACCGTCCTCGGCTCAGCCCCTCTGGGCAGGGTGACCGTCGCGCCCTCCGTGGAGACGGCGCGGCCGTAACGCACCTCCAGCCACCCGTCGAGGTCGCCGGCGGTCCAGGCCGTGCTCGGGTCCCCGTCGAGCGCCGCCCACGGCGCAGCCGTCTGGTCGATCCGACCCTGGGTGACGTCCGAGGCCGACGAGGAGACCGCGACGTCCCGGGCACCTTCGAGCTCGGGCACGGTCTGCCAGGCCTCGTCGTCGCCGGTGACGTAGTCGTGCACGGGCCGCTCGATCCGGTAGGGATCGGTTCGAGCCAGCGAGGCGGAGCGGTTGTCCACGACACGGCCGAACGCCACCTCCTGCCGCCGGTCCGTGTCGGTCAGGACCACCTGCCGCGGGGTGAGGGTGTCGGGGACGTCGCGGGCCATCAGCACGTCGACACCCGTCGGCAGCAGGCCCAACAGCTGTGCCGCAGGACTCCCGACCACGACGGGTGTCGCGTCCGCCTGCTGGCTGCGGGCCGTCGACGCCGAGGTCTCGGCGACCTCGAAGACCTCGACGGCACGGTGGCGTGACTGGCGTCCACCGTTCACGAACACCGTCTCCCCCTCGTCGGTCTCCTGGCCGGCAGGACTGCCGACCCGGGGACCGAACCCGGCCCGTCGTTGCACGCCCGGTGTGGAGGACAAGGTGGAGTAGACCAGCTCCGGATCGGTGGCGCCGGTCTCGGCGAGGTCGTTGCGGACGAGGAGGAACCGGATGCCGGAGCGTCTCAGCAGGTCGGCGAGGGCCGGGGAACCGCGCCCGGAGGCGAAGGCCTCCTCGAGCGCGTCGAGCGAGCGGATGGCTCCGGGCGGCACGAGCGGCACCGCGTTGCGCAGGCTCCAGGGCGTCGTGCCGAGCGCCTGCACCAGCTCGTCCCGCGGCCTGCCCCACAGGTAGTCACCGAACGCCGAACCCGGCAGGACCAGCGTGTTCTCCCCCGACGTGTTGGCCGTCATCCACCGCGTCGCGTCGTCCCAGTAGCCCGGCACGGAGACGAAGCCACCGGTCCGCGGCAGCTCGGCCGTCCAGGCAGGGGTGGTCGCCGACGCCAGGGAGGCGACTGCGAGGACCGCGACCCCCGAGACACGGAGACCTCGCACCGTGACCGGCTGGGCCCGGGCGACCAGGTGCACGAGGCCCAGGACCAGCGGGATCCTCAGGACGAGGTCGAACTTGTGCGTGTTCCTCAGGGGTGCGAGGGCGCCGTCGAGCCACCCCGCCACCGTCCCGCTCCCCCAGCCGCCGTCGCCCTGGCCTGCCGTCACCAGCACCAGGCCGAGGAGGGTGCCGCCGACGAGCCAGGATCGATGCGGCACGTCGCGACGGGCAAGGCCCCACACGCCGAGCGCGAGCACCAGGGTGCCGTTGAGGATGAGCAGCGGCTCGGTGACCAGCGCGTTGCCGGCGACCTGCGTCCCGTCCAGGTAAGGCAACCAGTTGGTGGTGCCCCGCAACGCGTCGAAGGGGTGAGCCGCGAACGTCGTGGTCGTCGCGCTCTCGATGAAGTCCAGGAAGGGTGGACTCACCCTTCCGAGCAGGAGCAGCGGGATCCACCACCAGGCCGTGGCCACGATCGTCAGCGCCGGCCACCACAGCATGAGAGCTCGGCGCCGAGGGCCCGGATCGGCCAGCAGGACGAGCAGGACGCCCAGGGGCAGGACCGCGGCCGTGGCGGCGGCGTTCACCCCGCCGGTCGCCGCGACCGCGAGGGCCGCCGCCGCGGCCCACCGACGTGGGTCACCGCGCGTCAACCCGATCGCGAGCGCCACGAGGACCCAGGGCGCGGTGGCCATCGGCCACACCTCGACCGAGCTGGGCCCGATGACCGTGAGGATGCGGGGCGACAGCACGTACGCCAGGGCACCGAGCATCTGGGTCCCGTGCGTCCCGATGCCGAGGACCCGCGCCAGCGTGACGACGCCCCAGAACCCCAGGACGAGCAGGAGGGCCCACCAGGCTCGCTGGACGACCCAGGGTGGTGCCGCCAGCAGGTCGCCGAGCCAGAAGAACGGTCCCATCGGGAACAGGTAGCCGTACGCCTGGTTCTGCACCTGCCCGAACGAGCCGGCCGGGTCCCACAGGCTCAGCGCCCGCTCGAGGAAGCGCCCCGGCGCGAGGGCCAGGTCGATCTTGGTGTCGTTGAGGATCCGGTCCGGGGCCTGCACGAACGCCAGCGCGACGAGCGCTCCTGAGACGGCCACCATGCGCCACCGCTGGACCGCGGTGAGTGGTGTGGTCATCGCCGTCTCAGGACGATCGCGAGGTTCCACGTGACGACCTCGCGCAGCAGCGGGACGCGCAGCACCCCGTAGGCCCATCGCGGGAGGTAACGAGGCTGGAGGGCCACGACTTCGACGTCGTCACGCCCCCGGGCCCAGCGCAGCCCGGCGGCGGCGGTCACGGCGAACAGGGAGGTGCCGAAGACGTTCTTCGGCGGCCGTCCGTGCCGCCTCGTGTAGCGCCGGGCGGCACGACGACCGCCGAGGTAGTGCCACGGCGCCGTCTCGTGACCGCCCCACGGCCCCCACCAGAGCGTGTAGGAGCAGAACACGAGGCCGCCCGGCCGGGTCACACGGACCATCTCGTCGGCCATGAGCCATGGCTGCGGCACGTGCTCGAGCACGTTGGAGGAGTAGGTGACGTCGAAGCTGCCGTCGGCGAACGGCAGCTGCATGCCGCTGCCCAGCACGGTCCCCGGCTCGGGCGCCCCGAGTCCGCTGAGCTCTCCGAGGTCTGCGTCGAGGGGGGTGTAGCGGGCGCCGGCCGCCCGGAACTCCCGGGCGAAGTAGCCCGGTCCTCCTCCCACGTCGAGCACCCACGCACCGTCGAGGTCGGTGTGGTGCGCCACGTGGGCGACGGAGTCGGCGGCGAGTGCCCCGTAGAACCGGTCGGGATCGGTCTGCTCGACGCGGAACGCCTGGAACAGCCTCCAGGATCGTCTCGTCGACGGTCGGAACGGCGCAGGCACCCGGGCACGATAGCCCAGCCCCTGGACCAGCGGCCGAGTACACTCGGGAGACCGCGTGAGGGACGCGGGGCGCCGTTCGGCGTCGTCGAAGCGCCGACCTCGGTCGGCGTCGAGGGAGGACCGGCCCCGGCCGGGCATGACGTGCACATCCTGATCTGCAACTGGCGAGACACCCGCAACCCCGAGGGCGGCGGGTCGGAGCTCTATGTCGAGCAGATGGCCCGTGGCCTCGTCGCGCGCGGGCACCACGTCACCATCGCCTGCGCCAAGCACCCCGCGGCGGCGGACGACGAGGTCGTCGACGGTGTGCGCTACGTCCGTCGGGGCACCAAGCTCGACATCTACCTCGTCACGGTGCTGCGCCTGCTCCTGCGTCGCTACGGTCGGGTCGACCTCGTGGTCGACGTGCAGAACGGCCTGCCGTTCTTCACCCGCCTGGCCACCCGCCGACCGGTCGTGGTGCTCGTGCACCACGTGCACCGCGAGCAGTGGCCCGTCGTGTACCCGGGGGTCGTCGGCCGCCTGGGCTGGTGGATCGAGAGCCGGCTCTCGCCGCGGCTCTACCGGCGCAGCCGGTACGTCACGGTGTCCGAGGCCAGCCGACGTGAGCTCGTCGAGCTGGGTGTCGACGACGACCGGATCACGGTCGTCCACAACGGCACCGCCGCGCCGCCACAGGTTCGTGCCGGCCGTAGCGAGCTCGCCCGGCTCTGCGTCCTCGGACGGCTGGTCCCGCACAAGCAGGTCGAGCACGCCGTCGACGCCCTCGAGGCCGTGCGGACGAGTCATCCCGGCGCCACGCTCGACGTCGTCGGCGACGGATGGTGGTCCGAGGAGCTGCACGACTACGTCGCACGACGTGGGCTCACCGACGCCGTCACGTTCCACGGCCACGTCGACGACGTCCGCAAGCACGAGCTCCTCGCCGAGGCCTGGGTGATGCTGCTCCCCTCGCTCAAGGAGGGCTGGGGCCTGGTCGTCGGAGAGGCCGGGGCCCACGGCACCCCCACCATCGCCTACAGGTCGGCCGGCGGGACGACCGAGTCGATCGACCACAAGGACTCCGGACTTCTCGTCGACGACCACGACGAGCTGGTCGCGGCGACGTGCGAGGTCGTGGGCGACGTCCAGTGGCGGACCTTCCTCGGCGAGGGTGCGCGGGCGAAGTCGGCGACCTTCACCTGGCCGGGGGCGCAACAGCGCTTCGCCGACGTGCTGGACGGCTGAGCACCCACCACGACGAAGAGGGCCCGATCCTCACGGACCGGACCCTGTCGGACGAGCGGCGAACGCCGTCCCGTCGGAAGTTCGTCAGTTGTTGCCGTAGTTGACGTTCGACGTCTCCACCGGCTCGGTGCCGGCACTCTGCTGAGACTGGACGACGCCGACAGCGGTGGCCGCTGCCAGACCGCACCCGACGAAGAAGGCGACGATGCCGCCGATGGCTGAAGTTCCCACAGTGATGTCCTCCCTCAAGACGTCACCATGTTACCAGCCGGTCGGGGTCAGGGCGCGAACCTCGCTGCGCCTACCCTGGGCGGTGCCATGACGACCTCCACGCGCCGGCGAGCGCCCCTCCTGCGCGCGACCCGTCCGCGCCAGTGGACCAAGAACCTCCTCGTGCTCGCGGCACCCCTCGCTGCCGGGGTGCTGACCGACGGAACCGTGCTCCGATCGGTCTCGACGGCCCTGGTGGCCTTCACGGCGTGCGCCGCGGCCGTGTACCTGCTCAACGACGTGGTGGACGTCGAGGACGACCGTCGTCACCCCCGCAAGCGTCACCGTCCTGTGGCGTCCGGGGAGCTGTCGAGGTCGACGGCCGTCGTCTTCGCGGCCGTGCTCGCCGTGGCAGGAGTGGGACTCGCCGTCGCCGTGCGACCCATGCTGGCCGCGGTCCTTCTCGTCTACCTCGTCGTCCAGGTGGCGTACGCCTACTGGCTCAAGGACCAGCCGGTCCTCGACCTCGCCGTCGTCTCCTCGGGGTTCCTGCTGCGGGCGATCGCAGGGGGCGTCGCCGCCGACGTGCCCCTGTCGCAGTGGTTCCTCCTCGTCGCCTCGTTCGGATCGCTCTTCATGGTCGCGGGCAAGCGGTACTCCGAGCTGCTCGGTGTCGGCGCCGAGGGGGGCACCCGGCCCTCGCTCGCGCTCTACTCGGAGTCCTACCTGCGCTTCGTGTGGAGCACGGCCGCGGCCGTCGCCGTCACGGCGTACTCGTTGTGGGCCTTCGAGATCCCCTCCGACGCCACGGTGAACTGGCAGGCCCTCTCCATCGCGCCCTTCGTGCTGGGCATGCTGCGCTACGCGGTGGACATCGACCGTGGCCTCGCCGGGGAGCCCGAGGACGCGGTGATGCGCGATCCCGTGCTGCTCGTCCTGGCCGCGGCCTGGATCGTGCTCTTCGCCGTCGGGGTCTACGTCTCGTGACGCCGCGCAGCCTGACCGGCTGGGGCCGGACCATGCCGACGGTCTCGACCGTCGAGACGTGCCGGTCGGTCGCCGACGTCCGGTCCGCCCTCGGGGCCGGCGGTCCACGCGGCGCGATCGCCCGTGGGCTCGGACGCAGCTACGGCGACCCGGCGCAGAACGCCGGCGGCACGGTCCTGGACCTCACCGGCATGGACCGCGTCCTGGACGTCGACGTCGCCGCGGCGACCGTGACGGTGGAGGCCGGGTGCAGTCTCGACCGCCTCATGAGACTGCTCCTGCCGCTCGGTCTGTGGCTCCCGGTCGTCCCCGGGACCCGACAGGTCACCGTGGGTGGCGCCATCGCCGCGGACGTCCACGGGAAGAACCACCACCGCGACGGCAGCTTCGGCAGGCACGTCACCGAGCTCGAGCTGGTGCTGCCCTCCGGCGACGTGCTGACCGTGCGTCCCGACGACGCCGATCCCCGGCTGTTCTGGGCGACGGTCGGCGGCATGGGTCTCACCGGCATCGTCACGCAGGCCACGATCGCCCTGCACCGCGCCGAGACGTCATGGTTCGTGGTCGACACCGAGCGCACCGACGACCTCCGGACCCTGCTGGCCTCACTGGCCGAGCGCGACGCCGCGTACCCGTACTCCGTCGCGTGGTTCGACGCCGCTGCCCGGGGGTCGGCGACGGGCCGTTCCGTCATCACCCGTGGCCGCGCCGCACGGCGAGAGGACCTCGACGCCGCCCGATCCGCGGGCCGTCTCGAGCTGGCCGCTCCCCAGCTGGGCCGTTTCCCGCTCGTGCCCCCCACGAGCCTGGTGAACCCGGTGACGGTCCGCGTCTTCAACGAGCTCTGGTTCCGCAAGGCGCCGCGGCACCGGGTCGACGAGCTGCAGGACGTGACCCAGTTCTTCCACCCGCTCGACGTGGTCGCCGACTGGAACCGGGTCTACGGGCCCCGAGGCTTCGCCCAGTACCAGTTCGTCGTGCCGTTCGGCGCCGAGTCGGCGCTGCGGGACATGGTCACGACGCTCGCGGCGTCCGGTCACGCCTCCTTCCTCAACGTCCTGAAGCGGTTCGGCGCTGCCGACCCGGCCCCGCTGTCGTTCCCGACCCCGGGATGGACGGTCGCGGTGGACCTGCCCGTCCGACGAGGTCTCCAGCCCCTCCTGGACCGGCTCGACGGGATCGTCGTCGACGCCGGAGGACGCCTGTACCTGGCGAAGGACTCGCGCACCTCGGCGGCCACGCTGTCTCGGATGTACCCCCGGCTCGACGAGTTCCGCGCCGTGCGTGACACCGTCGACCCCCGACGCGTCCTGCGCTCGGACCTGTCCCGCCGACTCGACCTGTGAGGCCCTCGTGATCAACGCCCTCGGCATCCCCACCTCCGTCCTGCTGCTCGGAGGCACGTCCGACATCGCGATGGCCACGGCCGAGGCGTGGGCGCGTACCTCGCCCGGTCTCGAGGTGACGCTCGCCGCCCGACCAGGTGAGCGGCGCGACGACGCGGTCGAGCGGCTCCGCGCCCGCGGGTGTGTGGTGACCCCGGTCGACTTCGAGGCGGCCGACACCTCGAGCCACGCTGCCGTGGTCGACGCGGTCCCCGGCGACGTCGACGTCGCCCTGGTGGCCTTCGGGGTGCTCGGTGACCAGGAGCGCGCCTGGACGGACGTCGGTCTCGCGCACGAGATCGCGACCGTGAACTACGTCGCCGCCGTGACGGTCGGGGTGGCGCTCGGGGCACGGATCCGGCGTCAGGGACACGGTGTGGTGGTGGCGCTGTCCAGCGTCGCCGGTGAACGGGCACGCCGCTCGAACTTCGTCTACGGCTCGAGCAAGGCCGGGATGGACACGTTCTACACGGGCCTCGGGGAGGCCGTGCGCGAGCACGGCGGGCGGGTCGTCGTGGTGCGTCCGGGATTCGTGCACTCGACGATGACGCACGGACTCGAGCCGGCTCCCCTGGCCACGACGCCGGAGGCCGTCGCTGCGGCGATCGTCGACGCGGTCCGGGACGGTCGGGAGCAGGTGTGGGTGCCCAAGCCGCTCCGAGGCGTCATGTCAGGGCTCCGGCACGTGCCGCGGCCGCTGTTCCGCCGGCTGCCCCTCTGAGCCGCGGCTCGACGTCAGGAGGCCCCCCAGGCGACGGGCCGCGCCGGTGGCGCTGCCCGCGAGGGCTGCGCCCACCACCACGGCCCACACCACCCAGACCGCGGTCATCACGGCCCGGTCCGTGTCGTCGACCCCGACCTCCTTCGCACCCTCGACCGCGTACACCCGCAGGTCGGTGCCACCCAGGAGCTCCAGGCCCCGCACCGACCGGGCGGCACGATCGGCGTCGGGAGCCGTGGTGTCGAGCACGACGAGCCCGATGCCGAGCCGCGCCAGCGCGCGGGGCACGTCGTCGGACGCCAGGGCGCGTCGCACGGCGGCGGCCCGCGGGTCCTCCCCCGCGACCGTGCGGCCGGACACGACGAGCCGGTCGTCGGTCACCGTCGGCCGGTCGAAGAAGCGACCCGCCGGGTCGAGCACCGGGCGGCCCGCGTTCCACGAGGGCGCACGGTAGGCGGTGAAGGGCAGCACCGCGAGGTCGCCCTGCACCGTCGACCGCTCGACGACCAGCCGTGCGGTCTCCCACGACCTGGGGTACTGCACGGGCTCCAGGCGGCCCCCGAACCCGTCGGCCAGCGCGGGGACGACGGCCAGCGGCAGCAGCAGGCCTGCGACGGCCGGTGCCGCCGCGAGCCCGCGCGACCGGGACAGGGCCACGAGCCGGTCGGCGCCGAGGCCGAAGCCGACCACCAGCGCGGGGGCCACGAGTGCGAGGTAGCGGGCCCCGTCGCGGAGCACCGCCGCCGGCCCGAACGCAGCCACCAGGTCCGCCAGGGCCGTCGGCGCGAGCCACCCGGTGAACGCGACGGCGAGACCGGCCACCGCCACCAGGAGCACGGCGACGAGGTCGGGACGAGCGGTCCGGGCCAGCACACCCAGCCCGAGCAGGGCCAGGGCCCACACCGTCACCGTCAGGACCACCACGAGGGTCGATCCCCGGCCCTCGGGCACGACGTCGGCGTTCCAGATGCCCCCGAGGGAGAACGCCGTGCCGACGTGGCCGAGCAGTCCTTCCGAGCGCAGCGCGAAGGCCTCGACGCCGTCGGGGTCCGCCCGCACCGATCCGCGCAGGAACGACGAGACCAGCCACGGTGCGTTGAGCAGCGCCGCCAGCACGGTGATCCGCACCAGACCGAACCGCGCACCGGCGAGGACGGCGACCGCGAGACCCATGAGCCCGCCTGCGGGCGTGAGCGCGGTCCCGGCCAGCGCCAGGACGACCGTGCGCAGCCGTGGGTCGTCGCGGCGCAGCTCGGCCACGAGCCACAGGATCGCCGCGTAGCCGAGCAGCATGGGCCACTGGCCGATGGCCAGCCGCTCCAGCACGTACGGGTTCCAGATCGCGATCGTCGCCGCGGCCGTGCGCCCGGCGAGGCCCGCCGTGGCGACCAGTCGGGCGCCGCCCACCCCGGCGAGGAACAGGGCACCGAGCAGGACCAGTCTCTGGACGAGCTGAGGGTCAACCACCGCCCCGAGCACGGCCACCACGGCGTCGGAGGGCACGGCGCGCGGCAGGGCCGAACCGAGCCCCCACAGGTCCGGACGCCCCAGGTCCAGACGCGGGACCCAGACCATGTCGTAGGACAGCACGAAGCCCGGCCGGAACCAGGGCAGCCCCACGAGCACCGCCAGCAGCAGGCTCCACTGCAGGACGATCGTGCGGCGCCACGCGGCCATGTGCCTCCCTTGTCGAGGACAGACTAGGTGAGCAACCTCCCCCCGCCGGACGATTCGGCGAGGCGCGGGAACCAGGCCGTCGCTAGGGTTGCCCGGTGACGAGCACCAGCCACCGCCTCTCGAGCGGATCGACGGTGGCGCTCGGCATGATGGGGATGAACGTCGCGATCTACGGGTTCACCGTCGCGGCCGCCCGCAACCTGGTGCCTGCCGAGCTCGGCGCCCTGGTGGCCCTCCTCGGCATCCTGCTCATGGGCAACGTGGTGTCGCTCGGCATCCAGGCCGTCACGGCGCGCCGCATCGCCGTGGCCCCCGACGATCGCGCCGACGTCGTCGGCGTCGTGGTGCGGGTGACGGCCGCCGCAGCGCTCGCGGTGGGCGCCGTCGTGGCGCTGCTTTCGGTGGTGCTGGTGCCGTTGCTGCGCCTCGACTCGCCGTGGCCGATCGTCCTCGCCGGGCTGACCCTCGTGCCCCTCACCGTGATGGGCGCGCAGGCCGGGGTCGCGCAGGGCTCGGAGCGGTGGGGGTCGCTCACGGCGATCTACCTCGCGAACGGGCTCGGCCGCCTCGTCCTCGGGACGGCGGCCCTCCTCGTGGAGCCCTCGGCGACGTCGGCGATGGTGGGCATCGCCCTCGGTGCGTGGGTGCCCGTCCTGGTGGGCGCCCCCCTCCTGCGCGGCCACGTGCTGCACCCGCGCGGGATCAGCCGCCGCCCGCTCGTGCGCGAGGCCGTCCTCGGCTCGCACGCGCTGCTCGCCTACTTCGTGCTGAGCAGCCTGGACGCCCTGGTGGCCCGCAACCGGTTCGAGGCCGGCGAGGCCGGGCTCTACGCGGCCGGGCTCATCCTCTCGAAGGCCGCCCTGTTCGCCCCGCAGTTCGTCAGCGTGGTCCTGTTCCCCGACCTCGCGCGCGACGAGACCCGCCGGGCCCGGACCCAGGCGGTGCTGGCCGTGGCGGGCCTCGGAGCCGTGGCCGTCGCCGCGACGGCACTGCTGCCACGACTCGCGCTCGTGCTCGTCGGCGGCGAGCAGTACGAGGAGATCGCCGGCCGCCTGTGGCTCTTCGCCCTCGCCGGGTCCTGCCTGGCCGTCGTGCACCTGCTGGTCTTCGACGCTCTCGCCCGCCACGCACACGGAGTGGTCGTGCTCGTGTGGGCCGGCGCCGCCGTGGTGGTGGGCGTCGCCTACGGGCTCGACGTGCACCTGACCGGGCTGGTGACCACCGTGGCCTCGGTCTCGGCCGTCCTGGCGGTCATCGTCTGGTTCGTCCCGGGGCGGACGACCACCCAGGACCACTGACGGTCCTCCACCCCGCGAGGGGCCACGCAGGGTTCAGTGCGCGGCCTCGTGCCACGTGCGTCCGGTGCCGACCGACACGTCGAGCGGGACGGACAGGTCGGCCGCCGCGGCCATCTGCTCACGGACCAGCGCCTCGAGCGTGTCGCGCTCCCCGGCGGCGACCTCGAGCACGAGCTCGTCGTGGACCTGCAGCAGCAGCCGCGACCGCAGGCCCTGCTCGCGCAGGGCGGCGTCGACGCCGAGCATGGCGACCTTGATGATGTCGGCCGCGGACCCCTGGATGGGAGCATTGAGGGCCATGCGCTCGGCCATCTCCCGTCGTTGGCGGTTGTCGCTCACCAGGTCGGGCAGGTAGCGGCGTCGGCCGAGGATCGTCGCGGTGAAGCCGGTCTGGCGGGCCTCCTCGACGACGCCGTGCAGGTAGTCGCGCACCCCGCCGAAGGTCTCGAAGTAGTCGTCCATGAGGCCCTGCGCCTCACCAGTGGAGATCTGCAGCTGCTGGCTCAGCCCGTAGGCCGAGAGCCCGTAGGCCAGGCCGTAGTTCATGGCCTTGATGCGGGCCCGCAGCCCACCGTCGATGTCGGTGGGCTCGCGCTCGAAGACCTTGGCCGCCATGACGGTGTGGAAGTCGTGGCCCGACCGGAACGCCTCGATGAGGTCGGCGTCCTCGGACAGGTCGGCCATGATCCGCATCTCGATCTGGCTGTAGTCGGCGGTCAGGAGCGTCTCGTAGCCCTCGCCGACGGTGAAGGCCTCGCGGATGCGTCGGCCCGACTCGGTGCGGATCGGGATGTTCTGCAGGTTCGGGTCGGCCGAGCTGAGCCGGCCCGTGGCCGCGATGGTCTGGAAGTAGGTCGTGTGGATGCGCCCGTCCGGCTGCACGGTCTTCTGCAGACCCTCGACGGTCTGCCGCAGCCGGGTGACGTCGCGGTGCGCGAGCAGGTGCTCGAGGAACGGGTGCTCGGTCTTGACGAACAGCTGCTGCAGCGCCTCGGCGTCGGTGGTGTAGCCGGTCTTGGTGCGCTTGGTCTTGGGCATGTCGAGCTGGTCGAAGAGCACCTCCTGCAGCTGCTTCGGCGAGCCGAGGTTCACCTCACGGCCGATCGCTGCGTAGGCCTCGTCGGCCGCGGCCACCATGCGCTCGGTGAACTCGGCGTGCAGCGCGTCGAGGTGGTCGGTGTCGACCGCGATGCCGGCGGTCTCGGCCCGCGCGAGCACGTCGACGAGCGGCAGCTCCAGGTCGTCGAGCAGGCCGAGGGACTCCTGCTGCTCCAGCTCCTCGCGCAGCACGGTCCAGAGGTCGAGGGTGGCGCGTGCCCGCTGCGCGGCACCCTCGGCGCCGGCCGTGTCGTCGTCGAACGCGAGCTGCCCGGAGTCGTCGCTCACCGCGATGTCGCGCTTGAGCGAGCGCAGGGCGAGGTCGGCGAGGTCGTAGGAGCGCTGGTCCGGACGCACCAGGTAGGCCGCGAGCGCCGTGTCGGCGACGAGGCCCTGCATCGTCCAGCCCTGCGCGGCGAGCGCGTGCAGCTGCCCCTTCGCGTCGTGCATGACCTTGGGCCGGGCCGGGTCGGCCAGCCAGCCCTGGAGGGCGGCGTCGTCGTCGGGTCCGAGGGACTCCGGGGACAACGAGACGGCGCGGCCGCCGGGCGTGGCGATCGTGACGGTGTCGACGCGGGGGCCGACGGGTCGCAGGACTCCCGCCACCTCGACGCCGACGGCCTCCTCGCCCAGGTGCTCGTCGATCCAGGCCGCGAGCCCGCCCTCGCCCGGCAGGTCGACCTCGACCTCGACCGAGGCCGCGTCGGTGGTGGCCTCGTCGCCGCCACCGAGGTACTCGAAGAGTCGCGTGCGCAGCGCGGCGAACTCGAGCGCGTCGAAGACCTGGTGGATGGCGTCGCGGTTCCACTCGGTGCTGAACGCCAGGTCGGCCGGCTTGGCCGGGAGGTCGAGGTCGCGGACGAGCGCGTTGATGCGCCGGTTGCGCAGGACGGAGTCGAGGTGCTCGCGCAGCGACTCCCCCGCCTTGCCGGGCACCGCGTCCACGTCGGCGACGAGCGCCTCGAGGGAGCCGTGCTGGTTGATCCACTTGGCGGCGGTCTTGGGACCCACGCCGGGGACGCCGGGGAGGTTGTCGCTCGTCTCGCCCACCAGGGCGGCGATCTCGGGGTAGTGCTCGGGCGTGACGCCGTACTTCTCCTCGACGGCCGCCGGGGTCATGCGGGCCAGGTCGGAGACACCCTTGCGCGGGTACAGCACCGTGGTGGTGTCGGTGACCAGCTGGAGGGCGTCGCGGTCGCCGGTGCAGATCAGCACCTCCATGCCGGCGGCCTGCGCCTGGGTGGCGAGGGTGCCGATGATGTCGTCGGCCTCGAAGCCGTCCTTCTCGAAGCTCGTGATCCCGAGGGCGGCGACCACGTCCTTGATGAGGGTGACCTGGCCCTTGAACTCGTCGGGGCTCTTGGCGCGGTTGCCCTTGTACTCGGCGTACTCCTCGGTGCGGAACGTCCGGCGCGAGACGTCGAACGCCACGCCGACGTGCGTGGGCTGCTCGTCGCGCAGCACGTTGATGAGCATCGAGGTGAACCCGAACACCGCGTTGGTGTGCTGGCCCGTGGTGGTGGAGAAGTTCTCCACGGGGAGGGCGAAGAAGGCACGGTAGGCGACGGAGTGACCGTCGATCAGCAGCAGTCGATCCACGCGCTCGACTCTAGACGCTCGGACCGACACGGCTCGGGGTGCGGGGGCGGGCGATGGCGGCCACCGGTGGTGCGCGCGTCTCGGGCCTGCTGCGGCGCCGGTCGCGGTCATCGCGGCAGCTGCTCGGTGCAGCACCTGCGGGGCTTCGGTGAGCTGCTGCGGTGCCTGCGAGGGCCTCGGCTCGCTGCCGCGTCGCCCGCCGGAGCTTCGGCTCGCTGCTGCGCTGCCGCGGCTCGCGCCCCGATCGGTCTCCGAGAGGGCCTCGACCGGGCGGCCAGCGCGGGACGCGGTCCGGGTTCTCGGGCTGTGGCGGGTGCTGGTCGGACGCAGGAATCTGCGTTCACGCGTGGGGGACGCACGATTCTGCGTTCGCGTGTGGGGGACGCAGGATGCTGCGTTCGCGCGCTGGAAGTCGAACGCTTCTGCGTTCGTGTCGGGATCCGGTCGTGAACGCAGCATCGTTNTGCGTTCGCGTGTGGGGGACGCAGGATGCTGCGTTCGCGCGCTGGAAGTCGAACGCTTCTGCGTTCGTGTCGGGATCCGGTCGTGAACGCAGCATCGTTCGGGCCTGCGCACGTGAACGCAGCATCGTTCGGGCCTGCGCACGTGAACGCAGCATCGTGGCCGCCTGGCCGCGCGGGCTGGCAGGGATTCTCCCTTCCCGTGGACCGGTCCACGAGAAGGGAGAATCCCTGACCCTTCCGCCCTCGACATCGGTGGATCCTCAACCTCTGCGGGCCGTCTGCGGTGGAGGATCCACCGATGGCGCGCACCAACGAAGAACCCTGCACCGATCACGCGCAAAGGAAGAATCGTGCGTCACCCGCAGCACCAGACCGGACGCCGCGATCCCGGAGCGGCGCCCACCCAGGCCCCCGGTCGAGGCCTTTCGGAGATCACCCCCAGCGAAGGCCGAGGCGTCGCAGCAGCAAGCCCACGACCACCGGAGGCAGCGCAGCAGCACGTCGAGACGAACCTCAGGCAGCGCAGCAGCGGCGACGACGCCCACCGGCAGCGCTCCAGAGAGACCGAGACGAACCCCGGCCCGGCCCGGCTCGGCTCGACCCTCAGACCTTGTCGGCGCGCCGCTCGTCCTGGCGCCGACGCAGCGTCCGGCGGACGGCGATGAGCTTGCCGGTGTCCTTGGAGTGCGTGGCCTTGGAGCTGAGGCGCGAGCGGAGCCGGCTGGCCTGGATCGCCCGCACCGCCGCGACCTGGGTGAAGCCGATCTTGGTGAGGTAGCGGTGCGGCTCGCGCGCCATGAGCGGGATGGCCGCCACGACGATCTCGCAGGCGTGCTCCTCGCCGTAGGTGGCGGCGGCCGACAGCAGCGTGGCGGCGACGTTGCGTCGGCGGTGGCGCGGCGACACCTGGATGTCGGTCACGAGCAGGATCGGCGTGAGCGTGATCGGCGTCAGCGTGCTGAGGTCGCACACCGTCGCGCCGACGATCTCGCCGTCGACGAGGGCCACGATGATCCGCTTGCCCGGCTTCGCCAGGTTCTGCTCGATGGCCGACGCGGCCTCGGCGACGCTCGGCTCACGGAACAGCGACTGGTAGGAGAACGCCTCGGCACCCTCGTCGTCGCTCGCCTTGGCCGACTCCGCCCACAGCTCGACGAGCGCGGCTGCGTCCTCGGGCACCGCGTCGCGCATCACGATCGGTGAACGAGTGGCCATGGTGTCCTCGGCGGGAGTGGTGTCTGGACCGGGTCGGCGCCAGTGCCACGATGGGCGACGTCGGGGTGGGTCGCGCCGGCAACGGCGAGAAGGAGAGCGTACATGTTCATCGGGGCAGGCACGCTCACCAACGTGCTCACCGTGCTCGTCGGCGGTGGGCTCGGGCTCCTCGTCGGGCACCGCCTGCCCGAACGCGTCCGCACGACCGTCACGTCGGCACTCGGCCTGGTCACGCTGCTCATCGCCGCCGACGCCGCCGCAGCCGTGAACAGCGACGCCCTGACCTCCTCGACCGGTCGCGGCGCGCCGACGCTGATCGTGCTCGGCTCGCTCGCCGTGGGCGGGATCATCGGCTCCTTCGCCCGGCTCGAGGACCGGCTCGAGGACCTGGGCGGGTTCCTGCAGCGCCGCCTCGGCGGCTCGGCCGCCCGTCAGGTCCCCCTGGGCGATTCCGCCGGCCCCACCACCGACGGCGGTCCCACCGACCGTGGCCCCGACGACGGTGACCGCGAACGCTTCGTGCAGGGCTTCGTCATCGCCTCCCTCGTGTTCTGCGTCGGGCCGCTCACCATCCTGGGCTCGCTGAACGAGGGACTCGGCCGCGGCGCCGAGCAGCTGCTGCTCAAGTCCACCCTCGACGGCTTCGCCGCCCTGGCCTTCGCGGCGGCGTTCGGCGTCGGTGTGCTCGCGTCCGCGATCTCGGTGCTGGTGGTGCAGGGATCGCTCACCGGGCTCGGCGTCCTCGTCGGCGGACTCCTGCCCGCCGCGCACCTCGACGCCGTGGGCGCGACCGGCGGCCTCATCCTCGTCGGGGTCGCGCTGCGGCTGCTCGACCTGAAGCAGCTCCCGGTGGCCGACCTGCTGCCCGCCCTGCTGGTGGCCCCCGCTCTCACGCAGCTCGCCGTCGCCCTCGCCTGAGTCGACTTCACAGAACTGTTACCTGGCGAGTCTGCGGATGGGACCTCCTGCCACCCTCCCGGGGATATAGTCCCCGGGACGAAGGCGCCACCTGCGCTGCCCGAACCTCCAGGAGACCTGCGTGCGACTGACATCCAAGGTCCTCGTGTCGGCGATCCTGGCGTGCCTGGTCGTCCTGGTGCCGCTCGGCGGCGCCTCGGCGACCGACGCGCCATCGCCCAGCACGAGCCCCTCGGCGCCCACCGCGGCCGCCACCCCGCCGGACGGCCCGTACGTGGGCGTGACGCTGCAGAACAGCGGCGCCGACGCCGGGCCCATCGCCGGAGCCACGCTGACGGCCTCCACGTCGGACGGCACGGAGGTCGGCGAGGCGGTCACGGGGCCTGAGGGCCGCGCCTTCATCCCGATCCCCGAGCGCGGCACCTACGTCGTCACCCTCGACGTCGACTCGCTCCCGGCCGGCATCGAGTTCGCCGGGAGCCCCGAGCGCACCGTGAACGCCCTCCTCGACGGCGGCAACTTCGTGCAGTTCCAGATCGGCGTGGTCGAGCAGACCGGCCCGCCGCTCGGCGAGCGGTTCGCCGCCGCCATGGTCAACGGCGTCAAGTTCGGCCTCATCATCGCGCTCGCGGCGCTCGGCCTGTCGCTGATCTTCGGCACCACGAAGCTGACGAACTTCTCCCACGGCGAGCTGATCACCTTCGGCGCCATCGCGACCTACGTCGCCAACCGCGCCTTCGGCCTCCCCGTGATCCTCGCGATCATCGCGGCGGTGGTCGCGTCCGCGGCCTTCGGCTGGCTCCAGGACAAGTTCCTCTGGAAGCCGCTGCGCAGCAAGGGCGTCGGGATCATCGCGATGATGATCGTCTCCATCGGCTTCGGACTCTTCCTGCGCAACATCTTCCAGTACACGTTCGGCGGCTCGCGACGCTCGCTGTCGCAGTACGTCAACCAGAGCCGTGAGACCTACGGACCGTTCTCGCTGGCGGACAAGGAGCTCGCGATCATCGGCGTCGCGGTCGTCGTCCTGACCGTCACCTGCGTCGTCCTCATGAAGACCCGCCTCGGCAAGTCCATGCGAGCGGTCGCCGACAACCCGGCCCTCTCGGCCTCGTCGGGCCTGCGGGTCGACGGCGTCATCCGGTCGGTCTGGGTGCTCGGCACCGCACTGACCGGGCTGGCCGGCGGCCTGCTCGCCGTCAACAGCCAGGTCAACTTCCTCATGGGCTTCAAGCTGCTGCTGCTCGTCTTCGCCGCGGTCACCCTCGGCGGCCTGGGCACCATCTGGGGCGCGCTCGTCGGCTCCATGATCATCGGGATCATGGTCGAGGTCGGCACGCTCGAGATCGGGTGGTGGCCCGGTGTCCCCTCGTCCATCAAGGAGGTCGGCGCGCTCGTCGTGCTGATCCTCATCCTGCTGATCCGGCCGCAGGGCATCCTCGGCCGCGCCGAGCGGATCGGCTGAAAGGGCTCTCATGGACTTCGGAAGCATCCTCAACTCGGCACTCTCCTCCGCCCTCGGGCCGCAGGCGATCGTGTTCGCGCTCGCTGCGATCGGCCTCAACATCCACTTCGGCTACACCGGCCTGCTGAACTTCGGCCAGGCCGGGTTCATGGCCGTGGGCGCCTACGGCCTGGCCGTCACGGTCGTCACGTTCGACCAGTCCTTCTGGCTCGGCATCGTGGTGGCCATCGTCGCCTCGATGCTGCTCGCCCTCGTGCTGGGCGTCCCGACGCTGCGGCTCCGGGCCGACTACCTCGCGATCGCCACCATCGCCACGGCGGAGATCCTCCGCCTGGTCTTCGGCGCGGTCGAGACGAAGGACGTCTTCGGCGGGTCGAACGGTCTGACGGGCTTCGCGTCGACCTTCCAGGACCTCAACCCGTACGGCGGGGGCATCGACCTCGGGATCGTCTCCTTCCGACGCGGTGACCTCTGGTCGCTCACCGTCGGCTGGGCGCTCGTGGCGCTGGCCTGCCTGCTCGTGTGGCTACTGATGCGCAGCCCGTGGGGTCGTGTCCTGCGCTCCATCCGCGAGGACGAGGACGCCGTGCGCTCGCTCGGCAAGAACGTCTTCGCCTACAAGATGCAGGCCCTCATGCTCGGTGGCGTCTTCGGTGGCCTCGCCGGTCTCTTCCTGGCCCTCAAGCAGGCGTCGGTCGTGCCCAGCGACTACTCCACGAACGTGACGTTCTTCGCCTACACGGCCCTGCTGATCGGCGGTGCGGCCCGCGTGCTCGGACCGGTCATCGGCGCGATGATCTTCTGGTTCCTCATGGCCGGCATCGGCTCCTTCTTCAGCCAGGCCACGGCCGGCGACAACCCGCTCATCCCCGACTGGGCGATGAGCGACATCCAGGCCAGCCTGGTGCGACTCATCCTCGTGGGCCTGGGACTGATGCTCCTGATGATCTACCGACCCCAGGGAATCTTCGGCGACCGGAAGGAGCTGGCGATCGATGCCCGCTGACACCACCAACCAGGTCGACTCCCTCGCGGGGGTCGCGAACACGCCGGGCGTCGCCAAGCCCGACCCGATCCTCAAGGGCACCTCGATCACCCGGCAGTTCGGTGGCCTCAAGGCCGTCGACGTCGACCACGTCGAGATCCAGCGGGGCGTCATCACGGCCCTCATCGGCCCGAACGGTGCGGGCAAGACGACGCTGTTCAACCTGCTGACCGGCTTCGACGCCCCCGACACCGGCGAGTGGTCCTTCAACGGCTCGTCGCTGCAGAAGGTGCCGGCCTACAAGGTCGCGCGCCGCGGCATGGTGCGCACGTTCCAGCTGACGAAGGTGCTCTCGCGCCTCACCGTCATCGAGAACATGCGCCTCGGTGCCACGGGCCAGCGGGGTGAGAGCTTCTGGTCCGCGCCCTTCCGCGCGCTGTGGTCCTCCCAGGAGGCCGAGATCACCGCCCGCGCGGACGAGCTGCTCGCCCGGTTCAAGCTCGACGCCAAGCGCGAGGACTTCGCCGGGTCGCTGTCCGGTGGTCAGCGCAAGCTCCTCGAGATGGCGCGCTCCCTCATGGTCGACCCCGAGCTGATCATGCTCGACGAGCCCATGGCCGGCGTGAACCCGGCGCTGAAGCAGTCGCTGCTCGGTCACGTGAAGTCGCTGCGCGACGAGGGCCGCACGGTCCTGTTCGTGGAGCACGACATGGACATGGTCCGTGACATCTCCGACTGGGTCATCGTCATGGCGCAGGGCAAGATCGTCGCCGAGGGCACGCCCGAGCAGGTCATGTCCGACCAGGCCGTGATCGACGCCTACCTGGGTGCGCACCACGACACCGACATCACCGAGCTGGACGAGAGCGAGCTCGAGGCGGCCACCGAGGCCGAGCTCGACGAGGAGGCCTGACATGTCAGAGATCCACGAGCCCGGCCACGGCACCAGCCGCGAGGCGGCCCGCGACGCGAACTTCGCGGAGGAGCAGGCCAAGCACTCGGCCGGGGCCGAAGGTGCGATCCTGCGCGCCGACGGTCTGATCGCGGGCTACCTGCCGGGCGTGAACATCCTCAACAGCGCCGACCTCTACTGCCAGCCGGGTGAGCTCGTCGGCATCATCGGTCCGAACGGCGCCGGCAAGTCGACGCTGCTCAAGGCCCTGTTCGGCCTCGTGACCATCCACGAGGGCACCGTGACCCTCGACGGCGCCGAGATCACCAACCAGCGAGCCGACCAGCTGGTCACCAAGGGCATCGGCTTCGTGCCGCAGTCCAACAACGTGTTCCCGAGCCTGACGATCGAGGAGAACCTCGAGATGGGGTGCTACCAGGCACCCAAGCGGTTCGCCGAGAGGTTCGGGTTCGTGACGGACCTGTTCCCGCGGCTGGGCGAGCGACGCAAGCAGCGAGCCGGCTCGCTGTCCGGCGGCGAGCGCCAGATGGTCGCCATGGGCCGGGCGCTCATGATGGACCCGAAGGTGCTGCTGCTCGACGAGCCCTCGGCCGGCCTCTCCCCCGTCCTGCAGGACGAGGTCTTCGTACAGACGCGCAACATCAACAAGGCCGGCGTCTCGGTCATCATGGTCGAGCAGAACGCCAAGCGCTGCCTGCAGATCTGCGACCGCGGCTACGTGCTCGACCAGGGCCGCTCGGCCTACTCCGGCACGGGTCGCTCGCTCGGCAACGACCCCAAGGTCATCGAGCTCTACCTCGGCACCCTGGGCAAGAAGGCCAGCTGACGCCGCCCCGCACCACCCACGACGAAGCCCCCTGGCCGACGGTCAGGGGGCTTCGTCGTGTCCCCGCCGCTCCCCCGACGCCTCGGGGCTGTGCCGGAGATTCCCAGGTCGACCTGGGAATCCTGCAGAAGCACGGGAAGCAAACCGTGCAGACGTGGGAAAGCCGTGCACTCCGGCCCCATCGGTGGATCTGGCACGTCAGGAGCGCAGGTGTGGTTGCTGAGCCACCGATGAAGGGCGCGCGGTGCGTTCTCCGCCGAGTCCCCGCCCGCACGGTGACGTCTCCACCGTCCCAGCGCTGGGACGGTGCAATCCGCACCGCACACCCCGGCTGGTCAATCCCTTCGGTGGAAAAGTCACCGCTCGGACGGGGCGGAAGGTCCGACGCGCGGACATGACGAGGCCCCCGGGTGGAACCCGGGGGCCTCGTGCAGGACGTGCGCTACGTCAGCGGATCAGATGTTGCCGCTGATGTAGTCGACCGCCTTGTAGGTGTTGTCGGCGCCGTACTCGTAGATGCCGATCGAGGCGGCCGTGGGGCTGCCCGTCTCGCCGAGCTCGATCGGACCGGAGACACCGTCGTAGTCGATGTCCGTGCCGTCGGCGAGCAGGTCGGCGCACGCCTTGAACTCGGTGCACTTCTCGCCGCCGGTCGTGATGCCCGGGATCTCCTTGGCGATCTTGTCGCCGGCGTCGCTGTCGGCCGCGATGGCCGCGAGCGCCGAGACGATGACCGCGTCGTAGGACTCCGCCGAGTAGGAGTAGTCCTTGAGGTCGGGGTCGACCTCGAGCAGACGGTCCTTGAAGTCACCCGAGGTCTCGGCACCGGGGATGGTGCCCTTGGTGCCCTCGAGCGTGCCGTCGGGCAGCTTGCCCGCGTAGTCGGCCGTGTTGCCGTCGACGAAGTACGTGTCGACGTCCTGCGGGCCGGCGCCGGCCTGGACCAGCTGCGGCACGATCGTCGTGGTCTCCTCGAAGGCGACCAGCACGACCGCGTCGGGCTTGGCGTCGGCGATCTCCTGGACCTGCGAGTCGTAGGACTGCGCGTTCTCGCCGTAGAAGACCGTGGCAGCGACCTTGCTGCCCGCGTTCTCCAGGCCCTTGCCGATCTCCTCGGCGAGGGTCTCGCCGTAGGCGTCCTGACGGGCGAGGATGGCGACGTTCTGCTTGCCGTCCTCGATCAGCAGGTTCGACATGACCGCACCCTGGAGGATGTCCGAGGGCGCCGTGCGGAAGTACAGGTCAGGCTTGGAGTAGTCGCCGTTGTCGAAGTCGGTCGACGTGTTGGCGGGCGAGAACATGACCGAGCCGGCCGACATGATCTTGTCGATGACCGTCATGGAGACGCCCGAGGAGGCCGCGCCGACGATGACGTCGGACTTGGCGTCGAGCAGCTTGTCGGTCTCGGCGGGGGCGATGCCCGAGTCGGTGTCGCCCGAGTCGGCCTTGACGCCCTTGACGTCCTTGCCGAGGACTCCCCCGGCCGCGTTGACGTCCTGGATGGCGAGGTCGACGCCGGCGAACTCCGGCGGGCCGAGGAACGCCAGGCTGCCGGTCTGCGGCAGCAGCGAGCCGACGGTGAGGACGCCGTCGGACTTCGACGCGGCCGCCTTGTCGTCGCCGCCGTCTCCGCCGTCGTCGCCACCACCGCAGGCGGCGAGCACGAGGGCGCCCGCTGCTGCGACCGTGGCCAGTCGCATGGTCCTGGTACTGCGCTTCATTGATCCTCCGGGGAACTGTGGTTCGGCCCCCGACGGGCCGAGCCGTAGGTCGAAACTAGTCGCCAGCAGGGTCACCGGGGTCAGCCTGGCAGGAATGTCGTGCTTCGTAGCCAAGTTGTAACCCGCGCGCTCACTCCGGCAGTTCTCCGGCGTCCCCACGAGTGGATCCGTCGACGCCGTGCTCGACCACGCGCTCGGCGACGGTCCGCATCGACATCCGCAGGTCCATGGCCGTGCGCTGGATCCAGCCGAAGGCCTCGGGCTCGCTCAGTCCCAGCGCAGCCTGCAGCTGGGCCTTGGCCCGCTCGACCACCTTGCGCGTCGCGAGCTGGTCGCTCAGGTCCTCGACCTCGGCCTCCAGGGCGGCCAGCTCCGCGAACCGGCTGCGGGCCATCTCGATGGCCGGCACCAGGTCGGAGGCGGTGAACGGCTTCACGAGGTAGGCCATGGCGCCGGACTGGCGCGCACGCTCGACCAGCTCGCGCTGGCTGAACGCCGTCAGCATCACCACCGGCGCGATCCGCTGGCCGGCGATCCGCGTCGCCGCGGCGATGCCGTCGAGCCGCGGCATCTTCACGTCCATCATCACGAGGTCAGGCTCGAGCGACGTGGCGAGCTCCACGGCCTCGAGCCCGTCGGCCGCCTGCCCGACGACGTCGTACCCCTCCTCCTCGAGCATCTCGGCGAGGTCGAGGCGGATCAACGCCTCGTCCTCGGCGATGACGACGCGAGGCCTCGCGGCGGAGGCGTCGCGGGCCGCGTCGTCGGGGAGGGCCGTCTCTGGTGGGGTGGGGCTCACGTGAGAAGGTTATCGGGCGCTCTGGGCGCGCCGACTTGGCGGAATGGTAGACGCGACGGTCTCAAAAACCGTTGTCCGAGAGGGCGTGCGGGTTCGAGTCCCGCAGTCGGCACATCACCCGGCGCCACCCCCGCGCCGCCGCGCCGGCGGACCGCCGGGGCTCACGTCGACGTGCCGCGGCCTGTCTCCTGCTGCAGCCGCTCGATGTGCTCGGAGGCCTCGGCCTTGGTGAGGTCGGCCGACAGCGTCTCCCCCGCGTCGCGGGCGAGCGTGTCCAGGTAGCTGCGCTGCGCCCCGGTCATGGGCTCGTCGCCGGTCACCCAGTCCTCCGGGTCCTTCTCGGTGGTCCCGCCCGCGTCGGCGCCGAGGACCTCGCCCGTGGGCCGAGTGATGTCGTGACCGTCAGAATGCATGTTCGATTCAGTCATGGTCCCACCGTAGGCCGGGACCCGGACAGGCGCTCGTCGAGCGACGGCGCGCGGCGACTCAGTCCTCGTCGGAGGGGTGCGCGTAGGCCGGCACGACCCGGTTGATCGCGTCGCCCATGCGGTGGATCCGCAGGGCGTTCGTGGATCCCGGGATGCCCGGAGGGGCACCGGCGACGATCACGACCTCCTCGCCCTGGGTGCAGCGCGCGACCTCGAGCAGGCGCTTGTCGACCTGCATCACCATCTCGTCGGTGTGCTTGACCTCGGGCACCAGGAAGGTCTCCACGCCCCAGGTGAGGGCGAGCTGGTTGCGGGTGAGCGGGTCGGGCGTGAACGCGATGACCGGGATGGCCGAGCGGTACCGCGACATGCGCCGGGCCGAGCCGCCGATCGTCGTGAACGCGACGACGTAGCGCGCGTCGATGGACTCGGCCACCGTGGCGGCGCCGCGGCAGATGATGCCGGCGCGGGTCTTGGCCTGCCAGGTGTAGGCGGCCATGCGCGGCAGGCCGTGGTCCTCGGTGGACTCGATGATGCGGGCCATGGTGCGCACGGTCTGGATCGGGTACTCCCCCACGCTCGTCTCGCCCGAGAGCATCACCGCGTCGGCCCCGTCGAGCACCGCGTTGGCGACGTCGGAGGCCTCGGCGCGCGTGGGGCGCGGTGCCGAGATCATCGACTCGAGCATCTGCGTGGCCACGATCACGGGCTTGGCGTTGCGCCGCGCCTTCTCGACGATGAGCTTCTGCACGATCGGCACGTCCTCGAGCGGCAGCTCGACACCGAGGTCGCCGCGCGCGACCATCACGCCGTCGAAGGCGTCCATGATCTCGTCGAGGTTCTCGACCGCCTGGGGCTTCTCGATCTTCGCGATGACCGGACGGTGGATGTCGAGGTCGCGCATGACGCTGCGCACGTCGTCGGCGTCCCGGGCGTTGCGCACGAAGGAGAGCGCCACGAAGTCGACGCCCAGCTGCAGCGCAAAGCGCAGGTCGGCGATGTCCTTGTCGCTCATGGCCGGGACGCTCACGGCGACGCCGGGCAGGTTGATGCCCTTGTTGTTGCTGAGGCGCCCGGCGGTCTCGCAGATGGTGACGACGTCGGTGCTCGTGACCTCCACGGCGCGCAGCCGCACCCGGCCGTCGTCGACGAGGATCTCGTCGCCGGGCGAGACGTCGCCCGGCAGGCCCTTGTAGGTCGTGGAGGCGCGCTCGGCGTCGCCGGGCACGTCGTCGACGGTGATGGTGAACCTGTCGCCCAGCGCGAGGTCCACCGGACCGTCGGCGAACCGACCGAGCCGGATCTTGGGGCCCTGGAGATCGGCGAGGATGGCGATCGCCTTGCCGGTGCGCTCGGCGGCCGCGCGCACGTGGCCGTAGTTCTCCTCGTGGTCGGCATGGTCGCCGTGACTCATGTTGAGTCGCGCGACGTCCATGCCCGCCTCGGCGAGCTGGAGGATGCGCTCGGCGGTCCCGACGGCCGGTCCGAGCGTGCAGACGATCTTGGCTCTACGCACACCCCGACCCTACCGACGTGGGACCAGTACCCGCGAGTCACTTTGTGGTGCGGCGCAACAAATCTCCCGACCGTCCAGTCCCACGCACGGACGAGGGCCGGGAGCAGCGCTCCCAGCCCTCGTCGAACGCAGTCCTCGTGACGTGCTGACCTCAGACCATCATCGGCCGGTCGTTCGGCTTGATCGGACGCGGCAGCGGGCTGTGCCCACCGGTCAGGTACGCATCGACACCCGCGGCGGCCGAGCGGCCCTCCGCGATGGCCCACACGATGAGCGACTGGCCACGGCCCGCGTCGCCGGCGACGAACACGCCCGGCACCGACGACATGAAGTCCTTGTCGCGCACGACGTTGCCGCGCTCGTCGAGGTCGACACCGAGCTGCTCGACGAGACCCTCGCGCTGCGGGCCGGTGAAGCCCATCGCGAAGAGCACCAGCTGGGCAGGCAGCACCTTCTCCGAGCCCGGCACCTCCTCGAAGCGACCGTCCTGCATCTCGACCTCGACGATGCGCAGGCCCGAGACGTTGCCGTCGTCGTCGCCGACGAACTCCTTGGTGGAGACGGCGTACACGCGGTCGCCGCCCTCCTCGTGCGCCGACGCCACCCGGTAGGTCATCGGGTAGGTGGGCCACGGCTGGTTCTCCGGGCGGTCCTCCCCCGGCTGCGGCATGATCTCCAGGCTGGTGACGGATCGCGCACCCTGACGGATCGAGGTCCCGAGGCAGTCGGCGCCGGTGTCGCCGCCACCGATGATGACGACGTCCTTGTCGGTGGCGAGGATCTGCTCCGACCCGTCCGTCGTCGGCTCGGCACCCAGCGCGGCCCGGTTGGCCTGCGGCAGGAAGTCCATGGCCTGGTGGATGCCACCGAGCTCACGGCCCGGGGCGGGCAGGTCGCGACGGACCGTGGAGCCGATGGCGAGGACGACGGCGTCGTAGCGGTCGCGCAGCTGGCTGCCCGTGAGCGTGTCGCCCACCTGGACACCGCTGCGGAACACGGTGCCCTCGCGCTGCATCTGCTCGATGCGTCGGTCGACGTGGACCTTCTCCATCTTGAACTCGGGGATGCCGTACCGCAGCAGTCCGCCGGGCTTGTCGTCGCGCTCGTACACGGCCACCGTGTGACCGGCCCGCGTGAGCTGCTGGGCCACGGCGAGACCAGCCGGGCCCGACCCGACGACCGCGACGGTCTTGCCGGTCAGGTACTCCGGGGGCTCGGGACGCACGTTGCGCCACTCCCACGCCCGGTCGATGATCGAGACCTCGACGTTCTTGATGGTGACGGGCTCGCGGTTGATGCCGACGACGCAGGCCGTCTCGCACGGCGCGGGGCACAGCCGACCGGTGAACTCGGGGAAGTTGTTGGTCGCGTGCAGCCGGTCGATCGCCTCGATCCAGTCGTCGCGCCACACCAGGTCGTTCCACTCCGGGATCAGGTTGCCCAGCGGGCAGCCCTGGTGGCAGAACGGGATGCCACAGTCCATGCAGCGCCCGGCCTGCTCGGAGATGATCGGGAGCAACGCCTTGCCGGGCCCACCGGGGTAGACCTCGTTCCAGTCGTTGACCCGCTCGTCCACGGGACGACGGGGTGCCACCTCTCGGGCGGTCGTGATGAAACCTCGGGGATCAGCCACGTGCGGCCACCTCCATCATGCGTGCGGTCGTGTCGTCCTCGGACAGGCCCTCGGCCTCGGCCTCGGCCTTGGCGTCGAGCACCTTGCGGTAGTTGACGGGCATGACCTCGGTGAAGCGTGCGAGCGACTGCTCCCACGCGCCCAGCAGCTGCTCGGCCACGGCCGAGCCGGTCTCCTCGTGGTGCTTGGCGACCAGGGTCCTGAGCGACTCGGCCGCCTCGGACCCCGCCTCGACCGGGTTGAGCTCGACCATGTCGGGGTTGACCAGCGAGTGGTCGAGGTCCAGGACGTAGGCCTGTCCCCCGCTCATGCCGGCAGCGACGTTGCGACCCGTGGGGCCGAGGATCACCACCGTGCCCCCGGTCATGTACTCGAGCGCGTGGTCCCCCACGCCCTCGACGACGGCCCGCGCACCGGAGTTGCGCACGCAGAACCGCTCGCCGACCTTGCCCCGCAGGTAGATCTCGCCACTGGTGGCACCGAAGCCGATCACGTTGCCGGCCACGATCTGGGCCTCGGCCGCGAACCGTGCGTCCCGCGGCGGGCGCACGATGATGCGTCCGCCGGAGAGACCCTTGCCCACGTAGTCGTTGCCGTCGCCCTCGAGGCGCAGCGTGATGCCGTGCGGCACGAAGGCGCCGAACGACTGGCCGGCCGACCCGAGGAAGGTCAGGTCGATGGTGTTCTCCGGCAGGCCCTCGCCGCGGTAGCGCTTGGTCAGCTCGTGGCCGAGCATGGTGCCGACCGTGCGGTTGACGTTGCGGATCGCGAGCTGCGCCCGCACCGGCTCCCCACGCTCCAGCGCGTCGGCCGAGAGCCTGATCAGCTCGGCGTCGAGCGCGACGTCGAGACCGTGGTCCTGGACCGTGGTGTTTCGCAGCGAGGCACCCTCGGGCAGCGCAGGCACGTAGAGGATCGGCGACAGGTCGAGGCTGGCGGCCTTCCAGTGGTCGACGGCCTTCTTGACGTCGAGCACCTCGGCGTGGCCGACGGCCTCGTCGATCGAGCGGAAGCCGAGCTCGGCGAGGTACTCGCGGACCTCCTGCGCCAGGAACTCGAAGAAGTTCACCACGTACTCGGCCTTGCCCGAGTACTTCTCGCGCAGCTGACGGTTCTGCGTGGCCACGCCCACCGGGCAGGTGTCCAGGTGGCAGACCCGCATCATGATGCAGCCGCTCACCACGAGCGGAGCCGTGGCGAAGCCGAACTCCTCGGCACCGAGGAGCGCCGCGACGACGACGTCGCGCCCGGTCTTGAGCTGGCCGTCGCACTGCACGACGATGCGGTCGCGCAGCCCGTTGACCAGCAGCGTCTGCTGCGTCTCGGCCAGGCCGAGCTCCCACGGACCGCCGGCGTGCTTGAGCGACGTCAGCGGGGACGCGCCCGTGCCGCCGTCGTGGCCGGAGATCAGCACGACGTCGGCCTTCGCCTTCGAGACGCCCGCCGCCACCGTGCCGACACCGACCTCGGAGACCAGCTTGACGTGCACGCGGGCCGACGGGTTGGCGTTCTTGAGGTCGTGGATGAGCTGCTTGAGGTCCTCGATCGAGTAGATGTCGTGGTGCGGCGGCGGCGAGATGAGACCGACGCCGGGCGTGGAGTGCCGCGTCTTGGCCACCCACGGGTACACCTTCGGGCCGGGCAGCTGGCCACCCTCGCCGGGCTTGGCACCCTGAGCCATCTTGATCTGGATGTCGTCGGCGTTGGAGAGGTACTCGCTCGTGACGCCGAAGCGGCCGGACGCGACCTGCTTGATCGAGGACCGACGCTCGGGGTCGTAGAGACGCTCGGGGTCCTCGCCGCCCTCACCGGTGTTGGACTTGCCGCCCAGTCGGTTCATGGCGACGGCGAGCGTCTCGTGCGCCTCCTGGCTGATGGAGCCGTAGCTCATGGCCCCGGTCGAGAACCGCTTGACGATCTCGCTGACCGGCTCGACCTCGTCGATCGGCACCGGCGGACGCTCGCCCTCCTTGAAGGTGAACAGGCCACGCAGCGTCATGAGCCGCTCGGACTGGTCGTCGACGCGCTGCGTGTACTTCTTGAAGATGTCGTAGCGGCCCGACCGGGTGGAGTGCTGGAGACGGAAGACCGTCTCGGGGTCGAACAGGTGCTCCGGGCCCTCGCGGCGCCACTGGTACTCGCCGCCGACCTCGAGGAAGCGCCGGCGGCCGACGATGCCCTGGGACGGGTAGGCACGGGCGTGCCGCGACGCGACCTCGGCGGCGATGACGTCGAGCCCGACGCCGCCGAGCTTGCTCGACGTGCCGGTGAAGTAGGCGTCGACGACCTCGTGGGACAGGCCGACGCACTCGAAGATCTGCGCGCCGGTGTAGGAGGCGACGGTGGAGACGCCGATCTTGCTCATGACCTTCAGCACGCCCTTGCCGAGGCCGTAGGCCACGTTGCGCAGCGCCTGCTGGGGCTCGACGTCGCGCACGAAGTTGCCCTCGCGTGCCAGGTCCTCGGCAGACTCCAGCGCGAGGTACGGGTTGACCGCCGTGGCGCCGTAGCCGATGAGCAGGGCGACGTGGTGGACCTCGCGGACGTCGCCGGCCTCGACCAGCAGGCCGGCCTGCGACCGCAGCTTCTCGCGGACCATGTGGTGGTGCACGGCCGCGGTGAGCAGCAACGACGGGATGGGGGCGCGCTCGGAGTCGGAGTGCCGGTCCGAGAGCACGATGATGCGCGCACCGTCGGCGACGGCCCGCGACACGTCGGCGCAGATCTCGTCGATCTTGGCCGCCAGCGCCTCGCCGCCGCCGTTGACGTCGTACAGCCCGCGCACCACGTGCACGCTGAACCCCGGCATGTCGCCGTCCTTGTTCATGTGCCGGATCTTGGCGAGCTCGTCGTTGTCGATGACCGGGAACGGCAGCTGCAGCATGCGGCAGGAGGCCGGGCTCGGCTCGAGCAGGTTCGCCTCCGGTCCCATGGTGCCGGCGAGCGACGTGACGACCTCCTCGCGGATGGCGTCGAGCGGCGGGTTGGTCACCTGCGCGAACAGCTGGCTGAAGTAGTCGAACAACATCCGCGGGCGGTCCGAGATCGCGGCGATGGGCGTGTCGGTGCCCATCGAGCCGATCGCCTCGGCGCCGGTCCGGGCCAGCGGCGCGAGCAGGATCCGCAGGTCCTCCTCGCTGTAGCCGAAGACCTGCTGGCGACGGGTGACCGACGCGTGCGTGTGGATGATGTGCTCGAGGTCGGGCAGGTCCTCGAACCGGACCAGCCCGGAGTAGAGCCACTCGTCGTAGGGGTGCTCGCCGGCGAGCCGGTTCTTGATCTCCTCGTCCTCGACGACGCGGTGCTCGTCGAGGTCGAGCAGGAACATCTTGCCGGGCTCGAGCCGGCCCTTGCGGGTGATGGTCGCGGGGTCGAGGTCGAGCACGCCCGCCTCGGACGCGAGCACGACGAGACCGTCGTCGGTGATCCAGAACCGACCGGGGCGCAGGCCGTTGCGGTCCAGCACGGCACCGATCTGCGTGCCGTCGGTGAAGCAGACGCACGCCGGACCGTCCCAGGGCTCCATGATCGAGGAGTGGAACTCGTAGAAGGCCCGCCGGGCCGGGTCCATGACGTCGTTGTTCTCCCAGGCCTCGGGGATCATCATCATCACGGCGTGCGGGAGCTCGCGGCCACCGAGGTGCAGCAGCTCGAGCACCTCGTCGAGCGAGGCCGTGTCGCTGCCCTCGGGGTCGCAGATCGGGTACAGCCGGCTGAGGTCGCCGGGGATCAGCTCGCTCTCGAGCGTCGCCTCACGGGCCCGCATCCAGTTGCGGTTGCCACGTGCGGTGTTGATCTCGCCGTTGTGCGCGACGAACCGGAACGGGTGGGCGAGCGGCCAGCTGGGGAACGTGTTGGTGGAGAACCGGCTGTGCACGATCGCGAGCGCCGACTCCATGCGCTCGTCGAGCAGGTCGGGGAAGAACTCGTCGAGCTGCTCGGTGGTGAGCATGCCCTTGTAGACGAGGGTGCGCGACGACAGCGTCGGGAAGTAGACGCCGGTCTCGTGCTCGGCACGCTTGCGCAGGCAGTACGCGAACCGGTCCAGCTCGATGCCCTCGCGCGACCGATCGGTGGACTCCACGTAGAGCAGCTCGAACGACGGCATCGCGCCGAACGCCATGGACCCGAGGATCTCGGGCTTGACGGGCACGGGACGCCAGCCGAGGACGGTCAGCGCCTCCTCGGCAGCGATCGCCTCGACCCGCTGCTTCGCCTCGGCGGCGGCCTCGGGCTCGGTCGGCAGGAACGCCAGGCCCACCGCGTAGTGGCCGGCCTCCGGCAGCGTGAACCCCTGCTCCTGCGCGACCGCCCGGACGAACCGGTCGGGCACCTGCATGAGGATGCCGGCACCGTCGCCGGTGTTCTCCTCGGCGCCCACCGCGCCGCGGTGGTCGAGGTTGCGCAGCGCGGTCAGGCCGTGCTTGACGATCTCGTTGCTCGGGATCCCCGAGAGCGTGGCGACGAAGGCGACGCCGCAGGCGTCACGCTCGTGCATCGGGTCGTACAGGCCCTGTGCGGCAGGCAGTGCTGAGAACTTCGGGCCGGCCGTGCGGGGCTGCTGGAGCTCAGGAGGAATGGATGCGCTCACCGAGAGGTCCCTTCTCGCGTCATCATGGATGGGTGCTGGACCACCGATGCGGTGGCCCGACCGTGGGACGACGTTGGCCCAGGACAGCATCGTCACTGTACAGGCACGACGACCCGGGAGCGAGCAGGGCCGACCGGTCCCGCGTCACCCGAGCTGGGTCCCCACCGCCTCGCCGATGAGGTAGGTGATGCCGGCCGCGGCTCCGCCGAGCACGAGCTGCCGCAGCCCGCCGTACCACCAGGCGCGGCTCGTCACCCTCGTGACGATCGCGCCGCAGCCGAACAGCGCCAGCAGCGACACGACGATGGTCGGGACCGACGAGCTCGCCCCCAGCACGAGCGGCAGGAGCGGGATCAGGGCCCCGACGGTGAAGGCCCCGAACGACGACATGGCCGCGACCATCGGCGAGGGCAGCACGTCGGCGTCGATGCCCATCTCCTCCGCGGCGTGCACGGCGACCGCGTGGTCCAGGTCGAGGTGCACCTGCCGGGCCACCTCTCGCGCGGTGGTCTCGTCGACACCCTTGGCCATGAAGGTGGCCGCCAGCTCGGCCTCCTCGGCCGGGCCGTTGCGCACGATCTCCTCGCGCTCCACCGCGAGCTGGGCCTGGGCCAGCTCTCGCTGGCTCGCGACCGACGTGTACTCACCGGCCGCCATCGAGAACGCGCCGGCGGCCAGGCCCGCCAGTCCGGCGATGATCACGGGGGCGCGCTCGGTGCTGCCTCCGGTGACGCCCATGATGAGCGCGAAGTTCGACACGAGGCCGTCCATGGCCCCGAAGACGGCGGGCCGCAGCCACCCGCCGTTGACGTCGGGGTGCTCGTGTGAGACCGCGCCCGGGTCCGGCAGCGGTTCAGGGGTGCTCATGGGACGAAACCTACGCCTGCACCCGGTGCCGACCGGAGCGGCTAGGCGGCGTCAGCCGCGGTGCGGCCGCGGCGACGCGCCAGGAGGAAGTACGCCAGTGCACCCACGAACACGATGACCGAGGTGAACACGTTCAGCCGGACGCCGAGGAACTCGTTCGCGGTGTCGATCCGCAGCTGCTCGATCCAGAACCGGCCGGCGGTGTAGAGCATCACGTAGAGCGCGAACGCCCGACCGCCCGTGAGGCGGACCCGACGGTCGATCGCGACGATGAGCGCTGCGGCGGCGAGGTTCCAGATCATCTCGTACAGGAAGGTGGGGTGGAACGTCGCGAACTGCTCGTACCCGTCGGGGCGGTTCTGCGGCGCGATCTCGAGCGCCCACGGCACGGCGGTGGGACGGCCGAAGAGCTCGGAGTTGAAGTAGTTGCCGATGCGGCCGACGGCCTGGGCCACGAGGAGCCCCGGCGCGAGCGCGTCGGCCACGGCCAGGAACGACAGGTCGTAGCGGCGACAGGCGATCCACACGCCGAGCGCACCACCGGCGATGGCACCCCAGATGCCGAGGCCGCCGTTCCAGATGTAGAGCGCCTCGATCGCTCGGCGCCCCTCGCCGAAGTACAGCTCGGGGTCGGTGACGACGTGGTAGATCCGCGCGCCGACGATGCCGAACGGGATGGCCCAGATCGCGATGTCGCTGATGGCGCCCTCGCGCCCGCCGCGGGCCTGGAGGCGGCGTTCGCCGATCCAGATCGCGAGCAGGGCGCCGACGATGATGCCCAGGGCGTAGGCGCGCAGCGGGAAGGGTCCGATCTCCCACACGCCGGTCGACGGGCTGGGGATGGAGGTCGCGAGGCCGGCGACGGACGACACGGTCATCGGACGACTCCTGCCCGCAGCTCACGGGCCAGCTCGCCGACGGCGGCGACCCCGCTCTCGGCGTCGGGCGCGTCGAGGAGCAGCCGCACGAACGCCGAGCCGACGATGACCGCGTCGGCGTACTGGGCGATCTCGTGGGCCTGGGCGCCGTTGCTGACGCCCAGACCGACGCCCACCGGCTTGTCGGTGACCTTGCGCAGACGCGCGACGAGCTCGGGGGCCAGCGAGCTGGTCTCCTGACGCTGACCCGTGACCCCCATGACGGCGGTCGCGTAGATGAAGCCGCTCGCCGCGTCGGCGGTCATCGCGAGCCGCGCGTCGGTCGAGGACGGCGCCACGAGGTACGTGCGGTCCAGCCCGTGCTCGCGCGACGCCGCCTCCCACTCGGCGGCCTCGTCGGGGATGAGGTCGGGCGTGATCAGCCCGGCACCCCCGGCTGCGGCGAGGTCGGCGGCGAAGCGGTCGACGCCGTACCGCTCGACCGGGTTCCAGTAGGTCATGACGACCGTGGGGGCGCCGGTCCCGGCGACACGTCGCACGACGTCGAAGGCCTGGCTCGTGCGGAACCCGTTCGCGAGCGCGGTCTCGGCCGCGGCCTGGATGGTGGGGCCGTCCATGACGGGGTCGCTGTACGGCAGGCCGATCTCGACGAGGTCGCACCCGCCCTCGACCATCGCCGTCAGCGCGGCGACCGACGTGTCCACGTCGGGGAAGCCGGCGGGCAGGTAGCCCACGAGCGCGGCGCGGTCGTCGGCGCGCGTGCGCTCGAACAGGTCGTCGATCCCGCTCACTCCTCCACGCCTTCCTCGAGCACGACCGGGCCGTCCAGGAGGCCGAAGTACTCCGCCGCGGTGTGCACGTCCTTGTCGCCGCGGCCCGAGAGGTTGACGAGGATGGTGGCGTCCGGTCCGAGCTCCTTCGCGAGCGTCACCGCACCGGCGAGGGCGTGGGCGGTCTCGATCGCCGGGATGATGCCCTCGGTCTTGCAGAGCAGGTCGAAGGCCGACATGGCCTCGGCGTCGGTGGCGGGCACGTACCGGGCGCGGCCGATGGACGCGAGGTAGGAGTGCTCCGGCCCCACGCCCGGGTAGTCGAGCCCGGCCGAGATGGAGTGCGACTCCATGGTCTGGCCGTCCTCGTCCTGCAGCAGGTAGGAGCGGGCGCCGTGCAGCACGCCGACGTCGCCGGCGGTGATGGGCGACGCGTGCCGGCCCGTCTCGTAGCCGTCGCCACCGGCCTCGACGCCCAGCAGCTGGACGTCGGGGTCGTCGATGAACGCCGTGAAGAGGCCGATGGCGTTGGACCCGCCACCCACGCAGGCCACGGCCGCGTCGGGCAGCCGGCCGGTCAGCTCGAGGACCTGGCGACGGGCCTCGTCACCGATGCCGCGGGTCAGGTCGCGCACCATCGACGGGAACGGGTGCGGGCCCGCGGCGGTGCCGAACAGGTAGGACGTGTGGTCGACGCTGGCCACCCAGTCGCGCAGGGCCTCGTTGATCGCGTCCTTCAGGGTGCGACTGCCGGTGGTGACCGGCACGACCTCGGCGCCGAGCATCTTCATCCGTGCCACGTTGAGCGCCTGGCGCTCGGTGTCGACCTCGCCCATGTAGACGGTGCAGTCGAGGTCGAGGTAGGCGCACGCAGTGGCCGACGCCACGCCGTGCTGACCGGCGCCGGTCTCGGCGATGGCTCGCGGCTTCCCGATCCGCTTGGCCAGGAGAGCCTGCCCGAGGACGTTGCGGATCTTGTGCGCACCGGTGTGGTTGAGGTCCTCGCGCTTGAGCAGCACCCGTGCGCCGACGGCCTCGGAGAACCGGCTCGCCTCGTAGAGGGGGCTGGGCACGTTCGCGTACTCGCGGAACATCCGGTCGAGCTCGCCGATGAACGCGGGGTCGGCCTGCGCGTCGGCCCAGGCCTCGGCCAGCTCGTCGAGGGGCGCGACGAGCGCCTCGGGCATGAAGCGACCGCCGAAGCGGCCGAAGTGGCCGGTGGCGTCCGGCTGTACGTAGGTCATGAGGTCCTTCTCTGGCGTGGCTGCGCGGTGGGTGACGGTGGGGTCGCGGCGACCGTCACCATCGCCGCAGTGGCGTCGTGACCACGTCAGGACCTCTGCTGCAGGGCGGGGTGGGCGCCGGCGGCCACGAGGTCGGCGACCGTGGCCCGCGGGTCGTCGCCCCGTACGAGGGTCTCGCCGACCAGCACCACGTGGGCACCGGCGCGGGCGTACTCGAGCACGTCGTGCGGACCGCGCACGCCGGACTCGGCGACCCGGACCACACCGTCGGGGATCCGTGGGGCCAGACGTTCGAAGGTGTCGCGCTTGACCTCGAGCGTCTTGAGGTCGCGCGCGTTGACGCCGACGAGCTGCGCTCCGGCGTCGAGGGCCCGCTCGACCTCCTCCTCGTCGTGGACCTCCACGAGAGGCGTGAGGCCGATGGACCGGGCGCGCTCGACGAGGCTCACGAGGGCCTCCTGGTCGAGCGCCGCGACGATGAGCAGGGCCATGTCGGCACCGGCGGCGCGGGCCTCCCACAGCTCGTAGGAGGTCGTCATGAAGTCCTTGCGCAGCAGCGGCACGTCGACCTGGGCACGCACCGCGCGCAGGTCGTCGAGGCTGCCGTCGAAGCGGCGCTGCTCGGTGAGCACGCTGATGGCGGCCGCTCCGCCGGCGGCGTAGTCGCAGGCGAGCGCGGCGGGGTCCTTGATCGCGGCGAGCGCGCCCTTGCTCGGGCTGGAGCGCTTGACCTCGGCGATGACGCTCACGCCGTCGGCCCGGAACGCCGGCATCGGGTCGAGCGCCGGGGGCTGGCGCAGCGCCTGCTCCTTGAGCTGGTCGAGCGAGCACGTGGCCTGACGTGCGGCGCGGTCGGCCGCGACGCCCTCGAGGATGTCGTCGAGCACGGTCATGGCCACCTCCTCGTCGTCGGCACTTCTCCTGCCCTCCAGGGTAGACCGCACCGACCCCGCGGGTCGGTCAGGGTCCGAGCACTCCCCCTGCAAGGGTCCACCGCACGAGGGTGAAGACCACGACGACCACGCCCACGACGAGGAGCAACGTCGACGAGACACCCGTCGACGTGGTGGTGGCGCCGGGGCCCGAGACGCGGGCCGGCCCCCTCCCGGCGGCTCGGACGGCCCACCGCGTCCAGGCGACCGCCGCGAGGAGCACCAGCCCGACCGCGAGCGCGTTCTGGGCCAGCGCCGCACCCACGTCGCCGTGGAGCAGGTCGTGCGTGGCACGCAGCCCACCGCACCCCGCGCAGGGCAGACCCGTCGCTGCGAGGAACGGACAGGCGCCGAAGGCGCCCGGGACGTGCGGGTCCCGCACCGCCACCACCCCCAGCACGACTGCTCCGGCCAGGCCACCCCACAGGGGGCCCGACCGGAGCAGGTCGCGTGCCGGCGTCACGAGGAACCGGGTCTCGCCGCGGAGATCAGGCCTTCTTGAAGTAGGCGTTGGACTCCGGTCGGAACAGCAGGAAGACGGTGGCGATCGTCAGCAGGGTGCTGATGATCGACAGGACCAGCAGCAGCGCAGGCTGGTTGCCCAGGCCCATCAGGCCGAAGAGCACGCCGATGACGCCCAGCACGGTGTAGACGATGCGCGCCCAGTTGGCGCCCTTGCTGATGAAGTAGGCGAACATCGCGGCGAGGGCGACGCCGATCACGACGCCGATGACGAGACTGATCATCACGCCGGCGCGAGCGGCGTCGCGGTCCAGGGTCGTTCCGGAACCGGCGCTCTCGATGGCCTGGTCCACCAGGTCGTCGATCATCGTGAAGGTCAGGACGGTCGAGATCAGGCTGAGGCCGACGCTGACCCAGATCAGCTTGACGGCGTTCTGCACCGACGCCGGGGCCGGACCCTTGGCGTCGGGACGGTACTCGGGCTCGGGGCTTGCGGGGAACGGCTCCATGGGTCCTCTTCCGGTCGGGCCGGGTGTCGCCCCGGCTCGTGTCCATCCAAGCGTGGACTGGGCAGAACGTCCAACGTCCGGCCGCGCGGCGTGTCCCGACGTCAGCGACGCACGGGGTAGGTGTTGATCGCCTTGTCGTGCACGGTCTGCTTGCGCTCGTCCCACAGGGGCCAGAGCAGGTCGACGAGCAGGCCGATGAAGGTCCACTGCAGCAGACCGGCGACGAGCCACCGGAAGAATCCCTCGAGGGCGCCGACCGTTGCGCCGTCACGTCCGACGACGTGCACGCCCACCAGCTGCTTGCCGAGGCTCTGTCCGCGGTACCCGACCCTCAGACCTCGGTTCCACAGGTCGAACCCGAGGTACAGGACGAACCCGAGCCCGACGACCACGAGTCCCCACGGGTTGGTGTTCGTGAACTCGTCGGTGACCTCGTCGTAGTCGGCGTCGACGAAGAGCAGCACGAACCCGCCGACGATCGGCACGATCGACAGCGCCAGCACGATGAGTCCGTCGACGAACGACGCGAGCACGCGGATCCACCACCCCGCGGGCTCCTCCGGGACCGAGCGGTCCGCCTGGCCAGGGAAGGCCGGCGCGCCAGGCTGGACGCCCGCACGGACGTCCGGCTGCGCGGGCGGCGACCAGGGCGTGCCGTGCGTCGGGCCGGCACCGCCGGGCTGCTGCTCCCCCGGGTAGCTCGGGTAACGGGGCCCCTGGGGCACGTCGGGGCTCATGGGAGCGTCAGTCGGTCGTCGCGCGGTGCTCGTCGACGCCGTGCGGTCGGTCACCGTGGCCGGGTGCGCGCTCGGCGCCCAGACCCATGCGCGACATGATCAGGCCGATCGGACCCGCGGCGACCGCGAGCACGACACCGATCGTGAAGGGCACCCAGTGCGGCTCGGGGATCAGAGCGATCCCGCCGATGGTGAAGCCTGCGAGGCAGACCAGGACGGCGGTCCAGGACGCGGGCGACGATCCGTGCGACATGCAGCTCTCTCTCCTGCGAGGGGGACGACGGGCGACAGCCTACCGGGGCGCATCGGCGTCGGCCGGTGCGCCCCGGAGGGCGTCGCTCAGGACGGCTGCGACCGTGCGAGCACCGAGGACGCGGGAGCGGGCGCCAGGACGGCGGCGCTGCGGGGGCGGCCGGAGTGACGCGCGATCAGGTCCATCACGTCGCGGCGGCCGAGCTGCTTGCCGATGCCGAGGACCCCGAAGATCGTCGCGGCCAGGATCACGACGTCGAGCTTCGCCTGGTAGCCGTTGAGGCAGGCGCGGCAGTAGGCCGCCTCCAGCTCGAGGCGCTCGCCGTCGGTGAGCGCCTCGCGGCCGACGAGCTGGGCCGGGCCGGTCAGGCCGGCACGCGTCAGGAACCGGTCGGAGACCTGCGGGTACTCCTCGCGGAGGCAGTCGATGACGTTCTGCGGCAGCGGACGGTTGCCCACCACGCTCATGTCGCCGCGCAGGACGTGCCAGAGCTGCGGCAGCTCGGTGAGCGCGAAGCGCTCCACGAAGCGACCGATCCGGGTGTAGAGCGGTGAGTCGGCCGGGATGTTGAGGAAGCGGGTGTCGGACGCGACCGGCACGGTCTCACGGTTCACGAGCTTGTCGGCGTTGCGCACCATCGTGCGGAACTTGGTCAGCAGCACGACCTCGTCGACGCTCACCCGGCGGCGTGACCGGTAGAACACCGGGCGCCCCTCCGACACGAGGACGGCCAGGGCCACCGTGAGGACGACCGGGACCCAGACGACGGCTCCGGCCACGGTCAGCAGCAGGTCGAGCGAACGCTTCTTCCACATCAGGAGGTCTCCTTGGTGCCGACAAGCTCGAGGGGTGGGTCGATCCGCCCGGGCAGAGCGCCCGAGACGACGAGTGAGAGGGACCGCACGAGCAGCCACAGACGGGCGTCCAGGCCCACGACGCGGCGACGCCCGGCTCGCGCTGCCCGGTCCTGCAGGCATCGCTCGACGCGGACCGCGAGGCCGGAGAAACCGGCGTGGAGGCGGTGCCAAGGACGGGTGCGCTCGCCGGCGGCGACGAGACGTCCCGGGTAGAGGACGTCGAGGCGCGCGGCGGGGTGCTCGGCGACGAGCGCCACGAGTGCCTGCTCCACCAGGGACTTGAAGCCCCCGTAGTAGCGCCGGTCGGGCGTGGGTGCCAGCGCCACGACGGAGGACACGAGGACGAGCCGGACCGGACGACCGGCCGCCGCGTCCAGCACCCGGCGCAGGAATGCGAGGTCGCGCTCCGTCGCCGCGGTGTCACCCACGAGGTCCACCGGCCCCGGGTGCACCGGTCCGAGCGCGCAGACCGCGACGTCCACGGACTCGACGTCACGGAGCAGCGTGGCGAGCTCGTCGCCGGCCACGTCGACCACGTCGGCTCCGGCGGCCCGCAGGGCCGCCGCGTCGGTCGCGCCACGCGAGACGGAGAGCACCGGCCCGCCGTGCCGGTCGGCCAGCTCACGGCCCGTGCGGGTCAACGGTCCGACGACGACCAGCGGCACGCCGGTGGGCCGCGACACGTCACGCACCCCGACGTCGAGACCGGTGACGGCCCGCGTCGCGGCACTCATCGCGCGCTCCGCAGCAGCACGGACTCGAAGCGGTCGGCGCACGAGGCCAGGGAGAACTCCTGCTCGGCGAGGTCGCGAGCCTCGGCACCGACCTCGTCGCGGCGTCCGGGCTCGGCCAGGAGCTGGTCGACCCACGCGGCCGCCGCCGGGAGCGAGGCGGTGTCGGGCCGGCCGACGTGCCCGCCGGCCCGGCGCACCAGCCCGGAGGCGGCGTTCTCCTCGGGCATCAGTCCCACGACGGGACGACCGGCGCACAGGTAGGACAGCGTCTTGGACGGGACGGAGAACGCACCCGCCTGCTGGTCGAGGAGGACCACGAGCACGTCACCGCTGGCCAACACCTCCGGGAGCCGGTCGTAGGGCTGGAACGGCAGCAGCGTGAGCGGGACGTCGAGCCGGGCGGCCTCGGCCTGCAGGACCGGGACGGCGGGCCCCTCGTTCACGACGACCAGCCGGACCTCGCGGCCGCGCTCGCGCACCGCGGCGGTGAGCTGGACCAGCAGCGCGGGGTCGTGCTTGAGCCCGAGGGTCCCGGAGTACAGGATCGTGTCGACGTCGTCGAGCTCGTTCTCGACCGCCCAGTCGTTCTTGCGCGGACAGGGCACGATCTCGTCGAGCGGGGCCCAGTTCGCGATGACCGTGACCTTGTCGGCCGTGCCCCATCCCGCGTGCACGGGCACGAAGGACTCGGCGATGACGACGATCTCGCGGGCGCGGCGCGACGTCCACCGCTCGGCGACCTCGAAGCCCACCGCCACCGCACGGAAGGAGCGTGAGAGCTTCGCGCCGGCGAAGGACCGCACCGCCACGGAGTACACGTCCTGGTGCCAGAGCACCCACGGCTGGCGCAGCACGAGCATCGCGGCCGCGAAGACCACCAGGGTCGGGATCTGGACGTTGGACATGAGGGCGACGTCGGGACGGACGCGTCGGACGTGGCGGACCAGCTCGAACCCCAGCCTCAGCTCGAGGAGCAGACGATGGACGAAGCGGCTCTTGTCGAACACGATGCCGTCGCCCACGGTCTCGAAGGTGATCGACTCACCCTCCGCGGACTCGAGTCGACCCTTGCCCGAGACGTAGGCGTTGCAGGTGGAGTGGGTGACGTCGTGGCCACGCCGCGCGAGCTCCCGGCTCAGCTGGGCCTGGAAGGGATGCCCGCTGAAGTCGTGCACGAGTACGCGCATCGGACCTCCAACCGTCGTCACCGCTCGTCGGTGTCGAAGATCTCAACGACGGGTGCACCCGGGAGTTACGAGTCCTCCAGGTGAATTCAGGACTTTCGTCCCGCATGGCTCAGAGCGTGGGGTCGCGTCCCTCGTCGAGCGCCTTCCACGGGTCGTCGTCGACGCGTGAGCGCGACGGCGCGTCGTACCGGCCGCTCATGGCGGGCCACGACCTGCCGTGCCGGACGGTCACGGCACCGAGGCCGGTCGCGAGCAGGAACCCCGCGGCCGCGACGTAGGACCACGACGACCTCGAGACGGCTCCGAGGTCCTGGCCCGTGAAGGCCGGGGACTGCTCGGCGGCCGAGGACAACGACGCGTCGACGTCGGCCGCCGAGACCAGGCACACGGCAGCACCGCCGAGTCCGAGCACGACGACGAAGAGACCGACGACGAGCCGCCCGCGCCCGCGGGTCGCGAGCACGGCGAGCGCGGCGGTGACCACGACGACGGCCAGGGCGGCGGCCAGCGGGGCGACGTCGCGGCCCGTGACCACGATCGTGTCGGGCGGCAGGCCCGTCGGGGCCAGCCGGGTGCTGGCCCAGGTGCGGCCGAGTGCCAACCAGGTGAGCCCACCCACCGCCAGCAGGCCGAGCACCACCGGCGCGTACAGACGCCGCCCGGACGCAGCCGTCACAGCAACCGGTCCGCGTCGAAGCAGGTGGTCGCGCCGGTGTGGCAGGCCGGACCCTCCTGGTCGACCACGACGAGCAGCGTGTCGCCGTCGCAGTCGAGGCGCACCTCGCGCACGGCCTGGGTGTGGCCGGAGGTCTCGCCCTTGACCCAGTACTCCTGGCGGCTGCGGCTCCAGTAGGTGCCCCGGCCGGTCGTGAGGGTGCGGTGCAGCGCCTCGTCGTCCATCCACCCGACCATGAGGACGTCGCGCGTGCCGGCGTCCTGCACCACGGCGGGGACCAGCCCCGCGGGATCGCGCTTGAGCCGGGCGGCCACGGCTGGGTCGAGTGAGGTCACGGTGCCATCCTCCCAGAGGTCACTCGGCCGCCGGCACGATCCCGAGCGAGGCCTGCGCCACCCAGCTGGCGTGCAGGCGGGCGTACACGCCCCCGGCGTCGACCAGCTCGTCGTGCGACCCGTCCTCGACGAGGCGGCCTGCGTCGAACACCAGCACGCGGTCGGCGTTCTCCGCCGTGCTGAGCCGGTGCGCGATCGTGACGCTCGTGCGTCCCTCGAGCAGGGTCTCCAGCGCACGCGTGGCACGCAGCTCGGTCTGCGGGTCGACCGCGCTCGTGGCCTCGTCGAGCACGAGGAAGTCGGGGTCGGCCAGGGCCGAGCGCACCAGCGCGACGAGCTGGCGCTCCCCCGCCGACAGCGACTCGCCCCTCTGCCCCACGCGTGTGTCCAACCCGTGCGGCAGCCCCGCGAACCAGTCGGTGAGGCCGAGGTCGTCGACCGCGGCGACGAGCTCGACGTCCGTCGCGTCGTCGCGCCCGTACAGCAGGTTCTCGCGCAACGTCGCGTCGAACAGGAAGCCCTCCTGGGGGACCATGAGCACGTGGCGCCGCAGCTCGTCGAAGGAGACCCGCGCGATGTCGGTGTCGCCGAGCCGCACCGTCCCGCGCACCGGGTCCATGAGGCGGGTGAGCAGCTTGGCGAAGGTCGTCTTGCCCGAGCCCGTCTCGCCCACCACCGCCACGCGCTGGCGCGGCTGGATCGTGACGTCGACGTCGCTGAGCACCTCCGGGCCGTCGGGGTAGGCGAACGCGACGTGCTCGAACCGGGCGCCGAGCACCTCGTCGGGCAGACCGACCCCGTCGGGACCGGGGTCGACCACGTCGGCCGGGGTGTCGAGCAGCTCGATGACCCGCCGCCACGAGGCGATGGCGTTCTGCGCCTCGGTCAGGACCTGCGTGGCCATCTGCGCGGGCCCCACGAGCAGACCGACGAGGAACGCGAACGCGATGACGGTCCCCATCGACAGGCCACCGGCCACGCCGAGGACCACTCCGACGGCCACGGCACCGGCGTTCGCGAGCCCGCCCACGAGGCCGGCGGAGGCGAACGTGACCGCCACGAGCTTCTGGGCGCGGACGTTGGCGTCGAGGTTGCGCTGGATGCCCGCGTCGACCCTGGCCTGCGTGCGGTCCTCGATGGCATGCGCCTTGACCACGGAGGCACCGACGACCGGCTCGGCCACGACGGCGAGCATCTCGCCGACGGTCCGGCGCACGGTGTCGTAGGCGCGGCTCAGCCGTGCGGCGAAGTACTTCAGGCTGGCCGCGAGCGGGAGGAAGCACAGCCAGACGACGAGGGTCAGCTGCCAGGAGTAGAACGCCATGATGACCGTCGCGACGAGCATCTGGCCGAGGCTGATGACGATCATGATGCCGGTGAACTGCAGGAACAGGGACACCTGGTCGATGTCGGACGTCACCCGCGAGACGAGGACGCCCCGGCGCTCGGCGTTCTGCGTGAGCATCGAGAGGTCGTGCACGTGGCGGAACGCCGTGACACGCAGCTCGGCGAGGCCGCGCTCGCTCGCCACGAACAGGCGCACGCGCATCCAGTAGGCGACGACCGCCGTCAGCAGGACGAGCACGAGCGCGCCGAGCAGGTAGGGACCGATGGCGGACAGGGTCGTCTCTCCCCCGTCACCCAGCCCCGAGTCCACCGTGCGCTGGATGACCACGGGCACCACCGAGCCGCCCACCGTGCTCAGCACGGCGAGCAGCAGCGTGAGTCCCAGGCCGTCCTTGATGGCCGGCGACAGCGCGAGGCCGCGGCGCACGATCTCGCGACCGGACGCCCGGACGGTGGTGACGCCCGGCAGGCTCACCTCGGTGCTCGTGGCGGTCATGCCTGTGCCTCCCTCGCCTGGTCGTACGCGTCGACGAGGTCGCGGTAGACCGCCGACCCCGCCATGAGCTCGGCGTGGGTGCCACGCTCGGCCACCCGTCCGCCGTCGAGCAGCACGACCTCGTCGGCCAGGGCGATGGTGGCCTTGCGGTACGCCACGACGAGGACCGTCGGCCCGCCCCCGTCGGCCGTGCGATCGGCCAGGGCGCGCAGGATGCGCTGCTCGACCTCGGGGTCCACGGCGCTCGTGGCGTCGTCCATGACCAGCAGCCGGGGCCGCCGCACGAGGGCGCGCGCCAGGGCGAGGCGTTGGCGCTGCCCGCCGGACAGGGTGGTCCCGCGCTCACCGAGCTGAGTGTCGAGCCCCGCGGGCAGGCGGGCGACGAAGCCGTCGGCCTGGACGGTCCGCAGCGCCTCCCAGACGTCGGCGTCGTCGACGTCGGCCCCGAGCGTGACGTTCTCACGGACGGAGTCGTCGAACAGGAAGGTGGTCTGCGGGACCACGGCGACCGCGTCGGCCAGGGCCCGGTGGGTGAGGCCCGCGACGTCGTGACCGTCGAGCTCGACCGTGCCGGAGCGCGGGTCGACGAGGCGCGAGAGCAGGGTCGTGAGGGTGCTCTTGCCGCTGCCGGTGGCACCGACGAGGGCCGTGACGGACCCCCGCGGCACGTGCAGCTCGACGCCGTCGAGGACGTCGTCGCCCTCGCCCGACTGCACGGCGTCGTCGAACTGGTAGGAGACTCCCCGCAGGTCGAGGTCGACCGCACCTGCGCCCGGCAGGGTGGCGGTGCCGTAGGTCATGGACCCCGACGCCTGCAGCACGCTCTCGACACGGTCCCAGCCGACGACGCTGCGGGGCAGCTCGCCGAGCACCCAGCCGATGGCACGCACCGGGAAGGCGACCACGGTGAACAGGTAGGCCACCTGCACGACGTCGCCGGGCTCGGCGGCACCGCTGGCCACGCGGCCGACGCCCAGGACGATCACGGCGAGGATGCCGAGGTTCGGCAGGGCCTCCAGCAACGGGTCGAAGATGCTGCGGATCTTCCCGACCTCGATGTTGGCGTCGCGCAGCTCCTCGGTGGACCGGGCGAAGCGGGCGGTCTCGTCGGCCTCGCGACCGAGCGACTTCACCACCAGCGCGCCGTCGAAGGACTCGTGGGCCACGGCGCTCAGGTCGCCGCGCAGGGCCTGGGCGTGCGCGACCTTGGGCGAGAGCCAGCGCTGGTAGAACACGTTGATGCCGAACAGGGCCGGGAACACCACGAGGCCCACGAGCGTGAGCACCCAGTCGGCCTCGAGCATCGCCACGAGAGCGGCTGCGAGCATGGCGATGACGCCGACCGCCATCGGCAGCGGCATGAAGACCGCCCACGTGGCCTCGACGTCGGCGTTGGCGTTGGAGAGCAGCTGGCCGGTGGGGTGGCGGTGGTGCCACGACATCGGGAGGGCGAGGTACTGACGGGTGACCTTGCGGCGGTAGGTGGCGACCAGGCGGTAGTAGACGATGCCGCCGATGAGCCGCCGCGCGATGACGCCGAGCGCCCGCAGCACGGCCACGCCGAGGAACAGGGCGATCGAGGTCCAGAGGGCGCCCTGCAGCACCTCGCCCTGCTCGAAGGACGGCCGGATGACGTTGTCGGTCGCCCACCCGAGCACCCAGGCGTCGGCGACGGTCATCGCGCCGAAGAGCACGCTGCCCACGACCGAGATCGCGAACAGCGCCTTCTGCTCGCCGATGCCGCGTCCGAGCAGGCCGAATCCGCGGCGCATGATCCGGTCGGGCTGGGCCGATCCGAGCTGGCCCGATCCTGTCGGTACCGCCTCGGTCTGGGCTGCCCCGGTCTGGGCTGCGTCGCCCTCGACCGCCTCGGCCTGGGCCGGCCTGGGGGCGCTACCTGACACGGTGTCCCGCTGCTCGCAAGGTCTCTTTCACCTGTCCGATGGTCAGCTCGCCGAAGTGGAACACACTCGCGGCGAGCACGGCGTCGGCACCGGCCTCGACCGCAGGAGCGAAGTGCTCGAGCCGTCCGGCGCCACCACTGGCGATCAGTGGCACCTGTGTAACGCCGCGGACCGCCCGAATCATTTCCAGGTCGAAGCCCTGCTTCGTCCCGTCGGCGTCCATCGAGTTGAGCAGCACCTCGCCGACGCCCAGCTCGTCGGCTCGGCGGACCCACTCCACGGCGTCGATCCCGGCGCTTCGCCGGCCGCCGTGCGTGGTGACCTCGAACCCGCTGGGCTGGGCGCCCTCGCCCGACGTCGGGGCACGTCGCGCGTCGACGCTGAGGACGAGCACCTGGTTGCCGAACCGCTGGGCGATCTCGGCGATCACCTCGGGTCGCGCGATGGCCGCGGTGTTGATGCCGACCTTGTCGGCGCCCGCGCGCAGCAGCCGGTCGACGTCGTCGACGGTGCGCACTCCCCCGCCGACGGTGAGCGGGATGAAGACCTGCTCGGCCGTGCTGCTCACGATGTCGAACGTGGTCGCGCGGTCCCCGCTGGAGGCCGTGATGTCGAGGAAGGTGAGCTCGTCGGCGCCCTCGGCGTCGTAGACCCGTGCCATCTCGACCGGGTCGCCCGCATCGACCAGGTCGACGAAGTTGACGCCCTTCACGACGCGCCCCGCGTCGACGTCGAGGCAGGGGATGACACGCACGGCGAGACTCACCCGCCGAGCCTATCGGCGCCCCCGTCTAGGCTCCCGCCGTGGCCACCACCTACCAGTGCTTCTTCTGCCGGGCGACGATCGACATCACCTCCGACGAGGCCATGGTCGTGAACGTGCACCGTCGGATCGACGAGGACGAGTGGGGTGACGACTGGTTCGTCGACAGCGCGAAGGACACCTTCCGCTTCTGCTCGCAGGCTCACCTGGCCCAGTACATGCAGCAGTACCCGCTGCCCCCGCCGAACATGGGCGTCGACGCCGACGACGACGAGTGGACCCTCGGCGACACCGTGGGGTGCGCCGTGGTCGTCCTGGTGCTGGTGGCTCTCCTCGCCGGGTCCGTCTACGGGCTGGTCACCCTGGTCTCCGACCTGCTCTGAGACCGCCGGACGAGTCGTCAGCGCTCGAGCCCGCGGCGCTTCCTGGCGATCTTCTCCTCGAGCTCCTCGACCCGCTGCTCTCGGTTGAGGTGGTGCATGAACCAGCCGAACCCGATGCCGAGGCTCGGGAAGACCGGCCAGAAGAAGAGCAGCTCGCCCGATCCCGCGCTCGTGGCCGCCCAGATCCCGGTGGTCAGCGCGGTGACACCGATCCAGCCGTTGCGGGAGTCGCGCGACTCACGCCGGAACTTCTCCTCCGCCTCGGTGCGGGCGGAGCGCGCCGTACCGGCGGGGCGTCGCTCAGCGACCAGGTCCGAGAGCAGGGGCACGACGTCCGCCACCACGAGCACCCCGAGGGCGCCCTCGACGCGACGTTCGTACTCCGCACGGTCGAGCCGGCCCTCGGCGTACGCGTCGCGCAGCACGCCGAGCACGACGTCGCGGTCGGCGTCGCTGGCGCGCAAGGTCGCGGCCGCCGGCGTGCTCGGGTCGGCGCTCAGCCGGTCCCACTCCCCTGTCATGGGCCCAGCGTGCCACGGCCCAGGAGCTGGGCGCCGGACGTCGTGGACCTGCTCAGCGACCGCGCGTGAGGGCGAGCGCGTCCTCGAGCGTGAACTGGCCGGTGTACAGGGCGGTGCCGGCGATCGCGCCCTCGACCCCGATGTCGACCAGACCCATGAGCGCCTCGACGTCGGCCAGCGTGGTCACGCCGCCGGACGCCACCACCGGGCGGTCGGTGCGCGAGCACACGTCGCGCAGGAGGTCGAGGTTCGGACCCTGCAGCATGCCGTCCTTGTTGACGTCGGTGACGACGTAGCGAGCGCAGCCCTCGCCGTCGAGCCGCTCGAGCGTCTCGTACAGGTCGCCACCGTCGCGGGTCCACCCGCGCGCGGCGAGGGTCGTGCCGCGGACGTCGAGCCCGATGGCCACCCGGTCGCCCCACTCGGCGATCGCTCGCGCGCACCACTCGGGGTGCTCGAGCGCGGCCGTGCCGATGTTCACGCGCCGGCACCCGGCGGCCATGGCGGCGGCGAGCGACTCGTCGTCGCGCATGCCGCCGGACATCTCGACGTCGATGTCGAGCGTGCCGACGATCCGGGCCAGCAGGTCACGGTTGTGGCCGTGCCCGAAGGCGGCGTCGAGGTCGACCAGGTGGATCCACTCCGCGCCGGCGGACTGCCAGCGCAGCGCCGCCTCGACGGGGTCGCCGAACCGCTTCTCCGAGCCGTCGACCCCCTGGACGAGCTGCACGGCCTGGCCGCCCTTGACGTCGACGGCGGGCAGCAGCTGCAGGTAGTCACTCACGGGGCCGATCGTATCGGCGGTCCTCGGCCTCGGGGATCGCGGCGTCGTAGGGTGTCGCCGTGCCGCTGCTGCTCCGCCTGCTGGGTCTGGGATCGGTCGCGCGCGCCGGGTCGCAGCTGCCCCCGGGCCTGCCGCGTGTCGTCTCGTCCGTGCTGCTCGTGGTGGCCAACCTCGTGCCCGTCTGGGGCGTGCTGCGCGGCGACCTCGGCGTCGGCGACGTGTTCGTCCTGTACTGGATCGAGAACGTGGCCGTCTGGCTCGTCACGATCGTCAAGATCGCCACGGCCCGGGCGAAGGACGACGCAGCGAGGCTGACCATGACCCTGAACGGCCGACGCGTGGAGCCGGACCCGCGCGTCATGGCGGGCTTCTTCGCCTTCCACTACGGCCTCTTCACCCTCGTGCACGGCGTGTTCGCCTTCGTGCTGGCCTTCGCGACCGGCGGGTTCACCGGCAGCGCGGGCTTCTGGGTCCTCTCGGTGCTGGTGCTGGTCTGGAGCCACGTGCTGTCGCTCGCGCTGCACTGGTTCGGCCGCGACGAGCGTGTGCGCGCCACCCCGTCGCGCACGATGCTGCTCCCCTACCCGCGGATGGTCGTGCTGCACCTGTCGGTGATCGGGGCGTTCTTCCTGCTGGGTGGTCCCGACGGCCGTCCCGCGGAGGCGATCGGACCCGTCGTCCTGCTCTGCGGCCTCAAGACGCTCGTCGACCTGGGCTTCCACCTGCGCGAGCACCGATCCTCGCCGCCGGCCGACCCCGTGGCGCTCGAGCCACGGTCGGGCCCGGGCCAGCGGTAGGCCTAGCACCCCACCAGCACCCGATTCGGTGCGACACCTACCTCCGACGGCCGGATTCGGTGCGACACCTACCTCTGACGGGTCAGAGGGTGGCGAGCCAGTTCTCGAGCAGGCGGCGGCCGGCGTCGCCGGACTTCTCGGGGTGGAACTGCGTGGCCCAGAGCGGACCGTTCTCGACGGCGGAGACGAAGCGGTCTCCCCCGTACTCGGTCCAGGTGACCTGCGGCGCGCGAAACGACGTGCCCTCGACGTCGAGCTCCCAGCGCCGCACGCCGTAGGAGTGCACGAAGTAGAACCGCTCCCCCTCGAGACCGGCGAACATCCGGGAGCCCTCGGGCGGCTCGACGGTGTCCCAGCCCATGTGCGGGACGATCGGCGCCTGGAGACGCTCCACGACGCCGGGCCACTCCCTGCACCCGGTCGTCCGGACACCGTGCTCGATGCCCTCGCCGAACAGGATCTGCATGCCCACGCAGATGCCCAGCACCGGCCGACCGGCGATGAGCCGGCGCTCGATGATCCGTTCGCCGTCGACCTCCAGCAGGCCGGCCATGCACGCCGCGAACGCGCCGACGCCCGGCACGAGCAGTCCGTCGGCGGTCTCGGCCACCGCAGGGTCCGACGTCAGCGTGACGTCCGCCCCCGCGCGCTCGACGGCGCGCACCGCCGACCGGAGGTTGCCCGATCCGTAGTCGAGGACCGCGACCGTGGGTCGCCCCGCGACCGGCGCCGTGCCGTCCGCCACTACAGCGCGCCCTTGGTCGACGGGATGCCCGTCTCCCGAGGGTCGGGCTCGATCGCCTCACGGAGCGCGCGGGCCAGCGCCTTGAACTGGCACTCGGCGATGTGGTGCGGGTCGCGGCCGGCGAGCAGCGTCATGTGAAGCGTCAGACCCGCGTGGTGCGCGATCGACTCGAGCACGTGCGACGTGAGGGACCCGGAGTACTGGCCACCGATCACGACCGTGATCTGGCGCTCCGGCTCGCCCGCGTGCACGAAGTACGGCCGCCCGGACACGTCGACCGTGCAGGTGGCGATCGCCTCGTCGAGGGGGATCGTGGCCGTGCCGTACCGACGGATGCCGGCCTTGTCGCCGAGCGCCTCGCGCAGCGCGTCGCCGATGGCGATCGCGGTGTCCTCGACGGTGTGGTGGGCGTCGATGTGCAGGTCGCCCTCGGTCTTGACGGTGAGGTCGACCAGCGAGTGCCGGGCGAGGGCGGTGAGCATGTGGTCGTAGAAGCCGACACCCGTCGAGATGTCGTGCTTGCCGGTGCCGTCGAGGTCGAGCTCGACGACGACGTGCGACTCCGAGGTCTTCCGCTCGATGCGTGCTGTTCTGCTGCTCACGAGGTGACCTCCTTCAAGGCCGTGAAGAACGCGTCCATCTCGGACGGCGTCCCGATGGAGACGCGCAGCCATCCTAGGGGGCCCGTTTCGCGGATCAGGACCCCGCGGTCCACCAGCGCCTGCCACGTGGCGTGCCGGTCGTCGAACGGACCGAACAGGATGAAGTTGGCGTCCGAGTCGGCCACCGTGAAGCCGTGCTCCCGGAGCCGGGCAGCCGTCGCGTCGCGCGTGGCGCGCAGGGCGTCGACCTGGGCCAGCAGCTCGTCGGTGTGGCGCAGCGCCGCCTCCGCCGTGGCCTGGGTGACCGACGACAGGTGGTACGGCAGCCGCACGATGCGCAGCGCGTCGACGACGTCGGCGTGCGCGGCCAGGTAGCCCAGACGCCCGCCGGCGAGCGCGAAGGCCTTGCTCATGGTGCGCGTGACGACGAGCCGCGGGAACTCCTCGAGCAGCTCGAGCGCCGACGGCGTGCCCTCGCGGCGGAACTCGGCGTAGGCCTCGTCGACCACGACGACACCGGGCGCGGCCTCGAGCACGGCCCGCGTGTGCGCAGGGTCCAGCGCGGTGCCGGTGGGGTTGTTGGGCGAGGTCAGGAACACGACGTCGGGCCGCTCGGCCTCGATGAGCGCGACCGCGGCCGTCGCGTCGATCCCGAAGTCCTCGCGGCGCTGCCCGGCCACCCACCTCGTGTGGGTGTTGCGCGCGTACTCGGGGTACATCGAGTACGTGGGGGCGAAGGAGAGCGCCGTGCGGCCGGGTCCGCCGAAGGCCTGCAGGATCTGCTGCATGACCTCGTTGGAGCCGTTGGCCGCCCACACCCGCGAGGCGCCGAGGTCCGCCGCCGGCACCTCCGCCATGAGGTAGGCGGCGAGGGCCGTCCGCAGCGACCACGCCTCACGATCGGGGTACCGGTTGAGCCCGAGCGCGGCGGCACGCACCGACGCGGCGATGTCGTCGGCGGCGGCCTCGCTGGGCCCGTAGGGGTTCTCGTTGGTGTTGAGGCGCACGGGCACGTCGATCTGCGGCGCGCCGTACGGCTCCTCGTCCCGGAGCTCCTCGCGCACCGGGACCCAGTCGGGGACGCTCACTCGGCGCGCCCCGGCAGGGGTGCCGGGCCCTGGGCGGCAGACGATCCCGTACGGATCCCGACGGCGGCACCGTGCGACGGCAGGTCCTCGGCAGCCGCGAGCACCTCGACGTGGTGGCCGACCTCGCGCAGGGCCTGCTCGGTGTAGGTGACGACGTGCACGTTCTTGCAGAAGGCGCGCACCGACAGTCCCGACGAGTGGCAGGCGCAGCCCGCCGTGGGCAGCACGTGGTTCGACCCGGCGGCGTAGTCGCCGAGGGACACCGGCGTCCAGGCGCCGACGAAGATCGCACCGGCGTTGACGATGCGGGCGGCGACGGCCGCCGAGTCGGCGGTCTGGATCTCCAGGTGCTCGGCCGCGTACGCGTTCGCGACGTCGACCGCCTGGTCCAGGTCGTCGACGAGCACGATGGCGGACTGCCGGCCGGCCAGCGACGTGGTGATGCGCTCCGCGTGCGTGGCGGTGGGCACCTGGCGCTCCAGCTCGGCGGTGACCGCATCGGCGAGGGCGTCGCTGGGCGTCACGAGGACGCTCGCGGCCATCGGGTCGTGCTCGGACTGGCTGATCATGTCGGCCGCCACGAACGCGGGATCGGCCGTGTCGTCGGCGATCACGGCGATCTCGGTGGGCCCGGCCTCGGAGTCGATCGCCACGGTGCCCTGGAGGTAGCGCTTGGCCGCGGCCACGTAGATGTTGCCCGGACCGGTCACGAGGTCAACGGGCCGCACGGAGCCACCGGTGGCGACGCTGCCGTAGGCGAGCAGCGCGAGCGCCTGCGCTCCCCCGGCGGCGTACACCTCGTCGATGCCGAGCAGGGCGCACGCCGCGAGGATCGTGGGGTGCGGGAGGCCGCCGAACTCCGACTGCGGGGGCGACGTGAGCGCGATGGATCCGACGCCCGCGACCTGCGCCGGCACCGTGTTCATGACGACGGTGCTGACCAGCGGCGCGAGTCCGCCGGGCACGTAGAGGCCGACGCGCTGCATGGGCACGATCCGCCGCTCGACGGTCGCGCCCTCGGCCACGGTCGTGACGACGGTCTGCTCCAGCTCGGCCTCGCACGTCACGCGCAGCCGGGCGACGGACTCCTCCAGACCCGCCCGGATCGCCGGGTCGAGCTCCTCGAGAGCGGCGGCCAGGTGCTCCGGGGCCACCCGCAGCGACGCCGGGCGCACACCGTCGAAGCGTTCGCCGTACTCGAGGACGGCCTCCTCGCCGCGGGCTCGGACGTCCTCGCACAGGGGCGCCACCACCTCCAGCGCGTGCTCGACGTCCTGCTGCGCACGGGGCAGCTCGGCGGTCGGGTCGAGGCGGAGGTCGAGGCGTCTGATCACGCACCGATTCTAGGGACCACCCCTGCGCCTAGGATCGGGCCCCGTGACGTCACGCGACCTGCAGCAGCCCGTCGTGGCCGGCGTCGTGACCGCGATCGTCGGCTTCACGTCCTCGTTCGCCGTCGTGCTGGCGGGTCTGCGCGCCGTCGGCGCCTCGCCCGACGAGGCCGCGAGCGGGCTGTTCGCCCTCACCGTGGCGTTCGGACTGCTCATGTCGGGCCTCGCCCTGTGGACACGGCTGCCGGTCACGCTGGCCTGGTCGACCCCGGGTGCCGCCCTGCTGGTGAGCACCGGCCCCGTGGCCGGCGGATGGCCCGCCGCCGTGGGTGCGTTCGTGCTCACCGGCGTGCTCCTGGCCCTGACCGGCCTCGTGCCGTGGCTCGGCCGGCTGGCGGCTGCCATCCCCGTCCCGCTGGCCCAGGCGATGCTCGCCGGCGTGCTGCTCCAGCTCTGCCTCGCCCCCTTCACGGCGTTCGCGGCGTCGCCCTGGGCGGTCGGCCCGGTGATCGTCGTGTGGCTGCTGGGCACCCGGTGGGCGACCCGGTGGGCCGTCCCGCTGGCCCTGCTCACGGCCCTCGTCGTCATCGCCGTCTCGCTCGTCGACAGGGGGACCACGCTGGAGGCCGCGTCGCTGCTCCCCCGGCTCGAGCCCACGGCACCCGTGCTCACGGTCGCGTCCGTCGTCGGCATCGCGCTCCCGCTGACCGTCGTGACCCTGGCGTCGCAGAACATCCCGGGCGTCGCGGTGATGCGCAGCTTCGGCTACACCGTCCCGTGGCGCGCCTCGATGGTGACGACCGGCGCGGGAACCGGGGTCGCTGCGGTCTTCGGCGGTCACGCGATCAACCTCGCCGCCATCTCGGCCGCGCTCGCCGCCGGTGAGCAGGCCGGTGACCGGTCCCGCCGGTGGGTGGCCGCGTTCGTCGCGGGGCTCACCGCGCTGGTCCTGGCGTTCACCTCGGGCGCCCTCGTGGCCGTCACCGAGAAGGCGCCGGCCGGCATCGTCGAGACGGTGGCCGGGCTCGCACTGCTGTCCACCTTCGCCGCGTCGATCGTCGCGGCCCTGCAGGACGCGCACGGGCGGACGAGCGCCGCGGTCACGTTCCTGGTCGCCGCCTCGGGGCTGCAGCTGCTCGGCGTCGGGGCCGCGTTCTGGGCGCTGGTCGTCGGCCTGCTGGTCCGGTCCACCATCGAGCGGCCACCGCACGAGGAGGAGCCCCGTGGCGAGACCGACGAAGCCTGAGGCCACGCCGGCCCTGGCCGCCGTGCGACGTGCCGGCGTGGAGCACCGCGTGCACCGCTACGAGCACGATCCGCGTGCCACCTCGTACGGGCTCGAGGCCGCCGAGGCCCTCGGCGTGGAGCCGGCGCGGATCTTCAAGACCCTCCTGGCGGACGTCGACGGCGAGCTGGCCGTGGGCGTCGTGCCCGTGACCGCCCAGCTCGACCTCAAGGCCCTTGCGGCGGCCCTCGGGCACAAGCGCGCCCAGATGGCCGACCCGCAGCGCGCCGAGAAGGCCACCGGCTACGTGCTGGGCGGCATCTCCCCGCTCGGCCAACGACGTCGGCTCCGCACGGCGATCGACGCGTCGGTGCTGGACTGGGACACCGTGCACGTGTCCGCGGGCCGACGGGGGCTCGAGGTCGAGCTGGCACCGACGGACCTGGTGCGGCTCACCGCAGCGACGCTGGGTCCGCTGGCACGCTGACGCGGGAACGACGCCCGGTGGCCCACGTGATGAGCAGCAGGCCAAGCAGACCGGCGATCGGCCACACGAGGAACGAGGCGAGGGCGTCGACCGCCGGCTGAGCCGGGATGAGGTCGCCGATCTGCGGGTCCGTCGTCGCCGCCGGGTCGCCCGGTCCCAGCCAGAGACCCACGCGCCACGTGACGACCGACGCCAGGAGGGTGCCGGCGACGACGATCGGTGCCAGGACCCAGCCGAGGCGACGCAGCACGAAGCCCACCACGACCGCCCACACCAGGCTCAGTGCGGCCCCGATCGCCACGAACAGCAGCTCGACGCCGACCTGCAGGCCGGAGGCCTCCTCGGTGAGGACGATCCCCTGCTCGGTGACGAGCCACTCCGGCGGACGGGAGAGCCCGATCCACAGCGCACCCGCGCCGACCGAGACCAGGAGCAGGACGAGGACCGCCAGCACGGCTCGCCCGATCGCGCCGCGGGCACCGTGGCCCCCGCTCACCCCAGACAATGTGGCCCCAGGAGCTCCTTGAGGTCGGCGATGAGCGACGAGGACGGCTTGACCCGCAGCCCGTCGTCGAGCCGCATGACCTTGGTGGTGCCGGTGCCGACGAGGCGCAGGTGCACCTCGGTCATGCCCGGGTGGTTGCCGAGCACCTGCTTGAACCTGCCGATCGTGTCGCTCGTGCACCGCGCCACCGGCAGGGTGACGACCACGGGGGCGTCGGACTGTCCGCCCGAGCCCATGGCCGGCAACGTCACCTCGAGCGCGTTCAGCTCGATGCTGTCGTCCTTGCGGCGCAGGCGACCCTTGACGACCACGACGGTGTCGGGCACCAGCACCGGCGCAGCGAGGTTGTAGGCGCCGGGGAAGACCATCACGTCGACGCTGCCGTCGAGGTCCTCGACGGTCACGAGGGCCCACGTGTCGCCCTTCTTGCTGAGCCGGCGCTGCACGGCCGTGATGAGACCGCACACGCGCACGGTGGTGCCGTCGGGTCGTTCGGCGTCGGCGATGAGGTCGCCGATCGAGCAGTCGCTGCTGGCCTTGAGCACGTGCTCCAGACCGGCGAGCGGGTGGTCGGAGACGTACAGACCCAGCATGTCGCGCTCGAACGCGAGCAGCTGGGTCTTCTCCCACTCAGGCATCTGCGGGACCGCGACCGTGACGCCGGTGAACGCGTCGTCCATGCCCCCGAACAGGGAGTCCTGGCCGATGGCGGCGTTGCGCTTGAGGTCGATGTACTGGTCGACGGCGTCCTCGGCGATGGTCGTCAACGCCCGCCGCCGGTGGCCGAGGGAGTCGAAGGCGCCGGCCTTGATGAGCGAGTCGAGCACGCGCTTGTTGCACACGTGGGTGGGGACCTTGTCGAGGAAGTCGGTGAAGTCGGTGTAGGGGCCGTTCTCCTCGCGACCGGCCACGATCCCGGCCACCACGTTCTCGCCGACGTTGCGGATCGCGCCGAGCCCGAATCGGATGTCCTCCCCGACGGAGGCGAAGTTGGAGACCGAGTCGTTGACGTCGGGCGGCAGGACCTGGATGCCGAGCCGTCGGCACTCGGCGAGGTAGATGGCCGACTTGTCCTTGTCGCCGCGGGTGCTGGTGAGCAGCGCCGCCATGTACTCGGCCGGGTAGTTGGCCTTGAGGTAGGCCGTCCAGTAGGAGATGACGCCGTAGGCGGCCGAGTGCGCCTTGTTGAAGGCGTAGTCGGAGAAGGGCAGCAGGATCTCCCACAGCGCCGTGATGGCCGGCTGGGAGTAGCCCCGCTCGAGCATGCCGGCCTGGAACCCGGCGTACTGCTTGTCGAGCTCCTCCTTCTTCTTCTTGCCCATGGCACGCCGCAGGTTGTCGGCCTGGCCGAGGCTGAAGCCCGCCAGCACCTGGGCGATCTCCATCACCTGCTCCTGGTAGACGATGAGGCCGTAGGTCTCCCCCAGGACGTCCTTGAGCGGCTCCTCCAGCTCGGGGTGGATGGGCTCGATGCTCTCGCGACCGTTCTTGCGCCGGGCGTACTTGTTGTGCGAGTCCGCACCCATCGGGCCGGGACGGTAGAGCGCGCCCACGGCCGAGATGTCCTCGAACTTGTCCGGACGCATGCTGCGCAGCAGGGCACGCATGGGACCACCGTCGAGCTGGAACACGCCGAGCGTGTCGCCCCGCGACAGCAGGTCGTAGGTGGCCGGGTCGTCGAAGGTCAGGTCCTCGAGCACGACCTCCTCGCCGCGGTTGGCCCTGATGTTGATGAGCGCGTCGTCGAGGACGGTGAGGTTGCGCAGCCCCAGGAAGTCCATCTTGACCAGCCCGAGCGCCTCGCACATCGGGTAGTCGAACTGCGTGATGATCGCGCCGTCCTGCTCGCGCCGCATGATCGGCACGATGTCGATGAGCGGCTCGCTGCTCATGATCACGCCGGCGGCGTGCACGCCCCAGTTGCGGATCTGGCCCTCGAGCCCGAGCGCCGTGTCGTAGATCTTGCGGACCTCGGCGTCGCTCTCGTGGAGGTCGCGGAACTCCTTGCCGTCGTTGTAGCGCTTGTGCTGGGGGTCGAACAGCTGCTTGAGGGGCACGCCCTTGCCCATGATGTCGGCCGGCAGCGCCTTGGTGATCCGCTCGCCCATGTTGAACGGGTAGTCGAGCACGCGGTTGGCGTCCTTGATGGCGGCCTTGGCCTTGAGCCGGCCGAAGGTGGCGATGTAGGCCACGCGGTCGTTGCCGTACTTGTCGCTGACGTAGCGGATGACCTCGCTGCGACGACGCTCGTCGAAGTCGATGTCGAAGTCGGGCATCGACGGACGCTCGGGGTTGAGGAACCGCTCGAAGATGAGGCCGTGCGTGAGGGGGCAGAGGTCGGTGATGCGCAGCGCGTACGCGGCGATCGAGCCGGCGCCCGAGCCACGGCCGGGACCGACGCGGATGCCGTTGTCCTTCGACCAGTTGATGAAGTCGGCGACCACGAGGTAGTAGCCGCAGTACCCCTTGGTCTTGATGACCTCGAGCTCCATCTCGACCCGGTCGCGCACGGCCTGGGTGAGGGCGTCGCCCGGGTAGCGGGACTCGATGCCGCGCCAGACCTCCTGGACGAACCAGCTCTCCTCGGTCTCGCCCGCCGGCACGTCGGCCCGGGCCATGTAGCCGCCGTTGGACTCGGTGAACTCCACGTCGCAGCGCTCGGCGATGAGGAGCGTGTTGTCGCACGCCTCCTTCATGTCGAAGCGGTCCTCCCACAGCTCGCGCATCTCGGCCGCGGACTTCACGTAGTAGCCGCCGCCGTCGAACTTGAGCCGCTTGGGATCGGCGACGGACTTGCCCGACGCGACGCAGATGAGCGCGTCGTGCGCGGCGGCGTCCTCGGGGTGCGTGTAGTGGCAGTCGTTGGTCGCGACGGGCGGCAGGCCCAGCTGCTTGCCCAGCCGCAGGAGGTCGTCGCGGACCTCCTTCTCGATGGGGATGCCGTGGTCCATCAGTTCGAGGAAGAAGTTGCCCTTGCCGAAGATGTCCTGGAAGTCGGCGGCGGCCTGGACCGCCTCGTCGTACTGACCGAGGCGGAGCCGCGTCTGCACCTCGCCCGACGGACACCCCGTGGTGGCGATGAGCCCCGTGCCGTAGCGCTGCAGGAGGTCGCGATCGGCGCGCGGCTTGTAGTAGTAGCCCTCCAGGCTGGACAGCGACGACAGCCGGAACAGGTTGTGCATGCCCTCCGTGGTGGAGGCGAGCATGGTCATGTGCGTGTAGGCGCCACCACCGGCGACGTCCTTGCCGCCCTCCTCCTCGTCACCGCTGACACCACGGCCCCACTTGACCTTGCGCCGCTCGCTGCGGTGGGTGCCCGGCGTCAGGTAGGCCTCGAGCCCGATGATCGGCTTGACGCCGTGCGACCGGGCCTTGGACCAGAAGTCGTAGGCGCCGTGCACGTTGCCGTGGTCCGTCATCGCGATGGCCGGCATCCCGAGCGACGCGGTGCGCTCGAACATGCCGTCGAGCAACGCGTGACCGTCGAGCATCGAGTACTCCGTGTGGTTGTGCAGGTGCACGAAGGACGAGTCGCTCGGCATCGGGTGATGCGCCTCCAGACATGGCGGACGGACGGCCCCGAGGGGCGGAGGAGGGGAAGGACCTCAGCCTACGTGACCCTCCCGACGCATCGGCCGAGGCACGCGGGCCGCCCGGGCCGCCGAGGCGGCCCGGGCACGATCAGTCCTTGGGGGCGGCGGGCTTGTCGAGGGCGAACAGGCCCACGTCGAGCACCGGTCCCTTCGGCGGGTCGTTCGGGGCGTCCGGTCCGTACGTCGACGACCACGAGTAGTCGTTGCGGGTGAGGGCCACGCCGCCCTTCCACGGGGTCACGTCGGGCGAGACCTGCAGCCCGTTGCGGGCGTCGGCCCCGAGCTTCCACCGACCGGTGATCTTCCCGCTCCTCGCGTCGATCGTCATGAGCTCGGTGCTCACCTCGTTCGACAACGTGACGAGCACCGAGCGTCCGCCGTCGGTGAGCTGCAGGTCCTCGGACAGGTAGGTGCCGCGGCGTGCCTTCTCCATCGAGGTCTCGATCGAGGAGGTGTCGACGGTCCAGAGCATCTCCTCGTCCTCGAGGGAGTACCGGACGATGCCGCCGTTCTGCGTCATCACCACCGACCCGTCCTCGAAGCCGACCGAGGCGTAGCCACCCACGACGGCGCTCGTCAGGTCGAGCTTCGTGAGGTCGGGCTCGCCGTACGCCCGCTCCTTCGTGCCGGTCTTGGCGACGACCTTGCCCGTGGCCGGGTCGAGCTTCACGAGGGAGTCCGACAGCTTCGACTCCGGGCCCGTGTAGGTGCCGAACGTCACGCCGACCCAGAGTCCGTTCCCGCTGAACGGGGAGACGGTGTTGTCGGCGTCGGGCTTCTTGCCGAACAGGGCGGACGCCTTGGCGGACCAGACCTTCTCGAACGTCGGGGCCCGGAAGGCCTGCACGGTCCAGTCACCACCCTTGGCGTCCTTCGCGGAGACGACGACGAGCGACGGGTCCTCCGGGGTGCGCTGCCAGTAGTACGGCGTGAGCCCGAGGTCGGCGACCTCCACGAGCCGGTCGCCGTCGACGCGGTTGATCGTGTCGTCCTCGGCGATCACGAAGTCGGTGCCGTCGTGGGTGACGATCCGCCCGACGGACTTCTTGGCCGCCGGCACGTCGACCTCGACCTGCTTGCCCTTGCCCGAGCCGACCCTCATCAGTCCCGTGCAGCGGTCGCCCTCGCGGTACGAGAGCAGGATCGAGGTGGCCTTGCGGTCGGGATCGGACGCCGCGCAGACCCGGGCCTCGGGGTCGTCGCCGAGGGTGCCCTTCCAGGTCTTCTTGCCGTTCGTGTCGTAGGCCTGCAGGCGGTTGCCCACGTAGGTGACGACCGCGGAGCCGGTGTAGACGGCGCCGACGGACGACGTGGCGTCGGGGTCGTCGGCCTCGATGGAGGCCAGCGGCTCGGCGTCGACGTCGATCGGGCCGGCGGTGGGCACGGGACGGTCCTGCGGTGCGACCTCCTCGCCGGGCTCGGGGAACGTGAAGACCCCGATGTCGAAGAGGTCGCCCTCCGGCGCCTCCAGCTCGCCGACGCCGTCGAAGGTCCGCTGCCAGGACTCGAAGTTGCGGGTGAGCACGAGCCCGTCCTCGTAGAGGGTCGCTCCGGGCTCCACCTGGAAGCCGTTCGCGTACTCCTCCGGCAGGGGCCACCGGCCGACGAGGGTCCCCTTGGCGGCGTCGACGGCGATGACCTCGGTGGTCGTGTCGTTGCTGACGGTCGCCACGAGGTACCCGTCGGCGGTGAGGCCCTGGGGCAGCACGGTCCGCAGCGGGAACCGCTCGTCGGACGCCTGCTCCAGCTGCGTCAGGTCGAGCTCCCACGTCTGCTTCTTCGTCTCCAGGGAGTAGCGCGACAGCCCACGGGCCTGGGCGAAGATCATCTCGCCCTTCTTCCCGACCGCGAGGGAGCGGTCGAACTGGTTGGCGGCGCTCGCGAGGTCGAACGTGCCCTCCTCCAGCGGCTTCTCCGGCGGTGAGGTGGGCGCCTCGGCGCTGCCGAGGGGCTCGCCGCTCGCAGGGTCGAGCTTGGTCATGTGGTACGTCGAGCCGATCTGCTGCATGGCCCAGGTCGGGTCCCCCGGCGAGAGGGAGACCACGCAGTCGGCCCCCTGGTCCGGGAAGGCGGTGGCGCCCGGGGTGGTCCAGACCGGCTCGAACGAGGGCAGCTCGTAGGCGTCGACGTTGCACTCGGGGTCGCTCAGGCGCGACCCGACGAGCAGCGTCCCGTCGGCGGACGGGAAGAGGTCGAAGTAGGAGTCGTCCTTCAGCCGGGCGATGGGCTCGGGCTCCTTCGCGGTCGCGCGCCACACGACCCCGCGCATGTCGATGAGGTAGTCCTTGCCGTCGACGGTGAGGAGGTTCTCGAACGCTCCACCCGCCGGTTCGCCCTCGAAGGTCGCCCCCAGGTCCTGCTCGGCCATGTTCGAGAGGACCTTGCCGTCGGCCACGCGGACGGTCGCGACGGACGCGCAGTACGTGCCGTCGCCGTAGACCACCGTGAACCGCTTCACGGCCCGGTCCGGCTGGGACACGAAGCAGACCGAGCCGCCCTTGAGGTCGAGCTTCGCGGTCCAGAGCTGGTCGCCGGACTCCAGGTCGTAGCCGGAGATGTCGTCGACGGAGTAGCCGACCGCGGTGGACCCGCTGATGAACGCACCGGAGCGACGCTCGACGAGCGCGGTGTCGAGCGAGCCGACCTGCTCCTCGAGGTCGTCGGCCGCGGCGAACAGCGCCTTCGCCTCGAGGGCGGGACCCGTGGCCGGCCCGGCCGCGGCAGGCGGCTTGTCGGGCAGCGGGAGCGAGGCCTTCTTCTCCTCGTCCTCACCGCCGGTGCACCCGGCCAGCAGCAGCGCGCTGCACGCCAGGCCCACCCACGTCCGTCGGACGGTCCAGCGGGATCCCCCGAGCCTCGTCATGCGTTCAGCCACTTCCTCGTGTCGTCGAACAGGTCGCGGGTGCGCCCGTCGAGCTTGCCCTCGTAGCCCTCCTGGCCGGGGTTGCCGTAGTAGTACTCGGCCTGGTCGAATACCGACGAGCGGCCACGCTCGGACTCGAGGTAGGCGAAGACGGCCGCGGCAGAGACGTAGTTGTTGTACCGGACCTCCTGGTTCTTGTCGTAGAACCCCTCGGCGCCCTTGGCGGCGATGTCGACGAACCGGCCGAAGTGTCCGCGGATCCGGCCTCCGTCCCGGCCCAGCAGCCCCGATGTCCCGTTGTCGGCCCACGTGGCCAGCCCCTCGGCGGCCCAGGTGGCCTTGGCGCCGGGCGTGATCCACTGGTTCGCCAGCACGTGCACCGCCTCGTGGCAGGCCACGCCCTCGAAGTCGGAGCGGGTCAGCGACGACTGGTGCATGCCGACCCGGCCGGTGCCCTTGGGCAGTCCCTTCGCCGAGGTCGTCTTCTTCTGGCCCTTGGCGAGCTCCTCGGGGTCCAGGAACGGGTGGTAGTAGGCGTGGGCGTCCGCGTCGCCCACGGCCACGCCGCCCCACAGCTTCCCGTCGATCTTCGGCCAGGTGAGCGCGTAGAAGATCTTGTCGACGCCCTTCGGCCGTGGCATCAGGTCGAAGGCGCGCTTGGCGCCGGCCTCGATCGTGCCGGAGATGCGCTTGGCGGTGGCCGCGTCCTTCGAGCGGAAGGCGAGGTAGGTGTGCTTGGTCTCGATCGCGTCGATGTCGGCGACGTCCCAGAAGGACGGGTCGTAGCTCTCCTCCGGCTCGCCGATCCTCAGCAGCTCCAGCGGGGACTTCTCGTCCGCCTTGCGGAAGCTGGCCCGGTAGGTCTCGACCACCTGCTGGCCGTCGGCGCCGCGGACCTGGTGGGCGAAGACGAGGTCGCCGTCGTACTCGACGATGCCGCCGGCACCGTTGCGGGTGCGCCCGCCCGGCACGCCCACGTACCACTCGCCGTCGATGAAGCCGAGCCGGCCGAAGTTCTCGAAGCGCCGGCTCCAGCGCGCACGCACGTCGTCGAGGGAGTAGTCGTCCCCCTTGATCACCTGCAGGAGCTTCTCGACGTCGCCCGTGCCGAAGGCGGTGTTCAGCTGGTCGCGCAGCGCGGCGACGTCGTCCTGGGTGACCGCGTTCCCGGCGTTCGGGCGGTGGATCTTCGGGCCCTTCGTCGCCTCCGTGCCGGGCGAGGAGCCCCCGGAGGAGCACGACGCGACCAGGAGCCCCGCCGATCCGAGCAGGAGGGTCCGACGATCCAACGCGTTCATGCTTCTCCCCGACGTGGTGGTGACGTGCCGACCGATGGTAACCGCCGACGAACCCGGCCCGGGCCACATCGGCAGGATCCGCGCGACGTCGGCAGGACGCCCACCTCGGGGCGGGCTGCTCCGTGCGAGCAGTGGCCGTCAGCGGGAGCCGGCGATGTTGTACTGGCGGATCGAGAGGGGGACGAAGACGGCGAGGATCAGCACCACCCAGATGAGCGTGTACAGCACCGGGTGCTGCATCGACCAGGCGTCGGGCACGGGCACCGAGGCGCTGGTGTTGCCGAACAGCTCGCGGCACGCCTGGGTGACGGCCGAGACCGGGTTCCACTCCACGAACGGCCGCAGGAAGGAGTTGAAGCTCTCCGTGGGCACGAACGCGTTGGAGACGAACGTCAGCGGCATGATGACGATGAACGAGGCGTTGTTGATGACCTCGACGCTGGGCACCAGCAGGCCGATGTAGCCCATGATCCAGCTGACGGCGTAGGCGAACAGCAGCAGCAGGAGGAAGCCCGCGAGCATGTCGAGGACACCCTCGCGCGCCCGCCAGCCCACCAGCAGCCCGGTGAGCGCCATGATGATCAGCGAGAGGACGTTGTAGATGATGTCCGACGTCGTCCGCCCCACCAGCACCGCGGAGCTGGACATGGGCAGCGAGCGGAAGCGGTCGATGATGCCCTTCTGCATGTCCTCGGCCAGGCCGGCCCCGGTGAAGGTGGCACCGAACACCACGGTCTGGGCGAAGATGCCGCCGATGAGGAACTCGCGGTAGTTGAGGCCCTCCCCCGCGTCGATGGCGTTGCCGAAGACGAAGGCGAACAGCAGCACGAACATGATGGGCGAGATCAGGACGAAGACCAGGATCTCGGGGACTCGCTTGATCTTGATGACGTTGCGCTTGGCGACGACCCAGCCGTCGCTCGCGACCCGGGCGGCGCTCATGCGGATGCCTCTTCCTGCTCGTCGGTCTCGGTGGCGGACTCGCGCTCGGCGGCGTGCCCGGTCAGGCTGAGGAACACGTCGTCGAGCGTCGGCCGCCGCAGCCCGATGTCGACCACGGCGACGTGCTCGTCCTGCAGGCCCTGCAGGACCACCGCCAGCTGCCGGGCGCCGTCGGTGACGGGTGCGGCCACCCCGCGGCCGTTGGCGTCGACCTGGACGTCGCCGATGGCGACGCCGGCCAGGATCCTGGCGGCGGTGTCACGGTGGGCGGGGTCGGCGACCACGATCTCGACACGCTCGCCGCCGGTACGGGACTTGAGCTCGTCGGCGGTGCCCCTCGCGATGGCGCGACCGGAGTCGATCACCACGATGTCGTCGGCCAGCAGGTCGGCCTCCTCCAGGTACTGCGTGGTCAGCAGCAGGGTGGCGCCGGAGTCGACCAGCTCCTGGATGACGCCCCACATCTGCTGGCGGGCCCGCACGTCGAGCCCGGTGGTGGGCTCGTCGAGGATGAGCACCGGCGGCGCGGCGACGAGGGCGCCCGCGAGGTCAAGCCGACGTCGCATGCCGCCGGAGTAGGTCTTGGAGGGCCGGTCCCCCGCCTCCGCGAGGTCGAAGCGCTCGAGCAGCTCACGTGCCCGGGTCCGCGACGCGGAGCGCCCGAGTCCGTAGAGCCGGCCGATCATGTCGAGGTTCTCGAAGCCGGTGAGGTACTCGTCGACCGCGGCGTACTGCCCCGAGAGCCCGATGCGGGCCTTGACCCCGTCGGGGTCCTTCGCGACGTCGATGCCCGCGACCTCGGCCGTGCCGCCGTCGGCCTTCAGCAGGGTGGCGAGGATGCGGACCGCCGTGGTCTTGCCGGCACCGTTCGGCCCGAGGAGGCCGAGGACGGTGCCTTCCGGCACCGCGAGGTCGAGCCCCGACAGCGCCTCGACCCCCTTGTAGCGCTTGACGAGACCGGTCGCCCGGATCATGTCGGCCATGAGCACACCTTCCTGGTGGTCCTCCGAACTGGAAGACCGCTGGGACGATCATGCCGTGAGCCACGGACAGAACGCATCAGCCGAAGGTCGCGGATCGCGGAGCACCTGGCCCCACGGACCGGTCAGCCCTGCGAGGGCGGTGGGCGGAAGCCCGCCGTGCGCGCCGCCTCGGCGTCCTTGAACCAGACGTCCGCGGTCACGCGGGCGTGCGCCGGCGACCCGGGGAGGTAGTAGGTCAGGGAGTCGACGTTCGCCTTCACCTCGTAGCCGGGGCCGGGCGACCCACCCCCGGGTCCGGGCAGGGCCGAGCCGCGGAAGGGGCCCACCGAGCCCGGGGCGGGACGTTCCGGCTCTCGATCCGGCTCTCGATCCGGCTGGGCGGCCGGCCGCGGCCGGACCGGGTCCGACGAGCCGTACCGCGTCTCGGGTCCGGGGACGGTCCAGCGGTCCGTGGACGTGGTCGACCCCGTCCCGGTGCCGCGAGCGGCGCCCCGGCGCGAGCCGAGCAGCCAGCCCAGCGCGACGCCGAGAGCGGCGGCGAGCACCAGCCACACGACGATCTCGCCTGCGGTGTACACGGACATCAGCGTTCCTCCACTCGGAAGTCGACCCGACGGTACAGCGCCGACCAGGGGTCGATGCCTCGATCGTCGCCCGAGCCGATCGCGGTGGAGACGAGGCGACCGGCCGGGACGCCACGCGCCACGAGGTAGGCACACACCACGGCCGCCCGGTCGGCGGCGAGCGAGTCACCCCGCTCGGGGTCGGCGGGCCCGGCGTGACCGAGCACGTCGAGCGAGACGTCCGTGCGTGCCATCACCGCGGCGACGCGGTCCAGGTCGGCGCGACCTCGTGGGCCGAGCACGTCGCTCCCGATCCCGAAGGTGATCCGTGTGCCCTCGAGGACCTGGGCCTGCCGCCGACCGAGACGCGTGGCCCCGGCCGTGAGCGAGACCCGCACGTCGTCGACCGCCTGCTGCTCTTCCAGGGCGGCCGCGACCCGGGCCCGCGTCGTCGGGGCAGCCGTCGTCCCCTCGACCTCGAGCACGCCGTCGCGGATCGTCAGTCGCAGGTCGTCGACCTGGGCGGTGTCGTCGAGCACCGCACCGAGCGCCGGCCACCAGCGCGGCCTCGCGAGCGTGGTGTCCACGGCCAGGTCGACCGCCACCGGCACGCCGCGCACCCTGGCCACCCGCCGACCGATCTCGTCGGCCAGGGCCTTGCTGGGGACCGCGCTGGAGAACGCCACCCCGGTGGGCGACACCTCGAGGGCGAGGTCGATGTCCTCCGCGGTCGACGTCGGCCGCGGCGACGTGCCCACGTCGATCGGACGCACCTCCACCGAGCGCACCCCTGGCACGTCCTCGACGGCGTCGACGGTCCGCTGCACCACCGCGTCCGACGCCGACCACGGGTCGATGCGGACCTCGCGACCCGTGACCTCGACGCCGACCTGGTCGGGAGCCGTCGACCGCACGGCCTGCTCGACCTGGGGCGTGAGCGCCCGGCCGACGTCGCGGGTGCCGACGACCGCACCGCTCACCACCACGACGACCAGCGCGCCGGCCACCGCCCACGTCGCCGTCGTGCGTGTCCCGGGGTCCACCCCGTCAGTCCTGTCGATAGCTGCTGAGGAAGTTCCCGAGTCGCTGGATCGCGTCGCTGAGGTCCGCGGCCCAGGGCAGCGTGACGATGCGCAGGTGGTCGGGCTCGGGCCAGTTGAACCCGGTGCCCTGCGTGAGCAGGATCTTCTCGGCCAGCAGCAGGTCGAGGACGAGCTGCTGGTCGTCCTTGATGGGGTGCACCTCGGGGTCGAGCCTCGGGAACACGTAGAGCGCACCCTTGGGCCGCACGACGGAGACGCCGGGGATCTTCTCCAGCTCCGCGACGGCCGTGTCGCGCTGCTCGACCAGGCGCCCACCGGGGAGCACCAGGTCCTTGATGCTCTGGTAGCCGCCGAGCGCCACCTGGATCGCGTTCTGCGCAGGCACGTTCGGGCACAGCCGCATCGACGCCAGGAGGGTGATGCCCTCGAGGTAGTCGCGAGCGCCCTCCAGCGGCCCGGTGACCACGAGCCACGCCGCCCGGTAGCCGCACACCCGGTACGCCTTCGACAGGCCGTTGAAGGTGAGGGTGAGCACGTCGGGGGCGATCCCGGCCAGGGAGTGGTGCTGGGCGTCGTCGTAGAGGATCTTGTCGTAGATCTCGTCGGCCATGAGGACCAGGCCGTGCCGGCGGGCGAGGTCGGCGATGCCCGCGAGCGTCTCCCGCGAGTACACCGCACCCGTCGGGTTGTTGGGGTTGATGACGACGATCACCTTCGTGCGGTCGGTGATCTTGGACTCGAGGTCCTCGAGGTCGGGGTTCCACTCGTTCTGCTCGTCGCAGCGGTAGTGGACCGGCGTCCCTCCGGCCAGGTTCGTGACCGCGGTCCACAACGGGTAGTCGGGGATCGGGATGAGGACCTCGTCGCCGTTGTCCAGCAGCGCCTGCAGCGCCATCTGGATGAGCTCGGAGACCCCGTTGCCGATCCACACGTCGTCGATGTCGATCGCCGGGAAGTCGTCGACGAGCTGGTAGTGGTGCACGACCGCCCGACGAGCGGACTGGATGCCGCGGGAGTCGGAGTAGCCGGCCGAGCCGGGCAGGGCGGCGATGACGTCCTGGAGGATCTCGGCGGGTGCGTCGAAGCCGAAGGGCTGGGGGTTGCCGATGTTCAGCTTGAGGATGCGGTGGCCCTCGGCCTCGAGGGCGGCGGCACGGGCACTGACGGGTCCGCGGATGTCGTAGAGGACATCCCTCAGCTTCTCGGACTGGCGCACGCGCTGGCTGGACATGCGCTCATCTTCCCAGACCGGTCGGGCTCCCCGGCCACGACGTGGCTCAGGCGCGGCGACCGAGGCCGTCGACGACCTCGACCCCCGGCACACGGGCCAGGACCGAGCCGTCCAGGAGCAGCTTGGACGCCCGGACACCCGAACCCATGACGAGCACCGGCTGCGCGACGACGGCGGCGTCGACGAGCACCCGCCAGCCGTCCGGCAGGCCGAAGGGGGTGATGCCTCCGTGCTCCATCCCGGTGCGCTCGACCGCGTCCTCGTGGGGCAGGAACGACGCCTTGCGCACGTCGAGCACGCGCTTGACCACGCCGTTCACGTCGGCGCGGGTGGACGCCAGGACGACGCACGCGGCGACCCGCTCCTGCCCGTCACGACGTCCGCCCACCACCACGCAGTTCGCGAGCGCCTCCGGCGGCACGCCGTACGCCTCCTGGTTGGCGGCGGTGTCCGACAGCGCGGGATCGATCGCCACCACGCCGACCTCGCGGTCGAGACCGGCCGCGGCCAGGGCGGCCACCACCGACGGGCCGGCCAGGTCGGGTTCGTCGGCCAGCGGCCTCGCCTCGAGGGCTCCCGCGAGCCAGTACCTCATCGGCGGCGCTCGTCAGTCAGCACTGCGGACGACGTCGAGGGCCTGCGCGAGGTCCGCGGGGTAGGGGCTCTCGAAGTCGACGCGCTCCCCCGTCGTGGGGTGGACGAATCCGAGGTGCTTGGCGTGCAGCCACTGGCGGTCCAGCCCGACCCGGGCGGCGAGCGTCGGATCGGCGCCGTACTGCAGGTCACCGACGCACGGGTGGTGCAGCGCGCTCATGTGCACGCGGATCTGGTGGGTGCGACCGGTCTCGAGCTTGATCGTCAGGAGCGAGGCGAAGCGGTGCGCCTCGAGCGTGTCGTAGTGGGTGATGCTCGGACGGCCGTCCGCGCGCACCGTGAACTTGAAGTCGTGCCGGGGGTGACGCGCGATGGGGGCGTCGATGGTGCCGGTGTGCGGGTCGGGGTGGCCTTGGACGAGCGCGTGGTAGGTCTTCTCGACGGTCCGGTCGCGGAACGCCTGCTTGAGCACCGTGTAGGCCCGCTCGGACTTGGCGATCGTCATGAGCCCGCTCGTGCCGACGTCGAGCCGCTGCACGATGCCCTGCCGCTCCGGTGCGCCCGACGTCGAGATCCGCACGCCCGCACCCGCGAGGTGCCCGACCACGGTCGGGCCCTCCCAGCCGACGCTGGGGTGTGCAGCCACGCCGACCGGCTTGTCGACGACGACGATGTCGTCGTCCTGGAAGACGATGCTCATGCCCTCCACGACCTCGGCCACGACGGTGGCGGTCCGCGGAGCCGGGATGGTGGCCTCGAGCATGGCGCCGGGCTCGACGCGCTCGGACTTCTGGGGCACCTGGCCGTCGAGGAGCACGAGCCCGTCGGCCACGAGCTCGCTCGCCCGGGTGCGCGAGAGACCCAGCAGACGCGCGAGCGCCGTGTCGACGCGCTCACCTGCGAGGCCCTCGGGCACGGAGATGACGCGGTGCTGGCTCGGGTGCTGGCTCGGGTGCTGGCTGGGGTCCTGGCCGTGCTCGGTGTCGCTCACGCGCGCTCCTTCGGGTCGGTGCGTGCGCCGTCGAGGCCGACGCCCTGCCAGGTGCGCACGACGACGAGGACCGCGGCGACGGTGAGGTAGATGTCGGCCACGTTGCCCACGAAGAACCCGCCGTAGTCGATGAAGTCGACCACGTGGCCCCGGAAGGGGCCGGGCTCGCGGAGGATGCGGTCGGTGAGGTTGCCGAGCGCACCGGCCAGCAGCAGCACGAGGCCCACGGTCCAGACCCGGTCGCGCAGGCGGGCGGCCATGCGCACCACCACGACGCACACCACGACCGACACGATGCTGAGGACGACCGTCATGGACGCGCCCATGCCGAAGGCGGCACCGGGGTTGCGCAGGAAGGTCAGCTCGAGGACGTCGGGCAGGAGCCGGATCGGCTCGTCTCGGTCGGCCAGCCGCTCGACGGCCAGGACCTTGGTGACCTGATCGACGACCCAGGCGACCGCCACGGCGGCGAGGAACAGCGGGAGGACCCGGCGGCGGGGCGCGGGCACGGCGCTGGAGGGCTCGGGCGTCGCGTCGGAGGACTCGGGGACCGCGTCGGAGGATTCAGGCATGTCGTGGGTCATCGTCCCACGTGCCACCACACGAGCCGGGCTCGGCTCAGCGACGCTCCTCGCGCTGCTTGCACTCCTTGCACAGCGTGGCGCGGGGGAAGGCCTGCAGACGCATCTTGCCGATCGCCTCGCCGCACACCTCGCACACGCCGTAGGTGCCCTTGCCGAGCCGGTCGAGGGCCTTCTCGGTCTGCAGCAGCAGCTCGCGCTGGTTGGCGGCCAGGGACATCTCGGCGTCACGCTCGAGGCTGTTGGAGCCGACGTCGGCCTGGTCGTTGCCGGCACCGTCGACGCCGTCCCGCAACAGGTCCTGCAGCTCCTTGGCGGAGAGGTCGAGCTCCTTGCGCAGGCGGAGGAGGTCGTCCTCCAGCTCGACGCGGATGGCCGCGGTCTCGTCGGCGGTCCACGGATCTTCGTCCGCCCGCACGGCCAGGGTGGTCTTGGGCATGGCCAGACAGTAGACCCGGCAGGTCCACCGCACAACTTCGCCCTGTGCCCCGGCTCCCCCGCCTGCGGGGTACCCTGTCAGGCACAGCGTTCGAGCCGTCATCAGCGGCGAGCTTCCGGAAGAACGGGGTCCCTCGCGGGCCCTCAGTAGAACCGGACGGGTGGCCCGTCACAGCCGTTCGACGAGTGGTCGCAGCCGGCAGGTCCGGGGGTGGCAACCGAGGTGGTACCGCGGTCCTTCCAGGGTCGTCCTCGAGCAGAGCAGACCACCGAGGAGCAGCCGCCATGACCTACCCGAAGGCTCAGACGGGCACCGACCAGCCCGCGACCGCCGTCCCCTCCACCCCTCGCTTCCCCGAGATCGAGGAGCGCGTCCTCGCGTACTGGAAGAGCGACGGCACCTTCCGGGCGAGCGTCGAGGCCCGCGACGGCGGCGCCGACGGCTCGAACGAGTTCGTCTTCTACGACGGTCCCCCGTTCGCCAACGGGCTCCCGCACTACGGCCACCTGCTGACCGGCTACGTCAAGGACGTGGTCCCGCGCTACCAGACCATGCGGGGCCGCAAGGTCGAGCGCCGGTTCGGCTGGGACACGCACGGCCTGCCCGCCGAGCTCGAGGCCATGCGCCTCAACGGCATCAAGACGACCGACGAGATCGTCGAGATGGGCATCGACCGGTTCAACGAGGCCTGCCGCGCCTCGGTGCTGAAGTACACCGGCGAGTGGGAGGAGTACGTGACCCGCCAGGCCCGGTGGGTGGACTTCGAGAACGACTACCGCACGCTCAACCCGGAGTACATGGAGTCGGTCATCTGGGCGTTCAAGCAGCTGCACGACAAGGGCCTCGTGTACGAGGACTTCCGCGTGCTGCCCTACTGCTGGAACGACGAGACGCCCCTGTCCAACCACGAGCTGCGCATGGACGACGACGTCTACCAGAACCGCCAGGACCCGGCGGTCACCGTCGGCTTCGAGATCACCGGCGACGGCCCCCTGGCCGGCGCGCGGCTGATGATCTGGACCACGACGCCCTGGACCCTGCCGAGCAACCTGGCCGTCATGGTCGGCACCGGCATCGACTACGTCGCGGTCGAGCACGAGGGCACTCGACTGGTGCTCGCCGAGGCACGCCTGGGCGCCTACGCCCGCGAGCTCGGTGACGAGCCCACCGTGGTCTGGCGCGGCACCGGCGCCGACCTCCTCGGGCTGTCGTACACCCCGCCGTTCAGCTACTTCGTCGGTCACGAGAACGCGTTCCGCGTCGTGGCCGCCGACGACGCCGTGACCACCACCGACGGCACCGGCCTCGTGCACAGCGCCGGCGCGTTCGGCGAGGTCGACAAGGAGGTCACCGACCGCGAGGGCATCGTGGCCGTCATGCCCGTGGGCAAGGACGGCCGGTTCACCGTGCCGGTCACCGACTACGAGGGCATGCAGGTCTTCGACGCGAACCCGCACGTCATCGACGACCTGAAGAACGGCACCGGCTCGGTCTCCCCGGGCACGATCCTGCTGCGTCGCGAGACGTACGACCACTCCTACCCGCACTGCTGGCGCTGCCGCGAGCCCCTCATCTACAAGGGCGTGGAGTCGTGGTTCGTGCAGGTCACGGCGTTCAAGGACCGCATGGTCGAGCTGAACCAGCAGATCCGTTGGGTCCCCGACCACATCCGCGACGGCCAGTTCGGCAAGTGGCTCGAGAACGCGCGCGACTGGTCGATCACGCGCAACCGCTTCTGGGGCTCCCCCGTGCCCGTGTGGAAGAGCGACGACCCCGCCTACCCGCGGCTCGACGTCTACGGCTCGTTCGAGGAGCTGGAGCGGGACTTCGGCACGCTCCCGATGAAGGACGGCGTCCCCGACCTCCACCGGCCGTACGTGGACGACCTGGTGCGCCCGAACCCCGACGACCCGACCGGCCGGTCGATGATGCGTCGCGTGCCCGACGTGCTCGACGTCTGGTTCGACTCGGGCTCCATGTCGTTCGCCCAGGTGCACTACCCGTTCGAGAACGGGGACTGGTTCGAGGACCACTTCCCCGCCGACTTCATCGTCGAGTACATCGGCCAGACGCGCGGCTGGTTCTACACGCTGCACGTTCTGGCCACGGCACTGTTCGACCGTCCCGCGTTCGAGGCGTGCGTCAGCCACGGCATCGTGCTCGGGTCCGACGGCAACAAGATGAGCAAGTCCCTGCGCAACTACCCCGACGTCTCGGAGGTCTTCGACCGCGACGGCGCCGACGCGATGCGCTGGTTCCTCATGGCGTCGCCGATCCTGCGGGGTGGCAACCTCGTGGTCACCGAGCAGGGCATCCGCGACTGCGTCCGCCAGGTGATGATCCCGCTCTGGAACAGCTGGGCGTTCCTCGGCCTCTACGCCAACGCCGCCGGCTACGAGGGGCAGCCGCTCACGTCGGCGCCGAGCGACCCGCTCGACCGCTACGTGCTGGCCAAGCTGGGCCGGTGGGTGCGCGACATGACGACCCAGCTCGACGACTACGCGATCGCGGAGGCCTGCGAGTCGACGCGCGAGTTCCTCGACGTGCTCACGAACTGGTACATCCGACGCTCGCGGGAGCGCTTCTGGCTGTCCGACGCCGGTGCGGAGCTCACGGCCGAGCAGCGGGCACCGTTCGACACGCTGCACACGGTCCTGGAGACCGTCTGCCGGGTGGTCGCCCCCCTGCTCCCCCTGACGACGGAAGAGATCTGGCGCGGTCTCACCGGTGGACGGTCGGTGCACCTCACCGACTGGCCCGACGCCGACGCCTACGTGCGCGACGACGCCCTCGTCGACGCGATGGACCAGGTCCGCGCCGTCTGCTCGACCGGTTCGGCGCTGCGCAAGGCCTCGGCCCTGCGTGTGCGGCTCCCGCTCGCGTCGCTCGAGGTGGCTGTGCCCGATCCCGGCGCCCTCGAGGGCTTCGAGGACGTGGTGGCCCGCGAGCTCAACGTGAAGCACGTGCGGCTGATCGCGGCCGACTCCGACGAGGCGGCCGCACACGGGCTCACGTCGCGGCTGACCGTGCACGCCCGCGCGGCCGGACCCCGGTTGGGCAAGGACGTCCAGCACGCGATCCGCGGGTCGAAGACCGACGACTGGTCGGTCGCCGACGACGGCACCGTCACGTCCGGCGGCATCGAGCTGCAGGAGGGCGAGTACACGCTCGAGCAGGTGGCCGGGTCGTCCGGTGGCACGGAGATCGCGGTGCTTCCGGGCGGCGGCTTCGTGGCGCTGGACACCACGGTGACGCCGGAGCTGGAGGCCGAGGGCCTGGCGCGCGACGTCGTGCGCGGCGTGCAGCAGGCCCGGCGCGACGCCGGCCTGTCGGTCTCCGACCGCATCACGCTCCACCTGGACGGCGACGACGCCGTGCTGGCCGCGGTCCGCACCCACGAGGCGCTCGTCGCGGGCGAGACCCTGGCGACCTCGGTCTCGCTGGGCGACCTGCCCGACGGCACGCCGATCGACGTCACCGGCGCGACCGCCCGCGTCGCGGTCACGAAGGCCTGACCCTCCCCGCGAGGGTGCGGGAGATTCCCAGGTCGACCTGGGAATCTCCCGCACCGCACGGCTTTCCCGCGTCTGCACGGCTTGCTATCCGTGCTGGAGCGAGGTTCCCGTGCTGCTGCGCTGCTCCGGGCCGGTCGTTCCTTGCTGCTGCGTCGCTGGGGGTGGGGGGCGTTCCTTGTTGCTGCGTCGCTGTGGACCGGTCGTGCGTTGCTGCTGCGCTGCTCCGGGTGGGTCGTGCCTTGCGGCTGCGTCGCTGTGGCTGCGAGTGGACCTGCTCTCCGAAAGGGCCTCGACCGGCGGCTCGGCCGGGCTCTCGGGGCGCGCCTCCCGGTGACGCAAGGTTCTGCGTTCGTGCGTGAGGGGTCGAAGGATGCTGCGTTCGTGTCCGGATCCCGTCACCAACGCAGCATCGTTCGGGGTTCTGCACGCGAACGCAGAATCCTGCGTCCGGCGGGGGNCTCCCGGTGACGCAAGGTTCTGCGTTCGTGCGTGAGGGGTCGAAGGATGCTGCGTTCGTGTCCGGATCCCGTCACCAACGCAGCATCGTTCGGGGTTCTGCACGCGAACGCAGAATCCTGCGTCCGGCGGGGGCTACGGCGAGGCGGGTGGGCAGGGATTCTCCCTCTGCGTGGGACGGTCCACGAGAAGGGAGAATCACTGCCCCTACGGGCTCCTTTTCGTCGCCACGATTCTTCCTTCGCGAGGCACGGTCCACGCGAAGGAAGAACCGTGCGCGGATCCCGCACAGATGGAGAATCGTGGCCGCGCCCCGCGAGCTCGCCCGACCCCGGCGTCCTGCTCCGGTCGAGGCCCTTTCGGAGAACGACCCGCCTCGGGGTCACAGCAACGCAGCGGCACGGGAAGACCCACCCACAGCGGTGCAGCGGGTGAAGGCCCACCGACAGCGACGCAGCAGTGAACGAAGACCCACCCCGGGGCGACGTAGCCGCAGGGCCGCACCCCGAGCAGCAAGCGACGCGCAGGCCGACGACACCTAGCCTCGCCACCGACCCGGCGACGCACGAGGGCCCGCCACCGTGACGGTGGCGGGCCCTGCGTGGTGGCTGGTACTCAGAGCGAGGCGTTGCTGTCCTCGTCGCCGAGCAGCGAGCGCAGACGACGGGGCGAGCCGTCGTTCTGGTTCTGCGCCGGGGCCGGGGTGTTCTCGTTGGCCGCGAGCTGGTCGAGCTGGCTCTGGAAGTAGTTCTTGAGCCGGGCCCGGTACTCACGCTCGTAAGCCCGCAGGTGCTCGACCTCGCGCTGGAGCTCGTAGCGCTCCCGCTCGATGGCCGCGACGGCCTGCTGGCGACGCTCGTTGGTCTCGTCGTCGAGCTTCTGGGCGCGGATGCGGGCGTCGGTCTCGAGCCGGTCGGCCTTGCCGCGCGACTCGTTCGTCAGGCGCTCGGCCTTGGTGCGGGCCTCACCGACGATGCGGTCGGCCTCCTCCTTGGCCTGGTCCATCAGCTGGTCCGCGTTGTTGGACGCGATCTCCAGCAGTCGGGCCGCAGCCGAGGATGCATCACCCATGCTGTTGCGCGCGGGCGCAGCGGCCACGACGGGCGCGGGAGTGGGCTCCGGCTCGGGCTCGGGCTTCTTCTCGACGACCGGCTCCGGCTCGGGCTCGGGAGTCGGCTCGGGCTCGGGCTCGGCGGCCACGGGCTGCGGCGTCGGCTCGGGCTTGATCGCCGGGATCAGGCCGGTGGGCTCGCCGGTCGAGGCAGCGGCGACCTTGGCGCGCAGCTCCTCGTTCTCGACGGTGAGTCGCTCCAGCTCGGCTTCGACCTCGTCGAGGAACTGGTCCACCTCGCCCATGTCGTAACCCTCGCGGAGACGTACCGGAGTGAAGCGCTTGTTGCGCACGTCCTCTGGCGTCAGGGGCATGAGTTCACCTCGTGTCGTGGTTTCGTCGCAAGATCTGTGGTTCTGACCCACCGTACTCGGTCACCGTTCACTGCTGCCACACCCGTCCCAGTCGAACGGGATCCACCGGCGCGTCACTGCACCATGGTGCGGTTGACGACCGCCTGCAGGATGTAGATCACGACCAGCAGGATCATCGGCGAGAGGTCCAGCGCCGCGCCACCCAGACGGATGGGCGGGATCACGCCACGCACCACGCGCAGCGGCGGGTCGGTGACGGTGTAGATGCCCTCGCAGAGGACGGCCACGACGCCGCTGGGGCGCCAGGACCGGGCCAACAGCTGGACCCAGTCCAAGATGAACCGCGCGAGCAGCACGAGGATGCAGACGAGCAGGACGAACGAGATGACCTGCCCGATGGAGTTCAGTGCCATGTCTCCCTAGCCGTGGTTGTAGAACCCGCCCGCAGCGATGCGCTGCTTGTCCTCGTCGGTCACCTCGATGTTCTCGGGCGACAGCAGGAAGACCTTGGCGGTGACACGGTTGATCGTGCCATGCACGGCAAAGACGAGGCCGGCGGCGAAGTCGACCAGGCGCTTGGCGTCGTCGTCGTCGATCTCGGAGAGGTTCATGATGACCGGCACGCCGGACCGGTAATGGTCGCCCACGGTGCGGGCGTCGTTGTACGTGCGCGGCGTGACCGTCTCGATGCGCGCGAGCATCGACGGCGCCGGCTCGACGGCGCGGGGCGCGCGGCGGTGCTCGTCGATCGACGCGACCTGGGCCCGACGCTCGGGGGTGCGCACGACGGCGGCGCTGCGCTCGTCGTCGCGACGGACGGCGATCGGTCCGGTGGGCTCGTCGTCGAACTCGTCGTACTCGGCCTGCTCGACCAGGCCGAGGTACTCGCCGACTTTTCGCATTGCGCCAGCCATGATGTCTCCGTGGTTTGCAGGTGAGCGGGGTGGTCGAAGTGTCGTGAACGACACTGGTGAGATTACCGGAGAGTTGCCCTCTCCCCCAGGACCGCGCGCCCGATTCGCAGGTGTGTCGCGCCCGCGGCGACGGCGTCCTCGAAGTCACCGCTCATGCCGGCCGACACGACGTCCGCGCCCGGGTGGGTCGCGCGCACCGTGTCACCGAGCTCACGCAGCTGCTCGAACACCGGCCGCGGCGGCACGCCGAGGGGCGCGACGGTCATCAGCCCACGCAGGCTCAACCGGGGCAGCTCCGCCACCAGGTCGGCCAGGGCCGCCACGTCGGCGGGCGCCGTGCCGGAGCGGCCGGGGTCGGCGAGGTCGAAGTCGACCTGGAGCAGCACCTCGAGGTCACGCTCGGCCGCCTCGGCCCCACGGGACAGGGATCGGGCCAGCTTGGCCCGGTCGACGCTCTGCACCACGTCCGCGTAGCGCGCGACCGCCCCGGCCTTGTTGGTCTGCAGGCCCCCGACGAAGTGCAGGCGTGGCGCGGTGACGCCGTCGGCGAGGAGGTCGTCGAGCTCGGCCCGCTTGTCGCCGGCCTCGGGATGACGGTTCTCCCCCACGTCGGTGACACCGAGCTCGGCCAGCAGCGCGACGTCGGAGGCCGGGTAGGTCTTGGTGACCACGATCGTGGTCACCTCCTCCGGCGCACGGCCGGCAGCGGCGCACGCGGCGTGGACCCGCTCGCGCACCTCGGCCAGGTTGGCGGCCAGCTCGTCGTGACGGCTCATGGCACTCCCTCTTCCTCGATCAGTGGCGCAGGACGACGACGGCGCCCATGCGGCCTGCCCGGTCACCCTGACGGCGGTGGGACCAGAAGCGGTCGTCCTCGATCGTGCACGCGTCGCGGCCGATGTCGTGCACGGTCACGCCGAGCGCCCGCAGCTGGGAGACCACGCCGGCTCCGACGTCGACCGCGGGTGTCCCCCACGACGTGGTGGACCGGGTGCCGGGCACGGCGGACTCGACGGCGTCGGCCATGTCCTCCGGCAGCTCGTAGCAGCGTCCACAGGCGCGTGGGCCCACCCAGGCGTGGAGGAGGTGCGCGTGCCCCGGGTCCATAGCAGCCACCGCCGCTGGGACGACTCCCCGGACGAGGCCCTCACGCCCGGCGTGCACGACGCCGACCAGGGGCTCCGCCCGGTGCGCCAGCACGACCGGGGTGCAGTCGGCGACCCGGACCACCAGCGCCACGTCGAAGTCATGCGTCACGAGCGCGTCGGCGGTCTGCGAGCCCGACCCTCGGTGCGTCACCCGGCCGACGTCCGCCCCATGCACCTGCCGCATCGAGGCGACGGCAAGCGTCTCGTCAGACCCCGCGTCGTTCCACAGCGCCTCGGCCACCCGACGACGCGTGGCGACGTGCTCGGGGTCGTCCGTGCGCCCCAGGTCGGTCGAGGCATCGGTGAAGCCGATCTCGGCCCACCCCAGGTCGTCGCGGTGGAAGAACACGTCGTCGACGCTACCGCCCGCGTCCGACCTGCTCAGCGCAGGAAGTCCGGGATGTCGAGGTCGTCACCGTAGGGCACCTCGCGCGGCTCGCGGGCCGGCACGGAGCGGGGGTCGCCCGACGGCACCGGGTCGGCCTGCGTGGACGCGGAGTACTTGCCGCCGGTGTAGGTCTCGGCCGTGGGAGGAGGCGTGGCGGCCTGCTCCTGGGCACCCTGCTCCTTGAGCAGCGCCGGCTGGGAGGAGTCGCGCGACTTCGGCTCGCCGCCGTCGAACCCGGCCGCGATCACGGTCACCCGGACCTCGTCGCCCAGGGCGTCGTCGATGACGGCACCGAAGATGATGTTGGCCTCGGGGTCCACGGCGTCGGCGACCAGGCCGGCCGCCTCGTTGATCTCGAACAGGCCGAGGTCGGAGCCGCCGGCGATCGAGAGCAGGACCCCACGGGCCCCCTCGATCGACGCCTCGAGCAGCGGGCTGGAGACGGCCATCTCGGCGGCGACCGCCGCGCGCTGCTCACCGCGCGCCGAGCCGATGCCCATGAGGGCCGAGCCCGCGTCGGACATGACGGACTTGACGTCGGCGAAGTCGAGGTTGATCAGGCCCGGCGTGGTGATCAGGTCGGTGATGCCCGAGACGCCCTGGTGCAGCACCTGGTCGGCCTGGCGGAACGAGTCCAGCAGGCTCACGTTGGGGTCGCTGATCGACAGCAGCCGGTCGTTCGGGATGACGATGAGGGTGTCGACCTCCTCGCGCAGCGCCTGGATGCCGGCGTCGGCCTGCCCGGAGCGGTTGCGGCCCTCGAAGGTGAACGGGCGCGTGACGACGCCGATCGTCAGGGCACCGAGGGAGCGCGCGATGCGGGCGACGACCGGCGCACCACCGGTGCCGGTTCCGCCGCCCTCGCCCGCGGTGACGAAGACCATGTCGGCGCCCTTGATGGCCGCCTCGATCTCCTCCGCGTGGTCCTCGGCGGCGCGCTTGCCAATGTCAGGGTTGGCGCCGGCGCCGAGTCCGCGGGTCGAGTCACGGCCGACGTCGAGCTTGACGTCGGCGTCGCTCATGAGCAGCGCCTGCGCGTCGGTGTTGATCGCGATGAACTCGACGCCCTTGAGGCCGACCTCGATCATCCTGTTCACGGCGTTCACGCCGCCGCCGCCGATGCCGACGACCTTGATCACGGCGAGGTAGTTCTGGACCGCCATGTGCGATGCCTTTCAGGAGAGGTGAGCCGAGCTGTGGAGCCGGTGAGGTTGTAAGTCTTAACGTGAACGACAGGGTTATAGTTATGTCAACCTGCTGTCTGACGCTCACGCTACGCGCGACCGCGACGGCCACCTCGCAGACACGCCGCGTGTCGCCGGTTCGTTGCCGTCCGTGTCCCCTCCCGAGGCCGACGGCCGGACTTACTGGCGCGTGGTCGGCTGCTCGGGCGCGCTCACGTCGTACCCGGTCGCGTCGATCCGCAGCAGGGCCTCGAGGACCCGGACCTTCTGCTCCGGCTTGGCCGCGCTCCCCCACGTGACCGTGCGGCCCTTCGTCAGGTCCAGGGTGACGGCGTCACGGCTCGGCGCGTCGACCGACTGCACGAGCTCCATGAGGGAGGGCGCGTCGGCCCTGAGTCGGGAGACCACCGACGCCGCGGCCACGAGCGCCAGCTGGCGCTGCCGTGGTTCCGTGGCGGTCGTGGCGACCTCCACCAGTCCCTTCGGCTCCTTCGACAGGGTCCGGAAGTCCACGCCGAACCGGTCGAGGGCCCGGATCCGGCCGTCGACCCTCGTCCAGGCCACCGCTGTCCGCTCGGTGACGACCACCGTGACGGTGCGCGGCCAGCTGCGCTCGACCTCGACGTGCTCGACGCGTTCGAGCCTGGCCACGCGGGCCGCAGCGGCGGACGTGTCGACCCGCGCGAGCGGGGTACCGGGGGTCAGGTCGGCCGCGGTGCGCACCTGTTCCGGCTTCAACGTGCTGAGCCCCTCGACCTGCACGGTGCGGACACCGAGCAGGTCCGAGAACCAGATCACCCACACGAGCCCGACGACGGCGGCGACGCCCAGCACTCCCCCCAGCCAGCGCAGCAGGCGCCGACGGCGGTCCTGTCGGCGCCGGAGGGCGAACCGTTCCTCGCTCATGCTCCCGACGCCTCGCGGGTCCGCAGACCCTCGAGGATGCGCGGTCCGACCGTGGTGACGTCGCCGGCCCCGAGGGTGAGCACGAGGTCGCCGTCGCCCAGCTCGGGCAGGAGCGCCGCGTGCACCGACTCCACCGGTCCACCGGCCGACGCCGGCGGTCCGTGGACGGCGTCGACCACGAGCGCGGCCGTGACGGCGGGATCGGGATCCTCCCGCGCGAGGTACAGGTCGGCCACCACCACGCGATCGGCGGACGACAGGGCCTGCCCCATCTCGGCGCCGTAGCGACGGGTGCGGCTCACCAGGTGCGGCTGGTAGACGACGACGAGGCGACCGTCCCCGGCGAGCGACCGTGCGGCCGCCAGGTCGGCGCGGATCTCGGTGGGATGGTGCGCGTACGAGTCGTAGACCGTGACGCCGTCGACGGCGCCGAGGCGCTCCATGCGGCGTCGGGCTCCCCCGTACGTGGCCAGGCCGGCCACGAGGGCGTCGGCCGGGTGTCCGAGGCGCAGGCCGACAGCCAGGGCCAGCAGGGCGTCCTGGGCGTAGTGCGCACCGGGCACGGCCAGCTGCACCGGCAGGCCGGACAGGCCCATGCCGTCGACGAGGAAGGTGGTGGCGCCCTCGACGACACGGACGTCGCGGGCCCTCAGCTCGTCGTCGGGGTGGTCGGGGACCTGCGTCGACGGGTCGATTCCGGTGGTCACCACGTCGAGGCCGCGAGCCCGCCCGACCGCGACGAGGGCGGCGGCGCCGGGGTCGTCGGCGCCCACGACGAGCAGTTCCGCGACGGTGCCGACGAACTCGTCGAAGGCGGCGGCGTAGGCCTCCTCGGTGCCCCACGTGTCGAGGTGGTCGGCGTCGACGTTGGTCACGACGGCCACGGCGGGCTCGTAGTGCAGGAAGGCGCCGTCGCTCTCGTCGGCCTCGGCGACGAGGAGGTGTCCCGCGCCGAGCCGGGCGTTCGTGCCGAGGCTCGCGACCTCGGCGCCGATCGCGAAGGACGGCTCGGCGCCCGCGCCCACCATGGCGCACGTCAGCATCGCGGTGGTGGTGGTCTTGCCGTGGGTGCCCGCCACGGCGACGGTCCGACGGCCGGACATCACCGAGCGCAGCCCGGCCGACCGGGGCCAGAGGCGCGCGCCGGCCGCGCGGGCGGCGACGACCTCGGGGTTGTCCTCGCGGACCGCGGTCGAGACGATCACGGTGTCGACGCCCGCCACGTGCTCGGCCGCGTGACCGACGTGCACGGTGATGCCCTCCGACCGCAGGGCCCGGACGACGTCGGTGTCGGCGGCGTCGCTGCCGCTGACCGACACCCCCTGCTGCGCCATGAGACGGGCGATCGCCGAGAGCCCGGCGCCGCCGATGCCGACCAGGTGCACGCGGCCCAGCCCGTCGGGTCCGGGCACGGAGTCGGGAAAGGGGACCTTCATCGGCCCAGCTGCCGTCCGGCCGCGGCGACCACCATGCGGGCGAGGCGGACGTCGGCGTCGCGCGGCACGAGGTCGCGCGCGGCCGCCGACATCGCGGCCAGGCGCTCCGTGTCCTGCACGAGCGGGACGACCACGTGGTCGACCCACGACGGCGTCATGGCCTCGTCGTCGATCAGCAGCCCGCCCCCGGCCTGGACCACGGGGTGGGCGTTGAGCGCCTGCTCCCCGTTGCCGATCGGCAGCGGGACGAACGCCGCGGGAAGGCCCACGGCCGCGACCTCGGTGACCGTGTTGGCGCCCGCGCGGCACACCACGAGGTCGGCCGCGGCGTAGGCGAGGTCGATCCGGTCGATGTACTGCTCCACCACGTAGGGCGGTGCGCCTGCCGGACGGTCGAGCACCACCTCGTCGGGACGACCCGCGGCGTGCAGCACCTGGATGCCGGCCTCGGCGAGGTCACGCGCAGCTCCGCTGACCGCGTGGTTGATGCGTCGGGCACCCTGCGAGCCGCCCGTGACGAGGAGGGTCGGACGGTCCGGGTCGAGCCCGAAGTGCGCGCGGCCCTCCGCACGCGAGGCCGCGCGGTCGAGCCCGGAGATCTGGCGCCGGATCGGCAGGCCGACGTAGCGCCCGTGCCGCAGCGGCGTGTCGGGGAAGCTGGTGGCCACGTGCGTCGTGAAGCGCGCTCCGAGCCGGTTGGCGATGCCGGGCTTGGCGTTGCCCTCGTGCACCACCAGGGGGATGCGCATCCGCCGGGCCACGAGGTAGGCCGGCACCGACACGTAGCCGCCGAACCCCACGACCACGTGCGGCTTGACGCGCTCGAAGACGTCCTGCGTCTGGGCGACGGCGGCGCGGAGACGGCCGGGCACCCGGAGCATGGCGATCCCGGGACGTCGGGGCAGCGGCACCGGAGGCACCAGCTCGAGCGGGAACCCGGCCTCCGGGATGAGCGTGGTCTCCAGACCACGAGGGGTGCCGAGGCAGGTGACGTCCACGCCCTCGTCGCGCAGGACGGCCGCCGTGGCGAGCAGGGGCGAGGTGTGGCCGGCGGTGCCACCGCCGGCGAGCAGGGCGCGCACCGCTCATCGCCTCCTGGCTGCGTTGCGTCGGGCGCGACGGGCCTTGCTGGCGGCGAGGGCGCGCTTGGCCCCCGGCTCCGTCGTGGCGCAGCTCAGCAGGACGCCGCAGCCCACGAGGGTGACCAGCACGCTCGAGCCGCCGTAGGAGAGCAGCGGCAGCGGGATGCCGATGACCGGGAGCAGACCCAGCACCATGGCGATGTTGATCATGGCCTGCGCGGTGATCCAGACGGTGATGCCGGCCGCGGCGTAGCGAGCGAAGGGATCGCGGCTGCGCGTGGCGATCCGCACGCCCGCGACGGCGAGCAGCACGAACAGGACGAGGACGACGAGGCTGCCCAGCAGGCCGAGCTCCTCGCCGACGACGGCCAGGATGAAGTCGGTGTGCGCCTCGGGAAGGGAGCCCCACTTCTGCCGGCTGCCGCCGAGACCGACGCCGCCGAAGCCGCCCCGTGCGAACCCCATCATCGCGTGGACGGCCTGGTAGCCGTCCTTGTCCGGGTCGGCGAGCGGGTTGAGGAAGCTCAGCATGCGCGCCACGCGGTGCGGCGCGGTGGCGACGAAGAACACGCACAGGACGCCGACGAACGCCACGATCGCGCCGAGGTAGCGTCCTGGCAGTCCGGCGACCCAGAGCATGCCGACGATGACGGCGAAGAGGACGAGCGCCGTGCCGAGGTCGTTCTGCGCCACGACGAGCGCGGCACACGCTCCGGCGACGATGAGCATGGGCAGCAGGATCAGGCGCGGCGTGTCCAGGTGCTTCTGCCGACGCGCGTAGTGGTCGGCGATCCAGAGCACGAGCGCGAGCTTGAGGAACTCCGACGGCTGCAGCCGGAAGCCCGCCGCGACCGGGATCCAGTTGGTGTTGCCGTTCACCTCCACGCCCACGCCCGGGATGAACGTGGCGAGCGTCAGGCCGATGGACACGACGAGCCCGGGCAGGATGAGCTTGCGCAGGGTCGCGAGCGGCAGCCGGGTCACGAGGTAGGCGCCGACCAGGCCCACGACGGCCAGCACGAGCTGGCGCTGCACGATCGCGAAGGAGTTCCCGTACACCTGCAGCGACAGCACGGAGCTCGCGCTGAGCACCATGATCAGGCCGAGCCCGAGCAGCAGGGCCGTGGTCCCGAGCACCAGCTGGTACGACGCGAGGGGTCGGTCGAGCAGGCGCTGGGCACCGCTCATCGGACCTCCGGCGCCTGCGCCGGAGGCCGGGCGGCGATCGGTCGTGCTCATCGGCCGCTCACGTCGCTGGTCATGAGACGCTCACGCTTCGGGGAGCCGTCGCACCGACGCGGCGAACGCGTCGCCTCGGGCGGCGTAGTCACGGAACTGGTCCATGGACGCGCATCCGGGGGCCAGCAGCACCGAGTCACCGGGGCGGGCCATGGCTGCAGCAGCCGCGACGACGTCGTCCATGAGCTCATCCTCCCCGGCCAGGACCTCCGTCACGGGCACATCCGGCGCGTGTCGGGCCAGCGCCTCGGCGACGACCGCACGGTCGGCACCGATGAGCACCACGCCGCGCAGCCGATCGGCGACGGCCTCGACGAGGTCGTCGAAGCGCGCACCCTTCGCCAGTCCCCCGGCGATCCAGACGGCCGACGGGACCCCCCGCAGCGACGCGAGCGCGGCGTGCGGGTTGGTCGCCTTGGAGTCGTCGACGTAGCGGACGCCGCCGATCTCGGCCACCAGCTCGGAGCGGTGCGGCCCGGGCCGGAAGTCACGCAGCCCGTCGCGCACGGCGCGGGCCTCGACGCCGTGGGCGCGGGCCAGGGCGGCTGCCGCGAGGGCGTTGGCCACGGTGTGGGGTGCGTCGTCGGGCAGGTCGCTCACCGAGCCCAGCTCGGCGGCGCTGGTCTGACGGTCGGGCGCGAAGGCACGGTCCGCGAGCAGGCCGTCGACCACGCCGAGCATGCCGGGAGCAGGGACCCCGAGCGTGAACCCGATGGCGCGGGCGCCGTCCTGCACGTCGGCGTCGCGGACCAGCTGCTCGGTGGTGGGGTCCTCGACCGCGTACACGCACGCCTTCTCGACGTTCTCGTAGACGCGGCCCTTGGCGCGGGCGTACTCGTCCAGCGAGCCGTGCCAGTCGAGGTGGTCGTCGGCGACGTTGAGCACCGCGGCGGCCTCGGCCGCGATCGAGTCGCTCCAGTGCAGCTGGAAGCTCGACAGCTCGACCGCCAACACGTCGAGCGGCTCAGGGTCCATGACCGCCTCGAGCACGGGGCGGCCGACGTTGCCGACCGCGGCGCTGCGCAGGCCCGCCGCACGCAGGATGGAGTCGAGCATCTGCACGGTAGTGGTCTTGCCGTTGGTCCCGGTGACGCACAGCCAGGGCGGCGCGTCGGCGGCCCGCAGTCGCCAGGCCAGCTCGACCTCGCCCCACACCGGGAGCCCACGGTCGGCGGCCGCCCGCAGGACCGGCGCCTCCGGGCGCCAGCCCGGCGAGGTGACGACCAGGTCGACGTCGTCCGGCAGCTCGGCCGTGCTGCCGGCACGCAGTCGCAGGTCGACCCCGAGCGTCTCCAGCAGCGTGGCTCGCTCCTCGTGGGCCGAGCCCGGGACGGGCGCGTTCTCGTCGAGCACGACCACGTGGGCACCGAGGTGCTGCAGGGTGTCGGCGGCGGCGAACCCGCTCACGCCGAAGCCGGTGACCACGGCGCGCACGGCGGACCAGTCGTCGTCGCGGCCGAGGGACCCGACGTCGGGACGCTCCGCGGCACTCATGCGACCACGTCCGTGGTGGGTGCCGCGCTCACAGGCGGGCGAGCCATTCCCAGTAGAAGACGCCGAGCCCGGCCGCGACGCAGAGGCCGCTGATGATCCAGAAGCGGACCACGATGGTGATCTCGGCCCAGCCGAGCAGCTCGAAGTGGTGCTGCAGCGGTGCCATGCGGAAGATCCGCTTGCCGCCGGTGGCCTTGAAGTAGGCCACCTGCAGGATGACCGACGCGGTGATGGCGACGAACAGGCCGCCGATGATCACGAGCAGCAGCTCGGTGCGGGTCATGAGGGCGAAGCCGGCCATCGCGCCGCCGAGCGACAGCGAGCCGGTGTCGCCCATGAAGATCTTGGCCGGGGAGGCGTTCCACCACAGGAAGCCGAAGCAGGCGCCCGTGATGGCGGCCGCCACGACGGCGAGGTCGAGGGGGTCCCGCACCTCGTAGCAGCCGAGGACGTCCTCCGTCGCACAGCTCTGGTTGTACTGCCAGACGTTGATGATGATGAAGGCGCCGAAGACCATGACGGAGGCACCGGTCGCGAGGCCGTCGAGGCCGTCGGTCAGGTTCACGCCGTTGCTCGCCCCCGCGATCATGAGCAGCACCCACACGACGAGCAGCACGGTGGGCAGCTGGGTCCCAGGGATGTCCCTCGTGAACGAGATGGCGTGCGAGATGGGGGTGCGGCCGTTCTCGTCCTCCCAGCCGATGGCGAGGATCGCGAAGACCAGGCCCACGAGCACCTGGCCGATCATCTTGGCCTTGCTGCGCAGCCCGAGGCTGCGCTGCTTGGAGATCTTGATGTAGTCGTCGAGGAAGCCGATGAGGCCGAGTCCGGCGAAGAGGAACAGCAGCAGGATCGCCGACGCGCTCGGCGCGTAGCCGGTCACGAGCTTCGCGACGGCGTAGGCGACGAGCGACGCGAGGATGATCACCGTGCCGCCCATCGTGGGCGTGCCGCGCTTGACGTGGTGCGACGTCGGTCCGTCGTCGCGGATCAGCTGGCCGTAGCCCTTCTTGACGAGCACCCGGATGGCCACACGGGTGCCCAGGAGGGTGCCGACGAGGGCGAGGGCTGCGGCGATCAGGACGGCGAGCATGGGGGCGGGATCCTCTCGGCGGTTCGGGGGGTGGGGGGACGTGGGCGGGCTCAGGGTCGTGCACGAGTATGCCGGTCAGGCGTCGAGGAGTCCTGCCGTGACGCGCTCGAGGCGCGCTCCCCTCGATGCTTTCACGAGCACGACGTCTCCCGGCTCGAGCCACGCGCGGAGTGTGGTGAGCGCCACGTCGACGTCGGGCACCTCGCGGGCCTGCGCACCGGCACCCTCGGCGACCCCGCGGGCACCCTGGCCGACGGCCAGCACGAGGTCGAGGCCGGCGTCGGCCGCCGCACGGCCGACCTCGACGTGCCGGAGGTGGGCCTCGGCGCCGAGCTCGAGCATCTCCCCCAGGACCGCGACCCTGCGCGTGGCGTCGATCGTCCGCAGCGTCTCGATCGCGGCGACCACCGACTCGGGGTTGGCGTTGTAGGAGTCGTCGAGCACGACGACGCCGTCGGACCGCTCGAGCCGCTGGAGCCGCTGGGCGCTGGCGGAGCGGTAGTCCGAGAGCACCTGCCCCTCGACCCGCTGGTCGAGGGCAGCGGCGACCGCAACGGCGGCCGCGAGGTTGAGGCCCTGGTGGGCACCGGGCAGCGGCACGTGGGTCGTCCAGCGTCGGCCTGCCCGTGAGAGCGTCACGTCCGGCTCGCCGCGCCCGTCGACGTGGACGTCGTCCAGGCGCACGTCGTCGGGGCCGTCGGCGGTCCGGCCGAACCGCACCACGGCGGCACCGGCCGGCACGCGCGCCGCCATGGCGGCGACCCGCGCGTCGTCGGCGTTGAGCACCGCGACGCCATCGGGCTGCAGACCTTCCACGATCTCGCCCTTGGCCACGGCGATGTTGTCGACCGACCCGAACTCGCCCACGTGCGCACTGCCCACGTTCAGCACGACCGCCACGTCCGGCGGCGCGATGCTGCACAGCCGGGCGACGTGCTCGACCCCACGGGCGCCCATCTCGACCACCAGGTAGCGGGTGTCGTGGTCGGCCCGCAGGACCGTGATCGGGACGCCGAGCTCGTTGTTGTAGTTGCCGGCCGTCGCCACGGTCGGGCCCGCGCGACCCAGCAGGTGGGCGACGAGGTCCTTCACGCTGGTCTTGCCCTGCGACCCGGTGATCGCGACGACCTCGGCGTCGATCTCGTCGGCCACGTGGCGCGCCAGACGTCCGAGCGCGGCCGTGACGTCGTCGACCACGACGGTCGGTGCCTCGACCGGCCGGGACCCGAGGACCGCGACCGCTCCGCCGTCGAGCGCGGACTGGACGAAGTCGTGGCCGTCGACGTGCTCGCCGGCCAGGGCGACGAAGAGGCCGCCGCCCTCGACCGCACGCGAGTCGAGGGTGGCCGGACCGGTGACCACGACGTCGCCGTCGCCGTGCACCACGCCGTCGACCACCCGGGCCACCGCGGAGAGGCTCATCGGGATCATGCGTGCTCCTCGATGAGGGCACGCAGCACGTCCCGGTCGTCGAACGGGTGGACCACGTCGCCGACCTCCTGGCCCTGCTCGTGTCCCTTGCCCGCCACCACGACGGTGTCGCCGAGCTCGGCGACGGACACGGCGTGGGCGATCGCGTCGCGACGTCCCGGAACCTCGACGACCTCGGCAGCGCCACCGGAGGCTCCGGAGAGCACGGCACGGCGGATCGCGGCAGGGTCCTCGGTGCGGGGGTTGTCGTCGGTGACCACCACGAGGTCGGCGTAGCGGGCCGCGACCTCGCCCATGAGCGGCCGCTTGCCGTGGTCGCGGTCGCCGCCGGCGCCGATCACGACGACGAGCCGGCCTGCGGTGACCGGCCGAAGGGCCGTCAGGACCGCCTCGACGGCGTCGGGCTTGTGCGCGTAGTCGACGACGGCCGTGAAGCTCTGGCCGGCCTCGACCCGCTCCATGCGGCCGGGGACGCCCCGGCTGGTCTCGATGCCGGCGGCGAGCGCGGCCGGGTCGTGGCCCACCGTCGCGAGCGACGAGATGACCGCGAGGGCGTTCGCGACGTTGAACACGCCGGGCAGGGGGACGTGCAGCTCCAGCTCCAGGCCGTCGGGGCCGAGGACCTCCAGGTCCGTCCCGAGGCGGTGCGGGCGCACGTTGGCCGCGCGCCAGTCGGCGACCCGTCCCTCCGTCGAGAAGGTCGTGACCGGCAGGGAGGTCAGCTCGACGAGGCGTCGGCCGTGCTCGTCGTCGACGTTCACGACGGCGCGCCGGGCGTGCTCGGAGGTGAACAGGCTCGCCTTGGCCGCGAAGTACTCGTCAAGGTCGCGGTGGAAGTCGAGGTGGTCGCGTCCGAGGTTGAGGAACGTGGCGACGTCGAAGGCGAAGCCGTCGACGCGACCCTGCACGAGGGCGTGGCTGGAGACCTCCATCGCGCAGAGCTCGACCTGCTCCTCGCGCATGACCGCGAAGAGGGCCTGGAGGTCCGGCGCCTCGGGGGTCGTCAGCGCCGAGTCGGCCGCGATCCCCCGCACCCGGGTCCCGATGGTGCCGACGACCGCGCTGCGGGCGGCGCCGACGGCCGACTCGGCCAGGTAGGTGCTGGTGGTCTTGCCCTGCGTGCCGGTGATGCCGAGGGTCGTGAACGCCGTGGTCGGGTGGTCGTGGAACCAGGCGCTGAGCTCGGCGAGTCGCGACCGGGGTCCGTCCACGACGATCGTGGGCAGCGTGGAGAGGCGGGACGCGCCCTCGGCGTCGGTCAGGACGGCGACCGCACCTGCCGTCTCGGCGGAGTCGACGAAGTCGGCCCCGTGCGCGCGGCCACCGGGCAGGCCCGCGTAGAGGTCGCCGGGCCGCACCGTGCGCGTGCTGAGCGTGATGCCCGTGACCGCCGTGGCGTCCGCGGGCGTCCCAGGCCCCGGCACGCCGAGGTGGTCGGCCACGTCCGCGAGGGTGAGCGCCCGAACCTCCCTGGGCCGGGTCCGCATGATCGCCGTGGAGCCGTCGGAGTCCGTCACGATTCCAACGTAGCGAGTCCCCGCCATCTCCTCACCCCACCCCGGAACCCGTTCCACCCCCACCGTGCGGTACCCGCCGCCAACAGCAAGCGAGCACCCGCGAGCCAGGAACCCACCACCAACGGCAAGCGAGCGCCAGCGAGCGAAGCCGAGGCGGGCAGCGGTGACCGAGCGCCAGCGAGGGAGCCGCGACCGAGCACGAGGAGGAACGACGAGTGCGCCCCGCCTACCATTCCTGCTCGACCTTCGGGGACTTCGACCCGGTCGGCGTGACGCCGAAGCGCTCGAGCGCCATCGACATGATGTCGTGGAAGACCGGGGCGGCGGTGGAGCCACCGCCGGCGTTGCTGAAGGGCTTGTCGAGGACGACGTAGGTGACGAACCGGGGCTCGTCGGCCGGGGCGAAGCCGATGAAGGAGACGGTGTTCTGCCCGCGCACGTAGCGTCCCGTGACGGGGTCGACGCGCCAGGCGGTGCCCGTCTTGCCTGCGACGCGGTAGCCGGGGATCTGCGCGGCGGGGGCGGTGCCGTCGTCGGCCGTGACCGCCTCCATCATGCGGGTGACCTGGGCGGCGGCCTTCTTGGAGACCACACGTCGGGTGGGCGTCTCCCGCGACTTGGTGGTGGCGCCCTCCTGGTCCACGTACCCGCTGACGACCGACGGGTCGACCATGACGCCTCCGTTGGCGATGGCGCCGACGGCTCGCACCACCTGCAGCGCGGTGACCGAGATGCCCTGGCCGAACGAGATCGTGGCGTGGTTGGCCTTGGTCCACTCGGCGGCCGGCTTGAGGATGCCCTTGGACTCGCCCGGCAGCTCCACGCCGGAGCCGACGCCGAAGCCGAACTTCCGGAAGTAGTCGTGCATGGTCTGGTTGTTCATCTGCTGGGCCGCGACGATCGTGCCGAGGTTGGACGACTTCGCGATGACGCCGGCCGCGGTCAGGTTGATCGTGCCGTGCTTCCAGTAGTCGCCGATCGGGTACTTGTCGATCGTCATGCTGCCGGGGACCTTGATCTGGGTCTCGGGCGTGATCTTGCCCTGGTCGGCCAGCGCCGCCATGGTGACGGTCTTCAGCACCGAGCCCGGCTCGTACACGGTCTGGACGAAGCGCGAGACGGTGTTCCCGTCGTTGCGGGTCGAGGGCGTCTCGGGGTCGAAGGTCGGCGCCTGGGAGAGCTGGACGACCTGTCCGGTCCGCACGTCCATGGTGATGGCGAGCCCCCAGTCCGAGCTCGACGAGCGCACGGCGTCGGCCAGCCGCTGGTCGGCGTACCACTGCAGGTCCCGGTCGATCGTGGTCTTGACGTCCTGGCCGGGCTCCATCTCGACGACGGTGCTGTCGGCCATGGGGATGCGCTGACCGCTCGGTGACACCTCGTAGGTGGCCGAGCCGTCCTTGCCGGTGAGCAGGTCGTCGTACTGCCGCTCGATGCCCTGGACGCCGACCGGCTTGTCGGACTCCTTGGTCTGGCTCATGTAGCCGACGAGGTTGGCGGCCAGCTTCCCTCCGGGGTAGCTGCGCAGCGTCACGCTCTCGCCGAACACGCCGGTCAGTCCGGCCTTGCGGACGGCCTTCAACGCCTTGTCGGCCTTGGCCGCGGGCAGGTTCTTCTCGAGGACCACGTACTGGGTCTTCGGGGTGCGCAGCTTCTCGATCGTCTCGAAGTAGTCGATCCGGTCCTCGCCGAGCGAGGTCACGAGGATGCGGGCGATCTTGGGCGCCTTGTCCGCCGTCATCGTCGGGTCGGCGGTGAGGGTCAGACCGTCCACGCTCGTGGCGATCACCTCGCCGTTGCGGTCGAGGATGTCGCCGCGCGGGGCCGGGATGGTCGTCGTGTGCGTGCCGGCCTGGCGCGCCATGGCCGCGTAGGCCTGGGCGTCGAGCCCCTGGATCCAGAACAGCCGGACGCCGAAGAGGCAGAACAGCGTCACCACCAGCACGAGGCTGATGCGCAGCCGGGAGCGGGTCAGTCGTTGGCGCTTCATCGGTCCACCCTCGTCACGTTGCTGCGCGGTTCCGCCGGCTCCGGGTCACCGATGACCTCGCCGTCGCTGGGCCGCAGGAAGGCCGGGTTGGCGTTGGGCACCATCCCGAGGCGGATGGCTCGCTCGGCGAGCGCGGCCGGCGCCTGGAGGCGGTCGACCTCGCGGCGCAGCTCCTGCTGTTGGACGCCCAGGGCGTCGGCGCGGGTCGACAGTCGGGCGATCTCGAAGGCCTGGGCCTGCAGGACCGTGCTCAGCAGGATCAGACCCACGAGTCCCGCTCCGAGCACCGTCAGCACGACGACCACGAAGGGGGCCCGGCTCGCGCGGCTGCGCACGGGCGCGACGAGACGCAGCGGCAGGCTCGTGGGTCGAGCCTGCCGGGTGGTCCTCTGGCGCGGACGTGCCGCGTGCATCGTGCTCATGCCGTTCCCTCCCCCTTCGCCACGTCGTGTCCTCTCATGCCGCGGTCCGTTCCACGGCCCGCAGCCGCACCGAGCGGGCGCGCGGGTTCTCCGCGGACTCCGCGTCGCTCGCCTGCTCGGCACCCCGTGTGAGCTGACGGAACCGCGGCTCCAGCTCGGCGGGGACGACGGGCAGGCCGTGCGGGACCTTGAGGGTGGTGACCTCGGCCAGGGCCCGCTTGGTGATGCGGTCCTCGAGCGAGTGGTAGGCCAGCACGACGACCCGGCCACCGACGGTGAGCGCGTCGAGGGCGGCCGGCAGGGCCCGGGCGTAGACCTCGAGCTCGTCGTTGACCTCGATGCGCAGCGCCTGGAAGGTGCGCTTGGCGGGGTGGCCGCCGGTGCGTCGCGCCGCGGCGGGGATGCTGTCGCGGACGAGGTCGACCAGGCGAGCGCTGCGCGTGAACGGCTCGGTGTCCCGGGCGGCGACGACGGCCTCGGCGATGCGCTTGGCGAACTTCTCCTCGCCGTGGACCCTCAGCACCCGGGCGAGCCGGTCCGCGGGATAGGTGTTCAGGATGTCGGCGGCCGTCATGCCCACGCCCGGCGTCATCCGCATGTCGAGAGGCGCGTCCTGCGCGTAGGCGAAGCCGCGATCGGCGAGGTCGAGCTGCATCGACGAGACGCCGAGGTCGAAGAGCACGCCGTCGACGTGGCGCAGGCCGGCGTCGGCGAGCACCTCGGGCAGCTCGTCGTACACCGCGTGCGCGTAGGTGACCCGGTCCTCGAACTCCGCGAGACGGGCGCGAGCGCGGCTGAGCGCCTCGGTGTCGCGGTCGACCCCGACGATCCGCAGGTGCTCGAAGCGGCGCAGCATCGCCTCGGTGTGCCCGCCGAGGCCCAGCGTCGCGTCGACGACGACCGGGGTCCGTCCGCCCGAGCCCGTCGTGGCGTCCGACTCGATGGCCGGGGCCAGCAGGTCGAGCACGCGGTCGAGCAGGACGGGGACGTGGCGGGCGTCGGGCCCGCCGGGCTCCTCGGTCGTCACGAGGCGCCTGCCGTCAGCGCGACCACGACGCCCAGCACCACGGCGATCGCCACGGACACGCCGGCGGAGAAGGCCATGAGCACGGCAGCGTCGGCGACCTCGTGGCGGACGCGGCGTCGTTGGTTCATGGCACCTCCTCGGGCGCTCGAGGGTCGGGGTGTGGCGGGGTGGTCGTGCTGGACGTGGAGCGGGGTGGTGGAGACCGTGTGGCCTGATCCCCGTCCGTACGGCTCTGGCACCGGGGAAGTGATGCCAGGACCGGACAGCCGGAGGTCGGACCCTGCGGGCGTGGTCAGAAGATGCCGGGCATCACCTCGTCCGACATGTCGGAGAACTGCTCCTCCTGCGACGAGGAGTACTCGTCCCACCGACGGGCGTCCCAGATCTCGAGGCGGTCCATGGCCCCGACCACCGCGACGTCGCGCTCGAGACCGGCCCAGCTGCGGAGCACCGGCGGGATGGAGATGCGTCCCTGCTTGTCCGGCACCTCCGAGGAGGCCCCGGAGTAGAGCATGCGCACGAAGTTGCGGGCCTCGCGGTTCGTGAACGGCGTCTCGCGGATGCGGTCGGTGAACGCGCTGAACGAGTCGGTCGTCCAGCCGTAGATGCAGTTCTCCTGGCCGCGGGTCAGCACGATGCCGCCCTCGAGCCGGGGGCGGAACTTGGCGGGCAGGAACAGGCGGGACTTGTCGTCCAGACGCGGCGTGTAGGTGCCGAAGAAGTTGTTCGCATCGATGCCCACCTCCTTCCACCTCGCCCTCTGCGACGTGCCCCGTGGTGCGACCACCGCGCCACGAATGCTCCATTTCGCACCACAGTACCCCACACTCCACCACCGTCAAGCCGATTCGCCTGGTTTCGCGGCACCTTTCCGCCCGCCCTCTCCCCCGACGCCAGGACGGTCCGGCGCTGGGATTGCAGCCCTGCACCGGGAAGCGCGCCGACCCGGGGCGCGTGGTGGAGCGTGGTGGAGCGACATCGCCCCCACGGAGGGCGCATGGGCCCCGACGCCCGCTCGAGGACGCACGAGACCCCGCACGCACGACGACGCCGGGCCCCGCGCGTGCGGGACCCGGCGTCGGGTGGTGGTGCGAGGGCCGGCGACTCAGCGTCGCGGGCTCGGGTGGGTCAGAGGTCGTCGCCCTCCTGGCGACGCTGCCAGCGCTCCTCCATGCGGTCGACGAACGACCCGGAGGGCTTGGGCGAGGACGGGCGCGAGGGCGCGGCGTCGGGCGACGCGGCCAGACCGTGGCGCCAGGCCGTGACGAAGAAGTAGGCGCCGACCAGCATCACGAGGAACCCGGCGACACCGAGCCAGGTGGTGGCGGTGACCGCACCGGCGAACATGACGCCCAGGCCCACCAGGAAGCCGAGGCCCGCAAGGACGGCGATCTTGCGGTTGCGCGCCGCCTGCTTGGACCCGCGCAGCGTCGAGGCGAAGTCGGGATCCTCGGCCGCAAGGGACTGCTCGAGCTGCTGGAGCAGGCGGGCTTCTTCGTCGGAGAGTGGCACGGGGGCCTCCTGGTCAGGTGGAACTACGTCAAGTCTAGGCGGGCGATGGTGTGCAGACCACCCGAGATCCCTGAGAACTCGCTGGACGACCGGACGAGTCGCTCGAGAGCGTACAGCCGCTCCCGCGCGCCGGGCTCGGTGTCGACCACCGCACTGGGCACGAGGTCGGCGAAGGTCCGCAGTCCCGACACGGAGGAGAGGGCGAACCCGGCTCCCTCCAGCTCGGCCGCGAGCTCGCTCTCGACGTACCGCCGAGGCCCTTGGGCGCGCAGGTCCCAGGTCGGCGCCGTCGAGCCGTGGATCGTGGCGGCACCGTCGAAGTCACCGGTGATCGCGCGGGCGAGCACCGCTGCCGGCCGTCCGGCCACGACCACGCTCACCACGCCCGACGGGCGCAGGACGCCGGCCACCGCGGCCAGGGCCTCCGCGGGATCGTCGACGTACTCGAGCACGCCGTGCAGGACCGCGAGGTCGGTGGAGGCGGCGGCGACGTGCTCGCCCAGGTCGGAGGTGTCGGCCAGGACGCCGACCACGTGGTCCTCGACGCCGGCCTCGGCGGCCCGACGACCGAGGGACGCCAGGGCGTCGGGGCTGGGGTCCACGACGGTCACCCGGTGGCCCAGCGCCGCCAGGCGGACGGCGTCACCGCCGGTTCCTCCTCCGACGTCGAGCACGTCGAAGGGGCCCTCCCCCGGCACGGCCGCGATCGCGTCGAGGACCGCCTGCCACATGATCTCCTGACGCACCGGACGCATGGCGCCACTGTGTCACAGCGCCTCGGTCCGCACCGAGGCTCCTCGCGCATGACCTAGGGTGCGGGCATGGCGAGGATCGTGGTGGTCGGCGGGGGCTTCGCCGGCACCTCGCTCGCGGCGCGTCTCGCGAAGCTGCGGCACGAGGTGGTGCTGCTCGAGGCCTCCGACCGGCTCGGCGGTCGTCTGCGCGGTCACCGGGTCGGTGACGGCGTGTGGCAGCTCGACCCCGACACGTTCACCCTCCCGGGGGTGCTGCGGGACCTGTTCCGCAAGTCCGGCCGCCCCCTGGACGCCGCACTGACCATCGAGACCGTCCCCGGGCGACGCCACGTGTTCGCCGACCGAACGGTGATGGACCTGCCCATGGGCCGACGGTCGGGCCAGGTCGACGCCTTCGTCGAGGCCTTCGGGGTCGACCCGTGGAGCCCCTGGCTCGACACGATGTCGGACCGTTGGGACACGGTGCGCCGACGTCTGCTCAACCAGGTCCCGGACGAGGACGCGCTCGACCGCTCCACCCGCCGGATCCTCGAGGCGCGGCGCACGCTGCGTCGCGAGACCCAGCGGGTCCTCGACGACCGGCAGCTGCGGCGCATCGTGCTGGACCCCGTGGTCCTGGCCGGCGACGACCCCCGCCTGGTGCCCGCCGCCGCAGCCGTCGTCCACCACGTGGAGAGGGGCTTCGGGCGGTGGGCCGTCGACGGTGGGATGACCGCGCTGGCCGACGCCCTGACGACCCGCCTGCAGGAGCGTCGGGTCGAGGTCCGCCTGCACACCGCGGCCTCGGGGATCACCCGCGACCGGGGGTCCGTGACCGGCGTGACCACCGAGGGCGGTCCGGTCGAGGCCGACGTCGTCGCCTGGTGCGCGCCGTGGTGGCCCGACGGCCTGCCGGAGCCGACGCTCCACCCGCGGATCCCGGCGCACCGCACGCTGGTGCGCCTGGCGGCGGACGCCCCCGACCTCCCCCGGGACGTGGCGATCCACTCGGACCCGCCCATGCAGCTGTGGGAGTCCTCGCCCGGCTGCTGGACGATCACGCACCACAACGCCGAGGACCCCCTCGTCGCACTCGTCCGCGTGGGCGTCGACCTGCGTGAGCACGTCGTCGAGCGCCACGACCTGCGACCGGCCGACCTGGTGCGTCTCGGCCACTGGGGCTGGCAGTGGAGGGGCTGGCGCACGATGCTCGAGCGACCGGGGCCGCGCCTGCCACCGGGTCTGCTCATGGCCGGGGCCCACGCCTACCCGGGCGGCTCCCTCGAGGAGATCGGCCTGGCCACCGAGGCCCTGGCCGAACGTCTCGGTCCCGTGCCCCGTCGTCCCGCCACCTGAGCAGACCTCAGACCAGGCCCTCGCCCCGCAGGGTCTCGAAGATCTCGCGCGTCGCCTTGGACCGGTTGAGCGTGATGAAGTGCAGCCCGGGGGCACCGGCGGCCAGCAGGTCGCGGCACAGCTGCGTCGCGAGCTCGATGCCGCGCGTGCGCACGGCGTCCTTGTCATCGGCGACCGGCTCGATGACGTCGAGCACCTCGCGCGGGATCTCCGCCCCCGAGAGCTCGGCCATGCGCGCGACCTGGCCGAAGTTCAGGATCGGCATGATGCCCGGCACGATCGGCAGGTCGCTGCCTCGCGCCCGCGTGCGCTCGACGAGGTCGACGTAGTCCTGCACGCGGAAGAAGAACTGCGTGATCGCGAACTCCGCGCCCGCCCGGTGCTTGGCGACCAGGACGTCGGCGTCCGGGTCGCGGCCCCCGGCATCGGGGTGGCCCTCGGGGAAGGCCGCGACGCCGATCGAGAAGTCACCCAGGTCGCGTGCCAGCTCCACCAGCTCGATGGCGTGGTCCATGCCCCCGGGGTGCGGCTCCCAGGGCTCCCGCGGGCCACCCTTCGGATCGCCGCGCAGCGCGAGGACGTGGTGGATGCCGGCGCTCGCGTACTGCTTGAGCACCTGCTCGATCTCCGCGCGGCTCTGCCCCACGAGGGTGAGGTGCCCGATCGCGCGGATGCGGGACTGCTCGGCGATGCGCGACGTCACCCGCACCGTGCGCTCCTGGCTCGTGCCACCGGCCCCGTAGGTCACCGAGACGAACGTGGGCTGGAGCGGCTCGAGGTCGGCGATGGTGCGCCACAGCACCTCCTCGCCCGCATCGTCCTTCGGCGGGAAGAACTCGAACGACACGCACGGGCGTGGGTGGCGGAGGTCCTCGAGAAGCGATCGCGAGGACGTGGGCGCAGGACCGTCAGTCACGGGCCAACGGTATCGTCCGAACGGTGGGAGCAGCCGACCTTGACCGATTTCGGGACGACGTCGCACGTGAGCTCTCTCGCTTCGGCGACGATCGGCGCGCGGCCCTCGTCTCGGTGGGCCCCGACCTGGCCCCCTTCCTCGACGCGGCGACCTCGTTCGTGGCCGGGGGCAAGCGGTTGCGGGCGGCGTTCTGCCGGGCGGGCTGGCTGGTGGCAGGTGGTGACCCCGACGACCCCGCGGTGGTCACGGCCTCCGCCTCGCTGGAGTGGCTGCAGGGCAGCGCGCTGGTGCACGACGACCTCATGGACGGCTCGGACACCCGCCGAGGGAACCCCAGCGTCCACCGTGCCTTCGAGGCGCAGCACCGGGCCGGGGGCCAGGACGCCGTGGGGGACGCCGAGCGCTTCGGCCTGTCGACGGCGGTGCTCCTGGGCGATTTGATGCTGTCGTGGGCCGACGAGCAGCTGCGCTCGTCCGGCCTGTCGCGCGTCCCGGAGGCGTTGCACTTCCTCGACCTGTGCCGGTCCGAGGTCGTGGCGGGCCAGTACCTCGACGTCCTCGCCCAGACCCGTCCGACCGTGACGGTCGAGGAGGCCATGACCATCGTGCGGTTCAAGGCGGCCTCCTACACGGTGGAGCGGCCCCTGCACATCGGGGCGGCCCTCGCCGGCGCCGACGCCGACCTCATCGACGGGCTGAGCGCCGTCGCCCTGCCTCTCGGCCAGGCCTTCCAGCTGCGCGACGACGTGCTCGGGGTCTTCGGCGACCCCGCGGTCACCGGCAAGCCCGCCGGGGACGACCTCCGAGAGGGCAAGCGCACCGTTCTCGTCGCCCGGGCCACCGAGCTCGGCAGCGACGACGACCGCGCCCTCCTCTCCCGCCTCCTCGGCACCCGCGAAGGGGTGGAGCCGCTCACGGACCTGATGGTGCGCACGGGCGCCCTCGCGGCCGTCGAGCGTGACATCGCGCGCCTCGAGGACGAGGCCGACGCCGCGATCACCGCGCTCGGCGACCACGCCCGGTCCGTCCTCGGCCCTCTGGCCCTGAGCGCGACCCGCCGCACCTCCTGACCCGCAAGGGGGTCCGGGCCGAACAGCGGGGTAGGACACGGGCGGCGGAGCACGCCCGGCGCGCGGGCGTTCTCTACACTCGTCGCAGGGTCAGCCGGCCCTGGGAGCGGACGTGAGGAGGTCCGGCGTGACGGTCATCCGCGACGACGCCCTCGTCGGACGCGTCCTCGACGGTCGCTACCGCGTGGGCGAACGGATCGCCCGTGGCGGCATGGCCAGCGTGTTCCACGGCCACGACGAGCGGCTCGACCGCCCCGTCGCGATCAAGGTCATGCACGCCGGCCTCGGCGACGACGACGAGTTCTCCCAGCGCTTCGAGCGCGAGGCCCGCGCCGCGGCCAAGCTGAACCACCGTGGCGTGGTGGCGGTCTTCGACCAGGGGCGCGACGGCGACGTCACCTACCTCGTCATGGAGTACGTCCCCGGCAGCACCCTGCGCGACGTCATGCGCGCGGAGACGCCGATGCCTCCCCTGCGAGCCCTGCACCTGCTGGCCGACGTGCTCACCGCGCTCTCGGCGGCCCACCGGGCCCACCTGGTGCACCGCGACGTCAAGCCCGAGAACGTCCTCATCACGCCTGACGGCGAGGTCAAGGTCGCCGACTTCGGCCTGGCGCGGGCCGTGAGCGCCGCGACCACCGCCACCGGCGGGACGCTCATCGGCACCGTCTCCTACCTGGCGCCCGAGATCGTGGTCAACGAGGGCGCCGACGCACGGTCCGACGTGTACGCGTGCGGCGCGCTGCTCTACGAGATGCTCACGGGCACCAAGCCGCACACGGGCGACTCCCCCATCCAGGTGGCCTACAAGCACGTGCACGAGGACATCGCCGCCCCGTCGGCGGTGCGTCCCGACCTCCCGCCCTACGTCGACGCCCTGGTCGCCCGCGCGACCGTCCGCGACCGCTCCCAGCGGTCGCAGGACGCCGGCGTGCTGCTGCGGCAGGTGCGTCTCGTCGAACGCGCCCTGGCCGAGGGGCTCGACGACGACCCCGACCTGACCGCCGACCTGCGGCCCCGTCCGATGGCCGCCGACGAGGAGCCGACCCGTCCCGTCGACCTCGAGCACGAGGCACCGGACGGCGAGCTCACGGGCCCGATGACGCCGGCCGAGGCGAGTGACCTCGACGACGGCGGCGAGACCGTGCTCGTCGACCGCGAGACCGGCGAGGTCGTCGCGCGCGCCGAGCCCACCATGCGGTGGAGCAGCGAGACGTGGACCGACAGCCGGACGGCGACGGCCGCCGCGGCACCGGGCCTCCACCCCGCCATGACCGCCGAGGACTACCAGCAGTCCCGCGACCAGGACCGTTCGAGCAGGCGCGGACGCGTGCTCCTGGTCGCAGCGGTCGTCTCCGCACTGCTGCTCGCCGCGTTCGGCTACTGGCTGGGCGTGGGCCGCTACGCCGACACGCCCCAGCTGGTGGGCCAGGCGGAGGCCCAGGCCGCCGAGGAGGCCGAGGCCGCAGGCTTCACGCTCGACGTCACCCGTCGAGCCTTCTCCGAGACCGCCCCGCTCGGCACGGTGCTCTCCACCGACCCCGCGGCCGGCGACCGCCTGCTGCCGGGCGACACGATCCACGCCGTGGTCTCCAAGGGCAAGGAGCGCTACGCGATCCCCAACGTCCAGGGACAGACCGTGGACCAGGCGCGCGTCGCGTTCGAGGAGCTGACGCTGCAGGTCGGCGACGTGACCGAGGCCTACAGCGAGAAGATCCCCGAGGGTCGCATCGTCCGCGCCGTGGACCAGAAGGTCGGTCAGCAGGTCAAGCGCGGCACCGTGATCGACCTCGTCGTGAGTCGCGGTCGCCAGCCGATCGACGTGGTCGACCAGACCGGGAAGTCGCAGGCCGACGCGGTGAAGGCGCTGGAGGACGCCTCCTTCGACGTGAACGTGACCCAGCGCTTCTCCGACGACGTCGACAAGGGCGTGGTCATCAGCCAGTCCCCGTCCGACGGCACCCGCTTCAAGGGCGACACGATCACGATCGTCGTCTCCCGCGGGCCCGAGAACGTCGACGTCCCCGACGTCATGGGCCGCCCCCGCACCGAGGCCGTGGCCGCTCTCGAGAAGGCCGGCTTCAAGGTCGACGTGAAGAACCGCATCCCCGGGGCCGACCGCGTCGTGTTCCAGGAGCCCGGCTCGGGCGAGGCCAAGGTCGGCTCGACCGTCACGATCTACGTCTGACCTCGCGGTCGGGCGCCTGCATCCACACCTGCGGGCTCGAGGGCGACGCACCCCACAGCACGTTTCTGGTGCACTCGTCCCAGTTGCACCTCTAGGCTGGCCTCGTGACCGCCTCCACGACGCCGCCTGCCTCCCCCGAGCCCATCGACACCGCGCCGCGCATCGGTCCGGGTGACCGACGCGACCTCGGCCTCGTCAACCACGGCATCAGCAGCATCGCGGGCCGCGTCATCGGTGGCCACCGCCCGAACGTGTTCACCACGCTCGGGCGCCAGCGGCGACTGTTCCGCGCCTGGCTGATGTTCAGCGCGGCCCTCATGCCGTTCGGACGACTCCCGCGCACCGAGACCGAGCTGGTCATCCTGCACGTCGCGACCCTGCGCGGGTGCGACTACGAGCTCGACCACCACCGACGGATCGGCCGCAAGGTGGGACTGACGCCCGAGCAGGTCGAGCACGTCGGTGACGCCACGTGGGACGGCTGGACCGATCGTCAGCGCGTGCTGCTGGACGCGACGGCGTCACTGGTGCACGACCGCGACCTCGACGACGCCACGTGGGCCCGCGTGCGCGAGCACCTCGACGAGGCGACCGCGATCGAGCTGCTCATGCTGTGCGGGCAGTACGACGCGCTCGCCACCACGCTCATGACGCTGCGGGTGCCGCTCGACGGTCGCTGACCGCCGAGGGGTCGGTCAGCGCTCGCGCAGCATGTCGGCGACGAGGAACGCGAGCTCGAGCGACTGCTCCCGGTTGAGCCGCGGGTCGCACAGCGTCTCGTAGCGCGTCGCGAGGTCCTCGGCCGACAGCCGACGCCCGCCACCGACGCACTCGGTGACGTCGTCGCCGGTGAGCTCGACGTGCAGGCCACCCGGCCACGTGCCGAGCGAGCGGTGCACCTCGAAGAAGCCGCGGGTCTCGTCGATGACGTCGTCGAACTCCCGCGTCTTGTAGCCGGTGGACGCCTCGAACGTGTTGCCGTGCATCGGGTCGCACACCCACGCGACGTCGAGCCCGGCAGCGGTGACCTTCTCGACGAGGGCGGGCAGGAGGTCGCGGATCTTGCCGGCGCCGAACCGCGTGATGAACGTGACCTTGCCGGGCGTGCGCTCGGGGTTGAGCTTCTCGTAGAGGGCGATCGCGTCGTCGGCCGAGGTGGTGGGGCCGAGCTTGACGCCGATGGGGTTGGCGATGTGGCTCAGCAGCTCCACGTGGGCGCCGTCGAGCTGACGGGTGCGCTCGCCGATCCACACGAAGTGGCCGGAGACGTCGTACGGCTGCTCGGTGCGTGAGTCGATGCGGGTGAGGGCGTGCTCGTACTCGAGGATCAGGGCCTCGTGCGAGGAGTAGAAGTCGACCGAGCGGAAGGCGTCGGGCTCCACGCCGATGGCGTCCATGAAGGCGAGGGCGCGGTCGATCTCGCCGCCGACCTTCTCGTAGCTGACGCCGACCGGGCTGTTCTTGACGAAGTCCTTGTTCCACTCGTGCATCTGGCGAAGGTCCGCGTAGCCACCGGTGGTGAAGGCACGGGCGAGGTTCAGGGTGGCACTGGAGGCGTTGTAGACGTCGACGAGTCGCTGCGGGTCGTGCACGCGCGACTCGGGGGTGAAGTCGAAGCCGTTGACGGCGTCACCGCGGTACGCCGGCAGCGTGATGCCGTCACGGGTCTCGGTGTCGCGGGACCGCGGCTTGGCGTACTGGCCACCGAGGCGACCGAGCTTGACGACCGGCACGCTCGCCGCGTAGGTCAGCACGACGGCCATCGACAGCAGCACCCGCAGCTTGTTGCGGACGTTCTCGGCGGTGACGCCCTCGAACGTCTCGGCGCAGTCGCCGCCCTGCAGCAGGAAGGCCTCGCCGCGCGCCACGGCGGCCATCCGGTCGCGGAGGTCGTCGCACTCGCCGGCAAACACGAGCGGTGGCATCCGGCGCAGCTGCCCGAGCGCACGCTCGCGCGCAGCAGGGTCGGCATACGTGGGCTGCTGGGCAGCACCCATCGCATGGAGGTCGTCAAGGCTCGGAATGCTCACCGGTCAAGGATACGGGGACCCCGTCCGCGCCCACGACCACCCACGCACACGTGGACGCCGCCGGGGCGACACGCTGCCGGCCGAAGCCCAGGTCGGCGACCCCAGCCACCACAGGTCGAGCGAAGCGAGACAGGCGGCTGGGCGGAGCCCAGGGCGGCGACGAAGGAGCCGCCGAAGCGGCGAGGAACGAGCCGCGAGCCGCCTACCATCCCAGCGTTCCCGGAGCCCCCTTGAACGGTCCGCTCACGCGCGAGGTGATCCAGCCGCCGTAGAAGTCGCCGTCCTGGGCCTGGACGACCTCGCCGTCGACGGTGCAGCGGTCCATGCGGCCGGGGTAGAGGGCCAGGTGGTCGAGGAGCATCTCGTAGCCGGGCCGGGGCCGGGGGTAGGTCCAGGCTCCGGCGGGGACGACGCGGTCGCCGACGACGAGGTCCCAGTAGCTCGCCTCACCCTTGAACTCGCAGACCGTGGTGCCGGCGATCGGCCGGAGCACGCCCTCGGCCACGGCGTCGACGGGCAGGTAGTAGGTCGGCGGGTGACTGGTCTCGAGCACGCGGTAGCTGTGCGTGGTCCGCAGGATCTCGACACCACCGAGCTCGACGACGACCAGCTCGTCGCTGGGCTCGACTGCAGGCGGTCGCGGGTAGCTCCAGACGTCCTCGACGTCGCGTCCTTCACTCATCCGAACAGCACCTCGGCCTCCTCGTAGAGCTCGGGCCGGACGAGCTTGAGCTCACCGGTCCCCTCGCTGAGCGGGACCCGGACGATGTCGGTGCCACGCAACGCCATCATCATGCCGAAGTCGCCGTCGTGCACGGCCTGGATGGCGTGCAGCCCCAGGCGGGTGGCGAGCCACCGGTCGAACGCGGTCGGGGTGCCGCCGCGCTGCACGTGGCCCAGCACCACGGCCCGCGCCTCCTTGCCGGTGCGCTCCTCGATCTCCTGCGCCAGCCGCTCCCCCACGCCACCGAGCCGCACGTGGCCGAAGGCATCCTTCTCGCCGGACTGCAGCGTCATGCCCGTGCCGTCGGGCGAGGCGATCGGCACTGCTCCCTCGGACACGACCACGATGGGCGAGAACCTTGTGGCGAACCGGCTCTCCACCTGCGCGCAGACCTTGTCGATGTCGAACGGCCGTTCCGGGATCAGGATGATGTTCGCGCCCCCGGCGAGCCCGGAGTGCAGGGCGATCCAGCCGGCGTGGCGCCCCATGACCTCCACCACCAGCACCCGGTGGTGCGACTCGGCCGTCGTGTGCAGCCGGTCGATCGCCTCGGTGGCGATGTTGACGGCGGTGTCGAAGCCGAACGTGAAGTCGGTCCCCGACAGGTCGTTGTCGATGGTCTTCGGCACGCCGACGACGGCCACGCCGAGCTCGGCGAGGCGGGTGGCGACCCCGAGGGTGTCCTCGCCACCGATGGCGATCAGTGCGTCGCAGCCGCGGGACTCGAGCGTCGCGCGGATCCGCTCCACGCCGCCCTCGACGGCGAACGGGTTGGTCCGCGACGAGCCCAGGATGGTGCCGCCACGCGGCAGGATGCCCCGGACGTCGGCGACGCCCAGCTCGCGGGCGTCGTCCTCGAGCGGGCCGCGCCAGCCGTCACGGAAGCCGATGAACTCGTCATCGAACGTCTGGACCCCCTTGCGGACCACCGCCCGGATCACCGCGTTGAGTCCGGGGCAGTCACCGCCCCCGGTCAGTACTCCGATCCGCATGGCTCGCTCCTTCGTCGGTACCGACGTCGTGCCCGCCTCGTGCCGGGGTGGGCCTCACTCGGGCTTGATCTGGTCCCACACCTCGTCGGACTCGGCGCGCTCGACCGCCTTGGCGGCCGCGCGCTCCGACTCCTTGTCGCGCTTCTTGGCGTCCTGGGCGTAGAGGTCGACGTACTCCTGGCCGGAGAGGCGCATGATCTCGTACATGATCTCGTCGGTGACGGCGCGCAGGATGAAGCGATCGCCCTCGAGGCCCTCGTAGCGGCTGAAGTCGAGCGGCTCGCCGAAGCGGACGCCCGGGCGAGCCATCTTGCCGAAGACCTTGCCGGGGGGCGCGACGACGTCGGTGTTGATGACGGCGAGCGGGATGACCGGTACGCCCGCCTCCAGTGCGATCCGCGCGACGCCCGTGCGACCGCGGTACAGCTTGCCGTCGTGGGAGCGGGTGCCCTCGGGGTAGATCCCGCACACCTCGCCCTCGGAGAGCAGCCGCAGCTGGGTCGCGATGGCGCCGGCGGCGGCGGAGCCGCTCGACCGGTCGATCGGGACCTGGCCTGCACCGGAGAAGAACTTCTTCTGGAACCAGCCCTTGATGCCGGGCGACTCGAAGTACTCGGCCTTGGCCACGAAGGTCACGCGACGCGGGATGACCAGCGGCATGAAGAGCCAGTCGCTGTAGGACAGGTGGTTGCTGGCCAGGATGACCGCCCCGTCCTTGGGCACGTTCTCGGTGCCCTCGGCCCAGGGCCGGAAGATCAGCTTCAACAGCGGACCCAGCGCCAGGAACTTCAGGAACCAGTAGAACAACGTCGCCTCCTCAGCGTCACCCGGACACTACCGCGCTCAGGGGGGTGCACGGTGGCGACACCGTGAGGGAGGATGCATCCATGAGCCCCACCTCCTCCGGATCCAGCGCGTCGCAGCCCTCCGTCGTGCCGGGAGCCGAGCCCTTCACGAGCGACGGCGGACCCGTCGGGGTCCTGCTGAGCCACGGCTTCACCGGCTCGCCGTACTCGATGGTCCCCTGGGGTCGCGACCTCGCCGACCGGGGCTACACGGTGCGGGTGCCCCGTCTGCCCGGCCACGGCACGACGTGGCAGCAGATGAACCGCACCACCTGGTCGGACTGGTACGGCGCGCTCGAGACCGAGCTGGACATCCTGCGCGACACCTGCGAGCGGGTCGTCGTAGGTGGGCTCTCCATGGGCGGCTGCCTCGCCCTGCGGCTGGCCGAGCAGCGTCCGCACGACGTCGACGCGGTGGTCGTGGTCAATCCCGCCATCGCCTCGCGCGACCCGCGACTGAAGGCCGTCCCCCTCCTCAAGTGGGTCGTCCCCTCGCTCGATGCGATCGGTGGCGACATCAAGAAGCCGGGGATCGAGGAGAACGCGTACGACCGCACGCCGCTGAGGGCCCTGCACTCGATGATGCAGCTCTGGGGCGACGTGCGGGCCGACCTCGGACGGATCAAGGCCCCGGTGCTCTTCTTCCGCTCCACCGACGACCACGTCGTCGACGACAGCACCCTGTCGCTGGTGCGCGAAGGGCTGCGCCCCGGGCTCGGGGAGTTCGTCACGCTCGAGAACAGCTACCACGTGGCCACGCTCGACCACGACGCTCCGCAGATCTTCGAGCGCTCCGCCGCGTTCATCGCCTCGCACACCGGTGGCGCCGATGGCTGAGCCCGACGCGCGGGGGCCCGGCCGCGACGGACGCGACGAGTTCGACGACATCGTCAGCCGCCTCGACCTCGACCTGCCCTTCCCCGCGGAGGCCGACGAGCCCGACCCGGCACCGGTCGAGGAGCCTGCCGAGCCCGAGCCGTTCGAGCTCGACGACGAGCCCGACCCGGTGGACGAGCAGTTCTACCGTCGGGTCGACCCGGGTCCGGGTCGGCCCATGCACCGTGGGCGAGCCGTCGCCTGGGGCGGCCTGGTGGGATCGCCGCTGCTGCTCATGTTCGCCTCGCTGGCGGGTCAGTGGTTGTCCAGCCCCGTCCTGCTCGGCGCGGCCCTCACCTTCGTCGCCTCGGCGATCTACTTGATCGCGCAGCTGCCCGAACACGGACCCTCGCAGCGGGATTGGCCGGACGACGGCGCCGCGCTGTGAGTCGGGCCATGTCGGCCGCGCCGATCAGCCCGGCCTCGGGGCCGAGGTGCGCGCGGACGATCCGGGCCTCGGACCGGTAGCCGCGACCCGTCAGCGTGCGCGAGTAGGCCTCGCGTGCCGGGCCCAGCAGCATCTCGCCGGCGTCGCTCACCCCTCCGCCGACGACGAACAGACCAGGGTCGAGCGCCGCGGCGAGGTTGGCCATGCCGACGCCGAGCCAGTCGCCGACGTCGGCGATCCAGGAGATCGCCTCCTCGTCGCCGTCCTGCGCGAGCGGAGTGACGTGCGCCCCCTCGACGCGATCGGCCCCACCGGCGGCCTCGGCCAGCCGGCGGCCGATGGGCGAGCCCTCGGCCACCGCCGCCGCCGCCCGACGTCCGAGCACGCGCCCGCTGGCGTACTGCTCCCAGCAACCGAGGTTCCCGCACTCGCACCGGTTGCCGCCGGGCACGACCTGCATGTGCCCGAACTCCCCCGCGATGCCGAAGTGGCCGCGGTACGGCAGTCCGTCGATGACGAGCGCGCCGCCGATGCCGGTGCCGAGCGTGATGAGGACCAGGTCGGGCTCGTTCTGCGCGGCCCCGAACCGCCACTCGGCCCAACCGCTGGTGTTGGCGTCGTTGTCGACCATCACGGGCAGCATCGTCCGGCGGGCGACCCGGTCGCGCAGCGGCTCGTGCCGCCACGCCAGGTGCGGCGCGAAGAGGACGGTCGACTGCGACGCGTCGACGAAGCCTGCGGCGCCGATGCCCACGGCCTTGACCGGGAGCTCGGCGCGGAACTCCGCCGTGATCTCGGTGATCGCGTCGAGCACGGCCTCCGGCTCGGTCGTGGGCGTCTCGCGGCGGGTGCGGGCGACGACCCGTCCGTCCTCGTCGACCACGCCGGCCGCGATCTTGGTGCCGCCGATGTCGATGCCGACGGCCAACCTGTCCGCCATGTCAGTCCTCTGTTCCTGAGCCGGGTGCGGAGCCGACCCTCTGCGCCGTCGCCCTTCGGGCGGAGCGGCCGAGGTCGGCGGCGCCGACGATGCCGGCGTCGTTGCCGAGGGTCGCGAGGCGCACCTCGGCCACACGACGGTGGAAGCGCGCGGGCAGGTGCTCCTCGAAGGCCTCCCGCACGGGGTCGAGCAGGAGGTCGGCGGCTGCCCCGACCCCGCCCCCGATCACGATGACGCTCGGGTCGAGCACGGCGGCGAGCGAGGCGCAGCCCTCGCCGATCCAGGCCCCGAGGTCGCGCAGCAGGTCCACCGCGAACGGGTCGCCCTCCTGGGCGAGGTCGGTGACCAGCGGACCCTTGATCTTCGCGACGCCGCCGGCGCGGGCCACGAGGGCCGCCGCTGCCGGGTCGTCGCTCGCAGCCCGTTCACGTGCCTCGGCCACGAGGGCGCTGCCGCTCGCGTACTTCTCGAAGCACCCGTGCTGACCGCACCCGCACAGGCGCCCGTCGCGGACGAGCCGCAGGTGCCCGATCTCGGCCGCCGCGCCGAACCCGCCGCGCATGAGGTCGCCGTCCTGGATCACGCCACCACCGACCCCGGTGCCGATGGTCACGAGCAGCAGGTCGTCGGAGTCGGCACCGGCCCCGAACCGGTACTCGCCCCAGGCCGCGGCGTTGGCGTCGTTCTCGACGACGACGGGCAGCTCGACCAGCCGGGCGATCCGCGCACCCAGCGGCTCGTCGCGCCAGTCGATGTTGGGGGCGAAGGTGACCGTGGACCGGTCGGCCGCGACGAACCCCGCCGCACCCACACCGATCCCGGCGACCGGGTGCTGGGCCTGCGCACGGAGCCGGCCCACCAGGTCGGCCACGAGCCCGGCGATGGCGTCGGCGTCGGGCGTGGGCTCCGAGACGCTGGCCAGGATGGTGCCGTCGGGCCCCACGAGGCCGGCGGCGATCTTGGTGCCGCCGATGTCGACCCCCACGCCGAGGCGCGTGTCGTGGTCGTGCGTCGAGCTCATCGGCTCGCCTCTCCCTCGTCGGTACGTCGGTCGCTCGTGTCGTGGGTGCCGTCGCCCTGGCGCAACGCGGTCTCGAACGCGTCGCGCACGGTGCGCGCGAGGTGCAGCGCCGCCACGGCGACCTCCTCGACCACGTCGGGGTTGGTCTTCACGAAGCCCACCACCTGGCACACCGGGCACCACGACGTGGTGCACACGTGCGCGTCGGCGTCGGCGTCGGGCGACCCGGCGTCGGCGTCGTTCCGCCGGGGCGCCGTGGTGTCGGCGTCGACGGCGAGCGCTCGCAACAGCTTGAGGGTCTCCTGTCCCAGCGACCCCACCTCGTCGTCAGCCAAGAGTCTCGACCCGTTGCTTCAAGCCGCTCAGGGCCGCGTCGATGATGACCTTCTCGGCCTTGCGCTTGAGCGTGCCGAGCAGCGGCACGGCGACGTCGACGGCGAGCTGGTAGGTCACCCGCGTCCCGCCGGCCACCTCGGCCAGCGCGTACGTGCCGTCGAGCGCGGTCAGCACCGTGGCCTTCTCCGCCAGGCTCCACGACACCGACCGGTCGCCGTCCCAGGTGTAGAGCAGCTCGTAGGTGTCGCGGATGGGTGCGGCGTCGAGGGTGAAACGGACCCGGTCGGCCCGATCGCCGACGGAGTCGCCGGCAGCTCCCGGCTCGACCACCTCGGCGCTGCGGACGCCGGTGGCCCACGATGGATAGGCGTCGAAGTCGGCGATCACGGCCATGACGTCCGACGGTGCGGCATCGATGACGATGTCGCTCGTGGTGCGCGCCATGGGCCCTCCTCGCTTCCTCGGGATCCTCATCGTAGTGGGACGCCGCTCCACGTCCGCCCCGCGGCTCCCGTGCCCGTTCGACGCCGAGTAGCCTGCCGTACGTGAACGCTGCGGACGGTGACCGACCTGACCCTGCCGCGTCGGACGGACGCCCCGACCGGGGCAACCTGACCGACGACGTGCTCGACCGCCTCGCGGCCGATCCGGAGGCCGTGGCCCTCGCCCGACGTGGGCCGGACGGCTGGTCCGACGTGACGATCGGCGCGTTCCACGCCGACGTCGTCACCGTCGCCAAGGGACTCCTCGCGGCAGGCGTCCGGCCGGGCGACCGGGTCGCCCTCCTGTCGCGCACGCGGTACGAGTGGACGCTCGTGGACTACGCCGTCTGGTGGGCCGGAGCGGTCACCGTGCCCATCTACGAGACGTCCTCGACCGACCAGGTGGCGTGGATCCTCTCCGACTCCGGCGCCGTCGCAGCCGTCGTGGAGAGCGCACAGCACCTCGGACGGGTCGACGAGGCCCGTCGCGACGCCCCGGACCTGAAGCACGTGTGGACCATCGACGAGGGCGGCCTCGACGAGGTCCGCTCCGCCGCCGCGGGCGTCAGCGACGCACAGCTCAAGCAGGCCAGGGCGACCCTCACGTCGGACTCGCTCGCCACCCTCATCTACACGTCGGGCACCACGGGCCGTCCCAAGGGCTGCCGGCTCACGCACGGCAACTTCCGGGCCGAGCTCTCCGGGGCGCTCGAGCAGCTGCCCGATCTGTTCGGCCGCGAGAACGCCTCGACACTGCTCTTCCTGCCGCTGGCGCACGTGTTCGCGCGGATCATCCAGGTCGGCGCCATCCGCTCCGGCACCCGGCTGGGCCACACGGCCGACGTGAAGGACCTGGTGGCCGACCTCGGCGAGTACCAGCCCACGTTCGTCCTGGCGGTCCCCCGCGTCTTCGAGAAGGTCTTCAACTCCGCAAGCACCAAGGCCTACGCCGACGGCAAGGGTCCGATCTTCGACCGGGCCGTGGCGACGGCGATCGCCTACAGCAAGGCCCAGGACGCGACGACGAGGCGCGGGAAGCCCAAGCGGGTGGGGGCGGCCCTGCGCGCCAAGCACGCCCTCTTCGACCGGCTGGTGTTCGCCAAGCTGCGTCAGGCGCTGGGTGGCCACGCCGAGTGGGCGATCTCCGGCGGCGCGCCGCTCGGCGACCGGCTGGCGCACTTCTACCGGGGCATCGGCGTCACGGTGCTCGAGGGCTACGGCCTCACCGAGACCACGGCAGCACTGTGCGTGAACACGCCGTCCGACCAGCGCATCGGGACGGTCGGGCGTCCGTTCCCCGAGACCGAGGTACGGGTCGGCGACGACGGCGAGCTGCTGTTCCGCGGCCCCCAGGTGTTCACCGGGTACTGGAACAACGACGAGGCCACGGCCGGGGCGCTCGACCCCGACGGCTGGTTCGCCACCGGCGACCTCGGCGACGTAGACGACGACGGCTTCGTCCGCATCACCGGTCGCAAGAAGGAGATCATCGTGACCGCCGGCGGCAAGAACGTCGCCCCCGCGGTGCTCGAGGACCGGGTCCGCGCCCACCCGCTGGTGAGCCAGTGCCTCGTGGTCGGCGACGGCAAGCCGTTCATCGCCGCGCTCGTGACGATCGACCGGGAGGCCTGGACCGGACCCCTGGACTCCCCCGAGCTGGAGACGCAGGTCCAGCAGGCCGTCGACGACGCCAACGCCCTGGTCTCGCAGGCCGAGTCGATCCGCAAGTTCGTCATCCTCGACGACGACTGGACCGAGGAGAACGGCTACCTGACGCCGTCGTTCAAGGTCAAGCGGACCGCGGTGCTGCGCGACCTTCACGACACGGTCGAGGCGCTCTTCTCCAGGTAGGCGCGCCACCGGGCGGTGATCTGCTCGACGCTCAGCCCGAGGCGCTCCCGGGCGGCGTCCGCGACGTCGCCACCGTCACGCACGTCCTCGTAGAAGGCCACGATCCGGTCGTTCGACGTCTCGTCGGCGAGCATCTCGAAGACGAGCCATGCGGACTCGTAGACCGCGCCGAGCCCGTGCCCGCCGGCGGAGGCGAAGGCCTGGGCGTCGGGAAGGGCGTCAGGCGGGCCGTCGGCACGGACCTGGGCGAGGATCTGCCCGGCGCTCACCGCGAGCGGCGCGTCGTCGTCGCGCAGCGCCACGTAGTCGGCGAAGCCCTCGGCCACCCACGTCACCATCGAGGTCCCGACCGCTCCGGTGAGCAGGTGCGCGGCCTCGTGCGTGATGACGACCTGCCGGGCGCGGGCGTCCATGCCGGCGAAGAGGTCGGGGTTGAGCACCACGACCCGCGCGGTCCCGGTGGAGCCGTCGACGGTGGTCGTGACACCGGCGATCGCGGCCACGTCCTCCTGGGACTGGCCCACCAGCGCCGCGGTCGTGGCCCTGCTGCTGGGGGCGATCACCGTGAGCCGACCGTCGGCCTCCGGCACCGTCGCCCGCACGCTGCGGTCCGCAGCCCTGGCCGCGGCCAGGGCGTCGAGGTCGGGCACGCCACCGTCGATGCTCACCACGCGGACCGCGTCGCCTGCCGACTGGACACGCACGTCGCCCGCCAGCCAGAGCGGGAGGCGGTCCCCTACGGCCGCGGCCCCGCGCACGGCGAAGGTGCCGTCGTCCCGGGGGTCGAGGCGCAGCCCCACCTGCGTGGACCGGACGCTCGTGCCGGCCACGGGCGACGCGTCACCGGCTCGCCACGAGACCTCGACCGTCGCGAGGGTGGAGCCGTCGGCGCGGTCCGCCACGTCACCGCCCGAGACGTAGCGCAGCGACACGTCGGTCACCGAGAGCGCCTCGCGCGCCTGCCAGGCCTGCTCGGCGAACGTGCGCGCCCGGGACCCCTCGCCGGCTGCGGCGACGAACTCCTGCTCCGTCGTGGCCCGTGAGAGCGCGGTCAGCTGGTCCGCCAGCACGACACGTGCGTCGTCGGGGATCGCGACGACGTCCGCGTCCTCCGACCCGCCTGACCAGGGCCGCTGCCAGAGCAGCACCGCGAGCGCGACCCCGAGAAGGACGAGCGCGGCCGTGATGTTGGCCGAAGGCCTCCTCACGGGGCGCCCGTCATGATCTCGCCGTCATCCGACACCCGGCACGGGTCGGCTCAGACGACGCGTCCGGCCTTGGTGAACCCGTAGGACACGCTCGTGACCTCGATGCTCTTGCCCGGCCGGGGCGCGTGGATGACCTTGCCGTTGCCGATGTAGATGCCGTCGTGCGACATGTCGCCGTAGAAGACGATGTCGCCGGGCTGGAGCTCGTTCATGGAGATCTTGCGCGACGCGGCGTACTGCGGACCCACGACGCGGGGCAGCGAGACGCCGGCCGCGGCGAAGGCCTTCATGACCAGGCCGGAGCAGTCGTAGCCCTTCGGCCCGGTGCCGCCGTAGATGTAGGGCTTGCCCAGCTGGGCGGTCGCGAAGTCGATCGCGGCCTTGGCGCGGCCGCTCGCGTCGACCTCGAAGCCGATCTCGACGTCGCTGGTGTTGAAGGCGGCCTGCTCGGCGGCCGTCAGACGGGCCAGCTCGGCCTTGGCGTCCTCGTACTTGGCCTTGATCTGGGCGCGCTTCGCGTCAGCCTTCTTGCGATCGCGCTCGAGCTCGGTCTTGCGGTCCTTCAGGCTGGCGCGTCGGTTCTTGAGTTCCTTGGCCGTGGCGGCGAAGGACTCGACGGCGTCGGCGCGCGTGCTGTTGAGTGCCTGGACCGCACCGAGGCCCTCGAGGAACTCCTCGGGGTCCTGGCTGCCGAACAGGCTCACCGTGGGGCCGAGCGGCGAGTCGAGCTGCTGCTGCACGACCGAGGCGCCCAGCGCGTCGCGCTGCTTGCGGTAGACGGCCAGCTGGTCGGCGATGTCGTCGTCGAGGTCGGCGATCTCGGCGCGCGTGTCCTTGACGTCCTCGTCGAGCTGGTTGACCTGCTCGGCCACCACCTCGACGTCGTGGAACGCGGCCTCGACGTCCTCGGTGGTCACCGGGTCCGCCTGCGCGGGGCCGACCACTCCGACGGTGACGCCGATGGTCAGGGCCGCCACCGCTGCGGTGGCCAGGGTCGATCGTGTGCTGCGTGTACGGGCCAGGCCTCGTCGGTGCACGTGCACCCTCCAGTGTCCTCGACGCCTACCGGGTGAGCTGACGGGTTCGGGCCAAGGTCTGCCCTACCCACGGGCGCGAGCGCCCGTGCGATTCACCCCAGGAACGTGGTTCCCCGGTCCGCCCTGGACGTCTTCCCCACGTCCGCGGCGGTTCGGCGGTGCCTCCGATGTCGCTCTGGGTGAGCAGCATGCTCCGGACGCACGGTTGCCGAGTCTAACCGAGGGCGCGAGGAAGCGGGCGACGACCCGACCCCTCGACGGACCGCGCGGGCCCTGTGCGGGGTGAGGTGCGTCACCCGGCCTGGACGTCAGGTCCGGAGACGGGGGTGACGAGCCTCAGCGGCGGCACGAGACCCTCGTCGGCGAGGGCGGTGAGTGCGGCCATCTCCTCGGCGTCGACCTCGACACCCTGGGGCGGACCGCCGAGCAGCACGCTGACCACGCAGTCGCCGCACGCGCTGGGACTGCGGACGAGGCAGCTGTCGCAGTCGATCATGACGGATTCGGGGTTCATGTCGCCGACGCTAGGCAGGCGTCCCGACAGAAACCGTTCAGTCGTCATGCGTCGGGGTTGCCGTGAGTGGTCCCCCGACGGCTGCGGGGCTTCGGGGTGGGTCTTCGCCTGCGGCTGCGTCGCTCCGGCTGGGTCTCGACCTGCGGCTGCGTCGCTCTGGCTCGGTCTCGACCTGCGGCTGCATTTCCGGATAGGTCGTTCCTTGCTCATGCGTCGCTGTGGCTCGTCGTCGACCTGCTCTCCGAAAAGGGCCTCGACCGGCGGACGAGTCCGGGCTCGGTCGGCCTCTCGGAGCGTGGCTCGGGGGGACGCAGGATTCTGCGTTCGTGCGTGAGGGGGCGAAGGATGCTGCGTTCGCTACCGGATCCCGTCACCAACGCAGCATCGTTCGGGCTTCAGCACGCGAAAGCAGAATCGTGCGTGGATCCCGCACAGATGAAGAATCGTGGCCGCGCCCCGCAGACCCACCCTGCGGCTGCGTCGAGGAGAAGACCCACCCCACCGACGACACCAACGGAATCGCCCACTCTGTCGGACGCCGCGCCTAGCGTCGGCGCCGTGACGAGCCCCTTCCCCCACCAGGCCAGCTTCGACGACCTCGGTCGAGCACTGAGCGACGTCACGTTCTGCGTCGTCGACCTCGAGACCACGGGCGGCTCGCCGAAGACAGGATCGCGCATCACCGAGATCGGTGCGGTCAAGGTGCGCGGTGGCGAGGTGCTGGGCGAGCTCCAGACGCTGGTGAACCCCGAGGAGAGCATCCCGGCGTTCATCACGGTGCTCACCGGGATCACCGACGCGATGGTCGTCGAGGCGCCCCGCATCGCCGAGGTTCTCCCCAGCTTCCTCGAGCTGGCCGCCGGCAGCGTGCTCGTGGCGCACAACGCCCCCTTCGACGTCGGCTTCCTCAAGCACGCCGCGCAGGAGCTCGGGATCCCCTGGCCGCGCTTCGAGGTGCTCGACACGGCCGTGCTGGCCCGGCGGGCGCTGCTGCGCGACGAGGTGCGCAACGTCAAGCTCTCCACCCTCGCCGCCCACTTCGGCGCCACCACCACGCCCGACCACCGGGCCCTGCACGACGCGCGCGCCACCGTCGACGTGCTGCACGGCCTGTTCGAGCGGCTCGGCTCCCTCGGCGTGAACAGCCTCGAGGACGCCGTCACGTTCACGTCGCGGGTCTCCCCCGAGCAACGTCGCAAGCGCCACCTGGCGCAGCACCTGCCGCACGAGCCCGGCGTCTACCTGTTCCGCGACGTCCGCGACCACGTGCTCTACGTCGGCACGTCACGCGACCTGCGCAAGCGGGTCGCGAGCTACTTCACGGCGTCGGAGACCCGCACCCGCATGGGCGAGATGGTCCGCCTGGCCGAGCGGGTCGACTCCGTCGTCTGCGCCACGGCGCTCGAGGCGCAGGTGCGCGAGCTCCGCCTCATCGCGGCGCACCGTCCCCCGTACAACCGCCGCTCGCGGTTCCCCGAGCGCCTCACGTGGATCAAGCTCACCCGCGAGCCGTGGCCCCGCCTGTCGGTCGTGCGTCGCGTCCTCGACGACGACGCCGACTACGTCGGGCCGTTCGGCAACCGGCGCCAGAGCGAGCTCGCCCTCGCCGCGCTGCACGAGACCTTCCTCGTGCGTCAGTGCACCACCCGCATGGGCCGACGCCCGCGCGGCAGCACGTGCGCCCTGGCCGACCTCGGCCGCTGTCTCGCGCCGTGCACCGGCGACCTCGACCCCGCCATCTACGACGCCGAGGTCGCACGCCTGCGCGAGGCGCTCACCGGCGACCCGCTCGAGGTCGTCGACCGGCTGCGCCTGCGGATGACCGAGCTGGGCGACCAGCAGCGCTACGAGGACGCCGCTGCCGTTCGCGACCGGCTCACCGCGTCCCTGCGGGCGGTCGACCGCACCCAGCGGCTGCGCCAGCTCACCGAGGTCGACGAGCTCGTGGCGGCGGCGCCCGGCGAGCGGGGCTGGGAGGTCCACGTGGTTCGGCACGGTCGCCTCGCCGCCGCCGGGCTCCTGCCCCGCACGGTCCACCCGTCCGCGTGGGTCGAGGCACTCCTGGCCACCGCCGAGGAGGTAGCCGCTCCTGCGCACGCCGCCCACCCCGCCCCGGTCGCCTCGGTCGAGGAGACCGAGACCCTCCTGCGGTGGCTCGAGACGCCCGGCGTGCGCATGGTGCGGGGCAGCTGGCACGTGCCTGTCGCCGGCGCCGCGCGGCACGTCGCCGACCTGCCGGTCGAGTCCGACGTCCACCGGGCGAACCGGTCTAGGCTGACGGCGTGATCACCGCCATCGTCTTCATCCAGGCCGAGGTCTCGCGGCTTCCCGAGACCGCCGCCCAGATCGCCGACCTCGACGGCGTCAGCGAGGTCTACTCCGTCACCGGCGACCACGACCTCGTGGCCATGGTGCGGGTGCAGCGCATCGACGACGTCGCCGCCGTCGTGGCCGACCGGCTCAACAAGGTCGAGGGCGTGCTGTCGACGCAGACCCAGATCGCGTTCCAGACGTTCAGCCGCCATGACCTCGAGGACGCGTTCAGCATCGGCCTCTGACGTCCGAACGCGCACGACGCACCGTCAGCGAGGGGGCGCGAGCTCCTGCGTCACGGTCGACCAGCGCGCCAGCACCTCGCGCGCTGCGCCGCTGTCGATCGACGTGCGCGCCTGCTCCATCCCGGCCCCCAGCCGCTCGAGCAGCGGCCCGCTCCCCCCGGCGTGGGCCGCCAGGGCCGCTCCGGCGTTGAGCAGCACGGCGTCGCGCACGGGTGAGGTCTCACCGTCGAGCACGCGCCGGAACACGTCGGCGTTGTAGGTCGGGTCTCCTCCACGCAATGCCTCTGGCGAGGAGAGGGCGACGCCGAGATCCCGCGGGTCCAGCAGCCCCTCGACGACCTGTCCGTCCGCGACGGTCCAGACCCGCGTCGTGGAGGTGGTGGTGATCTCGTCCAGACCGTCGTCGCCCCGGAAGACGAATGCGTCGTCACCGCGGTCGGCGAACACCTGCGCCATGAGCGGAGCGGTCCGCAGGTCTGAGCACCCCACGGCCGACGCCGCCGGGCGGGCCGGGTTCACGAGCGGGCCGAGCACGTTGAACGGGGTCGCGATGCCGATCTCGCGTCGCGGCGGCCCCGTGAAGCGCAGCCCGGGGTGGAACAGGGGGGCGAAGCAGAAGGTGATGCCGGCGCGCTCCAGCACCGTCGGCACCGCCTCGGCCGGAACGTCGAGACGGATCTGCAGCACCTCGAAGACGTCGGCCGTGCCGCTGTCGCTGGAGGCCGCCCGGTTGCCGTGCTTGACCACGGGCACGCCCGCACCGGCTGCCGTGACCGCCGACATCGACGAGATGTTCACCGTCTTGGCCCGGTCTCCCCCGGTGCCGACGATGTCGACGACCCGGCCGGGCACGTCGACGAGGACGGCCTTCGACAGGAGGGCGTCGACCAGGCCCTGCAGCTCGGGCTGGGAGATCCCCTTGGCGCGCAGCGCGACCGCGAAGGCCGCGATCTGCGCGGGCGTGCTCTCCCCGTCCAGGATCGAGGCCATGGCCCACGCCGTCGACCGGGCGTCGAGGTCGTGCCCGAGCACGAGCGCGTCGAGCACGTCGGGCCAGGTGTGGGCGCTCACGCCGTGAGCACGGACCGCGCGAGCCCGATGACCGCCTCGGCCAGCCGCAGCGGGTCGATCGGGTGCGAGACGGCGGCCTCGGCCCGCGACCACGTCGCGAGCCAGGCGTCCTGCGGCCGACCCGTGAGCACGAGCACCGGCGGCGCCTGGAAGATCTCGTCCTTCATCTGGCGCGCCACGCCCAGCCCACCGGCCGGGTTGGCCTCGCCGTCGAGGATCACGAGGTCGGGTCGGCGGCGGGTGTCGTCGAGGTGCTGCCACACGACCGGCTCGGTGGCGCACTCCACGTACTCGAAGGGCGGAAGGTCCGGGTGCGGACGCGTGCCGAGCGCTGTGATGACGGCATTCCTGACGTCTCGGTCGTCGCTGTAGACGAGGACGTGGAACCTGCTGCTCTCGGTCACGTTCGAATCGTACATAATGAGCGCGTGGCCACTACTTCCGTGATCCCCGCGTCCCGACTCCACGGCACCGAGGGACGTCCCTCGATGGTGACCGTCGGCACGATCGTCTGGCTCTCCAGCGAGCTGATGTTCTTCGCCGGACTGTTCGCCGCCTACTTCACGGTCAAGAACGTGACCCCGGAGCTGTGGGCCCAGGAGACGCAGCTGCTGAACGTGCCGTTCGCGACGATCAACACCGCGATCCTGGTGCTGTCGTCCCTGACCTGCCAGTTCGGCGTCTTCGCCGCCGAGCGCGGTCGCGCCGGACGCACCGGCACGTTGCTGCAGATGGGCAAGTGGGGCATGCGTGAGTGGTTCGTCCTCACGTACGTCATGGGCGCGATCTTCATCGGCGGCCAGGCCACCGAGTACGCCGAGCTCGTGCACGAGGGCGTGACGATCCCGTCCTCGGCCTACGGCTCGCTCTTCTACCTCGCCACCGGCTTCCACGGCATCCACGTCGTGGGCGGTCTGCTGGCCTTCCTGCTCGTGATCGGCCGCACCTTCGTCGCGCGCCGCTTCACCCACGAGCAGGCCATCTCGGCGATCGTCGTGTCCTACTACTGGCACTTCGTCGACATCGTCTGGGTCGCTCTCTTCGCGACGATCTACCTGATTCGCTGACGCCTCGCTCACCGGCACGGCGTTAGCCCAACCTAACCCTGCGGACCTGCGACATCGCTAGGTACGCTGGACACCCCTGACAGGAATGAGGTTCTCGGTGCGCACTCTGTCGACCCGCCGCCGTCATCCCCTCGCCGGACTCGCTGTCCTGCTGCTGGGACTCGTGACGGTAGGAGCCCTCTGGGCCGCCGCCGCACCCAAGGCCGCACAGGCCGAGGAGTACACCGCGCGCGACGTCGAGGTCGGGCGCGAGCTCTTCCTCATCGGCTGCGCGAGCTGCCACGGCCAGAACGCCGAGGGCATCACGACGAAGGACGGCGGGAACTACGGTCCGTCGCTGATCGGCGTGGGCGCCGCCGCGGTCGACTTCCAGGTCGGCACCGGTCGCATGCCGATGGCGCAGTCGGGCCCCCAGGCGCCGCGCAAGGCACCGGAGTACGACGCCGAGGAGACCAAGCAGCTGGCGGCCTACATCGCCTCGCTGGCCCCCGGCCCGGCCATCCCCGCCGAGGACGTCCTCGACTACGAGAACGTCGACGAGGAGGGCCTCAAGGAGGGCGGCGAGTTCTTCCGCACCAACTGCACCGCCTGCCACAACTCCGTCGGCGCCGGCGGTGCCCTGCCGAACGGCCGATACGCGCCTACCCTGAAGGGTGTGAGCGCCAAGCACCTCTACGAGGCCATGCAGACCGGCCCGCAGCAGATGCCTGTCTTCAACGACGACATCGTCACGCCTGAGGACAAGCGCAACATCATCGCCTACATCAAGAACGTCCAGGAGCAGCCGAACTACGGCGGCGTCGGTGGCGGCGGCCTCGGTCCCGTGGTCGACGGCGTCTTCGTCTGGGTCGTCGGCATCGGCGGCCTCGTCGGGTTCGCCATCTGGATCGGCGCCCACGGCGCGCGCGTGAAGACCAAGAAGAAGGCAGCATGAGCGACGACCTCGAGCAGCACGGCAGCAGCACCCCCGCCACCACGGAGCCCATCCAGGACCCGGGCCTGCAGCCGCACCAGTGGCGTCCGACCGACGTCGACCCGGCGCAGGAGCGCCGCGCCGAGCGTCAGGTCTCGGGCATGTTCTTCGCCGCGGCCCTGCTCTTCGTGGTGTTCTGCTTCTCCTACTTCCTGATCGACGAGGACCAGACGTTCCTCAACTGGTCCGCCTCGAACTTCGCGCTGGGCGCCACCCTCGGCGGCGGCATGCTGCTCATCGGCGTCGGCATCATCCAGTGGGCCAAGAAGCTCATGGGCGACCACGAGATGGTCGAGATGCGCCACCCCGCCAAGTCCTCCGACGAGGACCGCGCGGCGGTCATGGCCGACATCAATGCCGGCATCGAGGAGTCGACCTTCGGCCGACGCCCGCTCATCCGCAACAGCCTGTTCCTCTCCGTCGGCGCGCTGGCGCTGCCGTCCGTGGTGCTCCTGCGTGACCTCGGTCCGCTCCCCCACGGCCAGGACGAGACGGTGTGGAAGAAGGGCATGCGGGTCGTCAACGACGTGTCCGGCCTGCCGATGCGTCCGGAGGAGATCGAGGTCGGTCAGCTCATCAACGCCGAGCCGGCCGTGTTCTTCCCCGCCGAGGGCGAGGAGGAGGCCGAGTACCACGGCCACGAGCTCCTGGCCGCGAAGTCCAAGGCCGCGATCATCGTCGTGCGCATGCGCCCGGAGGACATCACGCCCGAGCAGGGCAAGGAGAACTGGGGCATCGACGGGATCCTCTGCTACTCCAAGATCTGCACGCACGTCGGATGCCCGATCTCCCTGTGGGAGCAGCAGACGCACCACCTGCTCTGCCCGTGCCACCAGTCGACGTTCGACCTGGCCGACAACGGCAAGGTCATCTTCGGCCCGGCGCACCGCCCTCTCCCCCAGCTGCCGCTGGGTGTCGACTCCGAGGGCTACATCATCGCCATGAGCGACTTCCCCGACATCGTGGCGCCGAGCTACCCCGAGCTTGCGCGCGACCAGAAGAGACTGGATGGTGAGTCATGAGCAACGACACCTACACCCCGGTCGAGGACACGGCCTTCGGCAAGAAGGCCGCCGGTCCGGTGGGCTGGCTCGACGACCGTCTGGGGCTCGCCGGTGTGGCGAAGAAGAACCTGCGCAAGGTCTTCCCCGAGCACTGGTCCTTCATGCTCGGAGAGATCGCGCTCTGGAGCTTCGTCGTCCTGCTGCTGACCGGCGTCTTCCTGACGTTCTGGTTCCAGCCGAGCATGGCCGAGGTCGTCTACGACGGCTCCTACGCCCCCTTCCGGGGCCTGGAGATGTCGCAGGCCTACGCCTCGACGCTGCACATCTCCTTCGACATCCGTGGCGGTCTGCTCATGCGGCAGATCCACCACTGGGCGGCGGCGCTGTTCGTCGGCGCGATGATCGCCCACATGCTCCGCGTATTCTTCACGGGCGCGTACCGCAAGCCGCGTGAGATCAACTGGGTCATCGGCGTCGGCCTGCTGACGCTCGGCATGGTCGAGGGCTTCGCCGGCTACTCCCTGCCCGACGACCTGCTGTCGGGCACGGGCCTGCGGTTCGTCGACGGCATGATCCGCTCGGTCCCGATCGTGGGCTCCTACGTGGAGTTCTTCATCTTCGGCGGCGAGTTCCCGGGCGAGGAGATCATCCCCCGTCTGTACATGGCGCACATCCTGCTGATCCCGGCGCTGCTGCTCGGCCTCATCGCCGCGCACATGCTGCTGCTGATCTACCACAAGCACACGCAGTGGCCCGGCGCCGGACGCACCAACGACAACGTCGTGGGCTACCCGATGCTCCCCGTGTACGCGGCCAAGGCCGGCGGCTTCTTCTTCGTCGTCTTCGGCTTCACCGCCCTCATGGGTGCCATCATCCAGATCAACCCGGTGTGGGCGTACGGCCCGTACAACCCGTCGGAAGTCACGGCGGGCTCCCAGCCGGACTGGTACATGGGCTTCTCCGAGGGCCTCGTGCGCCTCATGCCGGCGCTCGAGACCACGTTCCTCGGCTACACCTGGAGCTGGAACGTCTTCATCCCCGGCGTGGGTGGCCTGGGCGTCCTGTTCACGACGCTCTTCCTGTGGCCGTTCATCGAGCGCTGGATCACCGGCGACGAGCGTGAGCACCACCTGCTCGAGCGTCCGCGCAACGCCCCGACGCGCACCGCGTTCGGCGTGGCCGGCATGACGTTCTACGGCGTCGGCTGGGCGGCGGGCGGCAACGACATCATCGCCACCCAGTTCGGTCTCGACATCATGGCCCTGACCTGGATCTTCCGGTTCGGCCTGTTCCTCTTCCCGGTCGCGGCGTTCTTCATCACCCGTCGCATCTGCATCGGGCTGCAGCGAGCCGACCAGAACAAGATCCTGCACGGCTACGAGACGGGTGTCATCGAGCGCTCGCCCGACGGCAGCTACGCCGAGCGTCACGCTCCGCTCCCGGTCCTCGAGCAGTACCGCCTCACGGCCCACGACCGGGTCCCGGCCCTCGAGGCCCCGGCCGAGACGGACGAGAACGGTGTGGCTGCTCCGGCCGGACGCAAGGCCAAGCTGCGCCACAAGGCTCGCTCGTTCTACTACCACGGCGCGATCGACAAGCCGACCGTGGCCGAGGTCGAGCACGCTGAGGAGCACCTCGGTGAGATCGAGGGGCACCCCGTGCACCTCGGTGAGGACTTCCAGGGCGTGTCGGAGACCGGCATCCCGAAGTCGCACTGAGCACCATCACCGCACGAAGGCCCCCGCTCCGGCGGGGGCCTTCGTCGTTCCCGGGGGACGCAGGATTCTGCGTTCCCGGGCGACGCAGAATTCTGCGTTCGTGCGTGGGAGGTCGAAGGATTCTGCGTTCGTGGCGGTATCCCGTCGTGAACGCAGCATCGTTCGGGCTTCTGCACGCGAAGGCAGAATCCTGCGTCCGCCGGGGGCCTCTCGTGCGTCGGGTGGGCAGGGATTCTTCCTTTGCGAGGGACGGTCCACGAGGAGGGAGAATCACTGCCCGTACGGGGCCCTTTTCGTCGCCACGATGCTTCCTTCGCGTGGCACGGTCCACGCGAAGGAAGAATCGTGCGTGGATCACGCACCGATGGAGAATCGTGGCAGCGCCCCGCAGACCCACCCGGACCGAGACCCTCCGCTCCGGTCGAGGCCTTTCGGAGCGCAGGTCCACTCGCAGCCGCAGCGACGCAGCAGCGAGCGCGAACCCCGCCGCGCCCGGCAGACCCAACCGACTCGAGACCCACCGCCCCGGTCGAGGCCCTCTCGGAGACCACCCCGACTCGCAGCCACAGCGGCGCAGCAGCACCCGCGATGCCCACCTGAGCGGGGCGCAGCCACCCGGACGCCTCAGAGCGCCCTCAGCGGCTCAGAACGCCCCTCAGGACGCCGCAGGGCTCAGCGCCGACCCCTTCGTCCACTCGCTCCAGTCGACGTTCCAGTCGGTCCAGCCGTTGTTGTCCTCGAGGGACCGGGGGCTGTTCACGAAGCGCACGACGTCGCCTCGGCGGGAGCGGTCGTAGACCCACTTGGCATCGGCCGTGCTCATGCCCACGCAGCCGTGGCTCACGTTCTCCCGACCCTGCGAGCCGACCGACCAGGGGGCGGCGTGCAGGAACTCCCCGGAGTTCGTGACCCGCATGGCCCAGCGGACGTCGCTGATGTCGTAGTAGTCGGGATCGGAGGAGTCCACGCCGGTGGTGGCGGCGTCCATGTCGACCGAGGAGAACTTCTCCATGATCACCTTGGTGCCGCGCCGGGTCTCGTTCCCGGGCTTGCCGGTGGACACCGGGATCGTGCGCAGCTTCTCGTCGTCGACGCTCATCGTCAGCGTGTGCTTGGCGACGTCGACCGTGGTCACGACCTTCTTGCCGATCGTGAAGGGGATGTTCTGGTCTTGCTGTCCGTACACCCCTCCCCCGGCGGGAAGGCTGTTGAGGTCGAGGTCCACCGTCACCTTCGTCCCGGCGGGCCAGTAGCGCTCGGGGCGGTAGTGCACGACGGAGTCGCTGATCCAGTGCCACGACCCCTCGACCTCGGGGGTGGACCGGACGTGCATGTTCTCCTCGAACAGCTCCCGGTTCTTCACGGGGATGTCGAAGGTGACGATGACCGGCATGCCCACGCCGACCGTCTCGCCCTTGAGCGGAGCCACCGACGGATAGGTCTGGTCGTCCAGGGTCAATGTCTGGGTCGTGAACGTGCGCACGAGGTCGACGTCCTTGCCGTCGTCGCCACGGACCTGCGCGGTGAGCGTGTAGGCCGTGCCGGGCTCGAGCCGCGAGGCCGCCGTCCAGCCGGACTCGCCACCCTCGCCCTCGATGGCGTCGGCGCCGTCCTCGGTGGACAGGGAGGCCTCGACGATCGTCCCGTGCTCGACGTCGACCTCCACGAGGGTGTCGACGGGCACGTCAGCCGCCTTGTCCTTGACGTTGGCCGTGACGACGGCCGGCTCCTTGGGGGCCACGGCCTCACGGAGCGATCCGCCCGAGGTGCAGGCTGCCAGGAGCGACGCGATCGCCACGACGACGAGCACGACGCGGTGCCCCAAGAACGTTGACCTCACCGCGTCATCCTACGCGGCGGGGACCAACATCCAGGCTGATCAGTGGGCGTGGACGCCGCGGTAGTACTCGAAGATCCAGCCGCAGAGGGTCACAGCACCGATCGTCGCGCCGATGATGAACAGCCACCAGCCGATGACCACGCCGAGCACGATCGTGCCGAGCGCCAGGGCGCAGTAGAGCGGCCACCAGCTGTAGGGCGGGAAGAAGCCCAGCTCGCCGGCGCCGTCGGCGATCTCGGCGTCGTCCAGGTCCTCCGGACGGCTCGGGATCTGCTTGGCCACCACGTACAGGTAGAAGCCCAGCAGGGCGCACAGCAGGAACGTCATGACGAGCGCCGTGGTGCCTGTGGGGTCCTCGGTGAGCACCCAGTACACCGGCGCGATGAAGACGAAGAAGATCCCGCAGGAGATGATCGTCCAGTACTCGGCCTTCATGCCCTTCATGGCTCAGTGACCGTCCTTCTGCTGCTTGGCATCTCTTATGGCCGACTCTTTGCCGTTGGTGTTGGGAGCGTCCGCGAACACACCGCCCTCGTCGGGGTTGTGCAGCAGCTCCAGCTCCGCGATCTCCGGGTGGTGCAGGTCGAACGCGGGGCTCTCGCTGCGCACGCGCGGCAGCGAGTGGAAGTTGTGGCGCGGCGGGGGCGAGCTCGTGGCCCACTCCAGCGACCGTCCCCAGCCCCACGGGTCGTCGAGCTTGACGAGCGGGTTCTTGCGCGACTTCCAGACGTTCCAGAAGAACGGCAGCGTGGAGGCGCCGAGCAGGAACGCGCCGATCGAGGAGATCTCGTTGAGCGTCGTGAAGCCGTCGTTCGGGCCGTAGTCGGCGTAGCGACGCGGCATGCCCTCCACGCCCAGCCAGTGCTGGACGAGGAACGTCAGGTGGAAGCCGATGAACAGCAGCCAGAAGTGGATCTTGCCCAGCTTCTCGTCGAGCATCCGACCCGTGAGCTTGGGCCACCAGAAGTAGAAGCCCGCGAACATCGCGAACACCACGGTGCCGAAGACCACGTAGTGGAAGTGCGCCACCACGAAGTAGGAGTCCGACAGCGGGAAGTCGAGCGTGGGCGAGGCCAGGATGACGCCGGTCAGACCACCGAAGAGGAAGGTCGTGAGGAAGCCGATCGAGAAGATCATCGGGGTGTCGAAGGACAGACTTCCGCCCCACAACGTGCCGATCCAGTTGAAGAACTTCACGCCTGTCGGCACTGCGATCAAGAACGTCATGAAGCTGAAGAAGGCGAGATCGACCGCCCCGGTGACGAACATGTGGTGCGCCCAGACGGCGACCGAGAGCGCCGCGATGAGCAGCGTGGCGGCCACCAGGCCGACGTAGCCGAAGATCGGCTTGCGGCTGAAGACCGGCAGGATCTCGGAGATGATGCCGAAGAACGGCAGGGCGATGATGTAGACCTCTGGGTGCCCGAAGAACCAGAACAGGTGCTGCCAGAGGATCGGCCCCCCGTTGGCCGCGTCGAACACGTGGGCCCCGAGCATGCGGTCGGCCGCGAGGGTGAGCAGCGCGGCGGCGAAGATCGGGAACGCGATGAGCACCAGCAGGCTGGTGACGAGCGTGTTCCAGACGAAGATCGGCATCCGGAACATCGTCATGCCGGGCACGCGCATGCAGAAGATCGTGGTGATGAAGTTGACCGCACCCAGGATCGTGCCCAGGCCCGACATCCACAGGCCCATGACCCAGAGGTCGCCGCCCATGCCGGGCGAGTTCACGCCGTCGGACAGCGGGGCGTACGCGAACCAGCCGAAGCTGGCGGCGCCGCCGGGGACGAACAGTCCGCCGACCACGATGGTGGAGCCGAACAGGTACAGCCAGTAGCTGAACATGTTCAGGCGCGGGAAGGCGACGTCGGGCGCACCGATCTGCAGCGGCATGATCGCGTTGCCGAAGCCGAAGAACAGCGGCGTCGCGAACATCAGCAGCATGATCGTGCCGTGCATGGTGAAGGCCTGGTTGTAGGCCTCGTCGCTCAGCAGGTTCGATCCCGGCTGCGCGAGGTTCGCGCGGATCGCCAGCGCCAGGACGCCGCCGATGAGGAAGAAGATGAACGACGTGACGAGGTACATGTTGCCGATCACCTTGTGATCGGTCGTCGTCAGCACGCCCACGACCTTCTGGCCGAGCGTCGTCTCACGGATGACGGTGGTCTCCCGACCGTCGTCGAATGCCGCAGTCGTAGCCATCAGTTACCCGCACCTTCCTGGACGCTCTCGTCGCCGCTCTCCTCGCCGCGCAGGCCGGCGACCGTGTCGGCCTCCTTCTGTCCGGCGGGTGCACCCACCTGGCCGATCTCGACCAGGTCCTGCAGGTGCGCCTCGTACTCCTCGGGCGACACGACGTTCACCTTGAAGATCATGCGCGAGTGGTACAGGCCGCAGAGCTCTGCGCAGCGGCCCGTGAACGTGCCCTCGCGGGTCGGCGTCATGTCGAAGCTGTTCTCACGGCCCGGCACGACGTCCATCTTGAAGTAGAACTCCGGGATCCAGAACGAGTGGATCACGTCGGGGCTCGTCAGGTTGAACCGCACCGACTCACCCAGCGGGAGCCACAGCTCGGCCGGCTGGGCGGGCGTGCCGAAGTCGTACACGTCCTCGCCCTGCGTGGCCTGCTCGTCGAGGTAGTTGAAGGCCCACTGCCACTTGGAGCCGACGACCTGGATCGTGTGATCGGGGTTCTCGACCTCCTCGAGCACCTCGTTCTGGCTCGTGACGGTGTGGAAGAAGAAGACCGCGACGACCACGACCGGTGCGATCGTGTACAGCGCCTCCAGCGGGAGGTTGTAGCGCACCTGCGTCGGGATCTCGTCGTCGCTGCGACGCCGGTACCGGACCGACGCGTAGACGATCAGGCCGAAGACGAGCACGAACACGACGAGGACGGCGATCCAGGCGCCGAGCCACAGGTCCCACACGGGCTGCGACCGATCACTCGCGGCGACCGGCAGCGCGAGCCGCTCGATGTCGTTGTCCGCGACGGGCGAGCAAGCACTGAGGAGAACCGCGAGGACGACAGCAGCCGCCAACTTCATCCGACCCACGAGGCGCCTTTCTAGTCCACACCAGTCATGCGATGACACAAGAACAGTACCCCGACGTCGTCCGTGACGAGGAGGTAAGGGCACCCTTCCTAGGGTGCCCTCACGGGGTGAGCTCACACCAGGCTCAGGGCGGCGCCGACCTCGACCCGGGCGGCCTCGCCGTAGGCTCCCTCGAGTCGTCCGAGGAACGCCTCGCGGGTCAGGCGGTACTCCTGCGTGCCGGTCGTCTCGACGACGCTCGCAGCGATGGTGCAGCCGATCTGGGCGCACCGCTCGAGGGTCAGACCCGCGGCCACACCGGCGAGGAACCCGGCGCGGAAGCTGTCGCCCACACCGGTCGGGTCGACCGACGTCACGCCCGGGATGGCCGCGACCTCGACGGCCGGGCCCTCGGACGGGTACACCGTGACGCCGTCCTTGCCGCGCGTGACGACGCGGGTGCCGACGCGCGCCTGCACGTCGTCGGCCGACCAGCCGGTCTTGCTCTGGATGAGGGCGTCCTCGTAGTCGTTGCTGAACAGGTAGGCGGCACCGTCGACGAGGTCACGGATCAGGTCGCCGCCGGCCCAGGCGAGCTGCTGCGAGGGGTCCGCGGCGAACGGGATGCCGAGCGACCGGGCCGTCTCGGTGTGGCGCTGCATGCCGGCCGGGTCGTCCGGTCCGATGAGCAGCAGGTCGATCGGCCGCTCGCGGTGGATCTCCCCCACGTCGATGCGCCGCGCCTCGGCCATGGCACCGGGGTAGAACGTGACGATCTGCGCGTGGGCGTCGTCCGTCGTGATGGTGCACAGGGCCGTGTGGGCCGTGGGCGAGACGTGGACGAGGGAGCAGTCGACGCCCGCGTCCTCGAGCCAGGTGCGGTAGCCCTGCTCCACGAAGTCGGTGCCGACCGAGGCCACGAGCGTCGGTCGGTGGCCGAGTGCGGCCAGGGCGAAGGAGATGTTCGCCGCACACCCTCCTCGGCGGATGTCGAGGTCCTCGACGAGGAAGGAGACGGACAGCTTGTCCAGCTGGTCGGGGACCAGGGAGTCCGAGAACCTTCCCGTGAAGACCTGCAGGTGGTCGGTGGCCACGGAACCGGCGATCGCGAGATGCACCCGACGAGACTAGACGACGGCCCCCTGCGTGCGCAGGAGGCCGTCGTGTGAGGAGGTCGTGCGTGACCTCGGGCGTCGCCGCTCGTGGGCGACCCCTCGAAAGGTCAGTGGAACGAGTCGCCGCAGGCGCAGGAACCGGTGGCCATCGGGTTGTCGATGGTGAAGCCCTGCTTCTCGATCGTGTCGACGAAGTCGATGGTGGCTCCGCCCAGGTAGGGCAGGCTCATGCGGTCGACGACGACGTTGACGCCGTCGAAGTCGCGGACCTCGTCGCCGTCGAGCGTGCGCTCGTCGAAGAAGAGCTGGTAGCGCAGGCCGGAGCAGCCACCGGGCTGCACGGCGATCCGCAGGGCGAGGTCGTCGCGACCCTCCTGCGCGAGCAGGCTCCGGACCTTGTCGGCGGCGTTGGCGGACAACGTCACGCCCTCGGCGGGCGCGGTGACGCCGTCGGTGGCGGTGGTGGCCGTGTCGGGGGTCGTGCTGCTGTCGACGCTCATGTCATCTCCGTCGGTCTCGGGTGGTCTCCCTGGTGCAAACCAGGAGGAGGCCGGTTCTGTTCCATCGTACGTGCTCGACCTGGGCGCGATCACCACGTGCTCCGCCGCGGGCTCACCTGGACCAGGTGCGGGCGACCCGCTCGGCCACCTCGCTCAGCGAGCCGGCCGGATCGGCGAAGGCACGCTCCTCCCCCACGACGTCGAGCACCGCGTACGCCGACTCCACGCCCATGGCGCGCATCTCGCGCGCGCCCACCGTGACCTGGCCGGCGATCGCCACGCACGGACGGGCATGGCGTGCTGCCACCTGCGCCACGCCGTGCACGACCTTGCCGCTGCGCGACGTGTGGTCGTAGGCACCCTCCCCCGAGACCACCAGGTCGGCCGCGGCGCACGCGGCGTCCAGACCCACGGCGTCGGCCACGACCGCGACACCGGGCCGGCGCTCCGCGCCCAGGAGGAGGAGCGCGAGCCCGAGGCCGCCCGCAGCGCCGGCACCCGGCGAGTCCGCGACCCGCCGTTCCGCCGGGGTCGAGCCGCAGGCCGCCTCGACGAACCGGTCGAGCAGTCCGTCGACCTCGACCACGTCGGCGTCGGAGAGGCCCTTCTGCGGCCCGAAGGTCTTGGTCGCACCGAACATCCCGAGCAGGGGCACGTCGACGTCGCTCGCCGCCACGAGGCGCACCTGGCCGACTGCCGCGCGAGCCGGCTCGAGGTCGACCCGTGTGATGCCGCTGAGCCCGTCGGGCCCGGCGTCGAGCGGGCGGTCGGCCACCGCTCCGAGCGCGCCCAGCAGTCCGGCGCCCCCGTCGTTGGTGGCGCTGCCGCCCAGACCCACGACCACCGACTCGACGCCGAGCTCCACGGCGGCCGCGATCGCCTGACCCACGCCCCACGTGCTCGCCGACCTCGCCGACGGCGGTCCGAGCTGGAGCCCGCAGGCCTGTGCCGACTCCAGGTACGCGACGTCGTCGACGACGAGGACCGTCATCGGGACGTCGACCCCGGTCGACCCGGTCACCGTCACGACGTGGAGGTGACCGCCGAGGGCGTCGTGGAGCGCGTCGACGAAGCCGGGGCCACCGTCGGCCATGGGCAGCCGCACGATCTCGTCGTGGGGCGCCGCACGGGCCCAGCCGCGCGCGATCGCCCTGGCCGCCTCGGGGGCGCCCAGCGTCCCGGCGAACTTGTCCGGCGCCACGAGCACCCGCACGGTCGTCAGGCCAGTCGTTGCTCGGTGGCCGCGAGGAGCACGCACGTGGCGAGTCCCTCCATGGCCGTCCGCAGCTCCTCGATGGGCGGGAACGACGGCGCGATGCGGATGTTGCGGTCGCGCGGGTCCTTGCCGTACGGGAACGAGGCACCGGCCGGGGTGAGGGCGATGCCGGCCTCCTTGGCCAGCTGCACGACCCTCGTCGCGCAGCCGTCCGGGACGTCGAGGCTCACGAAGTAGCCGCCCTTGGGCTCGGTCCACGTGGCCACGTCGTGTCCGCCGAGTCGCTCGGACAGGACCTCGAGCACCACCGCGAACTTCGGGGCGAGGATCTCGCGGTGCCGGTCCATGAGCGCGTGCACGCCGTCGACGTCGACGAGGTGCCGCAGGTGGCGCAGCTGGTTGACCTTGTCGGGACCGATCGTCCGCTTGCCGATGAGTCCCGTGTACCAGGCGACGTTCTCCGGCGACGAGGCGAAGAAGCTGACCCCGGACCCGGCGAAGGTGATCTTGGAGGTCGACGCGAGCACGAAGGGACGGTCCGGGTGCCCGGAGGCGGCGCACAGGCCGACGATGTCGGCGGTCTTGGTGCGCTCCTCGGTCAGGTGGTGCACGGCGTACGCGTTGTCCCAGAAGATGCGGAAGTCGGGTGCGGCGGTCTCGAGGGCGGCCAGCTCGGCGGCCTTCGCCTCGCTGACGACCGCACCCGTGGGGTTGGCGTACGTGGGGACGATCCAGATCCCCTTGACGGCCGGGTCGGTGACGGCCTCGCGCACGGCGGCCATGTCGGGGCCGTCGTCGTGCATCTCGATGGTGCGCATGGTGATGCCGTACTGCTCGCAGATCGCGAAGTGCCGGTCGTAGCCGGGCGCGGGGCAGAGGAAGACGACCTCGTCCTCCTGCGACCACGGACGCGTCGAGCCGACCGTGCCCTTGAGCATGGCGAGCACCACCAGGTCGTGCATGATCGCCAGGCTCGCGTTGTCGCCCGCGACCACCTGGTCGACCGGCACGTGCAGCAGTTCGGCGAAGATCCCGCGCAGGTCGGCGTTGCCCACGATGCCGCCGTAGTTGCGGGTGTCGGTGCCCGCGCCGTCCTTGTAGTCCTGGCCCGGGAGGTCGAGCAGGGCGTTCGACAGGTCGAGCTGGGCCGCGGACGGCTTGCCGCGCGTGATGTCGAGGGCGAGACCGGCTGCCTTGAGGCGTTCGTAGGCGGCCGTCTGCTCGTCGTGGAGGGCGCTGATCTCTGCGGTCGAGAGGGTGTCGAGGCTCACGGTCCCAACCTACCCAAGACCGGCCGACCCGGACGCCCCAGCCGCAGTGCGCGCCCGAGTGCCCTAGACGGACAGGCCCGGCGCACCCCACAGCGCGAGCCACCGCTCGAGCTTCGGCTCGACCGGGACGTCACCCTCGACGAGCGCGCGGACCTGGATCTCGACCGGGTTGTCCCGACGCTGGCCGGCGACCGGCGCGAACGGGTAGAAGGTGCCCTGCTTGAACAGGTAGACCAGCGCCAGCGCTCCGCCGGAAGGTGCCGTGAACAGGACCGTGGAGCACAGGAGCTGGGGTCCGTACCCGGCGTCGGCGAGCGAGGAGTTCGCCGCGTGAAGGTCGGTGACCAGGCCGGTGAGGTCGCCCGGCGACCGGGTCACCTGCATCCAGCGGAAGCCTCGCCCGTCGTCGCTCAGCTCGACCGCCGCCGAGGCGTCGGTCCCGATGACCTGCTGCACCTCGGCCACGACCTGGTCGTCGCTCACGCCATCGACGTCGCGGAAGCACACGGCTCCGGCGCCCGTGGCCGTGAAGCCGGCAGCCTGCAGCGACAACCCCGCCTGGGGCACGCCGAACAGCACGTCGAGGTCGGCCTCCGGCGGCTTGGAGCGCCCGAGGATCCCGTCGAGCCAGCCCATCAGATCGGGCCCATCAGATCGGGCCCATCAGATCGGATCCGAGAGCTCGGCGCCGACCTTGGCCAGCTGCGCCAGGCGCTGCTCCAGCGGCGGGTGGGTGGCCATGAGGGCACCGGCCGACGCGCGGCTGATGGCCGGCGCGAAGAAGAACGCGCTCAGGGCCTGGGAGTCGCGCAGGTCCTTGTTGGGGATGCGGCTCATGTCGCCCGAGATCTTGGTGAGGGCCGACGCCAGCTTCGAGGGACGCCCCGTGAGGTACGCCCCGCTGCGGTCCGCGCTGAGCTCGCGGTACCGCGACAGCGCCCGGGTCAGCAGGAAGCTGATGAAGTACACCACCATGCTCACGAGGAACACGACGATGAAGGGCACGTTGTTGCCGTTGCGGTTGCTGCCGCCCCGGCCGAAGTACAGGCCCCAGCGGGTGATGAAGCCGGCCAGCAGGCCCAGCGACGAGGCGACCGTCATGACCGAGACGTCGCGGTTGGCCACGTGGGCCAGCTCGTGCGCGAGCACGCCCTCGAGCTCGTCGGCGTCGAGACGCTGCATGATGCCGGTCGTGACGCACACCGCGGAGTGGCTGGGCGTGCGGCCGGTCGCGAAGGCGTTCGGCATGTCGGTGACCGCGACGGCCACCGTCGGCTTGGGCATGTCGGCCATGACGCACAGCCGGTCGATCATGGCGTGCAGCTCGGGGGCCTGCTCCGGGGTCACGACCTTCGCGCCCATGGACCGCAGGGCGAGCTTGTCGGAGAAGTACCACTGGCCCCAGGCCATGGCGATCACGATGACGAGCCCGACGACCGCACTGCCGGAGAAGTTGATCAGGATCGCGCCGAAGGCGACGTAGAGGGCGCCGAGCCCGAGGCTCACCCCGAACATCCGTCGGGAGAGCCCCGCGTCAGGCCTGAATCTGGTGCGGGCCACGGCCGTCCTCCCCTGACTCGGTGTCCGTGGAGGACGGGTCGATCCCGAGCTCGCGGTCGAAGCGGCGCGCCTCGAGGTCGGCGGTGTCCTCGCCCGGCCGCGCGACGACCCCGTCGGCGACGAGCTCGTCCACGGCGTCGGCCTTGGCCTCGAGCTCTCGGGTGTGCCGCTCGGCCGCCTCCATCTGCTGGTTGACGGTGCTGAGCGAGGAGGTGATGCCGGAGTCGGCGCTGGTCAGCTGCGAACGGGCCTCGGCCGCGGACTGGCGGGCCGTGAGCGTGTCCTTGCGGAGCCGGAAGTCCTCGATGTTCTGCTCCAGGCGGGTCGCCGCGTCGGTGATCGTGGCCTCCTCCTTCTGGAGGGCGGCGTGCCGCTCGCGCAGGTCCGCCAGGGCCTCCTCGAGCCCGACCTTGCGCCCGAGTGCCGCGCGGGCCGCGTCGTCGTCACCCCGGGCGACGGCCTCGCGCGCCTGGCCCTCGAAGGTGCTGGACTGCTGCTCGAGCTGGCGGAGCCGCACCTCGACGCGCTTGCGGCTCGTGGTGACGTCCGCGACGCCGCGACGCACGCGCTGCAGGTGGGCCAGCTGACCCCGGTAGGTGTCGTCGAGCGAGCTGCGCAACGCGTCGCCGTCGAGCTCCTGGTGCGACCGCGACCGCCAGATGTCGCGAATCCTGCGTCCGATCCCCATGGCGCCAGAGTACGGGCACCGTGCACGACCGGGGCTGCACGACCGACGGACGCCGCAGCGGAGCATCTGGGTCCCAGGGCCCTGGGCGCCCGGGTACCCGTCTCGCTTCCATGGAGCCATGCAGACAGTGCGACCACGACGCTTCGAGCGGGGCCAAGGCTCGCTCGAGCTCGTGGGCGTCATCGTCCTCGCCGCGATCCTGGTCGGCGGGATCGTCTGGACCATCACGGCGAACAGCGAGCCCATCAGGGCCACCGTCAGCACCAAGATCTGCGAGATCACCGGCGGCAGCGACTGCGGCGAGGTGCCGGAGCCCACCGCGCCCCTGCCCGGCGACTCGACGGTGCCGACCTATCTCGACCCCTCGCTCACACCGCAGGAGCAGGCCGAGGCCGGCGAGTACGTCGCCCTCGGCGACTCCTTCTCCTCCGGGGAGGGCGGCTCGGAGTACGACCCCGACACCGACGAGAACTACGCCTCCGAGGCCGAGGACTACTACGAGAACCTCGACGAGGACGGCAATCCCCAGCCGCAGCTCTACTGCCACCAGTACGGCTGCGTCGAGGTCCCGGTCACCCAGACCGAGGCGCCGTACAACAACATGTGCCACCGGTCCGAGGGCGCGTACTCCCAGCAGATCAACGACACGTTCGACTTCGCCGGCGGCTACACCTTCGCGGCCTGCTCCGGTGCCGTCACCGAGGACTTCACCGAGCCCAACAGCGACAACGACGACGAACCGGCGCAGCTGGACAACCTCGACGAGGACACCAGCCTGGTCACCTTCACCATCGGTGGCAACGACGCGAAGTTCGCGAACACGCTCGAGCAGTGCATCAAGGACGGGATGAACCCGTTCCACAGCTGCTTCGACAACCAGTCCGAGCGCGACGAGGCCGACGAGAACATCGCCCAGGCCATCGAGAACATGCGCGAGCTGCTGCCGCAGATCCGCGAGCAGGCCCCGAACGCGAGGATCCTGGTGCTCGGCTACCCGCGCTTCTTCCCCGAGGACCCGGGCAGCGCGTGGAGCGACGGCACGCAGATCGACACCGATGACATCCTGGCCATCAACGACCTGGTCGAGGACATGGACGGCCAGATCGAGGACCTCGTGAACGAGCTCAACGAGGAGAACCCCGGTGCCTTCCAGTACGTCGACATGTACGACGCCTTCAACGGGTGCGAGATCGGCACCTCCAACGCCTGCATGAACAACATCGAGGTCCGCATCGCCGACGGCAAGCCCGACAAGAACGGCAGCTACCACCCCAACGACCGAGGACACGAGGAGATGGCCGCCATCCTCGAGGAGGCGATCCGCAATGGTCCGTGACCCGTTCACCCGCGTCGCGTCGCTGCTCGCCGTCACCCTCCTGGTGACGGTGAGCGGCTGCACGGGCGGCGACGAGCCCGCCGCGCCCGAGCGCACGTCCGCCGACCAGCGCGCCGACCTCACGATCCTGCCGGAGGACGGGCTGCCGAAGGGCTGGGTCCGCGTGCCGGCCAGCGAGCGCATCTCGGGCAACCCCGGCAAGCCCCGCTACTGCGGCGTCCCCGCCGAGCCCGCAGACGTCAAGGAGGGTCGCGTCTCCTACTACGAGCAGGAGGGGCTGCCGCGCTCCGTGCTCGAGTACGGGATGGTCGCGGACGAGCAGGCCGCCACCGACACCCTCGACGCTCTCGTGGCGGTCCGGACCACGTGCGAGGAGGAGGGGTTCACGACCGAGCCCGTCCCCGAGGACGAGCTCGACGGGCTCGGCGACCAGCAGGTGGGCTGGGACTACGACGACGGCGCCGGCAACCGGTTCCGCGTGGTCGTGTTCCGGCGCGCCGAGGTCGTCGTGGTCCTCGTCGCGACGGGTGACACGTCGGTCCCGACGCAGGAGCAGGCGACCATCGCGCGCGACGTGGACGACCGCCTGCAGGGGTGAGGATGGCGAGGTCCTCCTGTGTAGGGTGACGCCGTGACGCAGGACAACGCCGCCCCGGACGACCGCCAGAGCAACAACGCCAAGGGCCGCGCGACTCCCAGTCGCAAGGAGGCCGAGGCCGCCCGCAAGAAGGCCATGAAGACGCCCCTGACGCGCAAGGAACAGATGCGTCGAGAGCGCGACGCCCGCGCGCAGCTGCGCCAGCGGCAGCAGGAGGCGCTCCGCGCCGGCAAGGGCTCCGACCTGCCGCCCCGTGACCGCGGACCGGTCCGCGCCTTCGCCCGGGACTTCGTCGACCGCCGTCGCAACGTCGCCGAGTACCTGCTCCCGATCCTGCTGCTCGTGCTGGTGCTGAGCTTCATCAACCAGCCCTGGGCCCAGCTCGTCGTCTTCTACGCGTGGGCGGTCATCCTGCTGCTCACGATCCTCGACGAGGTGGTCATGGTCCGCGGCCTCAAGCGCGGTCTGCGTGAGCGGTTCCCGGACACCCCCACGAAGGGTGCCGTCGGCTACTCGGTGCTGCGCAGCACCCAGCTGCGTCGCTTCCGGCTGCCGGCCGTCTCCATCGATCGCGGCGCCCCGTTGCGGGACCGCTACTAGACCACCAGGTCGCAGCGCCGCCGCGACGCGGTCAGGACGGCACGACGCTGAAGCTCCACGTGACGCCGAACCGGTCGGTGAGCATGCCGAACCCTGCGCTCCAGGCCGAGGCCGCGAGCGCCTCGACGACGACGCCCTGCACCGCGAGGTCGTCCCAGTAGCCCTGGAGCTCCTCGAGGGTGTCCGACGCGACCGAGACGAACACCGCCTGCTCGGTGAGCGTCGTGTGGTTCTCCCGGCGGGTGGTGCCTCCGCCGACGAGCATGCCCTCGGTCCGGCCGGGGACGTCGTAGCCCATCACGCGGAACCCGTTGTCGGCGGACACCAGGCCGAAGAGGACCGCACCCGCCCCGGGCGCGTCGGCCGGCATGCCGGCGTCGGCGTAGGTGGTGATGGCGAGGTGGCCGCCGAACACGGACTGGTAGAGCTCGAGCGCCGCGCGGGCGTCGCCGCGGAAGTTCAGGTGGGTGACGGTCTGGATGGTCATGTCTTCTCCTTCGGTGGTGGCCGGCCGCGTCGGCCGGTGGACCCACCGTGACACCCGTTCAGGCCGGCTTCTGTCCTGAACTCCACGTAATCTCGACCCTGTGACCACCACCGCCAGGCTCCTGCGTCTGCTGTCGTTGCTCCAGGCACGGCGGGACTGGCCGGGTCCCCTCCTCGCCTCGCGGCTGGAGGTCAGCGACCGCACGGTGCGCCGCGACGTCGAGAGACTCCGTGAGATGGGCTACACCATCCAGGCCGCCACGGGCCCGGACGGCGGCTACCGGCTCGCTGCCGGTTCCGAGCTGCCCCCGTTGCTCTTCGACGACGACCAGACCGTCGCGGTGGCCGTCGCGCTGCAGACCGCACCGGCCTCCGGCGTCGGCATCGAGGAGGCCGCGGTCCGCGCCCTCGTCACGATCCGTCAGGTGATGCCCGCGCGGCTGCGGCACCGCCTGGACGCGCTGCAGGTGACCACGATCCGATCCCGGGGCACGGCACGCCCGAGCGTGGCGGTCGACGTCCTCGTCACCCTCGCCAACGCGATACGGGATCGCGAGGTCCTCCGCTTCGACTACGTCGCGAGAGGAGCACCGGACGCGGGTGACGACGTCCCTGCGGCGCGACGTGTCGAGCCGCACCACCTGGTCAGCTCCTCCGGACGGTGGTACCTCGTCGGGTGGGACCTCGACCGCGAGGACTGGCGGATCTTCAGCGCCGACCGCGTCGGCCCGCGCACGCCGACCGGGCCGCGGTTCCAGCCACGGTCCGTGCCGGGCGGCGACGTGCAGGCGTTCGTGTCGGCACGGTTCAAGGGGTCGGACCTGGACGCGTGGCCCTGCCGCGGCACGGTCGTGCTGCACCGGCCGGCGCACGAGGTACGCCCCTTCGTGGACGACGGGGTGCTCGTCGCACTCGACGACCACCGCTGCAGCATCGAGACCGGCTCCTGGTCCTGGGGCGCGCTGGCCGCCTGGTTCGGGAGGTTCGAGTCGGCGATGGACGTCGTCGGTCCGCCGGAGCTGGTCTCGGCCTTCGCCCTCCTCGCGGAGCGCTACGACCGGGCCGGCGGCGCGTCCGCCCAACCGTGAAGCGGCCGGGTCCCGCTTCGCACGCCCCGGGCGGCGAGCGGCTCGACGGCTACGCGCTGTGCAGCGACATCGGTCCGTAGACCTCGGTGTCGCCGTCGAGCAGCCGGACCTGGTCGACGCCCTGGTCGATCAGCTCGGAGAACGTCTCCCCCACCCACGACTCCGCGTCACCGCGGCTGTCGAACTCCTCCGACCGGCCCTTGTCCTGCCCGTCGGCGGTCTCCAGCACCCAGCTCCAGCTCATCGCCGTCCTCCTCGTTCGGTCCAGCAGTCGTTCGGTCCGGTCATCGTCGCGCAGGCCACGGCCCGTGTCGCGTCGGAAGTCGTCAGGTCGAGGTCGTGACGAACGGCGGCTTGGTGACCGTGAAGCGCTCCGCACGCCTGCGGACCTCCACGACCACGTCGTCACCGTCGCCGACGGACCGGTCCAGGAGGGCCAGGCCGACACCCTGGCGCAGCGTCGGCGAGAAGGTCCCCGACGTGACCTCGCCGACCACGTCGCCGGGCTCGCCGTCGGGGCCGACGGACCGCACGACCATCCCAGGACGCGGGATGCCGCGTCCTGCAGCCAGGAGGCCACGCACCAGCGGCACGGTCTTCTCCTCGCGCTGGCGGGTCAGGGCGTCCTTGCCGGCGAACGTGGGCTTGTCCCAGCCGACCGCCCAGCCCGCGCGCGCCATGACCGGCGAGATCTCGAGGGACAGCTCGTGGCCGTGCAGCGGATACCCCATCTCGGTTCGGAGCGTGTCGCGGGCACCGAGGCCGCAGGGCCGCAGACCGTGCGGCGCGCCGGCCGCCAGGAGCGCCTCCCACACCGCGGGGGCGTCGTCGGCCCGGACCACGAGCTCGTAGCCCTTCTCACCGGTGTAGCCGGTGCGGCACACGATGGCCTCGGCGCCACCCACGGGCGCCTCGACGAACGACATGTACGCGTGGTCGACGGGCACGCCGACCGCCTCGAGGACGGCCTCGCTCGACGGACCCTGCACCGCCAGCACGGCGAGCTCGCGGTGCCGGTCGACGACCTCGACCCCCTCCGGGGCCGACGCCTGCAGCTGCGCGACCACGGCGGCGGTGTTCGCGGCGTTCGGCACGAGGAAGACGTCGAACTCGCTGCGGACGTAGGCGATGAGGTCGTCGACCGTGCCACCGGTCTCGTCGCAGCAGAGCGTGTACTGCGCCTGTCCGGGGCCGATGCGCCGCAGGTCGTTGGTGAGGACGGCGTTCACGTGGTCGAGGGCGCCCGCCCCCCGCACGCTCGCCTTGCCCAGGTGGCTCACGTCGAACAGGCCCGCAGCCTCCCGCACGGCCGCGTGCTCGGCGAGCACCCCGCCGCCGGACTCCGAGGGATACTCCAGCGGCATCGTCCACCCGCCGAACTCGGCCATCTTGGCCCCCAGGGCCACGTGGTGGTCGTGCAGCGGCGAGCGGAGCAGGTCCATGCGACTCAACCTAGCGGCCTGCGTGATTACATGGGATCCATGGCCCCTTCGACGCCGTCGCGCGTGAACGAGTCCCTTCTGCCTGACGTCTCGGTCAGCACAGCCAAGCCGTCGTCGGTCAAGGCCGACGTCCTCGTGCTGGGCGTGCGCAACGACGACGACGCCGGCGACCACGCCTCGACGCTGGCCCTGCTGGGCTTCACCGGCGAGAAGGGCCAGGTCGTCACCGTCCCTGCCGGCGAGGCCGCCAAGGTCTCGACGGTGGTGGCCGTGGGCCTGAGCGCCGAGCCCGATGCGGAGGAGCTGCGCCGTGCGGCCGCGAGCGGCGTGCGTGCGGCGGCCCGCACCAAGGCCACGTCCGTGGCGCTGGCCCTGCACCCGGCCGAGGGCGACGAGGTCACGGCCGTGGCGGAGGGCGCCCTGCTCGGCTCCTACCGCTACGAGGCCTACAAGACCAAGCCGACGTCCGACGACGATCGCGTGCGGACCCTCACCGTGCTGTCCGCCTTCGCCCGCCAGTCGACGGTCGTCGACGCCGTCGAGCGCGCCGCAGTGGTGGCCCGCGCCACGGCCCTGGCGCGTGACTGGGTGAACACCCCGCCCGGCGACCTGCGGCCGCCGGCCTTCGCCGACCAGATCGTCGAGCGCGCCGGTGGCACCCCCGTCAAGGTCTCGGTGTGGGACGAGAAGCGCCTCGAGAAGGAGCACTGCGGCGGCATCCTCGGCGTGGGCGCCGGGTCCGACGCGCCGCCCCGGCTGGTGCGCCTCAGCTACGAGCCCCGCAAGCCCGTCACCCACCTCGCCCTCGTGGGCAAGGGCATCACCTTCGACTCGGGCGGCCTCTCGATCAAGAGCGGCGCCGGCATGCAGACCATGAAGATCGACATGGCGGGCGCGGCTGCGGTCGTGGCCGCGACCCTGGCCATCGCCGAGCTCGGGCTGCCGATCAAGGTCACGGCGTTCGCCTGCCTCGCCGAGAACATGCCCAGCGGCTCGGCCACCCGCCCCGGCGACGTGCTCACGATGCGCTCCGGCTCCACCGTCGAGGTGCACAACACCGACGCCGAGGGTCGCCTCGTGCTCGCCGACGGTCTCTCCCTGGCGGTGGAGGCCGGCGCCGACCGCATCATCGACGTCGCGACGCTGACCGGTGCGTGCGTCGTGGCGCTCGGTGAGCGCACCAGCGGCGTGCTCGGCAACGACGACGCGCTGAGCGAGTCGGTCCTCGACGCCGCGAAGGCCACCGGGGAGTCGATGTGGCCGCTGCCGATCGTCGAGGAGATGAAGTCCGCCGTCACGTCCTCCAAGATCGCCGACATCCGCCAGCACAACCCGAAGCCGTACGGCGGGACCCTGTTCGCGGCCGCCTTCCTGCGCGAGTTCGTCGGCGAGACCCCGTGGGCGCACCTGGACATCGCCGGTCCGTCGTTCAACGACGGCGCCGAGCACGGCTACACGCCGTCGGGCGGGACCGGGGTGTCGGTCCGCACGCTCGTGCGTCTGGCGAGCGACCTGGCCGCCGCCGGTGCCTGAGGACCGACCCGCCACCGAGGTCGGACCACTGCTGGAGGGCACCCGTCGTGCCCTCGACGCCCGCCTCGCCGAGGAGCAGGTCCGCCGCCGCGTCCCCTCGGTCACGGCGGCCGTCGTGCGCGGAGGTGCGGTGGTGTGGAGCGGTGCGGCCGGCCACCTCGACGGCAAGGCGGACTCCCCGCTCGCCACGCCGCAGACCCAGTACCGGATCGGGTCCATCACCAAGACGTTCGTCGGCACCCAGGTGCTGCAGCTGCGCGACGCTGGTCTGCTCGACCTGAACGACCGGATCGGCGACCACCTGCCGGAGCTCGGCGGGGGTGCCGGGCCCCGGGCGGCGAGCGGCACCGACCTACCGGTCACGGTCGCCCAGCTCCTGAGCCACACGTCGGGCCTGCAGGCCGAGACCAACGGACCGTGGTGGGAGCGGACGCCCGGCCAGGCCTGGGACGAGCTGCTGGCGTCGGGACCGCGCCTGCTGTTCACGCCCGGCACCCGCTTCCACTACTCCAACACCGGCTTCGGCGTGCTCGGCGAGCTCGTCTCCCGGCTGCGGGGTCGGCCCTGGCACGACACCGTGCACGAGGACCTGCTCGATCCCCTCGGCATGGTGGCCACCAGCCACCGGCCGACCGACGACGCCGCCCCCGGACTCGCGGTCCACCCGTTCGCCGACCTGGCGCACGTCGAGCCCGAGCACGACGCCGCTGCCCTGGCCCCGGCCGGCCAGCTCTGGTCCAGCGCCGAGGACCTGGCCCGGTGGGCCGCCTTCGCCGCCGGCCACACCGCCGGGCTGCTCGATGACGCCACGCTGCGCGAGATGCTCCGGCCCGTCGCGGTGAGCGACGTCACCGGACAGCCGTGGACAGGCGCCCACGCGCTCGGGTGGCAGGTCTGGAACGTCGCGGGCCGCCGGTACGTCGGCCACGGCGGATCCATGCCGGGCTTCCTGGCCTCGCTGCGCGTCGACGTCGAGTCAGGCGACGGCGTCGTGGTGCTGGCCAACACCACCTCGGGGCTGGGCCCGGTCGGGACCGACCTGCTGGACCTCGTGCGCGATCGCGAGCCGGTCGCCTCGGCGCCGTGGCGCCGTGCGACTGCCCAGCGGGAGAGGCTCGACCTCGTGGGTGACTGGTTCTGGGGGACGTCCCGCTACACCGTCCGGCTCGACGGGGACCAGCTCGTCCTCGGCGAGCCCGGGCAGGGCCGCGGTGCGCGCTTCGCCTCCACCGCCGACGGTGCGTGGGTCGGTCTCGAGGGCTACTACGAGAACGAGCGGCTCACGGTGCGCCGCGACGCCGACGGCCGACCCGTCCAGCTGGACCTCGCCACGTTCGCGTTCACCCGGACCCCGTACGACGCGTCGCCCGACGTCGAGGTCCCGGGCGGGCTCGACGAGGCGGGCTGGTCGTGAGCGACGATCCGCTCTGGGCCGCCTACGTCGCGGCGCACCCACAGCACCGCGACGAGGTGCCCGCTGTCGGACCGTTCGGCAGCTCGGCCGCGATGGCGGACCGGCTCCTCGACTACGTGCTCCACGGCCCGAAGCGGGCCACCTGCGGACTGCCCGACCCCGACGAGCCCGTCGTGCTGGGCGGCCACTGGGTGGTGGAGGACGGCTCCGGGCGGTCACGCGTCGTGCTGCGCACCACCGACGTGCGCTCGGGACGGCTCGACTCCGTCGACGACGTCTTCGCATGGGACGAGGGCGAGGACGACCGCACCCGTGACTCCTGGCTGCGGGAGCACCGCCGCTACGTGGCGCGCGGACTCGGGCTGGCCGACGAGGCCGATGTCGACCACGTCGAGGTCGTCTTCGAGCGGTTCACGGTCGTCTGGCCCCCCGAGCACGCCGACTGAGGCGTGCGGGTCAGTCGCCGGCGAGGCCGAGGGTGCGGGCGGCCTGCTCGACCTCGTCCCACTCGCTGCGGTCGCCACCGCGGCGGTCGGGGTGGGAGCGGGCACGCGCCTGCTTCCACCAGCGACGGAGCACCTCGTCGTCGGGGCGGACGGTGGCGTCGCCCGTGACGTCGGCCGACACCTGGAGGGTGGCGATCGCGTCGCGCTCGCGCGGCGAGAGCGGACGCGGGCCCGACGGCGCCGGCGCCGTGGAGCCACCGGGCGTGGAGCGACGCGGGCCCGGCGCGGACGAGCGCGCCCGACCGGTGTCGCGGGCCTGCTTGCGCACGGCGTAGTCGCGCATGCGCTGCGGGTACCCCACCCGGTTGGCGTCGTAGACGGGGATCGCCAGCTTGCGGGCGAGGTCGGCGGCCGCCTTGGGCGACTCGACCCGACGGCGGATGGACTCACCGTCCGACGCCACGAGGACGACCGTCGGCTCATTGAACGACGTGCGCGGCTCGACGTACGCCTCGACGCCGTCACGCTCCCCCGCCCAGGCGCGCAGCGTGGCCATGTCGTCACGCGTCGCGCGACGATCGGAGCTGCCGCGTCGGCGGCCGAACAGAGCCATGGCGACATTCTGCCCGACGACTGGTGGACGACCGGGAGAATCGCGCAGGGACCCGCGCGGCAGGTCGCCGGGCGGCGCCCCACGGGTCACACCGCAACCTACTCGCCGGTCGCTCCCCCCGTGGTGCGGTCGCACGCGAGGGTGACAAGATGACGGAGAACGACTCATCCACGCGGGAGGACACTGTGGCGGACAGCCCGGGCGACCAGAACACCTTCGACATCGTCATCCTGGGCGGCGGCAGCGGCGGCTACGCCTGCGCCCTCCGCGCGGTGCAGCTCGGCCTCAGCGTCGCGCTGGTCGAGAAGGGCAAGGTCGGGGGAACCTGCCTGCACAACGGCTGCATCCCCACCAAGGCGCTCCTGCACTCGGCCGAGGTCGCCGACGAGACCCGCCACAGCGAGAACTACGGCGTCAAGGCCACGTTCGAGGGCATCGACATGGCCGCCGTCAACGCCTACAAGGACGGCGTCATCGACCGTCTCTACAAGGGTCTGCAGGGCCTCATCAAGTCCGGCGGCATCACGGTCGTCGAGGGTGAGGGCGTGCTCGTCGCCAAGGACACCGTCGAGGTCGACGGCCAGCGGTACACCGGCAAGAACGTCGTGCTGGCGACCGGCTCCTACGCCCGCAGCCTGCCCGGTCTCGAGATCGGCGGTCGCGTCGTCACGAGCGAGGAGGCCCTCACGATGAGCGAGGTCCCCGAGCGTGTCGTGATCATCGGCGGCAGCGTCATCGGCGTCGAGTTCGCCTCCGTCTGGAAGTCCTTCGGGGCCGACGTCACGATCATCGAGGCCCTCCCCACGCTCGTGCCCCTCGAGGACCCGACGCTCTCGAAGAACCTCGAGCGCGCGTTCCGCAAGCGCAAGATCGCCTTCAAGACCGGCACCAAGTTCTCCGGTGTCGAGCAGACCGACTCCGGCGTGATCGTGACCCTCGAGGACGGCAAGACCATCGAGACCGACCTCGTCCTCGTGGCGGTCGGCCGAGGCCCGAACGGCAACGGCAACGGCTTCGAGGAGGTCGGCGTCACCGTCGACCGCGGCTGGGTGCCCACCGACGAGCGCCTGCACACCAACGTCGACGGCGTCTACGCCGTGGGTGACCTCGTGCCCGGTCTCCAGCTGGCCCACCGCGGCTTCGCCCACGGCATCTTCGTGGCCGAGGAGATCGCCGGCCTCAACCCCCAGCCCGTGCTCGACCCGGGCATCCCGCGCGTCACCTACTGCGACCCCGAGCTCGCCTCGGTGGGCATCACCGAGCCGCAGGCCAAGGAGAAGTACGGCGACGACAACGTCGAGACCGTCGAGTACAACCTCGGCGGCAACGGCAAGAGCCAGATCCTCGGCACCGCCGGCGTCATCAAGCTGGTGCGCGAGAAGGACGGCCCGATCGTCGGCGTCCACATGATCGGCGCCCGCTACGGCGAGCAGGTCGGTGAGGCCTCGCTGATCGTCAACTGGGAGGCCTACCCCGAGGACGTCGCGCAGCTGATCCACGCGCACCCCACGCAGAACGAGGCTCTCGGCGAGGCTGCACTCGCCCTGGCCGGCAAGCCCCTCCACTCGCACGCCTGACCCGAACGAGGACGACACCATGGCAACGACCGTCACCCTTCCCGAGCTCGGCGAGAGCGTCACCGAGGGCACCGTCACCACGTGGCTCAAGGCCGTCGGCGACACCGTCGAGGTCGACGAGCCCCTGCTGGAGATCTCCACCGACAAGGTCGACACGGAGATCCCCTCCCCCGTCGCCGGCACCATCCTCGAGATCAAGGTCGAGGAGGACGAGACCGTCGAGGTCGGCGCCGACCTCGCCGTGATCGGTGACGCCGACGAGAGCCCGTCGGACGACGGTGGTTCCGACGAGGCGCCCGCCGAGCCGGAGGACACCGAGGACGCCGACGTCGAGGAGGGCTCCTCCGACGACGAGGGCTCGTCCGACGACCAGGCACAGGCCGAGCAGCCCGGCGAGGAGCCGGCCCGCGAGTCCGACGGCACGCCCACCAACCAGGACGGCGAGGAGCCCCACCTGGAGACGAACCAGACCGGCGAGGGCACCGAGGTCAAGCTGCCCGAGCTCGGCGAGAGCGTCACCGAGGGCACCGTCACCACGTGGCTGAAGGCCGTCGGCGACACCGTCGAGGTCGACGAGCCCCTGCTCGAGATCTCCACCGACAAGGTCGACACCGAGATCCCCTCCCCGGTCGCCGGCACGATCCTCGAGATCAAGGTCGACGAGGACGAGACCGTCGAGGTGGGTGCCGTGCTCGCCATCGTCGGCGACGCCTCCGCGGCCGGTTCGTCCGGTGGCGACTCCGGCTCGTCGAAGGACGAGGCTCCGGCCGACTCCGGCGAGACCGACCCCGCAGAGGACCCGCAGAAGGCCGAGGAGCTCGAGGAGGCCGCCGAGGCCGAGAAGAGCCAGCCGGAGAAGGCCGACGAGGTCGCGAAGTCCGACTCGGGCTCCAGCGCACCCGCCCCGACCGCAGAGCCGGAGAAGCAGGCCCACCCCGAGAACGAGGCCCGCCCCGAGCCGACGAAGGACGCCCCGCAGCAGAGCTCCGGTGCCTCGACCCAGAGCGGCGGCGACACCTACGTGACGCCGATCGTGCGCAAGCTGGCCAAGGAGCACGGCGTCGACCTCGCCGCCGTCACCGGCAGTGGCGTGGGCGGTCGCATCCGCAAGCAGGACGTGCTCGACGCGGCCAAGAAGGCCGAGGAGCAGAGCAAGCCCGCGGAGCAGGCGCCTGCGGCCGCTTCGGCACCCGCGGCGGCCGCCGCCTCGACCGAGCCGTCGCCCCTGCGCGGCAAGACCGAGAAGGTCAGCCGTCTGCGCAAGGTCATCGCCTCGCGGCTCACCGAGTCGCTGCAGATCTCGGCCCAGCTCACGCAGGTGCACGAGGTCGACGTCACCGAGATCGCGCGGCTGCGCGCCAAGCACAAGAACGCGTTCCTCGAGCGCGAGGGCGTCAAGCTGACGTTCCTGCCGTTCTTCGCGAAGGCCGTCGTCGAGGCGCTCAAGGCCCACCCGACGCTCAACGCCGCCCTCGACCTCGAGGAGGGCACCGTGACCTACCCGTCCGGTGAGCACCTGGGCATCGCGGTCGACACCGAGCGCGGTCTGCTCGTGCCGACGATCAAGGACGCCGGCGACCTCTCGATCGCAGGCCTCGCCCGCAAGATCGCCGACGTCGCGGAGCGCACGCGCACCAACAAGATCTCGCCCGACGAGCTCTCCGGTGGCACGTTCTCGATCACGAACCTGGGCAGCAACGGCGCCCTGTTCGACACGCCGATCATCAACCAGCCGCAGGTCGCGATCCTGGGTGTCGGTGCCGTGGTCAAGCGTCCGGTCGTCATCACCGACGCGCAGGGCAGCGACAGCATCGCGGTGCGCAGCATGGCCTACCTCGCACTCACCTACGACCACCGCCTCATCGACGGTGCCGACGCCGGCCGGTTCCTGACCGCGGTCAAGGAGCGGCTGCAGAGCGGCTCGTTCGAGGGCGAGCTGTGATCGGCTGACATGCACGTCGTCATCGGCGGTGCCTCGGGCTTCCTGGGCTCGGCCCTCGTCTCGCACCTGCGGGACGAGGGTCACCAGGTGACCCGCCTCGTCCGGTCGGGAAGCCCCGGCCCGGACGCCTCCCTGTGGGACCCGAGCCAGGGTCGGGTCGACCAGGTGCTGATCGACCGGGCCGACGCGGTCGTCAACCTGTCCGGGGCGTCCATCGCCCGGTGGCCGCGCACCAGCTCCTACAAGAAGGAGCTGTGGTCGTCGCGCGTCGACGCCACCACCACGCTGGCCAAGGCCGTGGCCGCCTCCGACTCCCCCACCGTGCTGCTGTCGGGCTCGGCCATGGGGATCTACGGCGCCGACCGTGGTCAGGAGCCGCTCACCGAGGGCGCTGCCCACGGCGACGGCTTCCTCGCCGACCTGTGCGTCGCGTGGGAGGCCGCCGCCGAGCCTGCCGTCCAGGCCGGGCAGCGGGTCTGCCTGCTGCGCACCGGCCTGCCCCTCGACGACGAGGGCGGCCTGCTCGGCCCCATGCTGCTGCCGTTCAAGGCGGGGCTGGGTCCGCGGCTGGGCAAGGGCACGCAGCGCATGTCGGTCATGTCGCGGCGCGACTGGGTCCGGGCCGTGGCGTTCCTGCTCGAGCGCGACGACCTCTCCGGCCCCGTCAACCTCTCCCTGCCCGACGCCCCCACCAACGCGGAGTTCACCGACGCCCTCGGCGACGCCCTGGGACGGCCGACGTTCCTCGTCGCCCCGGCGCCCGCACTGAAGGTGGCGCTCGGAGCGCTGTCCGACGACCTGCTGGGCTCGCTGCGCATGGCGCCCGCCGCCCTGCAGGCGGCCGGGTTCGTCTTCGAGGACCCCGACCTGCGCAGTGCACTCGCGTCGGCACTCGCCGACGACCGTGCTTCCTGAGCCCACCGGGACGCACCCCGACACCGCTGGGTCGCTGGTCCGGTACCTCGCCTTCTTCCGAGCCGAGGTCCGGCGCAAGCTCGACGGTCTCGAGCCGGACGCGCTCCGCACGACCGTGCTGCCGTCGGGCTGGACGCCGCTCGAGCTCCTGTCGCACCTCGTGCACATGGAGCGACGGTGGTTCGTGTGGGGCTTCCTCGGCGAGCCGCTGCCCGACCCCTGGGGCGACCAGGGACCGGACGGACGCTGGTCGACCACGGACTCGCTGCTCGCACGGCTCGAGGCGGGCGCGGTGCGCACCGAGTCCGTGCTGCGCGAGCACCCGCTCGACGCACGAGCAGCCCTCGGTGGTCGCTTCGACGCGGACCCGCCCACGTTGCACACCATCGGCTTCCACGTGCTGCAGGAGTACGCCCGGCACGCGGGTCATCTCGACGTGGTGCGCGAGCTGGTCGACGGCGCGGTGGGCGAGGACGCGTCAGCGTGAGGCCACGACCCGCCAGCCGCTCGCGGTCTCCTCGAGGGTGACCCGACGTCGGGTGGGCTCGTCCGTCGGCAGCGGCACGGCCCCGCCCGCGTTCACGGCCCTCGTGGGCCCGAGCCGGTCGACCACGTCGAGGGCGACGCGGTCGGCGTCGCGCTCGACCACCCGGCACGACGACCGCAGCTGGGCCATGCCCTCGAGCCTCAGCGAGCGCTCGGCGTAGTCCTCCAGCACCTCGACGTCGCGCTCGCGCAGGCCGTCGGACGCGTAGACCGCAGCGAGCCGGTCGACGTCGGCGTGCACGAACGCGTGCGCCCGCTCCGCGTCGAGACGACCGAGCAGCAGGCACTCCTCGGCGGTGTCGCCCGGCCCGAGCAGGGTGCCCCACCAGGTGACGAGGGCAGCGAACCACGCAGTCATCCCCGCAGCGTGCCCAGCGCGGCCACGAGGGTCGAACGCGTGTCCACAGGCGGGCTACCGTAGGAGGCGTGACCCTGGAGATCATCGACGACTGGTACGGCGAGCGCGCTCTGGACTACGAGGCGGCCTGGGAGCTGCAGCGCGAGCTGCACGCCCAGCGCGTGGCCGGCGAGATCGACGACACCGCCCTCTTCCTCGAGCACCCGCCCGTCTACACGGCAGGCAAGCGCACCGAGCCGCACGAGCGTCCGTTCGACGGCACCCCCGTCGTCGACGTCGACCGCGGCGGCAAGATCACCTTCCACGGCCCGGGCCAGCTGGTCGGGTACCCGATCACGAAGCTCCCGTCGCACGTGCTCGTCGTCGACTACGTCCGGCGCGTGGAGGAGGCCCTCATCCGCGCGGTCGCCGACCTCGGCGTCGCGGCCGGTCGGGTCCAGGGCCGCTCGGGCGTGTGGCTCGCGGCCGACGCCCGTGGCCCGGAGCGCAAGGTCGCGGCGATCGGCATCCGCGTGACCCGCGGCGTCACGATGCACGGCTTCTCGCTCAACGCCGACGTCGACCTCGACTGGTACGACCGGTTCGTCCCCTGCGGCATCGCCGACGCCGGGGTCACCACGCTGTCGAAGGAGCTCGGGCGCGACGTGACCGTCCCCGAGGCCGCGGCGGCCGTCCGCCCGCACCTGGTGGACCTGCTCGCGTGGGAGCCCTACACGCCGTCGCCGGACCTGCAGACGGCCGAGCACGGGCACCCCCCGGAGGTGCCCGTGCTCGGTCTTCCCGGCTAGCCGCTGACGACTCAGGCGTCGGAGCTGGCCAGCGCCTCGCGGTAGGAGATCTTGTCCCCGGTGCGCAGCAGGGTCCGCTCGTAGACGGCGGCCCCGACCCGGACCATGACCGCGGCGACCACGATCGTGCCGCCGAGCGCGAGCGCGATCTGCCAGGCCGGGACCGCTCCTTCGGCCATCCGCGCCGGCATGAGCATCGTGGAGATGATCGGGACCATCGACAGGACCTCCTTGACCGCGTCCCCGGCGAAGAAGTACACGAAGTACGGCACCATCAGCAGCATCTGCGCGGGCATGGTGGTCGACTGCAGGTCCTGCTGGCGCGACGCCAGGGAGCCGGCGACGGCCCAGAGGCTCGCCAGCGCGGCGAAGCCGATCACGAAGAAGCCGATGTAGCTGATCATCGCCGGGGCCACGACCTCGAGCCCGGACAGCTGGCCCGTGACCGCGAGCCCGATCGCCGCGGCGGCGACGAACAGGACGATCTGCCCGATCGCCAGCACGGTGCTGCCGGCGATCTTGCCCCACAGCAGCTGCCGGATCGGGACGGCGGCGGCGAGGATCTCCACGACGCGGCTCTCCTTCTCCTGCGTCACGCTGCCCGCGATGGCCATGCCGAAGCCGATCGCCGTCAGGAAGAACAGCAGGATGAAGCCGAAGGCGGCCGCCTGCCGCAGGCCCGCGTCCTTCGACGCGGGGTCGAGCAGACGCTCCTGCGTGGTCGTCCCGGACTGCAGGGCGCTCAGGTCGACCTCCTGCGCGGCGGCGTTGCTCTCCAGCGCCTGCGAGGACACGGCGATCTCGAGGGCCTGGGAGACGGTGGAGTCGACGTCGCGGTCGCCCACGACCTCGTAGCCGTCGTTGGTGGCCAGGAGCGCCGCGTCGGCGTCCCCGTCCTCGACCAGACGCTCGGCCGCCTTGGCGTCGTCGACCCGGTCGGCCTTGATCGTCACGCGGTCGTCGAGGTTGGTCGCGACCGCCGACGCGGCGTCGACCACCTCGGCGGCGGCCGGGTCCACGACGGCGACGGTGCGGTCCTGGTCGCGTCCCTGGAAGAAGTCGGCACCGATGATGCCGCCCAGGATGATGACGAAGGACAGGACCGTGGTGATCAGGAACGACTTCTCCCACACGCGGGTGGTGATCTCTCGCTGGGCGACGACGCGCCAGAGGTTGCGCGTGCCGCGGGGGCTGGAGGTGCTCATCGGACGGACTCCTTGAAGATCTCGGAGAGGGGCTGGTGGTCGCGGGCGATCTCGATCACGGCGCTGCGCTCCCCCACGTGGCGGACGAGCTCGGGCGCGGTGAGGCCGTCGAGGTCGAGCAGGGCGGTCGGGCCGTCGACGTCGCGGACGACGACGCCACGCAGGTCGCGGAGCCAGGCGGCGTCCTCGCCGTCGAGGACCACGCGATAGCGGTCGGCGCCGCGTCCACGGAGCTCCTCGACGGGGCCGGCGGCGACGAGGCGACCGCCGGACAGGATGACGAGGTCGTCACAGAGGCGCTCGACGAGGTCGAGCTGGTGGCTGGAGAACAGCAGGGGCAGGTCGCCCGCCTCACGCTGGAGCAGGTCGACCATGGAGTCGACGGCCAGCGGGTCGAGACCGCTGAACGGCTCGTCGAGCACGAGGGCTGCGGGCCGGTGGACGAGGGAGGCAGCGATCTGGATGCGCTGCTGGTTGCCGAGCGACAGCTCGTCGAGGAGGTCGTCGGCGCGGCTCTCGAGGCCGAAGTGGCCGAGCAGCTCGTCGGTGCGGCTGCGTCCCTCGTCGGGGGTCATGCCGTGCAGCCGGGCGAAGTACACGAGCTGGTCGCGCAGCTTCATGCGCGGGTAGAGGCCGCGCTCCTCGGGCATGTAGCCGAAGGAGCGGCGGACCTCGGCCGTCACGGGCTCGCCGTTCCAGAGCACCTCCCCCGCGCTGGGTGCGAGCACGCCCATGATCATGCGCATGGTCGTGGTCTTGCCCGCGCCGTTGGCCCCCACGAATCCCGTGGTGCGCCCCGGTCGGACCTGGAAGGACACGTCGTCGACGACGGTGGTGTCCCCATAGCGTCTGGTGAGCTTCTCGACGGTGATCATGCGTCCACGCTAGGGATCCGAAGGGCGGTGGCGCATCGGCCGCGCGGCCACACCTGCCTCCCCCACGCGGCTACGTGGAGGCGTCGTCAGGCGGTCGCCTCACCGGACGGCTCTTCCCGGGAAGCAGGCCCGACTCAGTCGTCCATCAACCCCGACTCGAACGCGACGATGACCGCCTGCACCCGGTCGCGGGCGCCGAGCTTGGTGAGGATGCGCGAGACGTGCGACTTCACGGTGGCGCCGCTGACGAACATCTCGGCCGCGATCTCGGCGTTGCTGAGTCCGCGGCCGAGCGCCTTCAGGACGTCGCGCTCGCGCTCGGTGAGGTCGTCGAGCACGCTCGCGTCGCCCCGCGACCGGCCGGTGGAGCGGGCGATGACCCGCTGGGTCACCTCGGGGGCGAGGAGCGCGTGACCCTGGGCGGCGAGCCCGATGGCGCTCACCAGGTCCTCGGGCGGGCAGTTCTTCAGCAGGAACCCGCTGGCACCGGCCTGCAGGGCGGCGAACAGGTACTCGTCGTCGTCGAAGGTGGTGAGGATGAGCACGCGCGTGTCGGGGTGGTCCTGCGCGATGCGGGCGGTGGCGGTGATGCCGTCGGTGCCGGGCATCTGCACGTCCATGAGCACCACGTCGGGCCTCAACGCAGCGACCTGGCGCAGCGCCTCGTCGCCGTCGCGCGCCTCGCCGACGACCTCGATCTCGGTCTCGACCTCGAGGATCATCGAGAACCCGGCGCGGATCAGCTCCTGGTCGTCCACCAGCAGCACCCGGGTGGTCTGGTCGCTCATGCGTCCTCCTGGTCGACGGGGATGCGGACCCGGACGCGGTACCCGCCCGTGGGTCGTGGGCCGATGTCGGCGATGCCGCCGTGCATGGCGGCGCGCTCGCGGATGCCGTCGAGACCGAAGCCACCCGAGGCCTCGTCGGGGGCGGTGCGGGTGGGACCGTCGTCGAGCACCTCGACCTCGACGGCCGGACGCTCGCCCGAGTCTGTGAGGTAGCGCAGCGTGATCCTTGCCGACGGTGCCCCCGAGTGGCGCCGCACGTTGCTGAGCGCCTCCTGGGCCACGCGGTAGAGAGACAGCCCCACGGTGTCGGGGACGGGGAACGGCGCGCCCACGACGTCGACCACGACGGCGGGGCGTTCGGTCGTGACGGCGAGCGCCTCGATGTCGGCGATCCCCGGCTGCGGGCCGCGGTCGGCGGGACCGGCCTCCTCGGCGGACCGCAGCAGCCCGACGATCTGGTGCATCTGGGACACCGCCTGCCGCGACGACGTCTCGATGGCGGTGAGCGCCTCGCGGGCCCGCTCCGGGCGGGCCTCGAGGAGCCGCCCGGCTCCGGCCGCCTGGACCCCGATGCCACTGACGTGGTGCGCCACGACGTCGTGCAGGTCGCGGGCGATGCGGACGCGTTCGGCCTGGACCGCCTGCTGCTGCTCGAGACCCTGCACAGCCCGCTCGCGCTCGCGCTGGTCCTCGACGAGGGCGCTGCGGCGTGCGCTGAGGTAGGCCGACTGCCCCCACGCGATCGCACCGAAGAAGTACGCGACGTTGATGGCCAGGCTGTAGACGACGAGCGCCACCTTCGGGGGGAGCAACCCGGTCTGCTCGCCGAGAGGCCCCATGGTCCCGTTGTTCAGCGACCACACCAACCAGCCGAACATGCCGACCAGGACCAGCCCGGTCACCGCCCACAGGGCTCTCGGCCGCCGCGACCACGCCCACGCGGCGTAGAGGGCGGCGAAGAGCGTCATCTGGACGGTGAACACGACCCCGAGCTCCAGCAGCCGCTCGCCGATGACGATGAAGACGGCCGACACGACGAGCAGCACCGTGATGGGGAAGCGTCGGCGACCGCACAGGGCGAGGCCGCAGATCCCGAACCACACGTAGGCCTCGACGCCCTTCCAGCCCGTGGAGGCACCGGACGCGCTGGCGAAGACCTCGACCGACGCGACGCTGACGACGGCGGCGACGAGACCGACCAGGACGTCGGTGCGCACCTGGGCACGGGTCGGTCGCGGACGCGTCCACGAGCGGTCGAGTCTCCCCACGCCGCGACCCTACCCAGTGCTACGCGTGCGTAGCCCCGCGGACGAGATGGGGCTGGGTCGGCGGCGTACTGTGGAGGGCGTGACGATCGCACCCGAAGGCCGCAAGATGCTCAGGCTCGAGGTCCGCAACGCGCAGACCCCCATCGAGAAGAAGCCCGAGTGGATCAAGACCCGCGCCAAGATGGGGCCGGAGTACAACGAGCTGATGAAGCTCGTGAAGGGCGAGGGGCTGCACACGGTCTGCCAAGAGGCCGGCTGCCCCAACATCTTCGAGTGCTGGGAGGACCGCGAGGCCACCTTCCTCATCGGCGGCGAGCAGTGCACCCGGCGGTGCGACTTCTGCCAGATCGACACCGGCAAGCCGTCCGCGCTGGACCTCGACGAGCCGCGTCGCGTGGCCGAGAGCGTGCAGAAGATGCAGCTCCGCTACTCCACCATCACCGGTGTGGCGCGCGACGACCTGCCCGACGGCGGCGCGTGGCTGTACGCCGAGACGGTGCGCAAGATCCACGAGCTGAACCCGGGAACCGGCGTCGAGAACCTCATCCCCGACTTCAACGGCAAGCCCGACCTGCTCGAGCAGGTCTTCGACTCCCGCCCCGAGGTGCTCGCGCACAACGTCGAGACCGTGCCGCGCATCTTCAAGCGGATCCGTCCGGCGTTCACGTACGAGCGGTCGCTCGGCGTCATCACGCAGGCCCGCGACTACGGGCTGGTCACCAAGAGCAACCTGATCCTCGGCATGGGCGAGACCCGCGAGGAGGTCTCGCAGGCGCTGCGCGACCTGCACGAGGCCGGCTGCGACCTGATCACCATCACGCAGTACCTGCGGCCCAGCCCGCGCCACCACCCCGTGGAGCGCTGGGTCAAGCCCGAGGAGTTCGTGGAGCTCAAGGACGAGGCCGACGAGATCGGCTTCGCCGGCGTCATGTCCGGCCCGCTCGTGCGCTCGTCCTACCGCGCCGGCCGCCTGTACCAGCAGGCCGTCGAGAAGCGTCAGACCACGGGCGAGGTCGTGCTCCGCCACACGGACGGCGTCGCGTAGCCGCATCGTAGGATGGGGTCATGTCCAACCCCGCCGCGCCACCGAAGGGACGCCTGGCCCAGCTGCGCCAGGCGTACACGATCACCAAGCAGAACGACCGCAACATCGGGTTGATCCTGCTGCTGACGTTCCTGATCGGCGCCGGTGTGACAGCGATCCTCGGTGTGCTCGTGCTGGGCACGGGCCTGTTCGGGACGATCATCACGGTCGTCTTCTCGATCCTCATCGGCATCCTCGCGCTGCTGGCGGTCTTCGGCCGCCGCGCCGAGAAGGCCGCCTACGCCCAGGTGGAGGGCCAGCCCGGTGCCGCCGCCGGCGCGCTGCAGATGATGAAGCGCGGCTGGAACGTCAAGCCTGCTGCCGGGTTCACCAAGAACCAGGACGTCATGCACCGCGTGATCGGTCGCCCGGGCATCGTCCTCGTGGGTGAGGGCAACGGCTCGCGCGTGCGAAGCCTGCTCGCGGCCGAGCGCAAGAAGCACGTGCGCATCGTCGGCGACGACGTCCCGGTGATCGAGGTCGTCGTGGGCCGTGGCGACGGCGAGGTGCCGCTGCCCAAGCTGGTCAAGCACCTGCGCAAGATGCCGAAGTCGGTCAAGCCGGCCGAGCAGACGGCGATCATCAACAAGCTCAAGGCGCTCGACGCGATGCGTCCGACCGCACCCATGCCGCGTGGGCCCGTGCCCACGAGCATGAAGGGTGCGCGCCGGGCGATGCGCGGTTGATGCACCGCTCGACGCGCTGGCGGGGCCTGGCCACCGGACTCGCAGCTGCGGCCGTGCTGGCCGGGTGCGGAGGTAGTGCGACCCCCGGTGAGATGTCGGCGCAGACGTACCGCTCCCTCGAGGCGCGCGGCGACCAGCTGACGCCCGAGACGGCGAAGGACCGGGGCGCGACCGATGACGACGAGCTGGCGCAGACCTTCCTCGACGAGGGTGGCGCGCCCGAGCCGTCCGGCGCCCAGTGCCTGTACGCCAAGACGTCGTACCGCGAGTCCTACCGAGGCGTGGCGCGCTTCTGCTTCGAGGGCGACCGGGCGGTCTCCGTGGAGCGCAACCGCGCCGACCTCGACCAGTAGGTCACGCGCGTACGCTCAGGTGCGCGACGCGGACGGCGGGGTGCGACGTGCGACCCGCGAGCCCGACACGATCTCGTGCAGCCCGCGCTGGTCCTCGTTCTGGATGAGCGCAGGGACCACGAGGCACAGCAGCGCGGTGCGCAGCGCTGCCCTCGGCACCCCGATGGGGCGGCCGTCGGGGCCGACGACGCCGATGCTCATGATCCGCTTGCCGATCGAGAAGCCGAGCGTGCCGGTGAGCAGCGTGACCTCGAGGAAGAACACGCCGAGCGTGTAGAACGAGCTGACCGCTCCCTCCCCCGCGAGCGGCGTGCGGGTGACGGCCACGACGCTCAGCGTCGCGACGGCCCAGTCGATGAGGAGCGAGACCAGGCGGCGGCCGAACGAGACGTCGTACACGTCGCTGAGCCTATCGGCCCGGCCCGAGCCACTGAGGCCGTCACCGCTGGTTCACGTGTCACAGGGACTTGTAACATGCCGGAAACAATGGAGTGACGACCGGGAAACTGCCGCTGCCTAGCGTCGGTGACGCGGACGCCGAGGCGCCGCTCCCGCCACATCGACGATCTGGCCACCCACGCGTGGCCGAGGAGGCCCCATGTTCGGCAATGCCGACGAGTTCTTCAAGTACGTCAAGGACGAAGGCGTCGAGTACCTCGACGTCCGCTTCACCGACCTGCCCGGCATCCAGCAGCAGGTGACGCTGCCGGCGTGGACGTTCGACGCCGACGCCGCCGAGAACGGTGTGGCCTTCGACGGCTCGTCGATCCGCGGCTTCCAGAGCATCGACCAGTCCGACATGGTGCTGTTCCCCGACTTCGGCACGGCCTACCTCGACCCGTTCAAGGCACGCAAGACGCTCGCGATGGAGTTCTTCGTCCACGACCCGATCACGGGCGAGGCGTACTCGCGCGACCCCCGCAACATCGCCCGCAAGGCCGAGGCGTACCTGGCCACCACGGGCATCGGCGACACCGCCTTCTTCGCCCCCGAGGCCGAGTTCTACATCTTCGACCGCGTCAACTTCGGCACGAGCGCCAACAAGTCGTTCTACGAGATCACGTCGCTGGAGTCGGCCTGGTCGACCGGTGGGGACCTGACGGACAACCGTGGCTACAAGGTCCGCTACAAGGGCGGATACTTCCCCGTCGCGCCGACCGACCAGACGGCCGACCTGCGCAACGACATGATGTCCAACCTCGCCGACGCGGGCCTCGTCCTCGAGCGTGGCCACCACGAGGTCGGGACCGCCGGCCAGGGCGAGATCAACTACAAGTTCGACACGCTGCTCAAGGCAGCCGATGACGTCATGAAGTTCAAATACATCGTCCGCAACACGGCCTGGGCCGCGGACAAGACGGTGACCTTCATGCCGAAGCCGATCTTCGGCGACAACGGCTCGGGCATGCACGTGCACCAGTCGATCTGGAAGGACGGCTCGCCGCTGTTCTACGACGAGGCCGGCTACGGCGGACTGTCGGACCTGGCGCGCCACTACATCGGCGGCATCCTGAAGCACGCCCCGTCGTTGCTGGCGTTCACCAACCCCTCGGTGAACAGCTACCACCGTCTGGTCCCGGGCTTCGAGGCCCCGATCGCGCTGGTCTACTCGGCCCGCAACCGTTCGGCCTGCGTCCGCATCCCGATCACCGGCTCGAACCCGAAGGCCAAGCGCATCGAGTTCCGCTGCCCCGACCCGTCGAGCAACCCGTACCTGGCGTTCTCGGCCCTGATGATGGCCGGCATCGACGGCATCAAGAACAAGATCGAGCCGCCGGCCCCGATCGACAAGAACATCTACGAGCTGCCGCCGGAGGAGTACAACGAGATCGACATGGTCCCGACGTCGCTCAACGCGGTGCTCGACAACCTGGAGCAGGACCACGAGTTCCTGACCCAGGGCGACGTGTTCACGCCCGACCTCATCGAGACGTGGATCGACTACAAGCGCACCGAGGAGATCCTCCCGGTCCAGCTGCGTCCGCACCCGCACGAGTTCGAGCTGTACTACGACATCTGATCGAGGGGGTGGCTGAGCACGACTGAGCCCCTCTTCGGCGGACGACAACGACCCCTGCCCGTGGCGCGAGCACGCATCGGGCAGGGGTTGTTGTTTTTCGTCAGGCGCATCACGTTTCAGAGCGATGGGGCGTTTCGCCGCGATAGGGGCGCTTCGGTACTCAGGGGCAAGCCCGTTCCGAGCGATCAGCCTTCAACGCGGGAGTTTGACGGGTCTATGTCGAGGTGGCGTCATCGGGGCAAGGATCTCCGAATACCGCGAGCGCATCGATGTAGCGACCACCGATGTGGATGCTTGCGACCTGGTCGTACTTCCACCTGTCGATCTCGTCGTCCCAGGTGCCGTCGGGATGAACGAAGCGGTGATGGGCGCGCCGCTTACCGGCCTTCAGCAGCCGGCCGATCATGAGTTGCTCCTCCCCCTCGTCGCCGAGAGCCAATGCGCTCAACGGGTGGAGGGCCGCAGCGATGAGTACGAGCTCGCGTGTCGTCACGTCGCTCGGGCAGTCGAAGACCGCTCGCGGTGCGCCAAGACTGGCGAGCGCACGGTCGAGGTAGTCGCTGTGGGCGTCGCGTACCGAAGAGATGTCTCGGAGCCGCATCAGGACGACACCGTCGAGATGGACCCCGTCGGCGAGGACGTGCATCGCCACCCACTCATCAGTCAGAGCCAGGGCGTAGCCCTCGGTGCGTTCACCGTCGTAGACGTCGCGCTCCACACGGACGATGCGAGAGATCCCAACCGAGCGCTTGAGGCGCTTGAGGACTTTCTGTGGCTTCACCTTGGCAAGTATCCCCGCGGGCCACGCACGAGCACGCCGCGCAGGCCGCCGCGAAGGAGCGAACTTCGACCGACGGTCGCAGGAGCGCGTTCGAGAAGCACGATCGAGACGCCTGAGAGGGTGCACCGTGGGGCACACACCTCTATGTCTGCGATCCCGCCCTTTGCGAACACCTGCGGACCTACGTCCCGCCGCCCCACCCGCATGACGTCCGACGGGTTCTAGAGTTTCGCCCCAGACCTTCGATTCGCGTGTCACGCTGCGTCGGTGTCTTCCTCCTCGAGCAAGCCGTGGCGACGCAGCTGGAAGTTCTGGGTTGTCGTCGTCGTGGTGCTGGTCGGAATCGGGAACTTGCCCGGCCCGGACGGGAGCGACGAGCCGGCGACGGCTGCGAGCGACACTTCCGTGACTCCGACGCCCGTTGCCGACGAAGCGACGGCAAGCGCCGAGCCGGAACCGGAGCCCGAGCTTCTGTTCGTGACCGACCTGAAGGACGGCGACTCCTGGGACGCGTCCGACGGCAACGAGTACCGAGTGGGCCTGATCGACACGCCGGAACGTGGTGAGACCTGTTCCAAGGAGGCTGCACAGTTCAGCCGCGATTTCATGGCCTCCGGCTTCACCGTCGACGCGTACTCCACCGACACGTACGACCGCGTCGTGGCCGAGGTGTTCGACGCCGACGGGGACTCCCTCAACGTCGCACTCGCCAAGAGCGGACTGGCCGGGGACCGCTACCTCGAGGAGTTCCGGCACGAGAACCGCGAGCTCGCCGGCCGCATCGACACCGCCCTTGCGTCGGCGGCCTCGCCCAACTGCCGGTCCACGGCACCTCGCGGCTTCGCCAACACGGAACCGAAGAAGGCGAAGCCCAAGCCGAAGCCAAAGGCACCGAAGAAGAACTGCGCAGCGGGCTACTCCCCCTGCCTGCCTGTCGTGACAGATCTCAACTGTCCTGAGATCCCGGGACCGGTCACGGTCACTGGGGGCGACCAGTACGGTCTCGACCGCGACGGTGACGGCATCGGCTGCGACTGAGCGCTTCCGCATCGCCGACGCCACGCGGACCCCGGGCCGCTGCTCCACAGGACGGCCCGGTTGAACGGCTCGTCATGACAGAACCATTCGTTCTGCCATCGCGTCACGTCTCGCCATGCCGCCCGTCTCATACCCGTCAGAACGTCAATGGGGGGAACGAAGATGTGGGACGAGAACTGGGCGACGCGTGCCGCCTGCACGGCGACGGACGATCTGTTCGTCAAGGGCGCCGAGCAGAACGTCGCCAAGCGGATCTGCAACGGGTGCGACGTGAAGGCGGCGTGCCTGGCTGAGGCGCTCGACAACCGCATCGAGTGGGGCGTCTGGGGAGGCGCCACGGAGCGCGAGCGGCGGCAGATGCTGCGCCGGCGGCCTGACGTGACGGCGTGGCGCGACCTCCTGCGGCTCGCTGCCTAGTTCGTCGGCACAGGCTGCACGTCGTCGATTCGTTCGAGCCGAGCCGAGACCGGCGCACTGTCAGGCGGAGATCTCCCCCGACCGCCCCAGGCGGGCACGGTCGGCCGCTCTCATGCCGCGAACCACGGAGCCGACGTCGCGGACCTGCGATCCGCCGCGCCAGGTGCCGCGGACGCCGTGCTGGCGGAGCATGTAGCCGTAGTAGTCCTCGACCTCGACATCCTTCGAGATGAGCGCCGGAACCTTGGCGAGCGAGACCTCGCCGGTGGCGTCGTCGACGCGCTCCGTGGCGGCACCCGCCTCGAGCTGAGCACGGGACTGCGCTTCGTGCAGGCGCTCGCCGATGCGTTCCGTCCAGCCAGCGTAGAAGGCCGCGCGGGCGGTGCTGCCGTGCACCGGCTTGTGGGCGCCGGAGCGGAGGTAGGCGTCGCCGTCGGTGACCATTTGGATGACGAGCGAGGCGTAGAGCGTCTTGGCCACCTCGATGTCGGTCGCGAAGCCGAACAGGGTGACGCCGGTGTTGTCGCCGCGGATCGTGCAGCGCAGGTCGTTGGCGCGGGACACCGCGATCATCAGGCTCACGTACCGGACGTTCGAGCGCTGACCGCTGTGCCCGAGGCGCACCGTCTCGAAGGTCGGCTGCGCCGCCGCCTCACCCTCGCGGGCCCCGGCGCGCGCGAGCGTCAGCTCGATCGAGTGCGTGGTGGCCAGCTCCTGGGCCTTCGCCAGGAAGGCGTCGCGCTCGGCCTCGGTGGAGGCGCCCTCGGCATGACGCAGCAGCTTGCCGACCCTGGCGACCATGCCGTCGTCGACGGCCTCGGGTCGGTCGACGCCGACCTCGGTGTACGCGGCACGCAGCATGGCCGCGACCTCGCTCCACCCGAGGTCCTCGAGCAGCTGCACGAACGTGGCGCGGAACCCGGCTCCGTGCTCGTCGATGATCGCGCCGTCGAGGCCGGTGTTGAGGTGGTGCGCCAACTCGTGCGCCACGACCAGGCCGCGCAGCGCCCAAGCTCCCCCGCGCTCGCGCTGCGGCAGCCAGATGGTGCCGTCGCGGTACGACGCGCGTCCCTTGCCCGAGTGCGCGACGACGCGCACCTCCTTGGACTCGCGTCCGCGGTAGGCAGTACCGAACTGCTTCGTCTGGCTCCGCAGCCGTTCGAGCGCAGCGTCGACGAACCGCTGCACCTCCGACGGGCGCGTGAACCGCGGTTCGGGCTCGGGCGTGAACGTGACCCACCGGGCCCCGCCACCACGGTTCAGCCGGACCTGCACGGTGCCGTCGTCGGGCGAGACGGCGTCGAGCCACTCGGCCACGAGGTCTTCGGCGGCGTAGGTGCCGGCCTGGTCTGGATCGCTCACGTCCTGCACGGTGCCAGACGGTACCGACAGGCGAGAAACGTCCGTGCACAGCCGGACGGCACCCCGCGGCCGCGCTCCGCGGGACCCTTCCCCGACCCGAGCGCGACGTACGCTGCCCCATGGGCACCCTGACGTTCACCGCCACCATGTCCGTCGACGGATACGTGGCCGACGCCGACGGCGACTTCCAGTGGGCCGGACCGGGCGACGCCGTGTTCGCCGCGCACATCGAACGGTTGTCCCAGGTGTCCACCGAGGTGCACGGACGCAAGACCCACCTGCTCATGGCGTACTGGGACGCCGAGCCGGAGCCCGGCGCGTGGGGCCCTGCCGAGCACGAGTGGGCCAGGCTGTGGGCGGCGACCGAGAAGATCGTCGCGTCGTCCACGTTGTCGCAGGACGACCTCTCGAAGGGTGCGCGCCTCGTGCCGCACCTCGAGCTCGACGAGCTGGAGCAGATCGTGCGCGACGCACCCGGCGACGTCGAGATCTTCGGCCCCACCACCGCAGCACCGGCCATCCGCGCCGGCCTCGTGGACGAGTTCCGCCTCTACATCGTGCCGAAGGTCGTGGGGAGCGGCCTCCGGGCCTTCCCCGACGACGCGAACCTCGACCTCGAGCTCGTCGACGAGGGACGGCTCGACGCAGTCACGTACCTGCGCCTGCGCCGCCGCTGAGCCCGACCCACGTCGACGCTCGGCACCGCGAGACCGGTGCGTGCCGAAACCACATCGCAACCGCCGGGACCTGGACGCTGTCCGTGCCGTGTGGTGAGGTGAACAGGCCGGTCTCTGCGTCGCGTTCTCGCGGCCGCCGGCAGTTCCTAGGGGGGACAACACGTGAACACAGGTATGTCTCGAGCCCGACGCGGGCTCACCATCGGGGCCGTCACTCTGGCCCTCGGGGTCGTCGCCACCACGCTCACCAGCGCCGGCGCCGCCACCACCGCCCCATCCAATCGCGCACCGTCCACGCCCGTGCCGATCGCCACGCCCGAGGGCCAGGTCAGCAGCTACGTGGTCAACGCCAAGAAGGCGAACGCCACCGGCACCGCCGACGCGCGCGCCATCGTGAAGAAGGCCGGCGGCACGGTCATCCAGCAGTGGCCGCAGATCGGCGTGATCGTCGCGCACTCGACCCACGCCGACTTCCGCGCCGACGTCTACCGTCTCGGCCGCAAGAGCGTCGCGTCGGTCGGCGCCACCCGCACCGTCCCGGTCAGCGAGCGCACCGGGGCCACCACGCTGCGCAAGAGCCAGGGCGTGGTCAAGGAGGAGTTCGCCAACACCGCCGACGAGTACGTGAAGCCCGACCCGCGCGAGGGCGAGCAGTGGGACATGGCGCACATCAAGGCCGACCACGCCCACGAGATCACCGACGGGTCGAAGAAGGTGCTGGTCGGCGTGCTCGACAGCGGCATCGACGCCGACCACCCCGACCTGGCCGCGAACATCGACGTCAAGAACTCGGTCAACTGCACCGACGCCGGCACGGTCGACCGCTCGGCCACCGGCTGGCAGCCGACCACCAGCGACCACGGCACCCACGTGGCCGGCACCATCGGCGCCGACCGCAACGGCGTCGGCATCACCGGCGTCGCGCCGAACGTGCGCATGGCCTCGGTCAAGGTCGTCAACGACGACGGGTTCATCTACCCCGAGTACGCCATCTGCGGCTTCATGTGGGCCGGCCTCAAGGGCATGGACGTCACCAACAACAGCTACTACATCGACCCGTTCGAGTACTGGTGCAAGGACCAGGCCGACCAGGGCGCCGTGCTCGACGCCGTCGGCCGTGCCGTGAAGTGGTCGACCAAGCAGGGCGCGCTGCACGTCGCGGCCGCCGGAAACTCCGGCACCGACCTGACGAACAACACGACCAACGACACCAGCCCGAACGACAGCACGCCGATCGAGCGCACCATCAACAACGGGTGCCTCGACATCCCGACCGAGCTGCCCGACGTCGTCACCGTCTCGTCGTACGCGCGGATCGGTGCGACCAACGAGACCCAGCTGTCGTACTTCTCCAACCGCGGTCTGAACATCATCGACGTCGCGGCTCCCGGCTCGTCGATCCTGTCGACGATCGTGAAGGACAACGGCTACGGCCTCAAGAGCGGCACGTCGATGGCGTCGCCGCACGTGGCGGGCGTGGCGGCGCTGATGAAGTCGCAGCACCCGACCTGGGGTCCGAAGAAGATGCTGAAGCAGCTGGCCAAGCAGGCCGACCAGCGGCCCTGCGCGCCGGAGCAGGCGGTCGGTGCCGGCGGAGCCCCGTGCAAGGGGTCGGCGGCGAACAACAGCTATGCCGGCAACGGCATGGTCGACGCGCTCGACGCCGTCCGGTAGCACCCGCCTGACGGACTGCACCACCTGACGGAGCGGTCCCGAGCCACGCGCTAGGGGCCGCTCCGTGTCGTTCCACCCGCGGAGCACCCGTCCGCTGCCATGCTGGGCCGGTGAGCTCCGCCCCCTCCCGCGCCGGCCGGCTGGTCTGGGGCGTCGGCATCCTCGCCCTCGTGTGGCTGGCCGTCTCGGAGCTGGGCATCACGTCCGACGACGGCGGCGCCGCGAAGCCCCCGACCACCAGCACGAGCACGACCGGGCGCCTCACGGTGACCGATCTCAAGGACGGCGACTCCTTCGACGCCTCCGACGGCCGCGAGTACCGGCTCGGCATGGTGAACACCCCCGAGCCCGACGAGCGGTGCTTCGACGAGGCCGAGGCCTTCACCCGGGACTTCCTGGCCGGCGGCTTCACGGCCGACGCCTACGACGAGGACGACTACGGGCGGGTCGTGGCCGAGGTCCTTGACGGCGAGGGGCGCTCCCTCAACGTCGCCCTCGCCCGGAGCGGCCTCGCGGACGACCGCTACCTGGACCCGTTCCGGGGCGACCACCCCGACCTCGCCGATCGCCTCGACGACGCGTTCGCCTCGGCGAAGAAGCCGGCCTGCCGCTGACGTGTCAGCCGATGCGCTCGGTCAGGGACACGATGATCCCCTCGGGCCCGCGGACGTAGGCCATGAGCCACGTGCCCTCGTGCTCGCCGACCTCGCCCACGAGCTCGTGACCGTCGGCCAGCAGCCGCTCCACCGTGGCGCGGAGGTCGGTGATCTCCAGGCACACCGCCCGCAGGCCCACGACGTTCGGCGCTGCGGCGTCGGCGGCCACCGTGCCGGGTCGGTCGTAGCGCGAGACCTCCAGCGCTCCCCCGCCGCCCGGCGGTCGCAGCCAGACGGTCTCGGTGCTCGCGTCCTCCATCCCGACGACGGTGTCGAGGAACTCCCCCTCGATCGTCATCCGGGCGTCCAGCTCCAGCCCGAGACCGGTGAAGAAGGCGATCGTCGCGTCGAGGTCGGCGACGGTCACGTTGACGTGGTCGAGGCGAGGCAGCTGCGTCATGGGTCCATCCACCTCCGCGTGCGCCCGGATGTCAACCGTCCTCGGCCGGTGCACGATGGACGCATGGCACCCGCGCTCGCGTCCGTGTACGCCGCCTGGACCGACCACCTCGACGGCCTGGAGCCGGAGCAGCTCGGTCGGCCGTCGCGGGCAAGCGCATGGACCGTGAAGGAGCTGCTGCTCCACCAGCTCCTCGACGCCCGCCGCGCGCTGGTCGCGCTCGCCACGCCCGCGCACGTCGACCCGGACGTCGACGCGGTCACCTACTGGCGGTCGTTCCACCCGGACGAGGGAGACGGTGGGGCCTCCCACGCCCGCTTCGTGGTCGCGTGCGCCGCGGCCTACGACCAGGAACAGCTGGTCGAGGAGTGGCGCGGCACGTCGGCGGCCGTCGTGCAAGCGGCGTCGAGCCCGACGTCGGCACTGGTCAGCACGCAAGGACATTCCCTGACGGTCGAGAACCTGTGCTCGACGCTCGTCGTCGAGGCCACCGTGCACCTGCTCGACGCGCACGGCACTCCCCCGGCCGACGCACTGGAGCACACCGTGCGGGTGCTCGCGAAGCTCCGTGGACGCCCTCTGCCGGCCGACGGCGCGGACGAGGTGCTCCGCGCCACCGGACGTCTGCCCAGCGACGAGCCCGACTACCCCCTCCTGGGGTAGCTCAAGGCTCGATCACGAGCGAGGCGATCCGACCGGCGGCGTCGAGGACGAAGCGGAAGTGCAGGTCCACGACGCCTCCTGGGAAGTCGCCCTCGAGGTGGTGCACGACGTCGTAGCGATCGGTGCCCGCGCTCGCGGCGCCCGTGACCTCGGTCGTGTAGGTGTACTCGCTCTCCGCCTTGCCGAGCCACGCGCGCAGCTGGGCGAGCCCGGTGTGGGTGTGGCCCTCGTCGGTCACGGTCGCGTCCTCGGCGAAGCACGACAGCTCGGTCTCGCGGTCGTGGGCCTGGTGGGCCGTGACGAAGGTGCGCACAGCACTCGGCAGTGCGTCGAGGGACAGGGTGACGGTCTGGTTCTCGTAGGTGCTCATGGCACGACCGTGGACCCTCTCCCTGCTGGAGGGTCAAGCACTGGACCCTCCAGCAGGGAGAGGGTGCAGAGTGTGAGCATGAGCAGCGCCATGACGATCGGCGACTTCGCCGCCCTGACTCACCTGTCGATCCGTACGCTGCGCCACTACCACCAGGCCGGCGTGCTCGAGCCGGCCGAGGTGGACGCCTCCAGCGGGTACCGCCGCTACACCCACGAGCAGATCGCCACGGCGCGCGTCATCCACCGTCTGCGCGAGCTCGACCTTCCGCTCCCCCAGGTGAAGACGGTCATGGCCACCGACGACCCGGCGCAGCGGTCGTCGATCATCGCCGAGCACCTCCAGCGGCTCGAAGCCGAGCTCGCGCGGACCCGGTCGGCCGTCACCGCCCTGCACCGGCTGCTGCAGCCCGACCCCGATCCCGTGGTCGAGCTGCGCACCCTGCCGTCGCGGTCGGTCGCCGCGGTACGCGCGACCGTTGACCACGACGACGTCCTCGACTGGTACGACGCTGCCGTCGCGGTCCTCGACGCCGCCGTGGAGCCTGCGTCACGTCGAGGCCCGCTGTCGGGCCGGTACGCCAACGCACTCTTCGCCGACGGCACGGGTTCGGTCAGTCTCGAGTACACGGTCGACCACGACGCCCGGGTCAACCCCGTGGCGGGCGTGGAGGTTCTCGACCTCCCGGCCGTCGAGCTGGCCGTGGTCGTGCACGAGGGTGACCACGGGACCATCGACGAGTCCTACGCCCGGCTGGGCTCCTGGGTCGGCGAGCACGTCCTCACCATCGGCGACGTCGTGCACGAGACGTACCTGGTCGGCCCGCGCGACACGTCCGAACCGACTGCCTGGCGCACCGAGATCGGCTGGCCCGTGCTGCGCCTGTCGTCCCTGAGCACCGACTGACCGCGGCGTCCCGAACGGTCAGGGCCTGCCCTGGCCCTTGCCCTTCCCACCGGCCGTCGTGTCCGCCTGCTCGGCGGTCTCCTCGATCGGCTCGACGGTCTCGGACGGCTCCTCGTCCTTCGGCTTCGCCGGCTTCTCCTCCTTGGGCTCCTTCTTCTCCTCGCCCTTCGGCTCCTCGGGCTTCTTGTCCCTGGGCTCGGCCGGGTCCTCCCCGCCGGACGTGCCCGACCCGGAGCCCGACGAGACCGACAACGTGACGGTCGCGCCCACCTCCTGGCGACCCGTGCGGTCGAGCGCCAACACCGTGCCCGCCGGCTCAGCCGACGCGACCGGGGAGGTCTTCACGTCGAAGCCGAGCTTCTCGAGCGCGTCGGTGGCGTCGTCGACCGACGTGCCCACCAGGTCGTCGGGCACCGAGACGAAGCCGGAGGCCACCTCGAGGGTGACCACGTCACCGTCGGCGAGCGGCCCACCGGCGCGAGGACTCTGCGCGGCCACGACGCCCTTCTCGACGTCCGGGGCGTCGACCTCCGTGATGCGCACTCGCCCGCCAGCGTCCTCGACCTCGTCGGTGGCGTCGTCGACCGACCGGCCGACGACGTCGGGCACGGTGGGGTCGTCCCCACCGAACACGCCGCCGAACAGCCCGCCGCTCATGCCGATCAGCAGCGCGACGACGGCCAGGGCGGCCACACCGGCGAACATCCGTGTCCGGGTGGCACCGCGCCGTCGCTCGTCGTCCTGCGCCGGCACCTGCGTGGTCGCCGACGCCGCCCCGGCAGCCGCCAGCGGTGCGGGCGAGACGACGGTCGCCGGACCGGTGTGCGCGACCGTCATCGGGCCGGTCGGCGCGTCGGTCAGCGCGGGGATCACCGACGTCGCTCCGCCGGTGCTGCGCTCCACGGTGTCGCGAACCTGTGCAGCGGTCGGGCGCAGCGCAGGATCCTTGGCCGTCATCGCCACGACCAGGCGCGCCAGCTCGTCCGGCACCGACGCGGGCAGCGCCGGGAGCTCCTCGCTCACCTGGGCCAGCGCTGCGGCCACGGACGTCTCGCGGCGGAACGGCGACGTGCCGGTGAGGCACTGGTAGGCGACCAGACCGAGCGAGTAGACGTCGGACGCGCCCGTGGCGGTCTGTCCGCGTGCCTGCTCCGGGCTGATGTACTCGACCGTCCCGAGCACGGCACCGGTCTCGGTGAGCGGCTCCGGCGCCACCCCCAGGGCGATGCCGAAGTCCACGAGCACCGGCCGCGAGTCGGTGGACAGCACGATGTTGGCGGGCTTGACGTCGCGGTGCACCACTCCGGCCTCGTGCGCCGCGGCGAGCGCGTCGCCGACACCACCGAGGAGCCGCTCGACGGGCTCGACGCCCAGCGCACCGCGCCGTCGCAGCACGTCCGACAGCGGGACGCCCTCGACGAGCTGCATGACGATGAAGGGGTCGCCGTCGGGGCTCGCGTCGTCCTCGCCGACGTCGTGGACCGTCGCGATGCCGGGGTGGTTCAGCAGGCCCGACGTCCGGGCCTCCGCCATGAATCTCGCCCGAGCGGCGTCGTCGCCGACGCGGTCGCCACGCAGGACCTTGACGGCCACGTCGCGACCGAGGCGCAGGTCGCGGGCGCGGTAGACCTGACCCATGCCGCCGGAGCCCAGCACCTCGCCCAGCTCGTAGCGGTCGTTCAAGCGTTCGGCCATCAGGCCAGGTTAGGACAGCCCGCCGGGGTGCGCCTCTGGGAAGAGCGTCCCGGTTCGCCTCGTTTCGAGTCGTCGGGCGGCTCGGCCGGTGGCACGCTGGTCGCGTGCCCTCGCTCCCCCCGTTGCCGCCGGTCGACAACACCGACGCGGTCGTGGCGTGGGTGGCCGAGCACCTCGGCAGCCTGACGCTCGAGGGACCCGACGCCGTCCGCCCCGGCGGGCACCGCGGCGGGCAGACCGCGGCCGACACCGCCCTCGCCGGCCTCGACGTCGCGGGCTACGCGCGTTCGCGCTCGACCGTGCTGCCGAAGTCTCGGCGGGGCGCCAGCCGGCTCTCGCCGTACATCACCCACGGCCTGCTGGACCTGCCGACGATGTGGGACGCCGTGGCTGACGCTCCCGCGGCGGACCGCCGCCGCTACCGCGACGAGCTGCTCTGGCAGGAGTACGCCCGCCATGTCTACGCCCGGCTCGGACCCGCCATGCGCGAGCCCTTGCGCCGGGAGCCGCCGCACTCCGACGTCGACCCCGACTGGGACGAGCAGATGGCCTGCATCGACTGGGTGCAGACGTCGCTGGAGACCGACGGCTGGCTCGTGAACCAGACGCGCATGTGGTTCGCCTCCCACTGGACCGTCCGGCACGGACGCGACTGGCGTGCGGGCGAGGACCACTTCTACCGGCACCTGCTCGACGGTTCGCGCGCCGCCAACCGGCTCGGCTGGCAGTGGACCGTCGGCGCGGGCACCGGAAAGCCCTACGGCTTCAGCCGCTGGCAGGTCGAGAAGAGAGCCCCCGAGCTGTGCCGGGGGTGCGCCCTCCGCGACGCGTGTCCGATCCAGGGGTGGCCGGACGCCACGCCCGGGCCCGATGTCGAGCACGCCCCGGTCCGCGTCGGGCACGCCGCCGGCGCACCTGGCCCGGGTCCGGACTCACCAGTGGTCGAGGGAACGCCCGAGGCCGTCTGGCTCACGCCCGAGTCGCTCGGCGACGCCGACCCCGCCCTCGTGGCCCAACCCGACCTCCCGGTGGTCTACGTCTTCGACGAGCCGAAGCTGCGCGAGCTGCGCCTGTCCGGCAAGCGGCTCGTGTTCCTCGCCGAGTGCCTGGCCGACCTCGCGTCCCGTCGTGACGTCGAGGTGCGGCTCGGCGACGTCGGCGAGGAGCTGGCCGGCCGACCGCTTGCCGCCACCTTCGCGCCGGTGCCGTGGTTCACGAACCGGGCGGCGCACCTCGACCTCGCCGTGGTCCACCCGTGGCAGTGGCTGGAGCGACCGACCTCGCAACGTCTCACCTCGTACAGCGCCTGGCGCAAGGGAGTCCACCGATGACCACACCACTGGCCGACCTCGGCGCCCACAGCACGGCCCTCGAGGTCGTCGACGGGATCGACCTCACCGGGCGCACCGTCGTCGTGACCGGAGGAGCGTCGGGCATCGGCATCGAGACGGCGCGTGCGCTCGCGTCGGCCGGTGCGTCCGTGACGATCGCGACCCGCGACCTGGCGGCCGCCGAGCGCGCCGCCGCGGACGTCGTCGGCACCACGGGCAACACCCAGGTCCGGGGCGCACACCTCGACCTCACCGACCTCGACTCCGTCGACGCGTTCGTCGCGGCCTGGGAGGGCCCGCTCGACGTGCTCGTGAACAACGCCGGCGTCATGGACACGCCGCACCGCACGACGAAGCACGGCTGGGAGCTCCAGCTCGCGACCAACCACCTCGGCCACTTCGCCCTGACGCTCGGTCTGCACGACGCGCTCGCCGACGCCGACGCGGCCCGGGTGGTCGTCGTCTCCTCCAGCGGCCACGGGTCCTCCCCCGTCGTGCTCGACGACCTGATGTTCGAGCGGCGCGCCTACGACCCAGGACTCGCCTACGGGCAGTCGAAGACGGCCAACGTGCTCTTCGCCGTCGAGCTGACCCGTCGGTGGGCCGACGAGGGGATCACCGCGGACGCCCTCATGCCCGGCGGCATCTGGACGGGCCTGCAGAAGCACTGGGACCCCTCGCACCTGGAGGACCTCAAGCGGCAGACGGCCGGTTCGGGCGTCGTGAAGACCCCCGAGCAGGGCGCGGCGACGTCGGTGCTGCTCGCCGTCCACCCCGAGGTGGTCGGCTCGGGTGGTCGCTACTTCGAGGACTGCCACGAGGCCGAGGTCGTCGACCAGATCGTCGACGGCGTGCACGGCGTCCGGGCCTACGCCCTCGACCCCGACGCGGCCCGCGCTCTCTGGGACCGGTCGGTCGAGCTGCTGGCCGAGGCCGGTCACCCCGTGCGCTGAGCGTCGAAGGGCTCTCGCCGGCTGGGGCGTCGTCGTGGCCGGGGTCTCGACTGCTGCTGCGTCGCTCGGCTGGACCACCGCTTGCTGCGGAGCTCCCTCGGCTGGGTCTTGGCCTACGGCTGCGTCACCGTGGCTACGAGTGGGAGCGGTCTCCGAAAGGGCCTCGACCGGCGGACGGGTCCGGGCTCGGGCGAGCACTCGGAGCGCGGCTCGGGGGTCGCAAGGTTCTGCGTTCGTGGGTGATGGGTCGAAGGATGCTGCGTTCGCTACGGGATCCCGTCGTGAACGCAGCATCGTTCGGGTCTCTGCACGCGAAGGCAGAATCCTGCGTCGGCCGGGCCGCGTCGTGCGGTGGGTGGGTGGGCAGAGATTCTCCCTTCTCGTGGACCGTTCCACGCAGAAAGAGAATCCTTGCTCCGGTCGAGGCCTTTCGGAGACCACACCCACTCGGACTCACAGCGACGCAGCAGCACGTGAAAGGACGGCCGGAGCGTCACAGCAGCACCTCAGAGCCGGACCGAGCAGCGCAGCGGCGAGCGAAGGGCCAGCCGCCTCAGAACGCTGGGTGATTCCCAGGTCGACCTGGGAATCACCCACCGCCGTCAGGCGGGGGCGAGGCGGAGCAGGCGGCCGGAGCCCTCGTCCTCCAGGATCCAGATGGAGCCGTCGGGGGCCTGCTCGACGGCGCGGACGCGCTCGCCGTCCCAGAGCGTCTCGTCGTCGCCCGCGGTGGTGCCGTCGACGTCGACCCGCACGAGCGCCTCGCCGGACAGCGCGCCGAGGAACGCGTCGCCCGTCCACTCCGGGAACAGGTCGCCGGTGTAGATCATCAGGCTGCCCGGGGAGATCGACGGCGTCCAGCCGGTCTTCGGCGCCTCGAAGCCGTCGCCGTCGGCGTGGTCGGGGATCTCGCCACCGCCGTAGTCGCTGCCGTTCGACGCCTCGGGCCAGCCGTAGTTGGCGCCCTTCTCGATCACGTTCAGCTCGTCGCCGCCCTCGGGACCCATCTCGCTGGACCAGAGGGTGCCGTCCGGAGCGAACTCAAGGCCCAGCGGGTTGCGGTGCCCGTAGCTCCAGATCTCGGCCGAGGCGCCGCCCTCGTCGGCCAGCGGGTTGCCCTCGGCCGGCTCGCCGTCGAGCGTGAGCCGCACGATCGTGCCCAGTGTGTTCGACGTGTCTTGCGCCGGCGTCTTCTTCTGCCGGTCACCCGACGACACGAACAGGTGCTCGCCGTCGGGGTCCACGGCGATGCGGTGCGAGAAGTGCCCGTTGCCCGAGACCTTGGGCGTCTGGCGCCAGATGACCTCGAGGTCGGCCAGCGACGCCTCGTCGCCGGACGTCTCGAGCGTCGCGCGGCCGACGACGGCGCCACTGCCTCCGGAGCCGGGCTCCACCCAGCTGAGGAACACCTGCTGGTCGTCCTCGAAGGTCGGCCCGGCGACCACGTCGCCCAGACCGCCTTGGCCCGCCACCGCGACGTCGGGCACGCCGTCGACCTCGACGCGGTCGCCGGTCTCGGCGTCGCGCAGGTGCAGGGTGCCGGTGCGCTCGGTCACGAGCAGGTCACCACTGCCGGGCAGGAACGTCATGGCCCACGGGGCGTCGAAGGCGTCGATCTCCTCCACCTTGAACGGCGGGTTGCCGCTCGCGCTCGACGCCGACGTCGAGCCGGGCGTGGCCTCCGCGTCGTCGCTGCGGTCGGTGTCGCTGGAGCAGCCCGCCACGAGCACGGCCGCCAGTCCCAGTCCGAGAAGCCTCATGCCTCGAGTCTCGCCGACCCCGCCAAGGTCCGCAGGTCTGCGCGACCTCGCAGCGGATGCCGCGATCGTCCGATGGTGCGACGGTGGAGACATGACCGCTGAGCAGCAGGACCGTCCCGCCGACCGCCACCGTCGACCCGACGGCGTCACCGACGCCACGGTCGAGGCGCTAGGGAAGCTGAGCGAGGCGCTCGAGGCCGTCGAGGAGGCCCGTGGCTCGCTGTACGCGTTCCACCGCCTGTCCGGACATGCGGACCTTCAGGCCGGCGAGGCGGCCGACATGCTGCGCGAGGCCGGTCACGCCGAGCTGGCCGACCGGGTCGAGACCGAGCTCATCGGCCGCAACGTCATCGAGGGCCGGTGGACCTTCCAGCTCGTGGAGGAGTACGACGAGGGCTACTACGCCACCTTCCGCGACCTCGAGCGTGCCGCCCGCGACGACCTCGCGGAGGGCAAGCCGCACCTCTTCGAGGCCGAGATGAAGGAGGACCGGCGCACGCGCGGCCGGCGTCACCACGAGGCGAGCCCCGACTGACCAGCCCCACTGACCAGCCGCGACGCTCAGGCGGCGTCGCGCCGGGCCACGTAGATCGTCGCGGTGGACGTCCCCCCGGTCAGCGGGTTGTCGAACGTGACGACGTGCGCCTCGGCCTCGGCGAACGCCGCGCGCATCACGGCGACGAACTCGGTGTCCGGCGGCTCGTCGGACCACAGCCCGAAGATCCCGCCCGGCGTGAGCATGCGCGCGGCCGCCTGCTGGCCCTCGACGGTGTAGAAGTCACCGTGGTCGGTGCGCAGCACGCGGTCGGGTGCGTGGTCGATGTCGACGAGCAGCACGTCGACCGGCCGCTCGAGCCGTTCGGCACGCACGAGGTCGAAGAAGTCGTCCTGCACCAGGCTGGTGCGGGGGTCCGTGGCGAGACCGCGGGTGTCGTCGAACAGCTCGTCGCGGTGCCAGGAGATGACGGGAGCCAGTGCGTCCACGACGATCAGCTCGGTGACGCGGTCGTCGCGCAGCGCCTCGAAGGCGGTGTAGCCGAGTCCCAGCCCACCGACCAGGACGCGCAGCTCGTCACCGTCGGCGGCGTCGAGGCCCAGGGTCGCGAGCGCCCGCTCGCTGACGGTGAACTGGCTCGACATGAGGTAGTCGTCGCCCAGCTTGACCTCGTGCACGTCGCGCTGGGTGGCGAGGTCGAACCGCCGCCGCAGCACGATGAGGCCCCACGGGGTCTCGGCCCAGTCGAGCTCCTCGAACCTCACCATCGAACCCCTCCTTCGGACGCGTCCCGGCCTGCACCGTAGCGGACGCCAGGCGAGGCGATCGTGCGTCGGCCGCACCCGCACTCACCTCGGTTCTCCCCCACTCGCCCTGGCGCGCACGCCAGGGTGAGTGGCAGGAAACCCAGGTGAGCTCGCGATTCCCATCAGGTGATGGGAATCGCTAGGCCGGAGCCTCGGTCAGTGCTCGCCGCCGAGGTGGCCGGCGAGGCGGCCGTGCCGCTGCCGGCTCGCCTCGTTGAGGCCCTGGATCTCGACGGTCTTGCCCTTGCTGCGGTACTTGTTCTCGATCGCGTCGAGCGCCGCCACCGTGGAGGCGTCCCAGACGTGGGAGTCGGACAGGTCGATGACGATGTTCTTCGGGTCGCCCACGTAGTCGAACTGGTGGACCAGGTCGTTGCTGGAGGCGAAGAAGAGCTGACCCACCACCTTGTACACGCGGGTGTCCTCGTCGGGGTGGGCCACGTCGATCACCTGCGTGAAGTGCGCGACGCGACGGGCGAACATCACCATCGCCACGACCACGCCGACGACGACGCCGATCGCGAGGTTGTGCGTCGCGACCACCACGGCCACGGTCGCGACCATCACGGTGGTCTCGCTCTTCGGCATCCGGCGCAGCGTCCCCGGCTGGATGCTGTGCCAGTCGAACGTGGACACGGCGACGATGATCATGACGGCCACGAGCGCGGCCATCGGGATGATGGCGACCAGGTCGCCCGCGCCGACGACGAGGGCCAGCAGGAAGACGCCCGCCAGGAAGGTCGAGAGGCGCGTCCGCGCCCCCGAGGCCTTCACGTTGATCATCGTCTGGCCGATCATGGCGCAGCCGCCCATGCCGCCGAAGAAGCCGGTGATGACGTTGGCCGCGCCCTGGCCCCAGGCCTCGCGCGACTTGTTCGAGTGCGTGTCGGTGATGTCGTCGACCAGCTTGGCCGTCATGAGCGACTCCATCAGTCCGACGAGTGCCACGGCGAGCGCGTAGGGCGCGATGATCCGCAGCGTCTCCAGGTTCAACGGCACGTCCGGGAAGAACAGCGACGGCAGGCTCTCGGGCAGGTCGCCCTCGTCGCCGACGTCGGGCAGGGTCAGGCTCGCCGCCACCGTGATGCCGGTCAGGACGACGATCGCGACCAGCGGCGCCGGTACCACGCTGGTGATCCGAGGCAGCAGCACCATGATCGCCAGGCCCGTCACGATCATCGGGTAGACGATCCAGGGCACGTCGACCATGTAGGGCACCTGCGCCAAGAAGATGAGGATCGCGAGCGCGTTGACGAACCCGACCATGACCGAGCGAGGGATGAAGCGCATCAGCCTGGCCACGCCGGCGACCGCGAGCAGCACCTGGATGATGCCGGCCAGGATGACCGTGGCGATCAGGTAGTCGAGCCCGTGGTCGCGCATCACCGGTGCGATGACGAGCGCCACCGCACCCGTGGCGGCGGAGATCATGGCGGGTCGCCCGCCGAGGAACGCGATGGAGACGGCCATCGTGAACGAGGCGAACAGCCCCACCCGCGGGTCGACGCCGGCGATGATCGAGAACGAGATCGCCTCGGGGATGAGGGCCAGCGCGACGACGAGGCCGGCCAGGACCTCGGTGCGCAGCAGCTTCGGCGACGACAGCGCCCCACGGACGGTGTGTCGTGCGTCGACCTCAGGGGGACGGACAGCGTCGAGCGCCACGGTGGGCTCCGTTCACGAGCAGGCTCGGACGAGCCGAGCGGAGGAGAGGACTGGGGAGCGCACGAGGCGCGACGGGGGCCGCTGAGCGGGTGCTGCGGGCGTTCTGCCGCACCGCTTCGCCGGGTGCGTGACCCGGCGCTCAGGGCGTTCCCGACCAACTCTACCGCAACGGAAGAGTTGGTCCGGACCCCCGTCGGTGCGACGTGGCGCGACCCGCAGGACGGCGCTGCCGGTCCGTGCACACTGCCGCGCCGTTAGAGTCGGGTCGATGTCCTCCCCCACCTCCCTGCTCGCCGAGGCGGCTCGCCGCCGGACCTTCGCGGTGATCTCGCACCCCGACGCCGGCAAGTCGACGCTCACCGAGGCCCTGGCCCTGCATGCCCGGGTGATCTCGGAGGCCGGCGCCACGCACGGCAAGGCCGGGCGCAGGGCCACCGTCTCGGACTGGATGGAGATGGAGAAGGCCCGCGGCATCTCGATCTCCTCAACGGCGCTGCAGTTCGAGCACGAGGGCCACGTCATCAACCTGGTCGACACCCCGGGTCACGCCGACTTCTCCGAGGACACCTACCGCGTGCTCTCCGCCGTCGACTTCGCGGTGATGCTGCTGGACGGCGCCAAGGGTCTGGAGCCCCAGACGCTCAAGCTGTTCGACGTCTGCCATCGCAGCGGCATCCCCGTCATCACCGTCATCAACAAGTGGGACCGACCGGGACTCGACCCCCTCGAGCTGCTCGACCAGATCCAGCAGCGGATCGACATCCGACCCACGCCGATCACCTGGCCGATCGGCATCGCCGGCGACTTCCGCGGCGTGCTCGACCGTCGGCACGGTCACGCCGTCGAGTACGAGCGCACCTCCGGCGGGGCCACCCGCGCGGGCGAGACGGTCCACGCACCCGAGCGCGCCGACGAGGTCTTCGGCGACCCGTGGCAGGAGGCCGTCGGCGGCGTCGAGCTCCTGAGCGCGGACGGCGCCGACCACGACCCCGAGTCCTTCCTGGCCGGTCGCACCACGCCCGTGCTGTTCGCGGCGGCGGCCCTCAACTTCGGCATCACCCAGCTGCTCGAGGTCATGCTCGAGCTGGCGCCCGCGCCTCGTGCGCGCCTGGACGCGAAGGGCGACCCGCGACCGGTCGACTCCCCCTTCAGCGCCTTCGTGTTCAAGATCCAGGCGGGCATGAACACCGCCCACCGCGACCACGTGGCCTTCGCACGGATCTGCTCGGGCGTGTTCGAGCGCGGCGAGGTCGTCACCCACGCCCAGAGCGGGCGGCCATTCGCCACCAAGTACGCGCAGAACCTGTTCGGACGCGACCGCGAGACGACCGACCTCGCCTACCCCGGCGACGTGATCGGGCTGGTCAACGCGTCCCAGCTCGCCATCGGCGACACCCTGCACCTCGGCCCGACCGTCGTGTACCCGCCGATCCCCAAGTTCGCCCCCGAGCACTTCGCGACCATCACGGCGCGCGACACCTCGCGCTTCAAGCAGTTCCGCCGCGGCATCGAGCAGCTCGACCGTGAGGGCGTCGTGCAGGTCCTCCGCTCCGACTTCCGCGGCGACCAGGCCCCGGTCCTGGCGGCCGTCGGCCCCATGCAGTTCGAGGTCGTGACCGACCGCCTGGCCCGCGAGTTCAACGCCGAGACCAGGCTCGAGCCCCTCCCCTACACCGTCGCCCGGCGCATCGAGCCGGCCGACCGCGAGACCCTCGCCGGCACCAACGGTGTGGAGACGTTCGAACGCAGCGACGGCGCTGCCCTGGCGGTCTTCTCCGACCGCTGGCGGCTGCAGTTCGTCGCCCGCAACCACCCAGACATCACCTTCGAGTCGCTCTCAGCCGACGTCGATGACCGCACTCCCACCTCCTGAGGAACCCCATGGCCAACAACAACGGCAACCGCAGCAACAACCGCAACCGCAACCGCAACGGGAACACCAACAAGAACAACCGCTCCGCCACGAAGCCGAGGCGCCAGGCACCCTCCCGCCTGCCGAAGGGCGGCCTGCGGGTCATGCCGCTCGGCGGCCTCGGCGAGGTCGGCCGCAACATGACCGCCTTCGAGCACGACGGCAAGATCCTGCTCGTCGACTGCGGCCTGCTGTTCCCCGAGGAGCACCAGCCGGGCATCGACGTGATCCTCCCCGACTTCTCGGCCATCCGTGACCGGCTCGACGACGTGGTGGGCCTCGTGCTCACCCACGGCCACGAGGACCACATCGGTGCCACGCCCTACCTGCTGCGCGAGCGGGGCGACATCCCGGTGATCGGCAGCAAGCTCACCCTCGCGTTCGTGAGCGCCAAGTTCCGCGAGCACACGGTCGACCCGCCCCTGAAGACCGTGGCCGCCGGCGACGTGATGAAGCTCGGTCCGTTCGAGCTGGAGTTCATCGCCGTCAACCACTCCATCCCCGACGGCCTCGCCGTGGCCATCCGCACGTCCGCCGGCCTCGTGCTGCACACCGGCGACTTCAAGATGGACCAGTTCCCGCTCGACGACCGCATCACCGACCTGCGCGCGTTCGCGCGGCTCGGCGAGGAGGGCGTCGACCTGTTCCTCACCGACTCGACCAACGCCGAGGTGCCGGGCTTCACCACCTCCGAGCGCGAGCTGCAGCCGGCCATCGAGACCGTGTTCCGCACGGCCCCGCGCCGCATCATCGTCTCCAGCTTCGCCAGCCACGTGCACCGCATCCAGCAGGTGCTCGACGCCGCGCACGCCAGCCGGCGCAAGGTCGTGTTCGTCGGCCGGTCGATGGTGCGCAACATGGCCCTCGCCCAGGAGCTCGGCTACCTCAAGGTGCCCAAGGGACTGCTGGTGGACCTCAAGGCCGCGAACAACCTCGCCCCGAACCAGGTCGTGCTCGTGTGCACCGGCTCCCAGGGCGAGCCCATGGCCGCACTGGCCCGCATGGCCGACGGCACCCACCAGATCGACGTCGGCGAGGGCGACACCGTGCTCCTGGCCAGCTCGCTCATCCCCGGCAACGAGAACGCCGTCTTCCGGCTCATCAACGGCCTCGCGTTCCGCGGCGCCAACGTGGTGCACTCCGGCAACGCGAAGGTCCACGTGTCGGGCCACGCCAGCGCCGGCGAGCTCGCGTACTGCTACAACATCGTGCGACCCAAGCACGTGCTGCCGGTCCACGGCGAGTGGCGCCACCTGCACGCCAACGGCGCCATCGCCGAGCGCACCGGCATCCCCCACTCCTCGGTGCTGCTGTGCACCGACGGCGACGTCGTCGACCTCGTCGACGGCCACGCCCGGGTCAGCGGACACCTGCCGAACGAGCACGTCTACGTCGAGAACATGGTGGTCGGCCGCACGACCGAGCACACGCTCGAGGAGCGGCGCACCCTCGCCAACGAGGGCATGCTCACGATCATCGCGATCGTCGACGTCGAGCGCGGCACGTTCGCCGAGCCGCCGGAGTACGTGATGCACGGCCTCATGGAGGACCTGCGCGACTTCGAGCCGCTCACCCAGCAGCTGGCCTCGGCCCTGAAGAAGGCGGACGGGAAGACGCCGGCCGACGCCGAGGAGTCCATCGAGCGCACCGCCGCCTCGTGGATGCGTCGCACCTACCGACGCGAGCCGATCATCCACGCCATCGTCGTCGAGGAATGACCGACGGCGGGGCCACGGGGGGATGAGCGCCGTGCAGATGCAGATCGGCGAGATCGCCGAGCGCGTCGGCCTGAGCCTGCGCACCATCCGCTTCTACGAGGAGGCCGGGCTCGTCATCCCCGACGCGCGCAGCACCGGAGGCTTCCGGCTGTACTCCGAGGCCGCCGTGGCGCGGCTCGAGCTCATCAAGAAGATGAAGCCGCTGGGCTTCTCGGTCGAGGAGATCGGCGAGGTGCTCGGCATCCTCGACCTGCTCCAGGACCCGGCCGCCACGACCGAGCAGACGCAACATGCCCTCGACCGGCTCGACGAGGTCCGGGCGACGGTGGTCGAACGCCTCGAGGAGCTCGAGGCCAAGACCGAGGCGGCCCGTGGCTTCGCGCGGGACCTGGCCGCTGTCGCACAGAGGAACCGCCCGTCCGAGTGATCGGACGGGCGGCTCGCCTGCTGGTCGCGACCGGAGGTCAGGACCCGACGTGCTCGCTCAGGGGTGCTCGACGTCGCCCCGCCAGGCGCCGGTCTCCTGACCGCCCCGGGACTCGATGAACTTCTTGAAGTTCCGCAGGTCGCCCTGCGTGCGGCGCTCGAGGATGCCGGTCTTGTCGGCCACCTTCTCCACGAAGCCCTCGGGATCGACGTCCATCTGCACCGTCACACGGGTGCTGGTGTCGCCGAGGCGGTGGAACGTCACGACGCCCGCGTGCTCAGGTCCGTCGTCGGAGCGCCAGGCGACCCGCTCGTCGGGGTGCTGCTCGGTGACGGTCGCGTCGAACTCACGCGTGACCGGTCCGACCTTGATCACCCAGTGCAGGTGCGTGTCGTCCCGCTGGTCGATGCGCTCGACGCCCTCCATGAACTGCGGGAAGTCCTCGAACTGCGTCCACTGGTCGTAGGCGGTGGTGACGTCCACGTCGACGTCGATGGTCTCGGTGATGGTGCTCATGGGTGTCCTTTCGCAGACTGCCCATGACCTACCCGGTGCCCGGCCCCCCGAAACGCTCCCGTGGAAGCGCCCCGGTCCACGGCACGGACCGCGTCAGGTCAGCAGGCTCACGCCGCCGGGTCCGACGAGCAGCGCCACGACGATCAGCACCGCGCCCCAGAGGATGTCGCCGCGCACGATGCGCAGCACGCCGATGATGCCGATGACCACGGCGGCGATCCACAAGATGGTGTCCCACATGATGGTGCTCCTTCCCGCCCGGTCCGCGCTGGACCGGCCGTTCCCGTCAACGTAGGACCGGGCGGCCGGGCGCGCATCCGGAGCGATCTTCCGGAGATGGGAGGATGGGACGGTGCGCGCCATGGTCCTCGACACTGTCCGTGCGTCTCCGGACGTGCGGGACGTCGCACGTCCGGTGGCGCCCGACGGCGGGGTCGTCGTCGAGGTTCGTGCCACCGGGCTGTGCCGCAGCGACTGGCACGGCTGGGCCGGGCACGAGGACCTCGTGTTCCCCCACGTCCCGGGGCACGAGCTCGCCGGTGTCGTGAGCGAGGTCGGGTCCGGCGTGGCCGGCTGGGCGGTCGGCGACCGGGTCACCACGCCCTTCGTGTGCGGGTGCGGACGCTGCGACTGGTGCCGAGCCGGCGATGCCCAGGTGTGCCCCGGCCAGCAGCAGCCCGGCTTCACGCACTGGGGGTCGTTCGCCCAGCACGTCGCCCTGCACGCGGCCGACACGAACCTCGTCGCCGTGCCCGACGACGTCGAGTTCGCGACCGCCGCCGCCCTGGGCTGCCGGTTCGCGACCGCCTACCGGGCTCTCGTCGCCCGGGCGCGCCTGCGCGCGGGCGAGTGGGTCACGGTGGTCGGTGCCGGCGGCGTCGGCCTGAGCGCCGTCATGGTCGCGCACGCCCTGGGTGCGCGCGTCGTGGCCGTCGACCGCAACCCCGAGGCCCTGGCCGTCGCCGCCCGTCTGGGCGCCGAGCACACCGTGACGGCCGACGACGACGTGCCCGCCACGGTCGCCGACCTGACCGGCGGCGGGTCCCACGTCGCCATGGACGCGGTGGGGAGCGAGCAGACGAGTGCGACGTCGCTGCTGAGCCTGCGGCGTCGGGGCCGCATGGTGCAGGTCGGCCTGCTGCCCGGTGTCGAGGGGCATCCGCGCGTCCCGCTCGAGCGGGCCATCGCCTGGGAGCTCGACGTCCTCGGCAGCCACGGCATGGCCGCCGTCGACTATCCGCCGATGATGGAGCTGGTGGCGAGCGGACGACTGCGCCCCGACCTCCTGGTGGAGCGCACCATCGGCCTTCAGGCCGCAGCCGCCCTGCTGCCCACCTTCGACCAGGCGGCCGTGGCCGGGATGACGATGATCGACCCGTGGTTGCCCGAGTGACCTGATCGGCTCGCGTCGCCCGACGTCACGGTGAGCCGTGCTCGGCCCACCACCGGGACGTCGCTGCCTCGGCCTCGGCGTCGTGGATGCGCTGGAAGTTGCGGCCGCCGCGAGCGAAGGTGGCGGGCACCGCGGCGGGGACGTCCGACCACGGCACGGGCGCGTCCGACCACCGGCAGGAGCGGACGTGCTGGAGGTCCGCCGCTGCCGCTGCAGGCGCTTCGTCGAAGCGCCACTCCCCCTCGATCCGGCCGAGCCACAGATCCGCGTCGGCGTCGCGTGTCCAGACGAAGTCGCCGACGGGCAGGGCGGCGAAGCGCTCCAGACGGGCGGCGACACGCTCACCGTGCTGCTGCTCGACCCGCCCGATCGCCTCGTCGAGGTCCGCGGGAGCGACGTCGAGTCGGCCGCCCAGGCCGACGACACCACGCCGCAGCGCGTGCTCGACGGCCGCGGCGTGGTCGACGGTGTCGTCGCGCGAGCGCAGCGGCGCCCGGTGGACGGCGGGGTGGACGGGACTCAGGTGCCGACCTCGGTCAGCCGAGCACGGAGGCGGCGTCGACGTCGCCGTCGGCGGCCTCGATGGCCTCGGCGAGTGCGGTCACGTGCTGGTCCTCCAGCGTCACGTCGGCCTCGCCCAGGCCCTTGCGCAGCTCCGTCTCGACGGTGCCCTCGGGGGCACCGTCCTGGTAGGCGCCCACGCGGTCGACGACGTTCTGGACAGCTTCGAGCTTCTCGGGGGTCAGATCAGTCATGCCCTCGACGCTACGCACCGGCCGACGATCCGCAATCCGACCTCGGAGCGCCCCAACCTCGGAGCGCACCGCCTCAGAGCGCACCGACGTCGGGCGCGGTGTCACCGAAGTACCGGTGGAGCTGCTCGTCGCGGTAGCGCGCGGACCACGTGTCGATGTGGCGGCGACCCCGTTCAGTCCTGCCCAGCACGCGGTACCGCACGGCGTTGCCGACCAGGGCGTTGACCGTGGCCCACGGCAGGCGCAGCGGCAGCCCGAGCTCGCGCATGCTCGCGGTGCCGAGGAACGGGCGGAGCATGCTGAGCAGCCGTCGGGGTGCGTACCAGCGGTGGAACCGGGCGAACCGGCGGTAGTGCAGGTGCGGCTGCGCATCGACGATGCTCTGCGTCAGCCTGCGCCCGGCGTCGGTGATGTCGTCCTGGCTCAGCAGCACGTGGTAGTTGAAGTGGTGCTGCTCGCGCTCGGTGTCGAACAGCCACGCCTCGTCCACGCCCAGCAGCCAGCCGATGTAGCGCCACAGGTGCATCACCGCTCGAGACTCGTCCTTGGAGACCGGCACGCCGAGCGCGCGCACGCCCAGCAGCAGCGCTCCCGAGAACAGCCCGAGCGTCGCGGCCTGGTCGGTCTGGTTGATCGGGGCGCCCCAGTGCCCGGTGTCCCAGCGGTCCCCCTCGGAGAAGCGCTGGTTCACGATCGCGTGCATGAGCCGGACGTGCACGGTGAGTCGCCAGCCGAGCGCTCCGGGGCGCATGGCGCCGGGCTGGGAGACGGCGATCGTCCAGTGCTGGGTCTCGGCCAGCCGCCGCACCGTCGTCTCGCCCGTCAGGCCACCGGTCGCGACGAGCAGGTCGGTGGGTCCGCCGAAGCGGTAGCCACCGATCAGCGACAGCTGCAGCAGCACGTCGCCCGCGTTGCGGCCGAACGTCCGGTAGACCCGCGCACCCTCCTCCAACAAGTCCCAGTCGACCCAGTCCGGCGTCGTGGAGACGAGGTCGAGGAGGTTGCGCAGCGCGGGGGGCGCCCCCTCCAGGTCCCCCTCGAGCGCGCGACGCAGCTGGTCGTGGGTCACGCGGTCCGCGCCCTTCGCACGGAACGCCGCGGCCAGCCGCGCTCCGGGGTCGTCGATGCGCAGGTAGCCCTCCCCGATGGACCGCAGGAGCGACTCGTCGACCTGACGCACCCGCCCGAACACCCGCAGGGGGCGACCCATGCGAGCACCTCGCGCCTGGGCGGCCCGGTGCCGGGTGGGCACGGGTGCGCTGTCGGCGGGCGCGGGACGGGCAGGAACGGTGCCGGTCGGAGCTGAGGTCATGCACTGGAGCGTGACACGAGCAATTGCTCGCATACAATTCGCGTATGAGCCGACCACCCGAGACGCTGCGCAAGGCGCCCCGCCAGGACCGGTCGCGCCGGATGGTCGAGCGGATCCTCGAGGCTGCCAGGCTGGTCCTCGTCGAGGAGGGGTACGAGCGCGCGACCACCAATCGCATCGCCTCGCGTGCCGAGGTCAGCCCAGGCTCTCTCTACCAGTACTTCCCCGACAAGCAGGCGATCCTGGTGGCGGTCATCGACCGGTACTCCGCCGAGATCGGCGAGGAGCTCACCGCCGTGCTCGCCGACCGGCTCGACCTGCCGCCCGACCAGCTCGTCCGAGCGGCGTACGAGGGACTGCTCGACGTGCTGGAAGAACACCGCGAGTACCTGCGCCTGGTCACCCAGGAGCTGCCCCTCTCCCGCGTCGCCGGCCACGTCGGGCATGTCGAGCGTCGCGTCGCCGACCTCGTCGGGGCGTACCTGACGGTCTCCCGCACGCCCACGCCGCTGCCCACGTCAGCCTCGGCGTGGCTGCTGGTGCGCATGGTCGAGCACCTCAGCGTCGACTACGTGCTCCAGCGACCCGACATCGCTCGCGACGTGTTCGTCGAGGAGCTGGTGCACCTCACCGCGGCCCACCTCGCCGCCCGGCCGGCCACCGCGGTGCCCGAGGTGGCGGAGCCCGCCGGCGCGCGGCCCGACGGCACGGGACCCGCCGCCCGGAGCTGACGACCTGCCGACGTGAGCAATGCCTCACCCCCCGGGCGAGACAGGTGCGGACCCGGCCTGTTGGATGGGGCGAGCACACGTCGCCCAGCCCGGAAAGTTCGCATGAGCCGCATCTCCCGCAGGACCTTCGTCGCCGCCCCCACCGACCTCGTGTGGGAGCTCGCCCAGGACTTCGCCCGTTGGCACCCCCGCCTCAGCATCTACTCCGGAGGCCCGGAGGCGGACGCCGACCTGGTCGTCACGGTGCTGAGCCAGGACGACGAGACCCGCACGCTGTCGTACTCGATGCCGGAGCCGCCGTTCCCGATCTCCGAGCACCGCGCGACGATCGAGGTCCAGGAGGGCGCCGGCACCACGTGCTACGTCGAGTGGTCCGCGGAGTTCGAGTCCGACCCGGGCATCATCCACCTGCTGGAGGACCAGCTCGGCGACGACGTGTTCCGCCTTGCGCTCGACAAGCTGGCCACCGCCGCGCAGGACCAGCACGCCGCCAACGTCCTGGCCTGAGGGCCGCCCGAGGGCCTGCCTCAGGCCCGGACCAGACCCAGCACCTCGCGGGCCTGGTCGGTCAGTGCGCCGCCGGCGGCGCCGCGCGGGACGTCGGTGAGGAACCCCCGGCGCCGCGCCTCGGCGACGCGGTTCGTCCAGGTGCCGGCGCTGCCGCCCAGCGCCTCGGCCATCCGCTTCGAGGGCGCACGCTCCCCGCGCTCGACGATCCGCGCGTACTCCAACGCGACGGCTGCGAGCGCGAGGTCGTCGCGCCCGAGCCGTCCCGATCGCTCCTGCAGCAACGCCTGCACGGTGGTGAGCGGCTCGGCGTCCTGGCCGGCGCTGCGGGTGGCCAGGCGTCGCGCCTCGGCCACGAGGGCGCCGAGCGGAAGCTCTCGCACGTCGTTGCCGGCGAACGACCGGTCGCCGGCCCCCCGCCGCACCACGAGCTCGCGCACCGACCACTGCCGATGACTGCCCTCGCGGTGCAGGCGCAGCCCGACCGACCACTCATCGGCGACCCGCAGCGCGACGAGGCGCTCACCGTCGGCCGTCACGCCCACGGCGTGCTCGCGCGTCACGTCGTCCAGGAGCGCGCCGAGATCATCCATGCGCAGCACCGCCTGACTGATGGTGGTAGTCCCTTCACGGTACCACCGGACCCTGAGCCCACGCTCCCTTCGAGAGGGCGGTCGGTCAGCTCCGCCAGTCGCGGAAGCCCAGCACGATGAGGCGCATCTCGCGGCGGGCCTTGCGCTTGATCTCCTCCTCCAGGTCAGTGCGACCGTCGGGGGTCTGCACCACCTGCTCGGCGCGGTAGACCATGTTGCGGACGAAGAGCCCCGAGGCGAGCTTGACGTCCTCGGCCGACCACGTCTCGATGTGCGGGAGCCGCGCCAGCACCACGGCGAGCTCGGAGATGAACAGCTCGAGCTCACGCTGGATGGCCTGCCGCACGGCGTCGGAGCCGCTCGCACGCTCCCGGGCGACGAAGCCGAAGTGGGCCTTGTTCTGCTTGACCACCCGCACCAGGATCTCGGCCGACGCGTCGATGATGTCGGCGAAGGTCTCGGGGTCGCGCTGCGCGTCGCGGATCATCGCCCGCAGGGTCCCGAACGACTGCTCCACGAGCGCGAGCCCGAGCTCGTCCATCGACGCGAAGTGCCGGTAGAAGGCCGTCGGGACCACGCCGGCCTGGCGGGCGACCTGGCGCAGGCTGATCTGGGCGAAGCCCTGGTCGCGGCTCAGCTCGAGGGCGGCGGCAAGGATCGCGTCGCGCGTGCGCTCCTTCTGCGCCTGGCGCGTCGTCTCCGCACGGGGCGACGCGGCTCGTCCTGCTTCCGCCACGCCTGGAGTCTAGGCCGTGCCGCCGTCGTCCCCTCGGTGAACGCGTGTGTCGCCGTGTGCCAGGTCACCGACACGCCCTCTTGCCCTGCAGTGGTTCACACCCCCACACTTTGAGTGTACGCTTGTACACCGAACGACTTCGACTGGAGAGGAACCGCATGGGACTCGTCCGTTCCGCCCTCGCCTCCCGCGCCGTGGCCTCCTTGACGTCGCCCAAGTCCCTCGACCACTACCTCGACCAGGTCCATCCGCTGTGGACCGTCGAGGCCGTGCGCGCCCGGGTGGTCGAGGTGCGACGCGAGACCGGCGACGCCAGCACCGTGGTGCTGCGTCCCAACGGCGCCTGGAAGGGCTTCGTCCCCGGCCAGCACGTGCAGTTCGGCATCGAGGTCGACGGCACCCGCAGGGTCCGCGTGTTCTCCGTCTCCAGCTCCCAGACCGCGTCCGACGGCACCTTCAGCGTCTCCGTGAAGGCCCACCCCGACGGCTACGTCTCCCAGTTCCTGCACCGCGAGCTCCAGCCCCGCACCGTCGTCTACCTGTCGCAGGCCGAGGGCGAGTTCGTGCTCCCCGCCGAGGTGCCCGAGGACCTCCTGCTGCTGAGCGGCGGGTCCGGCATCACCCCGGTCATGTCGATGGCGCGCACGCTGCGCGACCGCGGGCACCGCGGCCGGGTCACCTTCCTGCACTACGCACGCTCGCGGGGCGACGAGATGTTCACCCCCGAGCTCGACCGCCTGGCCGCCGAGCTCCCCGGAGCCACCGTGGTCCGCGTCTACACGCGCGAGCCCGAGGTCGGGGCCGAGCTCGAGGGCCGCTTCGCACTCGACCACCTGCGCCGGCTCGACGTCGACCCGACGGTCGCCACCACCTTCTGCTGCGGGCCGGCCGGCCTGATCGCCACCGTCCGCGACACCTACGACGAGCTCGGCGCACGCGACCTGCTGCGCACCGAGTACTTCAAGGTCCCGTCCGTCGACCTCGACGCAGCCGACGCCACGGGCACCCTCAGCTTCGACGACGCCGGCACCAGCACCGACAACAGCGGCAGCACCATCCTCGAGCAGGCCGAGGCCGCCGGTCTCACGCCCGCCTTCGGCTGCCGCATGGGCGTCTGCAACACCTGCGCGGTCAAGAAGCTCAGCGGCGCCGTCCGCCACGTCGTCAGCGGCGAGGTCAGCGCCAACACCGACGAGACCATCAAGGTCTGCGTCAACGTCCCTGTCGGCGACGTCAGCGTCGCACTCTAAGGAAAGGGAGTCCCCATGTCTCGCAAGCGCACCCCGATCGCACCGTTCAGCGCCTCGGAGCACAACGCCGCACCGGAGCCGCTCGTCGGCGCCGACGCCTCCAAGCGGTCCACCATCGGCCTGGAGTACATGAGCTACGAGGAGCTGGAGGGGTTCGGCGAGGAGCTGGACGCCATCCGCCAGCGCACCCTCGACTCGCTCGGCCAGGCCGACGCCGACTACATCCGCCGGGTCATCCGCATCCAGCAGACGTTCGAGGTCCTCGGCCGCATCGGCATCTTCACGCCGTTCTTCTGGCCCACCTTCGTGGCCGGCATCGTGTTCCTCGGCCTCTCCAAGATCCTCGAGAACATGGAGATCGGCCACAACGTGATGCACGGCCAGTACGACTGGATGAACGACCCGCTGGTCGACGGCAAGCGCTACGAGTGGGACAACGTGGCACCGGCCGAGGACTGGAAGCACGGCCACAACTACATCCACCACACGTACACGAACATCCACGGCATGGACCGCGACATCGGCTACGGCCTGCTGCGGATCGACGACGACCAGCCCTGGTACCCGAACCACCGCTTCAACCTGCCGCTCGCCTTCGCGCTGATGCTCTTCTTCGAGTGGGGCGTGATGTACCACGGCCTCGAGCTCGACGAGTACCTCGGCGGCAAGATGACGAAGAAGGAGTTCCGCGACCGCAAGAGCCGCGCCGCGCGCAAGGCTCGCCGCCAGGTGCTCAAGGACTACGTGACCTACCCGGTCCTGGCCATCGCGCTCGTGCCGTTCGTCGGCTGGTGGGCCCCGCTCGCCGTCCTGGGCGCGAACTTCGCGGCCAACCTGATCCGCAACATCTGGACCTTCCTCATCATCTTCTGCGGCCACTTCCCCGCCGAGGTGCAGACCTTCGCCGAGGAGGACGCGCAGAACGAGACCCGCGGCCAGTGGTACCTGCGCCAGCTGCTGGGCTCGGCCAACATCAGCGGCAGCCGCGCCTTCCACGTGATGAGCGGCAACCTGAGCCACCAGATCGAGCACCACCTGTTCCCCGACATCCCGGCGCGCCGCTACCCCGAGGTCGCCCGCGAGATCCGCGCGATCTGCGAGAAGCACGGCCTGCAGTACAACAGCGGCCGGTTCAGCAAGCAGCTCGCGAGTGTCGCTCGCCAGCTCGCCGGCTTCTCGCGCAAGCCCGACGACCCCTACAAGCAGGGCAAGAGCCCGGAGTCCAAGGCCCTGCGTCGCGCCAAGCGCGAGGCCGCGCAGCAGCGCGAGTCCGAGCACGCGGCGGCCTGAGCGAGCCCCAGGTCCGCCACGAGACGACGCCCCGGCACCGCCCGGGGCGTCGTCGTGCGGCATCCCGGCGGTACGCCACAATGGACTCGACCGGACGACCCACCCTCGAGGAGACGGCCATGGCGATGAGCCGGCGCGAGATCGCGAAGGACGCCGTGCAGCAGGGCGTGGAGGCGGCGATCACCACGGGCGGGCGCATCAGCGCCATCCTGTTCGACACCGCGCGTCGCGTCACGACCGAGGTCGGGGCGTTCGGCACCGAGCTGTTCGAGATCACCGAGGCCAGCCGCCGCGCCGGGGAGGACCCCGACGACGCCGGACGCGTCACACCCACCCATCCGCAGGACCACTGAGGGCGAATCCCTTTCATGACCAGCTCCCCGACGTCCGGCTCCCCCACCTCCGAGCGTCTCCCCCGCGTCGCCGTCGTCGGTTCCGGCGTCTCCGGCCTCACCGCCGCCTACGTGCTGCGCAGCACCCACGACGTGACGCTCTTCGAGGCCGACGACCGCTTCGGTGGCCACGCCCACACCCACGCGCTCGAGGCCGACGGCACCACGCACCACGTCGACAGCGGCTTCATCGTGCACAACGACCGCACCTACCCGTTGCTGCGTCGCCTGTTCGCCGAGCTCGACGTCGACGTGCACCCCACCGAAATGTCCATGAGCATCCGGTGCGAGGGCTGTGGCCTGGAGTACGCGGGTGGCCGCAAGCTGCCCGGGCTGTTCGCCCAGCGTCGGCGCGCGTTCGACCCCACCTACCTCGCGATGCTGGCCGGCGTGAAGCGGTTCCAGCGCGCGGCACTGGCCCTGCTGGACTCCGAGCCCGACGCATCAGAGCCCCAGACGTACGGCGACTTCCTGACCGCGCACGGGTTCTCGCAGCACTTCGTGGCCCACTACGCCATCCCGGTCGTGTCGTGCGTCTGGTCGTCCGGCCAGGAGACGGCGCTGCAGTACCCGGCGCGCTACCTCTTCGCCTTCCTGCGCCACCACGGCTTCCTGTCCATCTCCGGCTCGCCGCAGTGGTTCACGGTCCAGGGCGGGTCGGGCTCCTACGTGCAGCGCGTGACGGCCGCCATCGGCGACGTCCGCGCCTCCACCCCCGTGCGTGCGATCTCGCGCAAGCCCGACGGCGTCGTCGTGCTCGACGCGTCCGGCACCGAGCACCAGGTCGACTCCGTCGTCATCGCCACGCACGCCGACGACGCGCTGGCCCTGCTGACCGACCCCACCGACGAGGAGCGTCGCGTTCTCGGGGCGTTCACGTACTCCAACAACGAGACCGTCCTGCACCAGGACCCGAGCGTCCTCCCGCGCGCCGCCGACGCCCGCGCCGCGTGGAACTACCGGATGGACACGTGCAGCGGACGCGGCGACAGCACGGCGGTCACGTACTGGATGAACCGGCTGCAGGGCATCGAGAGCAGCAAGCCGTACCTCGTGAGCCTCAACTCCACGAGCCGCATCGACCCCACGTCGGTGCTGGCCACCATGCAGTACACCCACCCCGTGTACACGCCGACGTCGGTCGCGGCGCAGCAGGACCTCCCGTCGCTGTCCGGCGGGCGCACGGCCTTCGCCGGCGCGTACCACGGCTGGGGCTTCCACGAGGACGGCTGCCGCTCCGGCGTCGAGGCGGCGCGATCGCTCGGGGCGAGCTGGTGACCACCCCCCTCGAAGACACCTCCTCGAGCACCGGTGCCGGCTCGGCGGGCCTGCCCGCCGTCCCCGCACTCGTCGTGGGCGCGGTCTCGCACACCCGGCGCGTGCCCGTCCGGCACCGGTTCAGGTACCGCATGTACCAGTGGCTGGTCGACGTCGACGACCTGCCGCGTCTGCCTCGCTGGCTGCGACCCTTCTCCACCTTCCGGGCGGCCGACCACATCGGCGACCCCGATCGCACGCTGCGCGAGAACGTCGAGACGTTCTGCCGCGAGCAGGGCCTCGACGCGACCGGCCGACGCATCCTCATGCTGGCCAACGCACGCACGCTCGGGCACGTCTTCGACCCGCTGACGGTCTTCTGGGTGCTCGACGGCGACCGCACGGAGGCCATCGTGGCCGAGGTGCACAACACCTACGGCGAGCGGCACGCCTACTTCCTGAGGCCCGACCCGCAAGGCCGCACGAGCACCGACAAGGCGTTCTACGTCTCCCCCTTCTTCACGGTCGCCGGCCGCTACGACCTGCAGTTCCGCCTGCAGGCCGAGGCCGTGGCCAGCACCGTCATCCTGCGCCAGTCGCCCTCCGACGACGGCTCACCCGCCACGACGCCCGGCGAGGCCGTCTTCAGCGCCACGTTCCGCGGCGAGCCCCGACCCGTCACCGCGGGCCGGCTCGCGCGCCTGCTCGTCTCCATGCCGTTCATGACCCATCGGGTGAGCCTGCTGATCCGAATCCATGGTGTGTGGCTCTGGCTGCGCCGACTCCCGGTCGTCCCGCGACCGGCTCACGAACCCCAGAAAGGCACGACCCGATGACCGACACCCTTGCCACCCGCTGGCCCGGCGTCGCGCAGACACCGCGCACCCCCTTCAAGGCACGTGTGGCCAAGGCTGTGGTGCGGCCCGCCATCAACACGCTCCCCGTCCGTCTGACGTTCCCCGACGGCACCGCCTGGGGCGCCGGCGGCGCAGCCGCACCCGAGATGCAGATCCGCCGACCCGCGGCCTTCTTCAGCCGGCTCGGCCACGACACCAAGATCGGCTTCGGCGAGGCCTACATGGCCGGCGACTGGACCGAGGGCCCCGACACCGACCTGGCCGACCTGCTCACGCCGTTCGCCGAGCGCCTCACCACGATCGTGCCGCCGGCACTGCAGAAGCTGCGCGCGCTCGTCGATCGCCAGCTGCCCCAGCACGAGCGGAACACCAAGGAAGGCTCTCGCTCCAACATCGAGCGCCACTACGACCTCTCCAACGACCTGTTCCAGCGCTTCCTCGACCCGTCGATGACGTACTCGGCCGCGTGGTTCGAGAGCCCCGACGAGTCGCTCGAGCGCGCTCAGCAGCGCAAGCTCGACGGCATCCTCGACCAGGCCGGCGTCGGCGAGGGCACGCGGGTGCTCGAGATCGGCAGCGGCTGGGGCTCGCTGGCCATCCGCGCTGCGCAGCGCGGCGCACAGGTCACGACGATCACGATCTCCAGCGAGCAGGCTGCCCTGGCCCGCGAGCACTTCGAGGCGGCAGGGGTGTCCGACCGCATCGACCTGCGCCTGCAGGACTACCGCGACGTCACGGGCGAGTTCGACGCCGTGGTCAGCTGCGAGATGATCGAGGCCGTGGGCGAGGAGTACTGGCCCACGTACTTCGCCAAGATCGACGAGGTGCTCGCCCCCGGCGGCAAGGTCTCGATCCAGGCCATCACGATGGCGCACCACCGGTACCTGACGACGCGCAACTCCTACGGGTGGATCCAGAAGTACATCTTCCCCGGCGGTCTCATCCCCTCCCCCGAGGCGATCGACCTCTCGCTCGCGAACCACACCCGCGGGCTCGAGGTCACCGAGCGCCGATCCCTCGGCCAGGACTACGCCCGCACGCTGCGCCGCTGGCGCGACGACTTCGACCGCAACTGGGCCGACATCGCGACGTTCGGCTTCGACGAGACCTTCCGGCGTCTGTGGGACTTCTACCTCGCGTACTGCGAGGCGGGCTTCGCCGCCGGGTACCTCGACGTCTTCCAACTGCGCATGGAGCGCACCGCCTGACCTTCTTCGTCACACTCGACCCACCCATCCTCCGGGTCGGCGGCGGCGAACTCCTGATGAGGGAAACATCCCGCGTAGCGTCAGGAGGGCATCGTGGCGAGCACCAGCCGACTTCCGGATCCGATCCAGGAATCGTACGAGTGGCAGCACGCGGGAGCGTGCCGTGGCGTGGACACGGAGACGTTCTTCCCGCCGGAGACGGAGCGCGGGCCGCGCCGACGTCGGCGCGAGGCCGCGGCGAAGGCGCTGTGCGCGACGTGTCCCGTGGTCCAGCAGTGCCTCGACCACGCGCTCTCGGTGCGCGAGCCGTTCGGCGTGTGGGGCGGGCTCAACCAGACCGAGCGCGAGCACCTGCTGCGCGCGGCAGGCTGAGCCGGGTCAGAGCTCGCCCGTCTTCGGCCAGGGGTTGGCCTTGCATCCCTGCAGGCCCTTCGACTGCTGCTGCATGACCGGGGCCGCCTTGCCCTTGCCCGGGCAGCGCGCGTGACCCTTGCCGAGGAAGTGTCCGACCTCGTGGTTCACCACCATGTGCCGGTAGTCGCGGATCGAGCGCCGGGCCTTCGACCACACCGACGTGCCCTTGTTCCAGCGCGTCTCGTTGATGATGACGTTGCGCCCGACCCGGCAGCTGTACGTGGAGCTGCAGCCCGAGGAGTACGACGGCACGCGGGAGGCCTTCGCGAGGACGAGGGTGAACGACCCGCCCTTCGAGACCTCCTTGAACCGGATGCCTCCACCGCGCCAGCCGCGTGCGTCGGCCAACGTCTGAGCGGCCTGGGTGCGGAACGTGGACAGGCTCGCCTTCGAGCCGTTGCGCCGCACCGAGTAGGTGATCGTGCGTCGCACGTCGCGCCGGTGCTTGACCAGGCCCGTCGAGAGCGAGGCCGCCCAGCGCGTCTGGTGGTAGCGCTTGGAGGCGGTCACCCGCACCGCCAGCCGGTGGCCGACGTCGCCGGGCTTGATCGTGTACGTGCGCCGGGTGGCACCGGCGACCGGCTTGCGGTCGCGGTACCAGCGGTAGCGCAGCGTGACTCCCCCGGTGCTCCACCGTCCCGCCGAGGCGGTCAGGGTCTTGCCGTAGCGGCGGGTGCCCGAGACGACGGGCCGGGCGCGCGAGACCAGCAGGGCCGGACCGACCGTGGTCGGTGCCGTGGCCGTGACGGCGTCGTCGAGCTCCGGGCTCGAGGCGGTGACCCGCACCGAGACCGCGCGGGCGTGGTCGGCAGCACCCAGGCGGTAGGTGGCGGCGGTCGCCCCGCCGATCGGGGCACCGTCGCGCAGCCACTGGTACGCGACGGAGGCGTCGGTGGGGCTCCACGTGCCCGGTGAGGCGGTGAGGGTCGAGCCGTAGCGCGACGTGCCCGTCACCACGGGCGGCTCGACCGGCACCACCGCGGTCGCCGCCGGCTGCTCCGGGACCTCGTCGGCCAGCGCAGGCCCCGACGTGGCGCCGAGGACCGTGGCCACGAGGGCGAGCAGCAGCGTGGCCACCACGGAGCGGACCGCACCTCGGCGCGACGTCGCCCGATCATGGGTCGTGACCGCGTCGGTTCCCGGCCCCCCGTCCGTCCCCAGCACCGTGGTCACTCCCAGAAGATCCGTTCGACGACCTGCCGTGCGTGCCGGGTGGCACGCAGGTAGTCGTCGATCATGCGTTCGCTGTGCTGCTGACCGTATCCCAGCAGGTGCGCCACGCCTGCCCTTTCGTCGGACTGCTCCACCATGGACTCGGCGGGCTTGGCACGCATGAGGACGACGGCGTTGCGCAGCCGGCTCACCAGCTGCCAGGCGCGGCTCAGCACCTCGGCGTCCTCGGCCGTCACCAGGTCCGCCTCGGCGGCCGCCGACAGGGCGCCGAGCGTCGACGTCGTGCGCAGGCCCGGGACGGCGTGGGCGTGCTGCAGCTGCAGCAGCTGCACCGTCCACTCGACGTCGGCGATGCCGCCGCGTCCGAGCTTCAGGTGGGTCTTGGGGTTCGCGCCCCGGGGCAGCCGCTCCGACTCGACCCGCGCCTTGATCCGGCGGATCTCGCGGACCTCGGCCTCGGACATGCCCTGCTCCGGCCACCGCAGCGGGTTGACGAGCTCGGTGAACCGCTCGCAGAGCTCCGGGTCGCCGATGCTCGCCCGCGCACGCAGCAACGCCTGCGCCTCCCACACGGCCGAGTACTTCTCGTAGTAGGAGACGTAGGCGGCGAAAGAGCGCACCAGCGGTCCGTTGCGACCGTCGGGCCTGAGGTCGGCGTCGACCTCCAGCGGCGGGTCGTCCCCCGGGGTCGAGAGGACCTTGCGCAGCGTGGTCGCGACCGCGGTCGCCGCAGCCGCCGCCTCGCCGTCGTCGGCACCGGGTCGGGGCTCGTGCACGAACATGACGTCGGCGTCCGAGCCGTAGCCGGACTCCCGCCCTCCGAGCCGGCCCATCAGCACGATGGCCATGCGCGTGGGGAACGGGTCCTTGCCGGCCTCCTCGCGCTGCCGGGTCACGGCGTCGATGCAGGCCGCGAGCGCGGCCGCGAGGGTGGCCTCGGCGATGTCGGAGAGCGCCACGCCGACCTCGTCGACGTCGAGCCGGCCGAGCACGTCGGCGATCCCGACGCGGGAGAGCTCGCGACGACGGACCCGCCGCACGGCCTTGATGGCCTGCTCCGGCGTCGTGTGCCGACGGGCGGCCAGCTGCATCTCGCCGCGCAGACGCTCGCCGTCGCGCGGCACGAGCTCGTCGTCGTCGCCGAGCAGGGCGACCGAGTCCGGAGCTCGCTGGATGAGGTCGGACACGTAGCGGCTGGAGCCGACGACCGCGGCGAGCTGCTCGGCGCCCTCACCCTCGTCGCGCAGCTTGCGCAGGTACCAGTGGGACTCGCCGAGCGACTCGCTGATCCGCCGGAACGTGAGCAGGCCGGCGTCGGGGGACGGCGACTCGGCGAACCACTGCAACATCGCCGGGAGCAGCGACCGCTGGATGGCGGCCCGCCGCGAGACCCCCGACGTGAGCGCCTGGATGTGGCCGAGCGCACCCTTGGGGTCCACGAAGCCCAGAGCCATGAGCCGTGCCTGGGCGGCCTCCGGCGTGAGCCGCAGCCCTTCGTCCGGCAACGACGTGACCGCCTCCAGCAGCGGTTGGTAGAAGAGCTTCTCGTGCAGGCGCCGCACGAGGCGCTTGTGGGCGTTCCAGTCCTTCTCCAGGCCCTCGGCCGGGTTCTGGCGGTAGCCCATGGACCGGCCGAGGCGGCGCAGGTCCTCGAGGTCGTCGGGCACGACGTGGTTGCGGCGCAGCCGGTAGAGCTGGATGCGGTGCTCCAGGGTGCGCAGGAACTCGTAGGCGTCCTCCATGGCGGCACCGTCGCGCCGGCCCACGTAGCCGCCCTCGGTCAGCTCGCGCAGCGCCTCCAGCGTGGTGGGGCTGCGCAGCGACTCGTCGCCCCGCCCGTGCACGAGCTGGAGCAGCTGGACCGCGAACTCGACGTCGCGCAGGCCGCCCGCGCCCAGCTTGAGCTGGCGCTCGCGCTGCTGGGACGGGATGTTCTCGATCACGCGGGTGCGCATGGCACGGACCTCGCGCACGAAGTTCTCGCGCGTGCTCGCCTCCCACACCTTCGGCGACAGCGCGTCCAGGTAGGCCTGTCCGACCTCGACGTCGCCGGCCGCGAACCGCGCCTTGAGCAGGGCCTGGAACTCCCACGTGGAGGCCCAGCGGTCGTAGTAGGCCACGTGGCTGCGCAAGGTCCTGCTCAGCGGGCCCTGGTTGCCCTCGGGCCGGAGGTTGGCGTCGACCTCCCAGATGGTGCCCTCGCGCGTGTGGTCCGAGCAGAGGCGCATCATCGTCGACGCGAGCCGTGCGGCCACGCGGGAGGCGGTCTGCTCGTCCGCACCCTCCGCGGGCTCGTGCACGAAGATCACGTCGACGTCGCTCACGTAGTTGAGCTCGCGACCGCCGGTCTTGCCCATGGCGATCACGGCGAGCCGCACGCTGTCGGATTCGGGCTCCTGCCGGCGCGCCAGGTCCAGCGCTGCGCCCAGCGTGGCCACCGCGAGGTCCGCCAGCTCCCCGGCGGACTCCTCGAAGCCGGTGAGCGCGGTCAGGTCGCGGGCGGCGACGTGCAGCAGCTTGCGTCGGTACGCGACCCGCAGCTCGTCGGCGTCGGCCACCTCGCCCAGCTGCTCACGCATCGTCGCGAGGTCGAGGGGCACGGGCGACAGGCGGTCGGCGCCCAGGTCCTCGACGTGCTCGGGGTGGCGGGCCAGGAAGTCGCCGAGCGCCTCGCTCGTGCCCAGCACGATGAGCAGGCGCTGGCGCAGCTCGTCGTCGGCCCGCAGGGTCGTCAGCAGCCGGTCGGTGCCCCACGCCTCGGCGATCGCGACGAGGGAGGAGAGCGCCGTGTCGGGACTGGCCACGGCCGCCACCTGCTCGACCAGGGCGTCGTCGATGCCCTCGAGGCGGGCCAGGTGCGCAGCCGCCGCAGCGCCGTCGAGGAAGCCGCGTCGGGCGAGGGCCAGCTCCGGGGACTCGGTGGACACGGCTGCAGGCTACGGCACGTGACGCGACCCGCGGCTGCGCTGCCTAGCGGTGGTCGTGGACCTGCTGCCGCTTGCGGTCGACGTGGCCCTGCCCCTGCGCTACCTGCGGTCGTCACGACTCACTGGCGCACTGCCCGCGGTCACGACTCACCGGTGCGCTGTCTCGGCCTTCGCGGGAGGCGGTCTCCGAAAGGCCTCGACCGGGGACCTGGGGCGGGCGCCGGTCCGGGGGCGCGGGACTCATCTGGTGCCGGGGGTGGACCCACGATTCTTCCTTTGCGCGTGATCGGCGCAGGATTCTCCCTTCGCGCGTGCCCGCGGTGGATCCTCCACCGCACGAGCGCCCAGACGGTGGAATCCACACCGCTCGGCGCCTGCGGTCGTCAGTGATTGTCCCTTCGCGTGGAACGGTCCACGAGAAGGGAGAAGCCCTGACCACCCCCGACGCGCAGAAGGAGAATCGTGCGTCCAACCCCCAACCCCCAGCACCCGCCACAGCCCGAGAACCCGGACCGCGTCCTGCGCCAGCCGCCCGGTCGAGGCCTCTTGGAAGCCGACCCCGGCGCGAGCCGAGGCAGCGCAGCAGCGAGCCGAAGCCCCCGCAAGCGGTCGCGTCTCCAGCCAGCCCGACGCGCCGACCTCAGAGCACGGGCAGCAGCCGGTCGATCTCGAACTGGGTCACCTGGGACCGGTAGGCCTCCCACTCCTGGCGCTTGTTGCGCAGGAAGAAGTCGAAGACGTGCTCGCCCAGGGTCTCGGCCGCGAGCTCGCTGTTCTCCATCTCGCGGATCGCCTCGTCCAGGTTGCGCGGCATGGGCGTGAGGCCCATCGCCTTGCGCTCACGGTCGGTCAGCGACCACACGTTGTCCTCGGTCTCGGGCGGCAGGCTCGAGCCGTTCTCGATGCCCTTGAGCCCGGCGGCGAGCACCAGGGCGTAGGTCAGGTAGGGGTTGCAGCCGGCGTCGATGCCGCGGTGCTCGACACGGGCGGACCCGCTCTTGTGCGGCTTGTACATCGGCACCCGCACGAGGGCGGAGCGGTTGTTGTGGCCCCAGCTCAGGTAGTTGGGCGCCTCGTAGCCGCTGGCCAGACGCTTGTAGGAGTTGACCCACTGGTTCGTGACGGCGGTGATCTCGGGGGTGTGCTCCAGGACCCCGGCGATGAAGGAGCGGCCCGTGGCACTGAGCTGGTACTCGGCGCCGGCCTCGTAGAAGGCGTTCTCGTCACCCTCGAACAGCGAGAGGTGCGTGTGCATCGCCGAGCCCGGGTGGTCCGTGAAGGGCTTGGGCATGAAGGAGGCCCACTTGCCCTGGCTGAGGGCCACCTCGCGCACGACGGTGCGGAAGGTCATGACGTTGTCGGCCGTGGAGAGGGCGTCGGCGTAGCGCAGGTCGATCTCCTGCTGGCCTGGTCCGCCCTCGTGGTGGCTGAACTCGACGCTGATGCCCATGTTCTCGAGCATCGTGATGACCTCGCGACGGAAGTCCTGTCCCCCGCCCTGGGCGGTGTGGTCGAAGTACCCGGAGTCGTCGACCGGCACGGGCCTGCCGCCGACGTCGGGCTTGCCTCGGAAGACGTAGAACTCGATCTCGGGGTGCGTGTAGAAGGTGAAGCCCGCCTCGGACGCCTTGTGCAAGGTGCGCTTGAGCACGTGCCGGGGGTCGGCGAACGACGCACTGCCGTCGGGCATCGCGATGTCGCAGAACATGCGCGCGGTCGCGGGGGCCTCGCCCCGCCACGGCAGGATCTGGAACGTCGACGGATCGGGCTTGAGGAGCATGTCGGCCTCGTGCACCCGGGCGAAGCCCTGGATGGCCGACCCGTCGAAGCCGATGCCCTCGGCGAACGCACCCTCGAGCTCGGCGGGAGCGATCGCGACGGACTTGAGCGACCCGAGGACGTCGGTGAACCAGAGCCGCACGAAGCGGACGTCGCGCTCCTCGAGCGCCCGGAGGACGAAGTCTTCCTGCTTACCCATGGGGCTGAGTCTCGCACGGGTCGTGTTACGGCGATGTTACGTGGCTGACGCGCCTCACGGGGCGGGTGACGACGTGCCCTCGACCATCCGTCCGCGGACGTACTGCCACCCCTCGTCGCCGCGCACGAAGCGGCTGACCTCGTGGAGCACGCCGAGCCCGGCCTCACGATCGGTCCCGCCCCACGCCGCGCGGAACTCGACGACACCGAAGGAGTCGTCGGGCCCACCAGCCTCGGTGCGAAGCACCTCCAGCCCGGTCCACACGAGAGCCGGGTCGTGGTCGATGCGCGCCGGCCGGGTCGTGGGGTGCCACGTGCGCAGCAGGTAGCCGCCGTCGCCGAGCACGCAGGCGGTGTAGCGCGACCGCATCAGCCGCTCGGCCGTCGGTGCCGCACCACCGGCGAGGAACGGCCCGCAGCACGTCGCGTAGGCGTCGCCGGTGCCGCACGGACAGGTCCTGGCCATGGCGCCATCATGGTCGGTCGAGCCCTAGGCTGGTCGTGTGCCCCAGCTGCGTCTCGCCCTCGCCCAGGTCAACCCCCGCGTCGGGGACCTCGACGGCAACGTCGAGCTCGTCGTCGCGGCCGCGCACGACGCGTCCAGGGCCGGGGCCCACCTGCTCGTGATGCCCGAGATGGTCCTCAACGGCTACCCGGTCGAGGACATGGCCTACCGGCTGTCGTTCATCGAGGGCACGCGCGACCGCGTGCCCGCCCTCGCCGCGCGCCTCGTCGAGGAGGGCCTCGGCGACCTCGTCGTCGTCGTCGGGCACCTCGACACCGCGAAGGACCACGTCGACACCGACCGGCTGGGGGTGCCCAAGAACGCGCCCACGAACTCCGCGTCGGTGCTGACCGGTGGTCGGGTCGTGACGCGCTACGACAAGCACCACCTCCCCAACTACGGCGTCTTCGACGAGTTCCGTCACTTCGTGCCCGGTGACGAGACCCAGGTCGTGCAGGTGCACGGGGTCGACGTCGCGATCGCGATCTGCGAGGACATCTGGCAGGACGGACCCTCCGCGGCCGCCGACGCCGCCGAGGCGGGACTCCTCGTGGTGCTCAACGGCTCTCCGTACGAGGCGGCGAAGGACGACGTGCGGCTCGACCTGTGCGCCCGTCGGGCCCGCGAGGGCAGCTGCGCGCTCGCGTACGTGAACCTCGTCGGCGGGCAGGACGAGCTGGTCTTCGACGGCGACTCGCTCGTCGTCGACGCCGCGGGCGAGCTGGTGGCACGCGCCGCCCAGTTCGAGCCGGAGCTGCTCGTCGTCGACCTCGACCTGCCCGCCGCCACCGCGCCCATGCCGGACCCCGGCACGCGCTTCCACGGCCTGCGGGTCGAGCGCACCGTGATCTCCTCCGATCCCCTGCCGGCCTACGAGCCGGCGGTGCCGGTGGTCGCCGAGAGGTGGGACGACCTCGGCGAGCGGTACTGGGCGATCGTGCTGGGCCTGCGCGACTACGTGCGCAAGAACGGCGCCTCGTCGGTGCTGCTCGGCCTGTCCGGCGGCATCGACTCCACCCTCGTCGGTGCGATCGCGGTCGACGCACTGGGCGCCGAGAACGTCTTCGGCGTCTCGAACCCGAGTGACTGGTCCTCCGAGCACAGCCGCACCGACGCCGCCGAGCTCGCGCGCCGCACCGGCCTGCAGCTCGACACCGTGCCGATCGGGCCCATCTTCGACGCGTTCCAGTCGACGTTGGGCCGGACGACGACCCGGCTCGACGGCATCGCCGAGGAGAACCTGCAGGCGAGGATCCGCGCCGTCGTCTGGATGGGCCTGTCGAACCAGCACGGGCACCTCGTCCTCGCGTGCGGCAACAAGTCCGAGCTGGCCACCGGCTACTCCACGATCTACGGCGACGCGGTGGGCGCGTACGCCCCCATCAAGGACCTCCCCAAGACCTTGGTGTGGGAGGTCGCCCGGTGGCGCAACGCGTGGGCCGAGGAGCGTGGTGAGCAGCCTCCGATCCCCGAGAGCACCATCAGCAAGCCGCCGTCGGCCGAGCTGCGTCCCGGTCAGCTGGACTCGGACTCGCTGCCGCCCTACGAGCTGCTCGACGCCGTGCTCGACGCCTACGTGGAGCGCGACCTCGGCTCGGCGGCCGTGATCGCCGAGGGCTTCGACGCCGCGCTCGTGGAGCGGGTGGTCACCCTCGTGGACAAGGCCGAGTACAAGCGTCGCCAGTACCCGCCCGGACCCAAGGTCAGCCGCCGCAACTTCGGCCGCGACCGCCGCGTGCCCATGACCAACGCGTGGCGCGAGTCGCTCGACTCGTGACCTCCCGCACATCGACGCGACATCCGGCGTCGATGCGGCAGGATGGGACCTGTCCGTGGACCCCCACCGAGGGGCTGCGAGAAGAGAGGGACCCACCATGACCGAGCACACCCCTGCCCCGACGTCGGCCGAGGAGACTGCCCCCTACGGCAGCGCGAGCACCTCCGCGCCCGACTCCCCCGGCTCGAGCCCCGCCACACCCGTGGCAGCCGGCCCGACGACCGACCCCGCGATCCGCCGCGTGCGGACGCACCACCTGCAGCAGTGGAAGGAGCAGGGCCACAAGTGGGTCATGCTCACGACCTACGACCAGTACACCGCCGCCACGTTCGACGAGGCCGGCATCCCGGTGCTGTTCATCGGCGACTCCGCGGCCAACAACGTGTTCGGGTACGAGTCCTCCCTGCCGGTCACGGTCGACGAGCTGCTCCCGCTCGTGAAGGCCGTCACCCGCACCGCCCGGCGTGCCCTCGTGGTCGCCGACCTGCCGTTCGGGTCCTACCAGCGCTCGCCTGAGCAGGCGTACGACACGGCGGTGCGGTTCATGAAGGAGGGCCAGGCCCACGTGGTGAAGCTCGAGGGCGGGGCCGAGATGGCTCCGCAGATCGAGCTGCTCACGAAGGGCGCGATCCCCGTCATGGCGCACATCGGCTTCACCCCTCAGTCCGAGCACGCGCTCGGTGGCTACCGGGTGCAGGGCCGTGGCGACGCCTCGGCGAAGCTGATGGAGGACGCCCTCGCCGTGCAGGAGGCCGGTGCCTCGTCCGTCGTCATGGAGATGGTGCCCGCCCCCATCGCGGCCGAGATCACCCGCACGCTGCACATCCCCACGATCGGCATCGGGGCCGGAGCCGACTGCGATGCCCAGGTGCTCGTCTGGCAGGACATGCTGGGCCTGCGCACGGGCAAGGCGCCGCGCTTCGTGAAGCGCTACGCCGACCTGCACTCGGTGATCCTGGGCGCCGCCCAGGAGTTCGCAGCCGACGTCGCGGGCGGCACGTTCCCCGGGCCGGAGCACACCTTCGACTCCTGACCGCGAGCCCGGCCGACGTGGCCCGGCTCAGGTGCGCCAGTCGAACAGCGAGACGCCGACGGCGTTGACGGCGAACCAGGCCGCCAGGGCGTAGAGCGGCACCCAGGTGGCGCGGGCCGGCTGGGTCGCGATCGTGCGACGCAGCACCGGCACGAAGCACGCCAGCACGACGAGGTGCAGCAGCACGCCCCACCACGGCGCGTAGAGCACGGTGGAGATCACCAGCCACAGCATCACCACCAGCCCGGTGACGCCGATCCACGGACCCGAGCGGTCGAGCTGCAGGTTCGTGCGGCTCACGCGTCGGCGGAGGGCTTGTCGTCGTTCCAGTCGGGGTCGTTGTCCCACGACTCGTTGCGCTCCTGGACCTTGTCGAGGGCACGCGCAGCGTCGGCCTCGGTCGGGTAGGGGCCCAGGCGGTCGGCGGCCTTGCAGCCGTCCTCACCCTCGACGGTGTGGTGCTTGAGACAGAAGAAGAATGCGGGGGCCTCGGCGCTCATGGACCCATCCTGCCCCACCCTCGGTGCCGATGCCCCTCGCGATCGTCGGAGGCGGAGCGGCCTCGTAGCATCGGGACGTGTCTCCCCTCGTCGCCGGCCGCGTCTCCCCCGTCCGCCACGTCCCGTCGCGCATCGACCGGCCCGAGTACGTCGGCCAGCCCGCTCCCCTGCCCTACCGCGGGTCTTCGGTGCGCGATGCCGACACGATCGCGCGCATGCGGGTCGCCGGCAGGATCGCAGCGCAGGCGCTCGACGCGGTGGAGGCGGCGATCGCACCGGGCGTGACCACCGACGAGCTCGACCGGGTGGGCCACGACTTCCTCGTCGCCCACGACGCCTACCCGTCGACGCTGGGCTACCGCGGCTACCCGAAGTCGCTGTGCAGCAGCGTGAACGAGGTGATCTGCCACGGCATCCCCGACGACCGTCCCCTCGAGGACGGCGACATCGTCAACATCGACATCACCGCCTACGTGGACGGCGTCCACGGCGACACGAACAAGACCTACCTCGTCGGCGACGTCGACGAGGAGTCGCGCCTGCTCGTGGAGCGCACCCGTGAGGCCACCCACCGCGCGATCCGCGCGGTCAAGCCGGGTCGTCAGATCAACGTGATCGGTCGGGTCATCGAGGCCTACGCCGCGCGCTTCGGCTACGGCGTCGTCCGTGACTTCACCGGCCACGGCGTGGGCCCGGCGTTCCACGACGGGCTGATCGTGCCGCACTACGACGAGCCGTCGGCCGACACGATCATCGAGGTCGGCATGACCTTCACGATCGAGCCGATGCTCACCCTCGGCTCGATCGAGTGGGACCTGTGGGACGACGGCTGGACCGCCACCACCCAGGACCACTCCCGCACCGCCCAGTTCGAGCACACCCTGCTGGTGACGCCCGAGGGTGCGGAGATCCTCACCCTCCCCTGACCTGTCCTCCGGACGCACACGTTCGAGAGCCGTGGAGCCTGCCCGCGTGGCACACGGTCGAGGCGTGCTGAAGTCGCCGGACACCTGAGCAAGCGTCCCCACCCACGCAGGACGGCACCCCCGGCGGGGGTGCCGGGCCGTGGGCGGCGAGGCACCCCCGCCGGGGGTGCCGGGCCGTGGGCGGCGAACAGGAAGAGTGAACGAGGCGGCCTGTAAGCCGGATTCTGTCCCCGGTCCGAGGACCGGGGGGCGACCATCCATCTGGGTCACGCATCGCTGCGCGCCTCGAGCGACCTACCCGCTGACATCGGACGAGCAGCCCGTCAGCGCAGGCGCCGGAGCGCCCTCTTGGTCTTGCTCCCGGTGGGGTTTACCTAGCCGACGCCGTCACCGACGTCGCTGGTGAGCTCTTACCTCACCGTTTCACCCTTGCCCGCACCCCGTCACCCAAGAGGGTTCCGGGGCCGTTGGCGGTCTGTTCTCTGTGGCACTGTCCCGCACGTCACCGTGGGTGGCTGTTGGCCACCACCGTGCTCGGTGGAGTCCGGACTTTCCTCGACGGGCCTGAGCCCGCCGCGGCCGCCCGGCCGCCTCGTTCGTGGGCCAGTCTAGGGCGCGCTCGTCACGTCCTTGCAACCTTCGGTCCCTACGCTGGCGTCGTGGAGGTCGAGGAGATGCCGTCCGATGCCGTGGCGAGGACCGGGGGTGGGGTCGGTGACCTGCGCCCTCGGCTCCATCCCGAGCCCGTCGTGTACGCGATCGTCTCGCAGGGCTTCGACACGTCCACCGCCCTCGCGGCGGTGCGCGAGGCCGAGGGGCTCACCGTCGTGGTCGAGCAGACGGAGGCCGACGAGGACGGTCTGGTGTACGAGTTCGTCGGCGCCTGGATCACCCTGACGGTGGTCTCCGCGCTCGACGGTGTCGGCCTGACGGCCACGATCTCCGCAGCGCTGGCCGGCGACGAGATCGCGTGCAACGTGGTCGCCGGGTTCCACCACGACCACCTCGTGGTTCCGTGGGACCGACGTCACGATGCGCTCCGTGTCCTCGATGCCCTAGGCTGAGGGCTGCGAAAGGGAGTAGTCCCCAATCGCTGCGTCGACATACTGAAGCCGGGCCCTCGGGTCTGTCCTCCGGTGCAGCGGGCCAGACCGGCGACGGTCTCGGCGGACGAGACTTTCGACCCATAGATCGTTGACGATCCTGGGTCGAGGCTCGTCGATCATGGCTCCTCGTCCTGGGGGACGAGGAGTTTCTTCATGTTCGAGGCCCTGTGGCTCAGCACCGCTGTCATCTTCGTCGCCGAGCTCGGCGACAAGAGCCAGCTGATGGCGATGACGTTCGCCACCCGGTACCGGGCGCGTGACGTCATCATCGGCATCACGGCGGCGACGGCGGTCGTCCACCTCGCGTCCGTGGGCATCGGCTACTGGATCGGCACGAGCTTCGAGAAGTACCAGTCCGGGATCGCGATCGCCGCCGGTGTGGCGTTCCTCGGCTTCGCGCTCTGGACGCTGCGGGGCGACGAGCTCACCGAGGGCGAGGCCGACAAGGCGCGCAAGGCCACGGGCTCGGCCCTGCTGGCGGTGGGTCTGGCCTTCTTCCTGGCCGAGCTGGGTGACAAGACGATGCTCGCCACGATCACCCTCGCCGTGCGCGAGGACTGGTTCGGCGTCTGGATCGGCAGCACCGTGGGCATGGTGGCGGCCGACGCGCTCGCGATCGGCGTCGGCGCGGTGCTCGGCAAGCACCTGCCGGAGCGGGCGATCCGCTACGGCGCCGCCGTGGCGTTCGCGATCTTCGGCGCGCTGCTCATCTTCGAGGGTGTGCGCTGATCGCCGTCCGCTGCCTCGCTAGGCTCGCCCGGTGCTGATCGTGCTCCCGCCCTCCGAGGGCAAGACCGCACCGTCCGACGGACCCGTGCTGGACCTGGCCGCGTTGTCGTTCCCGCGTCTCACGCAGGTGCGTGACCAGGTGTCGCGGGCCCTGGTCCGTCTCGCGGGCACCCGACGGGCCGCCGAGGTGCTGGGGCTCGGCCCCACGCAGGCCGATGCCGTGGAGACCGACGCCCGTCTCTTCGAGGTGCCGTGCGCACCGGCGGGCGAGGTGTACACCGGCGTGCTGTTCGGCGAGCTCGACCTCGCCACCCTCGACGACGCTGCCACCGCCCGGGCCGAGCGGACCGTGGCCGTCGCGAGCGCCCTGTTCGGCCTGGTGCGGGTCGGCGACCCGATCCCTGCCTACCGCCTCTCCGGCACGGTCACGCTGCCGCGCCTGGGCCCCGTCGCCGGTCGGTGGCGGCCGGTGCTGCCGCAGGTCCTCGACGACGAGGTGGCCGACCGGCTGCTCGTCGACCTGCGCTCGGGCGCCTACGTGAACCTGGGCAAGCCGTCCGCGGGTCTCGCCCCCCGCACCGCCACCGTCCGGGTGCTGCACGAGCAGGACGGCCGCCGCAGCGTCGTGAGCCACTTCAACAAGGCCACGAAGGGGCGGCTGGTGCGCGCACTGCTCACCGAGGGCGCCTCGCCGGCATCGGTGGACGAGCTGGCCACGGCGTGGCGCGACCTCGGCTGGACGGTCGAGCAGGACGGGACCCGTCTCGACGTCGTCACCACCGGCGCTCACTGACGATCGGCGCATCCACGCCGTACCGTCCGATCGCGGCCGTCTACTCGGGGACGATCGAGAACCCGCGCAGCGACGGCGTGCCGTCAGGCCACCACGCGATGGTCGTGATGCTGGCCGGGGCCAGCTCCATGCGGTGGATGATCGACATCGGCCCGTCCAGGGCGAGCCTCGTCATGAGCTTGATGGGCGTCACGTGGCTGACGACGACGACGGTCTCACCCGGGTGTGCCTCGACGATCCGGTCGCGCGCCTGCCGCACCCGCTCCTGCACCTCGTCGAAGGACTCCCCGCCCGGTGGGGCCACCGCGGTCGAGGACAACCAGGTCGACAGCTCGTCGGGCCAGTCCTCCATGATCTCGGCGAAGCTGTGGCCGTCCCAGTCACCGAAGGCGGCCTCCTCGACACCGTCGTCGACGCCGACCGTCACGCCGGTCTCTCGGGCCACGAAGCCGGCGGTCTCGCGGGTGCGGCGCAGCGGCGAGGAGATGATGGCGTCGACGTCGTGGTGGCGAGCGATCCAGGCCGCCGCCCGCGCGGCCTGCGCCTCGCCCTCGGCAACCAGGCCGGGGTCGGAACCACCCTTGCCGCAGAACAGCTTGCGCACGGTGTTGGCCGTGACGCCGTGCCTGAGCAGCACGAGCGTCGTGGGGCGGCCGTGCACGTCGCCCCTCCAGCCGAGCAGCGGGTTGGTGTCCTTGCCGGTACCACTCGGCGGCGCCTCGAGCGGTGCGGTGACGTCGTCGGCCGGCGGCACCGGGGTCGTCTCCTGCCGGGCGGCCGTGCCCACGACGGCGGGCTCGCCGGTGCGGGCCTGGGCGTCCAGCGCCTCGTTGGCGAGGGCGTCGGCGGCGGCGTTCTGGTCGCGCGGGATCCACGTCCACTCGACGACCCGGTCGGCGAGCCCCCGGGCCTGCTCGGCCAACGGCTTCATCGACGCGTGCTTGATCTTCCAGCGTCCTGCCATCTGCTCCACGACCAGCTTGGAGTCCATGCGGACGACGACGTCGGCATCGGGAGCGTGCTCGGCGGCGAGCTCGAGCCCGGCGATGAGTCCGCGGTACTCGGCCACGTTGTTGGTGGCCCTGCCGATGGTCTCACCGCGCGTGGCGAGGACGTCGCCGGTGGACTCGTCGCGCACCAGCGCACCGTAGGAGGCGGGCCCCGGATTGCCCCGCGACCCTCCGTCGGCCTCGACGACGACCCGCCCGACGGCGGCGGTCACAGCCCGGACTCGGCCGTCCGCACCAGGATGCGACTGCACTCGGGGCAGCGCACGACGTCGTCCTCGGGCTGGGCGGCGATCTCGCGCAGGTCGGCGCCGTTGAGCTCCAGGCGGCACCCCTCGCACCGGCGCGCACGCAGCGCAGCGGCACCGAGCCCGCCGTACTGGTGACGGACCTTGTCGTACAGGGCGAGCAGGTCGGCCGGAACGCCGGGAGCCACGCTCTCGCGCTCCTCGTTCACCGCGACGACCTCGGCGTCGATGGCCTCGACCGCGGCGTCGCGGGCCGCGGTGACGTGCGTGAGCTCGGCCACCAGCGCGTCGTGGTCGGCGGTGACCGCCCGGAGCTCGGCCTGGGCGATCTCGAGCTGCTCCATGATCTCGAGCTCCTCGTCCTCGAGCGTCGAGATGCGACGCTCGAGTGCGCCGAGCTCGTGCTGGAGGTTCTCGAGGTCCTTCGGGTTGGAGATCGCACCGGAGGAGAGCCGCTCCTCGTCGCGCGTGCGGCGCGTCTTGACCTGCTCGACCTCGGCGTCGGCCTTCTTCTGGGCGCGCGTGAGGTCGCTGACCGTCGTCTCGACCTCGACCTGGCGGCCGCGCAGCTGCGCGACCTCGGCGGTCAGCTCCTCGATGCGGGCGAGCTCGGGCAGGGAACCGCGGCGGTGCTGGAGCCGGGCGAGGGCGGAGTCGGTGTCCTGGAGGTCCAACAGGGCCTGCTGGGCGGACGGTTCGGCTTTCAGGGGGTCCTCCTGGGTGCGGGAGCCAACGCGTGGGACCAGGGGTCGGTCACCAACGTGGACACATGGACGTCCACCGTATCGCCCAGCCGCTCGCGCAGCACGGAGGCGACCACCGGCAGCCAGGTCCACTCGGCCGCCCAGTGCGGCACGTCGACCACGCCGCAGGCGCCGGGACGCTCGAGGTGCTCGCTGACCGGGTGGTGCCGCAGGTCCGAGGTGACGTACACGTCGGCTCCCGCAGCGTCAGCGGTGCCCAGCAGGAAGTCTCCCGAGCCACCGCAGAGGGCCACGGTGGTGACCTCGCTCGTGAGGTCCCCGGCCACGCGGGTGGCGCCGTGGTGCGCCGGCAGCGCAGCAGCCACGTGCTCGGCGAACGCGGCCAGGGTCATGGGCGTCTCGAGCCTGCCGATGCGACCGCTCCCCCGGCTGGACGGAGCGGCGGCCGCGGGCAGCACGAGGTAGGAGACCTCCTCGTACGGGTGCGCCTGCAGCAGTGCCGTCCGCACGGCTTCGCGCAGGGTCGCAGGTGCGACGAGCTCGAGGCGTGTCTCGTCGACGTGCTCGAGCGCGCCGACCTCGCCGATCGCGGGCTGCGCACCGTCGAGGGGCCGGAAGGACCCGGTGCCCTCGGACCGGAAGACCGCCGAGTCGTAGTCGCCCACGTGCCCCGCTCCGGCCGCGTGCATGGCAGCCGCCACGGCGTCGGCGTCGCCGCGCGGGACGTGCACCACCCAGGCGTCGAGCCCGTGATCGGTGTCGACGTCCAGCGGGCGCACGTCGTGCAGCCCCAGCGCCAGCGCCATGGACTCCGAGACACCGAGGGGTGGGGAGTCGGCGTTGGTGTGACAGGTGTGCAGCGCCACGCCGTGGGTGGCGAGCGTGTGCACGACGCGACCCTTGGGCGTGGTCGCCGCCACCGACGTGACGCCCTTGAGGTACAGCGGGTGGTGGGTCAGGAGCAGGTCCGCACCCCGGGCGACGGCCTCGTCGGCGACGGCCTGCACCGGGTCGACGGCGACCAGGATCGAGCCCACCTCGGCGTCGGGATCCCCGACGACCGTGCCGACCGCGTCCCAGTCGTCGGCCCAGCGGGGGTCGTAGAGCTCGTCGAGCACACGGACGACGTCACGCAGCGTGGGCATGTCGCCACCCTAGGACGTGGCGGGAGCGCACTACCCCACCGAGCCCAGGGCGAACGGCAGGACGGCGTCGGCTCCGGCCCGCCGCAGCTCGCGGGACGCGACAGCGACGGTCCATCGGCTGTCGACGAGGTCGTCGACCATGAGCACCGGACCGTCCGTCGCGGCCAGGGCCTCACGGAGGGCGTCGGGCACGACGAACCGGCCCCACACCCCGGCCAGCCGGAAGGCGCTGTTGCCGCCCTGGGTGGTGGCCGGCGCGCCGGGCGCGACCTCGAGCGCGGGCAGCAGCGGAAGGCGTCCGAGTCGGGCCAGGCCCTCGGCCACCGAGGCCACGAGGGTGGGCCGAGCCACCGACGGCAGCGCGACCACCGCCACGGGACGCTGGTCCCACGGCCAGTCGCGCAGCGCCCGCGCGCACGCCCCCAGCAGCGACTCGGGCACCGGCACGTCGGGCGCGCCCGTGGCGAAGAGCTCGCGCAGCGTGCCACCCCAGCCGAGGTCGGTCAGCCTCGCGACCACGCGGCCCGTCTCGGGCCGTTCGGTCGGCGGGATGCGACCGGACACGTCGACCCCCAGCCGCCCGACGCCCGACGGCCACTGGGCGCGCGGGTCGACCGCCACGCCCACCCGGTCGAGCGACTGCGTGGCCCGCTCCACCGCGGCACCGTCCGTGCCGGTGGGGTACCAGGGTCCGGCGCACACGTCGCACCGGCCGCAGGGGGCGGCCGTGGGGTCGTCGAGCTGACGCTGGAGCAGCTCCATGCGGCACGTGCGACCCGCCTGGTACTCCAGCATCGCCTCCTGCTCGGCCTCACGCGCCTGGGCGATGCGCTCGTACCGTTCAGCGTCGTAGACCCACGGCTCCCCCGTGCTGACCCAGCCGCCCTGCACACGCCGGACCGCTCCGTCGACGTCGAGCACCTTGAGGAGCAGCTCGAGCGGCGTGCGCCGGATGTCGACCTGAGCCTCGAGCGACGCGACCGACAGCGGCGTGGTGCCCAGGGCCCCGAGCACGGCGTCGACCTTGGCCTGCGTGGGCATGGAGGCCGTGGCGAAGTAGCGCCAGATGTCGGCGTCCTCCGTGCCGGGCAGGAGGAGCACGTCGGCGGACTCGGTGGCACGGCCCGCACGCCCCACCTGCTGGTAGTACGCCACGGGTGAGGACGGCGCACCCAGATGCACGACGAAGCCGAGGTTGGGCTTGTCGAACCCCATGCCGAGTGCGCTCGTGGCCACGAGTGCCTTGAGCTGGTCGTCCTTGAGCGCCTGCTCCAGGCGGATCCGCTCGTCGGGATCGGTGCGGCCGGTGTACGCGGCCACCGTGTGACCGGCCTCCGCGAGCAGTCGCGCGAGGTCCTCGGCCGCCGAGACCGTGAGGGTGTAGACGATGCCGCTGCCCGGCAGGTCGGCCAGGTGCGAGACCAGCCAGCCCAGCCGCTCGCGCGACGTCGGCAGCGTGAGGCAGCCCAGCCGCAGGCTCGTGCGGGCCAGGGACCCGCGCAGCGTCAGGACCTCCCCCTGGTGACCGGCGCCGTCCGCCGCCCCCGGCCCGGCACCCCCGCCGAGCTGCTCCTCGACGTCGGTGACGACCCGCTCGTTCGCGGTGGCGGTGGTCGCCAGCACCGGGACCCCGTCGGGCATCGACTCGATGAGGTCGGCGAGTCGGCGGTAGTCGGGTCGGAAGTCGTGGCCCCAGTCGGAGATGCAGTGCGCCTCGTCGACCACCAGCAGGCCGATGCGTCGGCGCAGCTCGGGCAGCTGCTCGTCGCGGAAGCGGGGGTTGGTGAGGCGCTCCGGAGAGACGAGCAGCACGTCCACGTCGTCGGCGTCGAGCCGCGCCCGGACGTCGTCCCACTCGTGCGCGTTGGCCGAGCTGATGGACACCGCTCGCACCCCGGCCCGCTCCGCCGCCGCGACCTGGTCCCGCATGAGGGCGATGAGCGGCGAGACGAGGAGCGTGGGGCCCGTGCCGCGCGCCCTCAGCAGCGACGTGGCCACGAAGTAGACCGCGGACTTGCCCCATCCGGTGCGCTGCACCACGAGAGCACGGCGGTGGTCGTCGACGAGGGCCGAGACCGCCTCGAGCTGCCCCTCGTGGAACTGCGCGTCGTCGCGGCCGGTGAGGCGTCGCAGGGCTTCGAGGGCGTGCTCGCTCGTGGTGGTGGCCGTCATGGACCCATCGTGTCAGCGGGTGCCGACACGGGCGTCGGCCCGTCCACAGCAGGTCAGGGACCGGGACAGGTCCGGTCGTCGCGCAGCTCCTCGTCCAGTGGAGCCGTGGGCGCCGAGCCGGGTTCGCAGAGCATCGGGTCGAGCTCGGCGGCCACCGTGCCGCCGACCTCGAGGCGAAGGTTCCACGTGGAGGTCCCGTCGACGAGCAGGTCCACCTGCGCGCGCACCGCCTCGAGCAGCGGCCCGCGCACGGCCGGGTCGTCGAGGTCGGGCGCCGTGCCGTCGCTCGACACCTGCACCACGAGGTACCGGTCCGGGTCGGCGTCCTTCTCGGCGAACTCACGCATCCCCACGCCCACGCGTCCCACCGCCTCGGCGGGCTCGGCGGCGGATCGCAGCGCCGCCCACGCGTCCATGGTCCCGTCGCCGGGGAAGCCGCGGTCGGCGCTCACCGAGGAGCCGTCGGCAGCCGCGACGCCCCAGCCGCGGCGCGCGTCGTCGGCACCGTGCTCCTGCTCGAGCCGGTCGAGCGCCACGGACACGTCGTCGGCTCCGGTGTCCTTGCCCAGCGTCAGCACGACGTCGGTCTCGACGTGGTCCGGGCCGGGCACGTCCTGGGTCATGATGTCGACGGCCGCAGCACCGTCCTGCGCGACGTCGTGCGCGAGCGCCCACTCCTGCACGACCGCGTCGGTCGTCGCCTCCGGCTCGAAGGAGCGCAGGTGCACCGTCGACGGGCCGAAGGTGACGTCGACGTCACCCTCCTCGCCCTCGTGGGTGGTGCTGAACGCCTCGTAGACGACGCGCCCCACCTCTTGGAGCTGCTTCGAGGTGACGTCGGGCTCCGCCTCGACCTTCAACGCGACCTTGCCGGAGTCGAGCGTGACCGGCTCGGAGTAGTCGGCGTCCGCCGACGTGACGCCGGGCAGGTCGCGCAGCTCGGCGACGAGCGCGTCCACGTCGTCGGACAGGTTCGGGTTCGCACACCCGGCGAGGAGCAGGGCCAGCAGCGTGCAGGGAGCCGCCACGGCGGCGAGTCGGGATCGCACCCGCCCACCGTCGCACACGCGCGTGGAGGTTCCGCCCCGGCGGACGCAGGATTCTGCCTCCGCGTGCAGAAGTCCGAACGATTCTGCGTTCACGACGGAATCCCGTCGGGAACGCAGAGTCCTTCGAGCCTCCGCCCACGAACGCAGAACCTTGCGTCGCCGGGCCGCGGAGGAGGGGCGGGCAAGCACGCCGCGCGCTCGGCGGCGTCGGTCGGTCCAGGGTGGGCGAAGAGGGACTCGAACCCCCGGCCGCTCGGGTGTAAACCGAGTGCTCTGACCAACTGAGCTATTCGCCCCGGACGGCACCGCGAAGGGCACCGGGCGCCTGGAACCCTACCGCACCGACAGCCCCGCGCGGCGTCCTCGCGGGACGGCTCCGACATGAAAGAGCCGCGGCCGCCGGGGTCTCGGGTCCCGGGCGGCCGCAGCACTCACATACAACCGCATCGGTGGTTGCCGCCGCAGGCTTTTGGCTCAACTCTCAGCAAACTTCGCCGGTCAGTCGCGCAGGTGCTCCTCGAGCCGCTCGACCTTGGCCGTGAGCTGCCCCGTGTACCCCGGCCGGATGTCGGCCTTGAGCACGAGCGAGACCCGCGACGAGGTCCGCGCGACGGCCTCGACGGCCGCCTTCACGACGGCCATCACCTCGTCCCACTCGCCCTCGACGGTCGTGAACATCGCGTTGGTCTCGCACGGCAGGCCCGACGCCCGCACGACGCGCACCGCCTCGGCCACGCCGGCGGCCACGGACCCCGACTCGTCGCCCGCGCCGGGGCTGATGCTGAACGCCGCGAGCACGTCAGAGCTCCGCGAGGGCCGCGCGGTAGGCCTCGAAGTCGCGGGCCTCGCCGATCGGGTGCTCGACCTTCCAGCGGACGACGCCCTCAGCGTCGACGAGATAGGTGCCGCGCTCGGGCGCACCGGCACCCTCGTTGAAGATCCCGTAGGCCCGGCTGACCTCGCCGTGGGGCCAGAAGTCGCTGAGCACCGAGAACGTGTAGCCCTCGGCGTCGGCGAAGGCGCGGTTGGAGAAGAAGTGGTCGCAGGAGATGGCGAGCACCTCGACGTCGCCGCCGGAGAAGGCCTCGATGTTGTCGCGGATCTCGCACAGCTCACCGGTGCAGATGCCGCTGAAGGCGAACGGGAAGAACACCAGCGCCACCTTCCGACCCTGGAGGCCGGAGAGCGAGATGTCCTCGCCGTGCTGGTTCTTGAGCGTGAAGTCAGGTGCTTGCTGGCCGATCTCGATCGTCATGGCCCGAGCCTAGACGCCGGACGGTGCTGCAGCCGACGAGCACCGAGGTGGTCACCCGGGCGCGGACGACCGTGGCCGGCGACGGTCGGATCGGCTCAGCGCTTGTGCGTCGACAGCTTGGTGGCGGACCACTCGGCCGACGCCGACGACGTGGTCGTCGTGGACAGCCCGGCCACCGGAGCGGCCTCGGCGATGTCGGCGCCCGTGACGTAGCCCGGGCGACCGACCTTGGGCGTGAGCACCCAGATGGACCCGCCCTCGGCGAGGTCGGCCAGGGCGTCGAAGAGCGCGTCGACGAGGTCTCCGTCGTCGTCGCGCCACCACAGGATGACGCCGTCGACGACCTCGTCGGACTCACCGTCGACGAGCGCGTGGCCGACGATGCCCTCGATGGCCGATCGGAGCTCGGTGTCGACGTCCTCGTCCCAGCCCAGCTCCTGGATGACGGTGTCGGGGCTGAAGCCCAGCCTCGCGGCGTCCAACGGGATCTCCTCGGGGTTGCGTCGTGCGTGGTGTGGACCAACTCTGGCACGGGGTGCGGGCCAGGGTGGGTCGGGGTGTCGATCGGTGTGTCGGACGGTGCGGGACCTACTGAAAAGTAGGCCAAAAACCTACTGATCGGTAGATGTTCACAACCTCCGCCAGTGTCACCCTAGCGAACTCGGCGTGGAAAGATGGAGAGGTCCACAAGACGTCCCAGGAGTTGCACATGCCCACCGGCCAGTCCCCCACCGAACGTCCCGCCGTCATCCACGAGGGGCTGCCGACCCAGCTTCCCGACATCGACCCCGACGAGACGGCCGAGTGGCTCGACTCGCTCGACCAGATGGTCGACGAGCGTGGCCGGTCCCGTGCGCGCTACGTGATGCTCAAGCTCCTCGAGCGCGCGCGTGAGCAGAACGTGGGCGTCCCCGCGCTGCGCAGCACCGACTTCATCAACAGCATCCCGCCCGAGCACGAGCCGTGGTTCCCCGGCAACGAGGCGATCGAGCGGCGCATCCGTTCCTACATCCGCTGGAACGCCGCCGTCATGGTCTCGCGTGCCAACCGGCCCGGTCTCGGCGTCGGCGGCCACATCGCCAGCTACCAGTCGGCGGCCAGCCTCTACGAGGTCGGCTTCAACCACTTCTTCCGCGGCAAGAACCACCCCGGCGGTGGTGACCACATCTACTTCCAGGGTCACGCCGCGCCGGGCATCTACGCCCGGTCCTACCTCGAGGGTCGCTTCACCGAGGAGCAGCTCGACCGCTTCCGCCAGGAGCACTCCCACGGAGCCGGCAAGGGTCTGTCGTCATACCCCCACCCTCGGCTCATGCCCGACTACTGGGAGTTCCCCACGGTCTCGATGGGCCTCGGTGGCATCAACTCGATCTATCAGGCGCGGTTCAACCGCTACCTGCACGACCGGGGCATCAAGGACACCAGCCAGCAGCACGTGTGGACGTTCCTCGGTGACGGCGAGATGGGTGAGCCCGAGTCGCTCGGGGCGATCGGCCTCGCGGCACGCGAGGAGCTCGACAACCTGACCTTCGTCATCAACTGCAACCTGCAGCAGCTCGACGGCCCGGTGCGCGGCAACGGCAAGATCATCCAGGAGCTGGAGTCGTACTTCCGCGGCGCCGGGTGGAACGTCATCAAGGTCGTCTGGGGCCGCGAGTGGGACGACCTGCTCGCCCGCGACGTCGACGGCGTGCTGGTCAACCAGATGAACCGCACCCCCGACGGTGAGTTCCAGACCCTCTCGGTGGAGTCCGGCGCCTACAACCGCGAGAACTTCTTCGGCCCCGACCCGCGCCTGCGGGCCATGGTCGAGCACCTCAGCGACGAGGACATCGAGCGCCTGCCACGCGGTGGCCACGACTACCGCAAGGTCTACGCCGCCTTCGACGCGGCGCAGAAGCACACGGGCCAGCCGACCGTCATCCTGGCCCACACCATCAAGGGCTGGCTGCTCGAGTCCTTCCAGGGACGCAACGCCACCCACCAGATGAAGAAGCTCACCAAGGACGACCTCAAGGGCTTCCGCGACCGGTTGAACATCCCCGTCTCCGACGAGCAGATCGACGGCGACGACCTCGCGCCGTTCTACCACCCCGGGCACGACAGCGAGGAGATGCAGTACATGCGCGCCCGCCGCGACGCGCTCGGCGGCGGTCTCCCCCAGCGCATCGTCGACCCCGTCTCGGTCAAGCTGCCCGAGCCGGACTCCTACTCGGCCCTGTCGAAGGGGTCGGGCAAGCAGCAGATCGCCACCACGATGGCGTTCGTGCGGCTCCTGCGCGACCTCATGAAGGATCCGGAGATCGGGCGCCGCGTCGTGCCGATCGCGCCTGACGAGTACCGCACGTTCGGCATGGACTCGATGTTCCCGTCGGCGAAGATCTACAACCCGGCCGGCCAGACGTACGAGGCCGTCGACCGCAAGCTGCTGCTCGCCTACAAGGAGTCGGCCCAGGGCCAGCTGCTGCACGAGGGCATCAGCGAGGCCGGCGCCATGGCCTCGGCGATCGCCGCCGGCAGCGCCTACTCCACGCACGGCGAGCCGATGATCCCGGTCTACATGTTCTACTCGATGTTCGGGTTCCAGCGGACCGCCGACTCCATCTGGGCCATGGCCGACCAGCTCGCGCGCGGCTTCCTCGTGGGCGCCACCGCCGGCCGCACGACGCTGACGGGCGAGGGCCTGCAGCACGCCGACGGCCACTCGCCGCTGATCGCCCAGACCAACCCCGCCGTGGTGCACTACGACCCGGCGTTCGGGTACGAGATCGCCCACATCGTGCGCGACGGCATGGAGCGCATGTACGGCTCCACGGACGACCACCCCCAGGGCGAGGACGTCATCTACTACCTGACCGTCTACAACGAGCCGATCGTGCAGCCGGTCGAGCCCGACGACCTCGAAGTCGACGCCCTGCTGAAGGGCGCCTACCGATACCGCCCCGCCACCAAGGGCTCGCACCGGGCCCGCATCATGGCCTCCGGCGTGGCCCTGCCCTGGGCGCTGCGCGCCCAGGAGATGCTGGCCGAGGACTACGACGTCGCCGCCGACGTGTGGTCGGTCACGTCGTGGAACGAGCTCGCCCGCGACGCCGTGCAGGCCGAGAAGTGGAACCTCAACAACCCGGGCGAGTACCAGAAGGTCCCGTGGATCACCACGCAGCTGATGGACCACGCCTCGGTCACGCTCGCGGTGAGCGACTACATGCGCGCCGTGCCCGACCAGATCGCGCGCTGGGTCCCCGGCCCGTGGCAGTCCCTGGGTGCCGACGGCTTCGGCTTCGCCGACACGCGTGCCGCGGCCCGTCGCGTGTTCCAGATCGACGCCGAGTCGATCGTGGTGTCGGTGCTGCAGAGCCTGGCCCAGCAGGAGCTCGTCGAGCAGTCCGTGGTGCGCGACGCGTTCACGCGGCTGAAGATCGACGACCCGACGGCCACGCAGGGTGTGGTCCAGGAAGGCGGCGACGCCTGAGGGGCGGCCCGGGGGCGTCGGTCGGAGCGACCGACGTCTCAGGTAAATCCAAGTTGGGGCACCCTAGGATGTTCGGCATGCTCAAGTGGCCCTACACGTTCGCGGTCGCTCTGTCCGTGGCCGTGACGGGCGCCGCGGTGTTCTCGTCGTGGTACCTCGGCCTTCCGATGAAGGACCCCGAGGGCTTCCTCGGCCCCGCCTACGTGCGCCTGCCCGCCCTGGCCCTGCTGTTCTTCGCGGCCGGCATCGTGCCGGCCGCCGTGCGACGTCGGGGCTGGAAGCAGATCCCGCAGGGGGCGCGCGAGGTCGTCCGTGAGGAGTGGACGCTCAAGCGGGTCGGCTACATCGCGACCGGCCTGATCTCCTTCTACGCGAGCTACGTCAGCTACCGCAACCTCAAGAGCTACCTGCCCACGTACCGCGAGGGCGTGCTGTTCGACCGCCAGCTGCTCGAGCTCGACCACTGGCTGATGTTCGGCCACAACCCCGCGACCGTCCTGCACGACCTCCTGGGCACCGACGTGATGGCCCACGTGCTGTCGTTCGCCTACATCGCCTACCTGCCGCTGATCCCGATCACCCTCGGTGCGTTCCTCGTGCTGAACCGCGACTTCTCGATCGGTGCCTGGTACGCGACGGCGCTGTGCCTCAACTGGATCCTCGGCGTGATCAGCTACTACGCGCTGCCGACGCTCGGCCCGGCGTTCGCGCAGCCGTCGATGTACTGGGACCTCGCCGCCACCGACGTGACCGAGCTGCAACGATCTCTGTTCCGCAACCGGGTCGACGTCCTCACCGACCCCTGGGCCAGCGAGAAGATCCACGGCGTCGCGGGGTTCGCGTCGCTGCACGTGTCGGTCACCTTCACGGCCGCGCTGTTCATGCAGCGGACGGGGCAGAAGCTCGCCATCCGCGTGATCACGTGGGCGTTCTTCGTGGTCACCGTGCTGGCGACCATCTACTTCGGTTGGCACTACCTCGCTGACGACGTCGCCGGCATCGCCATCGGCTGGGCGTCGGTGTCCCTCGGCGCCTGGGCGTCGGGCAACCGCGGACGACGGCGAAGGCGACGTCTGGCCGAGGTGGCCGATCAGCCGGCCACGGTGACCGCACCCGGACCGTCGGACGCCTCGGGCTCCACCGCCGGCTGACCCTGGCGCAGCATCGAGCGCCACGTGCCGCGCCGGTAGGCGGCCGGCTCGGTGTCGCGGACGAACTCGTGCAGCAGGCGGGCGAACTCCCCCGGGTGGTCGCGGTGCGGGAAGTGTCCGGAGTGCGGGAGCACGTGCACGTCCGACCACGCCTGCTGGCGGGCGATGTCGGCGTGCGCGGCCGGGATGACGTGGTCGTCGGCGCCCCAGACGACGAGCACCGGGACGATCCGCGCGAGGTAGGTGCGGTCGGTCATCGTGACGTACTGGCCGCGCCAGTCCAGCACGTGGCTGGTGACGCGCTGCACCGCCTGGCGGGCGCGAGGATCGGCGAACGACTCGTAGATCGCGGCGACGTCGCCGAGGTCGCGCAGAGGCGCCAGACCGGTGCGCGACAGCCCACGCATGCCGGCGGCGACGGCACGCCGCCACGGTCGGAAGGTGGCCACCGAGAGCGCGGTGCCGCTGCCCGGCAGGGTCAGGAATCGGATGAGCGGGGAGACCTCCCGACCCAGTCCGCCGGAGGAGACGAGCGCGATCCGCTCGGTGCGGTCCGGGTACTGGTAGGCGAACTGCATGGCCACGCCACCACCGAAGCTGTGGCCGACGACGGTGACCTTCTCGATGCCGAGGATGGTGAGCAGGTCGCGCATCCCGTTCGCGTACCCGCCGAGCGAGTAGTCGGCGTCGGGCTTGTCGGACTCGCCGTGCCCGAGCAGGTCGGGGGCGATGACCGTGTAGTGCTCGGCGAGGGCGTCGATCACCGGCTCCCACGTGGACGACTCGCACCCCAGGCCGTGGAGCAGCAGGAGGGCGGGTCCGGAGCCGCGACGCCGGTAGGCGCGCCGGTAGCCGTGCACGACCACGAACTGCAGCTCGTCTCCCCGGTCCATCCGGCCATCGTAGGAGGTGCGCGGGTTCGGCCGCGCCGCATCGGACCATGACGTGCGCCTCGTTAGACTCGGGGCGTGCCCACCCCCGCCGAGGTCCGCGCACAGCTGACCGACATCCTCGTCAGCGTCGTCGACTGCACTCCTGAGCAGGTCACCGACGACGCTCGGCTCGACGACCTCGGGGTCGACTCGCTCGCCGCCGTCGAGGTCGCCGACGAGCTCGGACGTCGCTTCGGGCTCCATCTCGCCGACGAGACGGTCGACGGGCTCGTGACCGTGGCCGACGCCGTCGCCGCCGTGGTCGACCACCGGCCCGGCACGGCACGGGGGCGCCGCACACCCACGGCGCCGGTCTCGCTCGCCTCCGAGGGACGCCCACCCGCGCGGGAGAAGCCGCGCACGGACGACGAGGGCGGCCGCGGACGCACCGACGCCTTCTGGCGCCTCGCACTCTGGTTCGTGGTCGCAGGTCTGGCCATCGGTGGCGCGCTCGGCTTCGCCGGAGCCACCGTGGTGCGGGCCACCGGCCTCGGTGGCGTGGACCTGCCCCCCATCACCTCGCCCACGCCCAGCGCGACCCCGTCGGCCACGCCCACGCCCACCCCCACTCCCACGGCCACCACCGACGACCAGGAGGAGAAGCCGACGTTCTCCGTCGAGAGCGATCGCGTGGCACCCGGTCAGCGCTTCGCCATCTCCGGCCGCTTCCCCTCGCTCGACGACGGCGAGGTGCTCCAGGTGCAGGTGCGCGACCCCGGCGGCAGCTGGGACGACTTCCCGGTCTCGGTGCAGACCCGCGACGGAGGCCGCTTCGAGACGAAGATCTACACGTCGCGCACCGGCGAGCGCGAGTTCCGCGTCGTGCACGAGGGCAGCGACACCGAGTCGCCGTCCGCCAAGGTGACGATCGGCTGACCTGGCGTCGCGAGCGGCTCAGACCACCTGGTGGAGCCAGCGCACGGGAGCACCCTCGCCCGCGTGGCGGAACGGCTCGAGCTCGGCGTCCCACTTGACGCCCAGCAGGCCGTCGAGGGCCTCGTCCATCGTGATCTCGCCCAGCGCGGCCTTGACCCGGAACGCCTTGATGCGGTCCTCGGGGATGAGCACGTCGCCGTGCAGGCCGGTCATCGCGTGGAAGATGCCGAGGCCCGGCGTGCACGAGAAGCGCGCGCCCTCGCTCGAGGCGGTCGGCTCCTCGGTGACCTCGAAGCGCAGGCGGTCCCAGCCGCGCATCGCCGAGGCGATGGAGGCAGCCGAGCCGGCCGGGGCCTGCCAGGACAGCTCGGCGCGGTAGGTCCCCGCCTCTGCGGGCTGCGGCTGCCAGTCGAGGTCGACGGAGCCGCCGAGCACGCCGGCAGCGGCCCACTCGACGTGTGGGCACAGGGCCGAGGGCGCGGAGTGGACATACAGAACTCCACGGGTGGGGATGCTCATCGTGCCTCCTAGCTCGAGATCCGCCTTCCCCAGCGACCTCACGGAGCCACGCGTCATCGTTCCGCGTCGTGACCATGCTAGCCCCATGAGCCCCTCGCGCACCACTGGTACGGGTTTCCGCCGGTCTGGAGCGTCGCGCGCCGAGAGAGGCGAGTCGTGTGACGATGGCTCCATGACCACCGAGGTGCTGGACAACCCGTCGTCGTCACGCTTCGAGATCACCGTCGACGGTGATCTCGCGGGCTGGGTCGACTACCGCGTCGACGGCGACGTCTACGCCCTTCCCCACACACGCGTGCTGCCGGCGTTCGAAGGTCGCGGCATCGGCTCCCAGCTGATCGTGGGGGCACTGGCGCAGATCTCCGAGCGGGGCGGCCAGGTGCTCCCCTACTGCCCGTTCGTGCCCAAGGTGATCCGCGACCACCCCGAGCACCTCGACCTCGTGCCCGTCGACGAGCGACCGACGTTCGGCCTGTAGGCCGGCTCAGTCCACGACGTGGACCGCGACGCCGCGCGAGCGCCACAGCTCGACGATGTCGTCGCTGTCCTCCCACGCCTCGAGCACCGCGAAGCCGTCGGCCTCGAGGGTGTCGAGCATCTCGGCCTTCACCACGTGGTCGGGCCGGTAGTCACCGACGATGCGCATGACGAGCTGGTCGTACGGGACGTCGTGCTGAGCCAGCCAGTCGAGGGTGAGGTCGCGCCAGATGAACTCGCGCGACGTGACCACCAGGACGGCACGACCCGCCGCGTGCGCGGCACGCACGGCGTCGACCACCTCGGGCCTCGGCGGGCAGTCCTTGGACGCCGCGTGGAAGGCATGGAAGTCGCGCTCCTCCCCCTCCACCAGGTGGCGGATCGAGGACACGTCGACCAGCGTTCCGTCGAGGTCGGCGATCACGGCGTCGGTCATGGCCCCAGTGTGCCGTCTCGCTAGGCTGTGCGTCCCGGGGCGGTAGCTCAGCCGGTCAGAGCAGAGGACTCATAATCCTTGGGTCGTGGGTTCGAGCCCCACCCGCCCCACCACGCATCGCGACCCACACGTGCGTCGCGGGTCTCATCCCGGCGGTGGTGCGCAGCACCCGTCCGAACAGCTCTCGCTCGACGTCGCGTCCAGCGACGCCGCCGGCCCGCAGCAGGTCTCGCCCCGCCACGCCTCGCGCCCCTCCTTCACGGCAACGGCCGCGATCACCAGGGCTGCGACGGAGTCTGCCCACCCGAGCCCCCAGACGCTGTTGAACACCAGTCCGACCAGGAGCACGCCGGAGAGGTAGGTGCACAGGAGCGTCTGTCGGGAGTCCGCCACCGCCGTGACCGAGCCGAGCTCACGGCCGGCGCGCCGCTGGGCCCAGGAGAGCGCGGGCATGATGGCGAGGCTGAGCGCGGCGATCATGATCCCCGCGGTGGAGTGCTGCGGCTCCGAGGCGCCGAGGAGAGCGCTCACGGCACCGACCGTGACCAAGGTCGCCAGGGCGAAGAACGAGATGGCGATGACCCGCAGCGCCCGACGCTCCCGTGCCTCGCGCGAGGCGTCCGTCCTCGCCGAGAACTGCCAGGCGACGGCGACCGCCGAGGCCACCTCCACGACGGAGTCGAGGCCGAAGCCGACGAGGGCGATCGAGGAGGCGGCGGCTCCGGACACCAGCGCGACGACGGCCTCGACCACGTTGTAGGCGATGGTGCACGCGACGAGAACCTGCACCCTCCGGACGAGGACGGCTCGCCGCCCCGGCGCGAGGAGATCGACGGAGACGCTCACGCGGCAGGTCCTGCGTCAGGCGTGCAGTCGTCGGCGCACTCGACGACGAGCTCGAGCTCGAAGACCAGCGCCAGCACGTCGCGCAGACGCACGTCGGCGAGCTCGTAGCGCATGTGGCGACCCTGCGGCGTGGCGACGACGAGGCCGCACCCACGAAGGCACGCGAGATGGTTGGAGACGTTGGAGCTCGTGAGGCCGAGGTCGCCGGCGAGGGCGGCCGGGTACCGAGGACTCTCAGCCAGCGCGAGGAGGATGCGGCCACGGGTCGGATCGGCCAGGGCGCGACCGAGCCGCGCCATCACGTCGACCTGGCTCTCGAGCGTCAGCATGCGCTGAACAGTACAGCGATTGCTGACGTATGAGAAGGTCCGGCCCGACGCTGCGGGCCCGGTCGTGCCTGCGCCTTCGTCGCACCTTGGTGGTGCATGCTCTGCCCAGGCGTGTCAGGGACGAGGCAGTGAGGTGACGACGACCGTGGTCGACGAGAGCACGACGTCACGCCGGCGTGTGGGTCCGGTGCAGCGACTGCGGGCGTTCGGGCGCCCGCCGCGGCTCCTCGGGATCGACGTGGCGCGGGGACTCGCCGTGCTCGGGATGGTCGGAGCCCACCTCGGGGACACCCCCGACGACGTCACCTGGTCGGACCCATCGACCTGGGACGGCCTCGTCGACGGTCGCTCGTCGCTGCTGTTCGCGATGCTCGCCGGCGTCTCCATCACGCTCATCAGCCGCGGCAGGGTGCGTCGGGACGACCACCGTCTGCAGGTGACCCTCGTGCGCCGCGGCCTCGCGGTGCTGGCGATCGGCTTGGTGATCGAGCTCCTGAACACCGGCGTGGCCGTCATCCTCCCGCTGTACGGGATCCTGTTCGTCCTCTCCACCCTCGTGCTGCACTGGACCACACGACGACTCTGGATCGTGTCGGCGTCACTGGCCGTCCTCGGCCCCTTCGTGGTGGCCCTGCTGCACGCCCTGAGCCTCGACGCCTACGGTCCAGGGCTCAACCTGACGCTCTTCGGGCTGTACCCCGTCACGGCCTGGCTTGCCATGCTCCTCGCCGGGATGGCGATCGGACGGCTGCAGCTCACCGACGTCCGCACCGGCGCCGCGCTGCTGCTCGGCGGGATCGTGCTCGCCGCGTTCGGGTACGGGGCCGGCCACCTCATCGGGTCGGACCGGGACGAGCCCGTCGCCTACCTCTTCGGACCGGACTACACCGACGAGGACGGCAACGCGACGAACGAGCCCGGCTACCTGACCCGTCTGCGGGAGTCCGACGAGATCGAGCGCGTGTGGAGCACGGCGATGCAGTACAAGCCTCACACGGGCGGGGCGCCCGAGATCGTCGGGTCCGGCGGCTTCGCCGTGGCCGTCACCGGGCTCAGCCTGCTCCTCGCGCGACCGCTGCGGCTGCTGCTGCTCCCGCTCGCAGCGCTGGGCTCGATGCCGCTGACCGCGTACACGGGGCACCTGCTCCTGGCGGTGGGCCTCGCCGGCGGCCCGTTCGGCGGCTACGACGACCCCACCAACACCTTGTGGGGCTGGACGTCGCTCGCGATGGTCGTGATCGCGACCGGCTGGGTGGCGCTCGTCGGCCGCGGACCCCTCGAACGCCTCGTCGCCGGGGTGAGCGCCCTCCCGCCCGGACCGGGCGCGACTCCCGCGCCGGAAGACGCCGACGCGTCGCGGTAAAGTCGTTGTGGGCCCGTTGCTCCTCCCTATCTAGAGGACTTCAGGTCAAGGCCTCGCCGTGGTGCACCAACACCCGGCGAGGCCGTCCTCGTCTCGGGCACCTAGGACGCGTGGTGCTCCTTGTGCCACGCCACGAGCGCGTTCGCGTGGCCGTGCCCGAGGCCGTGCTCGGACTTCAGCACCGCCACCTTCTCCATGTGCTTCGCGTCGCCCAGCGCGCTGATGACACCCATCCAGTGGTCGATCGACTTCCCGTAGGTCCTCTCGATCGACGGGAAGTACGACGCGGGGCCCTTCGTGGGCCACTCCTGCTCAGCCATGGCCCGAGCGTAGGCCTCGGACGTAGCCTGAGGCCATGGTCGACGACGCTCCCGCACCGCTCACGCCGCTCGACGAGGACTGGGAGCGCGCTCTCGTGGTGGTCGCCCACCCCGACGACGTCGAGTTCGGTGCCGCGGCCGCCGTCGCCCGGTGGACGGACCAGGGCAAGACCGTCGTCTACTGCATGGTCACCAGCGGCGAGGCCGGCATCGACGCGCTCCCGCCGGACGAGTGCCGCACGGTGCGGGAGGCCGAGCAGATCGAGTCCGCGCGCGTGGTCGGCGTCGACGTCGTGGAGTTCCTCGGCTTCCCCGACGGCGTCGTCGAGCCGACGATCGCCCTGCGCGCCGCCATCGCCGAGCAGGTGCGCCGACACCGTCCCGACGTGGTCGTCACCGGCAACCACCACGACACCTGGGGCGGCAGCTCGCCCAACCAGGCCGACCACATCGCCGTCGGGCGGGCCACCATCCACGCCGTGCAGGACGCGGGGAACCGGTGGATCCACCGCGAGCAGCTGACCGACGGGCTCGAGCCGTGGGGCGACGTCCGTCAGGTCTGGGTGGCGGGCTCCCCCGTCGCCGGGCACGGCGTCGACACGACCGCCACGTTCGACCGTGGCGTCGCCTCGCTCGAGGCGCACCGTGCCTACATCGACGGGTTGGGCTGGGAGCACTTCGACGCCGCCGAGTTCCTCGAGGGCATGTCGCGCCCCACCGGTTCACGCCTGGGCGTGACCCACGGCGCCGCCTTCGAGGTCGTCTCGATGACCTGGGGCGAATGACCCGCGTCGTCGCCACGGGCCGTCGTAGGCTCCGAGCGTGACCTCCGTGCAGCACGTGCCCTCGTTCACCGTCGCGCAGCGCTTCGCGATGACCACCAACCGCTACGAGGTGGTCGCCTCCGACGGCACGCCCGTCGGCTTCGCCGAGCAGAAGCGCATGGCCCTCAAGGAGAAGGTGACGTTCTTCGCCGACGAGTCCCGCACCCGGCCCGCCTTCTCCTTCACCGCGCGCAACGTGATGGACCTCGGTGGCGGCTACGACGTGGCCGATGCCGAGGGCGCCTCGCTCGGCTCGTTCCGCAAGCTCTTCGGCCAGAGCCTCCTGCGCACCACGTTCGTCCTCGAGGGCGACGGGTTCACGGGCACCGGGCAGGAGCGCAGCCAGCTCGTCGCCGTGCTGCGGCGCTTCACCGACGTGCCGTTCCTGCGCTTCCACTTCGACGTCGTCGACGACGCCACCGGATCACCGCTGATGTCGGTCGAGCGCGCGGCGTCGGTGCGTGACCGCTACGAGGTCTCGGTACCGGACCCGCGCGTGGACGTGCGGCTGGCCGCCGCCTTCGCGGTGGGTCTCGACGCCCTGCTGGGGCGCTAGACCGCGACCACGCTGCCCTGACAAGCAGAGAGCCCGCCGTCCTGTGGGACGCCGGGCTCATCGTGCTCCCCCGATTGGACTCGAACCAATAACCCTTCGATTAACAGTCGAATGCTCTGCCAATTGAGCTACGGGGGAATGGCTCCCACTTGGGGAGCACGATCGCATACTCTACCAACCTCCTGGCGCAGTCGTGACACAGCCCGGTCCCCCGTGCGTCGTGCCGTCGAGACGCTCATGCCGAGGTGCTGCGCCACGTCGGCCCAGGGCGTCGGACAGGTCCCGTCGGGAGCCCTCGCGTACCGCAGGAGGAGCACGTCGCGCTCCTGCGTCGTCAGGGCTGCGAGGTCGTCGAGGACCGCCGGGCTCTCCGGTCCACACGCGGCCGACGCGGGCTCCGGCACCACCTCGTGCGGCACCTCGAGGCGGGCCCGGCGGTGCTCCTGCAGCGCACGGGTGATCCATGGCCAGGCGTACGTCGCAAGGCGGGCCCCGCGGTCGGGGTCGAAGCGGGCCACGGCGGCCAGGAGGGCCATCGCGCCGACCTGGAAGGCGTCGTCGATCTCGCCCGGTCCGAATCCGAGGGCCCGCACCCGCATCGCCGCCAGGCGCAACGAGCCACGCGCCAGCGCTTCGCGCGCCTGGAGGTCGCCGGAGCGGGACGCCAGCGCGAGCCGTCGCTCCTCCCCCGGCGCCAGCGGCGCTTCCTGCAGGAGACGACGTACCAGGTCCATGGCTCCACCGTGCTGCGCGGAGACGAAGGGATCCAGGGTGCTCAGAGCGACTGTGGACGGCGGTGCGGGACCACTCCCGACCCGACCCGCGGCTGGGGACGAGCCGCTGGAGCTACTCGCCGCCGAAGGTCTTGTCGCGCAGCTCGCGGAACTCGCCCTGGCGAGCGAGCAGCTGGCTGAACACCTCGCGGTACTCGTCCGGCTGCTCCGCCGGGTCGGTGCGCTGCAGCTTGGACCGCAGGTCCTCCACCAGACGCCCCACCGTGAGCAGACGGAGCCGGGCCATGACCGCGGTCACCACGCGCGCCGTGGAACCCTCGGTGGAGCTCAACGGCTCCATGGCGGCCAGGCTCAGCACCCGGCGCAGGTCGTCGGAGACCAGCGCGTCGGAGACCCGCGGCACGAACGTGGGGTCGGTCTGCTCCGGCAGGCCGACCTTCTGCATGGTGCGCCAGATCTCCTGTGCCACCGGGTGCGTGAAGTCGTCGTCGTCGAGGCTCTCGGCCGGGACGCGAGCCAGGTGAGGGTGCTGCGCGAGGGCCTTCAGCGCCTCGCGCTCGTCGGCGAACTGGCGCGCCCCGAAGCTGACGAAGGGCTGCGGCGGCGGGGCCGGCGCGGGCGTCTCGGCCTGCTGCGTCGGCACCCGACGCTCCGGCTTGACCGCCGGCTTGTACCGACGGTGCTCCGTGCGCACCTGGTCGACGTCGACGCCGACGCGCGTGGCCACCTCGCGCAGGAACTCCTCGACCTTGCTCTTGTCGCGGATGGACGTGGCCAGGCCGACGGCCTCGCGCACGGCGTCGACGCGCTGGTCGGCGCGGTCGAGGTCGTACCGGGTGAGCACGTTGTCGAGCACGAACCGGTACAGCGGGATGCGCGCGTCGACGAGTGCCCGCACGCCGGCGTCGCCGTCGGCCAGACGCAGGTCGCACGGGTCCATCCCCCGCGGCTCCACCGCGACGTAGGTCTGCGCGGCGAACTGCTGGTCGCCCTCGAAGGCCTTCATCGCGGCACGCTGGCCGGCCTCGTCGCCGTCGAAGGTGAACACGACCTCCCCGTGCATCGCACCGTCGTCGAGCAGGATGCGTCGCAGCACCTTGGCGTGACCCTCGCCGAACGCCGTGCCACAGGTGGCCACGGCGGTGCGCACACCGGCCTCGTGGCAGGCCATCACGTCGGTGTAGCCCTCGACCACCACGGCCCGGCTCTCCGAGGAGATCTGGCGCCGTGCGAGGTCGACCCCGTAGAGCACCTGGCTCTTCTTGTAGATCGGCGACTCGGACGTGTTCACGTACTTGCCCTGCATGAAGTCGTCCTCGAACATCCGCCGGGCACCGAACCCGATGATCTCGCTCGTCATCTCGCGGATGGGCCACAGCAGCCGGCCCTGGAAGGCGTCGAACAGCCCGCGGCTGGAGCGCCGGGCCAGCCCACCGGTCACCAGCTCGTCGTCGGTGAAGCCCTTGCCCTTGAGGTGGGCGATGAGGGCGGTGCCCGACCTCGGGGCCCAGCCCATCGCGAACGTCTCGGCCGCGCGCTGGTCGAAGCCACGGTCGGTCACGAACTGGCGCCCCGGCGACGCCTCGGGGGCCGAGGCGAGGGTCTGCGCGTAGAACTCGCCGGCCAGGCGGTGGGCCTCGAGGAGCCGCTGACGCTGCTGGGGGTCGCGACGAGGCCCGCGCGACTCGCCCTCCTCGTAGCGCAGCTGGATGCCGTACTTGGCCGCCAACCGCTCCATCGACTCGACGAAGCTCAGGCCCTCGATCTTCTGGATGAAGGCGATCGCGTCGCCGCCCTCGCCGCAGCCGAAGCAGTGGAAGGTGCCGCGCGCGGGGTTGGCGTGGAACGACGGGGTCTTCTCGTCGTGGAACGGGCACAGGCCCTTCATGGCCCCGCCGGAGCGGCGCAGCGTGACGTACTGCTCGACGACCTCGTCGATGCGGGCGCGTTCACGGACGAGCTGGATGTCCTCGTCGTTGATCAGTCCCGCCACGAGACGATCCTAGGCCGTGGCCGTCAACCGAGGAGCCGGTCGGCCCACAGCCGGGCCGACACGTCGGTCAGGCCGGCCACCTGGTCGATCACGACCCTGGTGCGCGCCGCGTCGTCGTCGGCACGCAGGAGGTCGGCGCGGAACTCCGGCTCCAGGTGCTCGTCGCCCGTGGCCACCAGCAGCGCGACGAGCGAGCCGAGCGCCTCGCGCTGGGCGGTGAGCTGCCGAGCGCGGTCGTCCGACCGCATCACGTAGTGCGCCGCGATGGACTTGAGTACGACGATCTCGTCGCGGGTGTCGGCCGGCACCTCCAGGTCGGCGCCGTAGCGGGTGAGCGGGCCCGGCCCCCAACGCTCGACCGTCGCTCTCTCCGCGGACACCGCGAACCGGCCGATCAGACCGCTGGTCAGGCTCTTCAGCACCGCGTGCGCCTCACGACTCCCGTCGAAGTCCTCGCGCGGCCACTCCGGCATCGCGCGCAGCCTCTCGAGCGCCGCACCGAGACGGTCGTCGTCGGCGTCGGGGTCGTACCAGTCGCGCGCCACGTGGTAGACGTTCGCCAGGTCGAGACGCCCGGGCAGCAGGCTGAACCACCCGCCCACCACGGCGTCCTCCACGTCGTGCACGGAGTAGGCGATGTCGTCGGCCAGGTCCATCACCTGCGCCTCGACCGGACGGCGACCCTCCGGAGCACCGAGCCGCAGCCAGTCGAAGATCGGCCGGTCGTCGGCGTAGACGCCGAACTTCGGGCCGCCGTCCGGCGCGTCGCCGCGCGCCCACGGGTACTTCACGCAGGCAGCCAGGGTCGCGCGCGTGAGGTTCAGCCCCACACTCCGGCCGTCGGCGTCGACCGTCTTGGCCTCCAGCCGGCTGAGGATGCGCAGCGTCTGGGCGTTGCCCTCGAACCCGCCGACGTCGCGAGCGGCCAGGTCCAGGGCCACCTCGCCGTTGTGACCGAACGGCGGGTGCCCGAGGTCGTGCGAGAGGGCCGCGCAGTCGACGACGTCGGGGTCGCAGCCGAGCGTGGCGCCCAGCTCGCGCGCCACCTGCGCGACCTCGAGGGTGTGGGTGAGCCGGTTGCGGACGAAGTCGTCGAACCCGGCGCCCATCACCTGGGTCTTGGCCGAGAGCCTGCGCAGCGCCGCGGAGTGCACCACGCGTCCGCGGTCGCGCTCGAACGGGGTGCGTCCGGCCCGCTTCGTCGGCTCCGCGACGACCCGCGCCCGCGACTCGATGCCGTACGGACTCTCCACGGCGGGAACGCTACCGCGTGGTGCAGCCACGGCGGCAGCGCACGGCGTGCCAGGCTGTCGTTGTGCTCTCCACGGTCGCGGTGCTCTCCGACGTCCACGGCGTGCTGCCCGCGCTGGAGGCCGTGCTCGCCGAGCCGGGCGTGGCCGACGCCGACCTCGTCGTCGTCACCGGCGACCACACGTGGGGGCCGCAGCCGGCCGAGGTGCTCGACCGGCTCCGGGGCCTCGGTGCGGCGGTCCTGCTGGTGCGCGGCAATGCCGACCGCGAGCTGCTGCAGATGTCGCGCGGCATCGACGTCGGCCTCGCGGACGACCCCCTCTCCGTGTGGGGAGCCGGCCAGATGACCGCGGCGCACCAGGAGCTGCTCGACGCGATGCCGGAGCAGGTGACGCTGGAGATCCAGGGGTTTGGTCCCGTCCGCTTCTGCCACGCCACACCCCGCGACGACCAGGAGGTCGTGCTCGTCGACAGCCGGCTCGAGCGGTGGGCCGAGGTGCTCGCCGACCTGCCCGACGACGTCCGTACGGTCGTCTGCGGCCACACCCACATGCCGTACCTGCGGCTCGTCGACCGTCGCCTGGTCGTGAACCCCGGCAGCGTCGGGCTCCCGTACGGGCACGACGGCGCGAGCTGGGCAGTGCTGTCGGGCGGGCAGGTCACGTTCGGGCGGACCGCCCTCGACCACGACCAGCTGGTGCGCGACGTCGTCGCGGGATCGAGCTGGTCGGGGGTGGCGGCCTGGGCCGAGGAGACGCTGCTCCGCCCAGCCGGCGACGTCGAGGCCCTCACCACCTTCGGCCCCCGCGACGGACGCTGAGGCCCGCACTGACCCTGATTCTCCCCCACTCACCTCTGCGGGCACGCCGGGGTGAGTCGCAGAAGACCGAGGTGAGCTCGTGATTCCCATCAGCTGATGGGAATCGCTGGTCCAGCCCCGGAGGCGCGAACCGGGTCAGAAGCGGCCGTTGCGGGGGCGGGGCTGGCAGCGGGGGCAGGTGAAGGAGCTGCGGTTCATGAACGCGTCGCGGCGGATGGGGGTGCCGCAGCGCGGGCAGGGCTCGCCCTCCTGGCCGTAGGCGGCGAGGGAGCGGTCGAAGTAGCCGCTCTGGCCGTTCACGTTCACGTACAGCGCGTCGAAGGAGGTGCCGCCCTGCTCGAGCGCCTCACCCATCACGTCGACGACGTGGCCCAGCAGCGACTCGACCTCGCGCACCCTCAGGTTCTCGGTGGCGCGTGCGTAGTGCAGCGGCACGCGCCACAACGACTCGTCGGCGTAGATGTTGCCGACCCCCGACACGAGCGTCTGGTCCAGCAGCGCCCTCTTGACGCCCGTGCGGCGTCGGCGCAGGCGCGCGGCGAACAGGTCGGGGTCGAACGAGGGGTCGAGCGGGTCGCGGGCGATGTGGCCGATGGTCGTCGGGACCTGCTCGTCGTCCACGTCGGCGAGCATCATGCCGCCGAAGATCCGCTGGTCGACGAACCTCAGCTGCCGACCGTCGTCCAGGTCCAGCACGATGCGCAGGTGCCTGGGCGCGGGGGCGTCGGCGTCGCTGATGAGCATCTGCCCGCTCATGCCGAGGTGGCACAACAGCGCCTCGTCGCCGTCGAGCACCAGCCACAGGTACTTGCCCCGACGCCGCGCCGACGCGACGCGCCGGCCGACGAGCCGCGGGACGAAGTCGGCGGCGCCGGGCAGGTGGCGCTTCAGCGAGCGCACGTCGTGCACCGTGACGGCCGTGACCGTGCGGCCGACGACATGGGTGTCCAGGCCCCGCCGGACGACCTCGACCTCGGGCAGCTCAGGCACGAACCGCTCAGACCTCGACGGCGTCGGCCGGGCTCACCTCGGCCGTGATGGCCCGCCACGCGATCTCGGCGACCTGCTGCTCGGCCTCCTTCTTGGAACGACCGGTGCCGCCCTCGTACCGCCGGTCCCCGACGAGCACGGCCGCCGCGAACGTCTTGTCGTGGTCGGGGCCCTCGCTCTCGATCGCATAGCGCGGCACGCCGAGGTCGTGGTTGGCGGCGATCTCCTGCAGCGAGGTCTTCCAGTCCAGACCCGCGCCCAGGTCGGCGGCACGGGCGATGAACGGGTCGAAGACCGTGTGCACGACCTCCGAGGCACGCTCGATGCCGAACTGCACGTAGATCGCCCCGATGACGGCCTCGACGGTGTCGGAGAGGATCGACGACTTGTTGCGTCCGCCCGTGGCCTCCTCGCCGCGGCCCAGACGGATGTGGGAGCCGAGGTCGAGGGTGTGCGCGACCTCGGCGAGCGCCTTGGCACTCACGACGGCGGCCCGCAGCTTGGCGAGCCGCCCCTCGGCGAGGTCGGGGTGGTTGGTGAAGAGCGCGTCCGTGACGACGAGACCCAGCACCGAGTCGCCCAGGAACTCCAGGCGCTCGTTGTTGGGCAGTCCACCGTTCTCGTACGCGTACGAGCGGTGCGTCAGGGCGTGCTCGAGGAGATCGGCGTCCAGGTCGGGGACGCCGAGCACCTCCCTCAGGGCTTCGTGGCCCTGAGGATCAGAGGACCTGTCGACGCTCACCGCGCGCGCCGTACTGGCCGCACTCACCGCACGCACGGTGCGGGACGACCTTCGAGTCGCAGGCGGGGTTGGCGCAGTCGACGAGGGTGGTCGCCGTGGTCTTCCACTGCGAACGGCGGTGGCGCGTGTTGCTGCGCGACATCTTCCGCTTCGGAACTGCCACGATCTACTCCTTGTTCGGCCCCGGGACATCGCCCGGGAGGTTCTGGGTCAAGCGGCCCAACGACGCCCAGCGGGGGTCGATCGGATCGCCGTGTGTGTGGTCTGGATCGTCCGCGAGGCGCGCCCCGCACTCGGGGCACAGTCCCGGACATTCCGGATCACACACGGGGTTGAGCGGCAGTGCGAGCACCACCGCGTCCCGCAGGACGGGTTCGAGGTCGAGCAGGTCGTCCTCGAGGGCCGGAAGCTCGTCTTCCTCCCCGTCCTCCTCAGCACCGTCGCCGGCGCCGATCGGGTCGTACAGGTACAGCTCCTGCAGGTCCACCACGACGGTGTCGTCGAGTCGGTCCAGGCAGCGGACGCACTCGCCCACTGCTCGCGCCGAGGCGGTGCCGGTGGCCAGCACCCCGTCCATGACGGCCTCGAGCCGGAGCTCGAGATCGATGGACGATCCCTCGGGCACGCCGTAGACGTCGTGGCCCAGATCCGCAGGCGCCTCGATGGTCCTGGTGAACGTACGCTCGGTCCCTGGTCGGCGTCCCAACACCTGGGTGTCGAAGACCAAGGGGCCCGGTTGCACGTTCACGTCCGTCCGTCGATGTGCACAGCAGATCACAGCCTGCAAGCAGGCCGCCGTCCATCATAACCGGTGCCCGCGCCGCGACACCAATCGCGTACCTGCACCCTCCGACCCGCCCGGGCCCTCCGGGGCTCCCCCCGGAGCGACGGGCCCCCGTATGTCGGTGGATGGTGGGACCCTCGAGCCGTGGAGACGTCGGCGGAGCGCGAGGGAACGGTGCTGCACGCCGACCTCGACTCCTTCTTCGCCTCCGTCGAGATCCGCGACGACCCCGCGCTGCGCGGTCGTCCGGTGGCCGTCGGCGGGGGCGTGGTCATGGCCGCCTCCTACGAGGCACGCGCCCGAGGCGTGAAGGGGGCGATGGGGCTGCGGCAGGCCCTCCGGCTGTGCCCCGACCTGGTGGTGGTGCCGCCCCGTCCGGCGGCCTACACGCAGGCCAGCCGCGAGGTGTTCGCCGTCTTCGACGACACCACCCCGCTGGTCGAGGGCGTCTCGATCGACGAGGCGTTCCTCGAGGTCGGCGGCCTCCGCCGCATCCGGGGCGCACCGTCGCAGATCGCCACGCAGCTGCGCGCCGACGTGCGCGAGCGGGTCGGGCTGCCCATCTCGGTGGGCGTCGCGCGCACCAAGTACCTCGCCAAGGTCGGCAGCGCCATGGCCAAGCCCGACGGCCTGCTCGTGATCCCGCTCGACGACGAACGGCGCTTCCTGCTGTCCCTGCCGGTCCAGGCCCTGTGGGGCGTCGGGCCGCGCACCACCGAGAAGCTGCACGCCGCCCGCATCCGCACCATCGCCGACGTCGCCGCCCTGGAGCGCGGCGAGCTCGCCTCGCTGGTCGGTGCCGGTGCGGCCGCACACCTGCACGCCCTCGCCTCGGGCCACGACCCGCGGCGCGTGCGGGCCCGTCCGTCGCGGCGCTCCATGGGGGCCCAGCACGCCCTCGGCCGGGGTGAACGGGCCCCTCAGGAGGTCGAGGTGGTGCTCCTCGGCCTCGTCGACCGAGTGGCGCGGCGTCTGCGCTCGGCGGGGCGGACGGCGTCGACCGTGGTGCTGCGGGTGCGGTTCGACGACTTCACCAGCTCCACCACCTCGCACACGCTGCCCCGGCCGAGCGCCCACACCCAGGTGCTGCTCGAGGCGGTGATGCACCTGCTGCGGTCGCGTCACGGCGAGATCGCTCGGCGGGGCATCACCCTCGTCGGCTTCCAGGCCGCCGGCCTCGACGACCACGGCGAGCAGCTGCTGCTCCCGCTCACGGCCGCCGACGACCCCGGGCTCGACTCGGCGGTCGACGCCGTCCGTGATCGCTTCGGAGCACGCGCGGTGCGTCGAGGTGCCCAGCTCGGGCGGGGCGAGCGGCCCGCCATGCCGACGCTGCCGGACGACTGAGCCGTCCGCGGAGCTCAGGAGCGGCCGAAGACCTCGTCCAGGCGCGCGAGCACGAAGTCGGGCACCAGCCCGCTCACGTCTCCCCCGCCCTTCGCGACCTCCTTGACCAGGCTCGAGGCCAGGAAGGAGTACTCGGGACTGGTGGGGATGAACACGGTGTCGACGTCGGTGAGGCTGCCGTTCATCTGGGCCATCTGCAGCTCGTAGTCGAAGTCCGAGACCGCCCGCAGGCCCTTCACGATGGCCGACACGTCGTGCTCGGTGCAGAAGTCGACCAGCAGGCCCTGGAAGGAGTCCACCGACACGTTCGGCAGGTCGGAGGTGGCTCGGGCGAGCAGGTCCATGCGCTCCTCGAGCGAGAACAGGCTCTTCTTGTTCTCGTTGACCAGCACGGCCACGACCACCTCGTCGAACAGCCGGGAAGCCCGGCGCACGATGTCGAGGTGACCGTTGGTCACCGGGTCGAAGGAGCCGGGGCAGACGACACGGGTCACGGCGCCGACGCTATCAGGGCTCGTCGCTGCGGGCTCCGAACCACACGGTCGTCTCGCCGTGGGCCCGCTCCCGGAAGCCCTCGAAGCCCGGCGGCCACGCGAACGGCGTGCGGGTCGAGCGCTCCACCACCACCACGGCGTCGTCGGCCAGCACCGCGTGGAGCCCGGTGACGACGGCCGCGACGTCGTCGGTGCCGACGGCGTAGGGCGGGTCCAGGAGGACCAGGTCGTAGGGACCCGTCGCCGACCCGACGAAGCTCGCCGCGCTCGTGCGGTGCACGACGGCCTCGGCGCCGAGGTCGCGGACGTTCTGCTGTGCCACCTGCGCTGCCCGACGGTCGGACTCGACCAGGTCGGCCGAGGCGGCACCACGCGACAGCGCCTCGAGGGCGAGCGCACCGGACCCGGCGTAGACGTCGAGCACCCGGAGCCCGTCCAGGCCCCCGAACAGCGAGACCAACGACGCGAAGAGCGACTCGCGCACACGGTCGGACGTGGGACGGGTGCCGTCGCCGGGGGGCGTGCGGAGCCGGCGACCGCCCCACCGACCGGCGATCACCCGCGTCACGTGCGCTCCAGGTAGTCGGCCTGCCGGGACTCCTCGAGCCGGTCGACGGCGAGCCGCAGGTCCGGTGCCGAGTCGAGCGCGGGATCGGACTCGACGAAGGCGGTCGCGACCTCACGCGCGTCGGCGATGACCTTCTCGTCCTTGACCACCGACAGCAGGCGCAGGCTGCTGCGGATGCCCGACTGGGCGGCGCCCAGCACGTCGCCCTCGCGCCGCTGCTCGGCGTCGAGCCGCGACAGGGCGAAGCCGTCGGACGTGGACGCGACCGCGTCGAGACGCTCGCGCGACGGCGACTCCTCCTCCGCCGAGGTGACCAGCAGGCACAGGCCGGGGTGGCCACCACGCCCGACCCGTCCGCGCAGCTGATGCAGCTGCGACACCCCGAACCGCTCGGCGTCGACGACCACCATCACCGTGGCGTTGGGCACGTCGACCCCCACCTCGATCACCGTCGTGGCCACGAGCACGTCGATCTCGCCCCGCGCGAAGCCGGTCATCGTGGCGTCCTTCTCGTCGGCCGGCTGGCGTCCGTGCAGCATGCCCAGGCGCAGGCCCTCGAGCGGCCCGGCGGCCAGCTCGTCGTGCAGGTCGAGCAGGGACCGGGTCGGTGGGGCGTCGGGGTCGGCGGCCTCGACCGCTGCCCCTTCGGCGTCCTGACCGATCCGCGACACGACCACGTAGGCCTGGCGGCCCTCGGCGACCTCCTCGCGCACCCGGTCCCAGGCCCGGGCGAGCCAGTCGGGCCGCTCCGCCGCCGGGACCACGGTGGTCTGGATGGGCCGACGTCCGCCGGGCAGCTCGCTCAACGTCGAGGTCTCGAGGTCGCCGAACACCGTCATCGCGATCGTGCGCGGGATGGGCGTGGCCGTCATGACGAGGACGTGTGGCTTGACCTCCGTGCGGTCGACCAGCACGGCTCGCTGCTCGACGCCGAACCGGTGCTGCTCGTCGATCACCAGGAGCCCGAGCTCGGCCAGCTGCACGGTGTCCTGCAGCACCGCGTGGGTGCCGATGACGATCCCGGCGGCACCGGACGCGGCGTCGAGCAGGGCCTCCTTGCGCGCCTTGGCCCCCATGGACCCGGTGAGCAGCCGCACCCGCGTGCCCTCGGCCGCTCCCCCGAGCATCCCGCCCTGCGCGAGCGCCCCGAGCATGGCCGTGATGCCGCGGTGGTGCTGCGCGGCCAGCACCTCGGTGGGCGCCAGGAGCACGGCCTGCGCACCGTCGTCGACGACCTGGAGCATGGCCAGGAGCGCGACGATCGTCTTGCCCGAGCCGACCTCGCCCTGGAGCAGCCGGTGCATCGGGTGCTCGCGGGCCAGATCGGCCTCGATCTCGGCCACCACGGAACGCTGGCCGTCGGTGAGCGTGAACGGCAGCTGCTCCTCGAAGGCGTCGCGCAGACCGCCGACGCGACGGGGTCGCGGTGCTGCGGACTGGCCCAGGGCGGCGTGCCGACGCTGGGCGAACACCGTCTGCAGCACGAACGCCTCCTCGAAGCGGAAGCGGTCGCGCGCGAGCTGCCACTGCTCGGTGGAGCGGGGCCGGTGGATCATCTCGAACGCCTCGGCGGCGGCCGGCAGGCCCCGGGACGCCCGGACGCCGGCCGGGACCGGGTCCTCGACGTCGGCGATCGCCAGCACCGTCTCGACGGAGCGCTCGATGGCGAGCGAGGGGATCTTCGCGCTCGCCCGGTAGATCGGGATGATGCCGCGCGCGATCCGCCCCTCCATGGCGTCGGGGCCCTCGAGCGGCTCGTACAACGGGTGGGTGAGCTGGAGACGGCCGTTGAAGGCCCCGACCTCGCCGGCGAACAGCCCGACGGTGCCGGGCGCCAGCTGCGCCTGCCGCCACGGCTGGGAGAAGAAGGTGAGGGTGATCCGCGCGTTCCCGTCGGTGATGGTCACCTCCGTGCGGGTCTTGCGCCCGCCCGGCCCGAAGCGCCGGTTCACCGCCTCGACCACGCGGGCCATGACCGTGGCGTACTGGCCGACCTGGAGCGCCGCGAGGTCGGTCATCTCGCCCAGCGACACGTAGCGCCGCGGGTAGTGGCGCAGCAGGTCGTCGATGGTCTCGAGGCCGAGCGTGGCCAGCTTCTTGGCCGTCGCGTCGCCCACGACCGAGCGCAGCCGACGGTGCGGCGGGTTGGTCGGCGTGCCTGCGGGGGTCGTGCTCACTGCCCCACTCCTACTCCACCGCGACGAACAGCGGGTAGTTCTCCTGGCCGCCCTGGTAGACGACCACGTCGACGTCGACCCGCTCGGCCCGGAGGCGGCGGGACAGCTCCTGCGCGACGTCGTCGTCGGCTCCGTCGCCGACGACCAGGGTGACCAGCTCGGCCGCCGGGGACACGAGCCGGTCGAGGACCGCACCCGCGACCTCGGCGACGTCGTGACCGACCACCGCGAAGTCGCCGGAGACGACGCCGAGCACGTCGCCGACGTCGCACGGGCCGGCCATCGTGATGCCCGGCTCGGTGGCCACCGTGACGGCGCCGTGCTGGGTGTGGGCGGCCGCGCTCGACATGGCGACGACGTCCTCGTCGAAGTCCAGGCCGGGGTCGTGGACCGCCAGTGCCGCCAGACCCTGCACCTGGGCGTGGGTGGGGATGACCGCGACGCGCACGCCGTCGGCGCGCACCTGCTTGGCCGCCGCGTCGAACAGGCCGACGTAGCGCTGGTTGTTGGGCAGCACCACGATCTCCGCGACGTCGAGGGAGCGCAGCGTCCCGAGCATCGTGGCGACGTCGACGGGCCGGTCACGGGTGAACTCGAGGACGTGGGCCCCGGCCTCGCGGCACAGGTCGGCCAGCCCGGCGCCGGTGGCGGCCACCACGACGGCACGACCGACCGCGGCCTCGCCCCGCTGACGGGCGATCTGGTCGGCGAAGTGGGTGACGGCGATGCGGTACGGCCGGCCGGCCTGCATGCCGGCCTCGATCGCGGCGCCCACGTCGTCGACGTGCACGTGGACGTTCCACAGCCGTTCGCCGCCCACGACGACGAGCGAGTCGCCCAGGCCGTCGAGCGCGGTGCGCAGTGCGGGGATCTCGCTGTCGTCGGCGTCGAGCAGGTACATGACCTCGTAGCCCGGACCCCCTTCGACGAAGTCGTCGCCGGCGGGCGCCACGGGGCGCGGCACGTGGTGGGCCGCCGGCTCGGGGGCGCGGCCGGTGAGGGCGCGCTCGGTGGCGTCGAGCACCACCACGAGGGCGCGACCGCCCGCGTCGACCACGCCGGCCTGGGCGAGCCTCGGCATCTGCTCGGGCGTCCTGGCCAGCGCGACCCGCGCCGACGCGGCAGCCAGGGCGAACACGTCGCGGGCCTCCGCGCCGGACTCCACCGCGTGCTCGGCCCCCTCGGCCGCCGCCCGGGCCACCGACAAGATGGTGCCCTCGACCGGCCGACCCACGGCGGCGTGCGCGGCATCGGACGCGGCCCGGAAGGACCGCGCGACGTCGGCGGGCTCGACGGGGGCGTCGAGGGACAGGTCGTGGAAGGTGGCGCGCACGAGCTGGGAGAGAATGACGCCGCTGTTGCCCTTGGCTCCCGTGAGCAGGCCGTCGGTGTGGGCGCGGACGAGGTCGGCGAGGGCGACGTCGTCGGGCAGTGCCGCCACCGCGTCGGCCCCGGCCACGAAGGTCAGGTAGGCGTTGGTCCCGGTGTCGCTGTCGGGGACCGGGAACACGTTGAGCGCGTCGATCTCGGCCCGGGTGGCCGACAGCGCCTGCACGCACAGCTGGGTCCACGCACGGAAGGCGTCGGGACGCAGGCGCAGCACCATGGGGTGAGGTTAGCGTGGCCCCAGGACGTACCGGTGGCACCCGCGACGGGCGATTGGCCCCGCCCGGTGGGCATCGGCTATCCTTGAGCGGTTGCCCGCCGTGCGGGCGCCCCTCATCTTTCGTCGTCCGACGAATCCCCGTATCGAGTTAGCAGGAGTGGTCACTGTGGCAGCGGTTTGTGACGTGTGCACCAAGGGACCTGGCTTCGGCCACAACGTGTCCCACTCGCACCGACGCACGAAGCGTCGTTTCGACCCCAACATCCAGCGCGTGCGCGCCGTCGTCGACGGCACGCCCAAGCGCCTGAACGTCTGCACGTCGTGCCTCAAGGCCGGCAAGGTCAGCCGCTGAAGCACGTCCATGCCTTCGGCGACGATGCTCTCGGTGAGCTCGACGCCGTCGGCGTGGCGGCCTCGATCGCCGATGGAAGCATCAGCGCGGTCGAGGCTGCTCAGGCTGCCGTCGCCCGTGCAGCCGCGGTCGAGCCGCACCTCAACGCGATCGTCGTCGACGACTTCGAGCGTGCGCTCGCCCTGGCGTCCGGCCCCCTGACAGGTCGACTCGCCGGCGTCCCGACGTTCGTCAAGGACAACACCGACGTCGCAGGCCTGCCCACGCGGCAGGGCTCGCGCGCCATCCCGCCGACACCGGCCGCGGCCGACGCGCCGTTCACCACGCAGCTGCGCGCCGCCGGCCTCGTCCCGCTCGGCAAGTCCTCCCTCCCGGAGTTCGGCTGGAGCGCCAGCACCGAGTTCGACCAGTGGGAAGCCACCCACAACCCGTGGGACACCGACTTCTCCAGCGGCGCCTCCTCCGGCGGCGCAGCAGCGCTCGTCGCGTCCGGCGTCGTCCCGATCGCCCACGCCAACGACGGTGGCGGCTCCATCCGCATCCCCGCCGCCGCGTGCGGCCTGGTCGGGCTCAAGCCGACCCGGGGACGGCTGGCGCCTGACGCCCACGCCGAGCAGATGCCCGTCGACGTCGTCTGCAACGGCGTGGTCACGCGCACCGTGCGCGACACCGCCCACTTCCTGGCCGCGGCCGAGGCGCACCGCACGGCCCCGGGGCTCCCCCTCGTCGGCCTCGTCGAGGGACCGGGCGACCGTCGTCTGCGCATCGGCCTGGTGCTCGACTCGCTCACCGACACGCCGACCGACGACGAGACCCGCGCGGCGGTGCTCGCCACGGCGGATCGACTCACGTCGCTCGGGCACGAGGTCGTGGAGGTGCCGCTGCCCGCGGCCGACGCCTTCGCCGAGGCGTTCAAGCACTACTGGGCGATGCTGGCCTTCTCGACCCACCACTTCGGCAAGCGGGTCATGCACCCGCAGTTCGACAAGTCGGCCACCGACCCCCTCACGCAGCACCTGGCGCGCCGCTTCGCCCGCTCGTTCTGGCGCACGCCGGGGGCGATCCGTACGCTCAAGCGCAGCGAGCACGAGCTGCGCGAGCACTTCGCCGAGAACCGTCTCGACGCCGCGCTCTCCCCCACGCTGGCGCACACCACGCCGCGCCTGGGGCACCTGTCACCCAACGGCGCGTTCCCGGAGATGTTCGACCGCCTGGTCCGGTACGCCGCGTTCACCCCACTCAACAACGCCACGGGCTCCCCCGCCGTCTCGCTGCCGCTCGGCCGCACCGCCGAGGGCCTGCCGATCGGCGTCCAGCTCCAGGCGCTGCACGGCGACGAGCGCACGCTGCTCGAGCTGTCCTACGAGCTCGAGGCCGCCCAGCCGTTCGCGCGCATCCAGGACTGACGCTTCCGCTCGGCGGCGCCAAGGCCTCGATCTCGACACACCACCCCGTGCTCCTTCGTCGCCGGGGCGGCTACTCGGTCAGCGGATGGTCGTACGGCGCGAGTCAGCGCCAGTGCTGCCAGCCGGTGTCGCCGTCCCAGGGGGCGTCGTCGACGTGCACCGCGGGCGACTCCTCCCCCGCGACGTCGCGCACCGAGCCGATGACGGACCACCCGGCCGGCAGCTCGGTCGCCGAGCTGAACGTGGCAGCGAGGGCGAAGTCCTCGCCCCCGGTCAGGACCATCGCGAGCGGATCGGTGCCGAGCGCCTCCGCCACGGTGCGCACGGGCTCGTCGATCGCGAGCGTCGACGACCGCAGGTCGATGAGCACCCCGCTGGCCACGGCGACGTGGCCGAGGTCGGCGAGGAGACCGTCGCTCACGTCGATCATCGCCGTCGCGCCGGCATCGGCGGCCGCCGGACCCGCCGCGTACGGAGGCCGGGGGCAGCGGTGCGCCTCCACCGCAGCCTTCGGCGAGCGGAACCCGCGGCTCATCGCGGCGTACCCGGCAGCGGACCAGCCCAGCCGTCCTGCCACCGCCACGACGTCGCCGGGCAGGGCACCCGACCGGCGCACCGGTCGCGGCGCGTCGCCCATGACGGTGACCGCGACCACCACGACGTCGCTGGCCGTCATGTCACCGCCCACCACGTGTGCACCGACGAGAGCGGCCTCCTGCTCGAACCCCTTCGCCAGCTCCACGACCCAGGCCGACGGAGTGTCCGCGGGGACGCCGAGCCCGACCGTGAGCGCCGTGGCCACACCCCCCATGGCGTTGACGTCCGACAGGTTCGCCGCGGCGGCCTTGCGGCCGATCTCGAGCGCCGAGGACCAGTCGCGCCGGAAGTGCCGACCCTCCACGAGGAGGTCCGTGGAGACCACGAACGTCCCGTCGTGGGTCCGCACGTGCGCAGCGTCGTCACCGGGTCCGATCAGCACCCGCGGGTGCGATCCCGCGGCCGCCTGCACCTGGTCGATGAGGCCGAACTCGCCCACGTCGGACACCGACGACGGACTCGAGGCGTCGGCCGCTCCCTGCTCCTGTGCTGGCACCCGCCCATTGTGGACCAGCCGGGCGGCGACCCACCTGCGAGGTCGAGTATGGTGTCGAGGTTCCCGAGCACGGAGGTCAGCATGACGGTCCAGGCCTACATCCTCGTCCAGACCGAGGTCGGCAAGGCCTCCCAGGTCGCGCAGGAGATCGCCGCGATCCAGGGTGTCACGGTGTCCGAGGACGTCACCGGCCCGTACGACGTGATCGTCCGCGCAGAAGGTCCTTCGATGGACCAGCTCGGCACGCTCGTCGTCCAGAGCATCCAGAAGGTCCCCGGCATCACCCGCACGCTGACCTGCCCCGTCGTCAAGATCTGACGGTGCCCCGCCACGCCGGGCGTCGTCTCGGCCTCGTCGTCGCCGCGAGCCTCGTCCCGCTCGCGGCCTGCGGCAGCGGCGTGCTCGTCGACGCCTACCCCACCGCACCGGGCACCGACGTCGACTGCGGGGCACTGATCGCCGACCTGCCCTCGTCGGTGGACGGCCTCGACCGACGCACCCTCGAGCAGGACGTCCCCGCCGCGGCGTGGGGCGACCCGCCCGTGGTGCTGCGCTGCGGCGTCCCCACGCCCGAGGCGTTCGAGCCCACCTCCGAGTGCAAGCTCGTCGACGGGGTCGACTGGTTCGACGAGCAGACGGCCAACGGCTTCCGCTTCACGACCGTCGGCCGACGCGCGAACGTCGAGGTCGACGTCCCGGCCGTGCACGACCCCGCGGCCGACGTGCTGGTCGACCTCGCCGAGAGCATCGACAAGCACCTGCCGGTCGAGCAGCCCTGCCGCGGCTGAGCGTCGGGTCCGGAACCAGGCGAGCACCCGGAGCGCCGCCAGAGTGACGCACGATTCTGCGTTCGTGCACGGAAGCTCGAACGATGCTGCGTTCGCGACGCGATCCCGTCGCGACTGCAGAATCCTTCGGAGGTTCACTCCCGAAGGCAGAATCGTGCGTGAGTCCGGCACCACCCTCGCCGCGGCCACTCGGCCGAGACCGACCTAGCGCAGACCGGGCTCCCGCTGCAGGGCCAGCTGCAGCAGGCGGTCGACCAGGTCGGCGTACGAGACACCGCTGGCCTCCCACAGCACGGGGAACATCGACGTGGAGGTGAAGCCCGGCATGGTGTTGATCTCGTTGACCACGAGACCGTCCGGGGCCGTGCCGGTGAGGAAGAAGTCGACGCGGGCGAGCCCCTCGCAGCCCAGAGCCTCGAAGGCCTGGATCGCGTAGGCGCGGATCCGCTCGGACAGCACGTCGGAGATGTCGGCGGGCACGAGGTTGGCGCTCGAGCCGTCGAGGTACTTGGCCTCGAAGTCGTAGAAGTCGTGGGTCGCGTCGTCGTTGCGGACCTCGCCCACCACGCTCGCCTCGGCCGTGCCGTCGAGACGCTGGACCACGCCGACCTCGAGCTCGCGCTTGTCGATCGCGGCCGCCTCCACGATCACCTTCGGATCGTGCTCACGGGCCGCCTCCACCGCGGCCACGAGCTGCGAGGGGTCGTCGACCTTCGTCACCCCCGAGCTGGAGCCGGCGCGTGCGGGCTTCACGAACACGGGGAGCCGCAGCGCCCGCACCCGGTCCAGCACCTTCTCGCGCTCGAGCTCCCACTGGCGCGGGGTGATCGTCACGTAGGCGATCTGCGGCAGCCCGGCGGCCGAGAACACGGTCTTGGTGAACGGCTTGTCCATGCCGACGGAGCTCGCGAGCACCCCGGCGCCGACGTACCGGACTCCCGCCATCTCCAGCAGACCCTGGATCGTGCCGTCCTCGCCCCACGGGCCGTGCAGCAGCGGCAGCACCACGTCGACGTCACGCAGCTCCTCCCACGCGAACGGCGCCCCGTCGGGATCGACGTGCGGCAGACCACCGTCGGGGACGACGCCCCCGAGGTCGTCGCGCACCCATCGTCCGTCGGGGGTGATCCCCACGGTGGTCACGTCGTACCGACCCCGATCGATCACGGACACCACGTTGCGGGCGGTGAGGCACGAGACCCCGTGCTCGCTGGACCGACCGCCGAACACGACGGCGACCCTGGGTCGAGCGGTCGAGTCCCCCGTCGGAGTCACTGCCGGTGCGCTGGAGTTCATCGCACGACAGCCTAGCCCGGCCACCCCTGTCCCGAGCGTGCGCCACGTCACCGACGGAAGGGGGTCCCCGGGCCCTGGGCCGATGCGGACCGGCGGGGCACAATGGTGGCCATGCACGGACCCGACCTCTCCTCCTCGACGATCGCCGTCGGAGCCGGTCGACCCGCTCGCACCCCGGGGGCACCACTCAACGCACCGATCACGCTCGCGAGCGCGCTCGTGCCCGGCGGGGACTCCGAGTACGGGCGGCACGGCAACCCGGCCTGGACCGCGTTCGAGGAGGTGCTGGGTGCCCTCGAGGGCGGACGCGCCCTGGCGTTCGCCTCCGGCCAGGCCGCCACGACCGCGGTGTTCGACCTCGTGCCCGCGCGGGCGGCCGTCGTCGCGCCCGCGGCGGCCTACTCCGGCACCCTCGTGCAGCTGCGCGAGCGTGCCCGGCGCGGACTCATCGACCTGCGCCTCGTCGACGTCACCGACACCCAGGCCGTGATCGACGCCGCCGACGACGCCGCCCTTGTGTGGCTGGAGTCGCCCACCAACCCGCTGCTGGAGGTGGCCGACATCGAGCGCATCGCGAGCGAGGCCGCGCGGTCCGGCACGGCCGTGGCCGTCGACAACACCTTCGCGACGCCGCTCCGCCAGAAGCCGCTCGAGCTCGGGGCCGACTTCGTGGTGCACTCGGCCTCGAAGCTGATCTCGGGCCACAGCGACGTGATCCTGGGCGCGGTCGTCACCGGGAACGACCGCGCGCACCGGGCCATCGAGGCACGGCGCGCGAACCTCGGTGCCATCCCCGGCGCACTCGAGTGCTGGCTCGCCACCCGCGGCATCCGCACCCTGCACGTGCGCCTGGACCGCGCCGAGGCCAACGCCCGCGAGATCGCCACCCGGCTGCAGACGTCGCGGGTCGTCACCGGCGTCCGCTACCCCGGCTGGGGCACGATCGTCTCCTTCGAGGTCCTGGGTGGTCCCGAGACGGCGCAGAAGGTCACCGAGCTGTCCGACGTCATCACCTACGCCACGAGCCTCGGCGGCGTGGAGTCCACGTGGGAGCGGCGACGGCGCCACGAGCAGGAGCCGTCCGGCGTGCCGGAGAACCTCGTGCGGCTGTCCGTGGGCATCGAGGACGTCGAGGACATCTGGTACGACGTGGAACGCTCCCTCGCGTCGATCTGACGCCTCGGGGCGACGTCCGCGTCAGCGCACCTCGGGCTTGGCCTCGCGCGAGATGAGGGCCTTGACCAGGTTCTCCGGGTCCATCTCGCCGGCGATGAGCGCGGCGACGTGGGCGACGATCGGCATGTCGACGTCGTGCGCGGCGGCGAGCTCGGCGACCGACTGGCAGGACTTGACGCCCTCGGCGACCTGACGGGTCTGCGCGGTGACCTCCTCGACGCTGAGCCCCTGGCCCAGCTTCTCGCCGAAGCTGCGGTTGCGCGACAACGGGGACGAGCAGGTCGCGACCAGGTCGCCCATGCCGGCGAGCCCGGAGAAGGTGAGCGGGTCGGCGCCGATCGCGATGCCCAGGCGGGCGGTCTCGGCCAGCCCGCGCGTGATCACCGACGCCTTGGTGTTGTCGCCGAACCCGAGTCCCACGCACACCCCGACCGCCAGGCCGATGATGTTCTTCGTGGTGCCGCCCAGCTCGCAGCCGATGACGTCGGTGTTGGTGTACGGACGGAAGGCGGCGGTGTGGCAGAGCTGCTGGAGGCGCTCGGCCACGGCCTGGTCGGCGCAGGCCACCACGCTGGCCGCCGGCTCGCGGCGGGCGATCTCCTTGGCGAGGTTGGGCCCGGTGACCACGGCGATGCGCTCGGGGCCCGCACCGGTGAGCTCGGCGATGACCTCGCTCATCCGCAGGTGGGTCCCGAGCTCGACACCCTTCATGAGGCTCACCAGGACGGCGTCGTCACCGATCGCGGCGCCCCAGTCCCCGAGGTTGGCGCGCAGCTGCTGCGACGGGACGGCCAGCACGACCACCTCCGCGCCGTCGAGCGCCTCCCGGGGGTCGTTCGTGGCCCGGATGGCCTCGGGCAGCTCGATCCCCGGCAGGTAGTCGGCGTTCTCGTGGGTGGCGTTGATCGCGTCGCAGAGCTCGGCTCGGCGTCCCCACAGCCGCACCTCGTTGCCGGCGTCGGCCAGCACCAGGGCGAACGCGGTGCCCCACGATCCTGCTCCCATCACGGCAGTCCTGACCATCACGGCTCCTTCGGGGTGTCGGCACCGCCGGGATCGGCGGGTGCAACGTCATGCGGTGCGGGGTCGTTCGGTGCGGGGGCGGGGCCGCCCTCGAGGGGCGCCCGGAAGTCGCTGCGCGGCCGGGCCAGCGTGTGCACGTCGATGCGGGGCCCCGTCGGCAGCTCACCGCGGATCTCGCCGACCATCGCCGTGAGCGCGTCCATGAGTCGACCCGTGGCGGTGCGCAGGACCTCCTCGGTGAGCGGCCGGTCCCTGAGGTCGGACAGGTCGACCGGGTCGCCGATCACGACGTGGATGGTCTTGCGCGGCAGGAACTTCGGGACCTTGGTGTAGGGCCACAGGATCTTCTGGGCCCCCCACTGCGCCATGGGCACGAGCGGTCGACCGGTGGCCAGGGCCACGCGCACGGCCCCGGTCCGTCCGCTCATGGGCCAGAGCTCGGGGTCGCGGGTGATCGTGCCCTCGGGGTAGATGGTGACGACCTTGCCCGACTCGACGGCGGCCACGGCCGAGCGCAGCGACTCGGCCGCACCCTCGGTGCTGCGGTGGACCGGGATCTGCTCCGCGCCATGCAGGATCGCGCCCAGCCCCTTCACCGAGAACAGCGTGTCCTTCGCCAGGAACCGAGGCGCGACCTGGTGGTCGACCATGAAGTGGCTGATGAGGATCGGGTCGAGGTGCGAGAGGTGGTTCGGGGCGAGCACGTAGCCACCGTCCGTCGGCAGCTTCTCGACGCCGCGCCAGTCCCGCTTCGTCGCCACCATGAGGAACGGACGGAGGATCCGGACGATCCACCGCGTGGCTCTCGGGAGCACGAGGCGATCCGCAGGGCGATCCATGGGGGCGAGCCTATGACGAGAGGGGCTCGTTCGGCGTCGCGGTCCCCGCGGTGGGGACCGTGTCGGCGCCCGGGGTGACGAGAAGCCCTTCGGCTCGTTGGTCGTGCATGGCCCTCCTCCCCGCGAATCCCGCCGCCGTGCTCAACCGCGCCGACACTGCGCTGAAGAACGTGGACGGGGTGCTCGGTCGTGTCGACGGCACGCTCGGCAGCGTCGACACGACCCTCGGCACGGTCGACGTCACGCTGGCCGAGACCCGGCAGGCCCTCGGTGAGGTCAAGAACCTCCTCGCGGAGCTGCAGTCCGAGCTGGAGCTGCTGCACCAGGTGCCGCTCATCGCCGAGCAGGTCGCCCAGATCCACGCCGCGGTCACGAAGCAGGCCTAGGGACCGGTCGACCGCCCGGCGCACCACCGCGCGAGACGCCGGTGCCGGTGACCGAACAGCGCGACGGCGAGCCGGCGGACCACGGGGGCCGCGAGCGCGAGCCGCGGCTCGACCGTGAGTCGGTCGTGCACGTGCGTGCCTCCGTCCGGACCGGGCGTGAGCGTGCGCTCGTGCTCCCAGAGCCGCGCGCTGAGCATCCGCGAGACCTCGTGGAACCGACGGCCGTGGTCGAGCTCGACCACCGTGAGGTCGTCGTACTCGACGGGAAGCACCCCGAACAGACGGATCCACGCCTTCCCGAGCGGAACACCCACCGGGAGCGAGTGCACGTCGAGCCCTCTCGCACCGCGAGGCAGCGTCATCGAGAGCCACGGGCGCAGCTCGTGGTCGATGCCCTCGACCGAGGCCACACGAGCCCACACCACCTCCTGAGGCGCGGGCACCACGGAGGCGACCTCCACGACGACCCTGGTCATCGCGGTCCGCTCACGACGCAGACGTCCACGCCCGGATGCCGCTCGCGATCCTGTCCTCGGTCCCGCGCTCCGAGGAGCTGGCCACCCACGTGCCCGCGCGCCGGTCGATGCGCAGGACCACCGAGGCCTGACGCCCCTCCGGGTCCTCGACGCCGATCGACATGCTGAGAGACGTCTCGGGGCCCTTCCAGCGGGACAGCACCCGGGCCACGTCCTGCACGAGCGCGTCCAGCTCGTCGATGCCGGGCCGCTCCGCCCGGACGGAGACGAAGGCGTCGGTGTCGGAGGGCGGCTTCAGGTAGTCGTACTTCTCGCCGTGCGCCTGCACGCCGACCGCACCGGCGCCGTCGACCTCGCCGAGGTCGGCCACGAGGTCGAGCAGGTCGAGGCTGCCGACCGTCGACAGGTCGATCTCCTGCTCCTCCGGGTCGCCCGAACCGGTACCGGACGGCACCGTGTCGGGCTCGACCGTGACCGGCACGCGCGCGTAGGAGTCGGGATGTGCGCGGCGGGCGCGCTCGAGGGCCGCACGTACCTCGTCGAGCGGACCCAGGGCACGCACCCGGAGCGTGTTGGCCTGGACCGAGGCGCTCACGGCGGGCTCGTCCTCGAGGCTGCTGAGCAGGGCGCGGCGGTCGGCCTCCGTGCCGGTGTCGCCGCCGTCGGGATCCTGCGTCGGGTCGGGACGGGCGGCGAGCACGTTGTCAGCCACCACGACGGAGACGGCGAGGCCGTCCCCGCCACGAGCGTCGTCGAGGAGGGCCTCCAGCGCCGTCGCGTCGGAGGCGGACCGGACCCCGAGGAGCACGCCCGTGCCGTCCTGCTCCTCGTCCTCGGGCCGGGACCCGATGCTCACGCCGGTGAGCCGGGACGCCCCGAACTCCTCGGCCACCGCCACCGTGAACGCGACGGCACGCTCGGGGTACTCCTCGGAGACCACGAGCCGGCTGGCCCCGGAACGGTTCTCCGGCCGGGTCGTGAGGACCATGCCCGGGCTCGGGAGCGTCGCGACGCCGTCCCAGAGGTCACGGCCCGTCGGCCACTGCAGATCGGGCGACTCCTGCACCGACGCGGTGAGCTTGCTGCGGTCGGCGGCACGCGTCAGGCCCCACGACGAGACACCGGCGAGCTCGAAGCTGGCCACGGCGAGGCGCGCCGTGGCCGCGTCCGCGGATCGTTCGCTGTCCTCGTCGAGCGACACCGAGACGCGGGGGTCGGAGCCACGCGGCTCGGACGACGCAGCGTCGTCGGCCTCTCCCTCGACGACCTCCACGGTGGTGGCGCCCGTGTCGCGAGCCTCGCCGAACACCGTGGTGAGCTGCGAAGCGCGGATGGTCGGGCGGACCTCCACGCGGACGCTGCAGCGTCCCAGCTCGCAGCTGGAGCTCGCTCGCTCGACGCCGGCGAGCTCCTCGAGCGCGGCCACGTCGTCGTCGTCGACGCCACAGCCCGTCAGCACCGCCGCGGCCACGAGACCTGCCAGGACCGTCGTGGCAGCACGCCTGGTCCTGCTCCGGACCACCCCCGTCGTCATGGACGGAGAGTAGCGCCCCGGTGCCGCTCGGGGCGTTCCGTCAGAGCGTGGCGGGCTTGAACGCGGGGCGCCGGCTCTCGTAGGTGGCGATGTCGTCGTCGTGCGAGAGCGTGATCGCGATGTCGTCGAGACCCTCGAGCAGGCGCCAGCGCGTGTAGTCGTCGATCGTGAACGAGTCCTCGATGGCGTCGGGACCCTCACCGGCACGCACCGTGCGCGACTCGAGGTCGACCGTGACGGTCGCGCCCGGGTTCGCGTCGAGGTGGTCCCACAGGCGCTGCACGACCTTGTCGTCCACCTGGGCGGCCAGCAGCCCGGCCTTGCCGGAGTTGCCACGGAAGATGTCACCGAACCGTGAACTGATCACGGCCTTGAAGCCGTAGTTCTGCAGGGCCCAGACGGCGTGCTCGCGCGACGAGCCGGTGCCGAAGTCCGGACCGGCCACCAGCACGGTCGCGTCGCGGAAGGCGTCGCGGTTCAGGACGAACTCGGGGTCGTTGCGCCAGGCCGCGAACAGTCCGTCCTCGAAGCCGGTGCGCGTGACGCGCTTGAGGTAGACGGCGGGGATGATCTGGTCGGTGTCGACGTTGCTGCGCCGCAGCGGGGCGCCGACGCCGGTGTGCGAGGTGAACTTCTCCATCGTGATCAGGCTCCTGCGGTCGCGGGGACGGGCTCGAGGTCGGCCGGGCTGGCCAGGTGGCCCAGCACGGCCGTGGCCACGGCGACGTCGGGCGAGACGAGGTGGGTGCGGCCGCCCTTGCCCTGGCGTCCCTCGAAGTTGCGGTTGGACGTGGAGGCGCTGCGCTCCCCCGGGGTCAGCTGGTCGGGGTTCATGCCGAGGCACATGGAGCATCCCGCTCCGCGCCACTCCGCGCCGGCGTCGGTGAAGATCCGGTCGAGACCCTCCTCCTGGGCCTGCAGCCGAACCCTCACCGAGCCGGGCACGACGAGCATGCGCGTGCCCTCGGCCACCGTGCGGCCCTCGATGAGCTCGGCGGCGCGGCGCAGGTCGGAGATCCGGCCGTTCGTGCACGAGCCGACGAACACGGTGTCGACGCTGATGTCACGCAGCGGCGTGCCGGCCTCCAGACCCATGTAGGCGAGCGCGTTCGCGGCGGCCTCGCGCTCGGTCGGCTCCTCGAAGCTCTCCGGATCCGGCACCGTGCCCGAGAGCGGGGCGCCCTGGCCGGGGTTCGTCCCCCAGGTGACGAAGGGCGTGATCTCGGACGCGTCGATCCGGATCACCTTGTCGAAGTGGGCGTCGTCGTCGGTGGTGAGGCTCGTCCAGTACGCCACGGCCTCGTCCCACGCCTCGCCCTGCGGAGCGTGCGGGCGGCCCTGGATGTACTCGAAGGTGGTCTCGTCCGGAGCGATGAGCCCGGCCTTCGCTCCCCACTCGATGCTCATGTTGCAGATCGTCATGCGCTCCTCCATGGAGAGCGCACGGATCGCCTCGCCGCGGTACTCGACGATGTAGCCCTGGCCGCCACCGGTCGTCTCCTGGGTGATGAGCGCGAGGATCAGGTCCTTGGCGGTCGACCCGGGAGGCAGCGTGCCGTCGACGTCGACGGCCATCATCTTCGGCTTGGCCTGCGACAGCGACTGGGTGGCGAGCACGTGCTCGACCTCGCTCGTGCCGATGCCGAAGGCGATCGACCCGAAGGCGCCGTGGGTGGAGGTGTGGGAGTCGCCGCACACGATGGTCATGCCCGGCTGGGTGAGGCCCAGCTGCGGTCCGACCACGTGGACGATGCCCTGGTCGATGTCGCCCATCGGGTGCAGGCGGACGCCGAACTCCTCGGCGTTGCGACGCAGCGTCTCGACCTGGGTGCGGGAGACGGGGTCGGCGATCGGCTTGTCGAGGTCCGTCGTCGGGATGTTGTGGTCCTCGGTGGCGAGGGTCAGGTCGGGCCGGCGGACGGGACGGCCGGACAGCCGCAGGCCGTCGAACGCCTGCGGGCTCGTGACCTCGTGGATGAGGTGGAGGTCGATGTAGAGCAGGTCGGGCTCGCCCTCGGCCGTGCGGACGACGTGGTCGTCCCAGATCTTCTCCGCGAGCGTCCTGCCCATCGCGATCATCTCTCCTCTGCGTCGTCGTCAGTGCGGCGTCAGCCTAGCACTTGCGTCTCACCATACGATACGGCAGTATCAAGGCATGGACAACGCCAGTGGAGTGGGTGTGCTCGACAAGGCCGCTCTCGTGCTCTCGGCCCTCGAGCCCGGACCTGCCACCCTCGCCGGGCTGGTCGCCGCGACCGGCCTCGCGCGGCCGACGGCCCACCGGCTCGCCGTGGCGCTCGAGCACCACCGGCTCGTCTCCCGCGACATGCAGGGACGCTTCGTGCTCGGACCGCGGCTCGGCGAGCTCGCCGCCGCCGCCGGCGAGGACCGCCTGCTGGCCGCCGCGGGTCCGGTGCTCGCACGTCTGCGCGACATCACCGGCGAGTCGGCGCAGCTGTACCGCCGACAGGGCGACTTCCGGGTGTGCGTGGCGGCGGCGGACCGGCCGACCGGTCTGCGCGACTCGATCCCCGTCGGAGGCCAGCTCACCATGGCAGCCGGGTCCGCTGCCCAGATCCTGCTGGCGTGGGAGGACCCCGAGCGCATGAACAAGGGGCTACTCAAGGCCACCTTCTCGGCCGCCGAGCTGTCCGCCGTGCGTCGCCGCGGATGGGCGCAGAGCGTCGGCGAGCGCGAGCCGGGTGTCGGGTCGGTCTCCGCCCCGGTCCGCTCCCCCTCCGGCAAGGTGGTCGCCGCCGTGTCGGTCTCCGGTCCCCTGGAACGCCTGACCCGGCAGCCGGGGCGCATGCACGCACCTGCCGTGGCCGCCGCCGCGGAACGGCTCAGCCAGAGCCTGCGCCGCGCCGGCTGACCTCCGTCTACCCGCGCAGGGCCTCGAGCAAGGCGCCCTTCGTCATCCGGGACGCACCGGGGACCTGCTTCTCGCGGGCCGCCGCGCGCAGCCGCACCACGGTCCAGGACTCGTCGGGGACGGGCGACTCCTCGACGGGCAGGTCTCCGCGCTCCGCGGGCGGAGCGTGGTCGACAGGGGCGTCACGGGTGGCGCGACGGAGCCTGGCCTCGAGCTTGGCCACCTTGGAACGCTCCTGCCGAGCCTCGGCCTTCCACTGCGCCGCCTTGCCCTTGGCCTTCTCGAGCTTGCGCTCGAGCTGATCCACCGAGCCACGCAGCTTCTCGACCTGCCCCTGCGCCTTGGCCAGCTCCTTCGCGCTGCTCGGGCCGCCCTTCTTCGAGGACTTCTTCGCGCCGCCGGACGCCTTCTCGGACTTCTTCACCTTGGCCATCTCGCTCCTCGCATGGTCGGACTCGGCCGAATCATGGCAGACGCAGGTGACGCGGAGGTGAACCTGCACGGACCCCGGCTCCGGCTCACAGCGTGGGTGCCGTGGCGGTCGCCACCGTGACGCCGGAGGCGTCCGCGACGCGCAGGCCCGCGACGTCCTCGCGCAGCACGGCGGCGTTCATGCGGCAGTGGACCTCCACCGCCGAGCCCAGGAAGGCGCCCGCCTCCACGTCGCGCCCCTGCTCGTCCACGACATAGACGACGTAGACCTCCCCGGGCCGGGTGCCGGCGACGTCGAGCACGGCCTCCGTGCCCCAGGTGTGGGCGACGAACGCCGCGTCGACGCGCCCGGGCAGCGGGCTGTCGTCGCTGACCGAGGGAGCGAGCCGCTCGACGGCGCCGAGCGTGCCGGGCGGGCCCTCGACGGTGCCGTCGCCCAGGACGGCCTGGACGCCGAGCGTGGTCGCCGAGCCGGCCGCGACGAGCGCCACGGCGGCGGCGACCAGCCCCAGCCGACGACGAGCGGACCGGGGACGGGGCGCAGGCCCGACGGGCGCTGCTCCGGTGGCCCCGATCCGGCCGATCGCTGCGTCGAGCGCGGTCGAGGGCGGCACGTCGCTCCACGCACCGCCCGCGAGGGCCCACTCGTCGAGCGTCCCCACGGCGCTGCGCAGCGCGTCGAGCTCGGCGCGCAGCTCGGGACGTTCGGCGACCAACGCCTCCAGCTCGGCGGCCTCGGCCTCGTCGAGGTCGCCCGTGGCAGCGGCCGCGAGCAGCTGGTCGATGCGGTCCTGGGGCGTGGTCATGAGGCTCCCTCCTCGTCGAGCAGCACACGCAGCGCGCGCAGGCCGTGGAACATCCGGGTGCGCAGCGTCGCGACCGGCACCCCGTCACGTTCGGACAGCTGATCGTAGGTGAGTCCCTCCAGGCGCACCGCCACGATCACGCGGCGCTGGTCCGCGGAGATCTGGGCCAGCGCCCACACCAGGCCGACGTGGTCGTCCACCTGGTCGCTCTCCGGCGGTCGGACCTCACGCGGCTCCCGGACGTCCGGCACCAGCGTCATCGGGCGGCGCCCGCGGCGGCGCAGGGCGTCGATCACGACGTTGCGGGCGATCGCGAAGAGCCACGTCCTCGACGACGCCCGGGCGGCGTCGAAGCGCTCCCGCGCCTGCCAGGCGCGGGTGAAGGTCTCCTGCACGCACTCCTCGGCGAGGCCCCGGTCGCCCACGGCGTTCACGGCGAAGCCCAGGAGGTCACGGCCGTGCTCGGCGTACGCGGAGCGCACGTCGAAGCCCTCAGCCGTCATCCGGACCGCCCTTCTCGCGAGGTTGCTCCACGGTAGGCCCGTCGGCGCGCCGGGGCACGGCAACACGGTCACGGAAGCGGTCATGGAGAGGTGTACGCCGCGTCGGCCGCGAACGTTCTCGCGAAGATCCCTCGCCGTCCTCGTGAACGCACCGGCGCTCCGCCTCGTATCCCGACACGACCGGCGTCGCCGGACGCCACACGACGAAGGGACGACCATGACCCGATCGACTCGATGGACCGCAGCGGCCGGCCTCGCCGCCGCACTGCCCCTGGCACTCGGCGGACTCGCCTCGACCGCGACAGCCGACACCACGGAGCAGGTCGAGCGCCCGGAGACCTTCACCAGCGCGTTCGTCGCCGAGGCGACCGGCGACCAGGTCGTCGGACCCGACGGCACGGTCGGCGTGGGCCAGGAGGACGGCTCCGGCACGTTCATCTTCCTGATCAACTCCGACGAGGAGATCATCTGCTGGGACATCACCACCGAGGGCGTCGACCCGCCGTACCAGAGCGCCGCCCGCACCGCCACGCACATCCACCAGACGCCGGCCGGCCAGAACGGGCCCCCGCGCCTGTCGTTCCCGAACCCCGGCCCGGAGGACTCCGACATCCGCAACAGCAGCGGCTGCTCCGAAGGACCGTTCACGACCGGCCTGAGCGCGGAAGGCCAGGACACCGGCACGGGCTTCACCCTCGACCAGATCGAGGCGAACCCCGCCGGCTTCTCGGCCGACACCCACACGGCCGCCAACGTCCCCGGCGCCGTGCGCGGTCAGCTGGCCTTCAGCCAGGAGCTCCTGGACGAGGCCAACGGTGCCGGCGGTCCGCAGAGCGGCGGGCCCGATGACGAGGACGCCGGTGAGGAGAACGCCGACGACGAGGATCGCGTGGTCCCGCGCAACGGGGTCGACACCGGGGAGGGCGGAACCGCCGGCTCCACCCCGGCCGCTCCCTACGTCGCCCTGACGCTCGTCGGACTCGCTGCTGCGGGCGCCGTCGCCGCACGTCGTCGTCAGGGTGCCTGAGATTCGCCGACTGGCCGGCCTGGTCCTGCTCGTCACGCTCCTCGCAGGGTGTGGCGGGCAGGACCGGGCCCCTGCCCCGCGACCGGCGGAGACGACCACGACGGCCGCGCCGACGAGCCAGGCCCCGCGGGCCGCTGCAGCTCCGATCCGCGTGACGATCCCGCCCTTGGGTCTGGACGAGTCGCTCGTCGGCCTGGGCATCGATGCGGGGACCGGCGAGCTCGAGGTGCCCGAGGATCCGGCCCGCGTCGGCTGGTTCACGGGCGGCGGCAAGCCGGGCGAGACCTACCCCACCGTCATCGTGGGCCACAAGGACTCCCGCACCGGGCCGGCCGTGTTCGCGCGGCTGACCGAGCTGGAGGTCGGCGAGCAGCTGAGCGTCCTCGACGCTCGCGGACAGCGCCGCACCTACGAGGTCACCGAGGTGCGCGACGTGCCGCAGGACAGCCGCTTTCCCACCGAGGACGTCTACGGCAGGGCGGCGGGGTCGCAGGTCCGCCTCATCACCTGCACGGGACCCTACGACCGCGGGATCGGCCGGTACACCGAGAACCGGGTCGTCTTCGCCTCCGAGGTCTGAGTCCTCAGAAGAGCCCAGGACGCTCCAGCTCGAGCAGGACCCTCTTGCGCTCCACTCCCCCGGCGTAGCCGGTGAGGGAGCCGTCCGAGCCCACCACCCGGTGGCACGGGACGACGATCGGCAGCGGGTTGGCGCCGTTGGCGGCGCCGACGGCCCTCGAGATCACGGGCTCGTAGCCGAGACGTCGGGCGATCTCGCCGTAGCTGGCCGTCTCCCCGAACGGGATCCGGCGCAGCTCGCCCCACACCTTGCGCTGGAACTCGGTGCCGTCGTTCGCGAGCGGCAGGTCGAAGCTCCGGCGGTCGCCCGTGAAGTACTCCTGCAGCTGCTGCTGGGCGTCGTCCAGCAGCGGGTCCGAGGCGGGACGGCCGTGCGGCTCGGCCCCGAACTCGATCGCGGTCAGGAGGCCCGCGGAGCTGTGGAGGCGCAGTCCGCCGATCGGTGAGTCCATCCAACGGGTGCTCATGCTCTCGATCCTCTCGTCGTGGTCAAGGCCTGCCGTGCCAGGTGCTCGGTCCAGAGGTGCATCCCGGCGTACGAGCGCCAGGGCGCCCACCGCCTGACGTCGGCGTCGGTGGTCCCGCGGGCGTGGAGGATCCGCCGGAGCACCAGGTCCGTCTCGAGGAGCACGTCCGGATCGCCCAGCCCGCGCATGCGCACGTAGCCCACGGTCCACGGGCCGATGCCGGGCACGGCGAGCAGCGCGCGGCTGACGGCGTCGCGGTCGACGCCGCCGTCCAGCACGAGGTCACCGACGTCGACCGCACGGGCCAGGGCGACGACGGTGCGCCCGCGGGACCGGGGCATCGGCAGGGTCTCGGGATCGACCGCGGCCAGCGCCGAGGCGGTCGGGAACGCGTGGGTGAGTCCGAGCTCCTGGGCGAGGGGCAGCTCGACCGTCTCCCCGGAGGCCGCGACGAGCCGACCGATGACGGTCCGCGCGCCGCTCACCGACACCTGCTGCCCGACGACCGTGCGCACGGCCGTCTCGAACGCGTCGACCGTGCCGGGGACGCGCAGCCCAGGTCGCTCCTGCACCAGGGCGCCGAGGTCCCCGGCCCCACCATCGCTGGCACCGCCGTCCCCGGCCCCACCCTCCTCGCCGCCCAGCGCTCGATCGATCGCGACCGGGTCGGCGTCGAGGTCGAGCAGGTGCCTCAGCCGGGCGACGGCCGCCGTGAGGTCGCGCGGGTCCTGCAGCTGCACCCGGCACGACACGTGGTCGTCGTGCAGGACGAGCTCGGCGACGGCGCTGCCGTGCGGCAACGAGAGCACCCGGGCGAACCTGCGTCCCTCACCGACCTCGAGCCCGGGCACGGCGTGGTCGGCGAGGAAGCCCCCGAGCGCGTCGGCGTCGAAGGGGCGCCGGAGCGCGAGCCGCAGTCGCAGGCACTCCCCCGCCGTCGAGCCGCCGGCGCCGCGTCGGCGCATCTCGCGGGGCGAGCGGTCGTACGCGCGCCGGAAGGCGTCGTTGAACTGGCGGACCGACGCGAAGCCCGCCGCGAAGGCGACGTCGGACATGGGCATGTCGGTCGTCTCCACCAGCAGCCGCGCGGTGCGAACGCGCTGCGACTGGGCCAGCGCAAGAGGTCCCACACCGAGCTCCTGGGTGATCATGCGGTTCAGGTGCCGTTCGCTGTAGCCCAGCCGCTGCGCCAACCCCGGAACGCCCTCGCGCTCGACGACGCCGTCGCGCACCAGCCGGACCGCACGCCCCACGGCGTCGGCTCGGACGTCCCACTCCGGCGACCCGGGCGAGCTGTCCGGACGGCACCGTCGGCACGCACGGAAGCCGGCCGCCTCCGCCGCCGCGGCCGTGCGGTGGAACTCCACGTTCCGGGCGAGCGGGGTCGTCGCCGGGCAGGAGGGACGACAGTAGATGCGCGTGGTGCGCACCGCGGTGAAGAACATCCCGTCGAAGCGCTCGTCGCGCGAGCTCACCGCGCGGTAGCGCTCGTCGAAGTCCTCCATGCCGACCATCGTGCCCCGTGGGGGCAAGTACGTCTGGCGGGAATCGGACACGGCCGTGCCGTGCCGTTCCGTCGCTGGGTCAGCGTCCGCCGCGCTTCTTCCGCCGCACCATCACCGACTTGCCGTCGGCGCGCTTGACCTCGAACAGGTCGATCGCCTCGATGAGCCCGCTGAACTTCGCGTAGCCGTAGTTGCCGGGCTGGATCGAGGACTGGTTGCGGATCTGGTCGCTCACCTTGGAGAGCTGGGCCCAGCCGTCGTCGTCGGCGGCCTCGTCGACGGCCGTGCGGAGCATGCGCACGAGCTGTCGGTCGCTGCGCAGCTTGGCGCCGTCCACGCGCTGGGAGGCGCGCTGCGAGGCGGGACGAGCCCGGCCGTTGGAGGCGGCCGGAGCGTCGTCCGGGGCTTCGTCCGCGTCGTCCTCGGTGTCGTCCTCGGTGTCGTCGTCCTCGCGCAGCGTCTCCAGCTTGTAGAAGGTCGAGCACGCGTTCTGGAACGCCTTGGGCGCCTTCTCCCCGCCGAAGCCGAGGACCTCGGCGCCGGACTGTCGCAGGCGCATGACGAGGGGCGTGAAGTCGGCGTCGCTCGAGACGATGGCGAAGCCGTCGGCCACGCCCGCGTGCAGGAGGTCCATGGCGTCGATGACCATGGCGATGTCGGAGGCGTTCTTGCCCTTCGTGTAGGCGAACTGCTGCACGGGGGCGATCGCGAACTCCTGCAGCCGGCCCTCCCAGCCCTTGAGGTGGGAGTTCTTCCAGTCGCCGTAGGCGCGGCGCACGTGCGCGTTCCCGGACTTCGCGACCTGCGAGAGGATCGCGCCGATCTTGGAGGCAGGAGCGTTGTCGGCGTCGATGAGCACGGCGATGCGAGCAGGAGGCATGGGTCCACCCTAGGGGCGCCGGCTCACGCCTCCCGCCACTCCCCTCGCCGCTCCTCGGCTGCCGAGGTCCCGGCCTGCTGCTGCGTCGCTCGACTGGGCGTTCCCGCGCCGCTGCGTCGCTCGGCTGGGCGTTCCCCCGCTGCTGCGTCGCTCGGCTGGGCGTTCCCCCGCTGCTGCGTCGCTCGGCTGGGCACTCGCTCGCTGCTGCGTCGCTCGGCTGGGCATTCGCTCGCTGCTGCGTCGCTCGGCTGGGCGTTCGCTCGCTGCTGCGTCGCTGTGGCTGCGAGTCGACCTGCTCCCCGAAAGGGCCTCGACCGGAGCGGTGGGTCTCGGCGCGGTTGGGTCTGCGGGGCGCGGCCAGGATTCTCCATCTGCGCGTGATCTACGCACGATTCGCCCTTCGCGTGGACCGTGCCACGCGAAGGAAGCATCGTGGCGACGAAAAAGGCCCCGTACGGGCAGGGATTCTCCCTTCTCGTGGACCGTCACGCGCAAAGGGAGAATCCCTGCCCACCCGCTGCGCACCGAAGCCCCCACTGGACGCAGGATTCTGCCTTCGCGTGCAGAAGCCCGAACGATGCTGCGTTGGTGACGGGATCCCGTAGCGAACGCAGCATCCTTCGCCCTCTCACGCACGAACGCAGAACCTTGCGTCCCTCCGAGCCACGCTCCGAGAGCTCGCCCGAGCCCGGACCCGTCCGCCGGTCGAGGCCCTTTCGGAGCGCAGGTCGACTCGCAGCCACAGCGACGCAGCCGCAGGTCGAGACCCAGCAGGAGCAGCGCAGCACCGAGGAAAGACCCAGCGGCGGCAGTGCAGCCGCAAGCGACCGACCACCCGAGCCGACGTAGCCGCAGGAACGCCGCCGAGCCGAGCGACGCACCACGATGCGGTCGCAGGAACGCACGAGACCCCCCGACCAGGGGTCGAGGGGTCTGCGGTGGTGCGTGGTAGCCCCGACGGGATTCGAACCCGCGCTACCGCCTTGAGAGGGCGACGTGCTAGGCCGCTACACAACGGGGCCCCGGCCCCGAGGAGCCGTGTGAAAGAGGCTGGTCGTGCCTGCGGCACGTACAGCACCCTTTCGTACCCCGTACCGGATTCGAACCGGCGATCTCCGCCTTGAGAGGGCGGCGTCATAACCGCTAGACCAACGGGGCGCGGACCGGATCACAGACCCGGTCTTCGCTGGGGTACTAGGACTCGAACCTAGAACGACGGTACCAGAAACCGCTGTGTTGCCAATTACACCATACCCCATGGGGGTATCGAGCACCGTCCTTGCGAACGGCGTCCGAACCAGGGAGAAACCTTACCCGACGCCGATGCGCTCCCCCAAACCGGGTGCGGCCCTCCGCCTCGACGTCCGGGTCTGGTCAGAGTGCCGCGCGCAGACGCTCCAGCGTGCGGGTCCGACCCAGCAGCTCGATCGACTCGAACAGGGGCGGCGAGATGCGGCTACCGGTCACGGCCACCCGCACCGGCCCGAAGGCCAGTCGCGGCTTGAGCCCCAGGTCGTCGACCAGCGCAGCGCGCAGCGCGCCCTCGATCGTGGGCGTCGACCACTCGACGGTCGAGCCGATGGCCTCCAGCGCCGTGAGGGCGGCCTGCACCACCTCCAGGCCCTTCTCGTCGAGCTGCTTCGCACGGTCGTCCGGGTCGATCGTGAAGTCCGCCTCGTCGACGAACAGGAACCGCAGCATCGAGACGGCCTCGGTGAGCAGCCCCATCCGCTCGTGGACGAGGGGCACCGCGGCCGCCAGCATGGCGCTCTGCGCCTCCGTGGGCGGATCCTGCACGAGGCCCTCGGCCGCGAACCGCGGCACCAGCCGGGCGCGGAGGTCCTCGTCGGAGAGCAGCCGCACGTGGTCGCCGTTGATCGCCTCGCACTTCTTGAGGTCGAAGCGGGCCGGGTTGGGGTTGACGCGGGAGATCTCGAAGGCCTCGACCATCTCCTCGAGCGTGAACACGTCGCGCTCGACGCCGTCGACCGCGGGGAGCGACCAGCCCAGCAGGGCGAGGTAGTTGAGCAGCCCCTCGGGCAGGAAGCCCTGCTCCCGGTAGCCGAGGAGGTTGGACTCGGGGTCGCGCTTCGACAGCTTCTTGTTGCCCTGGCCCGTGACGTAGGGCAGGTGGCCGAAGCGCGGGACCATGCCGTGACCGAGGCCGATCTGCGCGAACGCCTCGTACATCGCGATCTGGCGGGGCGTGGAGCTGAGGATGTCCTCGCCGCGCAGCACGTGGGTGATGCCCATGAGCGCGTCGTCGGCGGGGTTCGTCAGCGTGTACAGCGGTTGACCGTTGGCGCGCACGATGACGAAGTCCTGCACGTTCTCGGCGCCGAACGTGATCGGTCCGCGGACCAGGTCGTCGAAGGTCCAGTCCTTCTGCGGCATCTTGAACCGGATGACCGGCTGCCGGCCCTCGGCCTCGTAGGCGGCCCGCTGCTCGGGCGTGAGGTCACGGTGCAGTCCGTCGTAGCCGCTGGGCCGACCGGCGGCCCGCGCCGCGTCACGACGCTGCTCCAGCTCCTCGGCGGTGTCGTAGGCCTTGTACGCCAGCCCGGCGTCGAGAAGGCGCTGCGCGACGTCGGCGTACACGTCCATCCGCTGGCTCTGGCGGTACGGCCCGTTCGGGCCGCCCACCTCGACGCCCTCGTCCCAGTCGAGGCCGAGCCACCGCATCACGTCGATCAACAGGTCGTAGGACTCCTCGCTGTCGCGGCTCGCGTCGGTGTCCTCGATGCGGAACACGAAGCGGCCACCGCGGTGGCGTGCGTACGCCCAGCTGAACAGCGCCGTGCGCGCCATGCCGACGTGCGGGTTGCCGGTCGGCGAGGGGCAGAAGCGGGCGACCACCGGCACGTCGTCGCCCACGGTCGGGACGGAAGCGGTGCTGGTCGTCTCGGGGCTGACGTCAGTCATGGGAGACCACCTGGTTGGTGAGGGTGCCGATGCCCTCGACGGTGACGCTCACCGAGTCGCCGACCTGCATCGGTCCGACGCCGTCGGGGGTGCCGGTGAGGATGACGTCGCCGGGCAGCAGCGTCATGAACGAGGAGACGTAGGCGACGATGTCGGCGACGGAGAACACCATGTCGCTGGTGCGGCCGTCCTGCTTCACCTCGCCGCCGAGCTCGGTGGTGACGCGGAGGTCGGCGGGATCGAGGTTGGTCTCGATCCACGGGCCGAGCGGGCAGAAGCTGTCGAAGCCCTTGGCGCGGGCCCACTGGCCGTCCGTGCGCTGCAGGTCTCGTGCGGTGACGTCGTTGGCCACCGTGTAGCCGAAGATCACCTTGTCGACGTCCTCGGCGGGCACGTCCTTGCAGATGCGCCCGATCACCACGGCCAGCTCGCCCTCGAAGTGCACGTCCGAGCTCTGAGCCGGGTAGACGATCGGGTCACCGGGACCGACCACGCTGGTGTTGGGCTTGAGGAAGACGAGCGGCCTCTCGGGCACGTCGTTGCCCAGCTCGGCCGCGTGCGCGGCATAGTTCCTGCCGATGCCCACCACCTTGCTGCGGGGGATCACCGGCGCCAGCAGGCGCACGTCGTCGATCGCGACCTTCTGGCCCGTGAGCTCGTAGCCCGCGTACAGCGGGTCACCCTTCAGCACCGCGATCGTGGGGGTGCCGTCCTCGTCACCGACCACTCCGAAACGGGGATCGTCGTCCCCGGCGAACCTGGCTACACGCATGCCTCGACCCTACCGAGCCGGGGCAGGCGCTACTCGACCGGACGGACCGAGTCGATGACGATCGGCTCGGCCGGCGGTCCGTCGGGGGCGCCACCCTCGGCGCCGACCGAGGCGACGTCCTCGAGCGCGGCCAGGCCGTCCGCCGAGATCGTGCCGAAGACCGTGTAGTCCGGCGGGAAGTCCGAGTCGGCGAAGTTCAGGAAGAACTGCGAGCCGTTCGTGTCGGGCCCGGCGTTGGCCATCGCGACGCTGCCCGCCGGATAGGCCTCCTCCCCCGTCAGCTCGTCGGCGAAGGAGTATCCCGGCCCACCGGTCCCGGTGCCGGTCGGGTCGCCGCACTGGATGATGCCGTAGGGCACGGCCGTCGGGTCGCTGACGCGGCTGCAGGGGGCGTCGTCGAAGTAGCCCTGCTCGGCGAGCGACGTGAACGACGTGGTCGCGCACACCGGCTCGGGGAGCAGCTCGACCGGCACGTCCTGCCCGTTGATGGTGATGACGACCGAGCCCGCCGGCTCCGCGTCGTCGGCCGGCGGGTCGACCTGCTTGGCCGCACCACCGGTCTCGACCCACGAGCACCCCTCGTCGGAGGCAGCGTCCGAGGAGTCCGAGTCGTCGCCACAGGCGGCGAGACCCAGCAGCGGGACGACGGCGAGCAGGACGGCGGTTCGACGCAGGCGCATGCAGGGATCGTAGAGAACCCTCACAGCCGGGCGTGGACCGCCCGGAACCGCTCCACGACCGGGGAGTCCGGATCGGGGCCCACCTCCACGCGCACCTCGACCAAGCCGGGCGCGAGGTCGGACGGCACCGGCGCCTCGCCGATGACGACGAGGAGACCGGCCTCGGCCACGCACGGCACGACCGCTGCCGACGACGCGACGTCGGCCACGACCAGAGCGAACCGGTCGTGCCAGACCTCCGGGACGTCGGCCGCGGAGATCGGCACCACGTGCACCCGCGGCGGCGTGGAGTCGTCGGGCGTGACGGTGTCGAGCACGAACACCTCGTAGCCCAGCGTCGCGAGATGGATGGCCTCGGCCACCGCGTCGTCGGCGGCCACCAGGGCCGCGAGCCCGTCGCCGGCCACGCCGGCCGTGGTGGTCCAGTCCGTGAGCAGGCGCCGAGGTGGTGCCTTGGGTCCGCGCACGGGTGCGCCCCCGCCCGTGCTCGTGCCGCCCGTCTCCATGCCGCCCCTCTCCATGCCGTCCGTGCTCATGCCGAACCGAACCGACGCTGGCGACCTGCGTACTCCTCGACCGCGGCCCACAGGGCCAGCCGGTCGACGTCGGGCCAGGCGATGTCGGAGAACACCAGCTCGGCGTAGGCCGACTGCCACGGCAGGAAGTTGCTCGTGCGCTGCTCGCCCGACGTGCGCCAGAACAGGTCGACGTCGGGCAGGTCGGGCTCGTCGAGGTAGCGGGCGAAGGTGCGCTCGGTGACGCGGTCGGGGTCGACCTTGCCCGCCTTGACGTCGCGGGCGAGTGCCGCGGCGGCGTCGGCGATCTCGGCCCGGCCGCCGTAGTTGACGCACATGGTGAGGCTCAGCACGTCGTTGTGCCGCGTGAGGCGCTCGGCCGTCTCGAGCTCGTTGATGACGCTGCGCCACAGCCGGCGAGGACGACCCGCCCAGCGGACCCGCACCCCCAGGGCGTGCATCTCGTCGCGGCGACGGTGCACCACGTCGCGGTTGAACCCCATGAGGAAGCGGACCTCCTCGGGCGAGCGCTTCCAGTTCTCGGTGGAGAAGGCGTAGACGCTCACGGCCTCGATCCCGACCTCGATCGCGCCCTTGACGACGTCGAGCAGGGCGAACTCGCCACGCTTGTGACCCTCCGTGCGCGGCAGGCCGCGTTCCTTGGCCCACCGCCCGTTGCCGTCCATGACCACCGCGACGTGGCGGGGCACCTGGTGCGGCTCGAGCTGGGGCGGGCGGGCACCCGACGGGTGCGGTTCCGGCTCGCGCGGCTCGGGGCGGCCGCGGGCAGGACGGGCGGGTGCGGGGCTCATGACTCCTGGCCGGGTTCGGGGTGGCTCAACGGTCGACGTGCCCCATGGAGCGCAGTCCGCGCTCCAGGTGCCACGACAGGTACGCGTTGACGATACCGGCGGCCTCGCGGCGGGTGCGGTCGTCGGCCTCGGCGACCACCGGCCAGTCACCCGCGAGCAGCGCGGCCAGGAGCGTGACGGCGAAGGGCGAGGGTGCCGACGACCCGGGCAGGCGGCAGCCGTCGCACAGCATGCCGCCGGAGGGCACGTGCAGGTTACGGTGCGGTCCCTCGAGCCCGCACCGGGCGCAGCCGGAGAAGCTGGGGGCGTAGCCGGCCACCGCGAGCGCCCTCAGCTGGTAGGAGTCGAGCAGCGTGCTCGGCGGCTGACGCCGCGTCGAGAGAGCGGCCAGCGCGCCGACGAGCAGCTGGTACTGCTGCACGGCCGGTTCACCGTCGTGCGTGACGAGGCGCTCGGCGGTCTCGAGGATCGCCGTGCCCGCCGTGTAGGCCGGGTAGTCGAGACCGAGGTCGCGGGCGTAGGCACCGAGCGTCTCGACCTGCACGATCGTGTCGAGGGTGCGCCCCTCCGCGAGCTGGAGGTCGACGTGCATGAACGGCTCGAGCCGGCCGCCGAACCGCGACGACGTCTTGCGCACCCCCCGGGCGGCCGCGCGGACAAGACCGCGCTGACGGGTGAGCAGCGTGATGATGCGATCGGCCTCGCCCAGCTTGTGGGTGCGCAGCACCACACCCTGGTCGCGATAGAGGCTCACTGCACCATCATGCCTGGCCGTGCCGACGGTTCGGGGCTGGCGAGGCCGTCAGTCCAGGCAGAACTCGCTGCCCTCGGGGTCGGCCATCGTGATGAACCCGGCCTCCATGCCGCCGTCGGGCTCGACGCGGTAGAGCTCGCGGGCGCCGAGACCCTGCAGGCGCTTCGACTCGGCCTGCAGCGCGGCCATCCGCTCCTCGCCCTCCAGACCCGGCGCGGCCCTGACGTCGAGGTGGACGCGGTTCTTGACCGCCTTGCCCTCCGGGACCCTCTGGAAGAAGACCCGCGGACCGACGCCGGCGGGGTCGACCACCGCGGACCGCGAGTCGCGCTCGGACTCCGGCACGCCGAACGCGTCGAGGGCCTGCTCCCACGACGCGAAGGGCGGTGGTGGGGGCTGCACCTGGTAGCCGAGCACCTCGGCCCAGAAGACGGCGAGGGCACCCGGCCCGGCACAGTCGATGGTGACCTGCACGTCTCGGCTCATGGCTCGAGCATGCCCCCGCCCACCGACACGGTCCACGGACGGTGCCACGATGCCGACGTGGAGGTCCTGGGGGTCGACGGCTGCCGAGGCGGCTGGATCGGGGTGCGCTGGAGCGACGACGACGTCGTGCTGGTCCTCGTCGCGCCCACGATCGGCGAGCTGGTCGGCGCGGCGGGACCGGTCGACGTCGTGGGGATCGACATCCCGCTGGAGCTGCCCGAGACGGAGGGGCGCGCAGCGGAGCGGGAGGCACGCCGACGTCTGCCAGGTCGGGCGTCCACGGTGTTCAACTCCCCGGCGGCCTCCGCCGTCGATGCCACGGAGTACGCCGAGGCGAACCGGCTGAACCGCGAGGCCACGGGCCTGGGCCTGAGCCGCCAGTCGTTCGGCCTCTTCCCCGCCATCCGCGACGTGCGCGACTGGCTGGCCACCGATCCCGACGTCCCCGTGCACGAGGTGCACCCGGAGTCGAGCTTCGCCGAGCTGGCGGGCGAGCCGCTGGTGGAGCGCAAGAAGCTCGCCGAGGGGGCGGCCCGACGTCGCGCACTCCTGCGCTCCGAGGGCATCGAGCTCCCCACGAGTCCGCCACGCGGAGCCGCCCTCGACGACGTGCTCGACGCCGGCGCCGCCGCGTGGACGGCACGCCGCATCGCCCGCGGCACGGCTCTGCGCCTCCCCGAGGACCCCGCCGACGGCGCCCCCATCTGGGTCTGACCCGCCCCGTTCCGCGTTCTGACCCCTTCGTGTCGATCGACGACGCCAGGACCGACGCGAAGGCGTCAGGGCGCAGGGGCGAGCACGAGTCGGGGACGGAGACGTCGACGCGGCCATCGATCCGTGCGAAGGTGTCTGCGAGCACGCCGCAGGACCACGTCTCGGGAGGGCATCGATGGACGAAGACACCCAGGTGATTCCGCAGCCGGAGCCGCAGTGCGGACCGAAGCAACCACCACGGACGTGGGTCGTCGTGGCCCTCACGCTCGGCGCCGTCCTGGTGATCGGAGGCGCCGTGGCCGCGGGGTTCGCGTTCGGGCGCTCGTCCGACGGCGACACCGCCACGACACCCTCCGCAGCCGGCGGGTCCGCCCCCTCGAGCGAGGCACCGGCGGACCAGGACGCAGCGACAGGCGGCCTCGACGCGTGCCTCGTCGGCACCTGGCGCACCACCGAGCACACCGAGACGGTCGACACCGAGCAGGGGAAGTTCACCATCTCCGACGTGAAGCGCACGCTCGAGATCACCGACGACGGCACCGAGACGGTCACCTACGACGGCACGCCCGCCACGCTCGCCCTGGAGGCCGCGGGCGGCGAGGCGATCTTCGAGGGCACCGTCACCTACGACGTGAGCACGAGCGGCGACACCATGAGCTTCGTGCTCGGCGACGTCGACGGCAGCCTCACGGTGCGCCTGGCCGACGGCAAGGAGAGCGAGCAGGAGCTGCAGCCCGGCAGCGGCCCCGTGCAGTACACGTGCAGCGAGGACTCGTTCACCCAGACCGCGACCGGCTACAAGTCCGTCATGGAGCGCGTCGAGTAGCTGCCCCGGCCTCCGCCCTCTCGCGCTCGTAGAGCGCGTAGGGGTCGTGCAGCTCGCGGCCGAGCGCCTCCTGCATCCAGGCGGCGTCACGCAACGAGGCGCGGCGGCGTGCGTCGGCCGTGCCGTCGGACGTCAGGTTGGAGGCGAAGATGCCGGCGGCGGACTTCGGCAGGAAGTCCTCGTAGACGATCGGCTGGAGCCGGCCCGCGTGGTTGCGCGTGTAGTAGGCCAGACCGGTGCGGTGCAGGTCCTCGTCCGTGGTCGGGAAGGCGCGGAAGCCCCTCCCGTCGTAGAGGTTGCGGCCGGCAGGCGTCAGGGCCACGCCGCGCGCCTCGACCTCGCCGAACCTGACCCGCAGTCGTCCCTCGACCACCGAGCCGTCGGCCTCGCGGAAGCGCCGCGGCTCGTCGAGCGCCCGGAACGACGTCTGACGCAGCAGCACGTCGACGCCCCGCCCCGACTCCACCCTCGGCGGGCCCTGGATGCGGTCGATCATCTCGACGCCCAGCTCGCCCATGCGCGCGTAGAGCGCGTCGATGTCGAGCACGCGCGGGGTGAGGTGGTTGATGTGGGTGGACGTGACCCCGCCGATGTCGGCCGCGACGCTCGAGATCGACTCGAGGTGCTCGTACCAGGTGCGGTCGACCGGCTCGTCCGACAGCGCGAAGGACGCGGTGGCCAGCTCGAGGAAGCGGTCGGCCTGGTCGTGGGACAGCTCGTGCTCGCTCTCCATGCGGTCGGCGAGGTCGAGCAGCTCGTCGGGGAACAGCGTGCGCGCGTCGAGGAACTCCCGCAGCTGCGCCTCGGTGCGCTCGTCGAAGAAGCGCCGGTCGTCGACCACCAGCACCGAGGTGAACACGCGGAACGGGTTCTCCGCGAGCTCGAGGCGCGAGGTGGGACGAAACGCGGTGCTCACGACGGGGATCGGCGGGGTGGCCTCGCGCAGGTCGTAGAACCCCACGGGGTACATGCCGCACGCGCCGAAGACCCGGCCCACCTGGGCGAGCTCGGCGGCCGTGCCCACCCGGATGGCGCCGTGCCGCTCGGCCGTGACGCGCTGGATGGAGCCGAGCCGCTCGGCGTCCTCGCCGCGCCGCTCGAGCACCTCGGCGTTCACCTGCTCGCAGGCCTCGACCAACGTCGTGTACGCGGGCACCTCCGAGCCGTAGAGCTCCGAGAGGGACCGGGCGAACCGCGCTCGCAGCTCGGTGGGACCCACCCCACTCACACGAACTCCACGCCCTGGGCGAGCGGGAGCTCGGTGGAGTAGTTGACCGTATTCGTCGCGCGGCGCATGTAGGCGCGCCAGGCGTCCGAGCCGGACTCGCGGCCGCCGCCGGTGTCCTTCTCGCCTCCGAAGGCGCCACCGATCTCGGCACCGGAGGGCCCGATGTTGACGTTGGCGATGCCGCAGTCGGACCCGACGGCCGAGAGGAACGTCTCGGCCTCGCGGACGTCGAGGGTGAAGATCGACGACGACAACCCCTGGGTGACGTCGTTGTGCAGGACCAGCGCCTCCTCGAGGGTCTCGTAGCCCAGGACGTAGAGGATCGGCGCGAACGTCTCCTCCTTCACCACGTCGCTCTGGGCGGGCATGTCGACGATCGCGGGCTGCACGTAGTAGCCACCGCCAGTCGCGTCGCTGGCCGCGACGTCCTGCCCACCACCGGTCACGAGGGTGCCTCCGTCGCCCTGGGCGCGGGAGATCGCGTCGCCGAACGCACGGAACGACGTCTCGTCCACGAGCGGTCCGACGAGCGTCGACGGCTCCAGCGGCGACCCGATCGGCAGCGTGCCGTAGGCCTTGGCGAGGCGCTCGACGAGCTCGTCCTTGATGCTGTGGTGCACGATCACGCGGCGCAGCGACGTGCACCGCTGGCCGGCCGTGCCCACGGCGGAGAACACGATCCCACGCACGGCGAGGTCGAGGTCGGCGCTGGGCGCGACGATCGCGGCGTTGTTGCCGCCGAGCTCGAGCAGCGTGCGGCCCAGGCGTGCGGCGACCCGCGGTGCGACCTCCTTGCCCATGCGGGTAGAACCGGTGGCCGAGACGAGCGGCACGCGCGGGTCGTCCACGAGCGCCTCCCCCACCTCGCGAGCCCCGAGGACGACCTGCGACAGGTGCTCCGGCGCACCCGTGCGACGCGCGGCCTCGGCGGCCAGCGCCTGGCACGCGAGCGCCGTCAGCAAGGTCTTCTCCGAGGGCTTCCACACCACGGCGTCACCGCACACGAACGCGAGCGCCGCGTTCCACGACCAGACCGCCACCGGGAAGTTGAAGGCGCTGATGACGCCGACGACGCCCAGCGGGTGCCACTGCTCCATCATCCGGTGACCCGGACGCTCCGTCGCGATCGTCAGGCCGTGCAGCTGGCGCGACAGCCCGACCGCGAGGTCGCAGATGTCGATCATCTCCTGCACCTCGCCCAGGCCCTCGCTCAGGATCTTCCCGGCCTCGATGCTCACCAGGGCGCCGAGGTCGTCCTTGTGCTCACGGAGCAGCTCGCCCAGCTCACGCACGAACGCGCCACGCACCGGTGCGGGCACCGTGCGCCACTGCAGGAACGCCTCGTGGGCACGACCCACCGCGTCGGCCACGTCGGCGGCGGAGTGAGCGGCGAGCCGACCCATCTCGTGACCGTCGATCGGCGACGTCGCCGACAGGTCACCCGCGGCGTCGAAGGGATCACCGGCGCCGAGGCGCTGGAGGATGTCGAGGGCACGCGTGCTGACGTCGGTCATGCCGGGGAGACCTTTCCGTGGGAGGCGAAGAGCTGGCCGGAGGTGGTGGCGAAGAGGTCGGTCAGGCGGATGTCCTCCTGGGCGACGAAGCCGGCGTGCGGCAGCACGCCGTCGGCGACGAGCTCGACCACCGAGACCGCGGAGGCGGCCGTGGTCCAGCTGATGGCACGCCAGGTGCGGCCGTCGATCTCGATGGGCAGGTAGCCGCGGACGTAGTTCTCGCGGAAGGGTTGACCGGCCTTGGTGCCCTCGACCGCGGCGTGCAGGTAGACGATGTCGTCGTTCACCGGAGGCTTGGCGTCGACGAGGATGCGGCCGACCTCCTCGCGACGCTCACGCAGGTTGAGCTCGTCGAACAGGAAGTGCATCTGGCGGAAGTGGCCGGGGTAGCGCAGCGTCTTGTAGTCGAGGCGGCTCACGCGCCCCTCGTAGGTCTGGCACATGGTGCCGAGACCACCAGAGGTGAGCGCCGCCTCCAGCTCGATGCCGGCGATGAACACGCGCTCCTTCTCGGTCATCGCGGGCACCATCTGGCGACGGCCCGAGCGCAGCACCTCGCAGTCGTTGAGGTACTCGTTCACCACGCCCTCGGCCGACCAGTTGAAGGCGTAGCCGAGCAGCCCCGTGGGGTTCTGCGGCAGGGCGCCGACCTTGAGCTCGATGTTGCGGATCTGCTCGAAGCCCTCGGCGAGCGAGGCACCGACGATGCCGATGAGACCGGGGGCGAGGCCGCACTGCGGCACGAACGCCGACTCCGGACGCTTGGCGCTCAGCTCGACCACCCGGTTGGTGGTGGGCACGTCCTCGGTGAGGTCGAAGTAGTGGGTCCCGGTGTCGTACGCGGCCTCGGCCACGGCGATGTTGAGGTGGTAGGGCAGGCAGGAGACGACGGCGTCGGCGTCGGTGAGGGCCTTGCGCACGGCCGTGGTGTCGGAGACGTCGACGGCGTGCGACGCGAAGTGCAGGTCGTCGCGCGGCGCTGCGTCGTACCCGACGACGGAGAACTGGGCGCGGACCAGGAGGTCGGCGACGAGCTCGCCGACCTTCCCCAGTCCGAACACCGCGACGGTGTTGATGGATCGGGACACGGGACCTCCTGCGGCCGGCGACGGGTCACGTCGCGTACGGAAGACACCGAGGGGTGGTCGGCGTCACACCGATGCTAGCCAGCAGGAGGGCCCGTGTCTGTACCGACCGGACGGTGCAGTGGTGACGATTGGGTGAAGCCGCCACGTCCGTCACGGTCGACGTCGTCGAGGACGGCGGCGGGGCCGGGGATCTCGTGGACCCGGCGTCCCGCCACCGTGCTCGTCGACGTGCACCGTGCCGACCGGACGAACCGGTCAGGCGGTGGGGATCGTGGTGGCCTCGGCCCGGTTGGCGGCCGACACGACCGCGCGCAGGGAGGCCATCACGATGTTGGCGTGGATGCCCACGCCCCACACGATCTCGCCGGCGATCTCGCACTCCACGTAGGCCGCGGCGAGTGCGTCACCACCGGACGACAACGCGTGCTCGGTGTAGTCGAGCACCCGGATGTCGGACCCGGCCTGACGCATGCCGTCGACGAACGCGTCGACCGGGCCGTTGCCCTCACCCTTGAACGAGCGCTCCTGGCCCCGCACCACGAGGTCGACGACCTGCTGGTCGTGACCGTCGGCCGACGTGGTGGAGCTGAAGGTCACGAGAGAGTACGGCTCCTCGCGCTCGAGGTACTCGCCGCTGAAAGCCGCCCAGATGCCGTCGGCGGTGATCTCGCCCGCCTCGCCCTCGGTCAGCGTCTGCACGACCCGGCTGAACTCGATCTGCAGACGTCGCGGCAGGTCGAGCTGGTGCTCGGTCTTCAGCAGGTAGGACACGCCACCCTTGCCGGACTGGCTGTTGACCCGGATGACGGCCTCGTACGTGCGGCCGACGTCGTGCGGGTCGATCGGCAGGTAGGGCGCCTCCCACGGCACCTCGGAGACGTCGACGCCCTGCTCGGCGGCGATGCGGTCGAGGTCCTCCAGCCCCTTCTTGATGGCGTCCTGGTGGGAGCCGGAGAAGGCGGTGTAGACCAGGTCGCCCGCGTACGGGTGGCGCGGGTGCACCGGCAGGCTCGTGCAGTACTCGACCGTGCGTCGGACCTCGTCGATGCCGATGCCACCGGCGGTGAAGTCGATCTGCGGGTCGATGCCCTGGCTGAACAGGTTCATGCCGACGGTGACGAGGTCGACGTTGCCGGTGCGCTCGCCGTGGCCGAACAGGCAGCCCTCGACGCGGTCGGCGCCGGCCATCATGGCCAGCTCGGTGGCGGCGACGGCCGTGCCTCGGTCGTTGTGCGGGTGCAGGCTGATGGCCACGTTCTCGCGGTGCTGGACGTTGCGGCCGAACCACTCGATCTGGTCGGCGTACGTGTTTGGCGTGGCCATCTCGACCGTGGCCGGCAGGTTGAGGATGATCTCGCGGCCGTCCTCGGGCTGCCAGACGTCCATGACGGCGTTGCAGACCTCGACGCTGAACTCGAGCTCGGCGCCGGTGAAGATCTCGGGGCTGTACTGGTAGCCGAACGCGGTGCCGGCCATGTTCTGCTCGGCGTGCTTCATGACCAGCTCCGTGCCGCGCGTGGCGATGGCCCGCACCTCGTCGCGCGAGGCGTTGAACACGACGCGTCGGAACAGCGGCGCGACGGCGTTGTACAGGTGGATGTTGGCTCGTCGCGCGCCGGCCAGCGACTGCGTGGTGCGCTCGATCAGGTCCTCGCGCGCCTGGGTCAGCACCGAGATCGTCACGTCGTCGGGGATGACGTCGTCCTCGATGAGCGAGCGGACGAACTGGAAGTCGGTCTCGCTCGCGGACGGGAACCCGACCTCGATCTCCTGGTAGCCCATGCGCACGAGCAGCTCGAACATCCGGCGCTTGCGCACCGGGGTCATGGGGTCGATGAGGGCCTGGTTGCCGTCGCGCAGGTCGGTGGACAGCCAGCGCGGCGCCTGCGTGATGGTCTGCGCGGGCCACGTGCGGTCGGGCAGGTCGATCGGCGCGAACGGCCGGTAGCGGCCGAACGGCATGGGCGACGTCTTCTGCGGCGAGACGACGTTGTTCGCCAGGCCGTGGTGGCCGGGCTGGGAGCGGGTGGGCTCGGTCATGATGGGCTCTTCCTCGGGGTGTTCGTCTGGGTCATCGTGCGGCCGGTGCATGACGAACTCCGCGCCGAGGGGCCCGACCTAGTGGACCTCGACGCGGCAGAGAAGGAGTCGGCTCGCGTACATCGCTGACCAGCCTACCCCACCGCCCGGACTCCCCCACCGCCCAGACTCCCCCACCGCACTGCACCCTTCCCTGCGGTCGGCCAGACTGGGGTCATGAGCAACGACCAGTCCACGACCGGCTCCTACGTCACCAGCGGCCAGGAGTTCGACCGCGACATGAACTACATCCCCGACCGGATCACGCGCACCGGCGGCGAGCCGGTGGACGACCGCGGGGCCGGCACGGGCAAGCCCCCGGCCGAGGACGCTCCCCTGTGGCCCGTCGAGGCCGGCCGCTACCGCCTCGTCGCCGCGCTGGCGTGCCCGTGGGCCACCCGCACGGTCATCGTGCGACGTCTGCTCGGGCTCGAGGACGCGATCTCGCTCGGCCTGGCCGGACCCACCCACGACAAGCGCAGCTGGACGTTCGACCTCGACCCCGACGGCGTCGACCCGGTGCTGGGGATCCCCCGCCTGCAGGACGCCTTCTTCGCGCGCTACCCCGACTACCCGCGCGGCATCACCGTGCCCGCGGTGGTGGAGGTCGCCAGCGGCCAGGTGGTCACGAACGACTTCCCGTGGATCACCCACGACTTCTTCTTCGAGTGGACCGACCACCACCGTGACGGCGCTCCCGACCTCTGGCCCGAGGCCACGCGCGACGAGATGGAGGACGTGATGCACCGCGTCTTCACCGAGGTGAACAACGGCGTGTACCGCTGCGGCTTCGCCGGGTCGCAGGAGGCGTACGACTCCGCCTACGACCGGCTCTGGACGGCACTGGACTGGCTCGAGGAGCGCCTGACCACGCGACGCTTCCTCATGGGTGACTCGATCACCGAGGCCGACGTGCGCCTGTTCACGACGCTGGCCCGCTTCGACGCGGTCTACCACGGGCACTTCAAGGCCAACCGCCAGACGCTTGCGACGATGCCGGCCCTCTGGGGCTACGCACGCGACCTGTACCAGACCCCCGGCTTCGGTGACGCGACCGACTTCGAGCAGATCAAGCAGCACTACTACGTGGTGCAGACCGACATCAACCCCACGAGCATCGTGCCGAAGGGCCCGGACCTGTCCGGGTGGACCACGGCGCACCACCGCGAGGAGCTGGGCGGCTCCCCGTTCGGCGACGGGACTCCCCCGGCCTGATCTCTCAGAGGAGGCGGCTCAGCCGTCTCGCCGACTCGACCACCTGGGTGCCCAGCTCGGCGAACCTCGAGGGCTCGATGCGGATCGACGGGCCCGACACGGACAGGGCTCCCACGACGCCGGACCGGGAGAGCACGGCGGCGCCGACCGAGCTGATGCCCCTCGACAGACCGTTCTCGTTGACGGAGTAGCCGCGCTCGCGGATGCGCGCCAGCTCGGCGCGGATCGCGTCGGGATCGACCAGCGAGCTGGGGGTGCGGGGCTCGAGCGGGCCCGCGAGGTACCGCTCGACGGTGGCGTCGTCGCAGGCCGACAGGTAGGCCAGGCCGGTGGCGGACGCGTGCAGGGGGATGCGCTCGCCGAGCGGCAGGAAGGCCCTCAGCGCGTGCGACGTGTCCAGCCGCTCCAGCAGGACGAGCACGTCGCCGTCCGGCGCGCAGAGATGCACCGTCTCGGTCGTCACGAGCTGAAGGTCGCTCATGATCGGCAGCGCCAGGTCGCGCAGGCTCTCGCGGGCCCCGGCGCTCCCGCAGACCGACAGCGCGCGCAGCGACATCGACCACCGCGTCGGCGCCGCACCCGAGCTCTCGACCCACCCGATCTCCTGCAGCGTGAGCAGGCACCGCTGCACCGTGCTCTTGGGGAGGCCGGCCGCACGCGCCAGGTCCGACAGCCCGACGGGCTGGTGCTCCGCGACGTGCTCGAGCACGGCGAAGGCCGTGACCACGCTGGCCGTCGTCATGTCGCCTCCCTGTCCCGCTTGCCCCTCGTCGCCGTGTGGTCTACGTTACACGCTCGTTCCGACAGGCGGCACGTCGGTCCATCAGACGGACCAGGCCGCCTCGTCCCCCACCGACCCTGGAGGAACCATGACCGGTCAGCTGGTCGCGCTCGGCATTTTCGTCGTCGTCTTCGGCATCGCCGCCGCCCGCAACGTGAACATCGGCATCGTCCTGTTCCCCGTCGCCGCGGTGGTCGGCCTCTGGCTCGCCGACATGACGCTCGAGGAGGTGGTCGCCGGGTTCCCGCTCAGCATCCTCGTCCTGCTCGTCGGCGTGACCTACTTCTTCGGCATCGCCCACAGCAACGGCACCATCGACTGGCTCATCGACACCTCGCTGGCGAAGGTCGGGGACCGCGACGCGGTGCTCCCGACGACGTTCTTCCTGCTGACCGCCGCCGTCTCCGCCATGGGCGCACCTCTCGGCGGCCTGGTGATGGCGCCCATGGGCATGAGCATCGCCCGCAAGCGCGGGATCGATCCCATGCTGATGGCCCTGTCGATGGGCTGCGGACTGAGCGCGGGCGCCTTCGCGCCCACCAGCCTGTTCGGCATCATCACGTGGGGCACGGCCGACAGCGCGGGCATCGACCTCAGCCCCCTCCTGCTGTTCGCCGTGGCCGTCGTCGTCAACCTCGTGCTGCTGGCCGTGGCGCACCTGCTGTTCGGACGTCGCCGCGGCGTGCGCGGGGAGTCACGCCTGGAGCGCACGCTCGTCGCCCGCGGATCGGCACTGCCCGAGTACGGGCAGTCGTCGCTCTCCCTGGACGGTCCTGCCGGCTCCTCCGACGACGCGCCCCGCGACCCCGGTCGACCGAAGCCCCACCAGGTGCTGACCATGGTCTGCATGGTCGCGCTCGTCGTCGCCGTCGTCGTGATGGCGCTGGGCGGGCTGGAGCCCGACATCGGGGTGATCGGCTTCGGGCTCGGCGCCGTCCTCGCGCTCGTCGACCCCGCCGCGGGCAAGGCCGCGATGACCCGCATCGACTGGGGCTCGGTCCTGCTCGTGGGCGGCATCATCACCTACGTCGGCGTGCTCACCCAGATGGGTGTCATCGACCTGCTCGGCGAGCGCGCGGCCGACGTCGGGTCCCCCGTCGTCGCCGCCCTGCTCCTGTGCGCCGCCGCCGGTCTGATCTCCGCCTTCGCGTCGACCACCGGCATGCTCGCCGCGCTGGTCCCGCTCGCCCTCCCGCTCATCGCCGACGGCGGCATCCCCGGTTGGGCCATGATCTGCGCGATCGGCGTGTGTGCGTCGATCGTCGACGTCTCACCGTTCTCCACCGTGGGCGCGACGTACGTCGCCACCACCGTCGACCCCGACGAGCGGCCCCGGATGACCAGCCTGCTGACCCGGTGGGGGCTGTCCATGGTGGTCATCGGCCCGGTCGCCCTGACCCTCACCCTGATCCTGCCTGGGATGGTGCTCTCATGACCGACGCGACCACGTTCCTCGCCGCCTTCCGCGACACGCGGCGACCCGACCGTCCCGACGCGGTGCGCGTGGGCGACCGGACCGCCTCCTGGTCCGAGCTGCGCCGTGCCGCGGCCGCACTCGCGCGGGACCTTCCCGACGACGGACCGGTCGCGGTCTGCGCCGAGCCGACCCTCGACACGGTCGTGGCGGTGGTCGGGTGCCTCGTCGCCGGCGTGCCCGTGGTCCCGGTGCCCCCCGACGCAGGGTCGGCCGAGATCGCCCACGTGGTCGCCGACTCCGCCGCCACCTGCTGGGTCGGGCCGCCACGCGACGGGGTGGAGCTTCCCGTCCTCGCCCTGCCCGACGGCGAGGCGGGGTCCGACGGCGCGCTGCCGACGCCGGCCGAGGACGACGCGACGGCGATCATCCTCTACACCTCCGGCACCACCGGCGCTCCCAAGGGCGTGGTCATGAGCCACCGTGCGCTGCGGACCGGCATCGAGGGACTCGCCGACGCCTGGGACTGGACCGATGCCGACGTGGTCGCCCACGGGCTCCCCCTCTTCCACACGCACGGACTGGTGCTCGGCATCCTCGGGTCGCTGCACGTCGGGTCCCGCGTGGTGCACACCGGGCGGCCCACCCCTGCCGCCTACGCCGCCGCCGGCGGGACGATGTACTTCGGCGTGCCCACCGTGTGGACGCGGATCGCCCGCGACCCCGACGCCGCGCGGGCCCTCGCCCCGGCACGTCTGCTGGTCTCGGGCAGCGCGGCCCTGCCGGTCCCCGTGTTCGAGCGGCTGCGCGAGCTGACCGGCCACGCGCTCGTCGAGCGGTACGGCATGACGGAGACCATGATCACGCTCAGCACGCGCGCCGACGGCGAGCGTCGTCCCGGCTGGGTCGGCGTCCCCGTGACGGGCGCTCGGACGCGGGTGCGGGGCGAGGACGGGCAGGACGTGCCCGCGGACGGTGAGACCGTCGGCCGGCTCGAGGTGAGCGGTCCGATGCTCTTCGACGGCTACCTGAACCTGCCCGAGGTCACCGCCGAGGTGCTCGCCCCCGACGGCTGGTTCTCGACCGGCGACCTCGCGACGAAGGACGCCCACGGCCTCCACCGCATCGTCGGTCGCGAGTCGGTCGACCTGATCAAGTCAGGCGGCTACCGCATCGGGGCGGGAGAGATCGAGACCTCGCTGCTCGCCGTGCCGGAGGTGCTGGAGGTCGCGGTCCTGGGCCTCCCGGACGAGGACCTCGGCCAGCGCATCGTCGCCTACACGGTGGTGGCCCCGGGGCACGGGACCGACGAGTTGGCGGCCCGCCTGGTGGACCACGTGGCCGACGACCTGGCCTGGCACAAGCGACCGCGGGAGGTCCGGTTCGTCGAGACGCTCCCGCGCAACGCGATGGGCAAGGTGCAGAAGAAGTCCCTGCTCGACGCGGCCGCAGGCGCGGGCGGCGGCGCACCTGCCTGACGTGTGCGCGCCGGATCCGGCCGTCAGAGGTAGGTGGCGCGCGTCATCCGCTGGGCGGAGGTAGGCGGGACGCGGATACGGGCCTCGATTCCGCGCGCTGCCTACCTCCCACCCGGCCGTTCCGCGGGCCACCTACCTCTCGCCCGGCTAGCCGCGTCGCCAGAGCGAGCGCGGGAGGAAGCGCGCTCGCAGCCGCTGGAGGCGGGACCCGGACTCCCGGACCTGGTCGACCACACGGCGCACGCTCTCGCGCTCGTCGGAGACGTCCGTACCGGGACGGGCGTACCGCGACCGCTCCACCGCGGTGACCACGCGACGCAGGTCGTCGGGGTCGACCCGGGGAGCGACGACGTCGGCCAGGCCCCGCGGGGTGCCGGCCGCCGGGACCGCCAGGCCCACGTCGAGCGCGGACGCCTCGACCTCGCGCCACCACGGGTCGGGCGCGGAGCCACCCAGCCGCCGACGTCTCTGGACGTAGCGCAGCGCACCGGGGAGCAGCGCGGCGACGAGCAGCCCGAGACCCACCGTGGCTGCCGTGCGCGGGGCCGTCGGGGCGGCGTCGTCCACCCCGACGGCCTCCTGCGTCACGGACCCACCGCGGTCGGCCGCGTCCGCCTGCCGCTGAGGCGTCGACTCGTCCGTCGTGTCGTCGCTCGTGTCGGACTCGGGGGCGTCGGGCTCCTCGAATCCCGTGCGCGCGCCGACCCCGGGCGTCGGCTCGAAGCCCACCCAGCCCACGCCGTCGAAGTACAGCTCGGGCCATGCGTGCAGGTCGTCGGACGTGACCTCGTACACCGCGTCGCCGTCGTCGTCGTTGCCGACCGCCTGGCCCGGCGCGTACCCGACCGCGATACGCGAGGGGATGCCCAGCTCGCGGGCCATGACGGCCATGGCCGAGGAGAAGTGCACGCAGTACCCGGCCTTCTCCTCCAGGAACGTCTCCAGGACGCGCACGCCGTTGCCGTCGTAGTCCTCGGCCACCGGGGCGGTCTCGGAGTAGACGAAGTTGTCGCGCAGGTAGTCCTGGACCGCGACCGCCCGGTCGTAGTCGTTGGTGGCGTCGGCGGTGACCTCCCGCGCGGTGTCGCCCACCACGGCCGGCACGTCGCCGGGCAGGCTGAGGTACGTCTGCAGCGACGCCCCGACGCCGGTTCCGGTGGACAGGGCGCGCATCTGCTCGGCCGTCGGCTGCCGGTCGAGGCTGGTGACGGAGTAGTCCTGGCCCACGGTGGTGGCGGAGCGGGAGGTGACCGTCAGCCCCGCCCTCTGGTACGTCCACGCCCCCCGCAGCCCGTCGATGTCGAGTGCCGGGTAGGGCACGGGCAGCATGGTGCTGCGCAGCTCGTCGATGCGCACGCGGGTCGTCGCCTCGGTCGCGGGGATGTCGTCGTCGATGGCGATGCGGCTCTCGAACGCATCGCCCGCCTGCGACCGGGCAGGACGCCACGTGCGTCCCTCGAAGTCGCGGAGCACGGCGACCTTCAGGTACGGCGGGCTGTCGAGCGTGGTGGTGTACGTGGCCGCGACCGCCGAGCTGTTGCGGCGCAGGTTCTGCCCGAGCTGGAGCATCGGGTTGATGCCGCGCCCGAACACCTGCGGCGGCGGCTCGCCCCAGGGCTTGGCCACGGCGGTGACGTCGGGCATGACCGGCGGGAGCAGCACGCCGACGAGCAGGGCCGACCCTCCGAGCCCGAGCGCGGGGACCACCGTGGACCAGCCGCGGGCCGCGCTCTGCGTGCGGACCCGCAGCAGCACGAGCCACAGGGCGGCCGGGACGACGAAGAGCCACACCGAGGGCGTCTCGCCCGACACCAGCGCGGGTGCCGCGTACACCGAGACCAGGATCGCGCCGACGAGCAGGGCACCGTGGCGCAGTCGCAGCAGCAGCTCCACCAGCAGGACCAGTCCGCCGAACGCCACGGCGAGCAGCAGGACGATGGGCCGGGCGGCCGCGGCAGGGGCGGCCTCCTCCATGACCAGCACCTGGGCGCGCTCGAGCGACGACCACAGCCCCGTCAGGGTCGACCAGGTGGGCACGAGACCGGCGAAGGTCTCCGGCACGAACACCCACCCCAGCACCAGCACGAGCACGACGGCCCCGACCGGGACCGCCAGCCGTGGCGCCACCGACCCGAGCACCCCGCACACCAGGGCGACGAGCCCGGCGACGAGCGTGGTGGTGACCCACCAGTCGCGTCCCTCGACGACCGTCGTGTAGCCGAGGAGCAGCGCGCCGAGCGCGCCGAGCACCAGCAGGTGCTCGAGCCACGGTCGTCGACGGGCCGCGGTCACGGCCCGTCGTGTGGAGGGTTCAGGACGCAGCACGGGACCGGCTCACCCCCAGGTCCGACCAGAGCTCGGCGACGTCGTCCTGGGCGGTGTAGGTGACGTAGCGCCACCCGGCGGCCGACAGCACGTCGAGAGCGGCGTCACGCGTGCCGGCTCCGACGAGCGCCAGCACCGTGGTGGCGTGCGAGAGCGCGTCGACCCACTCGGCCGCGCGATCGGTGTCGGGCCGACCGAGCACGGCGAAGACGGTCCGCTCCCCCGGGTCGATCCCGTCGAGGGTCGGAGCGGTGGACGGCTCGAGCACGGCGAGGTCGACGAGCGCGTCGTCGAGCACGTCCCCGTCGTCGAGCACGCGGTCGACGGCGCTCCCCGTGGCGCGGACCGCGACGGCGTAGCCGACCCGGACCAGGTGCCCGAGCACGGACGCGGTGGCGCTCACCGCCCACTCCAGCTCCGGGGAGTACACCCAGTCACCGCCGTCCCGCCCGGTCGCGTGGGACCCGGCACGCGTCTCGAGGACCAGGCCGGCGCGCGGGTTCACCTGCTGCTCCTCCTGGCGCACCATCAGCTCGCCTCGATGGGCGGTGGCCTTCCAGTGCATGCGCTTGAGGGCGTCGCCGGGCATGTAGGAGCGGGCGACCACGTCGTCCTCACCGATGCCGGCGTTCTGGGGCGCGGCGCGGCTGGCGCCGTCGTGGTCGGCACCGTGCGGGGCCAGCGGCCACAACGTGTGCCGGCGCGGCAGCACCACGAGGTCCTGCGCACCACCGAAGGAGTGGCGCCGCAGCACCAGGCCGAACGGATCGACCACCTCGACGCGCAGCGGGCCGATCGCGTGCCGTCCACGGCGCAGACCCTGCACGGAGTACCGGAACCTGACCTGGGACCGACGCGTGCGGCTGCCGCCGAGAGCCGGGAGCACACCGCTGGCCTCGGCGCTCAGCCCGTTCGGGACCGTGTCGACCCAGCGCGCCTCGAGCGCCGGGAGGACCGACAGGTTCGAGACCCGGACGGTCGCCGTCGTCATCGCCCCCGGCGACACGACCTCGGGCGAGAAGGTGCGCTCGATCGCGACCTTCGACTGCCCCGCGACCACGAAGACGGCGGCCATGACCACCAGGCCCAGCAGCATGGCCGAGACGCTGAGCAGGGCAGGAAGGGACAGGGCGGGCGCGGCGACCAGCAGCACGCCGGCTGCCACCAGGAAGCCGATCCCCCGCGGCGTGAGGCGGACGGAGGACCAGCTGCGCAGCGACGTGCGCCTCACGGCGTCCTCGAGCGGCACGGGCTCATCGGGGCTCGACCGCCCCCTGCGGCACCGGGGTGGCGGCGACGATCCGCTGCACGGTCTCCTCGGCGGGCGCCGACCCACGGGCCGGGACGAGCCGGTGCGGCAGCACCAGGCCCGTGAGCGCGTCGACGTCGTCGGGAAGCACGTACTCGCGGTCGTGGACGAAGGCGCGCGCCTTGGCCGCCCGGACCAGCTGCAGCGTGGCGCGTGGGCTGGCGCCGAGCCGCAGGGCGGCGTCGTCGCGCGTGGCCCGCGCCAGGTCGACGCAGTAGCGCTCCACGGCCTCGGAGACGAACACCGCGCGGGTGCGGACGATCATCTCGCGCACCTCGTCGATCGTGACCACGGGACGCAGCCGGTCGAGCGGGTTGTCGACGTCGCGGTCGCGCACCATCTCCAGCTCCGCGGCGGCGTCGGGGTAGCCCATGGAGATGCGTGCGGTGAACCGGTCGCGCTGGGCCTCGGGGAGGGCGTACGTCCCCTCCATCTCGTACGGGTTCTGCGTGGCGATCACGCTGAACGGCGTGGCGAGGGGGTGGGTGTGGCCGTCGACCGTGACCTGACGCTCCTCCATCGCCTCGAGCAGCGCCGACTGGGTCTTGGGCGACGCCCGGTTGATCTCGTCGCCGATGACGATGTTCGCGAAGACGGCACCGGGCTTGAACTCGAACTCCCCGCGCTGCTGGTTGTAGGCCGAGACGCCGGTGATGTCGGAGGGCAGCAGGTCGGGGGTGAACTGGATGCGCCGGACGGATCCGTCGACGCTGCGTGCGAGGGCTCGGGCGAGGACCGTCTTGCCGACGCCGGGGACGTCCTCGATCAGCAGATGTCCCTCGGCGAGCAGCACCACGAGGGCGGCCTCGACCGCGTCGGGCTTGCCGTCGACGACGGACTCGATGTTGGCCAGCACGCGACGGGCGGCGGCGCGGGCGTCGTCCATGGGACTCCCTCGGTCGGGTTCTCGGGACGGCACCATCATCCCCTGCAAGGCTCAACGGCGCACAGCAGCGAAGAGTTTCCGCCCGGGTCGATCGAGGCGCGGCCGCCGCCCGTCGCGTCGGTCAGGCCTCCTCGTCGCCGAGCAGCGCGGCGTGCGCGATGCCCGCGACGACGGCACCCACGACGGGCGCCAGGACGAACACCCACACCTGCGTGAGGGCGTCACCACCCGCGAACCAGGCGACGCCGAGGGACCGGGCGGGGTTCACCGACGTGTTGCTCACCGGGATGCTCACCAGGTGGATGAGGGTCAGCGCGAGGCCGATCGCCACGCCGGAGAAGCCGACCGCGGCCCGCTTGGCCGACGCACCGAGGATCACGAAGAGGAAGAAGGCGGTGAGCACGACCTCGGTGGCCACCACGGCCCACAGGCCGTAGCCGCCGGGCGAGCGGTCACCGAAGCCGTTGGTCGCGAAGCCCGACGCCACGGCGTCGAAGCCGGGCTTGCCGTGCGCGATGGCCAGCAGGACGGCACCGGCCACGGTGGCACCGACGACCTGGGCCGCGACGTAGGCGGGGACGTCCTTCCACGCGAACCGGCGCGCCGCCGCCAGCCCGACGGACACCGCCGGGTTGAAGTGGCCGCCGGAGACGGGGCCGAAGGCGTAGGCGCCGGTCAGGGCGGTCAGGCCGAACGCCAGCGCGACGCCGACGGTCCCGACCTCCTTGCCGGCGAGGACGGCGGTGCCGCAGCCGCCAAGAACGAGCCAGAAGGTGCCGAGACCTTCGGCGCCGAGGCGTTGGGCGGTGGTGGGCGGGGTCGTGCTGCTCACGGCAGCTCCTCTCGTTGGTGCGTCGGTGGTGGGGCTGTCAGCGACGGCCGCGACGTCGGTGGCTCAGGCTCCGGTTCCGGTTGCGGTTGCTCTCCTCGAGCCTGCGCTTGGCCATCGGCAGCCCGACGAGCGCGAGCAGCTTCCAGACGATCCAGCCGAGCAGGGCGAAGGCGTTGCGCTTGGGTCGAGCCATGGGAGGTCTCCAGTCGTCGCGGGGTTTGGTTGGACGTAGGTGAGACGGCTCCAGGAGGTGATTCGTCACGCGCGGCGCTCCATGACCTGGATCACCGGACCTGCGTGGACCGGCCGGGCGGTGGCGCAGGACAGCCGACCGGGTAAGACTGGGGCGATGCGCTGCGACCCTCGATCCGGACGGACGTGACGCCGTGACCACGCTCCTGGTGGTGCGCCACACCCCCACCCGTGGCACCGCGGCCCTCGGCGACGCCCTCGTCTCGGGTGCGCACGACGACGCGATCGAGGGTGTCGAGGTGCGGGCGCTGCCTCCAGACGAGACGTCGGCCGCGGACGTGCTCGCCGCCGACGGCATCGTGGTGCTGTGCCCGGCGAACTTCGGCTACATGTCGGGGCTCGTCAAGGACCTGTTCGACCGCACGTTCCTCGACATCGGCGGGGCACTCTCCGACGACGGTGGGGGCGCGCCCGCCTCGGGCCGCCTGCCCTACGCCCTGGTGGTGCACGGCCGCTACGACACGGAGGGCGCCGTGCGCTCGCTGCGCTCCATCGCCGAGGCACTCCCCTGGCGCCAGGCCGCCGAGCCTATGCAGGTCCTGGGCGACGTCGACGACGACCACCTGGCCGCCGCGTACGAGGTGGGCGCGACGCTCGCCGCGCTGCTCAGCGACTGACGCGATCCCGACCCCTTCGTGGGCCTTTGCTCGCCGCTGCGCTGCTTGCTGGCCTCTCCCCGTGCTGCGACGTCGCTCGGCTGAGTCTGTCCTCGCTGCTGCGTCGCTGCAGGGGGTCTGGCCTCTCTGCTGCGTTGCTGTGGATGCGAGTGGGCGTGGTCTCCGAAAGGGCCTCGACCGGAACGGTGGGTCTCGGCCCGGTTGGGTCTGCGGGGCGCGGCCACGATTCTCCATCTGCGCGGGATCCGCGCACGATTCTTCCTTCGCGTGGACCGTGCCTCGCGAAAGAAGCATCGTGGCGACGACATGGCGCCCTGAAGGGCAGTGATTCTCCTTCTGCGTGGAACGGTCCACGAGAAGGGAGAATCCCTGCCCACCCGCCGCGTACCGAAGCCCCGTTGGACGCAGGATTGACCGCAGCCGGGTCATGTGGACGTTCACGAGCTTGGTG
>NZ_LMNK01000003.1:0-290418 GCF_001423335.1 Aeromicrobium sp. Leaf289 | reverse complement strand
GATGGCGATGGCTCGGTAGAGCTCGGGGTCTTCGTCTCCGTAGGGGGAGAGTCCGGTGCCTTCGGTCTCGTCGATGACGGTGTAGCCGAGCGCGGTGATCTGATCACGGAAGGCGGCGGCGCTCTGGTAGCGCCGGTAGTGGCCGCCGTGGACCTTGGCGTTCGCTTCGTCCTTRTCSGTTCGGAACTCCACGGCGAGGTGGTCTCCGGGGCGGGCGTGTTCGGCCACGGTGTTCAGGAGCCCTGCCTGGACTTCGGCGGTGATGGAGTGCAGGAAGAAACGCATGTAGGTCAACAGGGGCTTGTCGTCCTCGCGGGCGGAGGTGATCTCGGTCGCCAGGGCTGCGGTGTCGCTGACGTCGCAGGTGCGGAAGCGGAGGCGATCTGCGATCCCCGCGCGCTCGGCCTTGCGACCCGCGTGGTCGACGCCGATGTGTGAGCGGTCGAGCCCGGTCACGTTGCGGCCTGATTGAGCGAAGGTGAAGGCGTCCCGTCCGTCACCACAGCCGAGCTCGAGGATGGTGGTGGGCAGATCGCTGCGATCGAGCACGGCTGAGCAGAACGTCGACCCGGAGGTGAACTCGGTGTGGGCGTAGAAATTTGGCGGCCGTCGGGCTCGNGTCCCGTCCGTCACCACAGCCGAGCTCGAGGATGGTGGTGGGCAGATCGCTGCGATCGAGCACGGCTGAGCAGAACGTCGACCCGGAGGTGAACTCGGTGTGGGCGTAGAAATTGGCCCAGTAGACCTCCTCGACGAGCCGAGGTTCGAGCACGCCGGCCTTTGCCTCTGAGGATCGCTTCGACCGCGCGACGGCCCAGGAGAAACCGGGATCGGGGACGCGCCACGTCGGGCCGTAGAAGTGCTCCACAACTGTCTCGGGACTCTCGGGCACCATGACCGAGTGGCCCGAGATCTTCGCCTGCTTGGGTGAACCCCAGCTGCTTCGGTTCAGATCGCCGGCGCTCGAGACACCGAAGGGAGCCTGGAGCTTGCCCTCAGCGTCGAAGAAGAGATGGAAGAGATCGATGCGTGCACCGCGATCCTCACGGTCATAGACGTGCAACGCCGTCGTGTGGCACTTGACGAAGAGGCCAGCCTCGATCAGCTCGAACGCGATCTGCTGCAGCTCGACGGCCGCCGACTCGCCGCTCGTGTGCGACGAGACGTAGCAAGCGTCGAAATCATCGTCGTGGCCGAGGAATGCTCCCTCCCGCACCAGACCGAGGAGTGTGCCGTAGGCCACGACGACCGGATACCCGCCGAACGAGTCCACGACCTCCGCTGTTCGCCGATACAGCGTCGTCACTCGTGTCTGCCACTCATGGTCCAAGCGCTTGGACAGACTCAGTCGGCCACGGGTGTCGAAGACGTACCCCTCGGTGAACTTCCCGGCCAGCTCCGTCACCCCGTAGGGCCCGTCGTTCGCGGACCGCTTGTAGATGCCCTTGCCCGCCATGGGCAGGGGTTCTCCGTCGACGCGAACGGTGATGGCGTCCTGTCGCGACGTGTATTGCCACAGGTCTCGGACAGGCAGCCGGAAGGAGTGCGCCACGTCGAAGGTGTTGGCGCGGCTGGGACCCGCGGCGTACGTATGAGCGACGAGGAGATCGTTCAGGTAAAGCTCGACACGGGCCGGAGCCATGCTCTGCCGCGACGTCACCCAGCCGGTCACTTCACCACCGGCGAAGTTCTCCACCAGGCCGCGAGGGCCCATGGAGAGAATCGTGTCTCGCCAGGGTTCCATGTGAATGCTGCCTTCCTCGAGAACGACGAGTCTCAGTCGTCGTTCTGCTGGTCTTGGGAAACGACGTGGGGGTCAGCGAGGAGCCAGTCCACCACACGGGACGCCGCGTTCCCGTCGTCCCATGGCGCGTACGTGCGTCGAAACTCCTCGTATGCGCGGCGATACTTCTGGGTGAGGGCATCCTGCTTCTTGAGCCCGCGAGCCAGCGGTGCGACGCTGGTGACGACAGGACCCGGTGCGATGTCCGCCAGGTCCAGGTACATGCCTCGGCGCTTGGCATACGCCTCGAGGTCGGGCACGAAGAAGTGCATCGGGCGACCTGTCACGGCGTAGTCGAACATGACGGACGAGTAGTCGGTGACCAAGACGTCGGAGACCAGGTAGAGATCATTGATGTCGTGGTGACGGGTCAGGTCGACGATGTTCCCACGGGAGCGGTCACCATCCGCTCTGCGGGCGTTGAAGCTGTGGCCTCGCAGCACGATCGTCCATCCGGGTCCGAGCAGCGCTGACAACCGGTCGAGGTCGAGTCCTTCGAAAAGCGAGGCGGTCCACCCCGATCTGAGTTCCTCGCGGAATGTCGGCGCGTAGAGCACGACCCGTGTCTCAGGGTCGAGACCCAGGCGTGCGCGAAGTGAGGAGTCGTCGTCACCTCGTGCGAGTCTGTCGTTTCGTGGGTAGCCGCTCTCCAGGACCGTGCCCTGGAAGAGGAAGTCCGAACGGATCAAGTCGGTCATGTAGGGACTCGGCGACACCGCGGCGTCCCAGGCGGCGGCTTCCGCAGCGATGGTGGCGAGACGCTCGCGGGCGTCGTGTTGCGCTCTAGCCTCCGAGGCGCCTACGTGCTTCAGGGCCGTACCGTGCCAGGTCTGAAGGTGTCGTTGATGAGCGCGCCGGTGGAGCCCGTCGAGGCCACCGTAGTTGTTGACGACGTAGCGAGCGCGGGCCAGCGTTTCGTACCAGTGGCGGGTGCCCTTGAGTACTGGAACGGCACCCGGCGGAACAGGAACCGAGAAGTCACTCACACCCCAGTGGCTCGTCAGGGGCAACCCACGCGCAACGATCTCGCGGTGGATCGCGAGGGCGCTGTCAGCGGCTCCCGCACCCATGTCGACGGAGAAGAAGACCGAGTCACTAGGGTTCACGACTGCCGTGTCATCGAAGGCGCGACGGTTCGCCTCGAGCGCGTAGCGGCCGAGGTCGACGTCGGGGACGGGCGGCTGAAGCTTGAGCGACAGCCGTGCGAGCGCCGCTCGATCGAGCTGACCTCGCAGCAGACTTGTCCGGAAGTGAAGAGGCAGGTCGACGGCACCTGAGTTCGAGACGAACACCTGCTTCTCGGTCTTGGTCTGTGCCGCCTGCGCCACCACGCTGTACGTGCCGCTCGGCAGCGCGCGCTCGATCCCATACCAGTCCTCGGCGTGAAGAGGTAGCACCGCGGTGAAGCGCGCGCCGTCCACGACCACGGGTGTCCAGTGGTCAAGGTGAGCGGAGCTCGCCCTCAGTCCGATCTCGACGTCGACCGGCTGGTCGTCGAAGTACTCTCCCTCGAGTATCAAGCAGCCGTTGTCGCACCAGCTGGACGTCACGAGGAGTGTGTCGCGGCGCTCGGTGACGACTGCCTCGCCCCACAGGTTGAACTCCGCGATGAATGACCCGGAGCGAACGTGAGCGCGGTCTTCGGGGATCCAGGAGACTGGACGCAGGGCGCCGTCGCTGTCGCGTGCCCTGAGTTTCCACGTGGTCCAGTACCGGCTGGGGTGGGTAGGGAACACCGCGGCGGAACCTGACCTCACGCCGTCGGTGCGGAACGCCACCACGGCCTTGGTGTCCGTGCTCGTCGCCACCAACTCCGCCTCGCTATCGGGGTGAACGGCGACCACGGATCCGTCGATGTCGACAGAGTCGAGCCGGTACTCGGTGGTACTCGCGACGAGGCGCAGCGGCTTGTTCGCGTCCGTTGCTCCGCGCACGGAGATCCCTGGCGCCGGCAGCGTCGTCCCGAGGACCGCACAGGATCCTCCACGCCAGATCGTGTCGAGCGGCGTCTCTTGCTCGAGGCCGTCTTGGCGGACACGGACGGTGAAGGACCAGGTTCGCGCATTGTCCCGAGAAACGTCGGCGAGTAGTGGGACGAGCGGCACGAGCGCGACGAAACCGTCTTGGTCATGAGGACGCGTGCGGTCGCGTGCCCACTCGTTCGCCTCGGGGGATGCGCAACGATCCGTCGCGAAGACGTGAGGCGCCTCGTCGTCGGCCGATCTCGCAAGCAGCTCGATCTGCTGGGAGCCGTCGGTGACGGCAGGGATGTAGGCGTAGCCCTCGACACGGAGCGTCGCGCGGTCCGACCACGATGCGTGCGTCAGCGTCGCGCGCAGGGGACGCTCGCCGGTCACGTCGAGCACGTCGACTGCCAGGTCGTCCGTGCGGACGGGGAACGCTGATCGATCGATCCGGGCGCGGCTGTCCTCCACCACGATGGGAAGGGCGTCCGCGTGTTCGATGTACCAGTCGCGGACCCGTTCGATCTCGGATCCGCGGTGAGCAGCCAGCAGCTCGAACAGGACGCGTCGTTCCTGGGACGTGTTGGCCTTGACCTCAGCCGGTGCTCCCACCCAGTACGTCTGAGCGGCTTCCTCGAGAAGGGAGATGAACTCCGGGGCGGGCGAAGCGCCGGCGCCGATGCTGCGCAAGTAGATCCACAGGTCACCGTCGAGCGTCTTGAACGTGAAGGTGTCGCGCATGGCGGTTGTCTCGCCGTGGGTCTGGAGCAGGCCGTCGACGGTGGCGATCATCTCGAGCTTGTCAGCCAAGTTGGAGGTCTCGATGCGACGCTGGGAGATCGAGTCGCCCTCGTCGCGCAGGCGCCATAGGTACACGTGCTCCGCGATGACGTCGACGCCTGAGGCAAGGAGAAAGACCTCGCACATCGGTGCCATGTCCTCGTACAGCTTCCGCTCGGGGAAGTGGATCGCGTGACGGCGGAAGAAGTCGGTCCGGAACACCTTGTTCCACGCGACCATGTCGAGAAGCAGCGCGGGTTCCTGGGCCACGCTGATGGAGCGCCGCGTCTGCACGTGGGATCGCGACTGGTTCCAGGCCTGCCAGCGCCTGCCGGACTGCAGGCGCTGGACGTTGCCGGTCGCCACGTCGGACTCCGACCGCTGGAGCGACGTGACCATGCGCTCATAGGCGCCGGGCAGGACGATGTCGTCGCTGTCGGCGAAGGCGAGGAACTCGCCCCGCGCGAAACGCACGCCCGTGTTCCTTGCGGCCCCCAGCCCGCCGTTGACCTTCTCCACGAGACGAACACGCTCGTCGTGTTCCACGTAGCCCTGGCAGATGGCGGGGGAGCCGTCGGTCGATCCGTCGTCGACGAGGATGAGCTCGAGCTTGCGATGGGACTGGCCCAGGATGCTGTCGATGGCCTCGGCGAGATAGGTCTCGACGTTGTAGACCGGCATGACCACGCTGAGGAGACCTCGGCGCTGGGCCTTGGTCGTCGGACGCCCAGCCGGCCGGACCAGCTTGCGCTTCAGATCCTCGGACACCCGCTGGCGCACTCCTCGCGGCAGCCGGGGGTAGACGTCACGGGCCCACTGGCGTGCAGTTCGAGTCAACGCTTTGCTCCGAAGGTTGGCAGGGTCGCGGCCCGATCATCTCAGATGTGAGCGGTCTTGCCAGGATTTTCGGCTCAGCCCTTCGCCCACTCCTCGTTCCAGCCCTCGACCTCGTCGGCGCTGCGGGGGTCGGGTCCGGTGTAGACCGACGAGGGCCGGATCAGGCGGCCCTTGTTGTACTGCTCCAGGATGTGGGCGCTCCAGCCGGCGGTGCGCGCCGACGTGAACATCGCGGTGAACATGTTCGGCGGCACCTCGGCGAAGTCGAGCACGATCGCGGCCCAGAACTCCACGTTGGTCTCGAGGACGCGGTCGGGGCGGCGCGCACGCAGCTCGGCGAGTGCAGCCTGCTCGAGCGCCTCGGCCACCTCGGCGCGGGGGGCGTTGAGCTCCTTGGCGGTGCGGCGCAGCGTGCGGGCACGGGGGTCCTCGGCGCGGTAGACGCGGTGGCCGAAGCCCATGAGGCGCTCGCCGGAGTCGAGGAGGTTCTTCACGTAGGCCTCGGCGTCGCCGGACTTCTCGACCTGCTCGATCATGTGCAGCACGCGCGAAGGGGCACCGCCATGCAGCGGGCCCGACATGGCGCCGACGGCACCGGAGAGCGCTGCGGCCACGTCGGCACCGGTGGAGGCGATGACGCGAGCGGTGAAGGTGGAGGCGTTCATGCCGTGCTCGGCGGCCGAGACCAGGTAGGCGTCGATCGCCTTGGCGTGGTCGGGGTTCACCTCGCCGCGCCAGCGCATCAGCATCCGCTCGACGATGGTGGCCTGCTCGTCGATGACGGCCTGGGGCACCATCGGCTTGCCGACGCCGCGGGCGGCCTGTGCCACGTACGACAGGATCATCACGGCGGTGCGGGAGAGGTCCTCGCGGACCTGCTCGGGGGTCTCGATGTCGTAGAGCTGGCGAAGGCCCCACGCCGGAGCGGTGAGGGCGATGGCGCTCTGCACGTCGGCGCGGATGTCGCCGGAGTGCACGGGGATCGGGAACGGCTCGGCCGGCGGCAGGCCGGGCTCGTAGTGGCCGTCGACCAGGAGGCCCCAGATCTTCTCGAACGGCACGCGGCCCACGAGGTCGTCGATGTCGACGCCGCGGTAGCGCAGCGCGGACCCTTCCTTGTCGGGCTCGGCGATGTCGCTCTCGAACGCGATGACGCCCTCGAGCCCGTGGTGAACCTTCACGTCTTCAGCCATGGCTGCATTGTGCCCTGGACCGCAGGGCCTGTGTGCGGCGCGTCCTGCCGGTGGTCCTGAGCCGCACTACCGTGGTGGTCATGACCGGCTCCCTCGACGCGGCACGGCTCGCGGCCATGCGCAGCGAGTACGAGAACGCCGGACTCGACGAGGGCACGGCCGGTGATGACCCGATGGACCTGTTGAGGCGGTGGCTCGACGACGTCGTCGACGCGCAGGTCCCCGAGCCCAACGCCATGGCGCTCGCCACCGCCACGCTCGATGGTCTCCCGTCGGTCCGCACGGTGCTCATGAAGGGGCTCGACGACCGGGGCATCACGTTCTTCACCCACTACAGCTCCCGAAAGGGAGTGGAGCTGGCAGCGAACCCGCGGGCCGCGGCCACGTTACTCTGGCACCCCGTGCAGCGCCAGGTGCGGCTGGAGGGACACGTCGAGCGGCTGCCGGAGGAGGAGAGCGACGCCTACTTCGCGAGCCGGCCGCGGGGCGCCCAGCTCGGCGCAGTCGCGTCGCACCAGTCGCGGCCGGTGGCCGACCGTGCGGCCCTCGAGGAGCAGGTGCGCGAGGCCACCGAGCGGGCGGGAGACGCCGAGGTCCGACGGCCGTCGACGTGGGGTGGCTACCTCCTGGTGCCGACCACCATCGAGTTCTGGCACGGTCGGCGCAACCGCGTGCACGACCGCCTGCTCTTCCGCCATGAGGGCGCCAGCTGGACGCGCACTCGCCTCCAGCCCTGAGACCGACCCGACTCAGAGCACGAGGGCCGCGGTCACCACCGCCGGCAGCACGCCGAGCAGGGTCCACGGTGAGACCGGCGAGAGCCGGTGCACCAGCCGGCCGGCCGAGACCGCGGCGGTGCCGAGCGCGCCCATGATCACGACCAGCACGATCGCGGCGTCGTGCCGCTCGCCGGCGAGCATCGTGACCGCAGCGGCCAGCGCTCCCAGGGGGAAGCAGGACACCGCGACGACGAGCAGGCTCACGATCCACTGCTGAACCTGCTGCGTCGTCATCGGTGGCCGGGCCATGACGTGATCCTGCCAGCGAGGGTCGGTCAGCCATGCGCCAAGATCGTTGCGTGGGGAGACTGTCAGGGGTGGCCGGTGCGGTGCTGACCGACGTACGTCCGCTGCGCGCGTCACCGGCGTACCGACGGTTGTGGCTCGGCCAGACCGTCTCCGCGTTCGGCCAGCAGATGACGATCGTCGCGATCGCCTACGAGGTCTACTCGCTCACCACGTCGTCGTTCTCCGTCGGCCTCATCGGCCTGGCCGGACTCCTGCCCCTCGTGCTCGGCGGGCTCTACGGCGGTGCGCTCGCCGACGCCTTCGACCGACGTCGGGTCGCCCTCGTGTCCGCCCTCGGACTGTGGCTCTGCTCGATGGCCCTCGTCGCCCACAGCCTGGCCGGCGTCGACTCCGTCGGCTTCCTCTACGGCCTGGTCGCCGTGCAGTCGGCGCTGTTCGCGGTCAACCAGCCCGCGCGCTCGGCCATGCTGCCGCGCCTGCTGCCGGCCGACCTGCTCCCGGCCGCCAACGCCCTCGGGATGGCCGCGACCAACCTCTCCTTCACCGCCGGACCGCTGCTCGGCGGGCTGCTCATCGCCTGGAAGGGTGTCGACGCCGCCTACCTCGTCGACGTCGTGCTCTTCGTGGCCGCCCTCTACTCCCTGTTCCGGCTGCCGGCGCTGCCGCCGCTCACCCGCCAGCCCGTCCCGGGCCTTCGGTCGGTCGTCGAGGGGCTGCGCTTCCTGCGCACCGCACCCAACGTGCGCATGACGTTCGTGATCGACCTGTTCGCGATGGTGCTCGCCCAGCCACGCGCCCTGTTCCCTGCCCTCGCCGTCACGGTGTTCGCGACCGGCCCGGAGACCCTCGGGCTCCTGCAGGCCGCTCCCGGCATCGGTGCGGTGATCGCGTTCCTCGTGTCCGGCTGGGTGAGCCGGGTGCACCGGCACGGGGTCGCCGTCGTCGCAGCCGTGTGCGTCTACGGTGCCGCGGTGTCGGCGGCAGGGGTGTCGGTCTTCTCCGGCGCGAGCCTGCTGTGGTTGTGCGTGCTCATGCTCGCCTGCTCGGGTGCGGCGGACATGGTCAGCGCCGCCTACCGGTCGACGATCCTGCAGACCGCGGCCCCCGACGAGCTGCGCGGCCGCATGCAGGGCGTGTTCATCGTCGTCGTCGCCGGTGGCCCGCGCCTGGGCGACTTCGTGATGGGCTCGCTCGCCGGCCTGGCGGGGGAGGCCTGGGCGATGACGATCGGCGGGGCGCTGTGCGTGGCCGCCACGGCCTGGTTCGGCCTGCGGTCGCGTGGGTTCCGCGCCTACGACGCGCGCGAACCCACGCCGTAGCGGGTGCTCGACGCGTCGTTCGACTCGTCTGAGGTAGGTAGCGCACCGAACGGGCGCGTCTGAGGTAGGTCTCGCACCTCATGCGCCGTCGATGAGGTGCGACACCTACCTCAGGCGGGGGTGTCAGGTGCGCTACCTACCTCTGACGAGGGCACGGAGGTGACGAGGAAGGGTCAGGAGAAGCGGGCGAGGTCGATCTCGATCCACACCTGCTCGGCCCGACCCAGCAGCTCGCCGTCGACGGTGTGCAGGGCGGTGGCGGTGCGGAACTTGCGGCCGTCGCGCTCGCGCAGGAGCCCCGACGCGAGCAGCGTCTCGCCCGCAGTGGGACGACGCAGCACCTCGGCCGTCATCCGGCCCAGCACCATCGGCTGCGCGGTGAAGTCGGCGGCCCAGCCACCGGGGCAGTCGAGTGCCGCCCACGTGGTGGGGACGTCGAGAAGGCCGTCGCTCCCGGCCACGGCGGGGTCGGGGGTCCAGGTGCCCGCCGTGCGCCCGTCGCCCACCGGACCGGTGAAGAGCCGCAGGCCGTCGCCGGGCTCGCGAGCCGTGCCGCAGGTGAAGCACAGGTCGAAGGGGTGCGACGCGAACCCGGGGTACGACGCCACGCCCTGCTCGGCCTCGTCGACGCTCGGGGCGGTGAGCGGCTCGTGCTCGAACGACCCCGACGTCGCCTCGCCGATGAGCGCGCCACCGGCCGTCACGAGTCGCACCTCCTCGGGGTGGTCCTCCCAGGTGAGCGGGACCTCCAGCGGGGGCGGCTGCCGAAGGGTGGCCGTGACCACCGTGCTGCCGTGCCGCTCCTGCTGCTGCGCGGCGAGCAGGCCGCTCACCCAGCCGCCGTTGCCTGAGTGCTCCGGGCCGTTGAACCTGCGGGGGATCGTGGTCACGGGACCACCGTAACCACGCCGCACGGTCCGGGCGACGACCCCGGTCCCGAAGCTCTCGCGTCAGGAGTCCGGTCGCCGGCGGCCCTGATCAGGAACGCATGGCCTCGTAGCGGCGCAACGACTCCTTGCGCTCCTCGGCATGGTCGACCATCGGCCCGGGGTAGTCCGCCAGCGGCTCGTCCAGGCGCCACGGCTCGTGGACGAACCGGTCCGGGACGTCGCGCAGCTCCGGCACCCACCGGCGCACGTACGTGCCGTCGGGATCGAACTTCTTGCCCTGCGACGTCGGGTTGAAGATGCGGAAGTACGGGGCGGCGTCGGTGCCGCACCCGGCCACCCACTGCCAACCGTGCTGGTTGGAGCAGGGGTCGGCGTCCACGAGCAGGTCGAGGAAGTGGTCGGCGCCCACGGTCCACTCCAGGTGCAGGTCCTTCACCAGGAAGCTGGCCACGATCATCCGCACGCGGTTGTGCATCCAGCCCTCCGCCTGCAGTTGCCGCATGCCGGCGTCGACGATCGGGAAGCCGGTGCGGCCGTCCTTCCACAGCTGCAGGTCGCCGCCGGGGTGGTCGTACTCCATCGTCTCGAACCGCTTGTCGTAGTAGCCCTCGAGCGTGTCGGGCCGGTGGTGCACGACGTCGGCGTAGAACTCGCGGAACGCCAGCTCACGCGCGTAGGCCTCGGCGCCCTTGCCGCCCCGCTCGGCCAGGTCGGCGAGCATGGTGCGCGGGTGGATGGTGCCCCACTTCAGGTGCACCGACATGCGCGACGTCGCGTCGCGGCCGGGCACGTCGCGCAGGTCGTCGTACTCGTCGACCTGGTCGATCCAGTCGCGCCAGCGCCGGCGCGCGGCCTCCTCGCCGAGCGGGGGGAGGGTGACGCCCTCGGGCGGGTCCACGTCGGGCAGCTGGGTGGTGCGCACGTCGGCCTGGATCCACGGCACCGAGCGGACACCCGGGGCCGGAGCGCGCCATCCGTGGGCCTGCCACGCCCGGTAGAAGGGAGTGAAGACCCGGTACGGGGTGCCGTCGTCCTTGGTCACCCGACCGGGCGCGACGGCGTACGAGGAGCCGGTGCGCACGAACGCCACGTCGTCGTCGGCCAGCGCCTTCTCGATGCGCTCGTCCCGGCCCGACTCGTACGGGCCGTAGTCGGCGGCCACGTGCACGCTCGACGCCTCCACGGCACGCGCCACCCGCGGCACGACCTCCTCGGGCTTGCCGTGCACCACCACGAGCCCACCGACGCGTTCGTCGAGGTCGCGCAGCAGTCCCATGAGGTACGCCAGACGGGTCCGACCGTTCGGCCCCCAGTAGTGGTCGTCGAGCACGAACATCGGCACGACGCCGTCGGGACCGGCCTCGATGGCCTCGCGCAGGGCCGGGTTGTCGTTCAGCCGGAAGTCGGATCGGAAGCACATCACGGAGGTCGGCACGGGCACCATCCTCACGCGTGCACGCGGTGTCTGCACCTCATGGAACAATGGCCGCGTGAGCGAGCTGATCGACACCACCGAGATGTACCTGCGCACCGTCTTCGAGCTGGAGGAGGAGGGCATCGTCCCCCTGCGCGCACGCATCGCCGAGCGCCTCCACCAGAGCGGGCCCACGGTCAGCCAGACCGTGGCGCGCATGGAGCGCGACGGCCTGCTCACCGTCGAGGGCGACCGCCACCTCGAGCTGTCCGACAAGGGTCGTGCCCTCGCCACGCGGGTCATGCGCAAGCACCGTCTCGCCGAGCGCCTGCTCACCGACGTCATCGGGCTCGAGATCGAGTTCGTGCACGAAGAGGCCTGCCGCTGGGAGCACGTCATGTCCGAGCAGGTCGAGCGTCGGCTCGTCGAGCTGCTCGAGCACCCCACCGAGTCGCCGTACGGCAACCCCATCCCCGGGCTCGAGGAGCTCGGCGAGGTCGTCGACGACTCCACGTTCCTGCACGGCGTCGAGCCGCTCACCAAGGTCACCGGCCGTTCCGACGAGCCCGTCCGCCGCATCGTCCGGCGCATCGCCGAGGAGCTGCAGAAGGACACCGAGGTCATGTCGGTCCTGCGCCGCGTCGGCGCGCTGCCCGGCAACGACGTGCTCGTCTCGCGCGGTCACGACGGCGTGGTCGTCGCCCGCCAGGGCGAGACCGCCGAGATCGACGCCGACGCCGCCGCGCACATCTTCGTCTCGGAGTAGACCCCGCCCAGGGCTGCCGCAGCGCTAGGGGCGCTGCGTGGCCTGGCGGAGCGCTGCCTCCACCGACGTCCGCCCGCCGGGCGGGAGCCCCACGAGGTCGTCGATGTCGTGCTCGGTGCACACCATGTCGAGCGACAGGCTGTGGACCAGGGCGGCGTTGAGCGAGCTGGGACCCGGCGCGACGGTACCGACGAGCAGGCTGAACGTGTGCGGCAGCAGCACGGGGAACAGCAGCGTCGACGGCACCCGTCGGCCCGCGGCCCGCGCGTGGGCCTGGATCAGCTCGCGGTACGTGACGACGTCGGGCCCGCCGACGTCGAAGCTGCGCCGCACCTCGCCCTCGAGGTCGGTCACGCCCACCAGGTAGTGCAGCAGGTCCTCGAGCCCGACCGGCTGCATCTTGTGCTTCAGCCACGTCGGCCCGACGACCACGGGCAGAAGGCGGGTGGCGACCTCCATGAGGTCGAACGACGCCGAGCCGCGGCCGATCACCATGCCGGCGCGCAGCACCACCGCGGGGACGCTGCCGCCGAGGAGGATCTGGGCGACCTCGTCGCGCGAGGCCAGGTGCTCGGTCAGCTCGCTGTCCGCGGGCGGCAGCAGGCCACCCAGGTAGACGATGCGCTGCACACCGGCCTCGGCAGCCGCCGTGGCGAAGGTGGTGGCGAGCACCCGGTCGGCGGCGGCGTAGTCGTCACCGTCGGACATCGCGTGCAGCAGGTAGTGGGCCACGCCGACGCCTGCCATGGCACGGGCGAGGACCTGCGGGTCACCCGCGTCGCCCTGCACCACCTCGACCGACGACACCCATGCGGCGTCGGGCAGTCGAGCGGGGTTGCGGACGAGCACACGCACCTCGTCGCCGCGTGCGACGAGCCGCTCGGCCAGGTGCGCCCCGACGAAACCCGTGACCCCGGTGACCAGCACCGGCGCCATCGTCACGCCTTCTTCGGGGGCAGGGGGATGAAGCCGCTCGTGCGACGGACGTAGTCGTCGTAGCCGGGCTTGGTGCGCTTCATGCCCTTCTCGTTGAGCGAGGCTCCGGTGACCTTCGTGAGGAAGATCGTCATGGCGATCGGGCTGATCACCGTGGCCACACCGGCCCACGACGACGCCGCCACGATCCAGATGCCGGTCCACACGCAGGCGTCGCCGAAGTAGTTCGGGTGCCGGGTGTAGCGCCAGAGGCCCTGGTCCATGACCTGGCCCTTGTTCTCGGGGTCCTTCTTGAACCGGGCCAGCTGCCAGTCGCCCACGGCCTCGAAGAACAGACCGACGGCCCACACGGCTGCGCCCAGCCAGCCGAGCCAGCCGATCGTGCCGACGTTGTTCATGCCCACCATCACCGGCGTGGCCACGAGGAACATCGCGATGCCCTGGGGGAGGAACACCCGGGTGAGCGCGACCTGTCCGAACGAGCGTCCGTCCTTCTCGGCCAGCTCGGCATAGCGGGGGTCCTCGTCCTTGCCGCTGTTGCGGTGGTGCAGGTACACCGCGAGCCGCACGCCCCACACGGCGGTGAGCACGAGCAGCAGCAGCTGGGTCCCCGGCATCCCGTCGCCGTAGCCGGTCACGAAGACCGAGACGACGGCCACCGCCACGAAGCCCAGCGGCCACGCGGTGTCGACCACGGTGAGCTTCTGGATGCGCACCGAGATGGCCATGCAGACGGCCATGAGGACGACGACCGTGAGGAGGCCGAAGCCGAGCGTGACCAGCGCGTGCGAGGTGTCGTTGGCGATCAAGCCAACCACTCCAGGGGGCTGGCCGGCATGTCGCTGCGGCCGGCGGGGGAGGGCTTCACGGCCAGGATCTGGTCGACGCCCATGCGGTTCTCCTCGAAGGCGAGCGACCCGCCGGCCAGGTAGAGGCGCCACACGCGGGCGGTCTCCTCACCGACGAGGGCCACGGCCGTGGCCCAGTTCTCCTCCAGGTTGGCGGCCCACCCGGCGACGGTCTGCGGGTAGTGCTCGCGCATGGCCTGCACGTCGCGGATCTCCAGGCCGGCACCGGCGATGAGGCCGATGGTCTTCGCGATCGGCTTCATGTGCATGTCGGGGGCGATGTACGTCTCGATGAACGGTCCGCCGCCGGGACGGTCGCCGGGCGCGTCGTTGCTGCGCGACATCTGCTGGATGAGCACGCGTCCGCCGGGGCGCAGGTAGCGCTGGATCGACTCGGTGAACACCACGTACTCCTCGTCGCCCACGTGCTCGCCCATCTCGATGGAGGCGATGGCGTCGATCGTCCCGTCGGCCACGCCTGCTCCGGCGAGGTCGCGGAAGTGGCGCAGGCTCACGTCGACGCGACCCTGCAGCCCACGCTCGGCGGCGCGCTTCATGACGTAGTCGCGCTGCTCCGACGACAGCGTCACGCCGGTGACGTGCACGCCGTAGTGCGCGGCGGCGTGCAGGCTGAGCGAGCCCCAGCCGGAGCCGATGTCGAGCATCCGCATGCCCGGCCGCAGCCCGAGCTTGCGGCAGACGAGGTCGAGCTTGGCCGTCTGCGCCTCCTCGAGGGACATCGACGGATCGGCGTGGAACCCGCTGGAGTAGGCCATCTGCGGGTCGAGGATGAGCTCGTAGAAGTCGTTCGACAGGTCGTAGTGGTGGCTGATGGCCGCCCGGTCACGCTCGCGGCTGTGCAGCTCGCCGGTCAGGTTCGACTCGGCGGCCGGTGCGGCGGGGCGTCGGCCGATGGCGCCCAGGCGCACCGCGAGGTAGGCGCCGCGCAGCTTGAGGCGCAGGCTGATCTTCGGCCGACCGGCCTTGCCGTCGGCCTCGCGGGCCACGCGGACCGCCTCCCACATGGTGCGCAGGCCATCGGCCAGGTCGCCCTCGAGGTCGAGGTCTCCCTGCACGTAGGCGCGGGCGACGCCGAGCTCACCGGGGGAGTGCAGCACGTGCCGCACGGCGCGCTTGTCGCGCAGCACCAGCACGGGAGCGTCGGCCGGTCCGGCCTCGCTGCCGTCCCAGAGCCGGAGCCGGACGGGCAGGGACATGTCGAGGGCTTCCTCGGCGAGGGACAGCAGGGCGGCGGCCTTGTTCATGGGTCAATCCTGGTCTGGTCGGCGTGGACCCGCCATCCGGGGTCCGCGAGAACCATTCGATGCCGTGGCCACCGTGGATCGGTGTGTCCAGGACCGCACCAGGTCCGTGCCCCGGTGTGGGTGGACTAGGGCATCCTGTGGCCATGAAGCAGCAGCGTCGTGAGCGCGGCGTGCTCGAGCGTGTCGCCACCGAGACGTTGGGCTGGGTCCTGGTCGTGGTGGGGATCATCCTGTGGCCGCTCCCGGGACCCGGCCTCCTGATCATCCTCGCGGGCATCACGGTGCTCTCGCGCCAGCACGCCTGGGCGCGGCGGGCACTGGGGCCCGTGCGCGAGAAGGCGATCGAGGCGGCGCGCTTCGGCGTCGCCACCTGGCCGCGCATCACCCTCAGCGCCCTCGGCGGGGTGTGGCTGTTCGCGCTCGGCGTCGTGTGGTGGATGTCGCCGACGATCCCGGAGTTCAGCGTGCTCGGCGTCGGCTTCGGACCCCGGCTCCCCGCGGCTGGATGGGCCACGGGCCTGGGGCTGATGGCCTCCGCGGTGGTGGCGTGGGGTCTGCTCGTCTACAGCGTGCGGCGCTGGCGAACGCGGTAGTCTTCGCCCGTGACGCCCCGACGTCGTCGTCCCCCTGTCGCTGTGACCGTCCTCGCCGCGACGGTCGCCGGTCTCCTGGCGTCCGGGATCACTCCGGTCGCCGCGTCGGACGAGCCGCCGGTGGACCGGACGGCGGAGCGGATCGTGGCCCGCGCCGCGGACGGCCAGCCGTTGCGCGTGGTCACCACGACCCTCGGACCCCAGGGTCGACCTGAGATCAGCACCACCGTCGTGTCCAGTCGCGATCGAGCCAGGCTGCTCGTGGCCCGTGCGCTGCGCGACCGCGACGTCGACGCGGTGTCGGTCGCGCTACCCGTGCGCACGACCGCGTCGAACGACACGCTCCGCCCCCGGCAGTGGGGCCTGACCCGGCTCCAGGCCGAGACCGTCTGGACGCGGGCGAACGGCGCCGCCACCAGGACCACGAGGCGTGCGGTCGTCGCCGTCCTCGACACCGGGGTCGACGCCACGCACAGCGACCTCAGGGCCAACGTCGGGGCGGGCTACGACGTGCTGGCCCCCGGCACCAGCGCGGCCGACCCCAACGGCCACGGCACGCACGTGGCCGGCATCGTGGCCGCCGTCGCGGGCAATAGTCGTGGGGTGGCCGGACTCGCGCCCCGCGCGGCCATCCTGCCGATCAGGGTGCTCGACTCCGCGGGCCGCGGCACGAGCGACGCGGTCGCGCGCGGCATCGTGCGTGCGGCCGACCGCCGGCCTCATGTCATCAACCTCTCGCTGAGCATCCCGGGCGACGACCCCGCCGTGCGGCAGGCCGTGGCCTACGCCCAGCGCAGGGGCGTGCTCGTGGTCGCCGCGGCCGGGAACACCGGGTGCGGCCTGTTCGTACGCACGCAGTACCCCGCCGCCTACGCAGGAGTCGTCGGGGTCGGGTCGCTCGACTCCTCGCTCGCCGCCTCGCGCTTCAGCAGCTGCGGATCCTGGGTCGACGTCGCCGCTCCGGGGGGCGGCATCTGGTCCACCGTGCCGAGGCAGAACAGGGTGGGCTGCTCCGGGACCTACTACTGCTCGCTCAGCGGCACGTCGATGGCGGCGCCGCACGTGGCCGCCGCAGCGGCGATGGCCATGAGCCGGCGTGGCTGGAGCGCCGGCACGGTTGCCGCGCGCCTCGAGAGCACGGCCCGCGACCTCGGCGCCCGCGGCAAGGACCGGACGTACGGCGCCGGCCTGCTCGACGTGCGGGCCCTGGTGGGATGACCTTCCTCGCGCGCCGCTTCCCGGACGCCGACCTGCCGTGGGTCCGGCTCGGGACCGGCCCCACGCCGGTGCGGGAGCTCGACGGATTTTGGGTCAAGGACGAGGCGGGCTTCGGCGACGGCGGGTGGGGTGGCAACAAGGTCCGCAAGCTCGAGTGGATCATCCCCGAGCTCCAACGTCGGCGCCGCAGAGTGATGTTCACCGTGGGTGGCATCGGGACCCACTGGGGTCTCGCCGCCGCGCTCTACGGACGCGAGCACGGGCTGCGCGTGGTGCTCGGCCTCGTCGACCAGCCGGTCGACGACCACGTGCGCGAGCAGACACGACGCCTCGACGCCTCCGGTGCCGACATCCACCGGTTCCGGTCGGTGCGAAGCCTGAGGCGCACCGCGCCCCTCCTGCTCGCGCGCTACGCCGACGGACTGCGTCTGCCGCACTACGTCCCGGCCGGCGGATCGACCGCGGTCGGCAGCCTCGGGTACGTCGAGACCGCCCTCGAGATCGCGGAGCAGGTCCGGGCCGGTCTGCTGCCCGAGCCGGCCACCGTCGTGACGGCGGTCGGGTCCGGTGGAACGGCCGCCGGCCTCACGCTCGGGCTGCGCATGGCGGGTCTGCGCTCGCGGGTGCTGGGCATCGTCGTCAACGACGCCTTCCGCCTCGACGCCGTCACCATCGCGCGCCTGGCCGACCAGACGGCCGCACTCCTGCGCACCCGGGGCGCTCTCGTGGAGGAGCGCATCGGTCCGCGCGACCTCGTCGCCGACGCGTCGTGGCTCGGCGAGACCTACGGTGCCCTGACGCCCGAGGCCGAGGAGGCCCGCGCCTGGGCCGCAGACCAGGGCCTGGAGCTCGAGCCTGTCTACACGGCCAAGGCGCTCGCCGCGATCCGCGGGAGCGCCCTCGACGGCCCCGTGCTGTTCCTGCAGACGCACGGCCCGCGGTAGCCGACCACTATCGGGGTGGCGCGTCCCCGCGCTCCTCGAAGGGAGTCATGGGCGGCATCAGGTGGGTGAGCTCCTGGCTGAGGTGCGCCCAGCGGGCGACCTGGCGCATGCGGTCGCCCTCGGCCGTGCGCTGGCCGTCGCCCCACGGTCGGGGCCACCCGCGCGCGAGTGACAGGACACCGCCCGCAGCGAGCAGACCCGTGCCGATGGTCCGCCTCCGCCACGACGGGGCCACGTAGAGCTGGTCGCCGAAGCCCGAGTGCGGGATCCAGCGGAACGCGCCGACCTGCTCGGCCGACTGGATGCCATGGTGCTGCGCCTGGCGCACCGTCAGGAGAGCCGTCTCCTCGACGTCGCCACCGGTGAACGCCACGATCGACGTCGCGGGCGGACCGGACGCCGGCTCAGGCTCCGGGACCTCCACGAACCAGAGAGGAGGTGCCTTGGGTGCCGCGTCCGCCGTCACCTCGAGCCGGGACACGAGCCCGTCGGTCAGGTGTGCGACGGCGACGACGCCCGCGGCTTCCTCCGACCCGGCCTCCGCCTCGGGAACCGTCAGCGCGGTCCCGTCGGCGTGCCGGTCGGACTGGACGAGCGAGACCCGCACGAGCGCGCCGCCGGTGTCGACGACACGCACGTGCCAGATCGGGAACGCGGGTGCGTCGTCAGGCACCCGCGGCGTCCCGACGGCGTCGGCTTCCGGCGACGGCCGCGGCGCCGGTCGCCAGCAGCGCAGCGCCGAGGGCCAGCAGGCCGGTCCGCGGGCCACCGGTCGAGGGCAGGCTCGACGTGGCCGTCGCGACCGTGCCGCTGGCAGAGCCCCCGAGCGACGCGTCGGCGGGCGCGGTGGAGCCGTCGTCGGAGTCGGCCGGGTCCTCGGGGTCGACCGGCGTGACGGCACCGTTGTCGCTGACCAGCACGCTGACCGTGGCCGTGTCGGACCCGTTGCCGTTGGTGAGGCGGTAGGTGAAGGTGTCCACGCCCTCGAAGCCCGGCTCCGGCGTGTAGCGGATCCGCTGGGTGCCCGCGCTCGGCACGGCCAGCACGCCGACGCGGTCGTCCGGGCCCGGCTCCGGCGTCGGAACCGTGGCCTCGCCCACCAGCTCGGCGGTGCCGCCGTCGGGCTGGGACGCGACGTCCAGCGTCGTGCCCGGGTCCTCGCTGTCGTCGTTGGCGAGCACGTCGACGTCGACCGGGTCGCCGTCGAAGGACTCGTCCTCGTCGTCGACGGCATCGGGGAGGATCGCGCCCGCGTTCGTGAACAGGGCGACGGCACTGTCGGAGGACTCACCGGGACTGAAGAAGAAGCAGTACTCGGGTGTCTCCTCCGTGCACGGGTCGATCACGCGCCGACGCGGCGAGGCGATGGCGCCGGGCGCGGCCGACTCCTGGGTGATGACGTAGGTCGAGCCGGGGTTCCCCTCGCGCTCGCTGCACCTCGACGAACCGGGGCCGAACTCGAAGGTGGTGAACGTCGTGCAGGTCGTGGGATCCGGGGTCGTACCGTCGGCGCGGATCTCCTGGATGCGGAACACGCCGCCGGCCGTGCCCTGGGGGGCGTAGGACCCGTCGGCCAGCTGTACGCCCACCCGGAACTTCGTGGTGCCGAAGTCCGCGTTCACCGGCGGTGCGACGTAGGCCTCGACCTGCAGGTCCACCGTGGCCGTGGCGGTGGTGCCGTCGGCCGTCGTCACGCGGTAGGTGAACGAGTCGGGTCCGGTGTAGTCCTCGTCGGCGTCGAACTCGACGCGCAGCGAGCCCTCGCCCGGTACGTCCTGGCCGGGCTCCTCGAAGCGGGATCCCACCACGTAGGCCGTGCCGTGCTCGCCCTGGCTCTCGATCGTGAGCGAGCGGATCGCGTCGGTGCTGGTGTCGTTCTGGAGGACGTAGAACGTCCCGGTCCGGCCCGCGGTGACGTCGCCCGTGTCGTCGGCGAGCACGAGCTCGGTGTCGGCGGCGGCCACCTCGGGCCCCGGCGCGGCCTCGGCGGCGGGCTCGGCCTCGTACTCCGTCGGGTCCACCTCGACCGGCTCCTCGGCCGGTGCGGCGACGTCCTCGGACGCAGGTCCGTCCACGGCGTCACCTGCGGGGGGCTCCTCGGCGAGCGCTTCCTGCTCCTGCTCGGGGGTGAGGGACGGCTCGACGCCGGACGACTCGGTGGTGGTCCGGTCCGTCGAGGACGTCTCGGGAGCGAGGTCCTCGTCGGCCATGGCCGTCGGCGCGACGCCGACGAGCGTGACGAGGGTGGCGGCACCCGTGACGGCCAGACGGCCGATCGGGGTGCGCAGGAACGTGGTGCCGGAAGGCAGGGACATGAGGCTCCGCGGGAGTGCGATGTGGGTCGTCCCGCGGGTGCGGGCTCCGTGAGCGTAGGTCACGGCGGCCGACTCCGCCCGCCTTTCGCGGCTCTGTTCACCCGGGAGTCGCGCCCCGGTCCTGCGCGAGGACCACGGCGGGGCCACGATGGGGGCATGACGACGTGCGACGTGGTGGTGATCGGTCTCGGACCCGGTGGCGAGGCGCTGGCGGCCCGACTGGCGGGGGAGGGGCTCGAGGTCGTGGCCGTGGAGTCCGGTCTCGTGGGCGGTGAGTGCCCCTACTGGGGCTGCATCCCGTCGAAGATGTTCATCCGCGCCGCCGGCGCGATCGCGGAGACCCGGCGCGCGGTGGAGCTGGCCGGCGCCGCGACGGTCGAGCCCGACTTCTCCGTGGTCGCGAAGCGCATCCGTGAGCAGGCCACCGACGACTGGGACGACACCGTGGCCGCCGAGCGGCTCGAGAAGTCGGGCGCGCGCCTGGTCCGCGGTCACGGTCGGCTGGCCGGTCCCGGCGTGGTCGAGGTCGACGTCGCCGGTGGGGGGACGCAGCGCATCGAGGCCCGGCGCGGCGTCGTGCTCAACCCGGGGACCCGGGCCGCGGTGCCGCCGATCGATGGACTCGCCGGCACGCCCTTCTGGACGAACCACGAGGCTCTCGAGGCGACCGTCCTGCCGAGCTCCCTCGTGGTCATCGGTGGCGGGCCGATCGGGCTCGAGCTGGCGCAGGCGTTCGCCCGCTTCGGCAGCGAGGTCACGGTGGTCGAGGTCGGCCCCCGGATCCTCGGTCCCGAGGAGCCGGAGGCCTCCGACGTGCTGCGGGGTGCGTTCGAGCGCGACGGCATCGACGTGCGCGAGGGCGACAGCATCACCTCCGTCTCCCACGACGGCACGCAGTTCACCCTCGAGCTGGCCTCGGGCACCGTCCACGCCGAGCAGGTGCTGGTGGCAGCCGGGCGGACGCCGTCCATCGGCGACCTCGGGCTGGAGACCGTCGGTCTCGACCCCGACGCCCGGTCGATCGAGGTCGACGACGCGATGCTCGCGGCCGACGGCGTCTGGGTCGTCGGTGACGTGGCCGGGCGCGGCGCCTTCACCCACGTCTCGATGTACCAGGCGGACCGCGCGGCCCGCGCGATCCTCGGGGAGGACCTGCCCGACTACGACACGTCGTTCCCGCGGGTCACGTTCACGGACCCGGAGGTCGGCGGCGTCGGCCTCACCGAGAAGCAGGCGCGCGACCGTGGTCTCGACGTGGCCGTCTCCACCACCGACCTCGCGCAGAGCTCGCGCGGGTTCACCCACGGCCCGGGCGCCGAGGGCGTCGTCAAGATCGTCGTCGACACCACTCGCGACGTCGTCGTCGGTGCCACCGTGGTCGGACCCACCGGAGGCGAGACCGTCTCGGGTCTCGTGGTGGCGGTCCGCGCCGAGGTCCCGGTGGCGACGCTGCGGAACTCCGTGTTCGCCTACCCGACGTTCTGGCGAGCGGTCGAGAGCGTGCTGCAGGACGTGTCGGAGTAGCCCTCAGCCCTTGCCGAGCAGCTCGAGGACCTGCTTCTCCAGCGTGCGGCTCACCGGCTCGCCCGGAGCGACGGGACGGTGACCGCCGGCCACCACGACCCCGTCGTCGAAGAGGTCGACGACGCGCGGGTCCACGTACGACGAGCGTGCGACGGCCGGGGTGTTGCCGAGGTGCTCGGAGACCTCCCGCATCGCGGCGGCCACCGACTTCTTGCGCGCGGTCTTGGTCGACGCGTCCGACGAGGAGAGGGCGGCCGCCGCGATCACGGTGCCGCGCCACGTGCGGAAGTCCTTGGCCGAGAACTCCTCGCCCAGCATCTCCTTCACGTAGTCGTTGACGGCTGACGCCCCGAGGGTCGACCAGCCGTCGTCGCCGCGGTACGCCAGCAGGACGTCGCCGCCGGTGCGGCGGCGACGCAGCGGCTCGAGCGCCGAGATGAGCCGCTCGTCGCGCAGCGCGACCTCCAGGTCCTGGCCGCTCTTGGCCACGTAGGAGAACACGAGCGTGTCGCCGTCACGTCGGACGTGCTGCTTCTCGATGGTGGTCAGCCCGTAGCTGCCGTTCTCGTCGGCGTAGCGGTCCGAGCCCACCCGGAAGATCCCGAGGTCCAGCAGGCCGAAGGCCAGGGCGGAGACGCTGCGCAGCGTCGGCTCGTCGGTGACCTCGTCGCGGGCACGGTCGCGGACGTCGAGCAGTGCCGCGGCGAAGCCCTCCATGTGCACGAACTTCTCGGCGTCGCGCCGTTCGCGCCAGGCCGGGTGGTACAGGTACTGACGGCGTCCGGCGTCGTCGGTGCCGACCGCCTGCAGGTGGCCGTTGTGCACCGGGCAGATCCAGACCTTCGTCCACGCAGGCGGAATGACGAGCTGCTTGCAGCGCTCGACGTCGATCTCCTGCAGCGGGGCGCCGTCCTGGTCGAGGTAGCGGAAGCCTCGGCCGTGCCGCACACGCGACCAGCCGTCCATCGAGGCAGAGACGCGACGCAGCCGGACCATGCAGCGACGGTAGGTCGCCTCCGTGGCCCTCGCGACTCGAGCCGGGTACCGACGCGGGCGTCGATCACGAGGTGTCGACCTCGGCGTGCGGCGGGACCCGGCAGACTAGGGGCGTGCGAGCTCTCGTCGCGGTCGTCGTCCTGTCCCTCACCCTGGGCGCCTGCACGCGCGGCACCGACGAGCCCGACAGGACCCCCGCCACGAGCGCACCGACCACGACGGCCGCGTCGGCGGGCTGCGGGTCCGTGCCCGACGACGTCACCGGGGCGACACGCGACGTGACCCGCAGGATCACCGTCGACAGCACGCTGCGGCAGTACATCGTGCACGTGCCGACCGGCTACGACGGCTCACGCCCCCTGCCCGTCGTGTACCTCTTCCACGGTCTCGGCAGCTCCGCCGCGGAGGTCGCGACGTACGCGTCGTTCCCGACGGCCGCCGACGACCGGGACTTCATCCTCGTCTCGCCGCAGGCCACCGGGACGCCCAGCACGTGGGACGTCCTGACACCGGCCTCCACGGCCGGCTCCGACGCCGCGTTCTGGCTCGAGCTCACGAAGTCCCTCGGCGACGAGTGGTGCGTCGACGACGACCGGCAGTACGCGGCCGGCATGTCGAACGGGTCGGCGGTCGTCTTCGCGATGGCCTGCTCGGGGGACTTCCCGTTCAAGGCCTACGGCGGGGTGGCCGCCACGTTCTACGACGACGCCGCCTGCAGCGACGCACCGCCCGCGTCGGTCGTCTACTTCCACGGCACGGGCGACGAGGTGGTCCCGTTCGACGGCGGGGAGACCCCGTTGTTCCCCGTCCGCTCGGTCGACGCCGTGATGGCCGACTGGGCGAAGCACGACGGCTGCGCCACGAAGCCGCGCACGACCGAGGTGGCTTCCGACGTGGAGCTGGAGCGGTGGCGCGACTGCGACGACTCCGCGCGCCTCGAGACGTACGTGATCGACGACGGTGGGCACACCTGGCCCGGGGCGGACTTCGAGGTGCCCGTGCTGGGGAAGACCACGTCCTCGATCGACGCGACCGACCTCATGGTCGAGTTCTTCGGGCTGGGCGACTGAGGGTTCGCTGGGCGACGGACTGGCCGACTGGGCCGAGCGAGGGATGGAGCACGCGCGCACCCTGCCTCCGCAGTGACGTGAGGGCGGGGACGCGGTGGGTCGCGGAGACTGCGCGCTGTCGTCGCGCGCGACGCCGCTGAGCCGTTACGTTGGAAGGACCTCCCCCCGTGCCGACCCCTGGAAGGCCACTGGCCTAGGTGCGGGGGGAGGCCCCGAGCAGCCCCGTCAGGTGGCGCCGGACGTCGTCGAGGGGCTCCGGGTCCCGAGCCACGCGCGAGCGCAGGATGGCTCCCTCGACCGCACTGAGAGCCACGCTGGCGGCGCTCGGGTCGCCCGTGGTCTCGGACAGCAGGGCGTGCAGGCGCTCGAACACCGCCTGGGCGGCAGCGTTCACCACCGGGTCGTCATCGACCGCCGCGGCCGCGATCGGACAGCCCAGTGCTCCGCCGTGGCGACGGATCTCCCGCTCCCACCAGTCCAGCATTGCCTCGAGCATCGCGACGGCGGGCTGCTCGGGGGCGGCCGCGGCGCCGTCGGTCATCAGTCTCTCCAGGTGTCGTCCTGCGACCCGGACGGCCTCGGCGACGAGGGCCGGCTTGCCGGCCGGGAAGTGCTGGTAGATCGATCCGCGCGCCGCACCGCTGCGCTCGAGGACCTCGGCCACGCCGGTGCCGTGGACCCCACGCTCGCGCACCAGCGCGATGGTGGCGGTGACGATGCGGTCCCTCGCTCCGGTGGCCATCGACCCACTATAGACCGATCGGTCTATAGTGGGTCCTCGTCGATCGAGAGGGTCCGTCATGACGTCGCTGTCAGCCGAGCAGCTGGAGCACCTGAAGCAGCTCACCGGGCTGGAGTTCCTCCGGACCGCCTTCGCGGCCGAGGACAGGCCGCCCTTCATCGGGGACCTCCTCGGCCTCGAGGTCGAGTCGCTGGAGGAGGGGACGGTCGTGTTCTCGGTGCCGACCAAGCCCACCTTCGCCAACCCCCTGGGGTCCCTGCACGGCGGCATCTGCGCCACCCTGCTCGACTCGGTGATGGGCTGCTCGATCCACTCGACGCTCGAGGCGGGCGTCGGGTACGGGACGCTCGAGCTCAAGGTCAACTACATCCGGACCGTCCCGGTCGACGGTGCACGCCTGGTCGGGACCGGCCGCACCATCCACGTCGGACGCCAGGTGGCCACCGCCGAGGGCTCCATCGTCGACGCCTCCGGCCGGCTCGTCGCCCACGGCACCACGACCTGCATGATCTACCGCTGACCTGCCGAGGTCGGGTCGGCTGCGCCCCGCTCCTGCCGCGCCTGCCAAGATGGGGGTGCGTCGTCACCCCTCGGGGCTCGGCGCCCCGCCCCCGTAGCTCAGGGGATAGAGCAACGGTTTCCTAAACCGCAGGTCGCAGGTTCGAATCCTGCCGGGGGCACGTACGGCCGGGGCGTGGGGCACGTACGGCCGGGTCGTGATGGGCGCGGAGCAGCAGCGGCAGGGAAACGGTCTCCTCAGTCGCAGGTCCCAGGTTCGAACCCAGCCCGGCTTCGCCGGTCGCCGGCCCGAAAGGTCCGGGCCGCGCCGGGTCCAAGGTCCCCTTTCGTGGGAGTGCGCCCCGTCGACCTGCGCAGAGCCCCATACTGGTCGCGGCCCGCCCCCTGTCCCGTCCGGAGCACCGATGTCCCTCATGAGCGCTCGCTCGCCCCTTGCCCGCCTCACCGTCGCGGGCGCCTGCGCCGTGGCCGGTCTCGTGACCGTCGCCGCGCCTGCGCTTGCCGACGACACCACCTCGAGCGACGTCGACGGCTCCGAGGAGTCGACGCCGACCTCCACGCCCGAGACCTCCGCGGCCCCGGACGGCGAGTCCGACGTCGAGGAGAGCACCAGCCCGGAGACCGGGACGTCGACGTCCGAGGCGACGTCCACCGAGGACACGCCCGACCCGAAGGTCGTCGACGACGTCGACGAGGCCGAGGAGGTCGTTCCGAACTACGGGTCGCGCAAGTTCCGGGTGGGTGTCCGCCTCGCCGAGGACAACGACCTCCCCGCCGGGACCGTGACCGAGGGCAGCGTCCTCCGGGTGACGGTGACGAGCCAGGACGGCGCCGACTCCGAGACCTTCGACTGCACCACCATCGCGGTCGGAGACCCGGGGAGCGGCGACAGCCAGTGCGAGGGCAACTTCTTCCGGCCCTACCCGAACCAGCCGGAGCTGCGCGCCAGCGCCCGAGGTGTCGACATCGACGATCCCGGCCAGTCCGCGACGGACCGGTTGAACTGGTACTACACGACGCCGGGGGCCACGGTCACCGTCCAGCACCTCTCGTCCCCGGGCGAGCTGGCGCCCGAGACGAGGACCGCAACCGTCACCCCGTGCGAGGTGAGCGAGACCGATGCCCTCTTCTGCGACGACACCGCGGACGTGTGGTTCGAGCTGGGCGCGCCGAGTCCGGAGGAGCCGGCCGAACCGACCGATCCCTCGGGCCCGACCGATCCCTCGAACCCGGCTGACCCCTCGGACACGAGCGACTCCTTGGACGCGGCCGGCTCGGCACGTCTGCCCGACACCGGGGGCCCGGAGGGCGCACTCCTCGCGCTCGGTCTCGGCATGGTCGCCGCCGGCGGCACGGCCGTCGCGGCCGGCCGACGCCGTTCGGACGCCTGAGCCGCCTCGTGCTCGGGCCGCAGGTCTGGCGCTGTCGGGCGCTGGGGCCCGACGGCGCCACGGCCTGGTTCGCGTCGGTCGTCGGTGGCGCTCGCCCCGACGGCACCGTGACGGAGCTGCTCGCCGCAGAGGCCGAGGACCTGGTGCGTGGGGAGACCGTGCTCTGCCGGCTGACCCCGCGGGCCGACGGCACGCCATTGCGGCTCGAGGTCGCCCCCGCGCTGCTCGAGCGCACCGGTGGGCTCTGGTTCGTGCAGGTGCACGAGCCCCAGGAGCGTGAGCCCGCGACCAACCTCGTCGCCTTCGCCGGCGGGACGGTCCCGGCAGGTGAGGTCCTGCAGGGACGTCTGCCGCGCGAGGCCGGCGTCCGCGCCGCCGACCAGGCCGGTGCGGTTCGGTGGTGGCCGCGCACCGGAGAGGTGGACCAGGTCTACGTGGCCCCCACCCGCCGGCGCAGCGGGCTGTCCACCGTCCTGCTCGCCGCCGCCGGCACGGTCGCGACGGCCACGGGCACGCCCCCGCTCTGGGGAGACGGGCAGCGCACGGCGCTCGGCGAACGGATGAAGCAGGGCTCGCCGTGGAGCCACCGGTTCGCCGAGCTGGAGCACCTGGCGCCGCCGATGACGCCGTTCGACGAGCGTTGAGCCGGGACCTGCGCGCCGCCGTGGCGTCCCGTCAGCGCGGCGTGATGCGCAGGATCTTGTCGTCGGACCCGTTCGACGTCGTCACGTAGAGCGCGCCGTCGGGGCCGAGCTGCGCGCCCCGCAGGCGCCCGTACGTCCCGTCGAGCTCCGGCGGGCGCACGTCGTCGACGAGCTTCAGGGCCGAGTCGAACGTGAGGAAGCGCAGGTGCTGACCCTTCAGCGCCGAGACCGCCAGCGCGCCGTCGAGCGCACCCCAGCTCTCGCCCGTCACGAACGCGGCTCCGCTGGTGGCGATGGTCGGCTGACCGGAGCTCCACGACGCTGCCCGCTGCGCTCCTGGGATCGCGAAGTCGGTCATGGGCGAGTTGGCGCCCTCGTTGTAGAACGGGTCGCCGGCCTTCCGCGCCACGGGGTTCCAGCCGTGGTTGCCGCCCTTGACCAGGCCGTTGATCTCGTCGTCGCGGTACGAGCCGTGCTCGGCCGACCAGATGCGGCCCGTGGAGGGCTGACGCGCGAGCCCCTGCACGTTGCGGTGGCCGTAGGTCCACAGCCGCCGCTGCATCGCGTTCGCGGCCGTGCCCCACGGGTTGTCGCGGTACCCGTTGCCGGTCGAGCTGACCACGCGGAGCACCTTGCCGCCGCCGGACCGAGGCGCCTGCGGCACGTCCGGTCGGGCCGCGTCGCCGGTGCCGATGTAGAGCGAGAAGCCCGCGCCGCGCTCCAGGGCGCAGCCGCCGTGGCGCCCCGAGCGGGAGACCAGGCTGGTCACGAGGTTGCGCGAGAAGGTCGCCTTGCGCGTGGTCCGGTCCAGCTTCCAGGCGACCACACGGACGTCGGCGGTGGAGCCCGAGCGGTAGCCGTGGCAGGTGAAGAAGAGGCCGGTCTTGGCGAAGTCGACGGAGGTCTCGATCCCCATGAGCCCCGTCTCGCCGCCGTTCCACATGCCCGCCGGGCGGGAGAGGACGACCGTCGAGCGGCCCGACGGCTCGAGCATCGTCACGGTCCGGGCGTCGCGCTGGGTGTAGAGCATCGAACCGTCGGGCAGGAACGTCAGCGCCCACGGATGGACGAGTCCGGACTGCACGACCTCGACGTCCAGGGCCGGGGCCTCGGCGGCAGCGGAGGTGGCGGCCGGCGTGCCCCCGACCAGGAGGGCAGCGGCGAGCGAGGCGCTCGCGCACAGGACGACGGAGACGCGGCGCAGGTTCATCGACCCAGTATCCGTGCGGTCCGCCGATCCGTCACCCTCTCCGGCGAGGTCGTCACGTCGCCGACGCGCGCCGACGCGGGATCGGTCGTACGCTCACCGCACCACGCAGCACGCCCGCGCACCTCGGAGGCCTCATGTCACGGATGGACGAACGCTCCTGGACCGTGGTCGTGTACGAGGTCAGCGGCGTGCGCGAGCAGCAGAGGATCCTCGCCGACTTCCACACAGCGGCGATGAGCGGCGTGGTCGCGCTGGGTACCCACAACGGGTCCAGCGTGTACGTCGTGGTCGAGTGCCGGGGCGCGGGTGACCAGTGGCTGGTCGACGCCGTCGTGCACCAGATCGACCCCGGGGCCCGGTGCACCAGCGAGCACCCGCAGCCTGCGGGGCTCGCCTCCGTGGTGGCTCCCGCAGACGGCTGACCGCCCGCAGGGGGTGCGCGCCCCGGAGCGCGGGTGACGGCCGACGCGTCGACGATGCCGAGGCCGGGGTCCGCGCCGCGTAGGATGTGCCCGTGGTGTCCCTGGTCCGTCGTGCTCGCACGCATGCCTCGGGACCGCTCCTCGTCCTCCTCGCCTCGGTGCTCACGGCGACCCTCGTGCTCGCCGGCACCACCATGGCGCGTTCCGACGAGCCGGCGGCCCCGCCCGTCGCCGACGGTCCGTGCAGCACCCCCGCGCCCGGCATCATCGGCACGAGCCAGCGCACCATGACCTTCGGTGGCGCCGACCGGCGCTACCTCGTGCACGTACCCGCCAGCTACGACGGCAGCCGCCCGCTGCCGGTCGTCGTGCTGTTCCACGGTCTCGGACGAGATCCGGAGTCGATGCTGCGCATGACCCGCATGGACCAGCTGGCCGACACCGAGGACGCCGTGGTCGTGGCACCCCAGGCGCTCGGCAAGGTCCCCGCGTGGCGGTTCCGTGAGGTCGACGGTCGCGACGGGGCCGACCTGGCCTTCGTCGACGCGCTCCTCGACGACGTCCGCAGCACGACCTGCACCGACGAGTCGCGCACCTACGCCGTGGGTTTCTCCAACGGTGGCGCCCTCACGATGGCGCTCGCGTGCCGCGACGACGACCGCTTCGCCGCGTACGCGTCGGTGGCCGGCCCCTACCGCACCCCCGAGTGCGCCCAGGCGCCCGCCCGACCCCTCATCGTGTTCCACGGCATGAAGGACAAGGTCGTCCCGCTCAAGGGTGCCGCCAAGACGAAGATCGGGCGTCTCCCGTCGGCGGTGCTCACGGCCGCACGCTGGGCCCAGCAGAACGGGTGCCTGCCGGGTGCGCGCACCAAGCTGCCCGGTGGCGTCGTCCACCTCGCCTACACGCCGTGCGCGGGCGGCGCCGACGTCGAGGCCTACTTCCTGGGCGCCGGCAAGCACCGCTGGCCCGGCGGTGACGCGCCCGGCGCCACCGTCGACTCGCCCCGGACCCGACCGGCCAAGGGTGACGTGGACGCGACCCAGCTGATCTGGGACTTCGTGCGCACGCACTCCATCGACCAGGAGAAGCCATGACCAAGCCCGTCGTCTCGTGGCTCACCGACATGGACGGCGTCCTCGTGCACGAGGAGCGCGCCATCCCCGGTGCGGCCGACTTCATCGCGGCACTTCGCACGCAGGAGCGCCCGTTCCTGGTGCTCACCAACAACTCGATCTTCACCCCGCGCGACCTGCGGGCCCGCCTGCACGCCGCCGGGCTCGACATCCCGGAGTCGGCGATCTGGACGTCGGCCCTGGCCACCGCCAAGTTCCTGAGCGAGCAGCGTCCCGAGGGAACCGCCTACGTGATCGGCGAGGCCGGGCTGACGACGGCCCTGCACGACGTCGGCTACGTGATGACCACCCGCGACCCCGAGTACGTGGTGCTGGGCGAGACCCGCACCTACTCCTTCGAGGCGATCACCAAGGCCATCCAGCTCATCGAGAGCGGGGCCCGGTTCATCGCCACGAACCCCGACCCCACCGGTCCCTCTCCGTCGGGCAGCCTGCCGGCCACCGGATCGGTCGCGGCGCTCATCACGAAGGCCACCGGCGTCGAGCCCTACTTCGTGGGCAAGCCCAACCCGCTCATGATGCGCACGGCTCTGAACCGCATCGAGGCCCACTCCGAGACCACCGTCATGATCGGCGACCGCATGGACACCGACGTGCTCTCGGGGCTCGAGGCCGGGCTCCGCTCGATCCTGGTGCTCACCGGCTCCACCTCCCCGGGCCAGGTCGACCGGTTCCCGTTCCGGCCCACCCGCGTCGTCGACTCGATCGCCGACGTCGTCCCCCTCGTCTCCGAGCTGGCCGACAGCGACGCCTGAGGGCCCTGGGCCCGGTTCCGCTATCCTGGTCCGATTGATCGCCCGACCGGCGGTCGACACCAGTCCACACACGGCGGTACACCACCCGACGTCACGGAGCCAGAACGTGAAGGTCTTTCTCACCGGAGCCAGCGGAGTCATGGGCCGCTCGACGATGACGAGTCTCGTCGACGCAGGACACGACGTCGTCGGTCTCGCCCGATCCGACCGGGCCGCCTCCGTCGTCGAGGCCCGCGGCGGCCGCCCGCACCGCGGCACCGTGTTCGACGCCGACGCGCTCGTCGAGGGCATGCGGGGCTGCGACGTCGTCATCAACTTCGCCGGACGGATGCCGGTGGGCCTGTCGATGCTGCGCCCCGGCGCGTGGCGGGCCAACGACCGGATCCGGGCGATCGGCTCGCAGCGGGTGGCCCAGGCGGCCCTCACGGCCGGCGTCCCACGACTCGTGCAGCAGAGCCGTTCGTCCATCTACGCCGACGGTGGCGACGACTGGATCGACGAGCAGGCCCCCGTCGAGATCACCCGCGACACCGACACGGTGGCCGAGGCCGAGCAGCACGCCGAGGCGGTCCGCCGGCACGGCGCCGACGTGGTGGTGCTGCGCTTCGGCCAGATCGTCGGCCCCGACCCCAGCTCGCGCTGGATGGTGCGTCGTGCCCGGTCCGGCCGGCCCACCGGCTGGGGCGACCCCCAGTCGTGGGTCCACCTCGTGCACGTCGACGACGTCGGCACCGCAGCGGAGTCGGCCCTCACCGCGCCGGTGGGCACCTACAACGTGGGCGCCGAGCCCTGCCGTCGTGCCGACCTGGCCGAGCAGCTCGCGCTCGCGGGCGGGCGCCGCGGCGGGCGCTTCCACCACCGCATCACCCAGAAGGTCGCGGGCGTGCGGCTCGAGACGTTCTCGCGGTCGCAGCGCATCAGCTCGCAGCGCTTCGGCGACCGCGCCGGCTGGCACCCCCTGTTCCCCAAGCTCACCCCGGACTGGCTCGACGGTGTCGGCTGACGACGAGGCGCGGCGCGCGGAGCAGGAGCGCCGGCGCCGGGCCGCGCTGCTGCTCGGGGACCTGCTGCCCGACACCACGCGCGACGAGCGCGACGACGACGTGTCGCCGCCGCCACGCACGAAGGGCGGGACGCCCGCACCGTCTCGTCGTGACGACGAGCTGATGCGGGACGTCCCGCCCCATCACGGCGGCTAGACCAGAGGTCAGCCGATCGGACGCTGCAGCGAGTCGCGGATCTCGCGGAGGAGCTGGATGTCCTCGCTGACGCCCTCGGGCTCGGGCTCCTTGCCACGCGAGAGACGCTCGTTGACCGCCTTCATGGGCACGACGACGACGAAGTAGACGACCGCCGCGGTGAGCACGAAGGTGATGATGGCGGTGATGAACGCGCCGTAGGTGAACACCTGACCGTTCACCTCGAAGCTGCCGCCCGCCGTGCCACCGCCGCTGACCAGCCCGATCAGCGGGTTGATGAACGAGCTGGTGAAGGCGCTGACGAGTGCGGTGAACGCCGTGCCGATGACCACCGCGACGGCGAGGTCGACGATGTTGCCGCGCAGCAGAAAGTCCTTGAATCCCTGGATCATGGTGTCCCCCTAGGACGGTTGGAAGGGTCGTCCTCGAGCGTAGGGCACGGGATGCGGGGCTCCGAGCAACGTCGCCGTGGGTTCCTCAGGCGGTGCCGGGGGAGACCGCCACGACGCTGAGCTGCGCCTCGAGACCGGCACGGGCGAGGGTCAGGGCGGTCTCGCGTGGCGTCTGGACGGCGAGCGTGGCCTCCTCGGCGCCGTCCGGCGCGGGCACGGCAGCGACCTGCGCCGACGTCGCGACGACCGTGGCCCTCGGTCCGTCGTCGCGCGCGGCCACGGCCACGACGTCGACCCGGTCGCCGACCCGCAGCCCCTGGGTGGCCGCTGCGTCGGCGAGGCGGAGCGTGGTCACCACGTGGCCCTCGGGCAGCTGGTCGGTGGTGCCGGCCGAGAGCACCCGGGCGTCGGTGAACACCTCGCCGGCGCGCATGGGGCCTCCGACGCGTCGCCCCATGAGCGTCTCGACGTCGGTGAGGACGCGGGTGGGAGCCGCGGTGCGGGGGAGCCGGGCCATGGTGACGTCGGCGTCGGTCAGGGCGTGCCCGCTGGGCAGGTCGGCCGCCGCCACGGCGACCGTGACCGTGTCGCCGGGCTGGCGGACCGCGACCACCGTGAGCAGCACGGCCAGGCCGGTGCACACCGCGGCCAGGAGTCGGCGGTGGTCGAGCACGGCGGAGCGGAGTCGGTCCATCCGTGCAGGCTAGGAAGTGGGCGGTCTGCGCTCCACCGGTCGTCCACAGCCCCGGCGCGGCTCACGTGGTGCGGACCACGAAGCAGCACGGGGAGCCGGGGTCAGGAGGCAGAGCCTCCGGAGGACGTCGAGCTGCTCGACGTCGCACTGCTGGTCGCGGTCTTCTCCTTGGCGCCGCCGGAGTCCTTGCTCGCCGGCGTGCTCGAGGAGCTCGAGGAGTCCGACGAGGTCGTCGTCCCACGGCTGTCGTTGCGGTAGAACCCGGAGCCCTTGAACACCACGCCCACCGCGTTGAACACCTTGCGGAGCCGGCCCTGGCAGGCAGGGCACTCGGTCAGCGCGTCGTCGGTGAACGACTGGTGCACCTCGAGCGCTTCACCGCAGTCGGTGCACTGGTACTGGTAGGTCGGCACGGGTCTTCTCTCCTGACGTCATGCCGGCGCTCAGGTGCTGAGCCGGCAGGAACTCCTGACGGGCAAAGGGTACAGTTCAGTGCATCGTGACCGACCCCGACTCAGCCGGAATGACCGCATGACCGAGCTTCTGCTGCTGGGCCTCTCGTTCCTTCTGATGCTCGCCTGCGGCGTGTTCGTGGCCGCGGAGTTCTCGTTCGTCACCGTCGACCGGGCCACGGTCGAGCGCGACGCGGAGCAGGGCGACGCCGGAGCGGTCGGCACCCTCAAGGCGCTGCGTTCGCTCTCGACCCAGCTGAGCAGCGCACAGCTGGGCATCACGATCACGAACCTCGCGATCGGCTTCCTCGCCGAGCCCGCGATCGGTCGGCTCGTCCGGGGGCCGCTGGAGGACCTCGGCGTCACCGGTGGGGCCCAGAGCGCGGTCTCGTACGCGATCGCCCTGTTCGTCAGCACCGTCGTGACGATGCTCGTGGGCGAGCTGATCCCCAAGAACCTGGCGCTCGCGCTCCCGCAGCGCACCGCGGCCGTGACCCAGCTGCCGCAGCGGCTGTTCACCACGGTCATGGCCTGGCCCATCCGGTTCCTCAACGGCACCGCCAACCGCACGCTCCGTGCGCTCGGCGTCGAGCCGCAGGAGGAGCTGAGGTCGGCCCGCTCGCCGCTCGAGCTGCGCTCGCTCGTGCTCCGGTCGGCGCGCGAGGGTGCGATCGACGACGAGACCGCCGACCTGGTGGCGCGCAGCATCGCCTTCGGCGACCGCACCGCCGCCGACGTGCGCACCCCACGCGTCCGGGTGCACTTCCTGGAGGCGCGCGACACCGCCCTCGACGTGATCGAGGCCGCCCGGCAGACGGGTCACTCCCGCTTCCCCGTCACGGGGCGCTCGCCCGACGACGTGATCGGGATCGTCCACGTGAAGCAGGCGGTGGGCGTCGACCCCGACCGCCGCAGGAGCGTGCGTCTGTCCGACCTCGCCGGCCCCGTCACGACCGTCCCCGACAGCCTCGAGCTCGACCCGCTCCTGGTGCTCCTGCGGGAGCAGGGCATGCAGATGGCGGTCGTCGTCGACGAGTTCGGCGGCACCGACGGCATCGTCACGCTGGAGGACCTGGTCGAGGAGATCGTCGGCGAGGTGCTCGACGAGCACGACCGGCTGTCGTCGCCCAGCCGCCACCGCCAGGACGGCACGTGGTCCCTGTCGGGCCTGCTACGGCCCGACGAGGTGCTCGAGCAGACCGGCGTGGCGCTCCCCGAGAGCGAGGACTACGAGACCGTCGCCGGCCTCATGCACGCCGAGCTCGGCCGGCTCGGCGTCCGGGGCGACGTGGTCCGGCTCGAGGTCGACCCCACGCCCGACGACGACGAGGACGACCCGGAGCCGCTGCCCGTCTCGCTCACCATCGACCGGATGGACGGGCGCCGCATCGACCGGGTCACGTTGACGATCGAGGGGCCCGCCGACGGCGAGGAGGCCGACCATGGGTGACTGGTTCGGCATCGGCCTGACCGTCGTGCTGCTGGCGCTCAACGCCCTGTTCGTGGCGGCGGAGTTCGCCCTCATCTCGGTGCGGCGCACCCAGCTGGAGCCGTTGGCCCAGGCCGGCTCGCGCAGCGCCAAGCTCGCCCTGAAGGCCATGGAGAACGTCACGCTCGCCATGGCGGCCGCCCAGCTGGGCATCACCATCTGCTCGCTCGGGCTCGGCGCCATCAGCGAGCCGGCGCTCGCCCACCTGATGGAGCCGGCGTTCGAGGCCGCGAACGTCCCCGACGGCCTGGTGCACCCCATCTCGTTCGTCATCGCGCTGTCGATCATCGTCTTCCTGCACGTCGTCTTCGGCGAGATGGTGCCCAAGAACCTCGCGCTCGTGAAGCCCGACCGCGCCTCGCTCGTGCTCGGTCCGTTCATGCTGGTGGTCATCGCGATCCTCAAGCCGCTGGTCGTCTCGCTCAACGGCATCGCGAACCTCTCGGTCCGCCTGCTCGGCGTGCAGCCGGTCGACGAGGTGGCGTCCACCTACACCCACGACGAGGTGGCCGGGCTCGTCGAGGAGTCCCGTCGCGAGGGGCTGCTCGACGACGACGAGTACGGCCTCGTACAGGGCGCGCTGGAGTTCCACGACGGTCGGGTCGACCAGGTGCTGCTGCCGCGCGAGAGCCTCATGACCATCGCGCCGTCCGCCACCCCGGTCGACGTCGAGCAGGCGTGCGCGAGCACCGGCTTCTCCCGCTTCCCGGTCACCGACGCCGGCGGCGACCTCACCGGGTACCTGCACATCAAGGACGTGCTGGAGACCGACGAGACCGCCCGGAACGAGCCGATCGCCGACAAGTGGCTGCGACCGCTGTCCACGGTGGGGGTGGGGTCGGGGCTCTACGAGGCGCTGCGCGTGATGCAGGCCAAGGGCTCCCACATGGCACGGGTGGCCGACGAGTCGGGCGCCGTGCTGGGCGTGATCATGCTCGAGGACGTGCTGGAGGAGCTCGTCGGCGAGATCCGCGACGCCGAGCGCCTCGAGGTCTGACCCGTGGATCCCCGTCTCAGCTTCGTGACCCTGGCCGTGCCCGACCTCGACGCGGTGCGCCGCTTCTACGTCGACGGCCTCGGCTGGCCCGTCGAGCTGGAGGCGGACGGCGAGGTGATCATGATCCGCGTGGCCGACAAGGTCGTGCTGTCGCTGTGGTCCGAGGCCGGCTTCGAGGCCGAGGTCGGCCCGATCCGCCGCGGCGAGGGCGTCGCACCGATCACGCTGGCGCACAACGTCGGCACGCCCGAGGAGGTCGACGCCGTGCTGGCGGCCGCCCGCGAGGCCGGTGCCGTCCACGTGGCGGCGGGGGAGCACCGCGAGTGGGGCGGGTACTCGGGCTACTTCGCCGATCCCGCCGGCTTCCGCTGGGAGGTCGCGCACAACCCGGGACCGATCGGGCAGACCGTGCTCTGAGCCGAGTCCTGCTCAGCACGCGCTGCTCGGTGCTTGCGCTCGGGCTCGGGTGTCACGGGACCCGGAAGATCCCGTTCTCGGTGACGACCACGTCGACCGGCACGTCGTGGTCCTCGTGCGGCACCTCCGGCACCAGCTCGTCGGCGTGCACGAGCGCGACCAGGAGGGGGCGCCGCGTCCCGGACAGCGACGCGAGCGCGCGGTCGTAGTACCCGGCGCCGCGCCCCAGACGACGTCCGTGGTGGTCGGCGGCGAGGGCCGGGAGGACGACCACGTCGACCCCGTCAAGCGCTCCTTCGCCGACGGCAGGGCCCACCGGCTCGTCGACCCCGAGCCGTGACCTGCGGGTGGCCGCCGTCGGGTCGTGCTCGACCCAGGCGAGCGTCCCGTCGTCGTGGGTGACGGGCAGCAGGACGGTGGTCCCGCGTGCGACGAGACCGTCGAGAAGGACCGCGGTCCCGGGCTCGTCGGCCATGGAACGGTAGGCCGCCACGCGGCCGGCGCGGGCGATCGACGGCAGCGCCAGCAGGTGCGCGGCGAGCGCCTCCGCGACGACCGCCCGCTGGTCGGGGGTCCGACGACGGCGCGACTCCAGCAACGGGCGGCGCGCGGCATGCTTCGCCTCTGCGATCGACCGGCCCATGTGACTAGCCTAGGCGGGTGGACGGACTGGAGCTGGCGCGCACGAAGATGGAACGGGCCGACGTGGCCGCACCGGCGATCGAGGTCTTCAGCGACTTCTACCGCCAGCTCGAGGGAGGGGCGACGGGGCTCGTGCGCGAAGCCGACGTCGAGCCGCTCGTCGACGTCGACCGCGCCGCCGACGTCGAGTCCGACCCGCAGGCCCAGCGCGACGCCGCCGCCGTCACGGCGGTCATCAAGCTCAACGGCGGGCTCGGCACGTCGATGGGCATGGACCGTGCCAAGACGCTGCTGCCCGTGCGGGCCGACCTCACGTTCCTCGACGTCATCGCCCGGCAGGTCCAGCAGGTGCGGCGCGACCACGACGTGTCCCTCCCGCTGCTGTTCATGCACAGCTTCCGGACCCGTGACGACTCCCTCGCGGCGCTCGCCGCCCACGAGGGGCTGGAGGTCGACGGGCTGCCGCTGGACTTCCTGCAGAACCGTGAGCCCAAGCTGCGCGCCGACGACCTCACCCCGGTCACCTGGGACGCGGACCCCTCGCTCGAGTGGTGCCCGCCCGGGCACGGCGACCTGTACACGGCGCTGCTGGTCTCCGGTGTCCTGGAGCGTCTGGTCGATGCCGGGTACCGCTACGCCACGGTCTCCAACGCCGACAACCTCGGGGCCGCGCCCGACCCGGCGATGATGGCGTGGTTCGCCTCCACCGGCGCTCCGTACGCGGCCGAGGTGTGCCGGCGCACCCCGGCCGACGTCAAGGGCGGCCACCTCGTGGTCCGCCGGTCCGACGGCCGGCTGGTGCTTCGCGAGACGGCGCAGACGGCCGACGAGGACGCCGAGAGGGCCGCCGACCTGACGGTGCACCCGTTCTTCCACACCAACAACCTCTGGTTCGACCTGCCGCGCCTGCTCGAGACGCTCCGCTCGAGCAACGGCGTGCTGGGGCTGCCGCTGATCCGCAACGAGAAGACCGTCGACCCCACCGACCCCACGTCGCCGAAGGTCGTGCAGATCGAGTCGGCGATGGGCGCAGCCGTGGAGGTCTTCGACGGGGCCACGGCCATCGAGGTCGACCGGTCGCGCTTCCTGCCGGTCAAGACCACCAACGACCTCATGCTGCTGCGCTCGGACGTGTACGGCCTCGGCGACGACGCGCGCCTCCGGGCCACGGTCGACCCGCGCCCGCTCGTGGACCTCGACCGCCGGTTCTTCACGACGATTGCTGACTTCGACGCCCGGGTGCCGCACGTCCCGTCGCTGTCGGGAGCGTCGTCGTTGACGGTGCGCGGCGACTGGCGGTTCGAGCGCGACGTGGTCGTGGTCGGTGACGCCCGGCTCGACGACGACGGCACGGCCCGCAGCGTTCCGGCGGGCACCCGGTTAGGCTGACGCGCATGTCGTCCGACGTGGGGAACGAGACCGGTCAGCAGACCGGTGACGCCGCTCCCGTCCGTGGACCCCGCCCTCGGGTGCGTCCGCAGAGCGTGCCCGACGGGTTCCTGACGGTCGAGGACCACCTCGAGCAGATCCTGCGCGGCATCGGACCGCTCGAGCCGTACGACCAGCCGGTGGTCGAGTCGCTCGGCCTGCCGCTGCACGCCGACGTGCGCGCCCCGATCTCCTTGCCGCGCTTCGACAACTCCGCGATGGACGGCTACGCCCTGCGTGCCGAGGACCTCGCCGAGGCCAGCACGGCCCAGCCGGTCGAGCTCCCCGTGGTGGGGGACATCCACGCCGGGACCTCTCGTCCGTTCGCCATCTCCCCGGGCACCGCGGTCAAGATCATGACGGGCGCCCCGGTGCCGCGGGGCGCCGACACCGTGGTCCCGTTCGAGGACACCGACCGCGGGAACGCCCGCGTGCGGTTCACGTCGGCCCCCCGCGTCGGCGCCAACGTGCGTCGTGCCGGCGACGACGTGCGCGAGGGTGACCTCGTGCTGCCGGCCGGCACCGTGGTCGGTCCGCGCGAGGCCGGGCTCCTGGCGTCGCTGGGTCTCGGTCGTGTGGCCGCACGCCCCCGGCCCCGGGTGGTGGTGCTGTCCACGGGCAACGAGCTGCGTGAGCCGGGCGCCCACCTCGACTACGACTCGATCTTCGACGGCAACAGCTACATGCTGGCCGCGGCGGTGCGCGCGGCCGGCGCGATCGCCTACCGCGTCGGCGCCGTGGGCGACGACCCCCGCACGTTCCGTCGCACGCTGTCGGACCAGCTGGTGCGCGCCGACCTGGTGGTCACGAGCGGTGGCATCAGCGAGGGCGAGAAGGACGTCGTCAAGGAGACCCTCTCCGCCCTCGGCACCGTCTCGTTCCCCAAGGTCGCGATGCAGCCCGGCAAGCCGCAGGGCTTCGGCACGATCTTCGACGAGCAGACGCCGATCATCACGCTGCCCGGCAACCCCGTCTCGGCCTACGTGTCGTTCGAGGTGTTCGTGCTGCCCGCGATCCGCCGCCTCATGGGCCTCACGCCGTACCGGCGGCCCATGGTGCACGCGGTCCTCACGCAGGACGTGGTGTCGTCCCCGGGTCGGCGCCAGTACGTGCGTGGCGTCTTCGAGGTCACGCACCGCGGGGCGAAGGTGACGCCGCTCGGCGGCCACGGGTCGCACCTGCTCGGGTCGCTGGCGCACGCGAACGCACTCATCGTGGTGGGGGAGGACGAGACGGCGCTCAACCTCGGCGACACCGTGCGCACCCTCGTGCTCGACAGGCCGTTCTAGCGTGTCCGAGGCAGGACCCGGGCCACGGGCGGACGATGGGCGCGCGCACCTCACGCACGTGGACGAGACGGGCGCTGCGCGCATGGTCGACGTCGGCGACAAGGACGTCACGCGGCGCACCGCGACCGCGGAGGGTCGCGTCGAGGTCTCGTCCGAGGTCGTGGCGCTGCTGCGCGGGGAGGGCGTGCCCAAGGGTGACGCGCTCGGCGTCGCGCGGGTCGCGGGGATCATGGCGGCCAAGCGGACCCCCGACCTCGTGCCGCTCTGCCACCCGTTGGCCATCAGCGGCGTCGACGTGTCCCTCACCGTCGTCGACGACGCCGTCGAGATCAGTGCCAGCGTGCGCACGACCGATCGCACGGGCGTGGAGATGGAGGCGCTGACCGCCGTCACGGTCGCGGCCCTCACGGTCGTCGACATGGTGAAGGCCGTCGACAAGCACGCGCGCATCACCGACGTCGAGGTCGTGGCCAAGTCCGGCGGCCGCAGCGGCGACTGGAGCACGTCGTGACCTCGGTCCCCGAGCCTGTCGAGGGGCGCCGTGCCGCGGTCGTCGTCGCCTCCAACCGCGCGTCCGCCGGGGTCTACGAGGACCAGACGGGTCCGATGCTCGTGGAGGCGCTACGCGCCTGGGGCTTCGACACCGACGACGCCGCCGTGGTGCCCGACGGCGAGCCCGTGGCCGACGCGATCTCGGTCGCGCTGGCGGCCGGCGCGGCGGTCGTCCTCACCACCGGAGGCACCGGCATCAGCCCCACCGACCGGACCCCCGACGTCACCCGACCCCTGCTCGACCGCGAGCTCCCCGGCCTCGCCGAGGCCCTGAGGGCGGCCGGCGTCGCCAAGGGCGTCCCCACGGCCGTGCTGTCGCGTGGCCTCGCCGGCGTTGCAGGGAGCACCCTCGTCGTGAACCTGCCCGGGTCCCGTGGAGGCGTCAAGGACGCGATCGAGGTCCTGGCCCCCGTGGTCGGGCACGCGGTCGACCAGCTCGCGGGCGTCGACCACGGCGGTCCCGACCACCCGCAGGCCCACACGTGAGGGTCCGGACGTGAAGGGGTGGCCGGTCGAGCTGTCGCACGGCGACGTGGGCGTCCGGCCGCTCAAGCGGTCCGACGCGGGCGCGTGGGCGCGACTGAGGCGCGCCGACGTGGCGTGGCTGGCGCCGTGGGAGGCCACCCTCCCGCCCGGAGGAGGCTCGGCGCCGATGTCCTACCGGGCCATGATCGGCGCTCAGCGCCGTCGGGCCCGTCAGGGCAAGGCCATGCCGTTCGCCGTGACCTGGAAGGGCGAGATGGTCGGCCAGGTCACCGTCAACGGCATCGCGTGGGCGTCGGCGCGCTGGGGCAGCATCGGGTACTGGATCTCGCGGCGGCACGCGGGCCACGGCATCACGCCGGTGGCGGTGGCGCTCGTGGCCGACCACCTGCTCGACACCGTGGGTCTGCACCGCGTCGAGATCTCGGTGCGACCCGAGAACAGCGCGAGCCTGCGGGTCGTGGAGAAGCTCGGGCTCGACGAGGTGGGGCTCGCTCGGGAGTACCTGCACATCGACGGCGCGTGGCGTGACCACCGGATCTTCCAGGCGCTGGCCGACGACCGCCCGGGGCGCCTCCTGGCCCGCGTGACGGGCACGGACGACGCCCGCGAGCCGGTCACCTGAGTCACACCCGTCACAATCTTCACGCGACACACGGTGTGACCTGCGCCGATTCGTTCGGCGTCCGCCCTACCGTTGCGGCGTGGGTGCCAATGGACTGATCGTCGCGTTCGTCGTCGCTGTGTGGGCGGCGTACTTCGTGCCGCTCGTCCTGCGTCGGTACGACGAGGCGAGCTCCTCGGAGTCCCTCGAAACGCTGAGCCCCCTGAGTCGGGTCGTCTCCAGGCGGCGCGAGGCCGCACAGCCCGAGGAGGTCGATCCCGTGGACGAGATCGTCGACGAACCCGTCGTCCCGGCCGAGTCGGCCCAGCCCGTCGCCCCGCAGCCCGCTTCCTCCGCGCCGACGCGTCGGGCCGCGATCGTGGCCGCCCGCCGTCGCCGTCGCACGCTGCTGACCCTGCTCACGTCGCTGGTCCTCGTCGGCGGTCTGGCCGCCTTCTCGGTGGTCTCCCCGGTCTGGGTCGGTCTGCCCGCCCTTCTGGTCGTCGCCTGGCTCGTGGCCTGCCGCGTGCAGGTGCGCGCCGAGCGTGGCATCAGCAGCCCCCGCCGTGAGCGCGCCTCCCTCGCCTCGCGGCTGCCTTCCCTCAAGCGTGCAGCCCAGTCGGCGGCGTCCGACGTCGCCACGCGCTCGTCGCGTCGCGCCACTCCCGAGCGCACCGTCGACGACGAGCACACGATCGTGGTCTCCGGCCAGTTCGAGGACGTCGAGCCCGACCGCAAGCACGTCATGCAGCGCACGGAGCTCCCGGCCGACGCGCTGGAGGAGAAGCTGCAGATCGCGGTTCCGTCGGTGTCCACGTCGGGCACCCCGCTGTGGGACCCGCTCCCGGTCACGCTGCCCACCTACGTGACCAAGCCGCGGGTCGGCCGCACGGTCCGCACCATCGACTTCGACGCTCCGGGCACCTGGACGTCGGGCCACGTCGAGGGCGAGGACGTCGAGCTGCCGGGTGGCCGGACGGCCGGCGAGACGGTCGCCGAGCAGCCGCGGCGGGCGTCCGGCCAGTAGGTCCCGGTGCTCGCCGGGTCGGTGCGGAAGCGCCGGGCCCTGGTGCTAACCTGGATCGACCTGGGGCATTGGCGCAGTTGGTAGCGCGCTTCGTTCGCATCGAAGAGGTCAGGAGTTCGAATCTCCTATGCTCCACTCGTAGGACAGAAGGCCCCCATCACTCGTGATGGGGGCCTTCTGCGCGTGAGTCGGGGGCCTTCTGTCCTACGAATCAAGGCTAGGGATTCGGGGACGACCGAGCGCCAGCGAGGGAGGGAGTCTCCTATGCTCCACTCGGATGAGACAAGGCCCCCGTCACTCGTGACGGGGGCCTTGTTCGTTGCTGCGGGGGCCTTGTCTCATCCGAATAGGGTCTGGTGATTCGGGGAGGAGCGAGCTCTGCGAGCGACGGAGTCTCCTATGCTCCACGCTCGGGGCCTCGTCCCGCGCTGCGAACGGCAGCGCTATCCCCGACGCCCAGACCTGGCGCAGGTCAGGCAGGTGGTCGCGTGGGGATAGGCCTCCTGCCGCGCTCGCTCGACCGGACCCCCGCAGGACTCGCAGGTGGCGTACGTGCCGCCCCAGCCGCTGGAGGATGCGCTCCACCTGGGTGAGGAGCTCGCGGTCCCGCGCCTCGGCGAGGACGTCGAGCTCGGTCGCCACGTTGACGTTCGCGTGGTCGACCGAGTCGCCGCACTCCGGACCGGTGCGGCGGTGCTCGCGGAGGCGTGCGGCCAGGTCGTCCTGCTCGAGGAGCATCCGGGCGCGAAGCTCGTCCAGGTCGGCGGGTGTCCAGGTCGTCTCGCTCATGCCGAGGACGTACCCGACTCCGACGTCTCGACGCGTGCAGTCGCCAGCGACTGGCGCGTCCTCTCGACGACGTGGTCGGCCCACCGCTGGGGATCTCCGGCTGCGACCCGTCGTGCGCGGCCTGCCGCCCCTCCGTCCGCCAGGAGCGCGTCGACGTGTGACCGGACCAGGGTGCGGTCGCCCGCCGCCCCGAGCGCGTCGTCGACGGCATCCAGCAGGGCCTCCACCGCCTCGGCAGCGGGGACGGGTGTCCCGTCGACAGGGTGGATGAGCCGACCGGTGACCCCGTCGCGCTGCGCGAGCCAGCGCGCCGTCCGCAGGCGGGCGACGGACCACCCTGGGAGGTCGGGGACCTCCGCGACGGTCGTCACGAGCGAGCGGACCAGACCCGCGAAGGCAACGGCGTCGTCCACGTCGAGCTGCACGTCCATGACCCGGACCTCCACGGTCGGGGTCGCCCGCCCGACCCGGGCGTCGAGGTAGACCATGCCGTCGTCGATCGCCACGCCCGACGCCACGGCGGCCTCCACCTCACGGCGGTAGGTCGCCAGGTCGCCGAACGGCTCCGTGGGCCCTGCCGTCGGCCAGCGGTCCCACTGTCGGGCGCGCCACGACGCGAAGCCGGTATCGGCGCCCTCGCTGAAGGGGGAACCGGCCGACAACGCGGTCACGACGGGCAGCCACGGACCGAGGCGGTCGATCACCCGGACCGCCTCCTCGTCGTCCTCGACGTCGACGTGGACGTGCATCCCGCAGACCGCGACCGCCGGGAACAGGTCGCGATGCCGGTCGGCCATCCACCGGTAGCGCTCGTGGGGCGTCACGTGCTGCGGGCGGCCCACCACGGGGGTGGGAGAGGGAAGCAGCGCGGCGCCCACGGCCTGCGCGTCCGCCGCAGCGCGCAACCTGGCCTCGACGACGTGGCCGCGCAGGGTCGCGAGGTCCTGGGCCGGATCGGTCGTCGTCTCGACCTGCTCCAGGAACAGCTCCTGCGTCACGTCCTGCGGTGCGCCCTCGTCCCGGTCGTCGTCGACCTCCTGCACGTCCTCGGACCGGGGCACCGGCCTGGCGGTGCGTGGGTCGACGAGGTACATCTCCTCCTCCACGCCGATGCTGCGAATCGTCATCCGTGGTGCTCCTTCGTCGGGCCATCGGGACCGGTCGGCGTGGGTGCGGGCCCGCCCACGATGCCGGACCCGTGCCCAGGCGGGTACCCGCGCCGGCGCGTGCGAAGCGCCCGACGCACGATCGTCGCGTGCGGGCCGGCCGCCTCGTTCAGGCGTCGGGGTCGTCGTCGACGTCGACCCCGTCGCGGTCCGCCCACTCCAGGAGCGGGGCGAGGTCGAAGACGGCGTCGTCGATCCCGGCGTGCAGGTCGCCGAGCCGGGCGAAGCGGGGCGGCACGGTCTCGAGGGTGAAGTCGCGCGGATCGACGTCCGGCACCTCGTCCCAGGTGATCGGGGTCGAGACCCGCCCGTCGGGCACGCCGCGCACCGAGTACGCCGCGGCGATCGTGTGGTCTCGGGCGTTCTGGTTGTAGTCGATGAACACCTGCGACGGGTCACGGTCCTTGCGCCACCAGGTCGTGGTGGCCTCGTCCGTGCGCCGCTCCACCTCCCGCGCGAAAGCCAGGGCCGCACGTCGGACGTCGGTGAAGCCGTGCTCGGGCGGGATCCGGACGTACACGTGCAGACCGGAACCTCCCGACGTCTTCGGGAAGCCGACGGCACCCAGCTCGTCGAGGACCTCGCGCGCCACGGCTGCGACCCGCTGCACCGTGGCGAAGTCGCACGCGGGGCCGGGGTCCAGGTCGATCCGCCACTCGTCGGGCTTCTCGGGGTCGTCGCGGCGGCTGTTCCAGGGGTGGAACTCGACGGTGGACATCTGCACGGCCCACACCACGGCGGCGAGCTCGGTGACGCACAGCTCGTCCGCGGTCCGGTCGTAGCGCGGGAAGGTCAGGCGCACCGTCTCCAGCCACGGTGGTGCACCCCTCGGGACGCGCTTCTGGTGCACCTTGTCGCCCGCGAGGCCCTTGGGGAAGCGGTGCAGCATGCACGGTCGCTCGAACAGTGCGTTGACGATGCCGTCGCCCACGGCGAGGTAGTACTCGACGAGGTCGAGCTTGGTCCACCCTCGTTCGGGGAAGTAGACCCGGTCGGGGTTCGAGACGCGCACGAGCCGGTCGTCGACCTCGACCTCGACCGCGTCCGCCACGAACCCAGACTGTCATCGGGTGGGGCGGGGTGCCAGGTGAGGCGGGTGCGCAAGCGCCGACGCCGGCCCGCGCTCACCCGTGTGGCCAGCCGTCGGCGGGATCCGCGACAGGTTGCCGGTACTCGTCCGCGAGCCAGCGGATCGCCTCGGTGTGCGCATGGGCGTCGTCGGAGGCGACCGCCTCGCCCGCCAGGACGACGGACAGGTCGTGGGCGTACGCGCTGGCAGCCGTCATGGCCACACAGGCCTGGGTCGAGACGCCGGCGACCACGAGATGGTCGACGCCGTGTCCCCGCAGCAGCGCGGCCAGCCCGGTACCGAGGAAGGCGTCGTCCCGTCGCTTGAGGACGGAGGTCACCTCCAGGTCCGCGAGCTCGGACACCCGTGACGCGCCCGGCGTCCCCGCCAGCGCGACCGGCTGCCCGTCCTCGCGCATGTTGAGGGCCCAGGTCTCGGGATCCTCGGGCAGCTCGGTCCGCACCTCGACGACCAGGGCGTCAGCGCCCTCGGCCAGGTCGATCCAGCGTCGCACCGCGCGCAGGAGCGCGGGCCTTCGCTCGCGCAGGCCCGGGGCGTCGAGGAAGTCCTCCTGAAGGTCGATGAGCACCAGTGCACTGCGGTGCACATCGGCGTCGTTCGTCGTGCGGTCGTCCCGCGAGGCTGCCGTCGTCTCGTCCACGTCGTCCTCGTACCCCGAGCGGCGTGGCGCATGCCCGTGCAAGGTCCGGGTACTCGTCGGTCGACGGTGTCCGTCGACGAAGGAGCACGCATGACCGCCCGAAGCCTCTGGGAGATCGAGCGCCCCAGCCACGTCCCGCAGTCCCGACCCGCGCCCGGGTCGGCGTACGACGACGTGGTGCTGGGTGGCGGAGTGGTGGGTCTGTCCGTCGCCACCGAGCTGGCCCACCGTGGACGACGGGTGACCGTCGTCGAGGCTCGTCCCGTCATCGGCGGCGGGACGTCGGGACGCTCCACCGGCAAGCTGAGCCTGCTGCAGGGCACGCGTCTGTCGACGATCGAGCGCCACCACGGCAGCAGCGCGGCGGCCGCGTACGTGCAGACCTGCCAGGAGGCTCTCGCGTGGATCGAGCAGGTGCTGGAGCGCTGGGACGTGCCGTTCCAGCGGAGGCCGGCCGTGAGCTGGGCCGCGCACGAGCGCGAGATCAAGGCCACGCGTGCCGAGGACGCGGCTGCGCGACGCGCCGGGCTGGCCACGCGCTGGCAACGCGCCGTCCCGGGCGGTCTTCCGGGGTACGGCGCCGTGGTGCTCGAGGACCAGCTGCAGGTCGACCCCCTGGCCTACACCGCCGCGCTGGCCCAGGAGGCCGTCGACGCCGGGGTCGACGTGCAGGTCGGCCGACGTGCCAGGTCGGTCGGAGGCGGTGAGCATCCCGTCGTGGCCCTGGACGACGGCACCGAGCTCACCGCCGAGCAGGTGGTCGTCGCGACCGGTCTGCCCGTGCTCGACCGGAGCGCAGCGTTCGCCACGACGAAGCCGCACCGCTCCTACATCGTCGCGTTCGAGAGCGACCAGGAGCTCGAGCCGATGGCGGTCTCCGTCGGCTCGCCGTCGTGGACGGTGCGCGGTGCGACGGACGCCGACGGACGTCCGCTCGTCCTGGTCGGTGGGCACGGTCACGCGGTCGGTCGATCCATGCCGGCCGGACGGCACGTGGAGGCACTGCGGGGCTGGGCCGGGGAGCACCTGGACGTCGGACGTGAGGTCGCGGCGTGGTCGGCGCAGGACTACCAGACGCCCGACGAGGTGCCGATCGTCGGACGGACGCGCGGGTCGTCGCGGGTCCACGTGATCACCGGGTTCGGCGGGTGGGGCCTGGTGGCAGGCGTGGGTGCGGCGCGCCGCCTCGCCCGAGCGGTCGCAGAAGGGGACGAGGTTCCGGTCGTGCCTCCGCGCCGGCTCCTGGGCGCTCGCGCCGCAGCAGCGGTCCTCGGATGGAACTCCGAGGTCGGCGCGCACATGACGTCCGGCTGGTTGGGCGCCCTCGGTCGGGCGCCGGTCACGCCCGGTGAGACGCAGGGCGTGGTCACGCGAGGTCGACCGCCCGTCGCCACGTCCGTCGTGGACGGCTGCACCCGGTCGGTCTCCGCCGTGTGCCCGCACCTCGGCGGCATCGTCCGCTGGAACGACGTCGAGGGCTCGTGGGACTGCCCGCTCCACGGGTCACGCTTCGAGGCCGACGGCCGACTCATCGAGGGACCCGCCACGCGTGGTCTCGCCCCGGTCCGCCCGGACGCCGACGAGTCGACGACCTGAGATCAACGGGTGTCGTGGGGCGGGCCGTCCCGCTCCTGGAGGCCCCGCCGGTCCGCGGTCCTGGCCTTGAGGATCGTCACCACCCTCGAGAGACCTGCGGCGAAGATCGCCACGGGCAGCACGGCGTATGCCCAGGGTCGGGGGAGCACGTCCCGGTCCACCAGCACGAGGACGACCACCACGGCGACCACCACGAGCGTGATCGCCGCGATCGTCCATCGCCACCAGCCCTCACCGGTCCCGCTGCCCCCACGCCGCGCAGGCGGGTTGTACCAAGGCCGCTTCATGCTGCCGCTCCAGTCGTCCGGCTCTCGCCCGTCGTCGCTCACACTGTCGTCGCTCACGGTCGCCTCCTCGTCGCGGTTCGTACCAGAGGTACCCGCGACGGTCCCGGCCACGCGTCAGGCGGGTAGGGGACCGGGCCGGTCGGACGGCACGAGTCGTTCGACGGTCTCGGCCACGTAGGCGTCGAGCTCGGCGTCGTCGACGAGGCCGGGGAGGGTGAGCGCATCGACCACCAGCCAGTTGAGGGCCTGGTAGAGCAGACGCACGGTGACGGCGTCGCCCGGCATGTGCCACTGCTCGTGGGTGCTGATGTTGCTCAGCAGGTCGGCCCGTACGCGATCGGTCAGCACGTCGCGGACGCCTTCGCGCCGGGTGGCCTCGAGCCGAAGCTCGAGCAGGGCGAGGAAGCCGGTGCGGTAGTCCACGATCCGGCGCACGGTGTCGACCATCAGCCGGACCAGCAGGTCGCGGTCGCGGGGAGCATCGGCGGGCACCACCACCTGGCTCGCGCCGTCGAGGAGCCGCTCGTAGACGCGCTCCCCGGCCTGGGTGAGCAGGTCGTCGCGGTTGCGGAAGTAGTTCGACGCCGTCCCGGCCGGGGCGTCGGCGCCGGCGTCGACCGCTCGGAACGTCAGGCCACGTGCTCCCTCGGCAGCGAGCGTCTGGATCGCGGCGTCGAGGAGCGCAGCCCGTCGAGCCGGGTTGGATCGTGCCACGTGAGACCACTCCAGTCGTAGTGCTACCGTTGAACCACTACGAACAGAGTACTCAGGGGGACCCCATGCGGAAGCTCGTCTACTACGTCGGCACGTCGCTCGACGGCTACATCGCCGGACCGGAGCACGAGGTCGACTTCTTCGCCCTCTCGGAGAAGATGCTCACCTGGATCTGCGAGCAGTACCCCGAGACCCTGCCGCACGCGTTCCGCGAGTCGCTGGGGCTCGCCGACGCGCCGAACCAGCACTTCGACACGCTGCTGATGGGACTCGGGACCTATCGGCCGGCCCTGGACGTGGGCATCACCCGGCCCTACCCGCACCTGCGCGAGGTCGTGGTCTCCTCGACGCTCGAGGCGCCCGATCCCGCCCTCGAGGTCGTCCGCGGCGACGTCGTCGAGCGGGTCCGGGAGCTGAAGTCGCAGGACGGGCAGGACATCTGGCTGTGCGGGGGCGGGCGGCTCGCCGGGAGCCTGCTGCCGGAGATCGACGAGATCGTCCTCAAGCGGTACCCGGTCGTGGCCGGGTCCGGGCGGCCCGTGGTCGACGGCCCCTTCCGGCCGGCGGCGTTCCGCCCCACGGACTCGGTCGCGTTCGACGACGGGGCTCTGGTCACCTGGTTCGAACGGGCCTGACAGCGGTCAACGCCTGCGGCGCAGCCAGCCGACCAGGCGCCAGAGCAGCCACCCCAGCAGCGCGACGCCGAGCCAGGGGAGCACGGCCCCGAGCGCCTCGACGCTCGCGTTGACGACGGCGACCAACGCGTTCCAGCCCGACTGCAGGCCGCCGACGAAGCCGCCGGGGTCGACCGACTCGGCGCCGTCGCGGGTGACGAGCTCGACCGACAGGGTCGAGAGGTCGACCTGGTCGCGCACCGCGCGCCGCTGGGCCTGGAGCGACTCCAGGTCCGCCTGGCGCTCCGACAGCGCCCGCTCGACGGCCAGCAGCGCCTCTGCGTCGTCCGCGTCGGTGAGGATCTCGAGCAGACGATCGACCGACGTGGTGAGGCTGCGGATGCGGGCGTCGAGATCGGCCACGCGGTCGGTCACGTCCTCGCGCGCGACGTCGAGCCCGGTGACGGTGCCGTAGGTGCGCAGCTGCGCCACCGTGCGGTCGACGGCGTCGGCCGGGACCCGCACCACGAGGGACGCCGACGTCACCCGCCCGCGCGTGCCGGACTCGTCGCTCGTGTACTCGGCCCGCTGGTCGATGCGTCCTCCGGCTCGATCGACCCAGGCAGCCAGGGCGTCCGCCACCTCCGCCGGCGCCGAGACACGCACGGTGGCGCTGCCGGTCGTGACGACCTGGCGCTCGGACTGCTCGACGTCGGGCAGCTCCTGTGCCGTGGCTTCGTCGGTGTCCACCTCGGTGCGGAGGCCTCCCGCGGCGTCCTCGGGCTGCTGGGGTGCAGCGGCGACGTCGGCGCTGCTGTCGGCGCCGGCCGCGTCACCCCCGTCGTCGGGTGCCACGAGGAGGCTGGTCCCGAGGCCGCCGATGACGACGACCACACACGCAGCGGCCGCGCCCCCCACCACGCGCCGGGCGCGACGGCCGCGACGCGTCACGTCGGCGTCCACCTGGTGCATCACGCCCTGGCGCATCCGGCTGATCCGCTCGTCGCCGAGGCCGTCCAGCTCCTCGTTCCCACGTCCGGTCATGACGTCTCCCTCATCGCGCGCAGGTCGGCGCGGAGCCGGCCGCGCAGTCGGTGCAGACGGTTGCGGACCACGGCGTGGGTCACGCCGAGCTCACGCGCCGCCTGCTCGTAGCTGTGGTCCCCGTCGATGCACAGGGCGTACAACCGCTGGTCCAGCTCGCCGAGGGCCGCGACCGCGGCGTCGATCTCGACCCGAGCCAGCTCGGCCTCCACCGTCGACTCGACGTCGTCCCGAGCGGGGAGGTCCTCGTCGAGCTCCGCAGTGCGGCGTCGCGCCGCCTTGCGGGCCGCGTTCAGGGCCACCTGCCGGGCGGTCACGAGCAGCCACGGCAGCACGGACCCGTCCACCAGTCGGATCGTGCGCGAGCGACGCCACGCGACCACGAAGGTCTCCTGGGTGGCGTCCTCGGCCGCGTCGGCGTCGCGCAGGACGCGGAAGGCCTGCCAGTAGACGGCCCGGACATGCCGGTCGTAGAGCTCGCCGAACGCGTCGCGGTCACCGGTGCTCGCCCGCTGGAGCAGGCCGCCGTCCGTGTCGGCGTCGTCGCCGGTCTCGGACGTGCGGGGCCTGCTCACGGGGGCCTCCTGGCGGGTGGTCACAACCGGTACGTGTCGGTGGACGCCACATCGTCTCACCGTCGAGATCGGGGGGGTGCGGACATGGCGAAGGTCCCTGGCGGACCCTTCCGCGGTCCCGACAGGGTCGGATCGGCGGACCGACCGGACTAGTCCTTCGAGTCGCCGAGGGTCGACCGGCCGTGGGTGATGGCGGGCGGGCGCAGAAGGTGTCGCGCCGCCGTCGTTCGGCGAGGGGTCCGGCGCGCCGTCGAAAAACACTGGAAAATGAGGAAACGCACCGGCTCGGACCACGCCATGTCGTGTGTGTGGTGCGGTGGTGCCCCATCGAACCGGAGTGCTTCACACGGTTTCGTCCATAGTTCGTTGTGACCAGGAAAAGATGGCCCGTAACTTCCAGGACGGCCCGGGACTTTAGGCCTTACCTTCTTCTCAGGGAGCGCCACCAACAGGGGTGGCGGAGCAGCCGGTCACCGGCGGCTCACCATTCTGAGGGAGAACACCATGCACGCATTCAGCACCGTCCTCGCCTTCGTCGCCGGCCTCAAGGACCGCCGCGACGAGAAGGGCGCCACCGCCGTCGAGTACGGCCTGCTCGTGGCACTCATCGCCGCCGTCCTGATCGTCGTGATCGGGTTCCTGGGCGGCGACGTCCGTGACGCCTTCACCGGTGTCGAGACGGCCATCGACGGCCAGGCCGGCGGCTGATCGAGAACCTGGGACGGTGCCGCGAGCTCGGGCTCGCGGCACCGTCTGCTCGATCGTCACGAGCGGCCCTGAGGAACTGAGGCCTCAGCGTCGACTCTCGCCACCCACCGGAGAGGGAGCCCGGAGGGCGGCACAGCAAGCAACAGGGTGAGGGACGGTCCCGCGACGGGGTGCACAGGCATCTCGGGGCGTCCTGTCTGGCGTCCCCACCACCCCTCGCGGTCCGGGGTCATGGACCGTGCGCTTCACGAGAACAGGGAGATCTTCGTGAACAAGCAACTTCTGGCCATCGGTGCAGCCGTGCTGCTGGCCGTGCTCGGGTTCGCTGCCCTCTTCGCCTACGCGAAGGGTGCCGACGACCGGGCCTTCGAGGGGACCGAGCGCACCACGGTGCTGCGGGTCACCCAGGAGGTGGCGACCAAGACGCCGTCCTCCGAGCTGAGTGCGAGCGTCGAGGCCGTCGAGCTGCCCAAGGCAGCCGTCGTGCCCGGTGCCGTCACCGACCTGTCCGAGCTCGAGGGTCTGGTCACGCGTGGCGTGCTCGTGCCCGGGGACCAGCTGACCCCCGCCAAGTTCGCCGAGGCCGGCGACGTCAAGGGTGACGCCGCCGTGCCCAAGGGCATGCAGGAGCTGTCGATCCTGCTCGAGGGCCAGCGGATCGTCGGTGGGGCCCTGGCGGCCGGCGACACGGTCGGCGTGGTCGCCAGCTACAGCGGGAGCAGCGCCATGGCGGTCGACGGCGTGCCGGTGCTCAAGGTCGACGCCGGGGTAGGCGACGGCCAGAGCACGGCCGGCGCCACCGTGACGGTCGCGGTCAAGACCGCCGACGTCACGAAGATCGTCAACGCCATGGAGTTCGGCAAGGTCTGGATCACCAAGCAGAACGAGGACACCGACACCGGTGGCGGTGGCGTCGTCACGTCCGACGAGGTGCTGGACCGATGAGCCTCGTCCTGATCGTCGGCGGCGACGACGAGCTCGCCGCCCGGGTGGAGGCCACCATCGGCCACCAGTGCGTGACGCTCGGTGCCGACGCGTTGCAGGGGGACTCCACGAGCTTCCTGCGCGGCCTCGACCCCACCGTCATCCCCGACGCCATGGTCCTCACGTCCGCGGTGCCGCTCGCTGCGTCGATGGCCCTGGCGCGCGAGGTCGCGGCCGTCCGGCCCGACGTCGACCTGGTGCTGGTCGCGGCGACCGAGAAGGAGATCATGCTCGAGGCGATGCGGTCGGGCATCCGCGACGTGGCTCCGAGCATCGACGACCCAAGCCTGCTGGCCGGACTGCGGGCGCGGCTCGACGCGCGCGCGCCGACGTCGTCGGGAGACCCGCTCAAGCTGGCCCCCAAGACCATGCCCGTCGACTTCCGGTCCCGCACCATGACGGTGCTGTCGCCGAAGGGCGGGGTGGGCAAGACCAGCATCTCGACGAACCTCGCGGTGTCGCTCGCGCAGCAGTCGCCGATGGAGGTCGTGCTGGTCGACCTGGACCTGCAGTTCGGCGACGTCTCGACGGTGCTGGACCTTCGCCCGTCGCACACGCTCGAGGACGCCTTCGGTCCCGGAGCGCACGACAGCCTGCTGCTCAAGACGTACCTGACGGTGCACGACGCCGGCTTCTTCGTCCTCTGCGGCGCCGAGAGCCCGGCCGCGAACGACCACGTCACGGCGGAGCAGGTGAGCGCGCTCGTGCGACAGCTGCAGGAGCAGTTCCGCTACGTGGTCCTGGACACGGCCGCCGGACTCGAGGAGGCGACCCTCGGAGCCCTCGAGGCGAGCGACGACGCGATCCTCGTCTCGACGATGGACATCGCCTGTCTGCGCAGCGTCCGCAAGGAGATCGAGCTGCTGGGCGAGCTGTCGCTGATGCCGCCGTCGCGCCACGTCGTGCTCAACTTCGCCGACAAGCAGTCGGGTCTGAAGGTCAAGGACGTGGAGGCGCTGCTCGGTGTGCCGGTGGACCTGGTGCTGCCGCGCGCCAAGGAGGTGCCGGTCGCGTCGAACAAGGGCGTGCCGCTCGTCGTCACCAGCAAGTCGAACCCGTTCGCCAAGGCGGTCAAGTCGCTGTCGAAGAAGATCTACGACCGTGCGCGCGCCACCGAGGGCAAGCAGGGCCACAAGCGGCTGGAGGTGGCGTGACCATGCGGCTGAGCGACCGCCTCGCGAGTGCGCGCGAGACCAGCACCTTCTCCTCGTCCGTGGTCGAGGAGGAGCTGGAGGAGGTCGAGGCCACCGGTGCTCTCGGTGACGCCTACGCGACCATGAAGGCCCGCGCGTCCGAGGCGCTGCTCGACCGGATCGGGGCGCGCATCAACGACCCGAGCCTGACCGAGGAGCAGCTGCACACCTTCGTGCGCGAGGAGCTCACCGCCGTCATCGAGGGTGACCAGCAGCTGCTGCTGAGCTCCGACGAGCGACGTCGGCTGGTCCGCGACGTCGAGGACGACGCGATCGGGCTCGGACCGCTGGAGCGCATGCTCGAGGACGAGTCCATCACCGAGATCATGGTCAACCGCTTCGACCAGGTGTACGTGGAGCGTCGCGGCCGGCTGACCCAGGTCGCCACCCGCTTCGCCTCCGAGGAGCACCTGCGTCGCGTGATCGAGCGCATCGTCAGCAAGGTCGGTCGGCGCATCGACGAGTCGTCGCCGCTCGTGGACGCGCGGCTCTCGGACGGGTCCCGCGTGAACGCCGTCATCCCGCCGCTGGCCGTCGACGGCTCGTCGCTGACGATCCGCAAGTTCAGCAAGGACCCGTTCACGGTCAGCGACCTCATCGGCTTCGGCAGCATGACCGAGCAGATGGCCCAGCTCCTGCACGCCTGCGTGCAGGCCAAGCTCAACATCCTGGTCAGCGGCGGCACCGGCACCGGCAAGACGACGCTGCTGAACGTCCTCAGCCGGTTCATCCCGGCGGGGGAGCGGATCGTCACGATCGAGGACGCCGTCGAGCTCAACCTCCAGCAGCCGCACGTGGTGCGCATGGAGGCGCGGCCGGCCAACATCGAGGGCAGCGGCGAGGTGACGATCCGTGACCTGGTGCGCAACTCGCTGCGCATGCGTCCGGACCGCATCGTCGTCGGCGAGTGTCGTGGCGGCGAGGCGCTCGACATGCTCCAGGCCATGAACACGGGCCACGACGGCTCCCTCTCCACGCTGCACGCCAACTCGCCCCGCGACGCCATGTCGCGGCTCGAGACGCTGGTGCTCATGGCGGGCATGGACCTGCCCCTGCGGGCGATCCGCGAGCAGGCCGCCAGCGCGGTCGACCTCATCGTGCAGATCCAACGACTGCGCGACGGGACGCGCCGCGTCGTGAACGTGACCGAGGTGCTCGGCATGGAGGGTGACACCGTCGTGCTGCAGGACGTGTTCACGTTCGACTTCGCCGCCGGGGTCGACGAGCACGGGAAGTTCCGAGGCCACGCCATCCCGACCGGGATCCGGCCACGGTTCAGCGAGCGCTTCGAGGACCACGGCATCGCGTTCGACCTGGAGAACCTGGTGCGTCAGGCGAGGGTGGGGTGACCCGATGCTGATCATCGGAGCGGTCCTCGTGCTCGCCGCGGTCTTCTGCGGCTACCTGGCCGTGGTCGGGATGCCGGAGACGCGAGGCACGCGTGGCCGGGTGGCCCAGTACGCCGTGCTCGAGCGCAAGCCGCTGCTCAGGCGGATGAACGACGGTGCCGTCTCGACGGTGGAAGGGGTGCTGAGCCGTCGAGGCTGGCGGCCGTTCACCTCCGACGAGCTCGAGCTGGCCGGCATGAGGTCGTCGGTCGCCGCGCTCGTCGTGCTCGTCCTCGCCCTCGGTGGAGGGACCTTCTTCGGGCTGGTGGCCCTGCAGCAGCCGGTGCTGCTCTCCTTCGTGGCCTCGCTGCTGGTGCCCGTCGTGGCCAAGGTGGTGGTGCGCGCCAAGGTGGGTCGGCGACGCAAGCGGTTCGCCGGACAGCTCGGCTCGCTGCTGCAGATGATGGCGTCCTCGCTGCGGGCCGGCCAGAGCCTGCCCACGGCCATGGACGCGGCGTCGCGCGACGCGGACTCGCCGATGGCCGAGGAGCTGACGCGGGTCGTCAACGAGTACCGCATCGGCCGTGACCTGGTGGACGCGATGGAGCAGGTCGCCGACCGGATGGAGTCCGACGACTTCCGCTGGATCGCCCAGGCCATCGAGGCCCAGCGCGAGACCGGCGGCAACCTGAACGAGATCCTCGACCAGGTGGCCGAGACCATCCGCGAGCGGCACCACATCCGCGAGCAGGTGATGGCGCTGTCGGCCGAGGGCCGGATCTCGGCCTACGTGCTGATGGCCCTGCCGATCGGCATCGGGATCTACTACTCGATGGTCGCGGCCGACCGCATGGGGGTCTTCATCGACTCGGGCATCGGCAAGCTCATCATGCTCGGCTGCGGCGTCATGTACGTGCTGGGTGGCTTCTGGATGCGGTCCATCGTGCGGATCGAGTTCTGACATGGTCCTGCTCGCAGCACTGCTCCTGCTCATGGCCCTCGGGCTGGCCCTCGTCGGCGCCGGCGTGGTGGCCGCGCCCGGAGGCGGAGCCGTCCGCAAGCGGGTCAAGACCATGACCCGCGTCCCCGACAGCGTGGCCGACAGCGGCGTGCAGAAGGTCGACGAGACGCGCGCCGACCTGTGGGAGCGCTTCACGCCGAGCACCCTGCTCAAGCGGCTCGAGCGCAACATGGTGCTGGCCGGCCACCCCGAGGGGTGGACGCGTGAGCGGGTGGTGCTCATGAAGCCCGCCGGCGCGCTCTTCGGGCTGCTCTTCGGGTCGATGCTCCTGAGCCGGTTCGACCACCCGCTGATGCCGCTGGCGGCGGCCGGGTCCGTGGTCCTGTGCTACTTCGTCCCGGACCTGCTCGTGTACAACTACGCGGTCAAGCGCCAGGAGGACATCCAGAAGGCCCTGCCCGACCTGCTCGACCAGATCGTCATCTCGCTCGAGGCCGGCGTCGGCTTCGAGGCGGCGCTGGCCAAGGCCGGCGAGCGCGGCAGTGGTCCGCTCAACGACGAGCTCGTGCGGCTGATGCAGGACATGAGCCTGGGCATGTCGCGCAAGGAGGCCTACCTGTCGCTCGCCGACCGGACGTCGGTCGACGAGCTGCGCGCCTTCTGCAAGGCCGTGGTTCAGGCCGAGGAGTTCGGCGTCTCGATCGCGAGCGTCGTGCGCAGCCAGGCCAAGGAGATGCGGCTGAGCAGGCGCCGTCGGGCGGAGGCCAAGGCGCAGCAGGTCCCGGTCAAGATCCTGATCCCGCTCATGACCTGCATCCTGCCGGTGCTGTTCGCGATCGTGCTGGGCCCGGCCATCGTCTACGCCTACGCCGTCAACTGACCACTCGGACCACAACTGAACACGCCGGCTCCCGCCGGCCCACAAGCTCCCCGGACCGCGGTTTCCCTGTTGCCCCGGTCCGGGGCCTCAGCGGGCCGTCCCCGACTCCCGTCGGGGGCGGCTCGCTCTGATCTCCCCGCTTGTCGTCGGGGCGCGTCCACCGGCGAGATGTGACGCCCACCACTTGACAGGAGCTAAGGGGTTGTCAAGCGGCTTGACAGTTAGTACCTTTCTGTCAAGTGATCCGCGCCGCACCCCGCAGCGTCGCGACCGGCAGCAGGAGGTACATCATGACGATCTCGGCCACCGTCGACGGCCGCACCGTCGAGTGGAACGACAGGAAGCGCCATCTGTGGATCATGGGCGCGATCATCCCGCTCATCCCGCTCACCATGTGGGGCATGTACGCCGCCACCGGGTGGAGCGGCGTGTGGTTCTTCGGACCGTTCTTCGTGTTCGTCCTCATCCCGCTCTTCGACCTGATGGCCGGGCTCGACCCGAACAACCCGCCGGACGAGCTCATCGAGGCGCTGGAGGAGGACCGCTACTACCGCTGGGTCACCTACGCGTTCATCCCGCTCCAGCTCGTCGGCTTCATCTGGGGCGCCTACCTGCTCGGCGGCGGCACGCTGCCCGGCATCCCCGACCCGCTGAGCGTCCTCGAGAGGATCGGGCTGGCCACGGGCCTCGGCATGGTCGCCGGCATCGGGATCAACACCGCCCACGAGCTGGGCCACAAGAAGGAGGAGCACGAGCGCTGGTTCGCCCGCATCGCCCTCGCGCAGACCTTCTACGGCCACTTCTACATCGAGCACAACCGGGGCCACCACGTGCGGGTCGCCACCCCCGAGGACCCCGCCAGCAGCCGGCTGGGCGAGACGGTCTGGGAGTTCATGCCGCGCACCGTCCTGGGCAGCCTGAAGAGCGCCTGGTCGCTGGAGAAGAAGCGCTTCGCCCGGCTCGGCAAGAGCCCGTTCAGCCTGAGGAACGACGTCATCAACGCCTGGGCGTTCAGCGTGGTGCTGTGGGGCGCGCTGACCGTCGCCTTCGGCCCCGAGATCCTGCCCTACCTCGTGCTCCAGGCCATCCTGGGCATCTGGCTGCTCGAGTCGGTCAACTTCCTCGAGCACTACGGCATGAAGCGTCGGAAGCTGGAGTCCGGCCGCTACGAGCGGGTCAACCCGTCGCACAGCTGGAACAGCAACAACATCGGCACCAACGTGCTGCTCTACCACCTGCAGCGGCACAGCGACCACCACGCCAACCCGACGCGTCGCTACCAGGCCCTGCGCGACTTCAAGCAGGCTCCCGTGCTGCCCACCGGGTACGCCGGCATGATCGTCGCGACGTGGATCCCGGCCGTGTGGCGCCGGGTCATGGACGAGCGCGTGCTGTCGCACTACGACGGCGACGTGAACCAGGCGAACCTGCATCCGCGCATGGCGGACCGGTACCGGGCGCGCTACGGTTCCGCGACCGCCACCGATCTCGAGGGAGCCGCCTGACATGGCCCGCTTCATCTGCCCGAACTGCGAGTACGTGTACGACGAGACCGTCGGCGACCCCCGTGAGGGGTGGCCGCCCGGCACGGCGTTCGACGACGTCGACGCCGACTGGACGTGCCCCGACTGCGGCGTGCGCGAGCAGGTCGACTTCGTGCCCGAGGCCGAGTTCACCGGCAACGACCAGGACGGCGACATCATCAGTGCCGAGACGCGGGCCGCACGGGCCCGCGAGCAGGCGGAGCAAGACCGGATGGGACAAGCACAGCGAGGAGCGCAGCAGTGAAGGTGTGGGAGTGCCAGCAGTGCGGATTCATCTACGACGAGGCCCAGGGCTGGGAGGAGGAGGGCTTCCCGCCGGGCACGAAGTGGGAGGACATCCCCGACGACTGGACCTGCCCGGACTGCGGCGCGGCCAAGGCCGACTTCACGATGACGCAGGTCGGCTGAGTCGATGACCGTGACCACGGACCGCTTCGTGATCGTCGGCGCCGGCATCGCGGGCGTCAGCGCGGCCGGCGCAGCGCGCCTGGCCGGCTTCGAGGGCGAGATCGTCCTGATCGGCGACGAGCCGGAGCTGCCCTACCGTCGGCCCCCGGTCTCGAAGGAGGTCGTGCGGGGCGAGAAGGGTGCTGACGACATCCGCATCCGCAAGGCGGAGTGGTACGAGCAGCAGCGCATCGACCTCCGCACGGACCAGGCGGTCGCGTCCGTCTCCGTGGAGGACCACGAGGTCACGCTGGCCTCGGGCGAGGTGATCGGCTACGGGAGCCTCCTGCTCGCCACCGGCGGCTCGGCGCGCACGCTCGACGCCGTCACCACCGAGGCAGGCGCCGCCGGCGTGCGGACGCTGCGGTCCCTCGCCGACGTCGACGGCATCGTCTCCGCCCTCGGGCCCGGCCGGCCCGTCGTGGTCGTCGGTGCCGGGCTGATCGGGTCCGAGATCGCCGCCAGCGCACGGGAGCGAGGTGCGGAGGTGACCCTTCTCGAGGCCGCTGCGTCGCCGCTGCCGCACCTCCTGCCGCCGGCGCTCGGCGACTTCTACGCCGCGCTCCACGCCGAGCAGGGGACCCACCTGCACTGCGGGGTGGAGGTCATCTCCATCGACGCCGGCTCCGGGGACGCCGCCGGGCACACCGTCGTGACCGCCGCCGACGGTCGTGCGTGGTCCGCGCCCGTCGTGGTGGTCGCCGTCGGCATGGCGCCGAACAGCCGGCTCGCCGTCGAGGCCGGCATCGAGGTCGAGGGCGGTGCGATCGTCGTCGACGACCACGGCCGCACGAACGCCCCCGACGTGTACGCCGCCGGCGACGTCGCCCTGCTCCCGAGCGGGGTGCTCGGCGGGATGCACCGCGTGGAGCACTGGCAGGGAGCGCAGAACCACGGCGCTGCGGTCGGCAAGGTCGTGGCCGGCCAGGACCTGGCCTTCGACGAGGTCCCGTGGTGCTGGTCCGACCAGTACGGGCACACGCTGCAGGTGACGGGCTGGCCGGCTGCCGGCCACGACGTCGCCCTGCGCGGCTCGCTCGAGGCCCGCGACTTCACCGCGTTCTACCTCGACGGCGGCGTGCTGCGCGGTGCCGTGGCGCTCGGCCGCCCGGCCGACGTGCGGCTCGCGCGCCGGTGGATCGCCGAGGGCGCGCGGCCCGAGCCCGGGCTGCTCGTCGAGTCCGACGATCTCGCGGAGGCACTCACCGAGGTACCGGCGTGACCGTCGCCGCCGACCTTGGCGCAGCGACGTACGGTGCCGTCGTGCCCTCCATGCGCGAACGCCTCCTCGACGCGGCCCAGCAGGTCGTCGAGTCCGAGGGGTGGAGCGCGATCACGATGTCGCGGATCGCCCGGCTGGCCGGGGTGAGTCGTCAGACCGTGCACAACGAGCTCGGCACCAAGCACGCCCTGGCGCAGGCGCTGGCGCTGCGCGAGCTGGACCGCTTCCTCGCCGTCGTGCGCGACCGCCTGCGGGAGGCCGACGACATCGTGTCCGGCGTCCGGGCGGCCTGCCGGGGCGCCCTCGAGCTGGGGGAGCGCAGCGTCCTCGTCCGCACGATCGTCACGTCGGTCCACTCGGAGCAGGACGGCGACCTGCTGGCGATCCTCACCACCGAGTCCGGCGAGATCGTGGAGGCGGCGTCGGCCGTGGTCAAGGCCGAGCTGGTCGACCAGTTCTCGCCGCTGCCGTTCGCCGACGCCGAGCTCGACGTGGCCGTCGAGGTGGTGGTGCGGCTCGTGCTCTCGTCGATCACGCGACCGTCGAAGCCGGCCCGCGAGGCGGCCGACGAGGTGGCCTGGATGCTGGGTCTGGCCATCGCCGGGCGCGAGGCGTCGGGCTCGGCGGTGGCTGCTCCTGGCTCCGGGGCCTAGATCCAGCGGCTGAACCACATCCGGCGGTACCAGGCGTCGTAGGAGATCAGCGCGTCGGTCCAGATCGGCTGGAAGAACCAGAAGAGGACCACGGTGGCCACCACGAGCAGGCCCACCACCAGCCCCACGGCGTAGCGCTGACGCGCCGTGGTGGCCGCGCGCCGCGCCTCGTCGACCAGCAGGCAGACGGCGACGATCATGAACGGGAGCACGACCACGGCGTAGAAGCTGAAGATCGGTCGGTCGGTGCTGAGGAACCAGGGCAGCCATCCTGCGGCGACGCCGACCACCGGCACCGCCCAGCGACCGTCGCGGGTCCGGAACCACGCGACGACCGAGGCGATCACCGCGAGGGACCCGGTCCACCACACGGCGGGGTTCCCGAGGGCGGTCACCACGCGCATGCACGACGAGTCGGCCGGAGCGCCGCAGGTGGCGGCGGGCAGGTCGTTCTGCGCGTCGAAGGCCACCGGCCGCTCGAGAACGAGCCAGCCGAGCGGGTTCGAGGCGTAGGGGTGCGTCTTGCCCGCGAGGTAGTCGCCGGTATGGAAGTCGAACAGCATCACGTGGAAGTGCCAGAGCGACCGGAAGGCGTCGGTGACCGCGCCGAGCGCGCCGGGGGTGGGCGAGGCGACGTAGGTGCCCCACGACGGATCGCCCAGGCCGTAGCGCTCGGCGTACAGCTCGTGGTGCAGCAGGAACCCGGTCCACGACACGAGGTAGACCACGAGGGTCACGCCGACGATCGTCACGAAGGCCGGCAGCCCGGTGACCAGGGTCGTGCGGATCCAGCCGAAGCGTGGTCCCGACGACCCGGTCTCACGTGCGTGGCTGCGTCGGGCCAGCACCTCCCACACCACGACGACGAGGCCGAACGCGGCGAGTGCGTAGAGACCGCTCCACTTCGTGGCCGTCGCCATGCCGAAGCACAGTCCGGCGGCGAGCTGCCAGGGTCGCCAGGGCCGGTGGCGGTCGAGCCGTGCGCGGACGGCGTCGCGGTCGGCGACGAGGCAGGCCACGGCGGCGACCACCCAGAAGGCGAGGAACACGTCGAGCAGGGCGGTGCGCGACATCACGAGGTGCATGCCGTCGAGGCACAGGAGCAGCCCGGCCAGGCAGCCCACCCACGTCGACCCGGTGAGCCGGCGCACGAGCCGGGCCAGCACGAGGACGGTGAGGGCACCGACGACGGCGGCAGAGACGCGCCACCCGAAGGAGTCCATGCCGAACAGCTGCTCACCGAGCGCGATGAGCCACTTCCCACCGTCGGGATGGGCGATGTAGGCGGGCTGGCCCGTCATCAGGTCCGCGAGGTCGCCCGCCACGATCTTGTCGTTGGCGTCCTCGACGAAGTCCTGCACGTAGCCGTGCTGCAGAAGCGAGTACGCGTCCTTGGCGTAGTAGGTCTCGTCGAAGACCAGCAGGTTCGGCCGTCCGAGGTGCCACAGCCGCAGCACCAGCGCGAGCACCGCCACGGACAGCGGGCCCACCCACCCCACGACGCGCTCCCGCTCCCACCCTCGCACCCGCCCATCCTGCCAGCCCGCCCACCATCGGTGGATCATCAACATCAGCCGGACCGAAGGTGCCTCAGCAACGTCAGCGGCGGATCTGCGGTTGCTGAGCCACCGACGAGTCGCGACCGCGACGTCGCGCATCGTGGCGCCAGCGCGTCGGCACCTCGAAGAGGGACTGCCACCGGCGCCCGACGAACGACGGGGGAGCACCGGTGTATCCCTGCCGCACCATCAGCTGGTGGATGGCCCGCACGGTTGCCGCCGGGGTCTCGAGCATCGACGAGGTGGCCTGGAAGTACGCCCAGGCATCCCCACGGAGTCCGCCGTACCGGTGGATGTCCCGCTCGAACTGCGCGACGTCGAAGGCGTGCTGCCGTCCTTCGTACTCGATCAACAGCTTGAGCCAGCGGTACACGAGGTCACCTCGGGCCAGGAAGCGGCCGTCCGCGTCGTGGACGTCGGCGTTCGACTCCGGTCGCGGGAGTCCAGCGCCCACGAGCAGGCACCGCAGCTCGCTCTCGGGCAGGCTCGCCGACCCCGGGTCGATCAGCTCCAGGGCCCGGCGCAGCTCGTCCGCGCCAGGGCGCCAGTGGTCGGTCTCGGTGAACCGGCGGAGGTCGTGCACGCGGACGTGGCCTCGGTGCAGCACCCAGTCGGCGAGCTTCACCACGTCGAGCAGGCGGAGGATGCTCGCGGCGCCCGTGAGGGCAGCCGCGATGCTCACCCCGCCGTCGTCGACCGGTGGCAGGGCGACCGTGCGGTGCAGGAAGAGCTTCGAGGGCTTGGCGGCGAGATGCAGGTCGCGGGGAACCGTGAAGTGGAGAGGGAACAGCGGTCCCAGCTCGACGCCGAGATCGACCAACCGGGTCTGGTGGCTGGCGTGCGCGTCGCCTGGAAGGGCCAGACGTCCAGCCTCGACCCAGGCGCGAGGCGTCATGAGGGTGTCCTCGAGCCGGTACACGGACGGGAACAGGTCGACGAAGCGCGAGTGCTGCAGCTGGCGCGCCGTGACCCCGAGCGCGAGAGCCTCGTCCCGGTGGAACGGTCTGCCGTGCAGCTCGGCAGGAACACGGCGTGGAGATCCCATGGAACCAGTCCAGACCCGGACGCCCGGTCTCGACAGGGATCCCGTCGGTGCTGTGGATGGCAACGCTCCTTCGACGTGGCGCGGTCCGGTCCTGTGGACGCACCCCAGTCATCGGTGGATTCTCAACCGCAGCCCGCCTGCTGAGGTTGAGGATCCACCGATGGGGAGCCTGATGTTGAGAATCCACCGATGGGGGAGGATGGGGGGATGCTGATCCTCGCGGCGACTCCCATCGGGCGGGCGGACGACGCGTCGCCGAGGCTCGTCGCTGCGCTCGGGTCGGCCGACGTCGTGGCGGCGGAGGACACCCGACGTCTGCGCAGGCTCGCGGCCGACCTCGGTGCGACGGTCGGTGGGCGGATCGTCTCCTACTTCGAGGGCAACGAGCGCGAGCGCACCCCCGAGCTGGTGGAGCACCTCCAGGACGGGCTCGACGTGCTGCTCGTGACCGACGCCGGCATGCCGAGCGTGTCCGACCCGGGCTACCGGCTGGTGGTCGCGGCGCTCGAGGCCGACGTCGACGTGCACGCCATCCCCGGCCCCTCGGCGGTGCTCACGGCCCTGGCCGTCAGCGGGCTGCCGGTCGACCGCTTCTGCTTCGAGGGGTTCCCGCCGCGCAAGGCCGGCGAGCGCGACCGTGCCTTCGCCGCACTCTCCACCGAGCCCCGCACCATGGTGTTCTTCGAGTCGCCGCACCGCACCCGTGCCACGCTCGCCGCCCTGGCCTCGGCCCTCGGCGACGACCGTCCCGCCGCCGTGTGCCGCGAGCTGACCAAGACCTACGAGGAGGTCGCGCGTGGCACGCTCGCCGAGCTGGTGGCCTGGGTCGACGAGCAGGAGCACGGCGTCCGCGGCGAGGTCACGCTCGTGGTGGCCGGCCACGTGGCCGTCGCCGCCGACCTCGACGACGACGCCCTCCGGTCCCTGGTCGCCGCCGCCGAGTCCACCGGGCTCAGCCGCAAGGACGCCGTCGCCCAGGTGGTCGCCGACACCGGCGTGCGCAAGCGCGTGGTCTACGACGCCGCCCACGCACGCTGACAAGCGGCCGACCGGCCCAGCCCCGACCGACGCCCCACGACCCCCGCCTGCTCGACGCAGCGCCGGACGTCCGGGCCGCGGTCACTAGGATCGTGGCGTGTCCTACTACGTCACCACGCCGATCTACTACGTCAACGACGCGCCGCACATCGGCCACGGCTACACGACGGTCATCGGCGACATCCTCACCCGCTGGCACCGGCAGCGCGGCGAGGACGTCTGGTACCTGACGGGCACCGACGAGCACGGCCTCAAGGTGCTCCGCAAGGCCGAGCAGAACGGCGTCACGCCGCAGGAGTGGACCGACCGGCTGGTCGAGACGGAGTGGAAACCGCTGCTCGAGACGCTCGACATCGCCAACGACGACTTCATCCGCACCAGCGAGGCGCGCCACGAGGCAGGATCGCAGGCGTTCTGGCAGGACCTCTACGACCGCGGCGAGGTCTACAAGGGCGAGTTCACCGGCTGGTACTCCGTGGGGTCGGAGGAGTTCGTGGCCGAGGACGACGTCGCCGACGGCGAGGGTGACGACGAGGGCCACAAGGTCTCCGCGCTCGACGGCTCCCGGGTGGAGCACATGACCGAGGAGAACTACTTCTTCCCGCTCAGCAAGTACGCCGACCGCCTTCTCGAGCTCTACGAGAGCAACCCCGACTTCATCCAGCCCGAGTCGGCGCGCAACGAGGTCGTCTCGTTCGTGCGCCGCGGGCTCAAGGACCTCTCCATCAGCCGGTCCACGTTCGACTGGGGCATCAAGGTCCCGTGGGACCACTCGCACGTCATGTACGTGTGGATCGAGGCGCTCCTCAACTACGTGACGGCGGCGGGCTACGGCGTCGACGACGAGCGCTTCGGCGAGCTCTGGCCCGCCGACGTGCACCTCGTCGGCAAGGACATCGCCCGGTTCCACGCGGTCATCTGGCCGGCCATGCTCATGGCCGCAGGCCGCCCGGTGCCGCACCGCGTGTTCGCCCACGGCTGGCTGCTGGTCGGCGGGCAGAAGATGAGCAAGAGCAAGGCCAACGGCATCCGTCCCGACGAGCTGGTCGACGTGTTCGGATCCGACGCCTACCGCTACTACTTCGCGCGGGCGCTCACGTTCGGCGCCGACGGCTCGATCTCCTGGGAGGACATGCGGGCCCGGTACCACGCCGAGCTGGCCAACGGCTTCGGCAACCTGGCCTCGCGGGTGGCCGCCATGATCGGCAAGTACTTCGACGGCGCGCTGCCCGACGCCGGCCCGCACGGCCCGGCCGAGGACGCCCTCGTCGCGCTGGTCGAGGAGTCCGTGCTCGAGGCCGACCGCGCGATCGACCGGATCGCCCCGCAGGACGCCCTCGCCCAGGTGTGGCGGATCGTCGAGGCGCTCAACGGCTACCTCACCGATCAGGCGCCGTGGCAGGTGGCCAAGGACGAGTCGCAGAAGGAGCGGCTCGCGACCATCCTGGTCACCGCGGCCGAGGGCCTGCGCGTGCTGGCCGTGCTGCTCAACCCCGTCATGCCGAAGGCGTCGGCGTCGCTGTGGGAGTCCCTGGGCGCCGAGCCGGCGCTGGGGGCGCTGGCCGACCAGCGCATCTCCGCGGCGGCGGCCTGGGGCCGGCTGCCCGAGGGCTCGGTGATCACGAAGGTCCCGAGCCTGTTCCCACGCATCGAGGACGCCGAGTGACCGACGCGGGCTCGGCCCGCTGGCCCTGGCCGGACGCACCGGAGCCGCTGCCGTCGCCGGTGGTCGACAACCACTGCCACCTCGACCACCGGATCAAGGGTGGCCTCGTCATCGACGTCGACGACGCTCTCGACCGTGCTGCCGCGGTCAACGTGAACCGCATCGTGCAGGTCGGCTGCGACCTCGAGGGGTCCCGGTGGGCGGTCGAGACGGCCCGGGCCCACCCGGCCGTCGTCGCCGCCGTGGCCCTGCACCCAAACGAGGCGCCGCTGCTCGACGCCGACGGCACGCTCGACGCGGCCCTGGCCGAGATCGACGCGCTCGCGCAGGACCCGCAGGTGCGGGCGGTGGGGGAGACCGGGCTCGACTACTTCCGCACCGGGCCCGACGGTCGCGACGCGCAGCACCGCTCGTTCCGCGCGCACGTGGCCATGGCGAAGCGCCACGACCGCACGCTCGTCATCCACGACCGCGACGCCCACGACGACGTGCTCGCGCTCCTGGACGACGAGGGCGTGCCCGAGCGCACGGTCATGCACTGCTTCTCCGGTGACGCCGACGTCGCCCGTCGGTGCCTCGACCGTGGCGCGTACCTGTCGTTCTCCGGCACGGTCACGTTCAAGAACGCCGAGCCCCTGCGCGAGGCGCTCGCGATCACGCCGACGGATCGGATCCTCGTCGAGACCGATGCGCCGTTCCTCACACCGATGCCGCACCGCGGGCGCCCGAACGCCTCGTTCCTCGTCCCGCTGACGGTGCGTTTCATGGCTGAGTTCCTGGGCCGATCCGTCGACGACCTCTGCCGGGCCATCGACGAGAACACCGACCGCGCGTTCGGAGGATCCTGGCAGCAGCACGGCTCCGCTGTTTGACGGCACGGGCCTCCTGTCGCAGGGTGGTGAGGCTGCCCATCTCCAGCCGTCCCTGTCCCCGACCAGAGGAAAGCAGTGCGTCACCCCTTCTCGAAGTCCCCCCAGACCCCCCAGACCGGCTCCTCGGCCACCCCCGCGGCGACACCCTCCCGCAGTCGCCACCGCCAGACGAAGAAGCGTGTCGTCATCGCGCTCAACCTGGCCGTGCTGCTCGTCATCGGCGCCGGTGTCGCCGCCTACGGCACGCTCGGCAAGACCGTCACGCTCGACGTCGACGGCCGCAAGGACACCGTCCGCACGTTCGGCGCCTCCGTCGGGTCGCTGCTGAAGAGCCAGGATGTCCGGACCACCGACGCCGCGGTGAACGTCGAGCCGACTGCCTCGGTCTCCGACGGCGACACGATCAAGGTCCGCTACGCCAAGGACGTCGTGCTGGCCGTCGACGGCACGGTGAAGCGCGAGACCGTGCACGCCGCCACGGTCGGCGACGTCCTCGACGAGCTCGACGTCGACCCCGCCCCCGGTGCCGACGTCAGCGCCGACCGTGACACCCGGCTCGACGACACGGGCTCGCAGGTCGTCGTGTCCAACCCCAAGAAGCTCACGGTCTCCGTGGACGGTGACGACCGCTCGGTCACCAGCGCGGCCCCGACGGCCGAGGGCGTGCTCGAGGAGGCCGGCGTCCGGCTCGACGAGAACGACGAGGTCACGGCCGGCGACGCGATCGGTCGCGCCGCCCTGGTGAAGCCCGGCGACGACGTCGAGGTCGTGCGCATCGAGATGGTCGACACCACCGAGAAGCTCGAGCGCGACCTGAAGGTCGAGTACCGCGACGACGACTCCCTCGAGAAGGGCACCGAGAAGGTCCTGGAGGAGGGGAGCCCCAGCGAGGTCCAGCAGCAGGTGCTGCTCACGAAGGCCGACGGCAAGGTCCGCCACCGCCTGGTGCTGACCTCGAGGACGCTCGAGAAGGGCGCGCCGCGCGTCGTGGTGCGTGGCACCGCCGAGGCCCCGTCCGTCGAGGACGGCAGCGTGTGGGACCGCATCGCGAAGTGCGAGTCCGGCGGCAACTGGAGCATCAACACCGGCAACGGCTACTACGGCGGACTGCAGTTCTCGGCGGCCACCTGGCGCAGCGTCGGCGGGCCCGGCCTGCCGCACGAGCACAGCCGCGAGGTGCAGATCAAGTACGCCAAGATCCTGCAGCAGCGGTCCGGCTGGGGCCAGTGGTCCTGCGCCGCGAAGGTCGGTGTCGGCTGAGCGGCCCGGCGCTCCCGCCGTCGTCGTCGCGCCCGCCCTCGTTGCTGGGCGCGACCGAGGTGCGTCGGATCGCTGACGCGATCGGCCTGCGCCCCACGAAGCAACGTGGCCAGAACTTCGTGGTCGACGCCAACACCGTCCGGCGCATCGTCCGCACCTCCGGGGTCGGTCCCGACGACGTCGTCGTCGAGGTCGGCCCCGGACTGGGTTCGTTGACGCTCGAGCTGCTGGGCGTGGCCAGCCAGGTGGTGGCCGTCGAGATCGACCCGGTCCTCGCAGGACGACTGCCGATCACCGTGGCCGAGCACGCGCCCGACCACGCCGACCGGCTCCACCTCGTGCAGGCCGATGCCATGCGCGTGGAGGAGCTGCCGGGCCCGGCGCCCACGGCGCTCGTGGCCAACCTGCCGTACAACGTGTCGGTGCCGGTGCTGCTGCACCTGCTCGAGCGCTTCGACTCGATCGAGTCCGTGCTGGTGATGGTGCAGGCCGAGGTGGCGCACCGACTCGCCGCCGGCCCCGGGTCCCGCACGTACGGGGTGCCGAGCGTCAAGGCGTCCTGGTACTGCGACGTCGCCCTGGCCGGCACCATCGGACGCCAGGTGTTCTGGCCCGTCCCGAACGTCGACTCGGCCCTCGTGTCCCTGCGTCGCAGGCCCACGCCCGGCGACGAGACCCTTCGCCGCGCGACCTTCCGGGTCGTCGACGCCGCGTTCGCCCAGCGGCGCAAGACGCTCCGCGCGGCCCTCTCGGGACTGGTCGGCTCGGGAGCGGCGGCGGAGCAGGCGCTGCGGTCGGCGGGGGTCGACCCGCAGGCGCGCGGGGAGCAGCTGGACGTCGCGGACTTCGCCCGCATCGCGACCGTCCTGGGCTGAGTCGACGACCGCGTGCCCCCTACGGCACCACCTCGTCCTCGACCCGTCTGTAGGTTGGGGCGGTGACTTCCGTCAGCGTGCGCGTGCCCGCCAAGATCAACCTGTGTCTCGGCGTCGGACCCGTGCGCGAGGACGGCTTCCACCCGCTCGCGACGGTGTACCAGGCCGTCGACCTGCACGACGAGCTGCGCGCCACCGTGGTCGACTCCGACGAGATCACCGTGACCACGACGGTCGACGTCGAGGACGCCGAGGCCGAGGCCGCGCTGGTGCCCGAGGGATGGGACAACATCGCGGTCCGTGCGGCTGCCGCGCTGCGTGAGCACGCCGGCATCGAGGCCGGCATCGACCTGGCCATCCGCAAGGTCATCCCGGTGGCCGGTGGCATGGCGGGCGGCTCGGCCGACGCGGCGGCGGCGCTGGTGGCCTGCAACGACGCGTGGGGGTTGGGCTACTCCCGGCACGACCTCGAGCCGGTGGCCGCGTCGCTCGGCAGCGACGTCCCGTTCCTGCTGCACGGTGGCAACGCGATCGGCGGTGGCCGCGGCGAGACGGTCAGCCCCGTCCTCGCCCGCGGGTCGTACCACTGGGTCTTCGCCGTCGCGGCCGAAGGCCTGTCGACGGCGGCCGTCTACGCCGAGTTCGACCGGCTCAACGAGGGACGCGACGTGCCGGAGCCCGAGGTGCCCGACGCCCTCCTCGCCGCCCTCCGCTCGGGCGATGCCCAGGCGCTCGGCGCGGCCCTGTCCAACGACCTGACCGAGGCGTCGCTGTCGCTGCGGCCGGAGCTCGAGGCCACGCTCGACGTCGGGCGCCAGGCCGAGGCCCTCGGGGCGATCATCTCCGGGTCCGGCCCCACCTGCCTGTTCCTCGCCTCCGACGAGCAGCACAGCCTCGACATCGCGATCGCCCTCGCCGGTGCCGGTGGCTGCGCCGACGTCGTGCAGTCCACCGGCCCGGTCCCGGGCGTCCGCTTCATCGGATGAGCGGCAACACTCGCGGCGGGGGCACCACCCGCCCCCTCATCGGTGGTGAGGGCCTCCAGCTGTCGTTCCCGACCAAGGACGTGCTCGACGACGTCACCCTGGGCCTGGCCGAGGGCCAGCGCGTGGGTGTCGTCGGCCGCAACGGCGACGGCAAGTCCACGCTCATGCGGGTCCTCGCGCGACGGCTCGAGCCGGACGAGGGTCGCATCACCTGGCGCCGCGACCTGCAGGTCGGCTTCGTGGACCAGGCCGACGTCCTCGACCCCGCCGTGGTCGTGTCCGACGCGGTGGTGGGCGACACGGCCGTGCACGAGTGGGCCGGCGACGCGAAGGTGCGCGACGTCGTGAACGGTCTGCTGTCCGACGTCCCGTGGGACGCGCGGGTGGGGGACCTGAGCGGTGGTCAGCGTCGACGGGTCTCGCTCGCGGCGGTGCTGGTGGGCGACCACGACGTCCTGTTCCTCGACGAGCCCACCAACCACCTCGACGTGGAGGGCGTCACCTGGCTCGCGGCGCACCTCAACGCCCGCTTCGCCTCGGGGCAGGGGGCGTTCGTGGTGGTCACCCACGACCGGTGGTTCCTCGACGAGGTGTGCACCGACACGTGGGAGGTGCACGACGCGGTCGTCGAGCCGTTCGAGGGCGGCTACGCCGCGTACGTGCTGCAACGGGTCGAGCGCGACCGGCAGGCCGCGGCCTCGGAGTCGCGTCGCCAGAACCTGCTGCGCAAGGAGCTGGCGTGGCTGAGGCGCGGCGCGCCCGCGCGGACGTCGAAGCCGAAGTTCCGCATCGACGCGGCCAACGAGCTGATCGAGCGCGAGCCGCCGGTGCGCGACGAGGTGGCGCTCAAGCGCGTGGCCACCGCGCGTCTGGGCAAGGACGTCGTCGACCTGCTCGACGTGTCCGTGGCCTACGGCAGCCACGAGGTCCTGGAGCGGGTCGAGTGGCGGATCGCCCCCGGTGAGCGGGTGGGCATCCTGGGTGCGAACGGCGCCGGCAAGAGCACCCTGCTCGGCCTGGTCGCCGGGACGGTGCAGCCCTCGAGCGGCCACGTCAAGCGGGGCAAGACCGTGCAGGTGGCCACGCTGTCGCAGTCGCTGGCCGAGCTGGACGAGATCGCCGACGACCGGGTCCGCGACGTCGTGGCCGGGCGCCGCGCCAGCTACCAGGCCGAGGGCGCCGAGGTCACGCCGTCGCAGATGCTGGAGCGGCTCGGCTTCTCCAGCGTCCAGCTGTCGAACCGGGTCAAGGACCTCTCCGGTGGCCAGCGGCGACGGCTCCAGCTGCTGCTGGTGCTGCTCGACGAGCCCAACGTGCTGATCCTCGACGAGCCGACGAACGACATGGACACCGACATGCTGGCCGCGATCGAGGACCTCCTCGACACGTGGCCCGGGACCCTGCTCGTGGTCAGCCACGACCGCTACCTCCTGGAGCGGGTCACGGACCACCAGTACGCCGTGCTCGACGGCCGCCTGCGTCACCTGCCGGGCGGGGTCGACGAGTACCTGCGGCTGCGCCGGCGGGAGGCGTCCGGCGGTCCCGACGCCGTCGCCACGGCCACGGCCGGCGGGACCCCGGGCGGCGTCGCCTCGTCCACGACCGGATCCGGACCGAGCCGTTCGGCGGGATCGGCGCAGGACCGTCAGGACCGCAAGGAGGTCGCCCGGCTGGAGCGCCAGATCGAGCGGCTCACCGCGCGCGAGGCCGACCTGGAGCGTCAGATGGTGGAGGCCGCGGCCGAGCCCGACCGGCTGCTCGCCCTGTCGAGCGAGCACGCCGAGGTGGTGGCCGACCGCGACCGGCTCGAGGAGCGGTGGCTCGAGCTCGCGGACTGACGGACCGCGACCTGCGGCCCTCGGCCCTGTGAGAGCGGCGTCGCCCGAGCGGGGACGCTCAGACGTGGCGGGCGAGCGTGCGCAGGGACGCAGCGAGCGCCTCGGCGTCGCGGGGCGGGAGGCTCGAGAGCAGGGACCGCTCCTGCTCCAGCAGCTCGTCGAGCGCGGCGTCGACGGCGCTGCGTCCGGCGGCCGTGAGCGTCACCTGGACGCCTCGGCGGTCGGCCGGGTCCGCCTCGCGCGAGACGAGTCCGCGCTCGGTGAGCCGATCGACGCGGTTGGTCATCGTCCCGCTGGTCACGAGGGTCTCGGTGACCAGGCGCCCCGGGGAGAGCTGGTACGGCGGGCCGGAGCGGCGGAGTGCCGAGAGCACGTCGAACTCCCACGGCTCGAGCGAGTGGGCCGCGAAGGCGGCGCGGCGGGCGCGGTCCAGGTGGCGCGCGAGGCGAGTCACCCGGCTCAGCACCTGCATGGGCGTGGTGTCGAGGTCGGGACGTTCGCGCTGCCAGGCCGCGACGATGTCGTCGACCTCGTCACGCTCCTCGACACCCATGCCGCCATCCTACTGCGTCAAGAATCTTGATGTCGAGATTGTTCTGGCCGCGGACTACCTCTACCGTTTCGACCATGGACGTCGTCGACCTGGTGGGCAAGGGCCCGGCCACCCTCGTGCCGCTGCTGCGTGAGGGGTCGGTCTCCTCGCGGGAGCTGACCATCGCCACCCTCGACGCGATCGAGCGGGAGGACGCCCGGGTGAACGCCGTGGTCGAGCTGCTCGCCGACGAGGCGTTCGACGCCTCGACCGAGGCCGACGCCCGCATCGCGCGGGGGGAGCGCGGGCCGCTGCTCGGCGTCCCGGTGGCGATCAAGAACGACCTCGACCTGGCTGGACGGGTCACGACTCTCGGCAGTCGAGCGGTGTCGCGGGTGGCGGCCCAGGACGGCGAGCTCGTGCAGGCCCTGCTGGCGGCCGGGGCGGTGCCGGTGGCCACCACCACCCTCCCCGAGCTGGCGATCTACGGCTTCACCGAGTCCGCAGCGCGCGGCATCACCCGCAACCCGCACCACCTCGACCGCTCCAGCGGCGGCTCGTCGGGCGGTTCGGCAGCGCTGGTCGCGTCCGGGGCGATCGGCGTGGCCACGGCGTCGGACGGCGCCGGCTCGATCCGGATCCCGGCAGCCAGCTGCGGGCTCGTGGGCTTCAAGACCACGCACGGCTACCTGCCGGGGGCCGGTGGCTGGCACGGCCTGTCCACCCAGGGGTGCGTCACGCCGACGGTGCGCGACACGGCGGTCTACCTCGACGCCGTGGGCCTCGGCGGTGCCGGTGCACTGGCGCACGCCGCGTCCACGACACCGCGCTCCCTGCGCATCGGGGTGAGCACCAGCACCGCTGCGGCCACCCGGGCCGAGCCCCTGCACCGCGACGTGAAGGCGGCCCTCGACCACGTCGCCGGTCTGCTCAGCGACGCGGGGCACGAGGTGGTCCAGGTCAAGGTGCCGTACGGCCTCGACGCCAAGGCGCTGACCGTCCGCTACCTCGCCGGGATCGCCGACGCCGCGCGCGGTGTCGACGACCCGACCCTGCTGGAGCCGCGCACGCAGCAGATCGCTCGTCTCGGCCGAGCGTTCGGTCCCTCGTCGGTGGCCTGGGCGCAGCGCGCCGGCCTGCGGTTCGGGGCGACGGTCCACGACCGGCTCGGCGTCGACCTGCTGCTCACCCCCGTGATGAGCGGCCCAGCGCTGCCGGTGGGGCGCTTCGCCGGCAAGGGTGGCCTGCGCACCGTGCTCGGCATGAACGCCTTCTACCCCTACACCGCCCAGTGGAACCATGCGGGCGTGCCGGCCGTGTCGCTGCCCGTGGGGCGATCACGCAAGAAGGACCTGCCGCTCGCGGTGCAGCTGGTGGCCCGTCGCGACCAGGACCCGCTGCTGATGTCGGTGGCCTCGCAGGTCGAGTCGCTGCTGAGGGCCGAGTGATGCGCTGGGACCCGACGCAGTACCTGCGCTTCGCCGACGACCGCGGGCGCCCGTTCGTCGACCTCGTCGCCCGGATCCGGGGCGACGCCGCGACGGTGGTCGACCTCGGCTGTGGCGCCGGCAACCTCACGTCGGTGCTGCGTGGCCGGTGGCCGGACGCGCAGGTGCTGGGCGTCGACGCGTCGCCGGAGATGATCGAGCGGGCGAAGGCGGCCAACGACGACCCCGGCGCGCGGTACGAGCTGGCCGACGTCGAGACGTGGGCGCCCGCCGAGCCGGTCGACGTCATCACCTCGAACGCGATGTTCCAGTGGGTGCCCGAGCAGGAGGCGGTGCTGAGGCGACTGGCCGACGCCGTGCTCCCGGGCGGCTCCATCGCGGTGCAGGTGCCCAACAACGCCGACGCCCCGAGCCACTCGCTCATGCGCGAGGTCGCCGACCGGCCTCGGTACGCCGACCACACGCGGGGCGTGCTGGGGGTCCGTGGAACCGCGCCCGAGGTCTACCTCGAGCTCTTCGCCGACCTCGGCTGGGAGTGCGACGCGTGGGAGACCACCTACCTGCACGTCCTCCCGGGCGAGGACCCGGTGTTCGAGTGGGTCAAGGGCACGGGTGCCCGCCCGGTGCTCGCGGCGCTGCCGGACGGGCTCCGCGAGGACTTCGTCGAGGAGTACAAGGCCGGGCTGCGCACCGCCTACCCGCGTCGTCCCTTCGGCACGGTGCTGCCGTTCCGGCGCACGTTCGCCGTCGCCACCCGCCCGCTCGGGTAGCCTGGTCCCGCCGTCGCGGCCCACGTCGCGACGTTCCCCGGTTGGTCTGCCGGCAGGGCCCGCCTGACTTTGAATCAGGACAAGCGACGCAGGTTCGACTCCTGCCCGGGGAGCGCCGGCCGCTCGGGCGCGGTCCCGCTGGCCAACGATCCTTGCGCCTGGGGGGCTCGACGTGACCATGGTCCCCTCGGGTCCAGGCGCGTAGTGTCGAGAGCAGGTCGGCACGCGCCGACGGGTGACCCCGGCCAGGTGTGGGAATCTCGGAAGCCGCGGAGTGGATCGTGGGACCTGCGGTCCTGCACGTGAGGTGACTCGTGTGGGGCCGCAGTCTTGGGGCCCGGTCGCGCGACGTGCCACGTTCGTCCGCCCCTCGTCCCGTCAGGGTGCTGCGTAGTGCTGGTAGTCCGGCTCCGGGAAGTCGGCACCCCGCTCCCAGCCGATCCCCGTGAACGCCCGGTCGACGACGTCGCCGTCGACGATGACGCCGGGCGCTGCCTCGGTCCCGGGGGAGCGGTCGACGCCGACGAACGCCTGGGCGGCGGGCGGTCGTGCGGTCCCGTCGACCACGTAGGGGTTCTGCACCGGGTTGATGTCGACCGCGCGCCCGTAGGCGTGGGCCGACCACGTGTCGGTGCCCGCGACCGTGCGGCAGTTGTAGCCCGAGCTGTTGTTGGCGGCCATCGACCGGTCGTCGTCACCGTCGAACTCGTCGATGATGCGCATCGACTGCAGCGGGAACCGCTCGCGGTAGAGGGTGCCGAAGACCCGAACGACGTCGGCGGCGACGTCGGCGTGCACCACGATCTCGCCCTGGTGCGCCAGGCCGTCGAACCCGACGTACGGGAGCGTGACCAGCCGCAGGTCCGTGAGCGGCACCGGGCAGGTGTCGGGATCGTGGCTGGTCATCCGCTGCCGGGTGGCCGCGTCGATCCCGTCCACGGAGGCCTCGAAGGCCGGCAGGTCGGGCGGCGTCGGTGCTCCCGCCTCGCCGGGTGGTGCGGTGAGCCCGGTGGTGTCCCGCAGGGCGCGCCACGACATCACCGCGGCGTCGGCGGTCTGGCCGGACAAGGGGGTCGGTCCGCCGCCCTCGGGCGGGATCAGGCCGGGGAGCCACTGGTCGTCGGTGACCTGGCCGTCGGTCAGCGTGACCTGCAGGACGCTGGACTCGGCCGTGTCGCCGTGGTACCAGTGGAAGTTCCCGAGCCCGTAGGCAACGTAGGTCGAGTCGAGCGTGCCCGCTCCCATGGGGATGTGCGTGTGGGCGCCCACGACCACGTCGGCACCGGCGTCGGCGAGCGCTTCGGCCAGCTCCTGCTGCGCCGCGGTCGGCTCGGCGAGGCCCTCGGCGCCCCAGTGCAGATAGACCACCACCACGTCGTCGCGCTCGACGGAGGTGCGGACGGAGGAGAGGAGGCGCGTGGTACCGGCGCCCCTGGCGGTCGCGAGTCCGGGCCCGCTGCCCGGCTCCGCCGTCCAGACGGCCGCCTCGCTCTCCAGCGGGGAGGCGTCGGCGGCGTGGACGGCCACCGACGTCCCGCGGATGGTCCGGCGGTGGGGCGCGTAGGCGGCCTCGTCGTCGAGACCGATCCCCACCACCGCGACGGGGCCGTCCTCGGCCGCCGCCACGCTGTCGCGCACTCCGCGCACGCCGTAGTCGGCGCCGTGGTTGTTGGCCATGGACGCCACGTCGACGCCCGAGCGCTCGAGGACGTCGAGCGCCGACGCCGGTGCTCGGAACCAGTAGCGCGCCTCGGGTGACTCGAGCTCCTTGGCGGCCGGCTCGCCCCGGGTGGTGAGCGCCGTCTCGAGGTTGACGACCGCGAGGTCGGCCGCGGCGAGCAGCTGCGACATCTCGCCGAGCGTCGCGTCGCCGTCACCCGGCACGTCCGAGAGGTCGCCCTCGAAGTGGACGTCGCCGGCGAAGGCGAGCGTGATGGCGCGCGACGGGTCCTCGACCTCGGTGTCGAAGGACCAGGCGTGGACCGAGCATCCTCCGAGCAGCGCGACGACGCCCGCGAGCACGGGTCCCGTCCGCCGGCGGCGCTGGTCCATGCGTCGATGCTCCGTGACCGTGCCAAGCAGGCCGGTCGGTCAGTCCTCGTCGAGCGTGCCGACGGGGTCGAAGGTGAAGGAGCCGAGGTGGCGCTGCACCCCGCGGAAGGTCTCGGCGACCTCCGGGTCCTGCAGGGCCTTCTCGAGCGAACGGAGGGCGTCCTGCGTCCGGGCGTCGGTGGTCTCCTCGACGGGATCGGTCATCCCTCATGGTCCCCCGGACCGACGCGGTCCGCAGACCGAGTCGAGCGATCGGGTCCGGACGCTCCGTACACTGGCGGGCGTGCCTGACTCCACCACGTCGACCGTGACCGCGATCGTCCTCGCCGCCGGCGCCGGGACGCGCATGAGGTCCCGCTCCGCCAAGGTGCTGCACCCCCTGGGCGGGCGCAGCATGGTCGCCCACGCGCTCACGGCGGTCCGCGAGGTCGGCGCCTCGCAGGTCGTCGCGGTCGTGGGCCACGACCGTGAGCAGGTCTCCGCCGCCGTCACCGAGCTGGACGCCGGCGTCGTGCAGGCCGTGCAGGAGCAGCAGAACGGCACGGGGCACGCCGTCCGCGTCGCGCTCGACGCCCTCGACGAGGTCCCCGAGGGCACCGTGCTCATCACCTACGGCGACGTCCCGCTCCTCACGGCCCAGACGCTGTCGGAGCTGCTGCTCGACCACACCCATGCGGGTCGCGCCGTCACGATCCTCACCGCCGAGCTGGACGACCCCAGCGGCTACGGCCGCATCCTGCGCGACGAGCAGGGCGCCGTGGTCGCGATCCGCGAGCACAAGGACGCGACGGACGACGAGCGGGCCGTGCGCGAGGTCAACAGCGGCATCCTCGCCGTCGAGGCCGCCTTCCTGGACCACGCCACGCGCAAGCTCGACACCGACAACGCGCAGGGCGAGCTGTACCTCACCGACATCGTCGGCACGGCCGTGCGCGAGGGCCGCCCGGTCGGGGCCCACGTCCTCGAGGACGTGTGGCAGACGGAGGGCGTCAACGACCGGGCCCAGCTGGCCCGCCTCGGCAAGGAGCTCAACCGGCGCACGACCGACCACTGGATGCGCCAGGGCGTCACGATCGTCGACCCCGACACCACGTGGATCGACTCCGACGTCAGCCTCGGCACCGACGTCACGCTGCTGCCCGGCACCCAGCTGCTCGGCGCGACGACCATCGGCGACGGTGCCACGGTCGGGCCCGACACCACGCTGCGCAACGTCGAGGTCGGCGACGACGCCACCGTCGTGCGCACCCACGGCTCCGACGCGGTCGTCGGAGCCGGCGCGAGCGTGGGCCCGTTCGCGTACCTGCGTCCCGGCGTGGTGCTGGGCGACCACGGCAAGATCGGCACCTTCGTGGAGGTCAAGAACTCGACCCTCGGCGAGGGCGCCAAGGTGCCTCACCTCAGCTACGTCGGCGACGCCGACGTCGGCGAGGGGACCAACATCGGTGCCGGCACGATCGTCGCCAACTACGACGGGGTGAACAAGCACCGCACGGTGGTGGGCAAGCACGCCCGCACCGGTTCGGACAACGTGTTCGTCGCCCCCGTGACGATCGGCGACGGCGCCTTCACCGGCGCCGGGACGATCGTGCGGGAGGACGTCCCGTCGGGGGCGCTTGCGGTGAGTGCTGGGACACAGAGGACCATGGACGGGTGGGTGCAGCGCAAGCGGCCGGGCACCCCGTCCGCTGCTGCTGCCGCCGCCGCCGAGGAGCCCGCTGGTGAGTGACCTGCTCAAGAAGACGCCGACGAAGAAGATCATGCTCTTCTCGGGCCGGGCGCACCCCGTGCTCGCCGAGGAGGTCGCGAACCTGCTCGAGGTCCCGCTCGTGCCGACCACGGCGTACGACTTCGCGAACGGTGAGATCTACGTCCGCTTCGACGAGTCGGTCCGCGGCAGCGACGCGTTCGTGATCCAGAGCCACGCGGCCCCGATCAACGAGGCGATCATGGAGCAGCTCATCATGATCGACGCGCTGAAGCGGGCCTCCGCCAAGCGCATCACGGTGATCCTGCCGTTCTACGGCTACGCCCGTCAGGACAAGAAGCACCTCGGCCGCGAGCCGATCTCGGCCCGTCTCATGGCCGACCTGTTCACGGCCGCCGGAGCCGACCGCCTCATGACGGTCGACCTGCACACGGCACAGATCCAGGGCTACTTCGACGGTCCCGTCGACCACCTGCTGGCCATGCCGATCCTCACGCGCTACGTCAAGCGCAAGTACGGCAAGCAGCCGCTCGCGGTCGTCTCGCCCGACGCCGGTCGCATCAAGGTCGCCGAGTCGTGGGCCAACGCCCTGGGCGGCGCCCCGCTCGCGTTCATCCACAAGACCCGCGACCCGCGCAAGCCGAACGAGTCGAAGGCCAACCGTGTCGTCGGCGAGGTCGAGGGACGGTGCTGCATCCTGGTCGACGACCTCATCGACACCGGCGGCACGATCGTGCAGGCCGCCGAGGCGCTCAAGGCCGACGGCGCCGCCGACGTGGTCATCGCGGCCACGCACCCCGTGTTCTCCGGCCCGGCCGTCGACCGGCTCAAGAACTCGACGGCCACCGAGGTGGTCGTCACCAACACGCTGCCGCTGAACGACGACCAGCGCTTCGACAAGCTGACCGTGCTGTCGATCGCCCCGCTGCTGGCCCAGGCCACCGCCGCCGTCTTCGAGGACGGCTCGGTCACCAGCCTGTTCAGCTGAGCCGTCGGGTCAGCTGACGCCCGCTGCGGCGGTCGCCGTCGGGGTCGCGCTCGGGGTCGGGGTGGCCGTCGGCGTCGCGCTGGGAGTGGGCGTCGCGCTCGGCGTGGGCGTGGGCGTGGCGGACGGCCACGGGAACGCGGGCGAGCGCACCAGCATGAAGGGCGGACCGTCCTCGACCGCGAGCACCTGGCGGCACGTGCTGTCGGGCAGCAGGGGCTGGTTGGCCGCGACCGCCATGCCCTGCCGGGCACTCAGCCCGTTGAGCCGCACCGGCTGCCACTTCTTGTCGACCTCGTCCTCGATCACGATGCTGACGTCGCACGTGGCGGTGGGGAGGGTGCCGCCGACCGTGAACGCGCCGGTCGCGTCGGTCTCGACCTTGCCGTGCTGCACTCCGTTGCCGTCGTAGGCCGAGACCTTCACGCCCTTCGCGGGCATGCCGGTCCTCGCGTCGAGGACACGTCCGCTGAGGCTGCCACCCTTCTGGCCGAGCTTGACCGACGTGTTCAGGGTGCGTCCTGACCTCACCGATCCCGACAGGTTCACGGTGCGGCCGAGGTACCCGTCGGTCCCGGGCACCTGGACGCGGTAGGACCCCGGGTGGAGGCCCTGGACGCTGAACCGGCCCTGGGTGACCTTGACGACCCAGAACTGGCCGGTCGTGCGGTGGACGAGGGTCACCCACGGGCTCGTGGAGATCAAGGTGTTGTCGCCGCGGTAGACGCGACCGACCATCGAGCCGGCCCGGCTCCTGAGCGCGATGTCGACCGACCGGACGACACCGAGGTTGGCTGCGCCCGCAGCGCGTGCCGGCCCGGTCCAGCGCTTGGCGCGGTCGAAGGTGAAGAGGGAGAAGCGCGCGTTCGGCAGGCCGCCGATGGCGTACTGGCCGCGGCTGTTGGCCTTCACCTCGTAGGTGCGGCCGTTGGACCCGGCGGGCACGTTCTCGACCGCGAGGATCCGGGCTCCACCTGCCACCTTCCCGCCGGCGCGGACGGTACCGGTGAAGGCCCCGCCGCGGCGCAGCGTCACGTCGCGCTGCGTCCCCTCGCCGGCCTCGACCGAGACACGGACGTCGACGTCCACGTGCGCCTTCACGTCGTAGCGCGGCCTGGTGTCGGTGAACTGCAGGATGTAGTCGCCGGCGGGCAGGTCGAGGGAGTACGCGGTCCCCTTGGTGCGGACCTCGCGGAGGTAGCCCCACCCGGAGGTGAACACGCGCACCTTGATGCCGGACAGGTAGCGGGTGCTCTTGCCGACGCGCTCCTTGATGTCGCCTGCGACCCATCCGGTCGGCTCGGCGGCGGCCACGGGCGACACGAGCCCCAGCAGCAGGCCGGCGACCGCCAGGACGATGGCGGCGCGCGCGCCACGACGACGTGCGTCGGTGTCCATGACTCCCTCTCCGGTGGCGCGTCCCAGCGCCTGTCTCCCGTCCGGGAGTCTAGGTCCGGGAACGTCGGATCGACCCCGGCCTTGCACGATCTGAAGGTAATCTTGAGCGAAGCCTGAGGGAGGAGCGCGAGTGCAGAGCCGGCGTACGCGACGCCTGGAGATCGTCGGTACGGCCGTCGCCGCCGTCGTCGCCCTCGTCGTCGCCCTGAACCTGGTGGGCGTGCCCGTCCGGCCTCCCTTCTGGCCGGGTGGGGCCCAGGGGTCGAACCCGTTCGACGCGGCCGCCGTGCACGTCGACCCGCAGTCGCAGGCGGCGCGCGCCGCTGCCTCCGCCGCCGGGGACGACGCCAGGATCCTGGGCCGGCTCGCTGCCACCCCCACCGCTGTCTGGCTGACCCCCGAGGCGACGCCGACCGACGTGGTCGAGGAGCACGTGCGGCGCATCGCCGTGCAGGCGCGCGACGAGGACTCGGTCGCGCTCTTCGTCCTCTACGGCATCGCCGACCGTGACTGCAGCGGCCAGGAGTCGGCCGGTGGTCTCCCACCCGACCAGTACCGCGCCTGGGTGCAGGCGGCGGCCGACGGCGCCGACGGCATCGGGACCTCCGCCGTGGTGGTCGAGCCGGACGCGCTGGCCGATGCGGGGGAGTGCGCGGACCCCGACGAACGGATCGCGCTGCTCGAGGACGCCGTCACCCGCTTCGTCGACGCGGACGTCACGACCTACCTCGACGCCGGCCACTCGGGGTGGGTCGCACCGGACGAGATGGCCGGTCGTCTCCAGCAGGCCGGGGTGGAGGACGCCCGCGGCTTCTCCACGAACGTCTCGTTCTACGCCGACGACGCCACGGAACGCGCGTACGCCGACGCGGTGGCCGACGCCCTCGGTGGTGGGCACTACGTGATCGACACCGGGCGCAACGGGAACGGGTCCGACGGACAGTGGTGCAACCCTCCGGGCCGGGCCCTCGGCCGCGCGCCCTCGGTCGGCGACGGGCGCCTGGACGCCCATCTCTGGATCAAGCCGCCGGGTGAGAGCGACGGCTCCTGCGGAGGTGGTCCGGCGGCCGGCACGTGGTGGACCGAGCGGGCCCTCGAGCTCGCTCGCGCTGCTGGCTGGTGATCGTGACCCGCAGCGCATTCCTGCGGTTTCAGGGGCGATGGACGCCGTCGTTGCTACGCTCGACCCATGGGAGAGAGTTCTGCACGCCTTGCGGTCGTCATCGAGGATGACGCCGACGTCCGGCACCTCCTGCGCACGATCCTCGTCCGGAGCGGTTTCGAGGTCATCCTGACCAAGGACGGCGCCGAGGGCGTCGAGGCGGTTCGCGCCCACGATCCCGAGCTCACCACCCTCGACGTCAACATGCCCGGCATGGACGGCTTCGCGGCCGCCAAGCTGATCCGCGAGTTCAGCTCCACCTACATCATCATGCTCACCGGTCTGGACGACGAGATCGACGTCGTGCAGGGTCTCGACTCCGGAGCCGACGACTATCTCGTGAAGCCGTTCCGGCCCCGCGAGCTCCGCGCCCGGATCGAGTCCGTGATGCGTCGCCCGCGTCAGCACGTGACCACCACTGCTGCAGCCGCCGCGACCGACCGGACCAGTCCGGCGCAGCCCCAGCAGTGGGCCCAGCCCGCGGCCGAGCCCACGCGGTCCGACGCGGAGCAGCAGCACCTGCCCCAGCGCGAGGTCGCGCCGTCGCCGGCCGCTGCTCAGCATGCCGCCGCCCAGCACGTGGCAGCCCAGCACGCCGCCCAGCGCGCAGCAGCTGAGACCCACCCTGCTCACTCGTCCGCGCACCCGGTGCACTCGGTGCCGGCGGCGGCGCCCTCCGCGAGTGGCTGGTCCTCCGCGGGTCACGTGGGCGTCGCCCACGCCCCCTCCGTGAGCGCGGGTGCCGCTGCGGCCCCCGCCACCGGTGCGGACGCCTGGCTCCGCTCCAACGGACTCGCCGTCAACGTGGACACGCGGACGGTCGTGGTCGACGGACGCAACGTCGACCTCACCCGGACCGAGTTCGACCTCGTCGCCTCGCTGCTGACGACCGGACGCCGTGTGCGGAGCAAGGCCGATCTCGTCCTCACGCTGCGCGGCCAGAACTACGTCACGACCTACTTCGTGAACGAGGCCGACAAGCGCGCCGTCGAGGTGCACATGGCCAACATCCGTCGCAAGCTCGGCGACTCCAGCACCACGCCGCGCTGGATCGAGACCGTGCGGGGCGTCGGCTACCGCATGGCCGAGGACGGCTGAGCCGGACGTAGGGCGCGAGCCCCCGGAGGAACCCGCGCCCGCAACGCCTGGCGTGGCGCCGTCAGTTGGCGTTGATCGGGATCTTCTGGGCCTCGGTCGGCTTCTTCGAGGCGAAGATCGCGATGGGGACCTCCTGGGTCACCAGCTCGGGCTCGTACTCGTCGCTGCCGCGTGACTTCTGGATCCAGACCGTCGCGCTGAAGGTGAGCGTGACGCCCTGGGTGTCGGCGGCCAGCGGGCCGATCTTCTGGTTGCGCAGCTCGAACGCGCCCTTGGGCGAGGTGATGAGCATGCCGTACTTCGTCGAGACCGGCTGCGGGTCGAAGGTGATCTTCTTCGCCTCCTCGTCGAGCTCGTAGGGGTTCTCGACGGCACCGGAGGGCGTGGTGGTCGCCGACGTCACCTCGATGCGGTCGAGGTAGACCTTGCGCTTCTTGCTGAACTTGTCGCGGAGCTTGCGGGACAGGTCGTAGGACTGGAGCGTGAAGGAGAAGTACTTGTCGCCGCCGGGGTACCACTCGTTGGTGCGCGGCGTCGACTTGGTCGGCCAGATCGTGTAGACGAAGTCCATCGACCCGACCCTGACGTGCGACTGGAACGTGCCGTCACGGGTGAACTGCGAGTCGAAGGCCGTGGTGGCCGAGGCGGTGGGCGCAGGATCGCTGGCCTGTGGCGCGTCCTCCTTCAGGACGCCGCACGAGGAGAGCACGAGGGCGAGGACGACGGCGGTCACGACGGCGGCGAGGGGCCGGCGGGCGCGACGGGACGGGTGGGGCTGAGCGCTGGTCACGAGAGAGTTCCTTCGGGGAAGCAGGGGTGCGTGGGAGTGGTCGGTCGGGCGCTCACACCGTGTAGCCACGGTAGTTGCGCAGGATCTTGATGCCCATCCAGAAGGTCTGGGACACGGTGATGACGCCGAGGATCGGCCAGCCGACGGCGAGCACGTCGGACCTCAACCCGATGGGCAGCTGCATCCACGCGGCGGCGGCGGCCGCGAACACGAGCAGCGCGATGGCGAAGGGGTACAGGTAGCTGTTGCCCGAGCCGCGCTCGGCCTTCGCCTGCGCCGCCCAGTTGTCGGTCTGCTTGCGGCTCGCGAACTTCGTCCACGCGCGCACGAAGTGCCCGATCCGGATCCACATGTAGATCTCGGCGGGCAGCAGCAGCACGGCGAACAGGATGTCCCGCCGGTGGCCGTAGTGCATGGAGCGGGCGACCCGGTAGTTGAGCAGGATCGCGACGACCGGTGGGATCAGCCACCACGGGCTGAAGACGAAGGCGTCGATCGACAGGCTGGCGAGGAGCAGGGAGAAGAACATGGCGCGCGTGATGATGTTCAGCACCATCGAGAGGTGCTCGAACCAGCGCAGCCGCAGGTTGGGGTGGAAGGGCTGTCCCTTCGTGTCGCCGCGCTGGCCCGGCCACATCAGCTCGATCGCGCCGAAGTTCCACTTCACCTGCTGGGCGTCGAGGGCGCGCAGCGTGTTCATGCCACCCACGTGGGCGCGGGCGGTGGCGCTGATCTTCGTCAGGTAGCCGGCGCTCTTGATCTGCAGCGACAGCAGCGAGTCCTCGACCTCGCTGTCCTTGACCCAGGGCGCGCGCTGGTGGGTGAGCGTCATGACGTCGCGCAGCGCCTGCGTGGAGAAGATGGAGAACTGCCCGCCGAGGACGGCCATGTTCCGGCCGCGCAACAGGTTCTGCATGTTGAAGGCGGCGAACTGGGCGCGCTGCCCGGCGGTGAGGAACTTGGCCATGGCGGTCGGCAGGGCGCTGTCGTCGATGCTGTAGATCGCGGAGATGCCGCCGATGCGGTCGTCGCTCATGATCTCGTCGACGAGGTCCTTGATCGCGGTCGGCTCGGGCGTGGTGTCACCGTCGACGCCGATGATGTAGTCGCAGCCCTCCGCCAGGAAGAAGCCGTAGTTGAGCGCGCCGACCTTCTTGTCGGGGTTCTCGCCGATGTCGTGCACGAAGATCTCGACCAGCTGGGTGCCCTCCGGACGGTCCAGCACGTGCTGCCCGGCGTAGTGGCCGGCGATCTCCACGGTCTCGTCGGTCGTGTTGTTCACGACGACGTGGATCACGTCCGGCAGCCGGGTCTGCACGAGCAGGGCGTCCAGGACCGACGCGATCGTCTCGGCCTCGTTGTAGGAGGGGACGACGCAGGCCACGGTGGCGCGAGGCTTGATGCTCCCGGCCACCTCCTCGACGGCGGTGCCGAGCGCGCGGTGCAGCGCCTCGGGCGACGCGTCGAAGGCGGTGGGGTGGCGGTCCATGGGTCCGCTGGGGTCGTACGACACTGAGGGCTCCTGCAGGGATCGGTCGGTCCGACCAGCCTGGTGCCCCTCGCTCAGGTTTCGCCCCGGTACGTCATCAAGGTCTGCTCAAGATTGCCTCAAGCGTGGCGTGCGGTCTCCGCCTCCGTCATCAGCGCGGTCAGGTCGGCGCGCGACGTGTAGGTGTCGGCCGTGCCGAGCAGCACCGGGACCGGGACCTCCTGCGGCTGGCCGGGCTCCGTGGACCGGGTGTAGAGAGCGTGCTCGACGGCAGCGGCGATCTCCGCAGCGCGCTCGGGCGCGTCCGCCGGGGCGAGGACGGCGAACCGGCCGACGCCCAGGTAGCCCAGCACCGACCAGGCGGGCACGTGACGGCGCAGGGTGTCGGCGAGGGTGGAGAGAGCGAGGTCGCCACCGCGTCGACCGAAGGCCTCGTTGAGCTCCACGAGATCGGTGACCTCGGCCACCAGGAGTGCGGCATGTCCGCCACGCAGCTCCAGACGGCCGAGCCGGTCGGCAGCGGCCTCGAGGAACTGCTCCCGGGAGTGCACGCCGAACACGCGTCCCGTGCCGTGGTCCTCGGACCACCACGCGCCGTCCCGCTCGGCGCGCATCGACACCAGCAGCTGCAGGCCGACCGTGGTCGCGACCACCAGGAACGTCGCCGGGAGCACGGTGGAGCCGTCGTCGCCGCGGCGCAGGAGGGAGTTGATCGTCGCGGCGGCGGCGAAGAGACCGAGGACGACCTGCAGGAGGCTGACGTTGACGTTGAGGCGCATGGGCCCGCGGTGCAGCTCCACGATGGTGGCGACCGCGAAGCCCGAGGCGGCGAGGTAGCCCGACGGGATGACGGCCGACCCGGCGGCGGAGAGGGCGAACCAGGCGACCAGCACGGCCGTGGCGACCAGGAGGGGTGCCGCCGGCAGGGGCGTGGCCCCGCGGAACCAGCGCACTCCCGACCACATCAGCCCGAAGGTCATCACGGCGCACGCCGCCCCCGCGGCCTCGACGTCGACCGTCGGCACGAACACCTGGTCGATCAGTGGGGCGAGACCGGCACCGAGGGCCGCCATGAGGCTCCCGCACCACAGCCGGTTGGCCGGGTCGTTGTGCCGCAGCGCCGTGGTCAGGGCGAAGGGCACCGCGACGGCGAGGAAGGCGGTGAGGGTCCCGGCGAGGAACAGCTCGGACGAGGTCATCAGGCCACGTCCTGCTCCGCCGCCGAGACGTCGGCGGAGGCGGGCAGCCACACCGAGACCGTGGTGCCCTGGTCGGGGCGGCTGCGGATGTCGATGATCCCGCCGTGCGCCTCGACGATCTGCTGCGCGATGCTCAGCCCGAGGCCGGTGCCCTGCACGCCGGAGTCACGTGCGCCCCGCGTGCGGTAGAAGCGCGTGAAGAGCGCCTGCAGCTCGTCCTCGGTCATGCCGTGGCCGGTGTCGGCGACGACGATCTCCACCCCCGGGACCGCGGGGGCTCCGTGGGGCGACCCGGCGCCGCCGTCGGCCTCGACCGGTCGAGGCCGCGTCGCCTCGCGGACCGACACCTCGATGGTGCCGTCGTACCGGTTGTACTTCACGGCGTTGGTGAGCAGGTTGTCCACGACCTGGCGCAGACGCAGCGGATCGGCAGCGATGTCGATCTCGGTGGCGGCGTCGACGCGGACCGTGACCAGACGTTCGGTGGCCACGGGACGGACGCCCTCGACCGCCTGCCGGACCACCGCGCTGGGGGTGCAGGACTCGCGCACGATCCTGAGGGGGACGCCCGGGGTGCGGCTGCGGGCGGTCAGGAAGTCTCGCGAGAGCGCCAGCATGCGCTCGGTGTTCTCGAGCGCGACCTCCATCAGCTCGCGCGCCTCGTCGCCGAGGTCGGGCTCGGCGAGCGCGAGCTCCAGGTAGCCGAGGGCCGACGTGAGAGGCGTCTTGATCTCGTGCGACACGGCCGCCACGGCGTCGTCGCGCGCCTGCTCGTCGGCCAGCTCGCGGCTCACGTCACGGGCGACCACGACGTACCGCTCCGACCGGTGGCTGGCCACCCGACGCACGCTCACGTGGAGCGGCACCTGCGAAGGCCCGGGATGGCCGAGGCGCACCAGGGCGCGCTCGACCTCCTCGCCCGCCCGCGAGAGCGTGAGCGGGTGGGACCGGGAGTCCAGGGGGGTGGTGCCGTCCGCGAGGTAGAACGGCCCGTCGCGCACGACCGACGCGGCGTCGACCGCGCCGATGCGACGGGCCAGGTCCTCGGCGGCACGGTTGGCCGACGTGGTGCCGTCGGCGTTGAACGTCACCACCACGAAGTCGACCACGTCGAGCACCTCCGCGAGCACCCGCTCCTGGGTGCGCGCCGAGTCCAGCGCCGACCCGACGAGCCGGGTCTGGGCCTCCAGGAGGCGACGCTGCGCGACGTTCCGCCGGGTCCAACGGCTTCCCGCCCACGACGACATGCACAGGAGCAGGCCGAGGTTGAGCACCGTCGCCACGCCGGCCCGCCAGGGCTGGTCGCCGTTCAGGTCCTTGACGGCCTGGGCCGTGAGCAGTCCGACGAGGCTCGCCGAGAGCACGATGACACGCGGAGGCGTCGGCAGCTGGACGGCGACCCAGGCCACCGGGAGGACGGCGAGGACGAAGAAGCCCGACCCCGGTGCGGCGAAGAACAGCAGGCTGCAGACCACGACGTCGAGCAGGCAGATCAGGGTCGCCGCGACCACGGTGGCGCCGCGACGCTCGATGCCGAGCGAGCCGAGCAGGGCCGACAGGATCGCCGTGAACCCGGCCAGGACGACACCGACGGTGAAGACCGCGGGGTGCGCGGGCAGCGACGTGGCGATCGCGGCGACGACCGGGAAGGCGAGGGCCGTGAGGAAGAGGAACTGCGCAGCGAAGACCTCGCTGGGCGCGACCTGGGGCTGTGCCTCGTGGAGCGGTGCCTCGTGGGGTGGGGCGTCGTCGCCCGACGTGACCCGTCCCGAACGTCCCGGGAAGGTCGGCATCAGCATGGGGAAACCCTAGCAATTCCAGGCCGGGCGCGAGGGCGCTTCGGCCGAGGTCGACCTGGTGCGGGCGGTGGCCGATTTCACCGGCGAGGACCGGCTGCGGTAGGCTGCGGCAGTTGCCTCGGCGAGGGTCGGCCCGTCCGACCGTGATCGACAGGGCGCTCCACGGAGTGTCGTGTTCGAGCGCCTGTCGCGACGTCCCGGCCGTCGACGCGGCCGCCCCACACGTCTTCCCGCACCACCACCCCCAGGAGCTTCCCGTGGCCGAGATCAAGATCCCCGCAGAGACCCGCACCGAGTTCGGCAAGGGCGCTGCCCGTCGCATCCGTCGCGCCGACCAGGTGCCCGCCGTGCTGTACGGGCACGGCAGCGACCCGGTGCACGTCACCCTGCCGGGCCACGCGCTCATGCTCGCGCTGAAGAACAGCAACGCACTGCTCTCCATCGCGCTGGGCTCGACCACCCACCTCGCGATCCCCAAGCAGGTCCAGCGCGACCCGCTCAAGGGCTTCATCGAGCACGCCGACCTGCTCATCGTCAAGAAGGGCGAGAAGGTCACCGTCGACGTCCCCGTGCACGTCGAGGGCGAGGCCGCGCCCGGCACCCTCGTGGTGCTCGAGAACGCGAGCGTCTCCCTCGAGGCCGAGGCCACGGCCATCCCGGAGTCGGTCGAGGTGTCCGTCGAGGGCCTCGAGGTCGGCGCCCAGGTGCTCGCCTCCGACCTCACGCTGCCCGAGGGCTCGACCCTCGTCGTCGACGACGAGCTGCTCATCGTCAACGTGACCGCTGCGCCCACCGCCGAGGAGGTCGAGGCCGAGCTGGAGGAGGCCGAGGCCGAGGCCGGCATCGAGCGTGACGAGTCCGACGAGGAGGCCGCCGAGGCCGCCGAGGGTGACGACGCCGAGGCGCCTGCCGAGGACGCCGACTCCGAGTCGTGACCTGGCTGGTCGTGGGGCTCGGGAACCCGGGCCCCACGTACGCCGCCACCCGGCACAACGTGGGCTACCTCGTGGCCGACGTGCTCGCCGACCGCATGGGCGGTCGGTTCAAGGCCCACACGTCCGGCCGCGCCGAGGTGGTCGAGGGCCGGCTCGCCGGCCAGCGCGCCGTGCTCGGTCGGGCCCGCTCGTACATGAACGAGAGCGGCGGACCGGTCAAGACCCTGACGTCGTACTTCGACGTCGAGCCCGAGCACCTCGTGGTGGTCCACGACGAGCTCGACATCGACTTCGGTGCTCTCCGTCTGAAGCTCGGTGGAGGCGACAACGGCCACAACGGGCTGAAGTCGATCCGTCAGTCGATCGGCACCGGCGACTTCCACCGGGTCCGCGTGGGCATCGGTCGTCCGCCCGGTCGCCAGAGCGTGCACGACTTCGTGCTGAAGCCGTACTCGTCCACCGAGCGCAAGGAGCTCCCGGTGCTGCTGGAGGAGGCGGCCGACGCCGTCGAGAGCCTCCTCACGCGAGGACTATCCGAGACGCAGAGCGCGTTCAACCGGTAGATGGACCTCCACGCACTGCTCTCGCCCCACCTGGCCGGGTCGCTCGCCGACGTCGTGTCGCAGCGCCCGCGCACCGTCACCCTGCAGGGACCGGCCGCGCTGCGCCCCTTCGTGGCACGTGCCGCGGCCGACGCCTCCACCGTCCTCGCCGTCACCCCCACGGCCCGCGAGGCCGACGAGCTCGCCGCCGACCTCTCGGTGCTGCTCGGTGACGACGCCGTGGTGGTGTACCCGGCGTGGGAGACCCTTCCGCACGAACGGCTGTCGCCGCGCTCCGACACCGTGGGCCGACGGCTCGCCGTCCTGCGGCGGCTGGCCCACCCCGGCGCCGGCGCGCCGCCCGTGCGCGTGGTGGTGGCGCCGGTGCGGTCGATCCTCCAGCCGCAGGTGGCCGGCCTGGCCGACCTCACCCCGGTCGAGCTGGTGGTCGGTCAGCAGGCCCCGCTCGACGACGTGGTGCGCGACCTGGCTGCCGCCGCCTACGTGCGGGTCGACCTCGTGGAGCGTCGCGGCGAGTTCGCGGTGCGCGGCGGCATCGTCGACGTCTTCCCGCCCACCGAGGACCACCCGCTCCGCATCGACTTCTGGGGCGACGAGGTCGAGGAGATCCGGTGGTTCTCCGTCGCGGACCAGCGCACCACCGACGCGGTGGAGCGCCTCTGGGCGCCGCCGTGCCGTGAGCTGCTGCTGACCGACGAGGTGCGCGGCCGCGCGGCGGCCCTGGCGACGGAGCACCCGGCGCTCGCCGAGCTGTTCGGCAAGGTGGCGGAGGGGCACGCCGTCGAGGGCATGGAGTCGCTGGCCCCGGTGCTCGTGGACGAGCTGGAGCTCCTCGTCGAGGTGCTCCCCTCCGATGCCGTGGTCGTCGTCAACGACCCCGAGAAGGTGCGGGCGCGTGCGGCCGACCTGAATGCGACGAACGAGGAGTTCCTGCAGGCGTCGTGGGCGGCCGCGGCCACCGGCGCCGCCGCTCCCATCGACCTCGGCGCGGCCGCGTTCAAGGAGCTGGAGGAGGTTCGCGCCGTCGCCCTGGCGCGTGGCCTGGCGTGGTGGAACCTGTCCCCGTTCGGTCTGGACGACGAGGACACCGTGGTCGTGCCCGCCGAGGCGGCGCCGCTGTACCGCGGCGACACCGAGCAGGCCGTCGCCGACGTCCGGGGCTGGTTGGCCGACGGCCGGTTCGTCGTCGTGGCCGCGCCGGCCGCCGGGCAGGCCCAGCGCACGGTCGAGTGGCTGGCCGAGCACGACGTGCCCGCCGCACTCGTGGACGGGGACACCCCGGCGCCGGAGGCGGGGAGCGGTGTCGTGGCCGTGCTCGTCGCCGACGTGGACCACGGGCTCGTCGCCGCGAAGGCCGTCCTGCTCACCCACGACGACCTCGTGGCCCAGCGGGCCGCCGAGCGCCCCGACCGCTCGAGCATGCCCGTGCGCCGCCGCAAGCAGGTCGACCCGCTCGAGCTCAAGGCGGGCGACCACGTCGTGCACGAGCAGCACGGTGTGGGTCGGTACGTCGAGCTGGTCAACCGCACGATCCAGGGCGCGGCCCGCGAGTACCTCGTGATCGAGTACGCCCCCAGCAAGCGCGGACAGCCCGGTGACCGGTTGTTCGTGCCCATGGACCAGCTGGACCTCGTCAGCCGCTACGTCGGCGGCGAGAGCCCCAGCCTGGACAAGCTGGGCGGCGCGGACTGGACGGCGCGCAAGAACAAGGCGCGCAAGGCCGTCCGACAGATCGCCGGCGAGCTGATCAAGCTCTACGCGGCACGGCAGTCCACGAAGGGTCACGCTTTCGGCCCCGACACGCCGTGGCAGGCCGAGCTCGAGGACGCCTTCGCCTTCGTCGAGACGCCCGACCAGCTCATCACGATCGACGAGGTCAAGCGCGACATGGAGCGGCAGGTCCCCATGGACCGGCTCGTCTGCGGCGACGTCGGCTACGGCAAGACCGAGATCGCGGTGCGCGCGGCGTTCAAGGCCATCCAGGACGGCAAGCAGGTGATCCTGCTGGTCCCGACCACCCTGCTCGTGCAGCAGCACTACGCCACCTTCGCCGAGCGCTTCGGCCAGTTCCCGGTCACGATCAAGCCGCTGTCGCGGTTCCAGACCGAGAAGGAGTCGCAGGCCACGCTCGACGGCCTGGCCGACGGCAGCGTCGACCTCGTGGTCGGCACCCACCGCCTGCTCCAGCCCGGTGTCCGCATCAAGGACCTCGGACTCGTCATCGTCGACGAGGAGCAGCGGTTCGGCGTCGAGCACAAGGAGGCCCTCAAGCACCTGCGGGCGGCCGTCGACGTGCTGGCCATGTCGGCCACCCCGATCCCGCGCACCCTCGAGATGGCGGTCACGGGGATCCGCGAGATGTCCACCATCGCCACGCCTCCGGAGGAGCGGCACCCGGTGCTGTCCTTCGTCGGCGCCTACGACGACAAGCAGGTCGCCGCGGCGATCCGGCGCGAGCTGCTGCGCGAGGGCCAGGCGTTCTTCATCCACAACCGGGTGCAGTCGATCGACAAGGTCGTCCGACGGCTCGGCGAGCTCGTGCCCGAGGCACGCATCGCGGCCGCGCACGGCCAGATGGGTGAGCACCAGCTCGAGAAGGTGATGGTCGACTTCTGGGAGAAGCGCTACGACGTGCTCGTCTGCACGACCATCGTGGAGTCCGGCCTCGACGTCTCCAACGCCAACACCATGATCATCGAGCGGTCCGACACCCTCGGCCTGTCGCAGCTGCACCAGCTCCGCGGCCGCGTGGGCCGAGGGCGCGAGCGCGCCTACGCCTACTTCCTGTACCCGCCCGACAAGCCGCTCACCGAGACCGCGCACGATCGCCTGGCCACCATCGCCCAGCACTCCGAGCTCGGCGGCGGCATGCAGGTGGCCATGAAGGACCTCGAGATCCGCGGCGCCGGCAACCTGCTCGGCGGGGAGCAGTCAGGGCACATCGCCGACGTCGGGTTCGACCTCTACGTCCGGCTCGTCGGCGAGGCGGTCGCGGAGTTCCGCGGCGAGGGCGAGGCCGGACCGCAGGGTGCGCGCGAGGTCAAGCTCGAGCTCCCGGTCGAGGCCCACCTCCCGCACGACTACGTGCCGAGCGAGCGGCTGCGTCTGGAGATGTACAAGCGTCTGGCCGACGTCCGTTCCCTCGACGACGTCGCCGAGCTGCGTGCCGAGCTGGTGGACCGCTACGGCGAGCCGCCGGAGGTCGCCGAGGTGCTGCTCGACGTCGCGCGGCTGCGGGTCGCGGTGCGTGCTGCCGGCCTCACCGAGGTCACCTCCGCCGGGTCGCAGATCCGCTTCGGTGGGCTCTCCCTCCCGGAGTCGGCGCAGATGCGTCTGCGTCGGGTGTACCCGAAGAGCATCTACAAGCCGGCCACCGACGTGGCCCTCGTCCCGGCGCCGCGCACGGCGCCCGTGGGCGGTCGTCCGCTGCGGGGGCGCGAGCTCCTCGAGTGGGTCGACACCGTGGTGCAGACGCTCGTCGCCTGAGCAGGCCCGCCCCCGGCGGGGCAGGGCGTCGCACGGTGCGAGAATGGCGCCGTGACTCATGTGGTGATCATCGGCGGGGGACCAGGCGGCTACGAGGCCGCGCTCGTGGCGGCGCGTCTGGGGGCTCAGGTCACCGTGGTCGAACGCGACGGTCTGGGCGGCTCGACCGTCCTCACGGACTGCGTGCCCAGCAAGACGCTCATCGCGACGTCGGACCTGCTGACCGAGGTCGAGTCCTCGGCCGAGCTGGGGGTCGAGGTCCCGCGTGACGTCCGCGCCGACCTCGCCGCGGTGAACGACCGGGTCATGAAGCTGGCACTGGCCCAGTCCGCCGACATCGCCGGGCGCCTCGAGCGCGAGGGCATCGAGTTCGTCAAGGGATCCGCCCGGCTGGTCTCCGCCGGCTCCGTCGAGGTCGACGGTCGTACGATCCAGGCCGACGCCGTGCTGGTCGCCACCGGAGCGCACCCTCGGGTCAGCCCCGACGCGCTCCCCGACGGCGAGCGGATCCTCACGTGGGAGCAGGTCTACGCGCTGCGCGAGATCCCGGACCACATGATCGTCGTGGGGTCCGGCGTCACCGGCGCGGAGTTCGCGAGTGCCTACAACGGGCTCGACGCCCGCGTCACGCTCGTCTCGAGCCGCGACCGGGTGCTGCCCGGTGAGGACGAGGACGCCGCCGAGCTCATCGAGGACGTCTTCACCGAGCGTGGCATGACCGTCATGGGCCAGTCCCGCATGGCCTCCGTGCGGCGCGACGGCGACCAGGTCGTGGTCACGCTCACCGACGGTCGCGAGGTCGTCGGGTCGCACTGCCTGCTCGCCCTCGGCTCCATCCCGAACACCGCGGACCTCGGGCTGGAGGAGGCCGGCGTCGTGCTCGACGAGAACGGCTTCGTCCGCGTGGACCGCGTCTCGCGCACGAGCGTGCCCGGCATCTACGCGGCCGGCGACTGCACCGGGGTGCTCATGCTCGCCTCCGTCGCGGCCCAGCAGGGCCGCATCGCCATGGCGCACCTGCTCGGTGACGCCGTGCACCCGCTCGACCTGCAGAAGGTCTCGAGCAACATCTTCACGTCGCCGGAGATCGCGACCGTCGGCCTGTCGCAGCGCAAGATCGACGAGGCCGGCCTGCACGTCGACGTCGTGATGCTGCCGCTGGCCACGAACGCGCGCGCCAAGATGCAGGGCGTCCGTCACGGCTTCGTCAAGCTCTTCTCGCGCCGCGGCATGGGCGTCGTGGTGGGGGGAGTGGTGGTGGGCCCGCGAGCGAGCGAGCTGATCCACGCCGTCTCGCTCGCCGTGTCCGCCTCCCTGACGGTCGACCAGGTGGCCGACGCGTTCACGGTGTACCCCTCGCTGTCGGGTTCGGTGGCGGAGGCGGCTCGCAGTCTGCACCCCCGCTGACCTGCGGAAATGACAGGCGTGTAGTTCACTCACACCGGTGGAAGTCGCCGCCGATGTGTGGTTCCGTTGGCCTGGCTCGCTCGTCACATCCGTCACATCTGTCACAGGATCGGTCTTCCCCATGCGCCCCTGGACCTTGGTCCGGCGAACTGTCCCGTTCGCCGTCGTCTCCGCCGTCGCGGTGGCCTCCCTCGTCTCCACGTCCGATGCCGCGCCGCCGGCCGTCGTCACCGCCGAGGCGAAGCCGGCCGAGGTGACCGAGACCGTGGTGCCCCCGGTCGACCCGGCCGAGGACGAGGCTCGCCCCGACCAGAGGACGGCGCCGAGCACCCCCGAGGCCGAGGAGCCCCAGCCGGCCGCGGAGCTGACCCGGTCGACCGAGACCTTCTCGCTCCTGGGCGTGACCTGGGACGCCGGGTCGACCGACGAGGACCCGACGGTCGAGGTGCGCTGGCGCTCGCTGGCCGACGGCTGGAGCGACTGGACCACCCTGGAGACCTCACCGACCGATCCCGCGTCCACCGACGTGCGTCCCGGCACCGACCCGCTCTGGGTCGGGGAGTCCGACGGCGTCGACGTCCGCGTCAGCACCCCGTCCGGGCGCTCGCCGAGCGGTGTGCGGGTGTCCACGGTCACCGACGGCGAGAACGGCAGTGCGACCGTGCCGACGGCGGCCGCTGTCGGCCAGCCCAAGATCATCAGCCGCGCCTCGTGGGGCGCCAGGAGCGGATCCTCCTGCAGCGCGCCGGTGTACGGGGCCTCCATGCTCGGCACGACGCTGCACCACACCGCCGGCTCGAACAGCTACACCAAGGCCCAGTCCGCCGGCATCGTGCGATCCACGCAGGCGTACCACACGGGAAGCCAGGGCTGGTGCGACATCGGCTACAACTTCCTCGTCGACAAGTACGGCCAGATCTTCGAGGGTCGCAAGGGCGGCATCACGAAGATGGTGCGCGGTGCCCACGCCGGCGTCAACGCCGCCAACGAGCGCACGGTCGGCGTCTCGATGATGGGCAACTACGACGTCGCGCAGGTCCCCGCAGCCATGAAGACCGCGGTCGCGGACCTCATCGCGTGGCGCCACTCGCTCGCCGGCCTGAAGGCCACCGGCACGTACTCCCTCGGGGGCAAGACGGTGAACCGGATCATGGGTCACCGCGACGTCAAGAGCACGGCGTGCCCCGGGCGCTACGGGTACGCGTGGCTGACGCAGTCGGGCGGCCTGCGCAGCGAGGTGGCCAAGCGTCTCGCCGGCACGTCGACGAGCACCCCGACCCCGAGCACGCCGGCCCCCGGCACCGAGATCCAGAAGCTCGCGGCCAAGATCGGCAGCACCAAGCTCGGCAAGGTCGTGCGGGCCGAGTGGGGCAACTCCACCCAGCGTCGCGCGATCTACGCCAACATGGACCTGCTCTGGACCAAGGCCGCAGGCGCCTACGCCGTCTCGGGTCCGGCGAAGACCGAGTTCTACCGCACCGGTGAGCACAACGGCTCGCTCGGCTTCCCGACCGGAGATCCGGTGGCGACCTCGGTCACGGGCACGAAGGTCCAGCGCTTCCAGAAGGGAGCGGTCTACCTGGTCACCAGCGGGTCGAGCACCGCCGGCTACGCGCTCTACGGACCGCTGTACAAGGAGTACCAGGCCCAGAAGGAGTCCGCCGGAAAGCTCGGCGTGCCGCGGTCGACCGTCTATCGCGCACGCACGGGCTACCAGCGCCTCAAGCTGACCAAGGGCTACCTGGAGCTGTCCGAGGCCTCGGGCGACGTCAGCACCTGGTACGCGGGCGGCATCGGTCCCGACGGGCTCACCGTGCCGAGCAGTCGCACCGTGACCTTCCGAGGCCACGGCTTCGGTCACGGCATCGGCATGAGCCAGTACGGCGCGCAGGGTGCGGCCCGCTCCGGCAAGACGTTCAAGGAGATCCTGGCCGCCTACTACCCCGGCACGACCCTGTCCGAGCGCACCGGGAGCATCCGCGTGCTGCTCGGCGCGGCGACCTCGTCGACGGTGACGGTGACGGCTCGCTCGGGCCTGGCCTACCGCAACATGGTGTCGGGCAAGCGGATCGTCCTGCCCGCCACCCGCAACGGCAAGACCGTCTCGCAGTGGCGGATCATCCCGCTCACCGCGGACCCGAAGAAGTCCGTGCTGCAGTACCGGACCGGATCCACCTGGACCGCCTACGACCGGAACTTCTGGACGGGCGACGCGCAGTTCGAGGCCACGAAGGTGGCACTCGTGATGCCGGGTGGGAGCGTGCGGGAGTACCGCACGAGCGTGCGCTCGGCCGTGCCGTCGAAGGGCGCCACCACGCGCAAGACGGTGAACGTGACGTCGATCGACAACTACACCCTCGGCGTCGTGGCGGCCGAGATGCCGTCGAGCTGGGAGCCGGAGGCGCTCAAGGCGCAGTCGGTCGCTGCTCGCACCTACGGCGTCCGCTCGCTCACCCCGTCGCGCTACTACGACGTGTGCGACACGACGTCCTGCCAGGTCTACAAGGGCGTGGCCGGCCAGACCGCGACCACCGACAAGGCCGTGCTGGCGACCCTCGGCGCGATCCTCACCTACCAGGGCACGCCGGCGTTCACGCAGTACTCGTCGTCCTCGGGCGGCGCCTCGGCGCCGGGCAGCCAGCCGTACCTGAAGGGACGCCTCGACGCCTGGGACGACTGGTCGGGCAACGCCAACCACGACTGGACCGCGTCCGTCCCGGCCGCGACGATCGAGAAGGCCTACCCGCAGGTCGGGACCCTGCGCAGCCTCAAGGTCACCAAGCGCGACCTGATGGGCGACTGGGCAGGCCGCGTCGAGTCGATCATGCTCACGGGCACGAAGGGGTCGACGACGGTCACGGGGCCTCAGCTCCGGTTCGCGCTCGGGCTACGCTCGCACTACTTCCGGTTGGGCTGAACCTCGGTCCACCGGCTCGATCCGAGGGGGAATCGACCTGATGAGGCACCTGTCCGTCGCTCTGACCACGCTCGTCCTGGCCGGGGGCGGGTTGGTCGCCCCAGCGGCGGCCGCAACCCCGGCGACCGGTGCTGCGCCGGCGCGCGCGGCGTCGTCCGGACAGGACGTCTCGCTGGAACGGTTCGAGCGCCCGAAGCACCGTGCGGTGGAGGCGTCGCGGAGCCGCGGCGAACGCCGTCTGGCCCGGACGACGGCGCGGACCGCCGTCCCGAGCGCACCCGTGGTCTCGGAGATCGCTCCCCGGACCGTCCCGTCGTTCTCGATGGTCGGCGCCACCTGGTCGCCGACCCCCGGACTGGGGGACGTGGTGGTGCAGGTGCGCACGCGCACCGCCGACGGGTGGGGTGCCTGGCAGGAGATCCCGCAGGACGAGGAGACGGTGGAGGCCGGGCGGCCCGGCACCGAGCCCATGTACGTGGGGGAGTCCGATGCCGTGGCGCTGCAGGTCGCCTCCAGCTCGGGATCGGTGCCTCGCGGGCTCAGGCTCGAGACCCTCGACCTCGGGTCCGACGGCGCAGGCTCCGCGACCTCGGCGAGTGCACCTGTGAACAGCCTGGCCCAGGCCGCCGACGCCTCGCCCACGTTCACGCCCAAGCCGGCCGTCATCAGCCGTTCCTCCTGGGGGGCCTCGGCGGGTGGCTCGTGCGACAGCCCCCGCGTCGGCATGACGACGTTCGGCGTGACGCTGCACCACACGGCCGGCTCGAACTCCTACACGAAGGCGCAGTCGCGCTCGATCGTGCGGGGCATCCAGTCGTACCACGTGAAGAGCCGCGACTGGTGCGACATCGGGTACAACGTGCTCGTCGACAAGTACGGGCAGATCTTCGAGGGCCGCAAGGGCGGACTCGATCGCACCGTCCGCGGCGCCCACGCAGGGAACGCGAAGGTCAACACCTACTCCATGGGGGTGTCGATGATGGGCAACTACGACACCGCCAACGTCGGCACGGCCACGCGCTCCGCCCTGGTGAAGGTCATCGGCTGGCGCCTGGGCACGTTCTACCGGGGCGCCAAGGGCACCTGGTCGGCCGACGGCAAGAAGTACCAGGTGATCCACGGGCACCGCGACGTCCTGGGGACGGCGTGCCCGGGACGCAACGGCTACGCCTACCTGCCGACGCTGCGCAACAGCGTCGCGTCGTACATCGCCGACTACGACTCCGAGATCAAGCGGTACGCCGCGAAGCTCGGCCGCGACCTGACGGGCTACCCGTACGCCAGCGAGTACGGGAACGCCACCCAGCGCAAGACCTTCTTCCAGGCCATGGAGCTGTACTGGAAGCAGGGCGTCGGCGTGTTCTGGGTCGGCGGCCTGGTGCGTGGGGAGTACAACCACCTCGGCGCGCACGCCGGAGTCATGGGGTTCCCCACGGCCCTGCACGTCCGCACCGCGGATCCGGCCGTGAGCGTGCAGCGCTTCGAGCGGGGCAGCGTCTACCGGGTGGTCCGCGGCTCGGGCACGATCGCGCTCGGCATCCACGGCGGCATCGAGGACCTGTACCGCGAGCTGGGGGAGTCGGAGGGACGCCTCGGCGCTCCCGAGACGCGGGTCTACCGCAAGCCGGGCCTGTCCCGAGCGCGGTTCGACGGCGGCATCATCACGCAGCGTGACGGCAGCCCTGCGGAGGTCGCGTACCGGTGAGCGCGGCGGCGCGCAGCGTCGTGGATACTCGCACCATGCAGTCGATCGGGCGGTCCCTGGCCATCGCGGCCCTCGCGAACATCGGTTCCTTCGGTCTCACCGCCTGGTTGCTCGACGGGTTCGACATCCGCCTCGGCGGCTTCGTCGCAGCGGTCGTCCTGTTCACGGTGCTCGCGGTCGGACTGCGTCGCGCGACCACCACCCTGGCGCCGCGGCTCGCTCGACCGTCGGCCGTGATCGGGGGCCTCGTGGTCACGGCAGCGGCCCTCGTGCTGACGGACGCCGTCGTGCCCCGCCGTGGGTTCGACCTGGAGGGGCCGTGGACCTGGGCGATCGTGATCCTGGTCGTCTGGGCCGCAGGGGTCGCCTACGGCGAGGTCGACACCCAGGCCCCGGCGGACGTGCCGCCCGTCGAGGCCTGAGGGCCGCTACTCCGCAGCGGGGGCGTCGGCGATCGTCGCGACGACCTCGCCGGCACCGATCGTGGCGCCGATCTCGGCCGAGAGCCCGGTGACGGTGCCCGCCTTGTGCGCGGTGATGGGCTGCTCCATCTTCATGGCCTCGATGACGAGCACGGTGTCGCCGGCGGCGACCTCCTGGCCCTCCTCGACGGCGACCTTGACCACGGTGCCCTGCATGGGCGAGGTGAGGGAGTCACCGGACGCAGCGGCGCCCGCGGCCTTGCCGCCCTTGCGCTTCTGCTTCTTGGCGCCACCGCTCGCGGCGCCGGCCACGGCTCCGAGCCCGCCGGGGAGAACGACCTCCACGCGCTTGCCGGCCACCTCGACGACGACCCGCTCGCGCTCGGCGGGCTCGTCGGTCTCGGAGGCGCCCGCGTACGGCTCGAGCTGGTTGTCGTAGTCGGTCTCGATCCACGTCGTGTAGACGTCGAACGATCCGTCGGACGCGTTGTAGGCCGGGTCGTCCAGCACGTCGCGGTGGAAGGGGATGACCGTCGGCATGCCGTCGACGACGAACTCGTCGAGGGCACGGCGGGAGCGCTCGATGGCCTGCTCGCGGGTGCGCCCGGTGACGATGAGCTTGGCGATGAGCGAGTCGAACGCGCCCGGCACGGTCTCGCCCTCCTCGTAGCCGCCGTCGAGGCGGACGCCCGGGCCGCTCGGGGGAGCCCACTTCGTGAGCGTGCCCGGAGCCGGGAGGAAGCCGCGGCCACCGTCCTCGGCGTTGATGCGGAACTCGATCGAGTGGCCGATGATCTCCGGGTCGCCGTAGCCGAGCTCCTCGCCGGCGGCGATGCGGAACATCTCGCGCACGAGGTCGATGCCCGTGACCTCCTCGGAGACGCAGTGCTCGACCTGCAGGCGCGTGTTGACCTCGAGGAAGCTGATGGTGCCGTCGGCGGCGACGAGGAACTCGCACGTGCCGGCGCCCACGTAGCCGGCCTCCTTGAGGATGGCCTTCGACGAATCGTAGAGGCGCGCCAGCTGGTCGTCGGACAGGAACGGCGCGGGGGCCTCCTCCACCAGCTTCTGGTGGCGGCGCTGCAGCGAGCAGTCGCGCGTGGAGACCACGACGACGTTGCCGTGGCTGTCGGCCAGGCACTGCGTCTCGACGTGGCGGGGCTTGTCGAGGAACTTCTCCACGAGGCACTCGCCGCGACCGAAGGCGCTGACGGCCTCGCGGACGGCGGACTCGTAGGCGTCGGGGATCTCCTCGAGGGTCTTGGCGACCTTGAGGCCACGACCGCCACCACCGAAGACGGCCTTGATGGCGACCGGCAGACCGTTCTCCTGGGCGAAGGCCACGACCTCGTCGGCGTCCTTGACGGGGTCCTTGGTGCCGGGAGCGAGCGGGGCGTTCGCCGTCTTGGCGATCTGCTTGGCCTTGGCCTTGTCGCCGAGGGCCTCGATGGCCGCGGGCGGGGGGCCGATCCAGACGAGTCCGGCGTCGATGACGGCCTGGGCGAACTCGGCGTTCTCGGCGAGGAAGCCGTAGCCCGGGTGCACGCTGTCGGCGCCCGAGCGCTGGGCGACGGCCACGATCTTCTCGATCGAGAGGTAGGAGTCGCCCGGGGTCGAGCCCTCCAGGGAGTAGGCCTCGTCGGCGAGCCGGACGAACAAGGCGTCGCGGTCGGGCTCGGCGTAGACGGCGACGCTGCCGATGCCGGCGTCCTTGCAGGCTCGGACCACGCGGACCGCGATCTCTCCACGGTTGGCGATCAGGACCTTCTGCAGGGGCTTGCTCACGGACGGCTCTCCTCGGGATGGACAGGCTGGGCGGGGGCGGGCACTGCCTGCCGAGTGTAGGGGGCAGGACGGCCCGAGGGTGGATGAGGTACGTCACGCGGACGTCCGACCGTCGGGTTAACGAGTGTTAACCTGGGGGCATGGTCGACGTCGCACAGCTGTCCGGTCTCTCCCGCGAGCACGAGGACTTCCGCCGCACGGTGCGGGAGTTCGCCGAGTCGAGGATCGCGCCGCACGTCGCGCAGTGGGACCGCGAGCACCACTTCCCGGTCGACGTCGTGCGCGAGATGGGCGACCTCGGTCTGTTCGGCCTCACGGCGCCGGAGGAGTACGGCGGCGCAGGCGCGGACTTCACCAGCCTGTGCGTCGCGATCGAGGAGCTCGGTCGCGTCGACCAGTCGATGGGCATCACGCTCCAGGCCGGGGTCGGTCTCGGGATCAACCCGATCGTCGCGTTCGGCACCGCGGAGCAGAAGGAGCGCTGGCTGCCCGACCTGGTCGCCGGTCGCGCCCTGGCGGGCTTCGGCCTCACCGAGCCCGGAGCCGGCTCCGACGCGGGTGCCACGCGCACCCGCGCCGTGCTCGACGGCGACACCTGGGTGGTCGACGGCGCCAAGCAGTTCATCACCAACTCCGGCAACGACCTGACGTCGGTCGTCACCGTCACCGCACGTACCGGGGAGCGCGCCGACGGGCGTCCTGAGATCTCGGCGATCATGGTGCCCGCGGGAACGCCCGGGTTCGTGGCTGAGCCCGCCTACGACAAGCTCGGGTGGCACATCTCCGACACCCACCCGCTGGCCTTCACGGGGGCGCGCGTCCCCGCCGACCACCTGCTCGGCGAGCGCGGCCGTGGCTACGCCCAGTTCCTCGCCACGCTCGACGACGGCCGCATCGCGATCTCGGCGCTCTCGGTCGGCTGCCTGCAGGCCTGCCTCGACCTGTGCGTGCAGTACGCGGGGGAGCGGCAGACGTTCGGGGTGCCGATCGGTGCGAAGCAGGGTGTGGCCTTCCAGATCGCCGACCTCGCCGTGCTGCTCGAGGGGGCGCGGGCCCTGACCTACCGGGCCGCAGCCCTGAAGGACGCCGGAGCCCCGTACGCCGTGGTCAAGCAGGCCGCGTCGGTGGCCAAGCTGCACGCGACGGAGTCGGCCGTGACCGGCACCCGCATCGCGACGCAGGTCTTCGGCGGGTACGGCTTCATGGAGGAGTACCCCGTGGCCCGGTTCTACCGCGACGCCAAGATCCTGGAGATCGGCGAGGGGACCAGCGAGGTGCAGCGCATGCTGATCGCCCGCGGGCTGGGTCTGCCCGTCGAGTGACTCACGGGCAGGTCAGGCCTGCGGTGCCGTCGCACAGATCCGTGCGCGACCGTCACCGGGCGTGCCGCTGCCGGCCGTTCCCAGGCGACGACCAGGCCCCGGACTCCGTCAGAGGCTGACGAGCGCGCGGCAGGGAAGCGGCACGTGGCGCACCTGGTCGCCGAAGTCGACCTGGGCCGACCGGGTGCCCTGCAGGCTCACGATCCGGCCGAGACCGTAGGTGTCGTGGCTGACGCGCGAAGCCACCTCGTAGACCGCGTCCGGCTCCACCGCCTGGGGCTGGAAGGGGCTGGACGCGTGGAACTTGCGACGAGGGGCCATGTCCTCATTCTCTCATCTTCCTGCACGTTCCGGTACCGAGTTCTCGTCACACGCTCGCTCGCCGGGCTCGTCACACCGCGCCGGGACGATTCCAGAGGTCGGTCCAGACGACGTCGAGATCGGCCACGAGGTCGCGCAGGAGCGGCAGGCTGATGCCCACCACGGTGTGGGGATCGCCCTCGATCCCGCGGACGAACGCGCCGCCCAGGCCGTCGATCGTGAAGGCTCCGGCCACGTGCAGCGGCTCCCCGGTGGCGACGTACGCGTCGATCTCGGCGTCGCCGACGTCGGCGAAGTGCACGACGGTGGAGGCCGCGTCGACGACCTCCCGGCCGGCACGGCGGACGCAGTGCCCGGTGTGCAGCACGCCCGAGCGACCACGCATCCGACGCCACCGGGCGCGCGCGGTCGCGGCGTCGCCGGGCTTCCCCAGGATCTCGCCCTCGAAGGCGAGCACCGAGTCGCAGCCGACGACGAGCGCGTCCGGGTCGTCGACCGTCGCCGCGACCGCGCGGCACTTCAGCTGCGCCAAGGCCGCGGCCAGGTTCGCGGCGTCGCGTGACTGCACCTGCGACTCGTCGACCCCGGAGACGACCACCTCCGGCTCGATGCCGGCCGCTCGCAGCGTCGCGAGCCGGGCGGGGGACTGTGAGGCCAGGACCATGCGCACCATGGGCCCATCGTGGCAGGACCGCTCTCGACCCCCCATCGGTGGATCCGCAACATCAGGGGTGCTTCGGGGCGGCCATCGGTGGATCGGCAACCTCAGCGCCGTCCCTGCGGTTGAGGATCCACCGATGACGAGGGCGGCGCGGCGTCAGTCGGGCAACGGCGGTGGGGACCCGTACGTCGCGGGCTCGGCGCGGAGGTCCGGGTGGGCTAGGACGGCGTCGACGAGCGCCTGCGAGCCGCCGATCGTCAGGCTGTCGTCGTCCACGTCCTGGGCGATGCACCACGACCGGTCCTGCGGCCAGACGAACGAGGCGGGAGCCAACCGACGTGGCCAGTCCGGCGCCTCGGGGCGGGCGCCCCAGCGACCGACGTCCGACAGCGGGCCGCGGAAGAGCAGGTAGGCCCGGAACCCGTCCAGGTCGGCCCGCGGCGCCTTCATCACGGCGTCGTCGAACGCCGGCGGGATCCGCGGCGGCCTGGGGCGGCGGAAGACCCGGCCGAAGCCGGTGAGCGCCGGGCTCTGGTAGAGCATCGAGACGGCATCGCCACCCTCGATGTCGCCCCACCCCTCCCAGAGGGCGAAGACCGCGTCGTCGGGCGTCGAGGTGTGGGCGGTCGCCAGGTGGACGACGTCGGCGTGGACGACGTCGTCAGTTCGTTCCGGTGAGTCGTCCCTGTCGAACGGGACCTGCGCGTACGCCTCGAAGCCCGGCGGTCCCTGGCCGGCGATGACACCCCAGTCCGCGTCGGCACGCACGATCCAGTCCGCCGCCGACACGTCGGGCTCGTGGCGCAGGGTCATGCAGGACTCAGGCCCAGGCGGAGCGACGCCAGGCGTCGGGGCCCACACGGTGCGGCGTGCGGTGCGCGCGCACCGGGTGTCCCCACTCGCTGCGCGGTGCCGGCTTCGCGCCCGCTGCGGCGTTCGCGGCAGCTGCGTTGCGTGCGGCCACGACGGCCACGAGCGCCGCCAGCTCCTCGGGCGACAGGTCGCCGCGGACCACCCGCAGCATCGGCGTGACCGGTGCTGCGGGCGTCTGCTCGGCGGCGTCGGCCGCAGGCGTCGTCTCGTCGCTCATCAGAGCGGGATGTTCCCGTGCTTCTTGGGCGGGAGCGTCTCGCGCTTGGTGCGCAGCAGGCGCAGGGCCTTGGTGACCTCGGCGCGGGTCTGCGACGGCTCGATCACGCCGTCGATGTAGCCGCGCTCGGCCGCCACGTACGGGTTGCAGAGCGTGTCCTCGTACTCCGTCATCAGCTCGGCGCGCTTGGCCTCGGGGTCGTCGGCCGCAGCCACCTCGCGGCGGTACAGGATGTTGACGGCACCGGAGGCGCCCACGACGGCGATCTGGCCGGTGGGCCACGACAGGTTCACGTCGGCGCCGAGGTGCTTGGAGCCCATGACGTCGTACGCGCCGCCGTAGGCCTTGCGCGTGATGATCGTGACGAGCGGGACCGTGGCCTCGGCGTAGGCGTAGATGAGCTTGGCGCCGCGGCGGATGATGCCGTTCCACTCCTGCTCGGTGCCCGGCAGGAAGCCCGGCACGTCCACGAACGTGAGCACGGGGATGTTGAACGCGTCGCAGGTGCGCACGAAGCGGGCGGCCTTCTCGGAGGCGTCGATGTCGAGGCAGCCGGCCAGCTGCATGGGCTGGTTGCCCACCACGCCGACGCTGCGACCCTCGACCCGGCCGAAGCCGATCACGAGGTTCGGCGCGAACAGCGGCTGGACCTCGAGGAAGTCGCCGTCGTCGAGCACGGACTCCATCACGGTGCGGATGTCGTAGGGCTGGTTGGCCGAGTCCGGGATCAGCGTGTCGAGCGCCAGGTCGGTCTCGTTGCGCTCCAGGTCGACGCCCTCGTCGTAGACCGGCGCCTCCTCCATGTTGTTCTGCGGCAGGAACGAGATGAGCGCCTTCACGTACTCGAGGGCGTCCTCCTCGTCGGAGGCCAGGTAGTGGGCGTTGCCGCTGCGCGTGTTGTGCGTGCGGGCACCGCCCAGCTCCTCCATGGTCACGTCCTCGCCGGTGACCGTCTTGATGATGTCGGGCCCGGTGATGAACATGTTCGACTTCTCGTCGACCATGACGGTGAAGTCGGTGACCGCGGGGGAGTAGACGTGGCCGCCGGCGCACGAGCCCATGATGAGCGAGATCTGGGGGATGACGCCCGACGCGTGCACGTTGCGGCGGAAGATCTCGCCGTACAGGCCGAGCGAGACCACACCCTCCTGGATGCGGGCGCCGGCGCCCTCGTTGATGCCGATGATGGGGCAGCCCGACTTGATGGCGAGGTCCATGACCTTGGTGATCTTCTCGCCGTACACCTCGCCGAGGCTGCCGCCGAAGACGCTGAAGTCCTGGCTGAAGACACACACCTGGCGGCCGTCGATCGTGCCGTATCCGGTGATGACGCCGTCGCCGAGCGGCCGGTTGTTCTCGAGCCCGAACTTGGTGGAGCGGTGCCGGGCCAGTGCGTCGAGCTCGACGAAGGAGCCCTCGTCGAACAGCTGGTCGATGCGCTCGCGGGCGCTCTGGCGGCCCTTCGCGTGCTGCTTCTCGGCCGCCCGCTCGGCGACCTCGACGGTCGCCTCGTGGTGCCGGCGCCGGAAGTCGTCCAGCTTCCCGGCGGTCGTGTGCAGCTCCGGACGCTCTTCGATCTCTGCCTCTGCTTCGCTCACGTGGGTCAGAGTAACGATCCTCGACGTGCCGTGGTGTGTGAGGCTTGACGCATGAGCAGCGACCGTCGCGACACGCCGGGGCCCGGGGGGCGCGATCCCCTCGACGTCGACGAGCTGCGTCGCGTGCTGCTGCTCGAGGGGAGCGTGTGGACGGGCCTCGAGGTCTCCGCGTCCACCACGAGCACCAACGCCGACGTCGTCGCCGCGGTGGGTGCCGGCGCTCCCGAGGGCCTCGTGGTCGCGACCGAGCACCAGACCGCCGGCCGGGGGCGGCTCGACCGGCGGTGGGAGACGCCGCCGGGGGCGGGGCTCATGGTCTCGGTGCTCCTGCGCCCCGACGGCGTCGCCCTGCCACAGTGGACCTGGCTGCCGCTGCTGACGGGCCTCGCGGTCGACCTGACGGCGCGGGACTGCGGTGTGACCTCCGGGCTGAAGTGGCCCAACGACGTGCTCGTCGAGGGCCGCAAGATCAGCGGGATCCTGCTCGAGCGTGCCGACGGGCCCGCCGGTCCTGCCGCCGTGGTGGGGATCGGCCTCAACGTGTCGTCGACGCCGGACGAGCTGCCGGTGCCCACGGCGACCTCCCTCGCGATCGAGGGGGCCACCACCGTCGACCGGGGGGTCGTCCTCCAGCTCCTGCTGGGCCACCTCGAGCGGCTCTACCGGCCGTGGTTGGCGAGCGCCGGTGACCCGGCGCTCCTGCGGCGCGACTACCTCGAGCAGAGCGTGACCCTCGGGTCGCGCGTGCGGGTCGAGCTGCCCGACGGGTCCACGCTGACCGGCGTCGCCCACGACATCGACCCGCTCGGCCGGCTCGTCGTGGACGGGCGGGCGATCAGCGCGGGCGACGTGACCCACGTCCGTGCCGTCGGCTGAGCCTTCCGCCGCCCGTGCGACCAGCGGGTCCCCAGGTCACCCACGTCGTCGGGAGGCTCGACGACGGAGGCCTTTGCCCAGACGTCGCCCGCGGCCCGTGCGCCACGTGGGAGGATCAGCCCATGGCCCTCTCACGCAAGCTGATGATGGACGGTGAACAGACCGTCGCGACGACCCGGACGCACGTCAAGGTGCTGTTCGTGCCGCTGGTCATCCTGTTGGCGGTCGCCTTCGCCGGAGGCTTCCTCGCCGCCCAGGTCGGCAACAGCGGGGACGGGTACGTGCGCTGGGTGATCATCGGCATCGCCGTCGTGCTCGTCCTGTGGGGCAGCGTGCTGCCGTTCGTGCGCTGGTTCCTCTGGACCTACACGCTGACCAACAAGCGCATCGTCGAGCAGAAGGGCATCCTGACGCGCGAGGGGCGGGTCATCCCGCTCAGCCGCATCAACGACGTCTCGTTCGAGAAGAACCTCAACGACCGCATCCTCGGCTGCGGGACCCTCATCATCCACAACGCGAGCGACGAGGCCGGCCTGGAGCTGCGCGACATCCCGCGCATCGAGGGCTTCCACCGCACCGTCAGCAACCTCGTGTTCGACTCGCACCGCCAGAGCGATGAATCGGTCTGAGCTGCGTGACGAGCTCGCCCGCCTGATCCTGCAGGAGGGCATGGAGCTCACGGGTGAGCAGGTCGCCGGGAAGGCCGGGCTCGACCTCGACCGCGCCGAGCGGCTCTGGCGCTCGCTGGGCTTCGCCGACAGCGGCGACGATCCGGCCTACGGCGAGCACGACGTGGCCGCCGCGCGACTCGCTGCGCTGGCGCTCGAGGAGGGCGTCCTCGAGGAACGCACCATCTTCCGGATGACCAGGGCGCTCGGCCAGACGCTGGCGCGGCTGGCCGACTGGGAGGTCCAGACGATCGTCGACCAGGTGGAGTCCGACGTCGAGTCGGGCCGGGCCGCGAGCCGCCTGGAGAGCGCCGTCGCGATCGCCGAGCACGTGGGGCCGGGCTTCGAACGGCTCCTGCTGTACGCCTGGCGGCGTCACCTGGCCGCCGCGGCCGGCCGCCTCGAGGCGCTCGGGGCCGTCGACGCCGAGCTGCTGTCGACCACCATGAGCATCGGCTTCGCCGACCTGTCGCGGTTCACCGCCATGACCAACACGCTCGACGACGCCCGCCTCGGCGAGCTCGTGGAGAACTTCGAGACCCGGTGCACCGACGTCGTCACGTCGCGTGACGGCCGGGTCATCAAGGCCCTCGGCGACGCCGTGCTGTTCGTGAACCCCGATCCGCGTGAGGCCACGCTCACGGCGCTCGAGCTCGTGGCCAACATCGGCTCGCGCGACGACCTGCCCGACGTGCGGGTCGGCTTGGCCACCGGCTCGGTCATCAGCAGGCTGGGCGACGTCTTCGGCCCGCCCGTGAACCTGGCCGCGCGCCTCTCCCACGTGGCCCGCAGCAACCGGGTGCTCGTCGACGACGAGACCGCCGGACACCTCACCGACGACGAGTTCGAGATGCGCGCGCTGCCCCCACGGCCGCTGCGCGGCTTCGGCAACGTCTCGCCCATCACCATCAGCCGCCGGCGGGCGTTCCGTCCGCGCACGGTGCGGCGCTGGTAGCGGGGGACGTCGGAGGGCGGACGAGGGGTCAGTAGGCTCCTGCCATGCCGCTGACCCCGCACCTGGCCGTCGTCGGTGGCGGCCAGCTCGCCCGCATGATGCAGGTGCCCGCCGTGGCCCTCGGGCTCCGCATCCGCCTGCTGGCCGAGGGCCCCGACGTCTCGGCCGCACAGGTGGTGCCCGACCAGCTGGTGGGCGACCACACCGACCTCGCCGACCTGCGTGCCGTGTGCGACGGCGTGCCCGTCGTGACGTTCGACCACGAGCACGTGCCGCCGGCCCACCTGCGCACGCTCGAGGCCGAGGGACACGTGCCTCGGCCCGGGCCCGACGCCCTGCTGTACGCACAGGACAAGGGCGAGATGCGGGTGCGCCTCAGCGTGCTCGGCCTGCCGTGCCCGCTCTTCCTCCTGCTGCCGAGCGAGGCGGAGGAGGCCCTCGCCGAGCTCGAGGACTTCGGCTACCCCGCGGTGCTCAAGACCACCCGGGGCGGCTACGACGGCAAGGGTGTCTGGGTGGTCCGGTCCGAGGACGAGGCGGCCGAGGTCCTGGCCGCTGCCGACGGCCAGGAGCTCGTCGCCGAGGAGCTGGTGGACTTCCGTCGCGAGCTCAGTGCCCAGGTGGCCCGCAACCCCTCCGGCGAGGTCGTCGCCTACCCGGTCGTGCAGTCGACGCAGGTCGACGGCATCTGCAAGGAGGTCGTGGCGCCGGCTCCCGACCTCGACCCCGCCCTCGCGCAGGAGGCCACCGACGTCGCGGTGCGCGTCGCCACCGCGCTGGGGGTCACCGGCATGCTCGCCGTCGAGCTGTTCGAGACCAGCGACGGACGCGTGCTCGTCAACGAGCTGGCGATGCGCCCGCACAACACCGGTCACTGGAGCATCGACGGCGCCGCCACGAGCCAGTTCGAGAACCACCTGCGCGCCGTCCTGGACCTGCCCCTCGGCCCGGCGACGCCGCACGCCTCCTGGTCGGTCATGGTCAACGTGCTCGGTGGCGCGGTGCAGGACCTCGAGGCGCAGGAGGCCGTCGTCCTGGCCGCCGTGCCGCACGCCAAGGTGCACCTGTACGGCAAGGCCGTTAAGCCCGGTCGCAAGGTCGGCCACGTGACCGTCGTCGGCGACGACCTCGACGTGGTGCTGGCCGACGCCCGTCGCGCGGCCGCCCTCCTCCAGGACGGCTGACGACGTCCTCCACGTCGCCCTCCCGACACCACCCGCCGGCACCGCCCCCCCTGAGCGGTGACTTCTCCACCGAATGTGCGGAGACCCGGTGCGCGGTGCGGATTCCACCGTCTCAGCGCTGGGGCGGTGGAGTCCGCACCGCTCGACCGCACCCGCACCTCTCGGTGGAGGACTCACCGCTCGGGGGGAGGGGCGGCGCCGGACCTCGCTAGGATCGCGGCCATGAGCGCAACGCCCCGCGTGGGCATCGTCATGGGGTCGGACTCGGACTGGCCGGTCATGGAGGCAGCGGCGCAGGCGTGCGCCGAGCTGGGGGTGGCGTACGAGGCCGTCGTCGTCTCGGCCCACCGGATGCCCGACGAGATGCTCGCCTACGGGCGTGACGCGCACACGCGCGGCATCGAGGTGATCATCGCCGGTGCCGGCGGCGCGGCGCACCTGCCCGGGATGCTGGCCGCGGTCACGCCCCTGCCCGTCATCGGGGTGCCGGTGCCGCTGAAGTACCTCGACGGCATGGACTCGCTGCTCTCGATCGTGCAGATGCCCGCGGGCGTCCCCGTGGCCACGGTCTCGATCGGCAACGCCCGCAACGCCGGACTCCTCGCCGTGCGCATCCTCGCCGTCGGCGACGACGTGCTCACCGGGCGCATGCTGGACTTCCAGGCCGAGCTGGCCGACGCCGCCCGCGCCAAGGGCGAGGCGATCCGCGACCGCTGAGGAGGGCTCAGACGGTGGAGCCGGTGAGCCCGAGCGTGCGGTCCGTCCAGTCCTTGAGGTCGGAGTACAGCGACGGGTTCTCGCCGAGCGACAGGCCGTAGGACGGCACGATCTCCTTGAGCTGCGGCCGCCACCCCTCGATCTGCCCGGGGAAGCAGCGCTCCAGCACGTCGAGCATCGCGGAGACCGCGGTGGAGGCGCCCGGCGAGGCGCCCAGCAGGCCGGCGATGGACCCGTCGGCGGCGTTCACGACAGTGGTGCCGAACTCGAGGGACCCGCCGAAGCGGCCCTTCTTGCGCACCACCTGAACGCGCTGGCCGGCCGTGATGAGCTCCCAGTCCTCCTCCTCGGCGAGCGGGGCGAAGGCACGCAGGTCCTCGACCTTGCGGCCGCGGGTCTTGGCGAGCTCGAGGACCAGGTACTTGATGAGCCCCCACGAGGTGACGCCGATGGCGGCCATCGGCATGAGGTTGTGCGGACGGATCGAGAGGGGCAGGTCGGTGAACGAGCCCTCCTTGAGGAACTTGGGCGTCCAGCCGGCGTAGGGGCCGAACAACAGCGACCGCTTGCCGCCGATCACGCGGGTGTCGAGGTGCGGCACCGACATCGGCGGGGCGCCGACGGCGGCCATGCCGTAGACCTTCGCCTCGTGCTTCTCGGTGACCGTGTCGTCGAGGCAGCGGATGAACTGCCCGCTCACGGGGAACCCGGCGAAGCCCTTGATCTCCTCGATGCCGGACTTCTGGAGCAGCTGGATCGCGCCGCCGCCTGCGCCCACGAACACGAACTTGGCGGAGATGGTGACCGTGCGGTCCTCGGTCCGGTCCTTGACCTTGACGCGCCAGGTGCCATCGGTGTCGCGGCCGAGGTTCTTGACCTCGTGGCCGTAGCGCACGTCGGCGCCCTGGGCGGTGAGGTTGCCGAGCATCTGGGCGGTCAGGGAGCCGAAGTCCACGTCGGTGCCGTGGTCGGTCCAGCTGATGGCCACGTCCTCGCGCTCGTCGCGCCCCTCGGCCATGAGGGGCAGGCGCCGGGCGAACTCGTCACGGTCGTGGATGAAGTCGAGTCCGGCGAAGAGCGGGTGGCCGGCGAGGGTGTCGTGGCGCTTGCGCAGGTACTCCACGTTCTCCGCGCCGCGCACGAAGCTCACGTGCGGCACGGGGTTGATGAACGTCGACGGGTCCTTGAGCAGGCCGTTGTCCACACCGTGCGCCCAGAACTGGCGCGACAGCTGGAACTGCTCGTTGACGGTGATCGCCTTCGACACGTCGACGCTGCCGTCGGGCTGCTGCGGCGTGTAATTGAGCTCGCAGAGCGCGGAGTGGCCGGTGCCGGCGTTGTTCCAGGGGTCGCTGCTCTCCAGCGCCGGGGCCTCGAGGCGCTCCAGGACCGTGACGGACCAGTCGGGCTGCAGGGTCTTCAGCAGCGAGCCGAGCGTGGCGCTCATGACGCCGGCGCCGACGAGCAGCACGTCGGTCGTGATGCGCGTGGGTGTGGCGGACTGACGTACGGGGGATGCGGGCGTGTTCAACGCGGACTCTCCTGGATCTCACCGGGGCAACGACGTGGTCGACGTCTGCAGCACCGTCAAATCTCCCGCGTGAGGGACGGTGAACGCGACTCGAAACGGTGTGATCTTGCCCAGAAGGCATGTGATGTTCCTCGCGTCGGCCATGAGCGGCCCCACGGAGGCGTCAGTACAGCTGGCTGCGGTACGCGTCGCCGTAGTAGGCGGCGATCTCCTCGAGCGTCTCGTCGGGCCGCTCGAGGGCGTGGGCGATCTCGGGCCGTGACGGCACGGAGTCCGGCGGCCACGTGCTCGGCTCCCACAGCTCGGACCTCAGGAACGCCTTGGCGCAGTGGAAGAAGACCTGCTCGACCGCGACCTCGCAGACCAGCACCGGTCGGTGTCCCTTGACCTCGAGGTGCTCGAGGTAGGGCGGCGGCGCGTGGTCGGTGCGCAGCAGCCGGGCCCGCCCGTTGACGCGCAGCGTGTCGCCGCGACCCGGCACGACGAACAGCAGTCCGACGTGGGGGTTGGTGAGCACGTTGAGGTAGCCGTCGGCCCGACGGTTGCCCGGCCGCTCGGCCAGGGCGATGGTGTGCTCGTCGACCACGTGCACGAGCGACCCGGCCGGGTCGCCCTTGGGTGACACGTCGCACGAGCCGTCGGCTGCCGACGTCGACAGCAGGCAGAGCGGGGAGGCATCGAGCCACGCGACGTGGAGCGGGTGCAGGCGGTCCCGGTCCTTCGCGACGGTGCGGGGCAGGGGGGTGCCGAGCACCTCGCGGAGCTCGTCGACGTCGTGGATCTCGGCCATGGCGACACGCTAGCCCCCGACCGGTGCGCAGCCGAGGCGCTCCGCCGCGGGTCGGCGGTCGCGCCTCGGGTCAGTGGTCGCGGATGAACGACGTGACGCGGGTGAGCGTCGGGGTCCGCGGCGCCGAGCCGAAGCCGAACCGGACGGGCGGGTCCACGGGCGCCAGCGGGCCGAGGTCCTGGCCGTCCCACGCGACGGACGCGGACTCCACCCCCCACGCGTCGGAGGCGGCGTACCACTCCGTGCGTCCCCGACCGGCGCTGCCGTGGGTGCGCACGCCCGACATCACGCGTCGTGCGATCGGGTCGCAGAAGCGCGCCCAGGCCTCGCGGTGCGCGAGGGGAGTCGGGACGGCCTGCAGCAGCCAGCCGATCGGCGCACGCGTCCCGGGAGTCCAGCGGGCGCTCAGTGGGCCGGCGTCGATGCCCCATCCGGCGAGCGCCACGGGGACGATCCGGACGTCGTCGAAGGTGTAGGTGGTCGAGACCAGGTCGGCGATGCGCTCGTCGGGGGCGAGCAGCACGCGGTGCCCGTCGGGGCGCTCGACCATCGCATCGGCGAAGCGGCCGTACGGGCTCCGATCCCACATGCCCACGACGACCCGGGTGCCGCTGGTGGTGCCGAGGCCGACGATGTGGCCGTCGAATCGTTGGATCACGCCTCACAGTGTGGGCGATCCCACGCGTCCCGGCAGTGTGAGCGGCGGGCGGGCGACGTACTATTGCTAGGTCGTCCTAGTATTTCGATCTTCGTCAAGCATCTGGAGCCGCACCGTGTCCGACATGTTCGTGTTGTCCGAGGAGCACCAGGCCATCCGCGAGGCGGTCCGGGCCGTGGCCGAGGCCAAGGTCGCGCCCTTCGCCGCCGAGGTCGACGAGGAGGCTCGCTACCCCCGCGAGGCCCACGAGGCACTCGTGGCGGCCGACTTCCACGCCCCCCACGTCCCGGAGGAGTACGGCGGAGCCGGTGCCGACGCGCTGGCCACGGTGCTGGTCATCGAGGAGATCGCCCGCGTCGACGTCTCGGCGTCGCTCATCCCGGCCGTGAACAAGCTCGGGTCGCTCCCGGTCATCCTCGGAGGCGACGAGCGGATCAAGAAGGACTACCTCTCGCGCCTCGCGGCCGGCGAGGGCTTCAGCTACTGCCTCTCCGAGCCCGACGCCGGGTCCGACGCCGCGAACCAGAAGACCCGCGCGGTGCGCGACGGCGACCACTGGGTGCTCAACGGCACCAAGCGCTGGATCAGCAACGCGGGGGAGTCGGAGTTCTACACCGTCCTCGCGCAGGCCGACCCCGAGAAGCGCAGCAAGGGCATCACGGCCTTCGTGGTGGAGAAGTCCGACGAGGGCGTCTCGTTCGGAGCGCCCGAGAAGAAGCTGGGCATCAAGGGCTCGCCCACGCGCGAGGTCTACCTCGACGACGTCCGCATCCCCGAGGACCGCATCATCGGCGACGTCGGCCAGGGCTTCGCCCTTGCCATGCAGACGCTCGACCACACCCGTGTGACGATCGCCGCGCAGGCGGTCGGCGTCGCGCAGGGCGCCCTCGACTACGCGCTCGGCTACGTCCAGGAGCGCCAGCAGTTCGGCAAGCCGATCAGCGACTTCCAGGGACTGCAGTTCATGATCGCCGACATGGGCATGAAGATCGAGGCCGCGCGCCAGCTCACCTATGCCGCTGCGGGTCGGTCCGAGCGCGGCGACAAGGACCTCACGTTCTTCGGCGCCGCGGCGAAGGCCTTCGCCTCCGACACCGCCATGCAGGTCACCCTCGATGCCGTGCAGCTCCTGGGTGGGTACGGGTACACCCGCGACTACCCGGTGGAGCGGATGATGCGCGACGCCAAGATCACCCAGATCTACGAGGGCACGAACCAGGTCCAGCGGATCGTCATGGCTCGTCAGCTGCTCGCGGGGATCCAGTCGGACCTCTGAACGGAGAGCTTGACCTCGAGTGGACTTGAGGTTCTAGGCTCGTGAGGACGAGGAAGGGAGACGGCATGGGCACGCGCACGGACGTGGAGACCGGGGCCGAGGCGATCTCGACCCACGGCTCCGCCGGTGTGGCCGAGCTGTTGAAGGCGGCGTTCCGACGCCACGCCAGCGGCGTCGCGATCATCACGGCGACGGGTCCGGACGGTCCGGTCGGACTCACCGCCTCCAGCGTGGCCTCGGTGTCCACCCACCCACCGGCGCTCTCGTTCTCGGTCCTGACGTCCAGCACGTCCGGCAGCGCGATCGCCGAGGCGGCGGAGCTCGACGTCCACCTGCTCCCCTCGGGGCTCGCCGACCTGGCCGACGCCTACGGCCGGTCGGCCGGCGCGCGCTTCGTCCCCGAGCAGGGCTGGGCGTCCGACGACGTCGGCACCACGCTTCCCGAGGCGGTCGCGTCGCTGCGGTGCGTGCCCCTCGCGCGGGTGCCGGTGGGGGAGTCCGTCGTCGTGGTCGCCGAGGTCCGTGACGTGCAGCTCGGTCCCGTGGGCGAGCCCTTGGTCTACCACGACCGGACGTACCGGACGGTGGGCGCGATCAGCGACCGCTGACGAGGCGGTTCCACTCGGCCGCCGCGTCGCGGTCGGGTGGTCTCCGTGTTCTCCTGCGGGTGCGTTGCTCGAGGTGGGCTTTCGGTTGCTGCTTCGCTGCTCCGGCTGGGTCGTGCCTTGCGGCTGCGTTGCTGTGGCCCGTCGTCGACCTGCTCTCCGAAAGGGCCTCGACCGGCGGCGGGGTCCGGGCTCGGTCGAGCACTCGGAGCGCGGCTCCCGGTGACGCAAGATTCTGCGTTCGTGCGTGAGGGGGCAGAGGATGCTGCGTTCGCGGTCGGATCCCGTCGTGAACGCAGCATCGTTCGGGCTTGAGCACGCGAAGGCAGCATCCTGCGTCCGCCGGGGCCCCGGTGCGTGTGGGGTGGGCAGAGATTCTTCCTCTGCGTGGCACGGTCCACGCGAAGGAAGAACCGTGCGTGGATCACGCGCAGATGGAGAATCGTGGCCAGGCCCCGCAGACCCAACCGAGCCCAGACCCCCGGCTGCGGTCGAGGCCCTTTCGGAGACCGACCGGCCTCGCAGCCACAGCGACGCAGCAACAGGAGAAGGCCCAGTCGCGCCCCGCAGACCCAGCCGATTCGAGACCCACCGTTCCGGTCGAGGCCCTGGGAGACCACCCCGACTCGCGGCCACTGCGACGCAGCAGCGAGCGGAAGCCGACCCCCGCCCCGCCTACCCACCCGCACCACCCAGACCGACTGAGGCCCTTCCGTGACGTGACAGGATCCTGGTGCGGCACTCGTACGGAACTGGTGCGGCGCACGACCGAGAGGATGTCCCATGGCAGAGCTGACCGTCGAGGACCAGCCCGGCAAGAGCCGGTTCGAGGCGCGCCTCGGCGACGAGCTCCTCGGCTTCGTGGAGTACCAGCGCACCGACGAGCTGGTCGTCATCACCCACACCGAGGTGCCGCGCGAGAACGAGGGCCGTGGCATCGGCTCTCTCCTGGCACGCGGCATCCTCGACGACACGCGGGCCCGGGGGGCGAAGGCGCTCGTCACGTGCCCGTTCGTGCTCGCCTGGATCGGGCGCCACCCGGACTACCAGGACCTGCAGTTCAACGCCCCACGCTGACCTGCTGGGATCTGCGCCGACCGGCCCGGTGGCCGGCGGCTCGGCCGCTCAGTCCTTGGGCAGGCCGTCGGCCGTGCACAGGTCGCCGATGCTCCCGGTGCGGTCGGCCTTGACGAGGTCGAACATCTGCTGGCTGCGCTCGGCGTCCCAGCGGACCGAGAAGTCGGCCAGGGGGACGGTGCAGCTCAGACCGTCCGACCCCATGGCCGAGCGCAGACCCAGGGCGAACTTGACCAGGTCGTAGGGGTTGGTGCCCTCGCCGATCTGCACCGCGCTGGCCGCGCCGGTGTTGACGCCCCAGTACCGGACCGGGTTCACGATCGTCCACGGCGACGCCGCCTTCTTCGCGATGCCGCTGATCACCTCGCGCTGGCTCTGCACGCGCTGGATGTCCTGCGTGGCGTAGCTGTGGCGGTTGCGCGAGTACGCCAGCGCCGTCGCACCGTCGGCCTCCTGGCACCCGGCCTTCACGTCGAGCCCGGAGTCCTTGTCCTTGATGTCCTCCTTCGGGCAGATCTCGACGCCACCCAGGGCGTCGACCACCTTCACGAGCCCGCCGAAGCCGATCTCCACGTAGTCGTCGACCGTGATGCCGGTGTTCTGCTCCACGGTCTGGGTCAGCAGCTGAGCGCCTCCGTAGGCGTAGGCCGCGTTGATCTTGGTCGAGCCGTAGCCCGGCACGTCGACGATCGAGTCACGGGGGATCGACATGAGCATCGACGGACCGGCGCCGGTGTGCAGCAGCATGATCGTGTCGGTGCGTCCGCGACCTCCGCCGTCCCCGCCCGTGCTCAGCTCGGACTGCTCCTCCTTGCTGAGTCCGGCCCGGCTGTCCGAGCCGACGATGAGGAAGGTGGTCCCGGGCTGGTCGCCCGGACCCTCGGCCTCGGGCTGGAACGGGATCTTCGAGGCGGTCGAGTAGGCGTAGAGAGGCGTGCCGACCAGGAAGGCGAGCCAGGCCAGCAGCAGCAGAGCCACGACGCGCCCGGGCCCGCGTCGGCCGCGCTTCCTGCGCGGCGGCTCCGCCGCGGGTCGGCGGCTCGACCCGGGCGGGGGCAGGTTGGGGGGCGGCAGCTCGTCTCGGCGCACGGTCTGCTGCGGCTGCTGCCGGGTGCGGTCGCGATCGGCGTCGCGGTCGTCGCCCGAGCCGTACAACCATCCGTAGCTGTCCTCGGGGCGTTGCTCTGGCATGGGTCCGAACCTATCCGAGCGGTACCCGTCGGCGGTGCTTCTGCGCGGTGGCGCCACGCAGAAACCTGCTCGTCCCGGCGCGCCCTCGACCTCGGGTACAGAGTTTGTGTGACGATCGACGCGACCTGCTCGCCCTGCTCTTCCCCCGGCAGCGACCTCTGAGGACGACATGCACGAGAACACCCGTACCTCGCCCCACTCGCCCTCGACGGGCCCGGCGGCGGCCCACGCGGCCTCCGAGCGCATCCAGCTGCGCCGCGCCCTCACGCTGACCGTCATGACGCTGGTCATGCCCGGCTCGGCCCAGATCGTCACCGGCAACAAGCGCATCGGCCGCATCGCCCTGCGCATCTGGCTCGGCTGCCTCGCGGTCGGTGCCCTCGTGCTCGTGCTCGCCCTGACCTCACGGTCCGGCCTGTTCATGCTCCTCACCGACGGGCGGATCCTGACGCCCGTCCGGTACGCCCTCATCGGCGGCGCCCTGTTCTGGATGGTCCTCATCGTCGACGCCTGGCGCCTCGGCCAGCCGCTGCGCCTCGCCCGTCGGCACCGGTTCTGGGTCGCCGGGCTGAACGGCGCGCTGTGCTTCGTCACCGCCGGCGCCATGTTCTTCGGCGCGCACCTCGTGGGCGTCCAGACCGGCGTGCTCGACACCGTGTTCGCTGCCTCCACGACCTCCAAGCCCGTCGACGGCCGCTACAACGTCCTGCTCATGGGCACCGACTCCGGCAAGGACCGCTCGGGCATGCGCCCCGACTCGCTCAACGTCGCCAGCATCGACGCCGAGACCGGCCGCACGGTGCTCATCGGCCTGCCGCGCAACCTCGAGGACGTGCCGTTCCCCTCCGACTCGTTCATGAAGAAGGAGTTCCCGTCCACGTTCGACTGCGACGGCTGCTACCTCAACGCGGTCAACACGTGGGCCGACGACAACGCGGCCCAGATGGGTGTGAAGAAGGTCGGGCACCGCACTCCCGGCATCCAGGCGACGATCGACGCCGTCGAGGCCATCACCGGGCTCGACCTCAACTACTACGCCCTCGTGAACATGGCGGGCTTCTCCGACCTGATCGACGCCGTGGGCGGTGTCAGCATCGACGTCCAGGAGCGCACGGCGATCGGCGGCATCGGCTCGCCGATCCGTGGGTACATCGAGCCCGGACGCCAGAAGCTCACGGGCGACCAGGCGCTCTGGTACTCCCGCAGCCGCGTGCTCAACAACGACTTCTCGCGCATGGGCCGCCAGAAGTGCGTCATGACGGCGATGCTGCGCGAGCTCAGCCCCAAGAAGGTCCTCATGAACGTGGAGAAGATCGCCGACTCGAGCAAGACGCTGCTCGACACCGACATCCCGGCCCGTGACCTCAACGTGTTCATGGACCTCGCGCTGAAGGCCAAGGCGCAGCCCATCTCGTCGGTCTCGCTCGTGCCTCCGGTGATCTTCACCGGCAACCCCGACTACGACAAGGTGCGCTCGCTCATCTCCAAGGCGATCGACAAGGCCGAGGGCAAGAAGCAGGCGAAGGACGGCATCCTCGCCGCGTCCCTGTCGGTGCCCTCGTCGGCGGGTGACGCGAAGGACCCGACCAAGGCGAACCAGAGCGACGACCTCGACTCGTCCTGCTGATCACGCCGTGCTCACGGGTCGTGGACGAGAGGGCTTGGCGCGGTGAGCGATAATGGTGCGTCGCCAGCACTTCGAGACCGAGGAACCATGACACGTCGTCGCGCGAAGGTGCTCAGCCGTGGACCCGACGTCGACGACCTGACACCCCGGTTGCGGTTCCGTCGCGCCCTCCGCCTGTGCCTCATGTCGGCCGTGGCACCGGGATCGGCGCAGCTGGCCGTCGGCAACCGCTGGGTCGGTCGCATCGCTCTCACGGTGTACGTGCTGCTGCTCGCCGGGCTGGGCTACCTCGTGTGGACCTACCGAGGTGACCGCGCCGGCATCATCGGGCTGGTCACCGACCCCGACGTGCTCCAGGTCTTCCGCATCGGCGTCGGCGTGCTCGCGGTGGCCTGGGCCGCCCTCTTCATCGACGCCTGGCGCCTCGCGCGTCCGCTGCGCCTGACGCCCGCGCGGGCCGGCGTCGTGGTGGTGCTCAACACCGCCCTGGTCGTCGGTGTGCTGGGCTCGGCGGTCTACGCCTCGCGCGTGAGCACGGCGAGCCGTGACGCCGTGCAGGAGGTGTTCTCGGCCGAGACCACGAGCCCTCCGCTGGCCGGTCGCTACAACATCCTGCTCATCGGCTCGGACTCCGGCAAGGACCGCACCGGCATCCGGCCCGACTCCATGACGGTGGCCAGCATCGACGCCTCGAGCGGCAAGACGGTCCTGGTCTCGCTGCCGCGCAACCTGCAGAACGTGCCGTTCCGCGAGTCGTCGCCGATGCACCAGCTGTACCCGTTCGGCTACAACTGCGGCTCCGAGTGCCTGCTCAACGCCGTGCACACGGCCGCCGAGAACCGCAGCGACCTCTACCCCGGTGCCGTCGACCCCGGGCTCGAGGCGACCATCGACGCCGTCGAGGGCGTCACCGACCTCTCCATCAACTACTACGTGATGATCAACCTCAAGGGCTTCCGCTCCCTGGTCGACGCGGTCGGCGGCGTCGAGATGGACGTCAAGACACGGCTCGCGATGTTCGGCAAGGAGGACGCCTACAAGCAGACGTACATCGAGCCCGGACGCCAGAACCTCGACGGCAACCAGGCGCTCTGGTACGCCCGCAGCCGGATCCAGTCCGACGACTACACGCGCATGGGACGCCAGAAGTGCCTCATGGTCGCGATGCTCGACCAGATGAGTCCGCAGACGGTGCTGCTCAACGCCACCGACATCGCCAAGTCGGGCGCGGAGCTCCTGTCGACGAACATGCCCTCGGAGGCGCTCGGCGAGTTCGCCGACATGGCCCTGAAGGCCCGCAACACGAAGATCCGCACGGTCTCGCTCGTCCCGCCGGTCGTCTCCACGGTGACCCCGGACTACCCGCTCATCCAGGACATGATCAAGCAGGCCATCATCGAGACGCACGGTGGCGACGCCAACAAGGGCGAGACGTCGGCCGAGCCCGAGTCGTCGGCGACGCCGGACCCGAGCGACCCGACGCAGACGCCCTCCACCGATCCCTCGGAGGACCCGAGCCAGGCCGCGGCGAACAACGTCGAGGACCTGGACGCCGCGTGCTGAGTGCCGCCGACCTGGAGGGCTCGAAGGGCTTCGTCGACGCGATCGACGTGGACGCCGACGCAGGCACGGTCACGCTGCACGCCCACCTGCGGGTGCCGGACACCCGCGTCGACGAGCGGCCGGGCCTGGACGCAGAGCTGCGGCTCGGGGACGTCCGGGTCGGGGCGCGATGGGTGGAACGACCGGACCGCCGGGTTCGGTACGGCCCCTGGTCCGCACTGGTCGTCGAGGTGCCCCTCGCCGCGTGGCCGCGGGGCGTCGTCCGCCCCGAGATGGCCGTCGAGGGCCGGGTGCTGCGGCTCCGCCCGACACGGGCCCTGTTCAGGAACGCCACCCTCGGGGCCCACGGCGACGTCGCCCTCGACGTGCGAGCCGACGGCGACGCGGTCGTGGTCGAGCTGCTCGACGGTGGGGAGCGTGCGGCGGCGCGGCTGAGGCGCCGCTCCGACCTGCGTGCGGTGCGCCGGCGTGAGCCGCTCTGGGGCTGGCGGGTCGTCCGTGCCCTGACCGGGTGGATGCACCGCCGCCCGCTCTGGCTGGTGGGGGAGCGACGTGACACCGCGCAGGACAACGGCGCTGCGCTCTTCGCGCACCTGCGCCGGCACCGGCGCGACCTGCGGGCGTACTACGTCGTCGAGCGGGGCACCCCGGGCTGGGCCCGGATGCGTCCGCTCGGTCGCGTGGTGGCCCACGGGTCGTGGCGGCACCGCCTGCTGCTGTGGCACGCCAGCCACCTCGTCAACGCCTTCGACCCCGACGTCTACGGCATCCCGGAGGCGTGGGGACGCGACGACTACGTGCGCCACGTCCGGCCCCGGGTCGGCACCCGCCGGGTGTTCCTCCAGCACGGCGTCGTCTACCGCGACCTGGCGCCGGTCATCGGGCGGCTGGTCGCCGGGTACGACCTCGTGCTCACGTCCGCAGCGGCCGAGCGTGACTGGATCGCCGGACGGCTCGGGTACGGGGACCGTGCGGTGCTCACCGGGCTGCCTCGCCACGACCTGCTCCTCCGTGAGCCTGCCGCCGGGGGGCCTCGGGTCCTCTTCGCGCCGACGTGGCGGGCCGACCTGGTCGTGCCCTCCTACCGGGAGGGCGGCGGTGGCCCCGTCCGTGGCGTGGAGGAGTCCGGGTACGCGCAGCTCGTCCGTGGGGTCGTCGAGCACCCCGCGCTGGCTGCTGCGCTCGAGCGTCACGGCGCCGTGCTGGAGGTCCTGCCCCACTACGAGGCGCGGGGGCTGCTCGCCGACCTCGTGGACGCCCGGTCGGACGTGCGACTGGTCGACCAGGAGCGTGAGGAGTTCGGTGCGGTGCTGCGCCGCGCCTCCGTCTTCCTCACCGACTACTCCTCGACGTTGTTCGACGCGGCCCTCCTCGGCCTGCCGGTGGTGGCGGCCCACGTCGACCCCGCGTTCGAGCAGGCCGGGCGCCCGCACGCGTTCGAGGTCGACGAGATCGGCATCGCCACCGTCGTGCGCGACGTCGACGCCGCCGTCGCAGCGGTGGTGGAGCGGCTGGACGCCGGGCGGCGTGACCCCGCCGCCGACGCCGCGGTGCACCGCTTCTTCGCCCATGCCGGCGACCAGGGAAGCGCGGCCCGGGCCGTCGCCGCCATCGAGGCGATGTCGTGACCGGAGGGCGCGGCTACTTGGACTTCTCGTAGGCGGGGATGACCTCGTCGGGCGGTCCGTCCATCATCAGGACGCCCTTGTTGATCCAGATCACCCGGTTGCAGGTGTCGCGGATCGAGCGCATCGAGTGGCTGACCAGGAACACGGTGCCGGCGTTGTCGCGGATCTCGCGGATGCGGGCCTCGCTGCGGTCGCGGAAGCCCTTGTCGCCGACGGCGAGCGCCTCGTCGACGATGAGGATCTCGTGGTCGCGCGCCGTGGCGATCGCGAACTTCAGGCGCGCGGTCATGCCGGAGGAGTAGGTGCGCATCGGCAGGTCGATGAAGTCGCGGATGCCGGAGAACTCGACGATCTCGTCGTACTTCGCCTCGATCTCGTCGCGGGACAGACCGAGCGCCAGTCCGCCCAGGATCACGTTCCGCTCGCCCGAGAGGTCCTTGATGAGCGCGGCGCCGACCCCCAGCATGCTCGGCCGTGACGACGCGTAGATGGCGCCCTTGGAGGTGGGGGTCAGGCCGACGATCGCGCGCATGAGCGTCGACTTGCCCGATCCGTTGGAGCCGATGACGCCGATGCTGTCGTTCTCGTAGGCCGTGAACGAGACCCCCTTGAGGGCGTGCACGGTGCGGGTGCTGCGGGACCGCTGCATGAGCTTGCGCCCCGCGTCGGCCGCGGTCGCACGCTTGCCGGTGGCCAGCACCTTGTACTCCACGTGCACGTCGACGACCTCCACGACGGGACGTCGGGTGAGCTCCCCCGTCGGCCCGGCGCTGTCGAGGCCCGTGTCGTCAGTCGGTTCGGCCATAACGTTCCTCCGCCGCCCAGAAGTAGATGGTGCCGAACACCAGCACGGCCACCGACCAGGCGGAGGCGTACGCCCAGAAGTGCCAGGGCATCGTGTACGAGGGCCCGTCCAGCAGGATGGCCCGACCCAGCGACAGGAACTCGTGGATCGGCTGGGCGTCGGCGACGGTCCGGAAGATCGAGTTCGCGTCGAAGCGCTGGTCGATGCTGTAGAAGATGCCCGACGTGTAGAAGAAGAACCGCGAGACGAACGGCAGCAGCTGCGTCAGGTCGCGGAAGTGCACCGTGAGACGCGCCGTGATGAGCGTGAGCCCGGTGTTGAACACCGTGAAGAGCAGGACGAGCGGCACCAGCAGGAGCCACTCGACGTCCGGCACGCTGCCGTAGGCCAGCGCCACGGCGGCCATGATGACCACCATCGGCACGAACTGCATGAACCGCTGCGCCACGAGGGCGAGCGGGAGGGACATGCGCGGGAAGCTGAGGCTCTGGACGAGCGCGGCGTTGGAGGTGATCGACTTCGCGCCGGTGGTGAAGCACGTGGAGAAGTACTCGAACATCAGGACCCCGATGACGAGGAACGCCACGAACGACTCGACGCCGCGGCTGGTCTGCAGCAGGAAGCCGAACACGAGTCCGTAGACCGCGGCGTTGAGCAGGGGCTTGAGCACGACCCAGCCCATGCCGAGCCGGTTGCGCCCGTTCTCGGCCTCGAGCCGGTAGCGCGCCAGCGAGTAGATGAACTCGCGGCGCCGGAGGACCTCGGCGAGGTAGCGGAGCAGCGGCGGCCGTCCACCCACCTTCGTGAGCCCGTGGGTCCCGCCCGTCTTGCTGGCGATCGCGCGGTGACGACTCATCCTGGCGGAGGGCCTTTCTGTCGTCGCGGCGGCGGGCGGGGAAGGGGATGCAGCCGTCGAAAGTGTAGTGGATGGGTCAGGGGTGGACATGGGCCCGCTCCTGCTGCGCCACGCGCTCCAGCTGGTCGGCGTCGGCACCAGCCACGACCACGAGCGATCCACCACCACGCAGGGCGCTCACCAGGAGCAGCGCGTCCCGGCGGAGGTCGCCGGGCTCCACGAGCACCCGCCGCGGATCGGGAGCGCCGAGCTCGACGAGCCCGGCGTGGTCGAGCGGGTCCGCGCCGGCCAGGTCGAGCGCGGCCGACCCGGCGTGCGGGACGTCGAGGGGCGTGAACGCGTCCGGCTGCCCCGGGACGACGGTGGCGAGGTCGACGAATCCCTCCGGCGGGCTGACGAAGGGGCCACCGAGCGGACGCAGCGACGCGGCCAGACGCACCGGCTCGTCGCCCACGAGGTCGGGGCCGCTGACCCCGATGTCGGCGTCGCGGTCGACGACGACCGCCCCCACGGTCCAGGAGGAGAGCAGCCACACGAAGCGCAGCCAGTGGCTCGGCAGGCCGATCCGGACGCGGGTCCCGATCTCGGCGTCGAGCTCGTCGACGAGCAGGGACGCCGTCTTCGCGACCCAGTTGGCGGTGGTCGTGGCACTCAGCTCCACCCGTTCGCCGGTCGTGCGGTCGTCCCAGGTGAGCAGCGGTCGCCCGGGTTCGCGGACGGCGGGGAGGAGGTCGGCGAGGGTGGGCATGGGTCCATCCTCCCGCCGTGGCGCGAGCGCGGTCGGGTGGGGCCGGTGAGCACGGCGCGGCCCCTGGAAGGCGGCGCGACACGCCGGAGGTTCCGCGGATCGTGCAATTCCGCTTGACGTATGGCAGCACCAGGCGTGTAATTACGGACATGTCATTCGATCTGGGTCTGCCACTGTCGCCCGAAGAGGAGCTCATGTGGCAGGAGCGTGCGCTCTGTGCCCAGACCGACCCGGAGGCGTTCTTCCCCGAGAAGGGCGGGTCGACCCGGGAGGCCAAGCGGGTCTGCCTCACCTGCGACGTCCGGGGCGAGTGCCTCGAGTACGCCCTGGCCCACGACGAGCGGTTCGGCATCTGGGGCGGGCTCTCCGAGCGGGAGCGGCGCAAGCTCAAGAAGCGCGCCTGAGGCGGCGTCCGGGCACACCCGGCCGCACTTTCGCCCCCCGCTAAGTTGGCGGGCATGGACGAGCCCGGTACCGACGACGAGGCACCTGTCGTCCCCGCCTGGCGATCGTCGCCTCCGACGGTGGGGGCGGTCCTCGTCACCCACAACGGAGCCCGGTGGCTCCCGCAGGTGCTGGCCTCCTTCGCCGCCCTCGAGCACGACCCGACCCTGTGGCGGGTCGTCGACGTCAGCTCCACCGACGACGGGGCCGACCTGGTCCGCTCCTCGTTCGGTGCGGACCGCATCACCTACGCGCCGGCCGGGACCGGCTTCGGCGAGGCCGTCCACCGGGCGGTCTCGGCCATGCCGCGCACGGACTGGATCTGGCTCCTGCACGACGACGCGGCGGTGCGTCCCGACACGCTGGCCGCCCTCCTCGACGAGGCCACCACGGCCGACGACATCGCCGTGGTCGGTCCCAAGATCCGCGAGTGGCCGTCCCTGCGGCGCCTCGTCGAGGTGGGTCTGACCGTCACGTCCACCGGTGCCAGGGAGACCGGGCTGGAGACGGGGGAGCCCGACGCCGGGCAGCACGACTGGCCGCGCGACGTGCTCGCGGTCAACACGGCCGGCATGCTCGTGCGTCGCGACGTGTGGGACGAGCTGGGCGGGCTCGACGCCGAGCTCCCTCTGTACTTCGACGACGTCGACCTCGGCTGGCGCGTGGCACGGGCCGGGTACCGCACCCGGATCGCCCCGCGGGCCGTCCTCTTCCACGCCGAGGCCTCGCGTCGCGGGACCCGGCGCCGGGTGGCGGGCGACGTCGAGCCCTGGGAGCAGCGACGGGCAGCGCTCCACGTGCAGCTCGCGAACGTGTCCGGTCGCCGGTTCTGGTGGCAGTACCTCCGGCTGCTGGCCGGGACCCTCCTGCGCACGCTGGGTCTCCTCGTCGCCCGCGACCCCGAGGCGGCCGGCGACGAGCTGCAGGCGCTGGTCTCCGTCTACGCACACCCCGGCCGGCTGCGCGACGCCCGGCGGAGCCGGATCGGCACCGCCCGCCGCGACGACCGGGAGGTCCGACACCTGTTCGCGCCGTTCTGGCTGCCCTACCGGCACGGGTACGACGCCGCGCGCGACGCGGTCGTGGCGCTCGTGCGACCCGAGTCCGTCGAGACGACGGGACGCCGGTCCACGGCCGACGAGGGCGTCGGCGACGCGCCCCTCGACGACGGACCGTCGCTGTGGAGGCGGAGGCCCTGGCTCGTCACGGTGTCGGTGCTCGTGCTCCTCTCGCTCCTGGCCGCCCGGGGGCTCTTCGTCGGGCCGGCGGGGAGCTCGCTCACCGGTGGGGCGCTCGGTGCCACCCCCGGCTCGGCGGGGGAGTGGTGGCGGATCTGGTTCGAGCGCAGCCACGACGTCGGCCTGGGCAGCACCGACCCGGTGCCCACGACGGTGCTGCTGCTGGCCCTCGCCTCCACGCCCGTGTGGTTCGCGCCGGGGCTCGTCGTCGGACCGCTCCTGCTGCTGGCCGTCCCCCTGGCCGGGCTCACGGCCCACCGTCTGGGACGGCGCCTCACCGACCACCGCAGGCTGCGGATCGTCTGGGCGGTCGGCTACGCGCTGACGGTCGTCGCCACCGGAGCGGTCTCCGAGGGTCGGCTCGGCACGGTCGTCGCCCTCGTGGTGCTGCCCGTCGTGGTCACCACGACGCTGCAGCTGGCCGATCACGGGGAGGCACCGCGTCGCACGGCCCTGCGGTGGGGGATCTGGGTGGCCGTGGGCACGGCCTTCGCCCCCGTGGTGCTCCTGCTGGCCGTCCTCGGTCTCGGGGTCCTGCTGCTGGTCGACCGCAGGCTCGCCCGACCGGCGCTGATCGGCATGGCGGTCGCCGTGGTCCTGGTGGGCCCGTGGCTGCTCACCCGGGTGCTGCACCCGATGCTGTGGTGGTGGGAGAGCGGCGAGCTCCTTCCCGGCGCCGGGCCCGGGTGGCGGACCGCGCTCGGACTCGTCGTCGGCCGGGCGGGCTCGCCGGAGCAGTCGCCCCTCTGGCTCGGGGCGGGGCTCGTCGTCCTGGCGGTCCTCGCGCTCCTGCCGCGGGCCACGCGCTCGGTCGCCGGGGTGTGCTGGGTGCTCGGACTGCTGGCCCTGGCGGTCGCGGTCGTCGGCGTCGTCGTGGACGGTGCCGTCCCGGGAAGCCCGGTCCCGGTGCAGCCGTGGGTCGGCGTCCCGGTCGGGGCCGTCGTCCTGGCGCTCGGCACGGCCGCACTGGTCGGCGTGCCGACCCTGATGGCCGACCGGGGCCGGAGCGCAGGCGTCGCGGTCCTGGTCGTCGCGCTGGTCCTGCCCGTCGGCACGGGGGTCTGGTGGGTGGCCCGCGGTGTCGCCGACCCGATCGACCGGGCGCGTCCCGACAGCGTCCCGGCCTTCCTCACGGAGCGTCCCGGTGACACGCTGGTCGTCTCCGGCTCGACGGCCGAGGGGGTCCTGGTCTCGGTCGTCCGCGGCGAGGGGCCCGTGATCGGCGAGGAGGGCCTGCGACCGTCCGAGCGCTCCACGGCGGACCTCACGGCAGCGGTGGAGTCGGTGCTGTCGGCGCCGGGCGCCGACGGGATCCGGCGGCTGGGCGCCCTGGGCATCGACGCGGTGTACGCCCCCGACGTGGACGCCGACGTGGCCCGGGCCCTCGACGCCGCACCCCTGCTGGAGCCCTCGGGCAGCGACGCGCCGACGTCGCGCGTCTGGACGATGGTCGAGCCGGCCGCGCCGCCCGCCGTCGACGGGGTGCCGTGGCGGCCGTGGGTCGCCGGCGGTCAGCTCGTGCTGTGGCTGCTCGCCATCGTGCTCACCGCACCGGTCCGGCGCCGCGAGAGCGCGCTCGATGACGACGCCGAGGAGGTCCGGGCATGAGTGGCGGAACACGCGTGCGCGGTGGATCGCGATCTCGATCCGCCCCCGGCGGTGGTCGCGGGCTCGCCCTCGCCCTGCTGCCGGTGATCGCGGCAGGCCTGGTCGTCGCGGCAGGGCTCACGCCCGCCGCGCCCGGGTCCACCGAGGCGCCGCGCCCGGTGCCCGCGCGCGAGACCACGTACGCCTGCACCGGTGCGCCCGACCTCGCGACGGGCCAGGTCGACGCCGGATCCTCGACCTCGGCTCGAGCACTGCCCGGTGGCGCCGCCGTCGACGGTGCCGCCGACCCACGGAGCTGGGTCCGCTCGGAGCTCGACGACGTGCTGGGCGACGACGCCGACGCGCTCGTCGTCACGCAGCGCGGCACGGGGTCCGGCGCGGTCGGCTTCGTCTCCGGGACCCTCGACGAGGACCAGGGCGAGGGTCTCGTCGTCGGCCGGTGCCAGGGCGTCGTCGCCGACGCCTGGTACGCCGGGCTCGGGTCGGGTCAGCGCCACCTGAGCGACCTCGTGCTGACGAACCTCGCCGACACCCCGGCCGTCGTCGACGTGTCGCTGTGGTCGGCGGACGGCCCCGTCGACGCGGTGGGCGGAGACGGTCTCGTCGTCGAGCCGGGCGACACCCGCACGGTGCCCCTGGCCGACCTCGCGGCGGGCGAGCCCGACCTCGGGGTGCACGTCTCCCGTCGTCGAGGCGCCGTCGCGGTCTCCGTGCTCGACACCTCCACGGGCGCCTCGCAGGGCTCGGAGCTCGTGAGCCCGGCACCCGAGCCCGCGCGCCGTCTCGTGGTGGCCGGGCTCCCGGCCGGGGAACGCGGCCGCACGCTCCACGTGCTCAACCCGTCGGGGTCGACGGCCCGTGTCGCGGTCGAGGTGCTGGGATCGGACGGTGCGTTCGTCCCCGAGGGCCTGGGCGAGGTGAAGGTCGGGGCCGGGCGGGTCGTGTCGGTCGAGGTCCCGCGCAGCGCGGGGTCGGGACGCGTCGCCCTCCGCCTGGTCGCCGACACCCCGGTCGTCGCGACGGCCTCGGTGTCCCCGACCGGTGACGACACGGCGACGACGGAGGCGGTCGGACCGTGGACCGGCCCGGCGGTCGTGCCGGTCAAGGGAGGCCTCGGCGTGCCCGAGCTCGTGCTCAGCGCCCCTGGCGCCGACGCGGACCGACGAGTCGTCCTCGAGGCCCGCGACGCCGACCTCGAGGTGGTGTCGCGTGCCGAGGTCGCGGTCCCCGCGGGCACGACGATCGGGGTGGACCCCGACGACGAGCTCGACCTCGACGGCGTGACGTCGCTCGTGGTCCGCTCGACCGGGGGCGTGGTGGGCGCGGCGCAGTTCAGCGACGGCGACCGGAGAGCGAGCCTGGCGCTGACCGCTGCCCCGACGCACGTCCTCGCACCACGGGTCCGACCGGCGCCCTGAGCCCCGCCCACGACCCGGCCGTGCCGGTCGTCGTGGTCAGCGAGGATCGAGGTCGTCGGGGGAGACCTGCCAGACCTCGGCGAGACGGTGCAGGACGACGTCCCAGACCCGGTCCTCGAGCTCGACCCGGCTCGTGCAGCGGTCGGTGAGCGGTCGGCGGTAGAGCACCACGAGGGCCACGTCGCCGCGTCGCGACAGGTTGCTCAGCGGCACCTCGTCGGTCCAGTCGGCCGGCAGCAGGGGGACGTCCTCGACGACGACCTCGACCTCGTCGGGCTCGGCGTCGAAGTGCTTCTCGAGCGGCGCGAGCACACCGGCGACCAGGTGGTCGAACTCCTCGCGGGGCGTCCGGTGGGCCGGGACGCTCGCCGGTGACAACGGGCCGGGCAGGGCGAGTGGCCCGCGTGCAGCGCGTCGGCGCGCCCGCATCCGACCGGGCCGGGGTCCGCTCACCGCCCCGCCGAGGTGCTGCAGACGTCCCGCCACACCGAGAGCCTAACGGCCCGGAGGCCGATCACACGGCTACGCTCGGCGGGTGGGTGCTGTTCGACGCTGCACGCGGTCCGCGTGCTCCCAGCCGGCTGTGGCGACGCTGACCTATGTCTACGCCGACCAGACCGCGGTGCTCGGCCCGCTGGCCACGGCGGCGGAGCCGCACACCTACGACCTGTGCGAGGCCCACTCAGCCCGGTTGTCCGCGCCCAACGGCTGGAGCGTGCTGCGGCTCGCACCCGACCCGTCCACGGTGCGCCCGAGCCACGACGACCTCCTGGCGCTCGCCGACGCGGTGCGCGAGGTGGGCCGCCGACGTCCGCGCCCTGCACCGGGACCACCGGGACTGACCCTGGTCCCCCCACCGAACGAGGACTGAATGCACGCACGGCTGCGCCCTGTCGTCAAGGCCTACGACGTCCGTGGTCGGGTCCCCGACCAGCTCGACACCACGATCGCGCGGGCGCTGGGCGAGGCCTTCGCCGACGAGGTCGGCATCGCGGACGGCGGGGGACGCGCCGTGGTCGGCCGCGACATGCGGGCCTCCTCGCCCGACGTCGTCCGGGCGGTCGCCGACGGGATCCGGTCGCGCGGGGCCGACGTCGTCGACATCGGGCTCGCCTCCACCGACATGCTGTACTGCGCGTCCGGCGTGCTCGACGTCCCGGGCATCATGGTCACCGCCAGCCACAACCCTGCGGCCGACAACGGTCTCAAGCTGTGCCGTGCGGGCGCGCGACCGATCGGTCTGTCCACCGGCCTGGCGGCCATGGCCGAGGCGGCCGGTCCGCTGCTCGAGCGCGAGGAGTCCGCCGTGCCGGTACCGGTCGGCACGGTCGAGACGCTGGAGTTCCTGACCACCTACGCCGACACCCTGCTGCGCCTGGCGCCGGTCGAGGGCCGTCGGCTGAAGGTCGTGGTGGATGCCGGCAACGGCATGGCCGGGCACACGGTCCCCGCCGTGCTGGGCCGCCTCGACCTCGAGGTGATCGGTCTGTACCTCGAGCTCGACGGCACCTTCCCGAACCACGAGGCCAACCCGCTCGACCACACCACCCTGGTGGACCTGCAGGCCGCGGTCCGTGAGCACGGGGCCGACCTCGGCCTGGCGTTCGACGGGGACGCCGACCGCTGCTTCGTGATCGACGAGCACGGCGACGTCGTCGCGCCGTCCGCCATCACGGCGCTCGTGGCCTCGCGCCACCTGCTCCTCGAGCCCGGCGCCACCATCCTGCACAACGTCATCTGCTCGCGGGCCGTCCCCGAGATCGTCACCGAGCGCGGGGGAGTGCCCGTCCGGACGCCCGTCGGGCACTCGCTGATCAAGGCGGAGATGGCCCGCACCGGCGCGGTCTTCGGCGGCGAGCACTCCGGGCACTTCTACTTCCGCGAGTTCTACCTCGCCGACTCCGGGATGCTGGCGGCGCTGCACGTCCTGGCCGCCCTGGCCGAGACCGACTCCACGGTCAGCGCCCTCATGGCGGAGTACTCCCGCTACAGCGCGTCGGGCGAGATCAACAGTCGGGTCGACGACGCGGACGCCGTGATCGAACGACTCGTCCGCGCGTACGCCGACCACGAGCAGGACCGACTCGACGGCCTGACGGTGACCGCCGCCGACTGGTGGTTCAACGTGCGGGCCTCCAACACCGAGCCGCTGCTGCGGCTCAACGTCGAGGGTGCCGACGAGGCCACCATGGGACGGGTGCGCGACGAGGTGCTCGCCGCGATCCGGTCCTGAGCCCTCTAGAGTGGACGCATGATCCTCGACCCCGCACTCCTGGAGATCCTGGTCTGCCCGCAGTGCCGGTCGTCGCTGTTCGTCGACCACGACGCGTCGGAGCTGGTGTGCCAGGCCTGCAGCCTCGCCTACCCCGTCCGTGACGACATCCCGGTGATGCTGGTCGAGGAAGCGCGCGCTCTCTCCTGACTCCCCCCACGGACCAGGGGCGGGCCGGGTATCCTGGGCGACATGGATTTCAACGTCGCTGACCTGTCGCTCGCCGAGTTCGGACGCAAGGAGATCGAGCTCGCCGAGCACGAGATGCCGGGCCTGATGGCCATGCGCGAGCGCTTCGGGGACAAGAAGCCCCTCGCGGGCGCCCGCATCGCCGGTTCCCTGCACATGACGGTCCAGACCGCCGTGCTGATCGAGACCCTCGCCGACCTGGGTGCCGACATCCGCTGGGCCACCTGCAACATCTTCTCCACCCAGGACCACGCGGCCGCTGCGGTCGTCGTCGGCCCCCACGGCACGCCGGACGACCCGCAGGGCGTCCCGGTCTTCGCCTGGAAGGGCGAGAGCCTCGCCGAGTACTGGGACGAGGCCGAGAAGGTCTTCGACTTCCCCGGTGTTGACGGCGAGGTGGGCGGACCGAACATGCTCCTCGACGACGGTGGCGACATCACGATGCTGCTGCACCTCGGCGTCGAGTACGAGAAGGTCGGCGCCGTGCCGCCGCAGGACTCCACCGACAACGAGGAGTTCAAGGAGGTGCTGCGCGTCCTGGCCCGCTCGCTCGAGAACGACCCCAAGCGCTGGACGAACCGCGCTCCGCTCGTGAAGGGCGTCTCGGAGGAGACCACCACCGGCGTGCTGCGCCTCTACGACCGCTTCCGCGAGGGCACGCTGCTCTTCCCGGCGATCAACGTCAACGACTCGGTCACCAAGAGCAAGTTCGACAACAAGTACGGCTGCCGTCACTCGCTCATCGACGGCATCAACCGCGCCACCGACGTGATGATCGGCGGCAAGGTCGCGGTCGTGTGCGGCTACGGCGACGTCGGCAAGGGCTCGGCGGAGTCGCTGCGCGGCCAGGGTGCGCGCGTCATCGTCACCGAGATCGACCCCATCTGCGCCCTCCAGGCCGCGATGGACGGCTACGAGGTCAAGCGTCTCGAGTCCGTCGTCGAGACGGCAGACATCTTCATCACCACGACGGGCAACTTCGACATCATCACCGTCGAGCACTTCGAGAAGATGAAGAACCAGGCCATCGTCGGCAACATCGGCCACTTCGACAACGAGATCAACATGGCGGGCCTGGCCAAGATCCCCGGCATCGTCAAGGACGAGATCAAGCCGCAGGTCCACCAGTGGATCTTCCCCGACGGCAAGAAGATCATCGTGCTCTCGGAGGGTCGCCTGCTCAACCTCGGCAACGCCACCGGCCACCCGTCGTTCGTGATGAGCAACTCCTTCACCAACCAGGTGCTCGCGCAGGTCGAGCTGTTCACGAAGGCCGACCAGTACGAGCTGGGCGTGCACGTGCTGCCCAAGCACCTCGACGAGGAGGTCGCCCGTCTGCACCTCGACGCCCTGGGTGTCGAGCTCACCGAGCTCACGAAGGAGCAGGCCGCGTACCTCGGCGTCGACGTGGCGGGGCCGTACAAGTCGGACCTCTACCGCTACTGAGGGTGGTGAGAGCGAGCACGATGGTCCGGCACACGGCGGTCGAGCGTCGATGAGCTACCGGCGCAGCAAGCGCGACCGGGTGCTCGTCGTCGACGACGACGCGTCGCTCGCCGAGATGCTGACCATCGTGCTCGAGGCCGAGGGGCTCACGACCCTCGTCTGCCGGTCCGGCGACGAGGTGATGACGGCCTTCGGGGCGTTCAAGCCCGACGTGGTGCTGCTCGACCTCATGCTGCCGGGCATGGACGGCATGAAGGTGTGTCGGCAGATCCGTGCCGGCTCGGCCGTGCCGATCATCATGCTCACGGCCAAGTCCGACACCCCCGACGTGGTGCGCGGTCTCGAGGCCGGGGCGGACGACTACATCACCAAGCCGTTCAAGAACACCGAGCTGGTGGCGCGGGTGCGGGCGCGCCTGCGTCGCACCGATGCGGTGGGCGAGGTGCTCGAGTTCGGCGACATCGTGCTCGACCCGGCGGCCCACACCGTGAGCCGCAAGGGACGTCCGCTCGACCTGACACCGCTGGAGTTCGACCTGCTGGCGTGCCTGCTGGGCAACCCCGAGCAGGTGTTCACCCGCGAGGTGCTCCTCGAGCGCGTGTGGGGGTACCACCACCCGGGCGACACCAAGCTCGTGAACGTCCACATGACCCGGCTGCGGTCCAAGATCGAGGACGACGCCGAGTCGCCCGAGGTGATCCGCACCGTGCGCGGCGTGGGCTACCAGGCCATCGCGCCATGACGACGACGCCGGCTCCGGCCACCCGGCGTCGGCGGGCCACGTGATCCGGCGGGTCGCCTCGCTCTGGCGTCGCTCGCTGCAGACGCGGGTGGTGACCAGCACCGTCCTGCTCGTGGCGCTGGTGGTGGGTCTCGTGGGGTGGGCGCTGCTGCAGCAGGTCGCCGACGGTCTCACCGAGAGCCGCAGCGACACCGCGGTGGCCGAGGCCCGGACGGGTTTCGAGAAGGCCCAGGCCGAGCTCGACGCGGCGGTGGAGACGCAGCCCCAGGCGCAGGCTCCCACCCTGACCCAGCTGGTCGACTCCGTCACCGACACCGACAGCGAGAACCGTGCCTACGAGCTCGTGCTCGAGGGGCCGCTCGGCTCCGGCAGCGGGGCACCGCCGGTCCGCTCGTCGGCCGAGCTCGCCCCGGGGTCCCTGCCGACGGACCTGCGAGCGGAGGTCCTGGACGGTCCGGGCGTGTTCTGGCGCTACTCCGAGCTGTCGCTCGTGGGTGCCGACGCCAGCCCGGCCGTGGTGGTCGGCAGCCAGCTGCGGTCGCCGGGGACGGGCGACACCTACGCCCTCTTCTACCTGTTCTCCCTCTCCGAGCAGCAGCAGACGCTGTCGCTCGTGCGCAACGCGCTGCTGCTCGGCGGCCTGGCCATGGTGCTCATGGTCGGCGGGGTCGCCTTCATCGTGTCGCGCCAGGTCCTCACGCCCGTCCGGCTGGCCCGACGCATCGCGGAGCGGTACGCCGCCGGCAGCCTCGAGCAGCGCATGCACGTGAGTGGCGAGGACGACATCGCCCGGCTGTCCACGTCGTTCAACCAGATGGCCGCCAGCCTGCAGAGCCAGATCCGACGTCTCGAGGACCTCTCGCGTCTGCAGCAGCGGTTCGTCTCCGACGTCTCCCACGAGCTGCGCACCCCGCTCACGACGGTGCAGATGGCGAGCGAGGTGCTGTTCGACGCAAGGCGTCGCTTCGACCCCCAGACGGCTCGCTCGACCGAGCTCCTCAAGCGGGAGCTGGACCGGTTCGAGGAGCTGCTGTCGAACCTGCTCGACCTCAGCCGGTTCGACGCGGGAGCGGCGCAGCTCGAGCTCGCCGACGTCGACCTCGCGCGGGTGGCCCGCGCCGCGGCCGAGGACCCGATCCTGGCGCGCGGCGGCATCGTTGGCCGTGCGGTGGGTGCAGATCGTCCGGCGGTGGTGCAGGCCGACATCCGCCGCATCGACCGGATCGTGCGCAACCTCGTCGCCAACGCGGCGAAGTACAGCGGGTCCGACGTCGTCGAGATCGAGGTCGCCCAGGACGCGTTCGCGGTCTCGCTCGCGGTCCGCGACTTCGGCGTGGGCCTGCAGGGTGACGAGAACCTGCGGGTCTTCGACCGGTTCTGGCGCGCCGATCCGGCGCGCACCCAGGGCGGCACCGGCCTGGGCCTGGCGATCTCGCGCGAGGACGCCGTGCTGCACGGTGGCACCCTCCAGGCATGGGGCAGGGCGGGCGAGGGCAGCGAGTTCGTGCTGACCCTCCCTCGCGTCGTCGACCCGGCCAGACGTTCCGTCGCGCCGCTGCCCGTGGTCCGCAGGGTCTTCGCGTGAGGGGCCTGCGGCTGGTCGCCGCGGCGACCGTCCTGGTGGTCGTGGCAGGCTGCTCGGGCATCCCGACCGGCGGGACCGTGCAGCAGGTCCGCGAGGACGACGACCTCGGCCAGAGCACGGTGCGCTACGCCCCGGCCCCGCCGAGCCCGGGCGCCACGCCACAGCAGGTGGTCTCCGGCTACCTCGACGCGATGCTCGCGTTCCCGCCGTCGACCGGTGTGGCCGAGCAGTACCTCACGCAGGGCGCGGCGGAGCGCTGGAACCCGGCCGCCGCCACGCACGTCTACCGCGACCCGCTGGTGTCCGCCGTGCGTGCGGACCGTCGCGACGACGGCATGCAGGTGGAGCTGACCGCACGGGGGGTGCTCGACCTCGACGCGCGCGGTCGCGTCGAGCCCGCCGCCACCCGGGAACGACGCTCGTTCGGCCTGCAGCAGGTGGACGGGGAGTGGCGGATCTCGGCACCACCCGAGGGCCTGCTGGTCACCGAGAAGTTCTACACCGACTACTACCGGGCGTTCCCGGTGTTCTTCTTCGACCGCTCCGGTGAGCGTCTGGCGCCCTCGGTGGTGCACCTGCCGGCGGGTGAACAGCTCGCGACGTCGCTCGTGACGTCGCTGGCGCGGGGTCCGTCCGACCCCACCGCCCAGCTCCGGACCTACGTGCCCGGCCTGGGCGACCTGCGCCCGTCGGTCCCGGTGGACGCCGAGGGCGTCGCCGAGGTCGACCTGGGGCCTGATGCCGCGCAGCTGTCGGTCGCCGACCAGGGGCGTCTGGCGGCACAGCTGGTCTGGACGCTGAGCCAGGTCCGCGACGTGACCGGTGTGCGGGTCTCGGCGGGCGCCACCGTGCTGACACCGCGGGGACAGCGGGTCCAGCCGGTCGGGTCGTGGCGGCGGTACGTGCCCCGCGCCGTGGAGTCGGGGCCCTTCGCCGTGCTCGACGGGGAGGACGCCGGCGTCGTCGAGATCGTGGGTGCCACGATCCGCCCGGTGCCCGAGGCGTGGGCCGTCGAGCCGGACGAGACCGCCGCCATCGACGTGGGGCCGTCGCGGGTGGCCACGCTGTCTCGCTCGGGCGACGTGCTCGTGGTCCGCAGGACCACGGGCGAGGATCGGGTGGAGGTCGCGGTGACGGACCTCGTCTCGGCCCGGTGGCTCCCCGACGACGTGCTCGTCGTCGTCGACCGCCCCGGCGGCGGGTCGCGGGTGCGGGTCGTCGAGCCCGACGCCACGCGGTCGATCCCGTCGGCGGGGCTCGCGTCGCTGGACGTCACGTCGTTCGCCCTCTCGCCCGACGGGTCGCGGTACGCCATCACGACCGCGGGCGGGGGTTCCGGGCCGGGGGCGGAAGACGGAGCGGGCGGGGGTTCCGGGCCGGGGGCGGAGGACGGCACCGGCGGGGGCGGCCTGGTCCGCATCGGGGCGGTGGAGCGGTCCGCCGACGACCGCGTGGTGGGACTCGGTGCGTCCGTCGCGCTGCGATGGGACGTCGGCCGGCCGGCCTCGGTGGCCTGGGTCGACGGAGCGCGCCTGGCGTTCCTCGGTGACACCGACCTGGGGCGGCAGGTCTTCGAGGGCATGGCCGACGGCACGGAGCTGGAGGGTGGCGGGGCCGGCGGCGCGCCGGTGCTGCCCGACGTCGGTGCTCGGACCCTCGTGGTCGCGGGGGAGCAGCGCTGGGCCGTCGACCGGCGCGACCGGCTCTGGTACCTCGGGCCCGGAGCCACCTGGACGCGGCTCGGCGTCGGAGCGGTGAGCACGCTGTCCCCAGGGGTCTGATCCCGCCGACGGGTCGTGGTCCCCCTCGTCCACACCCTGCGGGGCACCCCTGGTGCGAGGTCCTTGGCCGGCCCACGCTCGTGGGGTGGAACCTCTGCTCGCCGCGGCCGACCTGCTGCTCGGCGCTGCCTGCGCGGGCTGCGGGTGCCCGGCCGTGGACCTGTGCGGACCGTGCCGGCGCAGGATCGCACCGCGACCGCGCCTGGTCGCGGACCGACCGGTCCCCGTCGTGGCGGTCGGGGAGCACGAGGGTGTGCTGCGTGACGTGATGCTGGCCTGGAAGCGGGGCGGACACACGCGGCTGGGCCCGACGATCGGTGCGCTCGTCGCGGCGTCCGTGTGCGCGCTGGAGCCGGGCCCCGCCGTCTGCCTGGTGCCGGTGCCGACCACCAGACGCGGCCGACGTCGGCGCGGTGGTGACCTGCTGACGAGCGCGGTGCAGGAGGCCTCGCGGCGCCTGGAGGCGGTGGGGCTGCGGTCGACGGTGGTGCCCGCCCTGACCTTCGAGCGGGAGCCGAGGGACCAGGTGGGCCTGGCTGCACGGGAGCGTCGTGGGAATCTCGACGGCGCGCTGCGACGGTCGCGTCGTCGCCTCACCGGTGGTGCGGACGTGGTGGTCGTCGACGACGTCGTCACCACGGGGGCCACGCTGGCCGAGGCCGTCCGCGTGCTCGTCTCCGACGGCGTCGGTGTGCTCGGTGCCGCCGTCGTGGCAGCACGTCCGGCGCCCGGATCGACCACGAGGGACGTCCGCGAGGGCCGGGGTCGTGGGCGGGGACACCCGCCGTTCGGGACGAACTCGGCCGTCCTCTGGAATATGGGCCCCCGGCGGTCTACGGTCACTGATATGTGAAACGCACGACCGAGCGCAGGGAGGCCCTCCATGGAAATCGTCGTCAACGGCCGGAACAGCGAGATCTCCGAACGATTCCGCGAGCACGTCCAGGACAAGCTGCACCGGATCGAGAAGTACGACCAGCGCCAGAAGATCCACCGCGTCGAGGTCGAGGTCACCCACGAGAAGAACCCTCGTCAGCACGAGCACGCCGCCCGCGTCGAGATGACCCTGCGCTCCAGGGGGCCGGCGGTCCGGGCCGAGGCGAGCTCCACCGACCAGCACTCGGCGCTCGACTCGGCGATCGACAAGCTGGAGGCGCAGCTGCGTCGCGCGACCGATCGCCGCCGGATCAGCCACGGCAAGCGTCGACCCACCTCGATCGCGGAGATGCCGGCCGACCTCTCGACCGACCTGCTCGACGGCAGCCAGGACGACCCCGACGTGGAGACCACCACGATCGCCGGCGTGGAGGTCCAGGGCGACTGCCCGCTCGTGGTGCGCGAGAAGACGCACAGCGGCGTCCCCATGACCCTCGAGCAGGCGCTCTACGAGATGGAGCTGGTCGGTCACGACTTCTACCTGTTCCTCGAGAAGGACTCGATGCGTCCGAGCGTCGTGTACCTGCGCAAGGGCTACGACTACGGCGTCATCCACCTCGACGTCGACGAGTCGGGCTCGATCGAGGGCGGGATCGCCCCCTGACGCGAACGCGCGCTGCGTGGCATGATGCGGGAGTGACTTCTCGGGCACCTCGTATCCGCGTGCTGCTCGTCGACGACCAAGAGCTGTTCCGTCGTGGCGTGTCGATGGTGCTGAGCGCCGACGCCGACCTCGAGCTCGTCGAGGTCGGCGACGGCGACCAGGCCATCGCAGCGGTGGAGGAGACCCCGGCCGACGTGGTCCTGCTCGACGTCCGCATGCCGGGTCGCTCCGGGGTCGAGGTCTGCAAGGCGATCAAGGCCATCTCGCCCTCGACCGGCATCATCATGCTGACCGCCAGCGACGAGGAGTCCGACCTCTACGAGTCGATCCGCAGCGGCGCCTCCGGGTACCTGCTCAAGGACGGATCGACCTACGACCAGGTCGCCGAGGCCGTCCGGCTCGTGGCGGCGGGCCAGTCGCTGATCAGCCCCAGCATGGCCACCAAGCTGCTCGACGAGTTCGTGCAGATGTCGCGCAGCCCGGCGCCGGCCACGGCGCAGCTGACCCAGCGCGAGCTGCAGGTGCTGCGGCTGGTCGCGAAGGGGCTGAGCAACCGCGAGATCGCCGAGGAGCTCTACATCAGCGAGAACACGGTCAAGAACCACATCCGCAACATGCTCGAGAAGCTGCAGATGAAGTCGCGCATGGAGGCAGCCATGTACGCGGTGCGCAGCAACCTGCTCGACGACTCGGTCTGAGCGCTCCCGGGGTCGTGGTCGATCCGCGCTGACGGCTCCTGCAGGATCCGTCCGTCCGTGCGGCAGGGCAGGATCGACGGTGTGACCGAACGACTCTCGACCCTGCAGGCCCGCCGGATCGCCCTCGCGGCGCAGGGCTTCACGCGGCCCCGCCCCGACGCGGTCGAGCGGCGCCACCTGGTCTCGACCCTGCGCCGTCTGGGCTTCTTCCAGATCGACTCGGTGAACGTGCTGCAACGGGCGCACTACCTGCCGCTGTACTCACGCGTCGGGCCGTACGACCTCGAGGTCTTCCATCGCGCGGCAGGGCGCGCACCGCGCGCGATGTTCGAGTACTGGGCGCACGTCGCGACCTTCGTCGACGTCGACCTGTGGCCGGCCATGCAGCACCGCATGGCGGGCCGGCGCGGTCTGTGGGGCGGACCCGAGCGCGTGGCGCAGGAGCAGCCCGACCTCGTCGACGCCGTGCTGGAGCACGTGGCCACGCACGGCCCGCGCACCGCTCGCCAGGTCGACGCCGCCGTCGGCGAGGAGGCCGATCGGGACCGGTCCCACTGGGGCTGGAACTGGTCGGCCACGAAGAACGCGCTCGAGTACCTCTTCCACACCGGGCAGCTCACGTCGGCGCGACGCACCGCGCAGTTCGAGCGCCAGTACGACCTGCCCGAGCGGGTGATCCCCGCGGCGGTGCTGGCGCGACCCGCGCTCGACGAGGCCGAGGCGCACCGGGTCATGGTCGAGCACGCGGCGCGAGCCCACGGGGTCGCCACCGCCCCGTGCCTGCGCGACTACTTCCGCTCCGCCCCCGAACCCACGCGGGCCGCCATCGAGGACCTGGCCGACGCCGGCGTCCTGCTGCCGGTCCAGGTCCGGGGGTGGGACCGGCCGGCCTGGCTGCACCACGAGGCCGTCCGGCCGCGCGCGGTGCGTGCACGCGCCCTGCTCAGCCCGTTCGACCCGGTCGTCTTCGAGCGCGAGCGTGCGGAGCGGCTGTTCGGCTTCCGCTACCGCATCGAGATCTACGTGCCCGAGGACCAGCGCGAGTTCGGGTACTACGTGCTGCCCTTCCTGCTCGGCGACGACCTGGTCGCCCGGGTCGACCTCAAGGCGGACCGGTCGCGCGGCACGCTCGTCGTGCACGGCGCCTGGGCCGAGGCCGGCGCGCCGGGCGACACCACGGCCGAGCTCGCCGAGGAGCTGCGCACCATGGCGGCCTGGCTCGGTCTCACCGCGATCGAGATCGGCCACCGCGGCGACCTCGTCGAGGGGCTGCGCGACCGGGTGTAGTGGTTCGGAGACGGGGTCCACGACCCGACCCCGGACGTCAGGCCGCTCGGCATAGACTGCGAGAAGCCCGACTTACCAACTCAGGAGTGCGTCCACCGTGCCCAAGGTCATCGACAAGATCCTCCGCGCAGGCGAAGGCAAGATCCTGCGACAGCTCGCCGCGATCTCCAAGCAGGTCAACGCGCTCGAGGACGAGTTCCGCGAGATGAGCGAGGACGAGCTGCGCGGCATGACCGCCGAGTTCCGTGAGCGCCTCGACAACGGCGAGACCCTCGACGACCTGATGCCCGAGGCGTTCGCCACGGTGCGCGAGGCCGCGAGCCGGGTGCTCGGGCAGCGGCACTTCGACGTGCAGGTCCAGGGCGGCGCCGCGCTGCACCTCGGCAACATCGCGGAGATGAAGACCGGTGAGGGCAAGACCCTCGTCGCGACGCTCCCCAGCTACCTCAACGCCCTCACGGGCAAGGGCGTGCACGTCATCACGGTCAACGACTACCTCGCGCGGTACCACGCCGAGTGGATGGGGCGGGTCTACACCTACCTCGGGCTCAGCGTCGGCATGATCCTGCCGAGCATGACCCCGCCGGAGCGCCGCGACGCCTACGCGTGCGACATCACCTACGGCACCAACAACGAGTTCGGCTTCGACTACCTGCGCGACAACATGGCCGACGACATCGCGGCCTGCGTCCAGCGCGGACACAACTTCGCCATCGTCGACGAGGTCGACTCGATCCTCATCGACGAGGCCCGCACGCCGCTCATCATCTCCGGCCCCACCGAGGACGAGGTGAAGTGGTACGGCGAGTTCGCGCGCATCGTGGGCGCGATGACCATCGACGTGCACTACGAGGTCGACGAGAAGAAGCGCACCGTCTCGGTCACCGAGGAGGGCATCGACCGCGTCGAGGACCAGCTCGGCATCGACAACCTCTACGACGCGGTGAACACCCCGCTCATCAGCTTCCTCAACAACGCCATCAAGGCCAAGGAGCTGTTCCGGCTCGACAAGGACTACGTGGTCCTCGACGGCAACGTGATCATCGTGGACGAGCACACCGGCCGCATCCTCGACGGACGTCGCTACAACGAGGGACTGCACCAGGCCATCGAGGCCAAGGAGGGTGTCCGGATCCGCGAGGAGTACCAGACCCTGGCGACCATCACGCTGCAGAACTACTTCCGTCTGTACGACAAGCTCGGCGGCATGACCGGTACGGCCATGACCGAGGCGAGCGAGTTCGACAAGACCTACTCGCTCGGCGTGGTGCCCATCCCCACCAACAAGCCCGTGGCCCGTGCCGACCAGCCCGACCTCGTCTACCGCACGGAGGCGGCCAAGTTCGACGCCGTCGTGGAGGACATCGCGGAGCGGCACGCGACCGGCCAGCCGATCCTCGTCGGCACCACGAGCGTCGAGAAGAGCGAGCGACTCTCCAAGCTGCTGCGCAAGCGCGGCATCCCGCACGAGGTCCTGAACGCCAAGCAGCACGAGCGTGAGGCGGCCATCGTCGCCGTCGCAGGTCACCGCGGTGCGGTCACCGTCGCCACCAACATGGCCGGTCGAGGTACCGACATCATGCTCGGCGGCAGCGTCGAGTTCCTGGCCGACGCGGCCCTGCGCAAGCAGGGTCTCGACCCGCTCGAGAACGCCGAGGAGTACAGCGCCGCCTGGCCGGCCACCCTCGAGCGCATCGAGGCCCAGGTCGCCGAGGAGAAGCAGGCCGTCACGGACGCCGGCGGCCTTGCTGTCATCGGCACCGAGCGCCACGAGTCGCGCCGCATCGACAACCAGCTGCGTGGACGTTCTGGCCGCCAGGGCGACCCGGGCGAGACGCGCTTCTACCTGTCGCTCGAGGACGACCTGATGCGCCTGTTCAAGGCCGACTGGGTCAACTGGGTGCTCCAGACGATGAAGATCCCCGACGACGTGCCGATCGAGAACAAGCGCGTCACGGGTGCGATCGCCTCGGCCCAGAGCCAGGTCGAGTCGCAGAACTTCGAGACCCGCAAGAACATCCTCAAGTACGACGACGTCATGAGCCGTCAGCGCGAGGTCATCTACGGCGAGCGCCGCAAGGTGCTCGAGGGCGCCGACCTGCAGGACCAGGTCACGACGATGATCACCGACACCGTCACCGGCTACGTCAACGGCGCCACCGAGGGCTTCCCCGAGCAGTGGGACCTCGAGCAGCTGTGGACCGCCCTCGGCACGCTCTACCCGGTCTCCCGCACCGTGGAGGAGATCGAGGAGGAGGCCGGCGGACGCGAGCACCTCTCCCGCGAGGGCCTGGTCGAGACCATGACCGAGGACGCACTCGCCGCCTACGCGCGCCGCGAGGAGGAGCTCGGGGCTCCGGTCACCCGTGAGCTGGAGCGCCGTGTGGTGCTGAGCGTGCTCGATCGCAAGTGGCGTGAGCACCTGTACGAGATGGACTACCTGCGCGAGGGAATCGGTCTGCGGGCCTACTCGCAGCGTGACCCGCTCGTGGAGTACCAGCGCGAGGGCTTCGACCTGTTCAGCGCCATGATGGACAGCATCGCCGAGGAGTCGGTGGGCTTCCTGTTCAACCTCGACGTCCAGGTGGAGGAGAGCGCCGTCGACGAGACGCACGACCACCCGCACGTCCAGGCCAAGGGTCTGGAGCCGAAGGCGGAGCAGAAGCTCTCCTACTCGGCGCCGTCCGAGGACGGCGACGTCGAGGTCCGCGCCGACGACGAGGACCCCGCTGCCGACAAGCAGCGTCAGGCCAAGCAGAAGTCCAAGGCACGCCAGAAGACCAAGGCGCAGCGCCAGTCCCGCAAGCGCAACCGCTGAGCCGGGCTCGCCGGGTCCGAGGGCCCGGCGAGCAAGGACTCCTCCGGTCGCGGGCTCGAGGGCCCGAGGGCGGGTCCTAGGCCCAGACGAGGGCGGTGCAGGTCCACACCTGGCGTCCGCGGGGCGAGGTGACGAGCTCCAGCCGCAGGGCGACGGCGCGCGATCGCCCGCGGTGCACCATGCGTCCGGTGACCTCGACCGCGCCCGCGTGCACGACGCTGAGGTGGACGGACGCCAGGCGTCCGCCGATGGCGCGCTCGTCGCGACGTCGGGGTCGTCCGGAGCGATCGGCCGCCAGCGCGGTGACGAGGGCCGCGTGGGCGTCGGGCGTCATCCAGGCCGACAGCTGACGGGCCGGTCGGCCCCCGCAGAGCACCTCGGTGAGCCCCTGCATGAAGCGGGCGATCGGCGCGCGCAGCTGGCGTGCGAGCTCCTCGCCGTCGCGGGTCCGTGGGACGGGGACCACGGACGAGGGTGAACCGGGCAGTGGCAGGGGCAGCTGGGCGGGGAGCGCGTCCTCGTCGGTGATGAAGCGCGCCGGGGTCCGGAGCTCGGTCGCGGCCCTCATGCTGCTCCTCCGGGGGCCACCAGGCGCTGGCCGGGACGGATGAGGTCGGGGTCGGAGCCGATGACCTCGAGGTTCGCGAGGTACCACCGCCTCGCCGCGTCGGCGATCTCGCCGTCGTGGGCCGAGGGCCCGAGCGAGCGTGCCGCGATGGACCAGAGGGTGTCGCCGGGGGCGACGAGCACGATCTCGCGTCCCTGTGGCGGAGGTGCCGACGGTTCGACCGGGGCCACGAGCACCGGCCGGTCGGGCAGCGACAGTCCGTCGAGTCCGACACCGGTGGTGCGGTGCCCGGTGTCGGACCGGTGCAGGGCACCCTGGTCGGTCGTCTGCCGATCCGGACGAGGATGGTCGACGCCGGCGTGGGCGGTGCCGATCCCGAACCCGGTGACGACCCCGGCGAGCAGGATGCCGCGCAGGGCGCGGGGGACCAGGCGTCCGGCGGCTCGGGCCGCACCGCCGCCCAGGACGCACGCGCCCAGGGCCAGCGACGTCCACGTCGCGACGGCGAGCAGGGCCAGCTCGACGAGCGCGCCCAGGGCCACGGGGAACGACGGCGAGGAGAGCTGGTCGACGGTGGTGGGGACGTGCGGCAGGCGCAGGACGAGCGAGGTGAGGGCGAGGCTCCAGGTGGCGAAGCCGGTCCGGGACAGGCGCATCGGTCGTTTCCTTGCGTTTGACGACGTTTGATGGCAGTGAAGATCTTTCGTGTCGTGTCGTCAAGGGTTCGTGCACAGGGGTCGGACGCCCGTGCCCGCGCTACGGTGCTGCCATGCGCTGGGACCGACTCTTCGCCGACCTCGAGGCCGCCGCGGACGACGACGCGTTGGTCGAGCGCGACGCGATGGTGGCCGAGCTGCGCGACGAGGAGTGGTCACGGACGCCGTGGCGCGAGCTGCTCGGCGGTCAGGTGGAGGTCGAGGTCGCCGGGGCAGGTCGGCTCGGCGGGACCGTGGGGCTGGTCAACGAGCAGCTCCTTCGTCTCGACGCCGGGGGGCTGGAGCACGTGGTCGCGCTGGCTGCGGTGCTGGGCGTCCGCACGGACGGACGTGCGCCGGCGCTCACGTCGGTGGACGCGCGACTGGGGTGGGGCCACGTGCTCCGCCGCATGCGTGACGACGGTGACGAGGTGCTGCTCGTGCGTGTCGACGGCTCCAGCCTGCGTGCGCGAGTGGAGCAGGTGGTCGACGGGGGCGTGCTGGTCCGCAGCGCGGAACGGACCCTGCTGGTGCCGCTGCAGGCGCTCGCGGTCGTCACGGTCCCGCGCTGAGACCGGATCGCCCCGGCGACGGGCGAGGATCGGAAGGCGGGGATCAGACCGTCGCGTCGTCGTCGCTCGCTAGGTCGGCGTCGGCCAGGTCGCCCTCGCCGAGGTCGGCGACGGCCTGCTCGGCGCGGGCGTACTGGCGCTGGATGTAGTCCTCCAGCTGGTCCTTCTCGACCCGCCACTGGTTGCGGCCACCGATCTGGATCCCCTTGAGCTCCCCGGATCGCACGAGGGCGTAGACCTGTCGAACCGTCACGTTCAGCACCTCGCCGACGTCGGCCAGGGTGAGGAAGCGGGGGGACCCATCGGACATGGGTCCCAGTTTTCCACGCTGCGGTGTCACGTCGAGTCGCGGCCGTCCGACCTGTGGACGACCGGACGGGGGACCGTTCTCCACAGCGAGGGCTGGACGCCCACGCCGTCGCCCAGTACAAACATGCCCATGGCGAACTGGCGGGGGCCACGATCGAGCGGCGGGACGACCGGACGGACGGGCGCAGCGGCGCGCGTGCGTCAGCAGCCGTGGAGCGATCCTCGGCTGGTGCTGGGCGTGCTGCTCGTGCTCGGCGCGACCGTGCTGGGTGCCTACGTCGTGGCAGCGGGCGACGACACGGAGCCCTACTGGGCGTTGAGTCGCGACGTCGCCGCCGGAGACCCGGTCGAGCGGTCCGACCTCGTCGAGTCGCGCGCGCGTCTCGGTGAGCGCGCCGCCGGCGCCTTCCTGCGCACCGACCAGGAGCTGCCTGCCGACCTCGCGTCCCTCAGGTGGGCGCGCGCTGGACGCGGCGGCGCGCTCGTGGAGCGGTCCGCGATGGCCCGCGACGGCGCCGGAGGTGCGACCGAGCTGCCGCTCTCCGTGCGGCTCGGCGCAGCGCCCGACGACCTGCGCAGCGGCGACCGGGTCGACGTGTGGGTCGGACCGTCGCCCGAGGACGGTGCCGAGGCGGGCGAGGCCGCGCTCGCACTCACCGACGTTCCCGTGGTCAGGAACGGTGCCGTCGTCGGCGCCGGTGGCACGCGCACCGTGCTGGTCGACGTGGCCGGGCTCGACCTCGACGGCGAGATCGTCGCGGCCCTCACCGCTCGCCACGTGACGATCGTGCGTCGCGCATGAGCGGCAGGCCCCACCGTCGGGTCGTCCTCGCGGCCGCCGGTGCGGGGTGGGAGGTCGACGCCGTGCGGGAGCTGGAGTCGGCCCGTGACCTCGTGCTCGTGCGACGGTGCGTCGACGTCGCGGAGCTGATCGCGGTGGCTCAGGCGGGTGGGGTCTCGGTGGCCGCGGTCGACCTGTCCGTCCCCGGCCTCGACCTCGAGGCGGTCCGAGCGGTGCGGGCGGCGGGGGTCACCCTGGTCGGGCTCGGACCGACGGATCGCGCCGAGGCCCTGGGCATCGACGTGGTGGGCCCGGGCTCGGCCGTCCTCGACGCCGTCCGTGCCGTCGAGGTGTCCGCGACCGCCACGGGCAAGGACCTCGCACCCGGTCCTGCGTCGGTCGAGCCCGGCGGGCCTTCGGACGTCGCGGACGGCAGCACCTCGCGGCGACGCGGCACGCTGGTGGTGGTGTGGGGGCCCGCGGGCGCGCCGGGGCGCAGCGCGGTCGCCCTGGCGCTCGCCGACGAGCTGGGCCGCGACGACGCCCGGTGCGTGCTCGTCGACGCCGACACCTACGGCGGTGCCCAGGCGCAGCAGCTGGGACTGCTCGACGAGGTCTCCGGCCTCATGGCCGCGTGCCGCGTGGCCAACCAGGGCCGGGACGTGGACCTGGGCGAGCACCTCCAGGCCCTGCGTCCCTCGCTCTCGGTCCTCACCGGTCTCCCGAGGCCCGACATGTGGATCCACGTCCGACGCGCCGCCCTCGAGCGCGTGGTCGAACGGCTGCGTGACACCACCGACGTCGTGGTGGCCGACGTGGGCTTCTGCCTCGAGCCGGGTGAGGGGGTCGCCGGGGCGGGCCGCAACCAGGCCACGGCGGCCCTGCTCGAGCTCGCCGACGTCGTCGTCGCCGTGGGTCGGGCCGACCCGGTGGGCCTGACGCGTCTGGTGAGGGGACTGCACGACCTCGACGACCTCGGGGTCGTGCGCCCGCTCGTCGTGCTCAACCAGGTGCGCGCCGGCATCGGCTGGGGTGCCGAGGAGCTGGCCTCCACCGTGCACCGGCTGGCCGGCGCCCGGCCCGTCGCCCTGCTGCCGCAGGACGGCCCCACCCTCGACACCGCCGCGCTCCGGGGTGCCACCGCGCGGGAGGTGGCCTCCGGCTCGCCGTTCGTGGCCGCGGTCTCCGACCTCGCGCAGCACGTGCTGGGGGTGACGCACACCGCTGTGTCGCCGTGACGGCGGTGGTAGGTTCGTCGCGATCCGTGAGGAGTGAGATGCAGCGACTGAGTCCGCTGGACGCGATGTTCCTGAACCAGGACAGTCCCGACGTCCCGCGCCAGGTGGCGTCGCTCGCGATCCTCGAGCCCGGCGGGGCGTTGACGTACGACCGGCTGATCGGTGTCATCAACGAGCGGCTCGACATCGTGCCGCGGTACCGCCAGGTGCCGCGCAAGGTTCCGGGGGCGCTGGGGACCCCGCTGTGGGTCGACGACGAGGGCTTCGACATCTCCCTTCACGTGCGGCGGTCGGCCCTGCCACGTCCGGGGACCCGCGACGCGCTGCACGAGCTGGTCGGCCGGCTCGTGGCCCGCAGGCTGGACCTCGACCGTCCGCTGTGGGAGCTCTACCTCATCGAGGGCCTCGAGGACGGCAGCGTGGCGCTGCTGTTCAAGGCCCACCAGGCGCTCGTCGACGGGTCGGAGACGATCGACCTCGCCCAGGTGCTGCTCGAGGAGACCGACCGGGTGCGCGAGATCCCTCACGAGGACTGGAACCCGCGCTCCGCGCCCGGGCCGCTCGGCGCCGTCTCGGCCACGCTGGAGCGGAACGTGCGTCATCCGGGCGAGGCGCTGCGGATCGCGGAGCTCAACGTCGGTCGCGTGGCGCGACACCTCCCGGTCGTGGGCGGCGGACCGGTCGCCACGCGCGGCGTGCTGTCGGCGCAGCTGTCCCGCCACCGCCGGTTCACCACGCTCTCCACCTGTTTGGACGACTACCGCCGGGTCCGCGACCAGCACGGCGGCACCGTGAACGACGTCATCCTCGCGGCCATCACGGGTGGCATCCGTGGGTGGATGCTCACCCGCGCCGAGCCGGTCACCGCCAAGACCAGCTTCCGGGCCATGGTGCCGATGTCGGTGGTGGCCGACGACGGCCTGCCGACGTCGCTCGGGTCCAAGGTCCGCGGGCACCTGCTCTCGCTGCCGGTCGGCGAGTCCAACCCGGTGGTCCGCCTGCACCAGGTGTCGTACGCCCTCAAGGACCACCGCGAGACGGGCTCGGCCGTGGCGGCCAACCAGCTGGCGAGCCTGCCCGGGTTCGCGACGTCGACGTTCCACGCCGTGGGCGCGCGCGTCGCGGCCGCCGAGACGTCCCGCGGGCACCAGATCACGATCACGAACGTCCCCGGCCCCCAGGAACCCGTCTACATGGCGGGCGAGCAGCTGGCCGAGGTCTACCAGGCGATCCCGCTCATCGACCATCGAGCCGTGTCGATCGCGGTCACGTCGTACCACGGTCGCGTGTTCTTCGGCATCGTCGCCGACCGTGAGGCCGTGCCCGACGTCGACGTGCTGGGGCAGTGCATCAGCGAGGCGCTGGAGGAGCTCGTCGAGACCGTCGGACCCCGGCGCGGGCGGGCCCCGCGCGGCCGCCAGAAGCCGCGACGGGTCTGACGTGCGGGTCTGGGTGGGCGTCGACGCCGACGGCCTGCGCCGGCTGCGCGACGGTGGCGCGCTCGGCGGCGAGGTGGTGGCCGCGGAGTCCGAGGACGAGCAGCACGAGTACGAGGCGCTCGTCGCAGCGGCCGAGGACGGCCCCGTCGTGGTCGTCGCCGACGTCGAGACGACGGACATCGATGGCGCGACGGCCCTGGCCGACGTCACCGCGTCGGACGTCGAGGCGCTCCACGTGGACGCCGACGGCAGCGGTCAGCTCGCCTGGTACGCGCCGCAGGAGATCGAGGCCGTGCTCTCCCTGCTCGGCTGACCACGCCGCACGCCCCCGCGCCAGGACGACACGGCGCGGCACGACGAAGGGCCCCGACCGACCGGTCGGGGCCCTTCGCGTGGTGCTGGATCAGAGGCGGGTCATGCCCAGCTCGACCTCGTTCTTCAGCGAGCCGCGGATGGCCTTGGCCACCTCGGGCTCGATCTTCTTGCCGATGAACGGGATCTTGACCGTGACGTCACCGTTGACCGTGAACTCGGTGCCGCCGCCCGTGGACTCGAGCACCGCGGTGCCGAGCATCTCCGCGGGCTGGCCGATGATGCTGACCTTCACGTCGGCGCGGCGGCTGCCGTCGGCGGCGGGAGCGCTCCACTTCTCGGTCTGCTTGACCTTGACGGTGTCGCCGGTGAGCTTCTTGACGAAGTCGGGCATCTCGGCCGGCTGGGTGCGCACGATCGTGATCGTGACGCCGTCACCGGACTCGTCGACGTCGACGTCGATGTCGCTCGCGCCGGACTCCTCACCGGACTCGGTGCGGAACTCCTGGCTGGAGATGAGGCCGAACACGGCCTCGACGTCGGCATCGCCGTAGGAGTAGGTCTCGTTGAACTTCATGGCGTCATCCTTGCAGGTCTCGGATCAGGGCGTGGTCTGTTCGGGGGCGTCCTGGCCGGCCTCGACCTGACCGGCCGGGGCAGCCCCGAGCTGGCCCTTGAGCTCGGACAGCCGCGCCTCGATCTCGAGGGCGGTCGAGTCGGCCTCGAGCTCCTCGAACTGCGAGTCCAGGCTGGAGGAGGCCAGCTCGGCCTGGCCGGCGACCCGTGCCTCCTCGCGGCGCACCTTCTCCTCGAAGCGCGAGAGCTCGCTCGTGGGGTCGAGCACGTTGATGGACGAGACGGCCTGCTGCACCTGCGACTGCGCATCGGCAGTCTTCTGGCGGGCCACGAGCTGGTCGCGGCGGGTCTTCAGGTCGTCCAGACGCGTGCGCATGGTGATGAGCCCGGTCTTGAGCTTCTCGACGGTCTCGTTCTGCGACGCGATGGAGGGCGCGGCGGCCTTCGCCTCGTTCTCGAAGCCGATCTGCTTGCCTAGCGCCACCTTGGCGAGCTGGTCGAAGCGGTCGGCCTCGCCCGTCTGGCCCGCCGTGCGCAGGGCGTCGGCCTTCTGGGAGGCGGCGATCGCCTTCCCGCCCCACTCCTTGGCGGCCGCGACGTCCTCGCGGTGGTCGGCCTCGGCGAGTCGGAGGTTGCCGATGGTCTGCGCCACGGCCTCCTCGGCCTCGGCGATGCTGTTGGTGAAGTCGCGGACCAGCTGGTCGAGCATCTTCTCGGGGTCCTCGGCCTTGTCCAGCATCGAGTTGACGTTCGCGCGGGTCAGCTGGGCGATGCGTCCGAGGATGGACTGCTTCTGTGCCATGGTGCTCTCTCTTCCGGTCGGCGTGCTGGGTGCTGGGTCGGGAGGTGCTGGTGTCGGGGTGGGTGGTCAGGATGTCAGAAGCGTCCGCCGCCGCTGCGCCGCGAACGTCCGCCGCCGCTGCGTCGGCTGCTGCTGCGCCGTGAGCTGCTGCTCCGGGAGCTGCTCCGTCGGGAGCTGCTGCTGCGGGAGGGGCGGCGGCTCCGGCCGGAGCTGCCGCCGAACCCACCGGGCAGTCGGGGCAGGCCACCGCCGCCACCGCCGCCCCCTCCGAGGATGCCGCCGAGGGAGAGGTCGTCGCGGTCGGAGGTCGATCGCCACGCCGCCACGTCGGCCTCGGCCGTCGACTGGGCCTCCTTGACGAGGGCCGCGGCGCGCTCGAGGGTGCGGGTGGCGCCGGCAGGGTCACCCGTCAGGGCGAGCCGTCCCTCGTCGAGCAGGCGCGCAGCCTCGGAGAGCCGGGTGCGGGCGGTGCTGCCGACCGCGCCGCGGTGCGTCTCGACGTAGGTGGTGACCGCCGAGACGGTGGCCACGACCTGTCCCAGCAGGTCGTCGGCGTCGTCGCGGATGGTCTCGAGGTCGGTCCGGGCCGTGTCGATGGCGTCGAGCAGGGCGGTGGCCTGGGCGGTGGCGTCCTCGGCCGTGCGCAGGTGCAGGGCGGCGGTCGCGGCGTCACCGCTCGTGAGGGCGCCCTGGGCGAGGGTGACCTGCTCGGCGGCCTTGGTCGTCAGGGACTCGGCCCGCACGACGTTGTCGGCCACGGCGGCCAGCGCGCTGCCGGAGTGCGTGGACTGCAGGGACTCGAGCGTGGCGCGGGAGGCGGGCAGCCGCTCGACGGTGGCGGCGAGGACCGGCTGGAGCGCCGCCACCGCCTCCGGAGCGCGCGTCTGCAGGTCGCGGACGGCGTCGAAGCGCTCCACCTGGGCGTCGAGGGCGTCGTCGACCTCGTCGCAGATCTGCAGGATCCGGGAGTGGAGCGTGCGGCGCTCGGCGTCCGTCTCGGGCTCGGCGTCGTCGAGTCGTTGACGCAGGGTGAAGGCCTCGCGGACGCGGGAGCGACCGTCCTCGATCACCGCGCGGAACTCCGCGGTGGCGGTCGTGCCGAACTGCGCCTCGGCGAAGCCGAGCTCCTGGGCCGAGGACTGGAGGGCGTCGTCGACGTCGACGAGCGCCTTCGCCGCCGCCGCCTCGAGCTCCTCGTCGGTGAGGATGCTGGCGGGGTCGACCGGTCGGCCGTGCTCGTCCACCACCGGGTGGGTGTGGTCGTAGCGGCGACGGGAGCGGTGGATGGCGTAGCCACCGCCGGCAGCGGCGAGGCCCACGCCGCCGACGATCCAGCCCCAGGGGATGCCCGAGTCCTGGCTCACCTCGGTGAGCCCCTCGGCCGCCCCGACAGCCGCACCCGCCCAGTCGTCCTGGCGCAGCGCGGGAAGGATGAAGTCGCGGTCGACCTTCTCGAGGTCGGCGTCGGAGAAGTCCTCGGCGTCGGCGTCGTAGCCGTAGGAGCGCTGGTCGAGCGCGATCGCCAGGAGGACGTCGGCGCGTCCGAGGCCCGAGCGTTCGGCGGTCTGCGCGGCCCACTCCGAGCCGGTGAGGCCGCCGAAGTCGCTGACGTAGACGACGAAGAGCTGGCGGTTGGTCTGCTCGTAGTAGGCGTCGAGCGCCGTCTGGACCTCGGCCGTGTCGCCGCCGAGGGCGTCGGCGCGGTCGGTGATGTTCCCCGTGACGTCGATCGGGTCCTCGGCTGCCGCCGGCCCCGCACCCACCATCGTCAGGGCGAGCAGCGTCGCGGTCACGGCCAGGGCACGTCTGACGGAGGGTGACATCACGTGTCGATCTTGGCCGATGGGCGGTCGCGGGACAACAGCCGGGCCCGGCGCGCCCGCCTCAACCCGGTTGCCGGTCGTCGGTGCGGAAGATCCAGGTCCGCATCAGGACGAACCGGGCGACGGTGACCGCGAGGTTGGCTGCGGTGAGCACCCCGACCTCCAGCACCCGGTGCTCGGTCCCGGCCAGGTCGTGGAGCGTCCAGAGGGCGCCGCTCGTCGCGAGGACCCCAGCTGCGAGCACCGCCAGCCCCTGCAGGTGGTGGACGGCGGCCCGGTCGCGACCACGAACCCCGAACGTGAAGCGTCGGTTGGCGGCCGTGTTCGCGACGGCGGTGACCAGCAGCGCCGCCATGTTCGCCCCCTGGGCGCCGAGGGACGACCTGAGCAGGAGGTACAGCGCGGCGTACGCGAGCGTCGAGAGCACCCCCACGAGGGCGAACACGACCAGCTGCGCCGACACCCCACCGCCGGCGCTGCGCCGCGTGGCGCGACCGAGCTCCTCGCCGAGCCGAGCCACCGGCACCTGCCCCCGCACCAGCGCCAGGCCCAGGCGAGCCATCCCACGCAGGTCGTCGAGCGCGGTGCGGACCACGTCGACGCTGCTGTCGGGGTCGTCGACCCAGTCGACCGGCACCTCGTGGATGCGCAGCCCGGCCCGCTCGGCCACGACGAGCAGCTCGGTGTCGAAGAACCAGGCGTCGTCGTGGACGAGGGGCAGCAGGCGCTCGGCCACGTCGCGTCGGATCGCCTTGAAGCCGCACTGGGCGTCGCTGAAGCGGGCGCGCATGGTGCCGCGCAGGAGGTAGTTGTATCCGCGCGAGATGATCTCGCGCCGCGGGCCGCGGGTCGTCCTGGCGCTGCGGGCCAGCCGCGACCCGATCGCGAGGTCGGAGTGTCCGGTCAGCAGGGGTGCGACGAGCGGCAGGAGGGCGTTGAGGTCGGTCGAGAGGTCGACGTCCATGTACACGAGGACGTCGGCGTCGGACGTCGACCAGGCTGCCTTGAGCGCGCGGCCCCGTCCCTTCTCGCCCAGCCTCACCACCCGGACGCTCGCGTGCTTCGCGGCGAGCGCGTCGGCGAGCTCGGCGGTGCGGTCGGTGCTGGCGTTGTCGGCGATCGTGACGCGAGACGGGAACGGCAGGGTGGCCAGGTGGTCGAGGACGGTCAGGACCGACGCGACCAGGGCTCGCTCCTCGTTGTGGACGGGAACGACGACGTCGATGGTCCCGGTGCGGCGGACGGTCGAGCCCGAAGTGTCGGCCGTGGCCGCGAGGTGCGCCGCGCTCATGCGATCCCGTCCGACAGGTCGTAGAGCGTGGTGCCGTCGACCGTGGTCGCGGTGAACGTCTCCTCGACCCACGCCTGGATCTGGGTGCTCGTGCCGCCGCTCGCGCCGGGACCGCCGCGTCCACCTGCCCCGCGTCCACCTGCTCCGCCTCCGCCGATGAACCAGTGGACCTCGCCGTCGGCGACGAGCTGCTGGAACTGCGCCAGGGTGGGGGAGGGGTCCGAGCCGTTGAAACCGCCGATCGCCATGACCGGCTCCTCGGTGGAGAGCTGGTAGCCCGAGGCGCTGTTCGAGCCGATCGCCGCGGCCACCCAGGTGTACGACCCCGCGTCCTGGGTGAGGAGGGCGTCGATGGCCTCCGACGACGTGGAGCCGTCGAGCAGTCCACCGGTTCCTGGTCCGCCCTGGTTTCCGCCGCCCGGGGCCGTGCCGGTCCCACCCGGAGCCCCCTGCGGTCCCGCGCCCTGGGGCGGCTGTCCCTGGCCGGTCCGGCCGTCCTGCAGCTGCGGCGGCTGACCACCGCCGGGGCCGCGTTGACCTCCCGGGCCGGCGCCGAATCCGCCGCGGCCCGTGCTGGGGCCGGCGGACGGGATCGACCCGGTGTGGGCGCTGCCCGCGGTGTCGACGGCGTAGGCCGTGGGCCCGGCCAGCAGGGCGACGAGGCTCGCGAGAGCGACGGCGAGCCCGGCACGTCGACGCAGTCGTGCGGGGACGAACTTCAGCAGCACGACCATGATCGCGCTGACGCCGGTCAGCGTGACCACGAGCGGCGCGAGCCAGGGCAGGAAGCCGTCGGAGCGTCCGAGCAGGACCGTCGCCATCGCCGCGGTGGACAGCAGCACGGCCACGGCGGTGACGGCCGCGGTCACGGTGTGCCGGTGCTGCCAGAGCACGTGGCCGCCGATCCCCAGGATCGCGGCGATCGCCGGGGCGAGCGCCACCGTGTAGTACGCATGGAAGATGCCGGCCATCAGGCTGAACGTCAGGCCCGTGACCAGGAGCCAGAGACCCCACACGACGAGCCCGGCCGTGACCGGACGGGTGCGACGGTCCTCACCGGCGCGGAGGGTGAGCCAGAGCGCCGCGACCAGCAGGAGCAGCGCCGCCGGCAGCAGCCACGCGACCTGACCGCCGATCTCGCTCGAGAACAGGCGCAGCAGCCCGGTCTCGCCCCAGCCGGCTCCGCCGCCGCCTCCGGGCATCCCGCCGCCGCCGACGGACCCCACCTCGTTGCCGTTCAACCGACCGAGACCGTTGTAGCCGAGGGTCAGCTCGAGGATCGAGTTGTCCTGCGAGCCGCCGATCCAGGGGCGGCTCGAGGCGGGCCAGAGCTCGACCGCCAGGACCCACCAGCCGCCGGCCACGACCATGGCCGCGAAGGCGACGACCAGGTGGACCAGACGGCGGGCCAGGGGGACGGAGGCGGCCAGCAGGTAGACACCGGCCAGCGCCGGGAGGACGAGGAACGCCTGGAGCATCTTGGTCAGGAAGCCGAGCCCCACGAGCGCCCCGCCGAGAGCCAGCCATCGCGCGGCACGCCGGGGGTCCTCGAGCGCACGGAGGGTCGCCGCCGTCGCGCCGACGAGGAGCAGCACCAGCAGGGCGTCGGGGTTGTTGAACCGGAACATCAGGACGGCGACCGGGGTGAGGGCGAGCACGAGCCCGGCACCGAGCCCGGCCCACGCGTTGCCCGTCGTGCGGCGCACCGTCGTGTGCAGCAGCGCGACGGTGGCCACCCCCATGAGGGCCTGCGGCACCAGGATGCTCCAGGAGGACAGTCCGAACAGCCGGACCGAGAGAGCCATCACCCAGATGGACAGGGGGGTCTTGTCGACGGTGATGGACCCGGCGGCGTCGGACGCGCCGAAGAACATCGCCTTCCACGAGTCCGACCCGGCCTGCGCGGCGGCCGAGTAGAAGGAGTTGGCCCAACCGGACGAGCCGAGGCCCCAGAGGTAGAGCGCCGCGGTGCCGACGAGCAGCAGCACCAGCGCCGGTCGGGCCGCCGGGTGGTCGGCGGAGTCGCCCCGCCACGCTCGGGCGAGGACCCCCGGCGTCCTCGACGTGGGCCCGTCGAAGGAGCCGGCGTCGGGGGTGCCGGAGTCGGGGGTGCCGGAGTCGGGGGTGCTGCGGGTCTGGTGGGTGTCGGGCATCGTGGCGGTCTGGTCCATGTCGCCGATGCTCGACGGCGCTCCTGGGGTGGCGCCCTCGGCGGACTGTGCCGCTGCTGTGAGCTGTCTGCGGGCCGTCAGGTCCGGGGGAGCGTGATGCCGAAGGTGGTGCTGCCGGGCTCGCTGGTGACGGCGACCGTGCCGCCGTGGGCCTCGGCGATGGCCGCGACGAGGGACGTGCCCAGGCCGGCGCCGCCGGACTCGCGGGTGCGCGACGAGTCGCCGCGGGTGAAGCGCTCGAACACCACGGGCAGCAGGTCGGGTCCGATGCCGGGCCCGTCGTCGTGCACCTCGACGACGGCGTGGTCCGCGTCGGGGAGGCGGAGCCGTGCCGTGACCACGGTGCCGGGTGGGGTGTGCCGGGAGGCGTTGCCGAGCAGGTTGGTGACGGCCTGGTGCAGGCGGAGTGCGTCGCCGGGCACCTCGATCGGCTCGTCGGGGAGCTCGAGGCGCCAGGTGTGCCCACCGTCGACCACGCGGGCGTCGCTCACGGACTCGGCGAGCAGGAGGCTCAGGTCGACGGGCTCGCGCTCCAGCGGGCGGCCGGAGTCGAGCCGAGCAAGCAGCAGCATGTCGTCGACGAGGGTCGACATGCGCGCGGCCTCGGACTCCACCTTGGTCAGCTGGTCGGTCCCGGTGCGCCGACCCAGCTCGGCGTAGCCGCGGATCGTCGACAGGGGCGTCCTCAGCTCGTGGGAGGCGTCGGCGAGGAACTGGCGGACCTGCTGCTCGCTCTCATGCCGGGCGTCGAGGGCCTGCTCCACGTGCGTGAGCAGCCGGTTGAGGGCCTCGCCCACCTGGCCCACCTCGTTGCCGGGGTCGGTCAGCTTCTCGGGCACGCGGACGGTGCGGCCCACCACGCCGCTGTCGAGCGGGAGGGTGGTCACCTCGTGGGCGGTGGCCGCGACCTCGCGCAGGGGACGGAGCTGGCGGCGCACGAGGACGACGCCCACGAGCCCGGCGGCCGCCGCGCCGAGCACGGTCAGCAGCGCCTCCCACCAGAGCAGGCGGGTGAGCGTCTCGTCGAGGTCGCCGGTCGGCAGGCCCTGGACGACGACGGTGCCGTCGGCGGTGGTCGTGGCGGCCACGCGCACGGAGCCGAGGCCGGGGAGGTCGACGGTGAGGGGCTCGTCGTCGGGGTCGACGTCGGCCAGCACGTCGAGGGCGGAGCTGGAGAGCGGACGCAGCCCCGCGCTCTCGGTGATCTGCACACCGGCTCGGCAGTCGTCGGTGTAGACGGCGGTGAGGCTGCGGGCGGACTGGCCAAGGGACGGCCGCGGGGGCTCGCCGCACAGGGCGCTGGGCCGGGGGCGCGAGCCGAACGGACCACCGGGTCCGTCGCCGACCGGGTTCCCACCGGCCTGGACCCGGGCGCGTTCGGTGGACTGCGCGAGCTCGGCGTCGAGGCGGTCGGTCAGGTAGGCGCGCATGACGAGGGTCGCCGCGCCGGCGACGAGCAGGCTGACGGCGACGACGAGCGCCACGACGGTGAGGACGAGTCGTCGAGTCAGGCTCATCGCGACGCTCGCACGTTCTCGCTCACGCGGGCTCGACCGGCTTGAGCACGTACCCGGCTCCACGCTTGGTGTGGATCATGGGCTCGCGACCGGCGTCGATCTTCTTGCGCAGGTAGGAGATGTAGAGCTCAACGACGTTGGCCTGCCCGCCGAAGTCGTAGTTCCAGACCCGGTCGAGGATCTGCGCCTTGCTGAGCACGCGGCGCGGGTTGCGCATGAGGAAGCGCAGCAGCTCGAACTCGGTGGCGGTGAGCTCGATCGCGGTGCCGGCCCGGGTCACGTCGCGGCTGTCCTCGTCGAGGACCAGGTCGCCGACGACCACCACGTGCTCGGCACGAGCCTCCCGGGCGCCGGTGCGCCGCACGAGTGCGCGCACGCGGGCCACGACTTCCTCGAGGCTGAACGGCTTGGTCACGTAGTCGTCGCCGCCGGCGGTCAGCCCGGCCACGCGGTCCTCCACGGCGTCGCGCGCGGTGAGGAAGAGGACGGGCACGTGCTCGTCGCGCTGGCGGATGCGGCGCAGCACCTCGAGGCCGTCGAAGTCGGGGAGCATCCAGTCGAGGACGACCACGTCGGGTCCGAACTCACGGGCGGCGTTCACAGCCGTGCGGCCCGTGCCAGCGGTGCGCACCTCCCAGCCCTCGTAGCGGAGGGCCATCATGAGCAGCTCGGCGATGTTGGGCTCGTCGTCGACCACGAGGACCCGCAGCCGGCTGCCGTCGGCGCGCGTGAGGGAGGCGTTCATGTCTCCAGTGTGGCCGGGCTGTCCGTCGGCTGTCCGTGAGTCACCTGTGACGTTCCTGTGAGCGCTGGTGCGGTCGGGTCCGCGAGGCGAGTGCTCGGCGTGCCGAGACGGAGACACCCTCCGGCCCTGGGTGTGGGCGGAGGGTGCTGGTGGTTCCGTGCTGCTCTCAGGCGGCGCCGAGGTCGGCGGCCACGGGGGCCTCGAGGGCGCGCACGCGAGCACGCGCGATCTCGGCGAGGTGCATGGTGCGGCGCGCCTCGGCGAGGTCGCCGACGGCGATGAGGTGGTCGACGAGCGGCTCGAGGTCGTCGACGTGCACGCCCTCGACGAGGCTCGCGTACTCGATGAGCTCCGACAGCAGGGCGCGCAGCAGCAGGTGGCCCTCCAGGTCGTCGTCGGTCGGTTCGTCACCGGTGACGAGGCGCAGCTGCTGACCGAGGTCGAAGGCGGTCTCGGGGGTGAGGCTGTCCTCGCGGGCCGCGGTGGCGACGAGCTCGAGCACGGGGCTCAGCCCCTCGCGCGCGGGGATGAGCGCGGCGCCGACGACCAGCTCGAGCACGCAGGCATGACGGGAGAACGCGTCGTCGCTCGACGGGCGCTCGGCCACATGTGTGATCGTCATGTTGAAACCACTTCTCCCCACTCCCATGAAGATGCTGGCAGGTCACGAGGCGATGGTCCCTAGTTCTTCAGGACCATTTCCGCGTGGCCGACACCACACAGGGTAGGCGACCCGGGTCTTTCGCCGCTAGTCCTTGGAAGGACCTCTTGCTCTCAGGGTGCCTCGGCGTGGCTCGAGGCTCATGCGAAGGGGGGCACGACTTCTGGGTCGCCTCCCCGCCACAGCGGGACGCGTGCCGCCGACGTTCACCGACCTGAGTCCGGACGTCCGTCCACACCCTGCGTACGAGGGCCTTCACGGATGGGGTCTTCTTTGGGAGACTCTCCGGCACTGCAGGACTTTTCGGGGGAAGGGTCGAGGTGGATCCAGTTCAGGCGACGCTCGCGGACGAGGTCCGCGAGCAGGTGCGCCGCCGTCGCATCGATCCCCAGGTCGAGGCCGACGCGGTGCGCCAGCTCGCGATCGACGTGGTGGCCGAGCACGACAAGCGGTCGCTGACGGGTGCGGTGCGCTCCCTCGACGAACCTGATCGGATCGTGGGCGGCATCGTCGCCGACGTGGCCGGGTTCGGGCCGTTGCAGGCGTTCCTCGACGACCCGACGGTCGAGGAGGTGTGGATCAACGAGCCGGACCGGGTGTTCGTCGCGCGCGACGGCAAGCACGAGCTGACGTCGGTGATCCTCACGGCTGCGCAGGTGCGCGAGCTGGTCGAGCGGATGCTGTCGTCGTCCGGCCGCAGGCTCGACGTGTCGCAGCCGTTCGTGGACGCGATGCTGCCTGGAGGTCACCGCCTGCACGTGGTCCTGGAGGGCATCTCGCGCGGGTTCAGTGCGGTCAACATCCGCAAGTTCGTCGCGCGGGCCCACTCGCTGGACGACCTCGTGACCCTCGGGACCATCGACGCCACGGCCGCACGGTTCCTGCGAGCAAGCGTCGTGGCGGGGTTGAACGTCGTCGTGTCCGGGGGGACGCAGGCAGGGAAGACGACCCTGTTGAACTGCCTGGCCGCCGCGATCCCTGGGTCGCAACGTCTGCTGACGGTCGAGGAGGTCTTCGAGCTGCAGTGCGGCCGCCACCCCGACTGGGTCGCGCTCCAGTCCCGTCAGGCCGGCCTCGAGGGGACCGGCGAGGTGGATCTGCGGATGCTGGTCAAGGAGGCGCTTCGCATGCGCCCGAGTCGCATCGTGGTGGGCGAGGTCCGCTCCGCCGAGTGTCTCGACATGCTGCTCGCCCTCAACGCCGGTCTCCCCGGGATGGCCAGCGTGCACGCGAGCTCGGCCCGTCAGGCGCTCACCAAGCTCTGCACGCTCCCGCTGCTCGCCGGGGCGAACATCACGAGCGACTTCGTGGTGCCGACCGTCGCGACCTCCGTCGACCTCGTCGTCCACACCTCCATCGACCACGCGGGCAGGCGAGCCGTGCAGGAGGTCGCGGCGGTCACCGGGAGGGTCGAGAACGGTCTCATCGAGACCGAGACGGTCTTCAAGCGCGAAGGAGGCACGCTGAGGCGCGGCCACGGTCGACCGGCTCGGCGCGACGCGTTCGAGCGCGTCGGCATCGATCTCGACGACGTCCTGGTGCCCGAGGAGGACCCCGGATGGGCGCCCTGATCGGACTGGTCCTGGGGCTGGGCCTCGTGCTCGTGCTGTGGGCGCTGGCCGACCCGCACCCGCGACCTCGGGGTCGGTCGACCCGCTCGCTGCGCGAGCTGCTCGACGCCGCCGGGCTCTCCGAGGTGACGCCGGCCGGTCTGTTCGGGCTGTGCGGCGGGTCGTTCCTCGTGGCCGGTCTCGTGATGACGATCGTGTCGCGGGTCCTGGTCGTCGGTCTCGTCTTCGGCGCGCTGGCGGCGCTGCTCCCCGTGGCGACGTTGCGGGGTCGCGCACGTCGGCGTGCACGGGAGCACGCCGACCTGTGGCCCGACGCCGTCGACAACCTCGCCTCCGCGGTGCGCGCCGGACTCTCGCTCCCCGAGGCCGTGGTGCAGCTGGGGGAGCGGGGTCCGGAGGGACTGCGGGAACCCTTCGTGCGGTTCGGGCGCGACTACCAGTCCACCGGACGGTTCGACGCGGCCCTCGACCGCCTGAAGCTGCGCCTCGCTGACCCGACCGGCGATCGCGTGGTCGAGGCGCTGCGTCTCGCGCGCGACGTCGGCGGAGGAGACCTGGGACGCATGCTTCGCGCCCTCTCCGGTTTCCTGCGCGAGGAGGCTCGGACCCGCGGTGAGCTCGAGGCGCGCCAGTCCTGGACCGTGAACGCCGCACGCCTCGCGGTCGGTGCCCCCTGGGTGGTCCTCGCGGCGCTCAGCCTGCAGCCGGACGTGGTCGCCAGGTACGCCACCGCCACCGGGGCCGTGGTCCTGACCGTGGGCGCGGTCGTGTGCGTGGTCGCCTTCCGGCTGATGCTGTGGATCGGTCGGCTTCCGCAGGAGCGGCGGGTCCTCGCATGAGCCCCGTCGTCGGAGCGGTCCTCGGTGCCGTCCTCGCGAGCGGTCTGCTCCTGGTGCTCACGTCCTGGCGGCGTGTCCGGCACCCCACCCCGATGATGCGGATCGACCCCTACCTCGGCGACGTCCTGCCGACGTCGGCGCGCTCGACCAGCACCGTAGGTGCCGTCTACGGGCCGCTCCTGCGCTCGGTCGGTGACATGGTCGGGCGGGTCACCGGTGGCGCCTCGAGCGTCGAACGACGACTGACCCGTCTCGGGTCGCCCTACGGCGTCGAGGAGCTCCGCATCCAGCAGCTCGTCTGGGGTGCTCTCGGGTTCGGTGTGGCGTCGGTGATCTGCACCGTCGTGTGGACCACCTACGGCGGGTCGCCCCTGGTCCTGATGGTCGTGTGCGTCACCGGCTTCGTCGCAGGCGTCCTCGGGCGGGACACCTGTCTCTCGTCGCAGGTCAAGCGTCATGAGGCCCGGCTCGCCGAGGAGTTCCCCGTCGTGGCCGACCTCCTCGCCCTGGCGGTCGCTGCGGGGGAGAGTCCGGTGGCCGGGCTGGAGCGGGTGCTCCAGGTCCTGAGGGGTGGTCTGGCCGACGAGCTCGGCACCGTCCTGGCCGACGTACGGACCGGGCGGACCGTGCCCGCGGCGTTCGACGCCCTCGCGGCCCGGACGGGCGTCGCGAGCATCGCCCGGTTCGCCGAGGGGCTCGCCGTCGCGGTCGACCGCGGCACCCCGCTCGTCGACGTGCTGCACGCCCAGGCTGCCGACGTGCGCGAGACCGCCCGTCGCGACCTGATGGAGGCCGGCGGCCGCAAGGAGATCCTGATGATGGTCCCCGACATCATGCATCCGGGGTACTACCATTGTCCATGTGAACCGAGAAACTTCCGCTGTGATCTACGCCCGAATCTCATCGGACGACGGGAGCGCGCTTGGCGTCGCGCGACAGATCGAAGACTGCACTCGACTGGCGACAGATCGAGGCTGGAGCGTCGCCGAGACCTACGTCGACAACGACGTCAGTGCGAGCACGGGGCGACGTCGGCCTGAGTACGAGCGGCTCCTTGATGACATCAAGCGGGACAGGGTCTCCGCGCTCGTGGTCTGGGACATCGACCGGTTGACCCGCACGCCGGCCGAGCTTGAGACACTCATCGATCTTGCTGAGGCGCACGGCGTCGCACTCGCATCGGTCGGGGGAGAGGTAGACCTCGGGACGCCGCAGGGACGACTCACGGCCCGCATCAAAGGGAGCGTCGCTCGGCACGAGGTTGAGCAGTCGTCGCGGCGGCTCAAGCGGAAGTTCCTCGAGCGCGCCGAGAGCGGACTTTCACACGGCAAGGTCGCCTACGGCTACGTCCGCGAGCCAGTGATCGACGAGACCGGGACCGTCCGCGGGTACACCGAGCTTCTTCACCCTGAGCAGGCAGCGGTGATCCAGACGGCCACCAAGCGCATCCTGGCTGGCGAGCCGTTGCGCGCGGTGGCGTCGGCGCTGAACGAAACGGGGTCGATGTCGCCCTCAGGGAAGCCGTGGTCGGGGACCACTCTTCGACAGGTGCTCCTCCGTGATCGGAACGCCGGCCGACGCGTCCATCAGAAGCAGGTCATCGGCAAGGGCAACTGGCCGGCCATCCTCGACGACGACTCGTTCGATCGGCTGGTCGCACTGTTGCGAGATCCTCGACGTCGGACCGGCAACAACGGGGGAGTGAAGCACCTCCTCAGTGGCATCGCGATCTGCGGCAACTGTGGCGAACGCCTGAGGGGGGCGGCAGAGCATCGGTACGGCAAGAAGAAGCAGCCGCGGTCCTATGCCTGCCAGAACTGCTACAAGGTGCGTCGGAAGGCCGACGCCGTCGACGAGGTGGTCGAGGCCTTGGTCATCGCCAGGCTCGAGCGACCGGACGCGGCCGACCTGTTCGCGGGCGACTCCGACGCGATGACTCGGGCGACGAGCGAAAAGCTCGCGATTGAGGCTCGCCTGGACCTGCTAGCGGATCAGTTCGCAGATGGGCTGATCACCGGGTCGCAACTCGAGCGCGGTACGGCACGACTCAGACCGAAGCTCGCGGAAGTAGAGGCTCAGATCATCGCGGCCAGCCCGTCGCCGGAGTATGCCGAGCTCGTAGGGCCCGGCGTCAGGGCTCGGTGGGAAGGGCAGTCGCTCGACCGCAAGCGGGCTGTGATCGACGCGCTGATGCGAGTAACCGTCTTGCCCTCAGGAGCGGGGCAGCGCTTCTCGCCGGAGCAGGTCGAGTTCGAGTGGAGTCTTTGATGGCAGTTATCCGCACACCGAAGGACGGCGAGGAGCCGGACGAGAGCGGGATGTTCCGTCCTGATCAGATGCGCCGCGAGCGCGCAGGTGCCGCGACGAGCCTCCCTGCGCGCACCGCGCGCCGAGCCGAGCTGGTCTGCAGAAGAGTTCAGGGTCGCCCTGCCTTGCTAGGCGCCGTTGTTCCGAAGGACGCGCCGCTCGAGGTGCTTCGGCTTAGCACTCGGCGCTCCTCCACCCCCCTCGGCAGTGAAGTGACGATCGAGTGCCCCTGCGGCATTCGCCACCTGCTCCACGGTCCCTCGCTTGTGGCCGCGGTTCGTGACGCTCCGCGCCCGACTAAGGGACGGGTCCCCTCGATCGATGTGTCGGGCGTGTCGTCCGACCAGGGGGACTAGACCTACTAGGGTTAGAGGCACAACTCATCAAGTTGCCCCGCCCCGCAAGGGGACCCAGCACAGGGTCAAGTGCAAAACGCAAGGGCTGCGTGTGAACCGTAGAGGGGTTCCGCAGCCATGCTCACCGCAGACCAGCGGCAGCGACGCGCCAAGGTCGCTTCGCTCACCGCAAGAGCCAGCAAGTCTCCTGACGACCCGGGCCTGAAGTCCGAGCTCGATGAAGCTCGCCGTGACTATTACGCCGAGGCGATCGCGTCTTACGTGCAGCGAATCGCTGCACAGGCACCGCCTTTCACGGCGGAGCAGCGCCAGCGTCTCGCTGTCCTGTTGAGCGGTGGTGACGCCGCGTGACCTACTCACAGAGAAGGCGCCCCGCGGGTACGAACCACGAGGCGCCGGAGTCGAAGACCGAGCAGGCTGACGACTTCTCCCAGGGTACGACGGATCAGTCCCCGCTCGCTCAGATGAAGCGGCGCCGCGATGCGGCTCTCCGACTGCCGCCGCTGCCTTCGGGCTACCGCGACCCGCAGTTCGGGCGACGTGCTGACGGGCGGGATGTCGCATGAAGCGCCTCACCGTCCGGCGACTGGTCGGGAAGGACACGGTCTTCATCACCGGCTACAAGTCCCGAGAGCTGATCTATGCGGTGGGTGGCAAGCCGCTCTGGAACCGCACCTATCAGGCATGGATGACCGGAGTCCGTCGCGGCTCCGACGTCATCGCACTGGCCGAGCTCGAGGGCTACGAGGTCAGCTACGACGAGTTCGGAGGTGCGGCATGAGCGGATGGGATGCTGCCGACTTCCTCCAGCCGGTTCAGCCGCTTGAGCCGGTCCTGCCGGTTCAGAAGGCGACCCCTCTTGAACCGGCACGAGCCTGGTTCGAGAGGTATGTGACCACGGTCAACGATCACGATCTCGACCTACTGACGCTCTGGGCCGCGCACACGCACCTGGCCTTCGAGACCTACACGACGCCGCGGCTGCTGATCGACTCTCCGGTGCCCGGTTCGGGGAAGACGACCGTTCTCGAGCATCTGTCGCGGCTTTGTCATCATCCAGTGCAGGCCGCTTCGCTCTCGTCGCCAGCGCTTCTCGCTCGACTGCTCGACGCGGGGATGCGGACGATTCTGATCGACGAGGCTGACCGGTCGCTGTCGCCGAAGCTCGATGGCGTAGGCGAGCTGCTCGCCGTCCTCAACTCCGGATACAAGCGGGGCGGCGCCCGACCTGTGTTGGTGCCGGGGCAGGGCGGCACTTGGGACGTGAAGGAGATGCCGACGTACTCGCCAGTGGCGATGGCCGGCAACTCTCCCGATCTTCCGGATGACACCAAGTCCAGATGCATTCGGGTGCTCCTCATGCCGGACATCGACGGCACTGCCGACGAGTCCGACTGGGAGCTGATCGAGGACGATGCTGCCGCCCTCGGGGCAGCCCTTGCCGGTTGGGCCGGTTCAGTGCGAGATGAGGTTCGGACGAGCCGGCCGAGCCTTCCCGAGGGCATCCGGGGTCGCCTCCGGGAGTGTTGGGGACCGTTGAAGCGTGTCGCTGTCGCGGCCGGCGGAAGGTGGCCGGACGTAGCCGACGAACTGGCTCTGAAGGACCTTGAGCGCATCCAGCGTGAGCGCGATGAGGGCATCGTGATCGAGAAGCCTCACATCCTTCTACTCGGTCATCTTCACCTGATTTGGCCGGAAGGACAGTCATTTCTCCCAACAGAGAAGGCACTTCGACAGCTCGTCGATCTCTGGCCGGAGTCCTGGGGAGCTCAGTCGCCGTTCGGGAAGGACCTGACCGCGCAGCGTCTGGGCCGGATGCTCGTGAAGCACTTCTCGATCACTACGTCGAGGCCGGACGCGAACGGCCCCCGCGGCTACACGAGGGCCAGCCTCGAGCCTGCATTTCGGTCCCTGGGCCTAGATAAACCGGCAGGACTGGCTGAACCGGCTGAACCGGCAGCGGCCCTGTTCGGCGGTGCGTCATGAGTCGCTCTGAAGCTCTCTCCGATCTGATGCAGCAGATCTTCACGCACGACGAATCGGGCAGGTCGGTTCCGTGCGTGAACCCGAAGCTGAGTACTTGGTGGCTGTCGGAAGACGTCGAAACGCAGGAAGCCGCCGCACTGGCGTGCACGACCTGTCCGGCTCTGCACGACTGCCGCACCTATGTCGACGAGTGGCTTGAGGTGGGGGGAGTGTGGGCGGCGCGCATTCCTGCAACGAAGGGTCGGCATGCGCGCGACCTCTTGGCAGGAGGTGGTTCACGGTGATGTTTCTCGACGCGAACCGTGAACTGCTCGGTCACCTGTCTGTGGCGCTTCGCCGTCATCGGGACTGGTGCTCTCGCCAGGGTGTGCGGCCTCCATCGGGTTGGTCCGAGCTACAGGATGCCGTGACACGCAGGGCCACCGAGGGACAGGGAGGGACATCGGTGGATGCCCTCTGGCAACTCGGTGAGAGTCGAGTCATCAACCCGATGCTCTTGACCTACGAGGAGGTGGCGACAGCGATGAGCTGCTCGACACGACACGTGAAGCGGCTGACTGCTGACGGCTCACTGCCATCCGTCGCTGTCGGCAGCCTGACCCGAGTGCGGGTCGTCGACCTGGACGCCTACGTCGCCGGCCTGGCCATTAAGCGGGAGGCATCGTGAGGATCGACACCACCTTCGACGAGGTGCTTTACGCCGCCACGATGGGCCTCGAGCCTGACGCCGAGGACTTCGCTCGCGTGACCGTCCCGGCGGGTGAGGACCGCGCGAAGTTCATCTCCGCAGCCAAGGCGACGGCATCCAAGATCGTCGCTGCTCACCGGCAGGGGATGAACGACGAGGCGCGCGAGATCGCAGCCGCCGCCAAGACCGAGTACGAGACCAAGTTCGCTGCCCTGATGCCGGCACCCGCTGGCGGCCAGGTCGAGTCCGTCGAGGACATCGCAGCCCGAATGTTCCGGAGGTAGACATGAGCGACACGTACACCGACCTGCGTCAGCGGATGATCGATGGCGACACCACGATCACCGCAGCCCAGCTCGACAAGGCACGACGCGACGAGGAGTTCGCGGGGCTCCAGGCCGAGGCAGACGCAGCAGCCGAGGCCCGCACTGCTGAGCAGGAGCGACAGGCTGCCCTCGCTGCACTCAGGGCCGACGCTCAGGCTCTCGCGGAGAAGGACTTCGCCGAACTGCAGAAGCACTATCGAACCGCCGTCGACTCCCTCCGTGCGCTGCGTCAGGGGATGGCCGCCTTCAACCGGGATCAGTACCGGGTCCAGGCCGAGGCCAGTCGCAGGCTGCTCGACGGTGAGGACTTCGGTCAGGAGATCCCGGCTCAGCTCAATGCTGAGTTCGAGGTCGACCGCCTGATCAACGAGGCCAAGTCCACCGCCATCCCGTGGCACGCCTCGCGCCTGCACGATGAGGAGACTCGTGCGCTCATCGCTGAGGCACGCGGTGAGGGTGTGGCCTGATGAACTCGCTGGCTCACCCGCGCGTGGCGTCGACGTCCGCCATGTCCGGCCGGCGCCTCCATGGCCGCGCGGGTGGGTCGGTGGCCCGGTGGCAGTGCCCCCTTCCTGACGCACGGCCCGGACCGGGGGGCATAGCGGCTCGGCCCGTGTATGAAATGCAAACCCTTCGGGGGTGGGGGGACCCCCTTCCGACGCACCGACGCAGGACCGGGGGGCATAGCACCTCCGATCCTGCGTGCCACTTTCCAAACCGTTTCGGGAGGTCTGCATGACCACCAAGACCCGTCCGAAGGCGCCTGCTCCGAAGGGCCTGGCGCCCACTGGGGCGCGTCTCTGGAAGGACGTCACGACCGCCTACGAGCTGCGGCCCGATGAGCTGCGCGTTCTAGAGTCCGCCTGCCGGACCACGGACATGATCGTCCGACTTGAGGGCGCGTTCGACGGCCAGCCGATGACCGTGACCGGAGTCGGCGGGCAGCTCAAGACCCACCCGATCATCCAGGAGGTTCGTCAGCAGCGGACCGTCCTCGCGGGTCTGCTTAAGCAGCTTCGTCTCCCAGATGAGCCGGGGGAGCAGCGCGCAGAGCAGTCAGCCGGCGCTCGCTCAGCGAAGGCCCGAGATGCGGCGCAGAAGCGCTGGTCGACGAAGGGAGGGAGCCGATGAGTGCCACGCCCTCGGGCTTCGATGATGTTCCTGCCGCGCTCGAGGCTGAGCATCTGCTTGCTGCCTTCTCGAACAACGACACCGCAGTACTGAGCGAGGCCCTAGAGCCCGAGCCCGAGGTCATCGCCGCGCTGCTCATCTACACGACGCTCGCGATCAAGATGCTTGCCGAGGTGCACCCAACCCTGACCGAGCAGTCCGTCCGATCAAAGCTCCGCCGCCAGGTGGCCGAACTGCTCGCGAGCAACGAGGAGATCTGATGACCCAGCGAAATGCGAAAGTCATCCTCGACGCCGACGTCTCTCGCTACAACCGGGCAGTCCTCGGCGCAGTGGCCACAACGAAGGCGTTCACCAAGGAACTTGACACCAGCACTGACCGCTCGGCGAACCTCGTGCAGGGTCTCCTCGCAGTTGGTCCCGCGCTGGTGCCCATTGCCACCTCTGCGGTCCCCGCGCTCGCTAGCCTGTCGAATCAACTGGCGCTAACGGCTGGCGCTGCTGGCGTCGCCGTGATCGCGTTCTCCGGTGTGGGCGAGGCGCTCAAGGCCGTCAACGACTTTCAGATCGAGCCGAGCGCCGCGAACTTCGCCAAGCTCGAGGAGTCGATGGCCTCGCTCGGCCCCGCTGGTCGCGACTTTGTCGGCTACCTCCAGTCGATCCGTCCCGAGCTCCAGCGCCTCCAGGACGTCGCCCAGGAGGGCATGTTCCCGGGGATGCAGGTCGGCATCTCCGAGCTGATGACGCAGCTTCCGCAGGCGGAGCGCATCGTGGGCCAGATCGCCGAGGCACTCGGTCAACTGTCCGCCGAGGCTGGCACGGAGCTCGCCGGCCCTCGCTGGGAGGAGTTCTTCAACTTCCTGGAGACCGAGGCGCAGGACACGCTGATGGACCTGGGCCGAACGGTCGGGAACCTGACCGACGGTTTCGCTCAGCTCTGGATGGCTTTCGCTCCAGTGTCGGCCAACTTCTCGGACTCGTTCCTGCGCATGTCGCAGGACTTTGCCTCGTGGGCCTCATCGGTCGACGAGACACAAGGGTTCGAGGACTTCCTGGCCTACCTGGACCGGACTGGTCCGAAGGTCTGGGACACCCTCGGTGCGCTCGGTAACGCGCTGCTCCAGGTTGCCGAGGCTGCGGCACCTGTCGGCGAGGCCGCCCTCCCGGTGATCGAGTTGCTCGCTGACGGCATTGCCTCGATCGCCGACTCCGACGTCGGCCCCGTGCTGATCGGTGTCGCGGCTGGCATCTCTGCGATCTCCCGCGCCGTCGCGCTTTACAACGTAGCCAACGGCTCGGCGCTGGCTACTCTGCTGGGTGGCTCATCCTTCGGCGGCGCGGCCCGGAGTGCCCGCGATCTTCGCGGCGCATCTTCCGCGTACCTGGACTTCGGCGCGGCCCTTGGTAGCGCCGGCCCGCAGGTCGGCAAGTTCGCCACGACCACGGAGCGCCTGCGCGCTTCGATGGGCGGCGTCGGCCGGGTCACTGCCGGCCTCGGCGCGCTCGCCTTCGCGGCCTCTGACCTTGACGACAACCTGGGCCTGGCCAACACAGCCATGTTCACGCTGGCTGGCGCGGCTCTCGGCCCGCTGGGCGCTGCGGCGGGTGCGGCCCTCGGCATCACGCGCGACCTATCGGCGTCCACGGACGCGCTCTCGACTGCGCTCGACAACGCGAATCGCGCAGCCGATGGCGGCTCGATCGAGCAGCGACGCGAAGCGATGGCTGCACTCCGCGAGGAGGTTGACAAGGCGCGCGACGGCGAGGCAGGCATGGGCCAGCGAATCGCCGAATGGGCCGAGATGTCCGCCAGCGGTGGGACAGCCGTGTCTGGCCTCGCTGCGGTGGTCGATAGGTTCACGACGTCTTCCAGTGAGGCCGGGGGTCAGCTCGGGGAGTTGGAGGAAAAGCACGCCGCGGCACGTCGCGGGGCGCAGGACCAGATGTTCGCGGAGGCGGGGCTGAGCGACGCAATGGACTCGGCCTCGTCGGCGGCACGGGACAGCACTGAGGCGCTCCTGGACAACGCTGCCGCGAAGAATGCCGCCCGTGACGCCGCCCTCGAGGGTCGTGCGGCTGAGCGTGATTTCGAGGCCGCGCTCGACGACGCGGCCAAGGCAGCTCGAGAGAACAAGCCGACGCTCAACATCGATCTAGCCGACGGGCGCGAGAACCAGGAGGCGCTCGACCGCATCGCATCTTCATGGTCGCGGGTCGACGATGCCACCAAGAACATTCCAGGTCGGTACGAGCGCGCTCGAGCGAGCTTCATCGAAATCGCGCGAGCGATGGGTAGGTCGCGGGCGCAGGCGGAAGCCTTGGCCGACGATCTGTTGAGTATCCCTCCGCGGGTCTCGTCCCGCTTCACGCTCTATGGCGCACCCGAGGCCGGGTCGGCACTCCAGGGCATCCTCAACAGGATCAACGCCCTGCCCTCGCAGAAGACGATCGGCATCAAGGTCGTCGGCGGCACGACGACTCGCCAGGCCGACGGCGGCTTCTGGGATGTGAAGGCACGCGCTGACGGCGGCTTCGACGAGTACGGCCGCGCGGTCGCTCGGACTCCGCAGATGCGGTCCGGCTCGCAGGGCGTGGTCATGTGGGGCGAGCCGGAGACGCGCTGGGAGGCGTACATCTCGGGCAAGCCGGGCATGGAGGAGCAGAACATCGGCGTCCTCATGCAGGCAGCCGATCGCCTGGGCGTCCTGGACCGCCTCAACGCTCGCCGGTTCGCTGACGGCGCACTCGCAACGAGGGGGATTTCCGTGAGCCCGGTCCAGTCGGCCACGCCCTTCGTGGCCTCAGTGGCGGCCGAGGTGAACTCGGGGCAACTCGCGGCTGCGGTCGAGAAGGCAGTCACTCGATCGCTCCGCGGCGCGACCTGGCGCGCCGACAGCCTCGGCAACATGCGCCTCCATTCAATGGGCGGCTGAGGTCGCGCCGAACTGCGGTTGATCAGGCGTTGAACGCCCCGACACCCGAGCCACCGAGACGGTCGAGGAACGGCCTAGCGAGGCTTCGCCAGTCGCTTTCGCGAGCACGCTCGTCGGAGTGGATGTCGACAGCTTCCTCGAGCGTCAGGCCCTCCATCGGCAGGTAGGGAATCCACCAGCCGCGCTCTGAGTCATCCCATGCCGCGAAAGCCATCTGACGGTTGCCAGACCTTCGAAGGCCGAGCCAGATGTAGTCGCCTGGGAAAGGTCCGTTGATCCCAGGAAACTTGTTCGCTCGATCCCAGGTCCTCCACGTGTGGTTGAACGCGAACGTGAATTTCCCCTTGTCCGCGGAGACAGCATCGGCGCCTTCGAGCAAGACGCCAAGGGCGAGTCCGATGACGACATGCTTTCGCTGAGCGTCGCGACTAGGAGGCATGAATTGATCGTAGGCGTGCTCACCGACACCGAATCTGTCGTGACGTGTCGCCACCCCGGCCTAGCCTGGCCTGGTGGCTGACTATCCGTGTGCGATCACCCCTGGCGCAGAAGACAAGTCGGGTGCCGTTGACCTCGGCGTGCGCTGGGTCCTGCAGCAGCAGCGCGAGCTGGGAGGAGAGATCTTGCTCGACGTCCCGAACACTCATGTGTTGACGGAGTGGAAGGGCATTGCTGCGCTGTCGAAGATGCCGAGCGTGAGGGTTTCGAAGCGGGGCCGCGGTTTTCCCAACGGCCCAGTCCTGGCGGCGTGGCCCACGGCGGATGCGTTCACCCAGCTCCTCTCCCACGACAGGGACATACGTGCCGTGTGCCTGATGCCTTGGCAGGCACCCACATCGCCGCTCCCGTGGGTTACTGCCTGGGCGAGGGGCACGGGTGCCGAATTGCTCGGTTCTGCCTACGTGCCGGCTGGAAACGTCGGTCTAGACAGGACCGTCCGCAACGGTCTGGAGAGCCTCGTGGGAAACCTCGGCGGGACGCTGGGGAGGGGCATGGTGAAGTCGACGATCAAGATCCTCGCCGATGCCCGCTTCACGCTTCCGCCGGAACAGGTCCGTGCCTACATGCTGGAGGTCGGTTGCCGCCCTGAGGATGCGGGGGAGGCGCACGAACTTTGCATCCGTGTGTCGAGGGGTACTCGCCTGAGATGGCCAGAAGTCGGTCGTATGGACCCGGCGATCCTGCGCGAGTGGAGATCCGGCACGGCGATCTGAGTCAGTTACGTGGGGTGTCGTCCCCGGTCTCCAGCTCAGTCGACGATTGTGGGCCCTGGATGGTCCCAAGCCCCACCGACTCCGCGTACTGGTGAATCAGGACGTGGAACATTCGTGCGAACTCGACCACCCAGGCGAAAGCGAGGAGCTGCTCGCCCTCGGACTTGAACCTTGGGCTTGATTGCCAGGTGAATCCTCCATCATCTTCGCCGGTTACTTGCATCGAGGCGAAGATGCCGACGCTCCCGGGGTGTGCGTACTTGCTGAGTGACCGGTAGACCTCTCGGAAGCTGACAAAGCGCCCACTGCGTTCGGCATAGTTGGTGATCTTGCCGATGGGCACGCCGTGTCCGTGATGATCGTTCCACAGGTTCTCAGCTCGAGTCGGATGGTCCTTGATGTAGAGCACCGCCGCGCAATGTTCCACATAGGCGCGCAGGAGCGTGAACGCTGCGTGAGGGTTGTTCTTGATGCTGGCGTCCACTGCGGACTCGTGAAGCGACTGGGCTCTGGCGACCAATCCCGCAATGATCAGTTGCTCCAGTTTGAAGGGGCCCGTGGGGAAGAGGTTCTGTCCAGCAGCGATGATCAACTCTCGAGCTTCCGAGGCCACCAACGCTCCGCTCGCAGGGTCCACGATGCCGAGCGACGAGATCCACTCGCTCGATGGGTCGTCCGTGTCTGTCATGGCAGAATGCTAGGCGGCAAGCCAGGTTGACCTGGCCTTTCATGTCAGGCCGCTGGTGCGGCCGGTTACGACCTCGGCGCTGCAAGTTTCCGAGTAGGGGAAGATGATGGGATGGGTGTCGAGCTCCCGCAGTTTCTTCTTGACCTGACAGCTGATGGCTGGGCGGCTCTTGCGGCATTTCTTGCCCTCGGACTGACACTGTGGAACATCGTCGCTCGAAGGATCGGAGGCTGGCGATCGGGTCGACGAGCTCACCTACGGATCGAACTCGGCTGCGATCGACGTGACCGGTCGATATCGGGCTCTGTTGCCGGACGCATCGAGGTGAGTGAGCACTTCTTCGCCATCTGGAACACGGGGCCGGCTGACGCTTACGACATCGAGGTCGAACCGGTGGCGGCAGACGATCCAGACGATCGCGACTGGCAGACGCTGATGTTCTCGAGCAGACAATTCCCTCTGCCGCGGGTGCACCCGGGGCAGAGCGTGAAGGTCGACGTCTTCGTGGGCGAAGCATTGCCCTCCAGTTTTGACGTCACCATCCGGTGGAATGACAATCGCAAGCGGCGCCAGAGGACCGGCGCAACCCTGTACCGACCGAGCTGACTGGCCGGGACTCGACCAGGCGGCCGCAAGAGGGCACACCCGCTGTCAACTGACAATCCGTTAGGGCGTGGCTCCGCTGCCACACCCCACCGGGGTGCCACGATCTGGAACAGCGTTGGCTTGAGTTCGGAAGCGACGGTAGACTCGTATGGTGGTTGACCCAGGATCGATCAGATGGTAGGCGGTACGCAATGAGAGCCGCGGTAGCGGTTCCGCGGCAGCACCGAGAGGCGCTGGCCAGTCTTGCGGTGCTTGACGACTCGGTGATTCAGCGACTACTCGCTGAGTTCAACGCCTCCGAGGCGACGGACGCGGCACTCCGAAGCGCCTTCGTATCCATCGCTGCGGGCGTGGACGAGGCTGCCTTCGATGCCCTGATGACTGCATCTGTGTTTCGCAGTTCCAGGGGTCTCTCCGCCGCAGACATGGCGAGCGATCTGCTGGAAGATTCGGATCATCCCGGTGGTGAGCATGCGCTTGAACTACTGCTCTCCAACGACAAAGTTGTCAGGGTGGCGAAGGTCTTTGATCTGCTGTGGGCGAACGAGCGAATCGTCAGCGGGACCCGGGTCCTCACAGACGTCCGGCCCCTCTTCGACGATTCGGACGATGCGTTGCCACTCGGGTCGACTATCGTTCACACCTTGCAGGTCTCTTTCTTCGCTGAAGGTGGCGCGCAGGAGTTGCACTTGACACTGGACCGGGATGATCTGGAGTCGCTCCGCGATCACGCAACAAGAGCCCTAATCAAGGCTCGACGGCTAAGGAGTTCCTTGGCGGGCACAGGCCTTGAAGTAATCGGAAAGGAAGACGCATGACCACCCACGCAGGCGACTTTCTCTCCGTTCCCGCTACGATCAGCCCGCGTTGGCGCGAAGTCAGACCGCCTTTCGGGACCTTGAGTCCCGCGCCCTCGATTGAGGAAGTCGAGCAGCATGCCGCTGAATTCGGGCTGACTTATTTCCGGCTAACTTCAAAGAAGCTCCCTACGCGAGTCAGGACTGCGCTGGCTAACAGTGACGCCGATTGGCGGTCCGTAGCGTCCCTTGCCCAGCAGTTGGAGGTCGACGAGACCTCGGTGCGAGATGCGGTGCGCGTGCTCGGCGATGCCGTTCGTGCTCCTGTTCGTCCTCGCCGAGGCGAGGAGGAATGGCTGCGGCTGAGTTCGCTGGGATACACCTGGCAAGAGAAGATCCGGATTGCGCTGTCGATCATCGCACGCCGGCCTCGCTGATCGAAACGAGATGGAACCTTGGTCGGTCGCCATCTTCGGCGTCATGGGTGCGGCGATCGCTGAGTTTGCGGTCTGGTTTCGCTTCCGCCGGACTCCGAAGGCGGACTTGCCCGAGTGGTTCACCAGTGTGCGCTACTGGATCGCCTCTGTTTTCGCCATCTTCCTCGGTGGATTATTCGCTTGGGCTGGGCTCGAGGGGAAAGATGTCTCAGTCTTTGTGGTCATCCAGGTTGGGGCTTCGACTCCGCTGATACTGCAGCAATTGGCCGATGGTGGTGCGCTGAGCCTCTCTGCAGGCACTAGCAACTAGAGCTCCGCTAGCGCGGCTCCGGAAAGTTCTCCGGCGTCAGCCCGCCCTTGGGCATCTGGAGCTTGTTCCGTGTCTCGCCGCGGCGGTGCGCGTTCCAGGCGTAGATGACCAACGCGAGAGCCTCGGTCTCGTTCACTCGCCCTCCAGACACGCGCATCTTCACGATGCGGTTGCGCAGGGCAGCCACGGGGGAGTTGCTGGGAACGCCGTCACCGTCTGCGATGCGTGCGAGGAACCAATCGGCGTCGTCGGTGTCGAGGTCGGCGAACAGCCAGTGGCAGAGACCGACGACGGAGGCTGGCAGGAGTGTGCGGGAAGCGAGCCGGACAGCTGTCTCAGCCGACGTCCGGATGCTCGGGTGCGTTTCCAGAAACGCGTTCATCTCGCGCGGTGTGGGCCGGACGGCTCCGGTGTTGGTGCGGGCGCCCTTGGACCACATCACGGCCCGTCTGGCGACCGCAGCGAGCGTGGTGGTGTTCTCCTCGCCCTGGAGCTTCAACGCGTCGGCGTAGGTCCGTTTCGCGCCGGCATCGACGGTGTCCATGACGGTCTCGTCGACGCCGCGGACCACGATCATCGGCACGGAGGTGTTGGCGACGATGACGGCCGAGAGTCGATGTTGGCCGTCGATGAGTCGGCCGGCGGTGTCGAACTTGAGGGTCTCGCCATTGAGGACCCAGTTGCCGGTGGTCATGTCGCGGGCGTAGCCGTCAATCACGGCCTTGCGGATGTTGCGATTGTTCGGGTTCTTGGCGAGCCAGCGTTCGGCGAGCTCGGGAGTGACGTCGATGATCTCGACGGTGGGCGTCGTGGGCATGGGGGAGTCCTGTCAGGAAGCGGCGTGAGGGCGTCGTGACCGTTGCTGTGAGTCACTTGGGGGAGCGGGGAGGGCTGCCGACGGGGGGTCCTGGCAGCGCTGCCGACTGCCGGTCCTCTGCCGGGGGCTGCCCGGGCGCCTCCCGGGGGCTGCCCGGGCGCCTCCCGGGCGGTGCCCGGGCGCGCGAGTGATCCGCCGCCCTCGTGGGGCGGCGGGTTGGGTGAGCCTCGGGTGAGGTTGAAGCGGGTGGTCACGCGGCCCACCAGTCCTCTCCCCAGATCTCGCTCGGATGCATTCGGAGGACATCGTTCGCTAGTCGGTCGGCGGCCTTGAGGGTGAAGTGGCCTTCGCTGCGTCCACGCTCAACGGCACGAGCCAGTGAGGCTGAACACGCGCGCGAAGAGATGACTGCTGCGAGACCACCGCGGCGCTGGAGAACGTCCATCAGGGGCTGAGCGGGCAGCCTGGGCATCCGCTTGCTCGGCCTCACGGTTGAGCCTCCTTGGCCTCGCGCAGAAGTCCGTCGTAATGCTCGTCGACGAGGTGGGCGATGGACTCGATCGTGTCAGGGACGGGCTCCGGCACCGCCTCGGTGGCGAGCAAGTCCTGCACGGTGAGCCGGCGACTGATCCATGCTTCGCTGACGCGCATCTCGCGAGTGGAGCGCGATAGATCTCGATAGGACCGGCGGTGACGCCAGCGCGCACCGTTGAGACGGCCTCCTGGACGCGGGCCATAAGTCGCCGAGAAGTGAGATGCGGAGCGGAGAGTTGCGGCCACCTCAGTGGCCGAACAATCCGCAAAGGCGTGCGCCGACCATCGCCGGGTCTCCCAGTCGAAACGAACGACTGCGAACGTCCTGAACATGCCCGGATTTTCCGGGATGCCCTCCCAGGAGAAGGCCTCCGTCTCTTGATGAACGAGCTCGACGCCGTCGACCCGCGCCTGAAGGTGCCACATTGCGCTGTCGGCCGAGGACAACCCTGAGACGTCGACGATCGTGTAGACGTGGGTCATGCGCTGACCTGCTTCCACAACTTGGTGAGCACTCGCTGCCACTCGGGCCAGTCGAGACCGACGATCTCGTGGGTGCCCATGTAGCCGCTTCCGTCGTCGCCGTCGAGCTCGATCGAAGGGCCGGTGAGGTCGAGAAAGTCCTCGATGATGATCGGACTCGAGCCGACGATCTCGGTCCAGATCAGTCGCGCCCTCATCTCCGTGCCGCGCGACGTCGACCAGTACAGCAAGTCGCCCTCGTGGCGCACGGTCCACTGCCCGTACTCCCACCGATCGAGACTCTCGCGATCGTGCTCGAGGACGCACCACGCGGGGCAGGTGAAGGTCTCTCGCGGCTGGACGGGGATGGTCTGCGTAGCCAGCGCCGTGGTCATGCCTTCACCGCCGTCTGTCGGGGGCCTCCGACCATTGGCTGGTTGTCCAGCCAGGCGTGCATGTCCCGCGCTCGCACACGGACCATGCCTCCGACGTAGATGGCCGGAAGCTCCTGACGGTGGATCGCGTCTCGGATGATCGACTGATCCAGGTCAGTGGCCTTCGAGACGGATCGAACCGACATCACCACCAGTCCGAGAGGGGCGGTGTGAGCGTCGGTCAGTGAGGGCGGGGGAGCGGTAGCGTTGCTCATGATCGATCCTTCGTTTGCGGTTGGGTCGGTCCACGCTCCCGGTCGATACAGACGACGCGGGAGCACTTTCGTGTCAGCCAGGTGTAGCGCTGACGAATGTTGCTCCCCGTCGTCTTCCTCGTGCTGCCGGTCACCGTCGTCTTCGCCTTCTACCCGGGCCTCGTCGGCCTCCGCCTCTCCAGCTGAAGGAGCGTCATGTCACGACTGAACAGAAGAGTCCTCGAACGACTGCAGCATCCCCCGCACGACGAACGGGGTGACGTGCCCGGGTGGGTCATGATCACGGTCATGTCCGCCGGCCTCGTCGCGCTGCTGGCGGCGATCGCCGGCCCGGAGCTGAGCTCGATGCTCAGGGACGCGCTCGACTCGGTGCGTTGAGGTCCGGTGCGGAGCCGACCTCTCGCGAGTGCGAGCGCTCGCATGCTGCCACCGTTCGGGGTGCCCTGGGGGTACGGTGGCCGGAACCCTAGGAGGCACCGTGGCGAACGACGACCTGAAGGCCAAGATGCGCGAGGCCCTCGAGAAGAAGGCCGGCAAGCACCACGCGTCGGCCCAGACCGCCGAGCACGACGGCAGCGAGAAGTCGCATGGTGCCGACAAGCCGATCGCCCAGCCGGAGTTCCGCCGCAAGAGCGTCTGACCCGCCGCGAGCGTCGAGCACACCAGGAGCGCGGGTCGGCCGTCGTCGACTACGTGCTCGTCGTGGTGGTGCTCGTCCCGCTCGTGCTCGGCATCATGCAGCTGGGCCTCGTGCTGCACGTCCGCAACACCCTCACCGCCGCCGCGTCCGACGGCGCGCGAGCAGGTGCCCCGCTCGGCGCCTCGAGCGCTGAGGCGGTGGCGCGGACGCGTCGGATGATCTCGGGCAGCCTGTCCGAGCGGTTCGCGAGGTCGGTGACGGCATCGCAGACGTCGGTCGACGGCGCCCCGGCGCTCGTCGTGCGGGTGCGTGCCGAGGTGCCGGCGCTGGGGGTCCTCGGGCCGAGCGTCTCCCTCGACGTCCGCGGTCGCGCACTCCTGCAGGAGGAGCCGTGAGGTGCGAGCGCGGCTCGGCCCCGGTGGAGTTCGTCTGGCTGACGGTGCTCCTGCTCGTGCCGTTCGTCTACGTGATGATCGCGGTCTTCGACGCCCAGCGGGCCGCCTACGGGGTCTCCTCGGCCAGCAAGGCCGCGGCCCGCGCCTATGTGCAGGCGCCCGACACCGCCACGGCCGCCGACCGGGCGCGCAGGGCCGCAGCGGTGGCGCTCGCCGACCAACGGGTCGACGCCGACGTGGTGGTCACCTGCCTCCCGACGCCGGACGCGTGCCTGCAGCCCGGGTCCTCGGTCCGGGTGTCGGTGCGCACCGTCCAGCCGCTGCCGCTCACCCCGTCGGCGCTGGGGGAGCGGATCGGTGGCATCGCCGTCGACTCCGACCACACCGAGCCGTTCGGCTCGTTCCGGGAGGGCCGATGACGCGCCGGGTGGAGCGCGACGAGCGGGGCAGCGTGACGGTCATGACGATCGGCTTCCTCGTGGTGATCGGCCTGCTCCTCGCGGTCGTGGTGAACGCGTCGTCGGCGTACCTGCAGCGTCAGGAGCTCGCCCACCTGACCGACGGGGCCGCGCTGGCCGCGGCCGACGGTCTCGACGAGGGCGCCTTCTACGCCGAGCGGACGATCGAGCTCGATCCCGCCGCGTCGCGACAGCTGGTGGCCGGCTACCTCGCGGGCGAGGACGTCGCCGGTGTCGACGTCGCGGTCCGGGGTGACACGGTGAGCGTCCGGCTCGAGCGTGACGTCGAGCTGCCCTTCGCACCGCCCGGCTGGCCCGACCAGGCCCGCGTCTCGGCGGAGGCGTCGTCGCAGCTTCGACGCCCGTGACCCGGTACCACTCGCCGGGGCGCGCCCGTCTCGGACACTTCCGGGTCGTGCCGGCCGACCTGACCGCCCCTCAACTGTCCGAAACGGATGTGGGTCAGGGAGGGGCGTTCGAGGCGATCTGGTCGAATAGGGGCATGCGTCGTCTGCTGCCCGTGATCGCCGCCGCCCTCGTGCTCGCCGGGTGCACCGGCGGGGACGACACCCCGGACGGCGGCGAGGAGCCGACGGCCACCGCATCGCCCACCTTCTCGGCCGACTTCGCCGACCTGGAGGAGGAGTACGACGCGCGCCTCGGCGTCTACGCCATCGACACCGGCACCGGACAGGTCGTCGAGCACCGGGCCGACGAGCGGTTCGCGTACGCGTCGACCATCAAGGCGCTCGCCGTCGGTGCGCTCCTGCACGAGAAGCCTCGCTCTGTCCTGGACCAGACGGTCGAGCTGGGCGAGGAGGACCTCGTCGAGAACTCGCCCGAGCTCGAGAAGGCCGTCGAGGAGGGCGAGACCGACCTGACGGTCCGTGAGCTCGCCGACGCCGCCGTGCGGTACAGCGACAACACCGCCGGCAACCTGCTGTTCGACCTGCTCGGAGGACCCGAGGAGCTGCAGGGCGTGCTGCGCGAGATCGGCGACGAGACGACGATCGTGTCGCGCATCGAGCCCGAGCTGAACGAGGCCGTCCCCGGCGACGACCGCGACACCACCACGCCCGAGGCGCTCGCCACCACCCTCCGCGCGTTCACGCTGCTCCCGGCCGACGGTGACGCGGTGAACAACGGCTACGCGCGTGCCATGCTCACCGACCTGATGGTCCGCAACACCACCGGTGACGACCTCATCCGCTCGGGCGTCCCCGACAACTGGGAGGTCGCGGACAAGACCGGCGCCGCCGCCTACGGCACCCGCAACGACATCGCCGTGCTGCGCCGCGCCGACGGCGACCCGATCGTGCTCGTCATCATGTCGTCGAAGACCGAGCAGGACGCCGAGTACGACAACGACCTCATCGCCGACGCCACCCGCGTGGCCGTCGCCGGGTTCGACCCCGAGGCCGACTGAGCGACCCCGGAGACCCCCGGGGGCTTCGCAGCGAATTCGCAGCACCCGCTCGTAGCGTCGTCGACGAGAGCCGGGACAGGCCCGGCGAGATCCCTCGGGGGGATTCATGAACCGCATCAGCAGGAAGCTCGCCCTCACCGTCGCCGGAGCCGCACTCGTCGCCCCGCTCGCCGGGACGTCGGTCGCCGGCGCCTCGCTCGCGCCGACCCAGGGCGAGACGAGCGGCAGCAACGTCACCGCCGTCAGCGACGACACCGTCCAGACCAAGGCGACGATCAGCGGCGCCACGGTCATCACGCGCGCCAAGAAGTGGCTGACGGCCAACAACGGCAAGCCCGTCCCGTACAGCCAGGTCTCGAACTGGAAGGACGGCTACCGCCAGGACTGCTCCGGCTTCGTGAGCATGGCCTACGCGTACGGCAAGCCGGGCCTCAACACGGTCGGTCTGGCCGACTCCAGCGTCAGCACGAGGTTCACCAGCAAGAACAACCTCAGGAAGGGCGACACGATCATCGACCCCAACGGCACGAGCACCTCGCGCCACGTGGTCCTGTTCGAGAAGTGGGCCAACTCGGCCAAGACCCAGTACTGGGCCGTCGAGCAGCGCGGCACCTACGGCACCACCTACCGCAAGCTGTCGTACGGCATCGGCTCGGACCAGTACGACTTCTACCGCCAGAAGAAGCTGTCCTGACTCCCTCCGCAGCACGACGGCGCCCCACCCTCACCGGGTGGGGCGCCGTCTCCGTTCGAGCAGGTCGTGGGCGGCTCCGGGTCAGCAGCCGCCGCAGGTGTGGAAGGTGACGTCCCAGTGGCTGCCCTCCTGGGCGTACTCGTTGCCGGCTCCCGACCGGTAGAGCCGCGCTCCGTCGCTGCGGGTGCCGACGTACGTGAACGTGTTCGTCACGTACGACGTCAGGCAGCTGGAGAGGCTGAAGTCCAGCTTGTAGCCGTTCGCGTGGCTGTAGGTGCCACCCGCGTGACCGGTCTCGGTTCCGCCCGTGATGTTGAGTGCGCAGCCGCTGGCGGACCTCAACGTGCGGGCGCCGTCCACGCTGGTCTGGCGCAGCCCGTCGAACGACGTGCACGTGGGGTTGGTCCGGTCGGTGCATCCGCCCGACGACGACCACGTGATGCCGGCCGCTCTGAACGCCGACTCGGCCTGGGCCTGCGTCACCGCCGAGGCCGACGTGGAGAGGCCGACCACGGCGCCGAGACCGAGCATCGTGCCGGTCAGGAGCACCGCGAGGCGGCGGAGGACGGACGGTCTGGTGCTGTTCCCCGATGTGTTCATGCCCTCCATGCCAACCCGAGGAACCGGCGTGGCGCAACCCCCTCCGGGTGACGCTCAGGCGACGAGAACCTGACGCAGCCGCTCGGCGTAGGCCGCCGCCTCGCCTTCCTCGTACGTCGTGCGGGGCCAGAAGAAGCCGCGCAGGCCGTCGCCCTTGGTGCGGGGGACCACGTGCACGTGCAGGTGGGGGACGCTCTGCGACACCACGTTGTTCATCGCCACGAACGTGCCCTGGGCGCCCAGGGCCGACGTCATCGCCGCAGCAGTGCGGCGGGCCGCGGAGAACAGCGGGACCGTCAGCTCGTCCGGGAGCTCGAGCAACGTGTCCACGTGGACGCGGGGGACGAGTAGCGTGTGACCCCTGAAGACGGGACGATTGTCCAAGAACCCCACGACCGCCGGCTCGTCGAGCACCACCTCGGCAGGTTCGCTCCTACTGACCACGTCGCAGAACAGGCACGCCATGGCTCGATCCCAGCACACGACCGCACGCGCCGCGCGCCGGCCGGCGCTGCTGGCGGGCCTGGTGGTGGCACTCGTCCTCGCGGGGCTGGGGCCCGCCGACGCGGCGTCGCGTCGCGTGTCGCTGACGGTCGCCCCCACGACTCCTCTGGTCGGGGCGAGCGTGAGCGTCTCGGGGACCGTGACGTCCACGCCTCGTCGCACCAAGGTCGTGCTGCAGCGTTGGAGCGGCCGTCGCTGGCTGAGCCTCTCCACCGTGCGCACGGGGACGCGCGGGCGATTCACGGCACGCACCGCCGCGGCGTCACCCGGTCGCTGGTCCTATCGCGTCCGGGTGCCGGCCGCAGGCAAGCGGAAGGCGGTGACCAGTGGTGTCCGGCGCGTGGACGTGCTCCGGGGCAGCAGCGTGAGCCTGTCCGTCGAGCGCCGGTCCGCGGCGTGGACGTTCGTGCAGGTGAGGGGTCTCGTGAGGAACGCGCGGACGGGCGCGCCGGTCCGTCTCGAGCGCCGGGTCGCGGGCGCCTGGCGGCGGGCCGCCGACGGCAGGGTGGGCGCCGGCAGCCGCTACGACGTCGGTCTCGAGCTGCCGGTCGGCACCTCCTCCGTGCGCGTCGTCGCGCCGCGCGACGCATACCGTGCCGCGGCCGTCAGTCCCACTGTCACCGTCACGGTGGTGCCGCCTCCGGCGACCGGCTCGAGCGCGACTCCCACTCCGCCGGCGCAGCCTGCGGCCGAGCCGTCGCGCACGGTATCCGGCACGATCACGGGCCAGGTCACCTGGGCGGCGGGAAGCACCGTCGTGCTCACCGGTCCGGTCGACGTCGCGGCGGGCGCCACCCTCACGGTGGAGGACGGCGTGGTGGTGCGCTCCGCCGGCCACGCCCTCACCGTCCACGGGACCCTGCGGGCCGGTCGCTCGGGCACCACCACCTTCACGTCCACGTCGACGGCCCCCCGAGCGGGCGACTGGCCGGGCATCCGGGTCGCTCGGCGCGGGCACGCCGACCTCGGGCGGTCGCACGTGTCCGGTGCCGACACCGCACTGCGAGTCGTCCGGGGCGGGTCCGCCCAGTGGCGTGGATCGGTCGCGGCCTCCGCCGCCGGCCTCGACTCCGACGGGTTCGCCGACGCCCGCCACGTCGACTGGGGGAGCCCGACGGGGCCCGCGGCCTTCGGCACCGGCGCCGCCGTGCGGGGGTACGGCGCGCTGGTGGTTCCGTGGCAGGGCTTCACGCCGGGCACGGGCAGCACGTGGCTCGCCGAGGACGCACCGCAGGTGCCCTGCGTCGACGTGGTCCTGGTCGGGGCACGTGGCTCGGGCGAGGCGCCGCAGGGCTCGGACGCCTACGAGGACGCGGCCTTCGGCGGGACGGGAGTCCCGACGTTCGGCGTGCTGCACGGTGCCTACTCGACGGTGCAGGAGGCCCGTCCGGCCACCTCGTTCACGGTGGTGCCCGTCCGGTACGCGGCGGCCGGGTACCCGCCGGCCGACGACTCGGTCGACTGGCCCACGTTCTCGGCGAGCCTGCGGGGCGGTGCCGACGCCGTCGCGGCGCTCACCGCCGACGTCGCGCGTCGCTGCCCCGACAGCCTGGTGGTCCTCGTGGGTGCCTCCCAGGGTGCTGCCGCCGTGCGAGCCGGACTGGTCCAGGCCGACGGGGCGGGTCGCGACGCCGTCGCCGCCGTCGGCCTCCTCGCCGACCCCAGCACCGTCCCGGACGCGAGGGAGACGATCTGGTCGACCTCGTGGACCACCCGGTCCGTCCCGAAGGTCGGTGGCGTCGTCCCGATGTCCTCGTTCGCGCGGGCCGCGACGACCGACCTGCCCGACGACGTCGCCGCACGCACCCTCGCGCTGTGCCACGAGGGTGACGCGGTCTGTGACGCCGGTCCCGACGCCTCGATCGAGCGGCACGCGGACTACTCCGCGCAGGAGACCCTCGACCTGGGCGCGGCCCTGGGCCGTCTGGTGCTCGACCGTCTCGGCGACCGCTGAACCGCCCGGCCGAGCGGCCGCGCCCGGGGCCCTGGCGGTAGCCTCGACAGGTGGCCACCGACTTCGCAGAGCAGATCAAGGAGCTCAGTGCGACCCTGACCTCCATCGAGAAGGTCCTCGACCTCGACGCGATGCAGACCGAGATCGACGAGCTGCAGGAGGAGGTCGGCGCACCCGACCTCTGGGACGACCAGGCGAACGCCCAGCGCGTCACCGGTCGCCTCTCCGTGCTGCAGTCGCAGATGGAGCGCATCGTCGAGCTGCGCAGCCGTCTCGACGACCTCGAGGTGCTGGTCGAGCTCTCCCAGGAGGAGGGCGACGCCGACTCCCTCGCCGAGGCCGAGACCGAGCTGACCCGCCTGCGTGCCCTCGTGGAGTCGCTCGAGGTCCGCACGCTGCTGTCGGGCGAGTACGACGAGCGCGAGGCCCTGGTGACCATCCGCTCCGGCGCCGGTGGCGTCGACGCCGCCGACTTCGCCCTCATGCTCCAGCGCATGTACGTGCGCTGGGCCGAGCGGCACGACTACCCCGTCCAGATCTACGACACCTCCTACGCGGAGGAGGCGGGCATCAAGTCCACGACCTTCGCGATCAAGGCGCCCTACGCCTACGGCACGCTGTCGGTCGAGTCCGGCACCCACCGGCTCGTGCGCATCTCGCCCTTCGACAACCAGGGCCGGCGCCAGACCTCGTTCGCGGCCATCGAGGTCGTGCCCGTGCTGGAGCAGACCGACGAGATCGACATCCCCGACGAGGAGATCCGCGTCGACGTGTACCGCTCGTCCGGGCCCGGCGGCCAGTCGGTCAACACCACCGACTCGGCGGTCCGCCTCACCCACATCCCCACCGGCGTGGTCGTCAGCTGCCAGAACGAGAAGAGCCAGCTGCAGAACAAGGCCAGCGCCATGGTGATCCTCAAGGCCAAGCTGCTCGCGCTCAAGAAGGCCGAGGAGCGTGCCCACCTCGACGAGCTGCGCGGCGACGTGCAGGCGTCGTGGGGCGACCAGATGCGCAACTACGTGCTCAACCCGTACCAGATGGTCAAGGACCTGCGCACCGAGCACGAGACCGGCAACACCCAGTCGGTGCTCGACGGCGAGATCGACGACTTCATCGAGGCCGGCATCCGCTGGCGCAAGAACCAGGAGACGGCGAACGCCTGACGTCCTAGGTGCGCCGCGACCGGTGCAGCAGGTACAGGAAGTACGGCGTGCCGATGGCCGCGGTCAGCAGGCTGGCCGACAGCTGTGTCGGCGCCACGACCGTGCGGCCGAGCAGGTCCGACAGGCTCAGCACGATCGCACCCAGCAGGGCCGCCACCGGGATCACGAGACGGTGACGCCGCCCCACCAGCGCGCGTGCGGCGTGGGGCGCCACGAGCCCCACGAAGCCGACGACGCCGATGACCGAGACCGCCGCCGCCGTGAGCAGCGTGCCGCTGCCGAGCAGCAGCAGACGCGAACGGGCGGGGTCCACCCCGACCACGCGCGGCGTGTCCTCGTCGACCGACAGCAGGTCGAGACGACGTGACGCCGCGAAGGCGATCGGCAGGAGGAGGACGCACGCGACCACGAGCGGCGTCAGGTGCTCGTAGGCGCGACCGTAGGTCGACCCCGACAGCCAGGTGAGTGCCTTGGCCGCGTTGAACGGGTCGGTGGCCACGATCAGCACGGTCACGGTGGCCGTGGCGCCGTAGGCCACGCCCACGCCCAGCAGCACGAGCCGGTCGGTGGCGAAGCCGCTGCGTGCGGCGAGGCCGAACACGAGCGTCGCGGCCAGCAGCGCCCCGGCCACGCTCGCCCCCGAGATCGCCCAGAAGCTCGCGGCCGGCACCGCAGTGACCACGACGACGGCCCCGACCGAGGCGCCTCCGGACACGCCGAGCAGGGTCGGGTCCGCGAGGGGGTTGCGGGTCACGCCCTGGATGAGTGCACCCGACACGGCCAGCGCGACCCCGGCGAGCACGGCCGCGACGATCCGCGGCGCCCGGGCGTCCATGACGCTCGACGTGATCGGGCCACCGCGGCCGGCGAGCCAGTTGAGCAGGTCGCCGACCAGGAACATCCGGTCGCCCACCAGCATCGACGCGCCCGCGACCACCACCAGCAGGACCACCAGCACGCCGATCAGCAGACCGGGGCGACGCACCCCCAGTCCGCGCACGTCGAGCGCGTTGCCCGCCTCGTCCAGCCGTGATGCGCGCAGCCGCATCGCGAAGCCGACCAGCACCACCGCGCCGAGGATCGTGGTGGCCACCCCGGTGGGCACCTGCACCGCCCGTTGGGAGCCCATGACCGCCCGCACCGTCACGTCGGCGAGCAGCACCACCGCCACGCCGGCCAGGCCCGACAGCGGCACGAGCGCACGGTGACGGTGCAGGCCCTTGACCCGCGACGTGCCCAGCCGCACGAGGGCGGGGGCGACGAGACCGATGAAGCCGATGGGCCCGGCCACGGTCACGGAGACCGCCGAGAGCAGGACGGCCAGGACGATCACCGTCAGCTGGGTCCTGCGCACCGGCACGCCCAGCGACCGGGCCTCGTCGTCGCCGAGGGTCAGCAGGTCGAGGCGTCGCGCGTGCAGCAGCGTCACGGACACCACCACGACCATGAGCGGGGCCATCAGGCGCAGCGTGCCGAAGCCGTTCTGGCTGAGCGTCCCCGCCTGCCACGCCTGCAGGCCGATGGCGCCCTGCGGGTCGAGGATGATCAGCATCGTCGAGATCGCCATGAAGCCCAGCGAGATCACGGTGCCCGCGAGCACCAGCCGGACGGTGCCGTACTCGGTGCCCGCCAGCGCGAAGACGACGAGAGCCGCGAGGAGGCCGCCACCGAAGGCGAGCACGAGGTCGCCCGCGATCACCGACGGCACGCCGACCGTCGCGCCGACGGTGACGGCGAGGAAAGCTCCGGAGTTCACCGCGAGCGTGTCGGGGGAGGCCAGCATGTTGCGCGCCACCGACTGCATCACGGCGCCGGCGACGCCGAGGGACAGGCCCACGACCACGCCCGCGGCCAGGCGCGGCAGACGTGACTCGACGACGACCGCGGTCGCCTGCCCCGACCCGGTCCCGGTGAGCCAGCCCCACAGCTCCGGAACGCCGACGTCGGCGGTGCCCTGCACCACGTGCACGGCCGCCACCACGGCGATGGCGATCAACAGCCCGAGGGCCACGACCGCGACCCTCCACACGGAGGTGGGCGCGCCGACCGGCGTCGGGGAGGTGTGCTCCTCGACGCCGGGGCGCTCTGCCGTCAGGGTCATGGGGCCGTGAGGGTCATGCGGTCGTGGCCTCGGGGTCCAGGTCGTCAGTACTCAGGAGACCTGGTCCGCGACGGCGTCCAGGAACTGGATCATCGACTTCGGGCCACCGAACATCCAGATCTTGTCGGGGAAGCGGACCACGTCGCCGCTCTCCACGAACGGCAGCGACGTCCAGACGGTGTTGTCCTTCAGCGTGTCCGCGTACGGGTCGGTCTCGGCGTCGTTGGCGATGTACCAGTACTGCGTGTCGTCGGGCAGCTTGGTCAGGCCCTCCACGTCGGTCTGGGCCAGGCCGTAGGCCGGGTCGGGCTCGAGGCCGTCGATGGCGTCCCAGGCGTTCTCGAAGCCGAGCTCGCCCAGGATCGTGCCGAGCTGCGACGTGGCCGTGTAGGGCCGGACCGAGACGGCGTCGCCGGTGTCGTAGGCGTCGCTGAACGCCACGGTGGCGCCGGCGGCGTCGGAGTCGGCGACGGCCTTCTTGGTGTCGGCGAGCTTCTCGTCGAACTCGGCCTTCAGGTCCTTCGCCTCGTCCTCGGTGCCGGTGGCCTTGGCCACCAGGTCGAGGTTGGCGAACATCTGGTCGATCTGCTCGCCGGCCTTGCCGCCGGGCAGCACGATCACCGGGATGGTCTTCTCGATCTGCTCCACGGCATCGCCGGCGAGGGTGTCGGTGACGACGAGCGCGTCGAGGTCGAGCGAGGCCAGCGTGTCCAGGCTCGGCTCGCCACGCGTGCCGAGGTCGGTCACGTCGTCGCCGAGCTCCACCGCGCTGTCCCAGGTGGCGAAGCCCTTGACGTCGGACACGCCGACCGGCTGGACGCCGAGCGACACCAGGTACTCGGCCGCGTTCCACTCAGTTGCGGCCACGCGGGTGGCGGGACCGTCGAGGGTGATCTCCTTGCCGCGCGAGTCGGTGAGGGTGATCTTCTCCCCGCTGGACTCCGAGGAGCCGTCGGAGGCGTCCTCGGTGGTGCCGCAGGCGGCGAGCACGGTGGCGAGCAGGGCGGTGGCTGCCACGAGCGGCAGGCGGATGGACGTCACGGGTTCTCCTGAAGGGGGGTCGGACGGGTGTGGTGACGGGCCACGGCGCGGGTGCGGACGTGGCCGGTGGAGGGGTCGACGTGGACGTCGACCTGGATGCCGTAGGCGGCGCTCAAGCGCGCCGAGGTGAGGACGTCGGCGGGAGGGCCGGCCGCGTCGACGCGGCCGTCGACGAGCAGCACGACGTCGTCGGCGATCGCGGCGGCCTGGTCGAGGTCGTGCAGGACGATGCCGATCGCGATGTCGTGGTGGTCGGCGAGGTCGCGGACCGTGTCGAGCAGCTCCACCTGGTAGCGCAGGTCCAGGAACGTGGTGGGTTCGTCGAGCAGCAGCACGGCCGTGTCCTGCGCCAGGCAGCTGGCCAGCCAGACGCGCTGCAGCTGCCCGCCCGACAGGGTGTCGACGGGACGGTCGGCGAGCTCGGTGACGCCGCACATCCCCATCACGCGGTCGACGACGACGGCGCCGTCGGGGTCGCCACCGCCCCAGCGGCCGCGGTGCGGGTGGCGGCCGTACTCCACGACCTCCCGGACCGACACGCCGCCGGGCACGCTCCGCGACTGCGAGAGCAGGGTGAGCCGCGTGGCCAGGTCACGGCCGGGCAGGTCGCCGACGGCGGTGCCGTCGCCCAGCTCCACCCGGCCGGACTCCGGCTCGTGCAGGTGGGCCAGCGACCGCAGCAGGGTCGACTTGCCCGAGCCGTTCGGTCCGATCAGCGCCGTGACCCGGCCCGCGTGCAGTGCGACGTCGACGTCGTGGACGACCGTCGCGCGTCGGTAGCCGGCCACGATGCCGGTGCCGCGGAGCTGAAGGGTCGAAGGGTGGAGCACGCGACAAAGGTAAGGCATACCTACGCCCCGCCTGGACGTCGGGCCCGACCTCACACCTGGGCGGGCTGCGTCGTCGTAGAGGTGTGAACACGACGACACGACGATCGATCCTGCTGGTGACCGCGGTCATCGGGCTCTACGTCGGGCTGTGGGCGGCCGCTGCGCCGCGCTCCTTCTACGACACGTTCCCCGGCCTCGGCTCGGTGTGGGTCGCGGTGGACGGCCCGTACAACGAGCACCTGGTGCGCGACGTCGGGGCGCTCTACCTCGGCCTCGCCGCTGCGAGCGTGGTCGCAGCAGCGAGCCACCGCGTCGAGGGCGGTCGTGCGGTCGGCGTGGCATGGCTGGTGTTCTCGGTTCCCCACCTGACCTACCACCTGGCGCACCTGGAGGGCTTCACCGTCCGGGACGTCATCGGTCAGGTCGTCGCGCTGAGCGCCACGGTGGTGCTCGCGGTACCGCTGGTCGCCCCTGCCCGGGCGAGAAGCACCGAACGTCCCACAGGAAGGAAGACGCCATGAAGATCGCCGTCGCCGGAGGAACCGGCATGGTCGGGAGGCACGTCGTCGACGTCGCCCGCGCCGAGGGCCACGAGGTCGTCGTGCTGTCGCGTGCGGCGGGGGTGGACCTCACCGGAGGCGAGGGCCTCGACGTCGCCCTCGCCGGGGTCGACGTCGTCGTCGACGTCACCTCGACCGCGACACAGGACGCGCAGGAGTCACGACGGTTCTTCGACGCGGTGACCCGCCACCTGCTCGCGGCGGAGGAGCGTGCCGGGGTGGGTCACCACGTGGCGCTCGGCATCGTCGGCAGCGACCGCGCGACCGGCGGCTACTACGCCGGCAAGGTGCACCAGGAGCAGCTCGTCGAGTCCGGTGCCGTGCCCTGGACGATCCTGCGCGCGACCCAGTTCCACGAGTTCGCACAGCAGCTGCACGGTCAGGTGACGCTCGGGCCGTTCGTGCTCGTCCCCGTCATGCGCAGCGAGCCGGTCGCGGCGCGGGAGGTGGCAGAACGCCTCGTCGCCCTCGCCGTCGGGCGACCGACCGGTCGGGCCACGGACCTCGGTGGCCCCGACGTCCGTCGCATGGTCGACATGGTGCGCGCGTACGCGCGGCGGGTCGGTGACCGACGGCCCGTCCTCGCACTGCCGCTGCCCGGCCCGCTCGGCCGGGGCATGCGCAACGGAGCGCTGCTCACGCGCGACGGCGCCGACCACGGCACGACCGGCTTCGAGACATGGCTGTCGGGCGTCACCCCGAGAGCCGGTCGATGACCAGCGATGATGACCCGATGAGTGAACCGTCGCTGGGTCCGGCGCTCGAGGAGCGCGAGCGCCTCCTGGCCACCGCCTTCCGGCTGCTCGGCACCCGCGCGGACGCCGAGGACGCCGTGCAGGAGGCCTACGCGCGCTGGTACCGGCTCGGCGACGACGAGCGGATGGGGATCCGCCGACCCGGCGCCTGGTTGACCACCGTCGTGAGCCGTGTCTGCCTGGACCAGCTCGGCTCCGCGCGGGCCCGACGGGAGCGGTACGTCGGTCCGTGGCTGCCCGAGCCGCTGCCCGACCCCGACGCGCTGAGCGACCCCGCCGACCGCGTGACGCTCGACGACCAGGTGACGTCGGCGGTCATGGTGCTGCTGGAGTCGTTGACCCCGGCCGAGCGGGTCTCCTTCGTGCTGCACGACGTCTTCGGGCTGCCGTTCGACGAGGTCGCGGCGGCGGTGGGCCGCTCTCCGCAGGCCTGCCGCAAGCTCGCCTCGGCGGCTCGTGCCGACCTGCGCGAGCGACGTCGCCGTGAGGCCGCCCCGCGAGATCACGACGCGGTGGTGCGGTCCTTCCTCGCGGCCTGCGCCACCGGTGACATCGCCCAGCTGCTGCCGTTGCTCGACCCCGACGTCTCGCTCGCGTCGGACGGAGGCGGCATCGTCCGGGCCGCCCGCAACGTGGTGCGCGGCCCCGACCACGTGGCCCGCTTCCTGCTCGGACTGGCCGCGAAGGACGCCGACCTCACCTTCGAGCCGACCGGTGTCGAGGGCCGTACCGGCGTCCTGGTCCGCCGCGGATCCGACGTTGCCGGTGTGGTCGCGTTCGACGTTCGCGAGGTGATCCACGACGTGTGGATCACGGTCAACCCCGAGAAGCTCGGCGCCTGGGCCTGACCGGACGGCTCAGGCGGTGGGTCCGACGGAACGGTCCGCCGCCTCGCGAGCCACGCGGTCGACCCGTGCCACGTGCTCGTCCCAGTCCATGCCCTCGGGCAGGTTGGTGGAGTCCGGGCGCAGGCCCGCGGAGCCGTCGAGACCCTCACGCAGCACGTCCGCGTGCCCGGCGTGCCGGTGGGCCTCGGCGATCATGTGCACCAGGGCCTGGTGCAGCGTGACCCGGGCTCGCGGACCGCTCCACCAGGGAACGGTGCCCTCGGCGTCGAGCGCGAGCGCCTCGATCGTGGCGTCGGCATGCGCCCACGCACGGTCGACGTAGGCCAGCGCGTCGTCCAGCGAGACCTCGGGCGGGACCACGAAGTCGGCGTGCGGGTCGGCGTCGACGTCGGGCGTCGGCTCGGGGAAGGGCCGGTCGAAGACCACGCCGAAGTGCTCGGCCGCACAGACCGCCGTGTGGTGCACGAGACCGAGCAGGCTGAGCCCGGTGGGGGTGAGGCTGCGGCGGGCGTCGAGCTCACCCAGCCCGTCGATCTTGAAGCGCAGGGCGTCGCGCGCCCCGTGGAGGTAGCGGTGCAGGTCGTCCTTGACGGTGTCGGTCCTGAGGGTGTCGCTCTTGACGGGGTCGCTTCCGATGGGGTCGGGCATGACTCGACCCTGCCACCGTGCGGTGACAGGGTCGAGTCCCCCGAGATCGGTGGGCAGGTGATCCGTGCCGTCAGTCGCCGGAGCTGAAGGCCGCGTCGAACGCCGCGTCCGGCGCGTCGAACAGGTTGCGGCGCACGTACTCCAGCGCCTCCGGTGCCCCGAGCAGACGGTCCATGCCGGCGTCCTCCCACTCCACCGACACCGGACCGTCGTAGCCGATGGTGTTCAGCATGCGGAAGCACGCCTCCCACGGCACGTCACCGCGACCGGTGGACACGAAGTCCCAGCCGCGTCGCGGGTCGGCCCACGGCAGGTGGGAGCCGAGGATGCCGTTGCGTCCGTTGCCCACCTGCTTCTTCGCGTCCTTGCAGTCCACGTGGTAGATCCGCTCGCGGAAGTCCCACAGGAAGCCGAGCGGGTCGAGCTCCTGCCACACGAAGTGCGACGGGTCCCAGTTGAGCCCGAACGCCGGCCTGTGGTCCACGGCCTCCAGCGCCCGCTGCGTGGTCCAGTAGTCGTAGGCGATCTCGCTGGGGTGCACCTCGTGGGCGAAGCGCACGCCCTCCTCGTCGAACACGTCGAGGATGGGGTTCCAGCGGTCCGCGAAGTCCTGGTAACCCGCGTCGACCATGGCCTGCGTGGCCGGCGGGAACATGGCCACGTACTTCCAGATCGACGAGCCGGTGAAGCCGACCACCGTGTCGACGCCGAGCATCCGGGCCGCACGGGCGGTGTTCTTCATCTCCTCCGCGGCGCGCTGACGCACGCCCTCGGGGTTGCCGTCGCCCCACACGCGCGAGCCGACGATGTCCTGGTGGCGCTGGTCGATCGGGTCGTCGCAGACCGCCTGGCCCTTGAGGTGGTTGGAGATCGCGAAGACCTGGAGACCGTGGCGGTCGAGGATCTCCTTGCGCGTCGCGATGTAGTCCGGGTCCTCCACGGCGGCCCAGGGGTCGAGGTGATCGCCCCAGCAGGCGATCTCCAGACCGTCGTAGCCCCAGCCGGCGGCCAGCTCGGCCACCTGCTCGAAGGGCAGGTCGGCCCACTGGCCGGTGAACAGCGTGATCGGTCGTGCCATCGTCATGCTCCCGTCTTCTGGATGGTGCCGGCTGCGTCGCTGCTGGCCTCGACGGCCGCGAGCACCCGCTGCACGGCGAGCCCGTCGGCGAACGACGGGGCCGGGTCGGTGCCCTCGGCGATGTGGTGCACCAGGTCGACGACCTGGTGGGTGAAGCCGTGCTCGTAGCCGAGCCCGTGGCCCGGGGGCCACCAGGCGGCGACGTAGGGGTGGTCGGCCTCGGTGACGAGGATGCGGCGGAACCCGGCCTCCTCGGCGGGCAGCGTCGCGTCGTGCAGCTCGAGGACGTTCATGTCCTCGAAGTCGAAGGCGATCGACCCGAGCGAGCCGTTGACCTCCAGGCGCAGGGCGTTCTTGCGACCCGTGGCGAACCGGGTCGCCTCGAACACGCCGAGGGCGCCGTCGTCGAAGCGGGCGGTGAACGCGGCGGCGTCGTCGACGGTCACGTCGGCCCGCTCGCCCGAGCCGCCGGTGCCGCCGAGCGTCGCGCGCTCGCCCGCGACCGGACGGCTCGTCACGAAGGTCTCCATCAGGCCGCTGACGGTCGTGATGGCGCTGCCGGTCACGAACTGGGCCATGTCGATGACGTGGGCGCCGATGTCGCCCAGCGCGCCCGAGCCGGCCTTGCTCTTGTCCAGCCGCCAGCTCATCGGGGCGTCCTCGTCGACCAGCCAGTCCTGGAGGTACTGACCACGGACGTGCCGGATCGTGCCGAGGCGTCCCGACGCCACGATGCGCTGCGCCAGCGAGACGGCGGGGACCCTCCGGTAGGTGAAGCCCACCATGGCGCGCACGCCCCGGGCCGACGCGGCCGCTGCGGCCTCGGCCATCGCCTCGGCCTCCTCGACGGTGTTGGCCAGCGGCTTCTCGCACAGGACGTGCTTGCCGGCCTCGAGGGCGGCGATCGCGATCTCCGCGTGCGTGTCGCCCGGCGTGCAGATGTCGATGACGTCGACGTCGTCGCGCTCCAGGAGCCGACGCCAGTCGGTCTCCACGGACTCCCACCCGAAACGGTCGGCCACGGCGCCCGCGGCGTCGGCGTCACGTCCGCAGATCGCGGCCAGGCGGGGTCGTCGGGGGAGGTCGAAGAAGGCGGGGGCGGTGCGCCAGGCCTGCGAGTGCGCGGCGCCCATGAAGGCGTACCCCACCATCGCGACACCCAGCTCGTTCGTGGGCTCCTTCGTGGGCCCGTTCGTCGTCTCGCTCATGTGTGTCCTCGTCGTGGAGTGGGCCCGCCCGCACCGCATGGAGTCGGCGCGGGCGGGCCCGGGTGGTGGGGCTCAGGACTCGAAGGCGGAGTCCATGTACTCGTCCACGTTGTCCTTCGTGACGACCGGGGCGGCCAGCTGCACCTTGCGCGGCACCTCCACCTCGGCGAGGTCGGACATCGACTTGCCCTGCGCGATCAGACGCGCCAGCTTGATGCCGTCGGCGGCCTGCGTGGACGGGTAGATGACCGTCGCCTTGAGCACCGTGTTGTCAGCCTTGATGTCGCGCATGACGTTGGCCGAGCCGGCGCCACCGATCATGACGAACTCGTCGCGGTTGGCGTTCTTGATCGCGGCGAGCACGCCGACACCCTGGTCGTCGTCGTGGTTCCAGAGGTAGTCGATCTTCGGAGCGGCCTGGAGCAGGTTCGAGGCCACGCGCTCGCCGGACTCGACCGTGAACTCGGCGGCGACGCGGTTCTCGACCTCGAGGCCGCACTTCTTCAGCGCGTCGGAGAAGCCCTTCGAGCGCTCCTGCGTCAGGGGCAGGGAGTCGATGCCCGCGATCTCCGCGACGACCTTGTCCTCGTCACCGGCGGCCTGCTCGCACACGTAGGTGCCGGCCGAGACGCCCATGCCGTAGTTGTCGCCGAGCACCGTGGTGCGGGCGGCGAAGGGGGAGTCGAACTCGCGGTCGACGTTGATGACCGGGATGCCCGCCTCCATCGCCTTGAGCGCGACCGGCGTCATGGCGGCGCCGTCGAACGGCAGCAGCACGATCGCGTCGACCTTGTCGTTGATGAAGGTCTCCACCTGCGAGATCTGCAGGCCGACCTCGTTCGTGCCCTCGGCGACCTTCAGGTCGACGTCGTCGTACTGCTCGGCCTGGGCCTTCGCCGAGCTCGTGATCGCACCCATCCAGCCGTGGTCGGCCGCAGGGGCGGAGAAGCCGATGGTGACGGTGTCACCGGACTTGTCGTTGTCGGTGTTGCTCTTGCTGGCTCCGGTGGAGCCGGAGTCGTCGGAGCTGTTGGTGCAGGCGCCGAGGACGAGCGTGGCGGCAGCGAGGGCGCCGAAGGCGGCGACCGTGCGGCGGCGGGGGCGGATCGTGGTCATGACACTCCTGGGTGGGGGTTATGTGGTGGTGCGGTTCGCGATCCGCTGCTGCAGGAGCACAGCGATCACGATGATCACGCCCTTGGCGACGGCCTGGGCCGAGATCGACAGGTTGTTGAGCGTGAAGACATTGGTGAGGACGGTGAAGATCAGGACGCCGAAGAGTGTCCCGGTCACGGTCCCGCGGCCGCCGCTGAGCAGCGTGCCGCCGATCACGACGGCGGCGATGGCGTCGAGCTCGTAGAGCTGGCCGTGCGTCGACGTGCCGGTGGTGGTGCGCGACATGAGCATCACGGCGGCGATGCCGCACGTGGTTCCGAGCAGGGCGTAGAGGTACACGGTGTGGCGCTGGACCTTGATGCCGGCCAGGCGCGCGGCCTCGGGGTTGCCGCCGACCGCGAAGGTCCGTCGGCCGAAGGTCGTGCGGTTCAGCAGGAACCACCCGCCGGCCGCCACCACGACGAAGATCACGACGATGAAGGGGATGCCGAGCGGCTCGGAGCCGAAGAGGTCGGTGAAGCCCTGGTTCCGGATGATCTGGGTCTTGCGGTCGGAGATGATCTCCGCGAGGCCCCGGGCCGCGGCGAGCATCGCCAGGGTGGCGATGAAGGGCACGATGCGGCCGTACGCGACCAGCAGCCCGTTGACCGCGCCGCAGGCGGCTCCCACCACCACGGCGGCGAAGACCATCGCGACCCAGCCGATGTCGTCGGCCATGGCCTGCGTGCCGGTGGTGGTGGCCCACACCGAGGAGAGCGCCACGATCGCGCCCACGGAGAGGTCGATGCCGCCGCCGGTGATGACGAACGTCATCCCGATGGAGACGACGCCGATGACGGACGCGGCGCGCAGCACGGTGAGCATGTTGTCGACGCTCGCGAAGCGCTCGCCCGACGTCGCGACGCCGATGATGCACAGCAGCAGGAGCGCGACGACGAGGCCGAGGTTGCGGCCGAGGCCGGAGCCCCCGGACATCGACCGGCGGGAGGGGGCCGGGACCGAGAGGGCCGGGTCCTTCCCGCTGTCGTGGGCGGTGCTGCCTGAGGGATCGGGGGTGACGGTCACGCGACGTCGCCTCTCTGGTCGGTCGTGGTCGGATGGTCCGCACCGTGCTCGTGCACGGCGAGGATGCGTTCGAGGACGCCGGACGCGTCGATCGCGTCGGCGGGGGAGTGGTGGACGACGCGGCCGTCGGCCAGGACGAGCACGCGGTGCGACAGACCGATCACCTCGTCGAGGTCGCTCGAGACCACGACGACGGCGACACCCTCGTCGGCGAGCGTGCGCACGAGCGCGTAGATCTCGGCCCGCGCGCCGACGTCGACGCCGCGGGTGGGCTCGTCGAGCAGCAGCACCTTGCAGCCGCGCAGCAGCCAGCGGGCCAGGACGACCTTCTGCTGGTTCCCGCCCGACAGCGTGCGCACGACGCGGGTGGGGGCGTCGGGGCGGACGTCGACCGAGCGCGTGGCGGCGTGGGCGGCGGCGAGCTCCTCGCCCTCCGTGCTGACGCCGAGCCGCGCGAAGCGACCGAGGCTCGCGAGCGAGACGTTGCGGTAGACGAGGTCGTCGAGCACCAGACCCTGGGACTTGCGCTCCTCGGGGCACAGGCCGATGCCGGCGCGGACCGCCGCCGGCACGGAGCCGTTCCGCAGGTCGGAGCCGTCGACGGTCACGGTGCCGCGGTGGGCGCGTCGGGCGCCGAAGACGGTCTCGAGGATCTCGCTGCGACCCGCGCCGACCAGGCCGGCGATCCCGACGACCTCGCCGGGCCGCACGTCGAAGCTGACGTCCTCGAACTCGCCCGTGCGGGAGAGCCCCTCGACGCGCAGCAACGGGTCGGTGCCGGTGACGACGGGACGCTCGGGGAAGACGGAGGAGACCTCGCGGCCGGTCATGAGGGTGATGAGCTCGGACGTGGGCGTGTCCTTCGCCGACAAGTCACCGGCCACGGTGCGCCCGTCCTTGAGGACGGTGAGCCGGTCGCCGATGCGCCGGATCTCCTCGAGGCGGTGGGAGATGTAGATGATGGCCGTCCCGGCTGCGCGCAGGTCCTCGACGACGCGGAAGAGGCCGTCGACCTCGTCGGGGTCGAGCACGGCGGACGGCTCGTCCATGACGATGACCTGGGCGTCGCGCGAGAGCGCACGGGCCATGGAGACGATCTGCTTGCCGGCGGCCGAGAGGCTGCCCACCTCGCGACCGGGTCGGATCTCCGCGTGGCCGAGGCGCTCGAGAAGGGCGCGGGCGGCCCGATTCGCCTCGACGGTGCGGGTGACGCCGCCGCGAGACATCTCGTGGCCGAGGAAGATGTTGTCCGCGACGCTCAGGCCGTCGACGAGGTCGAGCTCCTGGTAGATGGTGGCGATGCCGGTGTCGAGCGCGGCCTGCGGGCCCGCGAACGTCACGTCCTCGCCGCGCCAGGTGATGGTGCCGGCGTCCACGCCGTGCGCGCCGGCGAGCACCTTGATGAGCGTCGACTTGCCCGCACCGTTCTGGCCCAGGAGGCAGTGCACCTCGCCGGCGCGCACGACGAGGTCGACGCCGTCGAGCGCCCGGACTCCGGGGAACTCCTTGACGATCCCGCGCATCTCGAGCAGGGGCGGTGCCTGGGGGGTGGGCATGGCTGTGACCCTAGTCACCTCTTTTGTTGCTCGTCAAGCAAAAGTCTGATTGTGTTCGACTTATCTGCTTGAGCAGGGCCGACAGAAGGGGTGTGGGAGACTCATGGTCATGACGTCGTCGTCGCTGCCGACCACGCTGGTCGGCGTCGGCGATCTCTTCCAGCACCTGCGCGACGGGCAGGCCTGGACGCGGGCCGAGCTCAGCCAGCGGTCGGCGCTGGGGCGGGCTCCCGTCACGGCGCGGGTCGACGCGATGCTGGCCGTCGGCCTCCTGCGCCCGACCGGCGAGACCGTCTCGACCGGCGGTCGGCCGCCCACCCGGTTCCGCTTCCACGGCGAGGCGCGCGTCGTCCTGGCGGTCGACCTCGGTGCCTCGCACGCGAGCGTCGCCCTGCTCGACCTCGCCGGCGAGGTCCTCGTCGAGCGGACGGTTCCGTGTGACATCGCGGACGGCCCCACCGTCGTGCTGGACCGGGTCACCTCGATCGGGCTCGAGCTGCTCGCCGACCGCGGTCGCCCGGTGTCCGACGTCGCCGGCGTCGGGATCGGTCTGCCCGGTCCGGTCGAGCACGCCGTCGGTCGACCGGTGAGTCCGCCGATCATGCCCGGCTGGCACGACTTCGACGTCCCCGGGCACCTCGGTCGCACGTTCTCCGGTCCGGTCCTCGTGGACAACGACGTGAACCTGATGGCGCTCGGCGAGCACGTGCGCGGCCACCGCGGCGAGCACCTGCTGCTCGTCAAGGTCGCCACCGGCATCGGAGCGGGCATCGTGTCCGACGGCCAGCTGCTGCGCGGCGCCCTCGGGTCGGCGGGTGACCTCGGGCACGTGCGGGTCTCCGACGCGGCCGACGCTCACTGCCGCTGCGGCAACACCGGCTGCCTCGAGGCCGTGGCCGCCGGGCCCGCCGTGGCGGCACGCCTGCGGGAGCAGGGTCTGTCCGTCGAGACGTCCCAGGACATCGTCGACGCGGTCAACCGCGGCGACGTGGTGGCGCTCAACGCCGTGCGCGACGCCGGCCGCAGCCTCGGCGAGGTGCTGGCCACCTGCGTCAACCTGCTCAACCCGTCGGTGATCGTCATCGGCGGCAAGCTGTCGGAGGCGGGGGAGTACCTGCTCGCCGGCGTCCGCGAGGTCGTCTACGAGCGGTCGCTCCCGCTCGCCACCAACCACCTGCGCATCGTCGCCACCACCGTCGGCAGCCTCGGGGGCGTCATCGGTGCCGGCGCCATGGTGATCGACGAGGTGCTGTCGCCGGCCGCCGTCGACGCCTACGTCGCGCAGGGCGCGTCCCAGCGCACGGCCTGAGCGATCCCGTCGGGACCCTCGGCCGTCCTCGCCGCGCGCCCCGCCTAGTCGTCGTCGCGGCGACGACGATTGAGCCCCGGCACCTTCTCGAGCATCGCCGCCAGGTCGGTGGCGGTGTCCAGCAGGGCGTGGATGTCGGGTCCCACGTTCCGCATGTCCTCGAGGATCGGCACGATGTCGGCCTCGAGCTTGTCGACGAGCATCGGCAGGTGGTCGATGAGCCCGACCAGCGCCTCGATCTCCTCGGGCGACGTCGTCTCGGAGATCCGCTGCAGCGTGGGCATCAGGTTCTTCGCGATCGGCGCGAGGTCGTCGAGCACCGGCCCGAACGTCTCGACCATGGCCTGGGCGCGGTCCAGCGTCGGCTGCACGCTGGCCACCGTGCCGGCGGTCCGCACCACCACGGCGTCCGCCGCGACCCGGGTGGCGTCGATGTCGTCGACCAGGCGATGCGCCCGCCGCACCAGGTCCTCGGCCGCGTCGAGCAGGCCGAGCGCGCGTGGCAGCGCCGACGTCGCCGCGTCGACGAGCTCGGGCAGGCGGCGAGGATCGGGCAGACGAGGCAGCATCTGGTCACCGTACCCACGGCGGGCGAGTCTGCACGGTGACGTGGAGCGACCTGCCTAGACTCGACGGGTGATTCGCTTCGACAAGGTCACCAAGACCTACCCGGGCCAGAAGCGTCCTGCCCTGGACGCCGTCGACCTGGAGATCGAGAAGGGGGAGTTCGTCTTCCTCGTCGGGTCCTCGGGGTCGGGCAAGTCCACCTTCCTGCGGCTCGTCCTCCGCGAGGCCCGGCCCACCACCGGCCGGGTGCACGTGGCGGGCAAGGAGATCAACAAGCTCTCCAGCTGGAAGGTGCCCAAGCTGCGCCGCCAGGTCGGCACCGTGTTCCAGGACTTCCGCCTCCTGCCGAACAAGACGGTCCACGAGAACGTGGCCTTCGCGCTGCAGGTCATCGGCAAGCACCGCTCCGAGATCGACGCGCTCGTGCCCGAGACCCTCGAGATGGTCGGCCTGGAGGGCAAGGGGCACCGCATGCCCGACGAGCTCTCCGGTGGTGAGCAGCAGCGCGTGGCCATCGCCCGGGCGTTCGTGAACCGACCGATGATCCTCATCGCCGACGAGCCCACCGGCAACCTCGACCCCACCACCAGCGTCGGCATCATGAAGCTGCTCGACCGCATCAACCGCACCGACACCACTGTCGTCATGGCCACCCACGACTCCTCGATCGTCGACCAGATGCGCAAGCGCGTCATCGAGCTCGACGAGGGGCGCGTCGTGCGCGACGAGGCCCGCGGCATCTACGGCTACCAGTCCTGAGGCGATCACCGTGCGCACCATCATGAGCGAGCTCCGCGCGAGCCTGTCCCGCAACACGTCCATGACGATCTCCTTGATCGTCACCATGACCGTCTCGCTGCTGCTGGCCGCCCTCGGCCTGCTGCTGCAGAGCCAGGCCGACCGCACCGAGCAGTTCTACGGCGACAAGCTGCAGGTGCAGGTCAACCTGTGCACCGACAACTCCACCGCGCCGACGTGCGTGGGCGGGGCGGCCACCGACGAGCAGACCGCGGCGGTCCAGGAGGCGCTCTCCACGAACCCCGAGGTCAAGTCCTACGACGTGCGCTCCCCGCAGGAGAACTACGACAAGGCACGTGAGCTGCTCGGCCAGACCGACAGCGGCAAGGCCCAGCTCGAGACGGTCGAGCCGGCCGACTTCCCGGAGTCCTACTTCGTCACGCTCAACGACCCGCAGGAGTTCGACGGCCTCGTCAGCCAGGTCTCGGGCATGGACGGCGTCGGCAACGTGCAGTCGCTCAAGAAGCTGCTCGGGCCGCTGTTCGAGATCCTCGACAAGATGCGCTGGGCCGCCCTCGCCACGTCGCTCCTGCTCATCGTCGCGGCCATCCTCCAGGTCTCCAACACCATCCGCATGACCGCCTACGCGCGACGCCGCGAGATCGGCATCATGCGCCTGGTCGGAGCGTCCAGCTGGCACATCCAGCTGCCGTTCGTGCTGGAGTCGATGCTGGCCGCGGTGCTGTCGGCGGCCCTGGCGGCTGCCGGGCTGGCGGCCTTCATGTGGTTCGTCGTCTACGGCTACCTGCGCACCACGCTGGGCGAGCTGACGACCTGGATCCGATGGCAGGAGGCCGCCGCCGTCATGGGCTACACGACGGTCCTGGCCCTGCTGCTCGCGCTCGTCCCGACCCTCGTGATGACGCGGAAGTACCTTGACGTCTGAGCACCATGGCCTAGAGTCACACCAGTAACACCCGCACCATCCGCCTCATCGAGAGATGGCCGGCGGCCTGCCTCGCACCATTCCTTCCCCAACGCCGAGGTCCCATGTCTGTGCCCACGTCCCGCGATCCTCGACCCGCGGCCCGTCGTCATGCCCCCCGCCGCCACCTGCTCGGGCGTCATGTGGTCAGGGCCGTGGTCGCGGCCCTCGCGGCGAGCCTGATCGTCGTCGGCTTCACGAACCCCGTCCTGGCCGACAAGAAGGACGACCTCGAGCGGCAGAAGAAGGGCGTCAGTGGCAAGATCGATGGCGCCCAGAAGGCCCTCGACTCCTCCAGCGCGGCCTACAACAAGGCCGCCGCCGCTCTCGAGGCGGCGCAGTCGAAGCTGACCTCGGCACGCGCCACGCTCGGTGAGACCCGCGGTCAGCTGGCGGTCTCCCAGGCCGAGGACACGCGGATGCAGGCCGAGCTCGACCGCAGCGAGGCGGCGCTCGACAAGGCCGTCGCCGCCCTGAAGAAGGGCGAGAAGCGGCTCAAGAAGTCCGAGGAGTCCGTCGCCGCCTTCACCGTGGAGACCGTGCAGGACGGCGACCGCGGCATGCGCGCCTTCGGCGAGCTGCTGGGCGGCGAGAGCCCCACCACGTTCACCGACCGGATGAGCCTCAACGCCTCCGTGGGCGACGCGCAGGTCTCGCGCATGCAGAAGCTCGCGGCCGCCAAGGTGATGCTGCGACTCAACCGCGACAAGGTCGAGGAGCTGCGCGACCAGGTGGCCGTGGCCCGCAAGGCCGCCGCCGCCAACCTGCAGAAGATGACCGAGCTCGAGGCGGCCGCCGAGGCGCAGGCCGCCGAGGTCGGCGAGCTCGTCGACGCCCGCGCGAGTGCCAGCACCGCCGCGAAGGCCGCACGGGCCGAGGACGCCAAGCTCCTGGCCGCGTACGAGGCCGAGCGCAACCGCCTGCAGTCCCAGCTGGAGGAGCTCGCCCGGCGCGAGCTCGAGAAGGCCAACAAGGGCGGCAAGGGCGGCGGCACCAGTGGAGGCGTCTCCGGGGGCGACAAGGGCGGTGCGCTCTCCTACCCCGTGAGCGGGCCGGTCACCTCGCCCTACGGCATGCGCGTGCACCCCGTCACGGGCGTGTACAAGCTGCACGACGGCACGGACTTCGGCGTCGGTTGTGGCACGCCGATCCGTGCGGCCGCGAGCGGCACGATCATCCAGCAGTACTACAACGCCGGGTACGGCAACCGCGTGATCCTCGCCAACGGCGTCAAGCGCGGCAAGAGCATCGTGACGACCTACAACCACCTGTCGCGGTTCGCCCGCGGCAGCGGTGCGAAGGTCTCGCGTGGCGAGGTCATCGGCTACGTCGGCAGCACCGGCTACTCCACGGGGTGCCACCTGCACTTCATGGTGCTGGCGAACGGCGGCACGACCAACCCGATGAGCTGGCTCTGACGAGGACGTCGGGTCCGACCCCCTAGGATGGGTCGGTGGCCAAGGAGACCGGGCGCAAGCTCATCGCGCAGAACAAGAAGGCGCGCCACGACTACCACATCGAGGACACCTACGAGGCCGGACTGGTCCTCACGGGGACCGAGGTGAAGTCGTTGCGTGCCGGTCGCGCGTCCCTGGTCGACGGCTTCGGCGAGATCGCGAACGGCGAGGCCTGGCTGATCCAGGTCCACATCCCGGAGTACAGCCAGGGCACGTGGACCAACCACGAGACCCGGCGTCGCCGCAAGATGCTGCTGAACCGCCAGGAGATCGACAAGATCGAGCAGCGCATCCAGGCCAAGGGCCTGACGATCGTGCCGCTCGCCCTGTACTTCCTCGACGGTCGCGCGAAGGTCGAGATCGCGCTGGCCCGAGGCAAGAAGCAGTACGACAAGCGGCACGCGATCGCCGAGCGGCAGGCGAAGGCCGACGCCCAGCGCGAGATCGGACGCAAGATCAAGGGCATCCGGTAGTGACGCTGTCCGACGCCGACCTCCCGGGGTTGGCCGACGACCTCGGGCTGCCGGGCCTGTTCGACGTGCACGTGCACTTCATGCACCCGAAGGTGCTCGCCAAGGTGTGGGCCTACTTCGACGCCGCGGGCCCCCTGCTCGGTCGTGCGTGGCCGATCGCGTACCGGGGGAGCGACGAGGAACGCGTCGAGCAGCTGCGTGCGATGGGCGTCAAGCACTTCTCCGCCCTGTCGTACGCGCACCGGCCCGGGGTCGCGGCCTTCATGAACGAGTGGACGCTGGGCTTCGCCGACCGTGTGCCCGAGGCGTTGCGCTCGGCCACCTTCTACCCCGAGGTCGAGGCGGCGTCCTACGTGCCGGGGCTCGTGGAGGGTGGGGTCGAGGTCTTCAAGGCCCACCTGCAGGTCGGCGACTTCGCCGCCGACGACCCGCTCCTCGACCCCGTGTGGGGCACGCTCGCCGAGAGCGGCACCCCCGTGGTGCTGCACGCCGGTTCCGGGCCCGCCCCGGGCACCCACACCGGGCCCGACGGACTGGCCCGGGTGCTGGACCGCTTCCCGGGCCTGCGGATCATCGTGGCGCACCTCGGCATGCCCGAGTACGCGGCGTTCCTCGACCTCGCCGACGCCCACCCCGACGTCCGCCTCGACGTGACGATGGCGCTCGTGGACTTCTGGGACGGCCCGCCACCGGTCGACGTCGCGCCCAGGCTCGCGGACCTGGGTGACCGGATCCTGCTGGGCACCGACTTCCCGAACATCCCGTACCCCTACGCCCACCAGGTCGAGGTGCTCCAGCGGCTGGACCTCGGCGAGGACTGGTTGCGGCGGGTGCTCTGGCGCAACGGCGCCGAGCTGTTCGGGTACACCTCGTGAGGCTCGACTCCGCCGCGGGACGGTGGCTCGTCGCTGCGATGGTCCTCGGCACGGGGATGGCGTTCCTCGACGGCTCCATCGTCAACCTGGCCCTGCCCGCGATCGACGGGGACCTCGACGCGGGCGTGGCGGGTCTGCAGTGGACGGTCAACGCCTACACGCTCACCCTGGCCGCCCTCATCCTCGTCGGTGGCTCGCTCGGCGACCGGTGGGGCCGACGTCGGGTCTTCCTCGTCGGCGTCGTGTGGTTCGCCGTGGCGTCCTTGGCCTGCGCGCTCGCGCCGACGATCGAGGTGCTCGTGGCGGCTCGGGGGCTGCAGGGGGTCGGCGGGGCCCTGCTGACGCCGGGGAGCCTCGCGATCATCTCGGCCTCGATCCACCCCGACGACCGAGGTCGCGCCATCGGCCTCTGGTCGGGCCTGGCCGGCGTCACGACGGCGCTCGGCCCGCTCGTCGGCGGCACGCTCGTCGATGCCGTGGGCTGGCGATCGGTCTTCTGGATCAACCTGCCCCTGGCCGCTGTGGTCGTCTGGGTCACGTGGCGGCACGTCCCGGAGTCGACGGGTGCGCAGGAGCGGCTCGACGTCGAGGGCTCGCTGCTGACGGTCGGCACCCTGGCCTTCCTGACCTACGGACTGGTCCAGCAGGAGTGGGTGCCGAGCCTCGTCGGCCTGGCCCTGCTGGTCGCCTTCGTGGTGCACCAGTGGCGCGCTCCGCACGCGCTCGTGCCGCTGTCGTTGTTCGCCGACCGCGTGTTCACGGCGGCGAACATCTGCACCTTCGCCATCTACGGCGCGCTCAGCGGGTCCATGTTCCTGCTGGTGCTGCAGCTGCAGTACGTGGCCGGGTACTCCCCGCTCGAGGCCGGCCTGGCGACGCTGCCCCTGACCGTGCTCATGCTGCTGTTCTCCTCGCGGGCGGGTGCCCTGGGCCAGCGGATCGGACCCCGTGTCCCGATGACCGTGGGGCCGCTGCTGTCGGCGGCGGGCCTGCTGCTGTACCTGCGCATCGGTGCCGATGCGAGCTTCTGGCTCGACGTGCTCCCCGGAGCGGTGCTCATGGGGCTCGGCCTCACCCTGCTGGTGGCGCCGCTCACCACGGCGGTGCTCGCTGCCGCACCGGACGACCAGGCCGGCATCGCCTCGGGCATCAACAACGCGGTCTCGCGGACGGCAGGCCTCCTCGCGGTGGCCGCGATCCCGCCGCTCGCGGGCATCGCGGGGCCGGACTTCGCCTCGCCCGACGTCTTCGGGCCGGGCTTCCGCGTCGGCACCTGGATCTGCGTCGGGCTGCTCGTGGTGGCTGCAGGCTGCGCCGCTGCCCTGGTGCACGGACGCTCGGCCGACCCGGACCGCGCCCCGACCTCCGCGTAGCCGCCCGCCGAGCGTGACGATCGGGTGAACGTCCGGTCGCAGGTCTGGTCACGGGACGACCCGATGGTGTGGGGTGGTGCCCATGACTCGACTCGGGGGAGCCGGGCGGGGGTGCGCGGCCACGAGCCGGCGCACGCCCCGACACGCCGGCCTGGCCATCATCATCACGCTCGTCCTCGCCGTGCTGCCGCGGGCAGCCGACGCCGCACCGGAGCCCGGCTACTACGACAGCGCTCAGGGCCTCAGCGGCGCGGCGCTGAAGGACGAGCTGCACGACATCATCTCGGTGCAGACGCGGATCTCGTACTCGGCCGTCTGGGAGGCCCTGAAGGTCACCGACCAGGACCCCGCCAACAGCAACAACGTGAAGCTCTTCTACTCGCAGGTCTCGCGCTCGAAGTCGGCGAACGGCGGCAACGTCGGCGACTGGAACCGCGAGCACGTCTGGCCGCAGTCGCACGGGGACTTCGGGACGTCGACCGGCCCCGGCACCGACCTGCACCACCTGCGTCCTGAGGACGTGCAGGTGAACGGCACCCGCGGCAACAAGGACTTCGACGCGGGCGGGTCGTCGGTGAGCGGCTGCTCGTCGTGCCTGACCGACGGTGACTCGTTCGAGCCGCCGGCCGCGGTGAAGGGCGACGTAGCGCGCATGGTCATGTACATGGCGGTGCGCTACGAGGGCGGCGACGGCTTCGCCGACCTGGAGGCCAACAACCAGGTCAACGGCACGACGCCCTACCTCGGCCGGATCTCGGTGCTGCTGCAGTGGCACGCGCAGGACCCGCCGTCGGCGGCGGAGCAGCGCCGCAACGACCTCATCGACACCCGCTACCAGGGCAACCGCAACCCGTTCATCGACCACCCGGAGTGGGCGCAGTCCGTCTTCGGCTAGAGCCGATCCGGCCGTAGGGCCCGCCACCGCCCGCATCGGTGGATGCGCAACCGCAGGAGTCCTGCTGACGTTGCGCATCCACCGATGGTGGGGTCCGGTGGCGCGAGGAATGCGCGGTGTCGTCGCGCGGTTGTACAGTGATGGAGACACCGTGCCTGTGAAGGTGGGTGTCGGTTGACAACTCAAGAGGGGCTGATCGGTTTCGACTTTGGTCGTTCGACTCAGGAGAAGCGGGTAGAGAACGCGACGTCATCTCTTTAACGTTCGTCGCAAACCACAAGTGCCGATTCCAAGCGCACTGACTTCGCCCTCGCTGCCTGACAGCGACTGGTGAAGGGCAGACCCGGGAGCGTCCCCGTCCCGGATCGTCTGTCTCATCTAGGGGACTTGCTGATCGCGTAGCGTCACGTGACGCGATCGGGACTTTTTCGTGACTGAGCCTGTTGGTGACGTGTTCGTCCGAGCACCAGGGCTGAGAAAAGCGACATGACGCACTGCACCCGGAGAAGACCTGACTCAGCGCCAAAGGACCCGGGTTCGATTCCCGGCAGCTCCACGCAACGCGAAGACCCCCACTCGACACGCTCGAGTGGGGGTCTTCGTGGTCTGTGGGGGTCTTCGCGTTGCGTGAATCAGGCACCGTGAATCGAGTGGGCCCCACCCCCTCGCGCCGAAGGCGCCCTGCGGAGGGATCCCGGCAGCTCCCCACCCGTCCATGCCAGGCCGCGCACCGCGTGACCGTCCCGCCTCAGGACACCATCTTCCAAATCGCTCGGGAGGACGGACGATGGCGTCCCGAAACGCAGGAGCAGTCAGCGACCGTCAGGACGCGGCGTCAGCCTTCGGCCCACCCGCACCACGCCCACCCGGGCCACCCGGCCCCGGCCCACCGCCCAGCAGCTCGGCGTCGTACGCCTTGAGCACCGACGTCTTGTCGGCCTTCGTGAGGGTGCCGTCCTCCACGGCGGCGTCGAGACGCTCGACGAGGGCGGTGCGGCTCTCGGCCTGACGCTCCTCGCGGTCGCTCTCGGCCTGCTTCTCGGCGGCCGCCAGCGCGGCCGTCACCTTCGCCTCGGAGACCTCGAGCTCCTTCGCGAGAGCCTTGGCGAGGGCGGCCTGGCGGTCGGCTCGCTCCTCGTCGGAGGGCGGGGTCGGCTTCTCGCCCTCGGCGGGCGCGTCGGGGCGCAGGTCCTCCCGGACGGCGGCGAGCGCGTCCTCGACGTCGGACTGCTCCAGGTCGAGCTCCTCGGCGAGCGTCTCGGCGAGGACGCCGGGTCCGCCGCGATGACCGCCCGGGTGGGCGCTGGAGCTCGCGGTGCTCCCGGCGGTGTCCTCGGCGGACGCGACGGCGATGCCGCCGGCGGCCAGTCCGGCTCCGGCGACGATGCCGGCGATGCCGATGCGTGCTGCGGTCGAGCTGTTCATGGTGTCTCTCTCCTCGGTGGTGCGGACCTCGTCCACGGTGGCTGTCCACCCTGTGGTGAACCTGTGGTCGGGGTCTGCGGAGGCTGGGCGTCCACGCTCGTGGAGCGCGAGGCGCTGGCGCCGACGCGTACCGTCGGTATGCTCGCGGCATGTCTCCTGCGCGACGCATCCACACGTACTCCCACGACGGTCTGACGTTCGACGTCACCGACACCGGGCCGATCGGGGGAGACCCGGTGGTGCTGCTGCACGGGTTCCCGCAGAAGGCGACCTCGTGGGAGCGGGTGAGCGAGCTCCTGCACGCGGAGGGGTACCGCACGATCGCCCCCGACCTGCGCGGCTACTCCCCGGGGGCCCGCCCCCGTGGCCGCAAGGCCTATGCCGGTGACCTCATCGCCGCCGACGTGGCCGCGCTGCTCGAGATCGTCGGCAGGCCCGTGCACCTCGTGGGCCACGACTGGGGATCGGCCATCGGCTGGTACGTCGCCGCCTCCCGACCCGAGCTCCTGCAGTCCTGGACGGCGGTCTCGGTCCCGCACCCGGCCGCCTTCATGGCGTCGATGCTGCGCAGCACGCAGCTGCTGAAGTCCTGGTACATGGGCTTCTTCCAGCTGCCGGTCGTGCCCGAGCTGGTGCTCACGCGGGCGAAGGGGGTCCGGGAGCGCGCCCTCGCCCACGCGGGCATGGACCGTGGGCTCCGTGAGCGGTTCCAGGCCGAGATGATCGACGGCGGTGCCCTGGCCGGTGGCCTCGGCTACTACCGCGGCCTCCCGTTCTCGATGAGCTCGGTGCAGGGGAGGGTGCGGGTGCCCACGACCATGGTCTGGAGCACGGGCGACGTGGCCCTCGGCCGCAAGGGGGTCGACCTCACGCCCCAGCACGTGGACGCGCCGTACGAGCTCGTCGTCCTGGAGGGGGTCAGCCACTGGATCCCCGACCACGAGCCGCAGGTGCTGGTGGACGCGATCACCCGACGGGCTCGCGCCGTCGCGGCCTGACGCGTACGGTCGGGGCATGGACGAGCCGTTCGACCCCGCGCGCGTGACCCAGGCCCTCGAGCACCTGCCCGGCTGGTCCGGCGACGTGTCGGGGCTGACACGCACCTACACCTTCGACGGCTTCGCGGCCGCGATCGCCTTCATGGCCGCTGCTGCACCGCGCATCGACGAGATGGACCACCACCCCGAGTGGACCAACGTGTACGACCGCGTCGAGGTGCGACTCAGCAGCCACGACGTCAGTGGTGTCAGTGGTCGTGACGTCCGCCTGGCCGAGGTGCTCGACGAGCTGGCCGGCGACGCCGCACGGTAGGTCGCCCGAGACCCAGGCAGCGGGCCTCAGGCCCAGAGGTTCTCGCCGAACTGGAACCAGATGGCCGCGATGACGGCGACGTACCAGAGCACGACCACGAGCAGCGTCCAGTTGCTGAGGAACCGGGTCACGGCCGAGCCGGGCGCGAACGCGCGAAGGTTGCGGGCGGTGACCAGCACGAACAGCGGGATCATCATCGTCCAGACGACCATGCACCAGGGGCACAGCTTCTCGATCTCGTAGATGCTCTGGTACTGCAGCCACGTCACGAACCCGATGCCGAACAGGACGCCGACCTGCAGGCCTGCCCAGATCCAGCCGGGCAGACGCACGCCGGACGCGAGCAGCACCCCGAGGGTCAGCACCACGGTGAACCCGACGATGCCGATGATCGGGTTCGGGAAACCGAACGCCGAGGCCTGGTCGGTGTTGATGACGCCACCGCAGCTGACGAAGGCGTTGAGGTCGCAGTTCAGCGCCGTGCTCTCGCCGGCCGCCTCGGCGGTCAGGAACTTCACCTTGTCGATGGTCAGGATGATCGCGGCAGCGAGGCCCACGGCACCGCCGACCAGCATCATCCATCGGGGGTCGCGGACCTCGAGGGCGTCGAGGTCCTCGTCGCTTTCGGTCTCCAGCACGTCGCTCACGCCTCGATCGTAGGCGACCGATGGTCGCGGGGCGGGTGACGTCGTCGTGACTCCTTGACGCGGCGGCATACTCGCCGTACGGTTTCGGATACCGTCAGTATCTGAGAGGTGTGGACATGGAGCACGTCGACGTCGTCATCGTGGGTGCGGGGCTGTCCGGCATCGGCGCCGCCCACCGCCTGAGCACCATGAGCCCGGGCAGCAGCTTCACGATCCTCGAGGCCCGCGACGCCATGGGCGGCACGTGGGACCTGTTCCGCTACCCGGGCGTGCGGTCGGACTCCGACATGTACACGCTGAGCTACCCGTTCCGGCCGTGGACGGACCGCAAGTCCATCGCCGACGGCGGCGACATCCGCGCCTACATCCGCAGCACCGCCGACGAGCACGGCATCGCCCGGCGGATCCGCTACGGCCACCGCGTCGTCGCAGCCAGCTGGTCGTCCGCGGACGCCCGGTGGACGCTCACCAGCGAGGTCGACGGCACGCTGGTCGAGCAGACCTGCTCGTTCCTGTTCATGTGCAGCGGCTACTACGACTACGACGAGGCCTACACGCCGGACTTCCCCGGTCTCGAGGACTTCACCGGGACGGTCGTGCACCCGCAGTTCTGGCCCGAGGACCTCGACTACCGGGGCAAGAAGGTCGTCGTCATCGGCTCCGGCGCCACGGCCATCACGCTGCTGCCGTCGATGGCCGAGGAGGCCGAGCACGTGACGATGCTGCAGCGCTCGCCCACCTACATCACGTCCCTGCCCGGCGAGGACGCCGTCTCGGCCGGGCTGCGGAAGGTCCTGCCGGCAGGCCTGGCCCACCGGGTCACCCGCGTCAAGAACGCCACGGTGGCCATCGGCTTCTACGAGTTCTGCCGCCGCTTCCCGAGCGCGGCCAAGAAGATCCTGCTCACGCGTGCCGGACGGTCCGCGCCCGACGGCTTCGACCCCAAGCACCTGACCCCGCGCTACGACCCGTGGGACCAGCGGCTCTGCGTGGTGCCGAACGGCGACCTCTGGCGCACGCTGCGGCGCGGGAAGGCCTCGATCGTCACCGACCACATCGACGGGTTCGACGAGACCGGCATCCGGCTCACGTCGGGCGATCACCTGGACGCCGACGTCGTGGTGACCGCCACCGGGCTCAAGGTCGTGGCGCTCGGCAAGGTCGCGATCGACGTCGACGGCGAGAAGGTCGACCCGAACGAGCGGTTCGTCTACAAGGGACTGATGATCAGCGGCGTCCCGAACCTCGCCTGGTGCATCGGCTACACGAACGCCTCCTGGACCCTGCGCGCCGACCTGTCGTGGCAGTACGTGGCACGGCTGGTCGAGCACATGCGCAGCCACGGCTACGCGGCGGGCACGCCCGACCCGCAGGGCGCGAAGGGGGAGACCGCTCCGGCCCTGGACCTGCAGTCCGGCTACGTCCAGCGGGCTGCGGGCGTGCTCCCGCAGCAGGGTCGCGAGAAGCCCTGGACCGTGCGCCAGAACTGGTTCCTCGACGCCTGGGACAACCGTCGCACCGACCTCGACGAGGCGATGGTCTGGACGAGGCTCGACGAGACCTCGCGGCAGTCGGCCCAGGCCTCCTGACGACGACCGCCACTAGGGTGGGCGCGTGCGCCTCGACCAGCTGATCCTGCGGTCCGCCGCCTCCGCCCTGCTCCTGCTCGTGGCCGTGGTCGTGCTGGCCTCGCCCGGCGACGTGGTCGACGTCCCCGTCGACCAACTGCTGCTCGGTGACCTGGCGCTGCTCGTGCGGATCGTGGCGGGCGCGACCGGGGTGCTCGTGGTGCTGTCGGCCGGCACCGTGGGGCGGGCGCTCGACCCCGAACGGCGTCGGCGCGCCGTGCCGGTGCTGCTCGCGGGGTTCGGTGCCGCACTCGTGGTCTTCGCTGCCAGCACGCCCGACCCCGACGTCGCGGCGGCGGCCGGCGCGCCGCTCGTGGCCGCCGAGCCGTCGACCTCGGCCGCGGTCAACACGCTGGCCCTGCTGCTCGCCTCGACCCTGCTGCCGGCCGTGATGATCGTGCAGGCGGTGCGCTGGCGACGCGACGACGAGACCCGACGGCTCGCCACGACGGCGTTCGTCGCGGTGGTGGCGTCGCTGTGGGCGCACTTCGCCTTCTCGCTCACCGAGGACGGCACCCTGGGTGCCGCAGGCCTGTGGCAGCGACTGGCCTTCGCGACCGCGTGGGTGTGGCTGGCCGTGCTCCTGCTGGGACTGGCCGGTCGGCTCACGTCTGGCAGTGCGGGCACCAGAACGTGATCCGCTCACGGCCGGGCTCGTCGCCCAGCTCGCCGTGGTGCAGCGGCGTGCCGCACCGGCGGCACCGGGCGTGCTCGCGGCGGTAGACCCAGCGATCCTCGCCGTGCCGGGTGCTCCCGGTGAACGTGCGCTCCACCCGCGCCTTGTTGACGTCGAGCAGCCGGTGCCCGCGGTCGATCACCCGCGCGACGTCGGGGACCTCGCCCACCGGTCGCGTGGGCAGGAGTCCGGACAGGAAGAGCAGCTCGTTGACGTACTCGTTGCCCAGGCCGGCCAGGTTCCGCTGGTCGAGCAGCGCCACGAAGATCGGGCGCTCGGGATCGGCCGACACCCGGCGCGTGGCCTCGGCGAGGTCCCAGTCGGGACCGAGCAGGTCGGGGCCGAGGTAGGCGAGCGCGTCGTCGTCGTGCTCGCGCCGGAGGACCTCGAGCAGCCCGAGGGAGAAGCCGATGGCCTGGTGCTGCTCGGTCTCGAGCACGATCCGCGCCGTGTGCGCCGGACGCCGCCACCGGCTGCCCCGCCGCAGCACGTGCCAGGCGCCCTCCATCTTCAGGTGGGAGTGGATCGACGCGTCACCCACGCGGATCAGCAGGTGCTTGCCACGGCTCAGCACCTCGTCGACCGTGCGACCCGACAGGTCGAGCGTGGCCCACTGCGGCACCCGCACGTCGGAGCGCACCAGCTCGCGACCCTCCAGCACCTCGCGCAGGTGGTGCGCGGTGCGCCAGACGGTGTCACCTTCGGGCATCGGCGACCTCCTGTCGTCGATCGAGGTGGTCTGGCGGGGGTGTCACGCCTCGCCCGGTATCCCCTTCAGGCATGGCTGGACCGTCCGGCCGACGGCGACCGGCGGGCGGTGTCGCTGCCGCGTCGCAGGTCGAGTCGCAGGCCCTTGGGGTGGCGCTCGAAGCCCGCGGCCAGCAACGCCCCGCCGGTGGGGCTGGAGCCGGACGGGCGGCCGTTGACCGACTCCACGGTGAGGCGGGGGATGCGGCCGGAGCGGCCGAGAGCCGCGAGGGCGTGGGCGGCGCGGGCGAGCACGTCGGCGTCGTCGGTGAACGCGAGGCACGAGCGCCCGCCGCGCTCGACGTACAGCACCACACGGCCGTCGTGCAGCGCGACCAGCGCGCCGGCCTTGCGGGCGGGGCGGTGCTTCAGGTCGTCGGCGGGGTCGATGATGGCGGGCCACGGCAGGGCGGCCCCGAACGGCTGGGCCGGGTCGGTGGCGGCCAGCACCACCGCGTCGACGTCGGCACGCTCGTCGTCGGGACGCTCGAACGTGCGCATCCGGTCGACGGTCGCCACCGACGCGAACTGCGCCGCGCCGAGGGAGTCGATGTAGTAGCCGCGCAGCACCGAGCCGTTCTGCTCCAGCTCGCGCAGCACGCGGTAGGCCCCGGCGAACCCACCGGGCGTCTGCTCCGCCACGACCGCACCGCGCGTGACCACGCCGTGCCGAGCCACGAGCGCCTCGGTGCGCGCGACCTGCAGCGCCGCCTGCTGCTGGGGGTCGTCGCCCGGCCGCTCGACGGCGAACCATCGGCCCGAGGCGATCGGCGGACCGAGACGTGCGGCCCGGGGCGAGGCCGCCATGCCGCGTCGCGCCCTCACCCGAGCGCGCGGGGTGGAGCCGCCACGCGAGCGGTGCGCGCCGCGGCCGCCGAGGCGCGCACGCACCGGCGCGTAGGAGTCGCCCGCGACGCGACCGGACCAGACGAGCTGCCACAGCGCCTCGACGACGGCGTCGTCGCCCGGGGGCTTCTCGTCGGCCGCCAGCGCCTGCGTGAGCTGGCGGAAGAGGTACGCGCCGCCGTCGTCGAGGAGCTCCAGCAGACGCAGGCCGAGCGCGTCGGGCTCGACCGGGTCGCGGCGGGCCGGCAGCACGAGGTCGGCAGGGTGCAGCTGCACCCAGCCGTCGCTCCCGGCGAGCGTGCCGGCGCCGGTCCACACGACCTCGCCCGCCCCGAGCAGCTCGTCGAGCTGGGCGGGGGAGTAGTCGCGCACCCGGCTGGGGAGCACGAGCGACTCCCAGGCCGACGCGGGCAGCGGCACGCCGGCGAGCTGGTCGACGACGGTGAGCACGCCGTCGAGTCCGCGCAACGACCCACCGACCTCCTGCCACGACGGGAGGAAGCGGGCGAACGTGCGCGGGTCGACCGGCTCGATCTGCTGGCGGGCAGCGGCGAGCGAGCGGCTGCGCAGGCGACGCAGCACCTCGACGTCGACGTGCTCGGTGCCCGACGCGCCGGGGCGGAACTCGCCCTCGACGAGCCGGTCGTCGCGGGTGAGGCGGGAGAGGACGTCGAGGACCACGGCACGGCCGAGCCCGAACCGTGTGGCCACCTCCTCGGCCGTGAACGGACCGTGGGTGCGGGCGTACCGAGAGACGAGGTCACCCAGCGGGTCGGCCACCTGCTGCAGGAGGGCGTCGGGGATGCCCAAAGGCACCACCACGCCCAGCGCGTCGCGCAGACGGCCGGCGTCCTCGACCACCACCCAGCGCGGCTCGCCCGCCACCGGCAGCTCGACCACGCGCCGCGCGTCCTGGAGCTCCTTGAGCGCGGGGACGGCGTCGTCGACCAGGCGGGCGTCGACCTCCGCCGTGGTGAGCGGGCCCAGCAGGCGCAGCAGGTCGGCGGCACCCTCGGTGCCCTTGAGGCGGCGGTCGTCGGCGAGCCGCTGCAGCTCGGCCTCGGTGCGCTCGAGCACCTCGGGGTCGAGCAGCTCGCGGAGCTCGGCCCGGCCCAGCAAGTCCGACAGGAGCGTGGGGTCGAGGGAGAGCGCGGCTGCTCGCCGCTCCGCGAGGGGCGTGTCGCCCTCGTACAGGAACGTGGCCACGTAGCCGAACAGCAGCGTGCGGGCGAACGGGGAGGCGGTCGAGGTCTCGACCTCCACGATCCGCACCTCCTGCTGCGCCACCCGCTCGGCGAGCGTGGTCAGGGCAGGCAGGTCGTAGACGTCCTGCAGGCACTCCCGCGCCGTCTCGAGCAGGATCGGGAAGTCCGGGTGCTCACGCGCGACGTCGAGCAGCTGGGCCGCGCGCTGGCGCTGCTGCCAGAGCGGGGCGCGTGCGCCGGGGTTGCGTCGAGGCAGCAGCAGGGCGCGCGCCGCGCACTCGCGGAACCGCGACGCGAACAGCGCGGACCCGCCCACCTCGGCCGTGACCACGCGCTCGAGGTCGTCGACGTCGAGGACGAAGAGGTCGGCCCCCGGGACCTCGGTCCCGTTGCCGTCGCCCGCGTCGTCGGGCGCCCACGGGGAGGAGGTGTCGGGGATGCGCGCCACGATGCCGTCGTCGGTGGCGACGACCGAGCCGTCGACGCCGTAGCGGTCGAGCACCCGCGCGGCGACCACGAGCGCCCACGGTGCGTGCACCCGTCGTCCGTAAGGCGAGTGGAGCACCACCCGCCAGTCGCCGAGCTCGTCGTGGAAGCGCTCGACCACGAGCGTGCGGTCGGTGGGCAGCGTGGGCATGGCCTCGCGCTGCTCGTCGAGGAAGGCCATCAGGTTGAACCGGGCCCGCTCGTCGAGGTGCTCGGGAGCCGTGCCCTCGCTGACCCGACGCACGAAGGCGCCGATGGCCTCGCCCAGCTCGGCCGGCCTCCCGGCGGCGTCGCCACGCCAGAAGGGGAGCCGAGCCGGCTCGCCGAACGCCGGGGTGACGATCACCCGGTCGTGGGTGATCTCCTGGATGCGCCAGCTCGTGGCGCCGAGCGCGAACACGTCGCCGACCCGCGACTCGTAGACCATCTCCTCGTCGAGCTCGCCGACCCGCTTCGACGGTCCCTCGTCGATGCCGTCGGCCAGCACCACGGCGAACAGGCCGCGGTCGGGGATGGTCCCGCCGCTCGTGACGGCGAGGCGCTGGGCGCCGGGACGGCCGGTGATGGTGCCGGCGTCGCGGTCCCACACGACGCGGGGCCTCAGCTCGGCGAAGCGGTCGGAGGGGTAGCGACCGGCGAGCAGGTCGAGCGTGGCCTCGTAGGCCGAGCGGGGGAGCGCGGCGAACGGGGCCGAGCGACGGACGACGTCGAACCAGGCCTCGACCTCGAGCGGCTCCAGCGCGCAGGCGGCGACCGTCTGCTGGGCCAGCACGTCGAGCGGGTTGGCGGGCACCGACAACCGTTCGATGGCACCCTCGCGCATCCGCTCGGCCGTGACGGCCGCGCCCACGAGGTCGTGTCGGGTGGTGGGGTAGACGAGGCCACGGGAGACCTCGCCCACCTGGTGGCCGGCGCGGCCGACCCGCTGCAGCCCGCTGGCCACCGACGGCGGCGTGGACATCTGCACGACGAGGTCGACGGCGCCCATGTCGATGCCCAGCTCGAGGCTCGACGTGGCCACGACGCACCGCAGCCGACCGGACTTGAGGTCGTCCTCGATGAGCGCTCGCTGCTCCTTGCTGACCGAGCCGTGGTGCGCGCGGGCCAGGGCGCCGACGCCGTCGGGGTCGCGGGAGTCGACGCTGCCGCGGCCCGAGGTGGTGCCGCTGACCCCGCCGACCGAGGCGGGCGGGAGTCGGCTGCCGCCGGAGGTCTCGGACCTGGCCTCGCGGTCGGACCACAGCTCGTTGAGGTGGGCGGTGAGCCGCTCGGCCTGACCACGCGAGTTGCAGAACACGATGGTCGAGCGGACCGACAGGATGCGCTCGACCACGTCGTGCTCGATGAACGGCCAGATGCTGCCGCCGTTGTCGTCCTGCAGAGGGTCGCTGATCGAGCGTGCCCCGGAACCCTCGTCGCGCACGACCTCGTCGGCGTCGGTCGACGGGGGCCGGGACAGCTCGGTCATGTCGTCGAGCGGCACCACGACGTCGAGCTCGAGGCGCGACGGTGACGGTGGCGCCACGACGTGCACCGGCGCCCGTCCGCCGAGGAACCGGGCGACCTCGTCGTGCGGGCGGACCGTGGCGCTGAGCCCGACCCGCCGGGCCGGCTCGTCGAGCAGGTCGTCGAGCCGCTCCAGCGACAGGGCCAGGTGGGCGCCGCGCTTGGTGCCCGCCACGGCGTGGATCTCGTCGATGATCACCGTGTCGACGCCGCGCAGGGTCTCGCGCGCCGCCGACGTGAGCATGAGGAAGAGCGACTCGGGGGTGGTGATGAGGATGTCGGGGGGACTGGTGACCAGCGAGCGGCGGTCACGTGCCGACGTGTCGCCCGAGCGCACGCCGACGCGGACGTCGGAGAACGTGTCGCCGCGGCGCGCCGCCACCTGCGTGATGCCGACGAGGGGCGAGCGCAGGTTGCGCTCGACGTCGACCGCGAGCGCCTTGAGCGGCGAGATGTACAGGACGCGGGTCCGACGCTCCTTCTCGGGCGTCGGCTCGTGCAGCAGCCGGTCGATCGCGGACAGGAACGCCGCGAGGGTCTTGCCCGAGCCCGTGGGCGCCACGACGAGGACGTTCTTGCGCTCGGCGATGCCCGCCCAGGCCTCGGCCTGCGCCGGCGTGGGGGCGGAGAACGCACCCTCGAACCACTCCCGCGTGGCAGGCGCGACCGTGCTGAGTGGATCGCTCCCCGGTGCAGGGGCGCTCGACGGGTCGGACACCGGTCCATCGTGGCAGCCACCGCCGACACCTGCGCGTCGTGCGGCCCCGGTCCCGCGGAGGGCGTCCGGCGTGCGGCATGCTGGCGGCATGCTGTCGCGTCGTGTCGCCGTGCTGGTCCCTGCCGTCGCCGCGAGCCTCGTGCTCGCCGCCTGCTCGTCCGACTCCGAGCCCAAGGCGGAGCCCGAGGCCTCCAAGGGTGCCGGGGCGAAGCTCGTCCAGGTCTCGCCGGTCACCGGCGAGGCCCTGCCGGACGGGCCGCCGGACAACCCGGTCTTCGTCGTGAAGATCGAGAACACCGCCAACGGCGCACCCCAGGTGGCGCTGGACAAGGCCGACCTGGTCGTCGAGGAGCTCGTGGAGGGGGGACTCACGCGGCTCGCGGCCCTCTACTACTCCGAGCTGCCCGACCAGGTCGGGCACGTGCGCTCCATGCGCGCCACCGACATCGGCATCGCCGCTCCCGTGGCCGGCCAGATCGTGGCCTCCGGTGGTGCCTCCGGGACGATCCGCAAGGTCAAGAAGGCCGGCATCACCGTCTTCTCCGAGGACGAGGGCGCTGCCGGCTTCAGCAGCGACCCGGCCAAGGTGCGGCCGTACAACCGACTGATCGACCTGCAGCGTCTCGACAAGGCGGCCAAGGTCGCCCCGATCCCCGGCCCCTACCTCTCCTGGACCCCGGTGAAGGGGTCCGAGGCAGCCGAGGAGTCCGCCGCGCCCGAGTCGTCCGCCTCCGCAGCGCCGAAGCCCACGCCCGCCTCCACCGCGTCGGTGCGCTTCTCGCCCTTCTCGACCACGCAGTGGAAGCGCGACGGTGACACCTGGGTGCGCACCAACGGGCACGCCGCCAAGGAGTTCAAGGCCGACACGCTCGTCGTGATGTTCGCCGACGTCGGCGACGCCGGCTACACCGACCCGGCCGGCAACCCCGTGCCCGAGACGAAGATGAAGGGCTCGGGCCGCGCCGTGCTGCTCACGGCCGACGGTGCCCTCGAGACCACGTGGACGAAGAAGTCCAACGACTCCACGATCACGTTCGAGGCGAAGGACGGCACGCCCGTGCGGGTCACGCCCGGCAAGACGTGGATCGAGCTCGTCCCCGAGGGCGACGGCGCGCTCGACGTCGGCTGAGCCCGACACCGCGCCCGTCGACGGGCCGGGGGAGAAGGCTCGGGCTGGTCAGGCCGGGGGATCGGCGAGCGAGGGCAGCAGCCGCATGCCCGCGAGGATCCCGCTGATGGAGGCCTGCACCTCGGCCGCGGCCTGGTCGGCGTCCTCGGCGTCGGCCACGTACTCCGAGCTCGACCGGATCGCGCCGAAGAAGATCGCGGCGTAGGCCTCGCTCAGCTCGCCGGCGCCTCCGAGGTCGTCGAGGAGGGCGTCGACGGTGCGCTTGACGATGCCGAACGACGCGGCACGCTCGGCGACCACCCAGCGCTCGTGGCCCAGGGCGACCGGGCCCTCCTGAAGGCAGATCCGGCGGAACTGCGGCTCGCGGCAGACCTCGAGGAAGCCCTCGAGCCCGATCTGGGCGCGCTCCCACGGGTCGTCGACGGTGTCGATGCGCTTCTCGATGGCGCGCGTGGCCGACTCCTGGAGCCGGTCGAAGACGCTCTCGAAGAGCGCGAGCTTGCTGGGGAAGTGGTGGTAGAGCGCGCCCTTGGTGACGCGGGCCGCGGCGACGACCTCGTCGAGCGACGTGCCGGCGTACCCGTGGGCGGCGAACAGCTGCGTGGCGTTGTCGAGGAGCGCACGCTTCGTGCTCGAGGAGTAGCCGCTGCGGCGGGTCGTGCTCCGGGCGGCGCGGAGCACCTTCTTCTGCACCTTCGCGGGGCTGCTCATGCGATCCATCCTACGCACGGGGGGTGGTGAGCCTCACAACCGCTGGGATTGCCTGACCTGCGCCGATACAACATACTCAAAGTACGTACCGAGGGTATGTTCCCTCGCACGACGGTCCCCCGAAAGGAGCACCTCCATGACCTGGGATGCCTACAACCGTCGCAAGTCCGCCCTCCGCGAGGTCCTGGCCCTGGCCGATCGCCGGCGCCACGACACCGCCGACCAGCTGCTCGACGCGGTCCCCGACGCGCGCGTCGCGTTCGGTGACGACCTCTCCCTGCTCTTCGACGTCCAGATGGCCTGGTACCAGCGCCTCAGCGGCGAGCTCGACCGCACGGTCCTCGAGGGCGACTCGCCGGCGACCGTGGCCGTGGAGGCCTGGGTGGCCTGCGCCGCCGAGATGCCCGGCGCGCGTGCGCTGCTCGACGCCCACCGTGACCGGCCGGAGCTGGCCAAGGCCTTCGCCAAGGAGCGCGCGCTGCTCGCGGTCTCGGCCGGTGTCTCCAGCTGGCACCCCGACCTGGTCGGCCAGGGCGAGCACCTCGTCTCGCGGGCCCGTGAGCAGGTCGAGTACCCCAGCGTGGAGTCGATGCCCCCGCTGCACGGGGGCTCGGAGAACCGCACCAGCGCCTTCATCACCCGCCTGCGCAACGCCCTCGCGGCCTGAGCAGGTCCCCGCACGTCACCTCGCCCGCGCGTTCCCTCCCTCCAGCGCGGGCGGGGTGATTTCCCCGGCGCGGCGCCGTCGTGGACGACGTCAGTGACGCGTGCGTCGCTCGCGGCCGCGCAGGCCGACCTCGTCGAGCTGGGTGCCGATCTCCGCGTCGATCGCCTCCGCCAGCGCGTGGCGGAACATCGCGTAGGTCACCTGGCTGGCGACCGGAAGCAGCTTCTCGATGGCGCCCAGCACCTCCGGCGCCTCGTCGGCCGGAAGTCCGTGGTCGATGAAGGGCTGGGCGATCGCCGCGACCGCGTTGGAGACGAACGCGTCGGCGATCGCGCGCAGGTTCTTCTGCATCAGGGGGAACAGCGCGATGATGTCGTTGGCGGGCAGCCCCAGGGCCACGGCGGCGGCGCCGTTGCGCACGATGGCCGGCTGGATCAGGCGCACCGACTCGTGGTCGTCCTCGACCCACGCGGCGAGGCCGAACTCCACGAGCGCGTCGATGAGTGCGTCGTCGCGGTCGACGTGGGCCAGCGCGGCGAGGGCGTCGCGGCTCATGAGCTCGGGCTCGACGTCGCTCCACGGCTCGTCGAGCAGGTGCAGCAGGTCGAGCGCGGTGGCGGTGGCCGTCGCGGGGCTCGAGAGCACCGCCTTCTCGACGGCCGCCAGCGTGTAGCCACGGTCGAGCAGGTCACGCACCAGCTGGAGGCGCTGCAGGTGCCCGCGGTGGTAGTAGCCGGTGCGGCCCTCCAGGCGCGGCGGGTCGATGAGACCGCGAGCGGCGTAGGCACGCACGTTGCGGACCGTCATGTTCGCGCGCGCCGCGAGCTCGTCGACCGTGAACTCCTCGTCGGGTCCGGGCGCCTCGGAGACGGCCGTCAGCGGCGACCCGTCGGCGTCGGCGGGCCCGGTTCCGTCCTCCGACGCAGGCATGCGGGCATCATAGAGGCATGGAGTCGCTGCGCGGTCAGCTGCTGGTGGCCACCCCGGCCATCGAGTCGGGTCCGTTCCTGCGCAGCGTCGTGCTGCTGCTGGACCACGACGACGGCGGTGCGCTGGGCGTGATCCTCAACCATCCGCTCGACGCCGACGTCGAGGACGTTCTCCCCGCCTGGGGGCGGGCCGTGAACGCCCCGGACTGTCTCTTCGAGGGTGGCCCCGTGGCCACCGACTCGGCGTTGGCGGTCGGCGTGCGAGCCGTGGCCGACGTCGGGCCGACGCCTCCGCAGGGGTGGCGACCCATGGCGGGTCGGGTCGGACTGGTCGACCTCGACGGCCCGCTGCCCCGGGAGGGCAGCCTGCGAGGGCTTCGGGTCTTCGCCGGGTACGCGGGATGGGGGCCGGGCCAGCTCGAGGACGAGACCGCCGAGGGTTCCTGGCTCGTGGTCGAGGCGCGCGACGACGACGTGCTCTCGCCGGTGCCCGAGACGCTCTGGCGCGAGGTGCTGCGTCGTCAGGACGACGACGTCCGCTTCTGGGCCACGTTCCCGGACGACCCCTCCAGCAACTGACCCGCGGGGTCGGGTGCAGGGGCCACCGCCGGCGCGTGGGGGGCCTCGACGTCGTGGCGGAGCCGTTACGATGTGCGACGTGGGATTCTTCGGCAGCGGCACCCAGACGGTCCAAGACGAGCGCACCGACCAGCGTGGCGACGAGCGCCTCGAGGACGGTGACCACGAGCGCTTCAGCCACTACGTCCCGAAGGACACGCTGACCGAGGCCATGGTCATGGGGACCCCCTGCATCGCCCTGTGCGGCAAGGTCTGGACCCCCAGCCGGGACCCGCAGCGCTTCCCGGTGTGCCCGGAATGCAAGGAGATCTGGGACGGCATGCAGCCCGGCGGCGAAGGCGACTCCGGCTCCGATGCCTAGCCAGCGCCTCCGGGCCTGGCAGCGTGACGCGTTCGACCTCTACACGCGCACGCAACCGCGCGACTTCCTCACGGTCGCCACGCCGGGCGCCGGCAAGACCACGTTCGCCCTCACGATCGCGGCCGACCTCATGCACCGCGGTGTCGTCGAGCGCATCGTCGTCGTCACCCCGACCGACCACCTGAAGACCCAGTGGGCGCTGGCGGCGTCGGGACTCGGCATCCGGCTCGAGCCGGCGCTCGCCGGTGCCATGCCGCCGGGGTTCGACGGATACTGCGTCACCTACGCCGGGCTCGCGGTCAACCCCAACGGCCACCGCGTGCGCATCGACGCCCGCAAGACGCTCGTCATCCTCGACGAGGTCCACCACGCCGCCGACGCCCTCTCGTGGGGCGACGCGGTGCAGGAGGCCTGCGAGGGAGCCACCCGGCGCCTCTCGCTCACCGGGACCCCGTTCCGCTCCGACGACAACCCCATCCCGTTCGTCACCTACGCCCCGCAGCGCGACGGCACGAAGCAGAGCGTGGCCGACTACGCCTACGGGTACGGTCGCGCGCTCCGTGACGGCGTGGTCAGGCCGGTGCTGTTCATGGCCTACTCGGGGCAGATGCACTGGCGCACGCGCGCCGGCGACGAGGTCGCCGCACGGCTGGGCGAGCCGCTCACGAAGGACGCGACCGCGCAGGCCCTGCGCACCGCCCTCGATCCGGAGGGCTCCTGGATGCCCACGGTGCTGCGTGCCGCGCACCGGCGGCTGATGGAGGTCCGGCGCGACATCGCCGACGCCGGCGGGCTCGTGATCGCGACGGACCAGGACTCGGCCCGTGCGTACGCCAGGCTCCTGGCCGACATCACCGGCGAGGTCCCCACCGTGGTGCTCTCGGACGAGGCGGGCGCCAGCGCCCGGATCGCCGAGTTCTCGGCGTCGATGTCGCCGTGGCTGGTCGCGGTGCGCATGGTCAGCGAGGGTGTCGACATCCCTCGTCTGGCCGTCGGCGTGTACGCCACCACGGTCGCCACGCCCCTGTACTTCGCCCAGGCCGTCGGACGCTTCGTGCGAGCACGCCGCCGGGGCGAGACGGCGTCGATCTTCCTGCCGAGCGTCGCCGGCCTGCTCGGTCTGGCCGCCGACCTCGAGGCCGAGCGCGACCACGTGGTCGGCCGTCCGGTCAAGGACGAGGGTGACCTCTTCGCCGCCGAGGCCGAGATGCTGGCCCGCGCCCAGGCAGGGGAGTCGGCGTCGGCCGAGCTGGAGCAGGGGACCTACCAGGCGCTCGGCAGCGAGGCCGACTTCGACCGCGTGCTCTTCGACGGCGGCGAGTACGCCGGTGCCGTCTCGGACTCCCTGGACGACGACGACCTCGACTTCCTCGGCATCCCCGGTCTGCTGGAGGCCGACCAGGTCGCCGAGCTGCTGCGCGCGAAGCGGTCCAAGCACGCGTCGGCTCCGCGGGCAGCGGCGTCGCGCACCGCCGCCGACGTCGCCCACGAGAAGCGCAGCGAGCTGCGGCGCGAGCTGAACGGCCTGGTCGGTGCCTGGCACCGGCGCACCGGGCAGCCCCACGGCGTCACCCACGCGCAGCTCAGGTCGCAGGCCGGCGGACCGGCCGCCGCGCTGGCCACCGTCGAGCAGCTGCAGCAGCGCGTCGACCTGCTGCGCAGCTGGGCTCTCCGGGCGTCGGGCTGAGCGCGCCGTAGCGTGGCCCCATGACCCTGCCTCTGGTGACCCGCGTGTTCGGCGTCCTCGAACGTCTGTCGTCGACCCCGATCGAGGAGGTCGACGACTTCGCGCAGCGGCGTGAGCAGCGGCTGAGGCTCCAGCGCTCGCCCGTCGGGCGCTGGCTCTTCGGCACCGCCGACCCCGCGGTGCGCACGACCGAGCACCTGGTCGACGTCGACGGCCGTCCGCGCCGGTTCCTGCAGCACCGGCTCGTCGGGGGTCCGGCCGCCACGACCGCGCCGCCGGTGGTGCTCAACCTCCACGGCGGCGGCTGGGTGCAGGGCAACCCCGAGCAGTCGGCGTGGTTCGCGAGCCGCGTGGCGGCACGGACGGGCGCCGTGGTGCTGTCGTTCGACTACCGGCTGGCACCGGAGCACCCGTTCCCCGCCGGCGTCGACGACGCGTGGGCGGCGCTGCAGTGGGTCGTCGAGCACGCCGAGGAGCTCGACGTCGATCCCGAGCGGGTGGCCGTGATGGGCGACAGTGCCGGTGGTGGCCTCGCGGCGACGGTCGCGCTGATGGCCCGGGACGCCGGCGCGCCGCGTCTGCGCGCCGAGGTGCTGGTCTACCCCGGGGTGGAGGCGTACGACCGGTGGCCGAGCGAGGACGAGTTCGCCGACGCGCCCGTCCTCACCTCGTCGAACATGCGTGGCTTCGTGCGGCGCTACCTCGGCGACCAGTACGGCACGCTGGACTGGCGCGCGTCACCCATCCGCGCCGCGTCGCACGCAGGGCTGCCGTCGACGCTGGTGCTGGTGGCCGGGCACGACCCGCTGGCCGACAACGGTCGCCGCTACGCGGCCCAGCTGGGGGAGCAGGGCGTGCACGTGGTGCTCCAGGAGTTCCCCGAGGCGCTGCACGGCTTCATCAGCCTGCCGGGCGTGAGTCCGTCGGCCGCCGACGCGGTGCAGGCCACGTCGGCGTTCCTGCGCGACGTGCTCTGAGCGCGCCCGCGTCGGGCCGGGCTCGACGCGTCAGAGGTAGGTGACGCACCGGACCGACGGACCCCAGGTAGGTCTCGCACCTCATCAGGGCCGGGACCGGTGCGTCCCCTACCTCCGACGGCGTGCGGCCGCTCAGGCGTCGAGCACGGTGGGCACGACCTCGTCGACGATCGTCACCAGCGTGGCGCGGAGCAGCACGTGCACCTGTGCGCGGTCGAGCGTGCCCTGGAGGAGCCACTCGCGCGCAGCCGAGCGCGCCAGGTTCCCGTAGGTGCGGACGAGGGCCCGCAGGAGCTCCTGGGGCGCGCCGCCCGGGGTGAGACCGACCGCCTCGAGCACGCGGTCGACGGTGGCCCCCTCCGCCTCGTCGAGGATCTGCTCCAGGGCGGGGTCACGGCCCAGGCCGTGGGCGTCGGCCGCGGCGATCCAAGTGGTGCCGGCCGCCTCGAGGGAGTCGACGTACCAGGTCACCGCGGCGTCGATCCGCTCGTGCACGGTGCCCTCGGGCAGGGACTCCACGGCCACCGACGGCACGGTGGCGGCCTCGCGCACCACCTCGAGGTAGAGGTCGCGCTTGGTGCCGAAGTAGTGGTTGATGAGTCCCCGCGCCACGCCCGCGTCGCGGGCGATACCCGCCAGGGACACGTCGGGGTAGGGCCGTGCCGCGAAGGCGGTGGTGGCCGCGGCGAGGATCTCCGACCGTCGCTGGTCGGCGCCGAGCCGTTGCCAGCGTGGTCCCTCGGGAGTCGTCGTCACGCGACGAAGCCTGCCACGACGGGCCGCCGGAGTGCTCGGGCGTTGACGGCGCGCCCGAGCGGTGGCATTGTTGGCGCCGCGCCAACAAGAGTGACGCGACCCACCCCGACCGCCGGACGGAGATCGAGCGATGCGGATCCCAGGCCTGCTGCCCCGCGACCACTGGGTCGAGCGCATCGAGTCGCTCGACCCGACGACCGACTACGAGGACATCTCGCGCATCACGGGACACCACGAGTTCCCGTGGGACATCCAGCAGGCGCTCAGCTTCGCGCTGTTCCGCACGTACGCCGTCCCCAGCATCGGCCGACTCCTCGGCGCCACGGAGGAGTTCACCGAGCGCACCCAGAAGCGCCACGACGACACGGTGATCGTGCTCGAGACCGTGCTCGAGGACGGTCTGGAGAATCCGCAAGGGCGTGCGGCGATCCGTCGGATGAACCAGATGCACGGCAGCTACGACATCGCAGGCGACGACATGCTGTACGTGCTCTGCACCTTCGTCGTCGCTCCCGTGCGCTGGATCGAGGAGTTCGGCTGGCGTCCCCTGACCGAGACCGAGAAGGTCGCGGCCGTGCAGTACTACCGCCGGCTGGGACGCCTCATGGGGATCACCGGGATGCCCGAGGACCTCGCCGGCTTCGAGCGGCACATGGACGAGTACGAGTCCAGGCACTTCGCCTTCGACCCGGGGGGCCGGGCCGTCGCCGACTCGACGTTGGCGCTCTTCGCCGACTTCTACCCCCGGCCGCTGAGGCGCGTCATGCGGGTCTTCGCCGTGGCGCTCCTCGATGCGCCGCTGAGGCGCGCGTTCGGCTACCCCGACCCCCCGCGCTGGGTGCAAGGTCTCGCTCGGCGGTCCCTGCGTCTGCGGGGGAGGGTCGTGCGCCTGCTGCCACCGCGTCGCCGGCCCTACGACCCGCGCCGGTCGCACCGCATCCGCAGCTATCCCGGCGGGTTCATGGTCGAGCGGCTCGGCACGTTCCCGTCGTCGATGCCGGCCGACGTGGCCTGACGGCGCGTCCGGCGGGGTCTGGTCGCACCGCCGAAGAACCGGTACGGTCGTACCGGATCGAGGGGTGACTCATGGGTAGGTTCGTCGTTGGACCCGGCATGACACGCAGGCGTCGGCACAGCTGGGGCATCGCGGTCGTGGTCATGACCATGACGCTGACCGCGGCGATGCTGCCCGCCTACGTCACCTGGACCGAGCAGTTCCACGGTGACGCGACGCCCGACGCCGCCGTCGACGGCACGAGCCTCGACGGGGCCGACGCCGCCGCGGTCTCCGTCCTCCAGGGCGGCGCAGGGAACGACGGCCACGACCACGTGCACAACGATCCCGCGACGAAGAACGCCGTGTCACGGACACCGGACTCCGCAGGGACCGCCGATCGCACGAGCGCCACGCAGGCCGCCGCCGGTCGTTCGGCCGTGGAGGCGCAACGGGCCGAGAAGGACCCGACCTTGCTTCCCGGGATGGCACCGGCGAAGAGGGCGTCGGTCCCCGCGGACCGCTACGCCATGGCGGGCGGCTGCTACGCGCTTCAGGGCCCCGACGGCCGGTGGGTCCGCCGCTCCGGCGTCGGCTGGAGCACCTCGGCGACGAGCGTCACCGACGCGGAGCCGTTCCACTTCCAGGCCACCGACCTCGGCAGCTACCTGCTGTTCGCGAAGGACGAGAGCTTCCTCTCGGTCGGGCTGCTCGGCGTGGTGGGCCGCACCTCCACCGCGTCGGCGAGGACCACCTGGACGGTCGATCGCACCGCGAAGGGCTTCACGTTCGCGCGTGGTGCGAAGGTGCTCGGCGCCGACGCCCGTGGACGGCTCACCGAGCGGGACTCGACGCCGTTCGCCCTTAGGCTCACGACCGGCTGCGCGGCCTGGCCGGAGATCACCACGAACGTGAAGGGGGAGCCGCACCGCGGTGCCTCGCCCTTCCAGGAGGTGCGCGGCTACCTCGACGCCCACACCCACGGCATGGCCTTCGAGTTCCTCGGCGGGCAGGTGCACTGCGGTCGCCCCTGGAGCCCGTACGGCGTCAAGGCCGCGCTCGTCGACTGCCTCGACCACCAGCTGGCCAACGGTGCGGGTGCCCTGCTGGAGAACCTCATGAGCAAGGGCGGCACGCCCGTCGGCTTCCACGACCCCGTCGGCTGGCCGACGTTCAAGGACTGGCCTGCGCCGGACTCCCTGACCCACGAGGGGACCTACTACAAGTGGATGGAGCGGTCGTGGCGCGGCGGGCAACGCCTGTTCGTGAACCTCCTGGTCGAGAACAACCAGCTGTGCACCGTCTACCCGCTCAAGCGCAACTCCTGCGACGACATGGACAGCATCCGTCTGCAGGCCAAGCAGATGCGCAACCTGGAGCGGTACGTCGACGCCCAGTACGGCGGCCCCGGCAAGGGCTGGTACCGGATCGTCACCGACCCGTTCGAGGCGCGGAAGGTCATCAACGACGGCAAGCTCGCCGTCGTCATGGGCATCGAGACCAGCGTGCTGTTCGGCTGCTCCACCAAGCTCGACCAGCCGCAGTGCACGAAGGCGGAGATCGACCGTCAGCTCGACGAGGTGCACGACCTCGGTGTCCGCCAGATGGAGCTGGTCAACAAGTTCGACAACGCCCTGTCCGGCGTGGCCGGCGACACCGGTGGCATCGCGCCGCTCATCAACGGCGCCAACTTCCTGGAGACCGGGTCCTTCTGGGACATGAGGACGTGCGAGAACGGCCAAGAGGGGGTCGAGGACCGCAGCCAGCTCACGGCGCCCACGCTGGTGCCCGAGCAGGACGCGTTGTTCGGGGCGATCGCGAAGCTCTACATCCCGGTCAAGCTCCCGCTGTACGCCTCGGGTCCGCACTGCAACGCGCGCGGCCTCACGTCGCTCGGTGACCACACGATCCTGCGGATGGCCGAGAAGAAGATGCTGTTCGACCCGGACCACATGAGCGTCGCGGCACGGAAGTCCTCCCTCGACCTGGTCGAGCGGATCGACTACCCGGGCGTCCTGTCGAGCCACTCGTGGTCGACCCCCGACGCCTACCCCCGCATCTACCGGGCCGGTGGCGTCATCACCCCCTACGCCGGCGACAGCGACGGCTTCGTCGAGAAGTGGCGCCAGCACCTCGCCTGGGCCGACCCGCGGTACTACTTCGGGTTCGGGTTCGGCGCCGACATCAACGGCCTCGGCGCCCAGGGAGACCCGCGTGGCGCCGACGTCCCCGACAAGGTCACCTACCCGTTCAAGGGGCTGGGCGGGGTGACGATCGACAAGAACGTGAGCGGCACCCGCGTGTACGACATCAACACCGACGGCGTGGCCCACTACGGGCTGTACCCCGACTGGATCGAGGACCTGCGCAAGCAGGGCGGGCAGGCCATCGTCGACGACATGGCCCGAGGCGCCGAGGCGTACCTGCAGACGTGGGAGCGCGCCGAGGGCGTCGCCAACGACGGCTGTCGCGACCGCGCGGCCCGCCCGAGCGACGCAGTCGTCACGCGGCTGAGGACGGGCTCGTCCGTCGAGAGCGTCCTCAGGAAGGTGGGTCAGCCGCACAGCCGGCTCGGGACCAGCTTCGGCTACTGCACGAAGACCTCGGCGGGTGCCACCAAGAAGCGCACCGCCACCTTCACCCCGAGCGGCACGCTGAAGAAGGTGGTCTGAGGCCCGTCGTGCTGGACCCGTCCGGGCCCCGTCTCGGGGGCGCCCGGCCGGCGAGGGAAGTCTTCGGCGCCCTCCGGCGTTGACCCCCGTATGCGCTTGTCCGTCCTCGACCTCGTCCCCGTCCGCACCGACCAGACGACGTCCGACGCCGTCGCGGCCTCCGTGCAGCTCGCCCAGACCGCCGACCGGCTCGGGTTCGAGCGCTACTGGGTGGCCGAGCACCACAACATGGCCGCGGTCGCCGCCACCAGTCCTCCGGTGCTGATCGGCATCCTCGCGTCGGCCACCGACCGGATCCGGGTCGGATCCGGCGGGGTGATGCTGCCGAACCACGCGCCGCTCACCGTGGCCGAGCAGTTCGCGCTGCTCGAGGCCGCCTACCCGGGCCGCATCGACCTGGGGATCGGTCGCGCCCCGGGGTCCGACCCCGTCACGTCGTGGGCCCTGCGGGGTGCCACCGGGCGCGACGACACCGACGTCGAGAACTTCCCGCAGTACCTCGACGACGTCACCGCGCTGATGGACGGTCGCGGTGTCCGCGTGCCGATCCCGCAGCGCGAGTACATCCTCAAGGCCACGCCCGTCGCCGCCTCCACGGCGCGCCTGTGGCTGCTGGGCTCGTCCATGTACTCGGCGCAGCTCGCGGCTGCCAAGGGTCTGCCCTACGTGTTCGCCCACCACTTCTCCGGTCACGGCACGGAGGAGGCGCTCGCCCACTACCGCGCGAACTTCCGTCCCTCGGACCTGGCGGACCGGCCCACCACCTTCCTCACGGTCAACGCCTCGGTCGCCGCCACCGAGGCCGAGGCCCACGCCCAGGCCCTGCCGAACCTGCAGAACATGGCACGGCTGCGCACCGGCCAGCCCCTGACGGCACTCGACCTCGTCGAGACCGCGCTGGCGACCGACCTGCCGCCGCAGCAGCAGGCCATGGTCGACGCGGGGTCCGCCCGCTCGGTCGTCGGCGACCCGGCCGGTGCCGCCGCGCAGGTGCGCGAGATGGCCGAGCGGTTCGACGTCGACGAGGTCATGCTGCACCCGGTCGGGTCGGCCCGCCTGGGCACCGACCCGCGCACCTCGCCGGCGCGTGACGAGACCCTCGAGCTGCTCGCCAAGGAGCTGCTCTGAGGGTGTGCGGCGCGCGTTCACCGCGCTGACGCCGCGCGTTCAGGTGCGCCGGTCAGGCTGGCGCCATGAAGCACACACCGACCCGTCGCGACGTCCTCGCCTCGATCCCGGTGGTCGCCCTGGGCGCGCTGCTGTTCGTGCTGCCGCCCGCCCCCGACCAGCCGCAGAACGCGTCGACCGCCTCCGCGGTCAGCGCTCCGTGACCCGGACGCCCGCCGCCGCCAGCTCCTGACGCAGCGCCGGGAGGCCGGCCGGGCTCACCGCTGCGGTCAGTCCCTCGACGACGCGCACCGTGAAGCCCTCGCGCACGCCGTCGAGCGCCGTCGCGCGCACGCAGTGGTCGGTCGCGATGCCCACGACGTCGAGCGTCGTGATGCCGCGCTCGCGCAGCCACGCGGTCATGGAGTCACCCGCCTCCGTGGCGCCCTCGAAGCCGGAGTAGGCCGCCTCGTACTCGCCCTTGAGGAAGACGGCGTCGAACAGGTCGGTCGTCAGCGGCGCGTGCAGCTCCGCGCCGGACGTCCCGACCACGCAGTGCCGTGGCCAGGAGTCCACGAAGTCCGGGGTGTCGGAGAAGTGCGGCCCCGGATCGACGTGGTGGTCGCGCGTGGCGACGACCGTCGCGTACCGTCCCTCGGCGACCAGGTCGGCGACCCGACGGGCGACGTCGGCACCGCCGGCCACCGCGAGCGACCCGCCTTCGCAGAAGTCGTTCTGCACGTCCACCACCACGAGTGCGGTCGTCTGGTCGGGCACGGGTCCTCCTCGGTTCGGCTTCGGTCCAGGGTAGGTCGCAGGCGGGACGAGCTGCAGGCGCACGACGTCGGGCGGTGGTCCCGGTCGTCGTGCGACGGCCCGTGGTGCCGCAGGACTCAGTGCTCGAGGACGGTCTGGATCACGGGCTCACCCCGCGAGAGCTTGCGCGCCGCGGCGGGCAGCTCGGCGATCGCCGACGCGTGACGTGCGCGGGCGTCGTCCAAGGTGTCGTGGTGCACGTGCAGACCCCCTTCGACGAACGGCACGAGGAGCGCGCGGTCGTCGCCGTCGTCGACCGGGGGAGTGCCGATGCCCACGACCTCGGCCTGGGCGGTCCCGGATGACGAGAGCCTGCGCAGCGCCCACTTGCGTCCGCCGACGCTGGCCTTGTCGACGCTCTTCTTGGCCACCGGCTGCATCGTCCCGGCGTCGTCCTCGCGCGCGACGAGCTTGTAGACGAACCCCGACGTGGGCGCGCCGGACCCCGTGACCAGCGACGTGCCGACGCCGTAGCCGTCGACGGGGGCGGCCGCCAGGGTGGCGATCGCGTGCTCGTCGAGGTCGCTCGTGACCACGATCCGCGTCTCGGTGGCCCCGAGCGAGTCGAGCTGCTCGCGGACCTGGTGGGCGAGCGAGGGCAGGTCGCCGGAGTCGATCCGGACGGCACCGAGCGACGGTCCCGCCACCTCGACGCCGGTGCGGACCGCCTCGGCGATGTCGTAGGTGTCGACCAGCAGGGTGGTCGTGGAGCCGAGCGACTCCACCTGCGCGGTGAACGCGTCGCGCTCGCTGTCGTGGAGCAGGGTGAACGAGTGCGCGCTCGTGCCGGCCGTGGGGATGCCGTGCGTCCGGCCCGCCTCCAGGTTCGAGGTGGTGGCGAATCCCGCCACGTAGGCGGCACGCGCCGCCGCGACCGCCGACCACTCGTGGGTCCGGCGCGAGCCCATCTCGATGCACGGGCGACCGCCCGCGGCGCCGACCATGCGTGCCGCGGCCGACGCGATCGCCGAGTCGTGGTTGAGGATCGACAGGAACAGCGTCTCCAGGACCACGGCCTCGGCGAAGGTGCCCTCCACGACGAGGACGGGCGAGGCGGGGAAGTACAGGTCGCCCTCGGCGTAGCCCCAGACGTCACCGGTGAAGCGGTAGTCGGCCAGCCAGTCGCACGTCGCCTCGTCGACGACCCGACGCTCCCGCAGCCAGGCGACCGCGTCGGCGTCGAAGCGGAACGACTCGAGGGCGTCGAGCAGGCGACCCGTGCCGGCGACCACGCCGTAGCGGCGCCCGGTGGGGAGTCGCCGGGCGAAGAGCTCGAAGACGGACCTGCGGTGCGCGGTCCCGTCGGCGAGGGCCGCCTGCAGCATCGTCAGCTCGTAGTGGTCGGTCAGCAGTGCCGTCGTCACACCCGCCACCCTAGGCGGTCGAGCCGGGTCGGCACTTCACGATGGTGCTCGACGTGGGCGCACCTATTACCCTCGAGCGAGTGTCCGGAACCCGATCGACCCCTGCCCGGGGGCACCGTCTCGACATCCAGGGGCTGCGCGCCGTCGCGGTCAGCCTGGTCGTCGTCTACCACGTGTGGCCGAGCAGCATCACCGGTGGCTACACCGGCGTCGACGTCTTCTTCGTCATCTCCGGGTTCCTGATCACCTCCCACCTGATCACCGCCGCGCCGTCGCGCGGGCGCGACCTCGTCACGTTCTGGATGCGGCGGGTGCGACGGCTGCTGCCCGCGGCGCTGCTGGTCCTGGCCGTCACCCTCGTGCTCTCCCGGCTGCTGGCGCCGGCCACGCTCTGGAAGGACACGGCGCTGGGGGCCGTGGCCGCCTCGCTCTACGTGGAGAACTGGCGCCTGGCCGGTCAAGCGGTCGACTACCTCGCGGCCGAGAACGCCCCGACGCCCGTGCAGCACTACTGGTCCCTGTCCGTGGAGGAGCAGTTCTACGCCGTCTGGCCGATCCTCGTGCTGCTGTGCGTGCTCGTGGCACGCCGTCTCGGGCTGCGGCTGGTCCACGTGCTCGGTGTCGCCCTCGTGGTCGTCGTGGTCGGCTCGTTGGCGTACTCGATCCACGCCACCGCGGCCGACCCGTCCTCGGCCTACTTCGTCACCCCGACGCGGGTCTGGGAGCTGGGTGTCGGCGGTCTGGTCGCGATCCTCGTGGCCCTGCGCAGCCGGGCGTCCGCGGAGCCGGGCGTCGTGGGCGCGCAGCACGGTGGCGACGGCGGGGTCGCCGGTCTGCCGCCCGTCGTGCGGTCGGTCCTCGCGTGGGTCGGCTTCGCCGCCATCGGGTGGGCGGCGTGGACCTACACCGACGCCACCCCGTTCCCCGGGTCCGCCGCCCTCGTCCCGGTGCTCGGCACGGCGTTCGTCATCGGTGCTGCCGCCTCCGGTGCGGGGTCGCCGACCCAGCTGCTGTCCTCGCGTCCGGTGCAGTGGCTGGGCGACGTGTCCTACTCGGTGTACCTCTGGCACTGGCCGATCATCGTGCTCCTCGGCCACGTCGCGGGGGAGCGCGGCGTCCTCGACTCGCTGGCGGCGGTGGCCGCGACCCTCGTGCTCGCCGGGCTGACCAAGCGCTTCGTCGAGGACCGCTTCCGCAGCCACCCGCGCGGCCTGCCGCTGTGGCGGCCGTTCGCGGCGGCCGCGGTGGCGATGTCCGTGGTCGTGGGCATGGGGGTGGCCCAGGGCGCAGAGGTCGACCGTCGGCAGGACGACGCCCGCGAGCAGGTCCGGGCGGCCCTGTCCGGGAACGACCCCTGCTTCGGTGCCGGGGCCCTCGACCCCGAGCTCGACTGCGGGCCGGTGCAGGGCGACACGATCATCCCCGACCCCACGCAGGCGGCCGAGGACAAGTCCGACGCCTACGCCGACGACTGCTGGGTCTACCGCCCGTTCGACGACCTCACCACGTGCACGTACGGCGACCGTGACGCCGACGTGAGCATCGCCCTCGTCGGCAACTCCCACGCCGGGCACTGGTTGCCGGCGCTCCAGTCGATCGCCGAGGAGCGGGGCTGGCGGATCACCACCTTCCTGGCCTCGCAGTGCTTCCCGACGGACGCGATGATCCAGCTGGAGACCGAGGAGTTCCGCCGCAACTGCGTGGGATGGGGCGAGAAGGTCCAGAAGGCGACCTCCGGCGACGCGTTCGACCTCGTGGTGGAGTCGACGCGCACCGGGCTGCCGGTGGTCGGCGTCGACGGACGGGCCGAGTCCTACGACGGCTGGTACGACGGGTACCGGTCCTACGCGAAGCGGTGGCTGGACTCCGGGGCGCGCCTGCTGGTCATCCGCGACAACCCGTTCCCCCAGAGCACCGTCCCCAACATCCCCGACTGCGTGGCCGAGCACACCGACGACCTGGCCGCGTGCTCCGCGCCACGCGAGGACTGGGAGATCCCCGACCCGCTGGCCGACGCCGTGCGCGACCTCGACACCCCGGCCGCGTCGGTCGCCGACCTGACCGACTTCTTCTGCGACGACACCTGCTACCCCGTCATCGGAGGGGTCTTGGCCTACTTCGACTCCTCGCACATCTCGGCGACCTACTCACGCACCCTGGCGCCGTACCTGGAGCCGTCGTTGGTCGCGGCGCTGGAGCAGCCCCGGTGACCCCGTCGGGTTTCGCCCGCGCGCGGCGCTGCGTCACAATGGCGAGGTGACCACTCCGGCCCCGGTCGAGCTCGACGAGCCCGCCTCCGACCTCCGCCTCGCGCTGGAGGACCCGTGGGTCACGATCGTGTGGAACGACCCCGTGAACCTCATGTCGTACGTGGCCTACGTGTTCCGCGCCTACTTCGGCTACTCCGACGAGAAGGCGACCGAGCTCATGCTGGCCGTGCACCACGAGGGTCGCGCGGTCGTGTCGAGCGGGAGCCGCGAGCAGATGGAGCGCCACGTGCAGGCCATGCACGAGTACGGCCTGTGGGCCACGCTGCAGACGTCGGACACGATCTGATGCGCCCGTTCAAGCGCCGCCGACGCGGCGGGGTCGTCGCGGCGTTCGAGCCCGAGGAGGCGCACGTCCTGGCCAACCTGGCCGGTCAGGTCGTCGAGCTGCTCCGTGACCGCAACGGCACGCCGGAGTCCGACCCCGACCCGCTCGCGGCGCAGCTGGGGATGGGCGGTCCCTCCCTGCCGCCGGAGGACCCGGTGCTGCGCCGCCTCCTGCCCGACGCCTACGGCGACGACGCCGAGGACTCCGCCGAGTTCCGCCGCTTCACCGAGCGGTCCCTCACGAGCGCCAAGGTCGAGAACGCCGAGCGACTCATCGCGTCCCTCGTCTCCGGTGGCATGGGGCTGGACGAGGACGACGGCCCCGAGGTCGTCGTCGAGGTCGAGCTCGACGACGCCGAGGTCCAGGCCTGGCTGCGGACGCTCACCGACATCAGGCTCTCGATCGCCGTGCGGCTCGGCATCGACTCCGACGACGACGCCCTCTCGGTCGCCGAGAGCGACGACCCGGCGGTCCAGGCGATGTCCGACGTGTACGACTGGCTCGGCTACGTCCAGGAGACGCTCGTCGGGGCCCTCACGTGACCGGTTCCGGGACCGTGTACCCGGAAGGGCCGCGCCGCCTCGGTGCCACGGACGGCCGGGCGCACCAGGTCCTCGGGCTGTCGCTCTTCCTGGTGTGCCCGGTCGCCACCGTGGTGTGGGGCGTGGCGAGCACGTGGCGCACGCCCGAGCCGTTCCTGGCGACGCTCGTCGCGCAGCTGCTGGCCGTCGGCTACCTCGTCTGGCTGAGCCGGGCCTGGGCCCGACCCGCACGCAGACCCGGCGGCGCCGACCTCGCGCTCGCCGTCGTCCCGCTGATGCTGAGCGCGCTCGGTCTGTGGCTGCTGCAGGAGCTCGCGACGTCGTACGGGATCCGCACCAGTGCGGTGCCGCGCGTCCGCCAGGGGATCGCCTTCGACACCGACATCGCCTACCTCGCGTCGCTCGGTGCCGTGGCAGCCTCGGTCCTGGCCGCGCTCGTCCTGCTCGCGCTCCTGCTGCGCGCCCGTCGCGTCACCTCGCGCCCCATCACCTCGAGCCCCACCGGGTAGGCCCCCGGAGGGTCAGCGGTCGGCGCCCTCGAGCACCGCGGCCATCGCCGCGTGCCCGCGCTGGCGGGCCAGCTGCAGCGCCGTCCGTCCCTGCTGGTCGGTGATCGTCGGGTCCGCCCCGGCGTCGAGCAGCGCCTGCACCAGGTCGCGGTGCCGTCGGCCGCCGTCGCCGAGCACCACGGCCTCCAGCAGTGCCGTCCACCCCAGGTCGTTGACGTGGTCGAGGTCGACGTCGGTCGCCACGACCCAGCGCACGTACTCCAGGTGGCCGCGCTCGCTCGCGGGGATGGGCGAGAGGCCACCGAACCGGTTGCGCAGCGTCAGGTCGGCACCGGCGGCGAGCAGGAGGCGGCCCATCGGGACGCTCCCGGTGACGCCGGTGACGAGCCAGGGCGTGTCGGACCGGTCGTCCACGGCGTTCGGGTCGGCGCCCAGGCGCACGAGCAGGCGCGCGACGTCGAGGTGGTCCGCCGCGGCGGCGAGCAGCAGCGGCGTGCGGTCGCGCCCGTCACGGGCCTCGATCCGTGCTCCGCGCGCCAGGGCCGTCGCGGTCTCGCGGGCGTCACCACGTGCAGCGGCATCGAGGAGCCGCTCGTCGAGGCGCTCCTGCTCGGCCCGGGTGGGCGGCGTCGTGGGCGTCGGTGACGGCGTCGAGGTCGCGATCGGGACGGGGGTGTCGGCAGCCGTCGTCCGCCCGGGCTCGGGAGCGTCGCCGGCGGTGCAGGACGCCAGCACGAGCACGGTCGTGAGGGCGAGAGCGAGCACCGGGGAAGGTCCGAGCGAGGTCATCGGGTCCCCTCCAGGGCCTCGAGGCTCGTGCGGGCATGGGCGCCGAGCACCTGCTCCAGCCGTGCGCCGTCACCGGACTCGAGGGCGTCGACGAGCGAGACGTGCTGGGCGTGGATGAGCCCGGGGTCGGCGTGCCTGCGCAGGAGCCACCCCAGCACCTGGCGGAGGGGACGCGTCGTCTCGCGCACCATCGGCGCCGGTGCCAGGTCCGTCAGCACGGCGTGGAACCGGGCGTTGAGCTCGACGGCGTCGTCGTGCCGGTCCTCGGCCAGGGCCCGTGCCCCGCGGTGCAGCACCTCGCGCAGCTCCGTGACGTCCGTGCGCGCGACCAGCATCCGTCGGCAGGCGACGGCGTCGAGCGCGTGCGCGATCTCGAGCAGCTCGGCGACGTCGTCGGCCCGGTGCTCGCGCACGGCCACTCCGCCGGTGCGCCGCTCGACGGCGAAGCCCTCGGCGACCAGGGTTTGCAACGCCTCGCGCACCGGGATGCGCGACAGCCCGAGACGCTCGGCGAGGTGACGCTCCACGAGACGCTCGCCCGGAGCGATCTCGCCGGAGACGACCAGGGCGCGCAGCCGGTCGGTGGCGTCGTCGACGGCGAGAGCCCCCTGGGCGCGAGACTTTGGCATACCAAAATCGTACCGGACGGATGCACGTTCGTCTCAGCGCTCAGGCGTCGCCCTGCGTCCGCGGCAGGCGTCGATAGACTCGCGGCCGTGCTCACCATCGACCGCGCGACCCACGACGCGATCATCGCCCACGCCCGCCGGGACCACCCCGACGAGGCGTGCGGGGTCGTGGCGGGGCCGATCGACTCCGACCGTCCCGCCCGGCTCGTGCCCATGGTGAACGCGGCGATGTCGCCCACGTTCTACGAGTTCGACTCGACCGACCTGCTGCGCCTCTACCGCGACATGGACGACCGCGACGAGGAGCCCGTCGTGATCTACCACTCGCACACCGCCACCGAGGCCTACCCGTCACGCACCGACGTGAACCTGGCCTCCGAGCCCGGCGCCCACTACGTGCTCGTCTCCACTCGTGACGGCGCCGACGTCGAGGGGACGGCGGTCGACTTCCGCTCCTACCGGATCGTCGACGGCGAGGTCACGGAGGAAGAAGTCCGCGTCGTCGAGCGTTACGACGAGTGAACCCCCGACCACATCCCCCGAGAACCGGAAGAGAGTGACGGCACCGATGGCCATCGAGGTCCGCATCCCGACCATCCTGCGCACGTACACCGACGGCGAGCGCGCCGTCGAGAGCAAGGGCGCCACCGTGGCCGAGCTCGTCGAGAACCTGGAGTCGGCCCACGCCGGCATCAAGGACCGCCTCGTCGAGGAGGGCGACCAGGGCGTGGCCGTCCGGCGCTTCGTGAACGTGTACGTCAACGACGAGGACATCCGGTTCACCGGGGGTCTCGAGACGGCTCTCTCCGACGGCGACACCGTCGTGATCCTGCCCGCCGTCGCGGGCGGTAGCTGAACCTCGTGGCGCGTTTCGACTCGCTCGCCGACACCGTCGGCGGCACCCCGCTCGTCGGCCTGCCCGCGCTGTCGCCGAGCGACGACGTGCGCCTCTGGGCCAAGCTGGAGGACCAGAACCCGACCGGCTCGATCAAGGACCGTGCTGCGCTGGCCATGATCGAGGCCGCCGAGGCCGACGGTCGGCTCACGCCCGGCTGCACGATCCTCGAGCCCACCAGCGGCAACACGGGCATCTCCATGGCCATGGTCGCCAAGCTGCGCGGCTACCGGATGGTCTGCGTCATGCCCGAGAACACCTCGGAGGAGCGCCGTCAGCTGCTGCGCATGTGGGGCGCCGAGATCATCCCGTCGCCCGCCGCCGGCGGCTCCAACGAGGCCGTGCGCGTCGCGAAGGGCATCGCCGAGGAGCACCCGGACTGGGTGATGCTGTACCAGTACGGCAACCCCGCCAACGCCGAGGCGCACTACCGCGGCACGGGCCCGGAGATCCTCGCCGACCTGCCCGAGGTCACCCACTTCGTGGCCGGGCTGGGCACCACCGGCACGCTCATGGGCACCGGACGGTACTTCCGCGAGGCCAAGCCCGACGTGCGCATCGTCGCCGCCGAGCCGCGCTACGGCGAGCTCGTCTACGGACTGCGCAACCTCGACGAGGGCTTCGTGCCCGAGCTCTACGACGCGTCGTTGATCGACGCCCGGTTCAGCGTCGGCCCGCGTGACGCGGTGCGCCGCGTGCGCGAGCTCCTCGAGGCCGAGGGCATCTTCGCCGGCATCTCCACCGGCGCGATCCTGCACGCCGCACTGGCCCAGGCGGCCAAGAGCCAGAAGGCCGGCGAGCGCGCCGACATCGTCTTCATCGTCTGCGACGGCGGCTGGAAGTACCTGTCGACCGGCGCCTACGAGGGCACGCTCGACGAGGCCGAGGACGCCCTCGACGGCCAGCTCTGGGCCTGAGCCCCCCGGCTGGTCGACGGGGCTGGTCGGCGGGGTCGGTGCCGGTGACGGTTCCGGGTCGCCGCTCCCTCCGCTAGCCTCACGGTGTGCGCGACATCGTGGTCTTCTCCGGAAGCGCCCACCGCTCCCTCGCCGAGGCCATCTGCAACGAGCTCGGCACCACCCTCTCCCCGTCGGAGACCGTGCGCTTCAGCAACGACTGCCTGCAGTCGCAGCTGCACGCCAACTGCCGCCAGCGCGACGTCTACATCGTCCAGCCGCTGGTGCCGCCGACGCAGGACCACCTCATGGAGCTGCTGCTCATGGTCGACGCGGCGCGCGGTGCGTCGGCGGCCTCGATCACCGTCGTGGTGCCGCACTACGCCTACGCGCGATCGGACAAGAAGGACGCGTCGCGCATCTCCATCGGCGGCAAGCTGGTGGCCGACATGATGGCCACGGCCGGCGTGAGCCGCGTGGTCACCATGACCCTGCACGCGCCCCAGGTGCACGGGTTCTTCTCGATGCCGCTCGACCACCTGACCGCCATCGGTGAGCTGGCCGACCACTACCGCGGGTCCGACCTGAGCAACGCGGTGGTCGTCTCGCCCGACTTCGGCAACGCCAAGACGGCCTCGCAGTTCGCGCGGCTGCTCGGCCTGCCGGTCGCTGCGGGCAGCAAGCAGCGCAAGGCCGACGACAAGGTCGTCATCGACGCCATCGTCGGCGACGTCTCGGGCAAGCGCGCGATCGTGCTCGACGACGAGATCGCCACCGGCGGCTCCATCGTCGAGCTCGTGTCGATGCTGGAGACCCAGGGCGTCACCGAGATCTCGGTGGCCTGCACTCACGGGCTGTTCACCGGCAAGGCGGTCGAGCGGCTGCGCGACCACCCGGGGATCGCCGAGGTGGTCACGACCGACACCGTGCCGCCGCCCGCTGACTGGCCCGAGCTGCGGGTCCGCTCGGTCGCGCCCCTGTTCGCCCAGGCCATCGCCCGCATCCACGCCGGCGAGTCGGTCAGCAGCCTCTTCGACGGCGTCGACCCCACCCACGCGCCACCGCAGCCCAAGCTCCCGCTCTAGACGCTCCGGCAGTCCAGCCCCGGGGTGGCGATGGCCGCCCGACGGAGGTCCGTGGTGAGCGGGTCGCCTCTCACGCACCGGGACGGGCGTGCCGACGTCCCGGGACAGGACTAGGGTCGAGCGACGACGAAGGGGGTCGCGCGTGAGGCGACGATTCATGGGGGTGCTGGCCGGGCTCGTGCTCGCGGTGCTGGCGCCCCTGCTGCTGGCAGGTCCGGCGCAGGCCGCCGACGGCGGTTCTGGCGACGGCAGTGCCGGCGAGGGTGGGGGCCGCGAGGTCGTCGTCGGCACGGAGGGCACCTACCCCCCGTTCTCGTTCAACGAGGGCGGTGAGCTGACCGGCTACGACATCGAGGTCATCGAGGCCGTCGCCGACGAAGCCGGCTGGCAGCTGCGGTTCGTGCAGTCGCAGTTCGACGCGTTGTTCGGGGCGCTCGACTCCGGGCGCATCGACGTGATCGCCAACCAGATCACCGTCAACCCCGAGCGCGAGGAGAGCTACGCGTTCTCCACGCCGTACACGTACTCGCGTGGCGTCATCGTCGCGAAGAAGGGCTCGGACATCCGAACCCTCGCCGACCTCGAGGGCAAGGTCACGGCGCAATCGGCCACCAGCAACTGGTCGCAGGTCGCGAAGGACGCCGGCGCCCGCGTCGAGAACGTCGAGCAGTTCGCCCAGGCTGCCGACCTCGTGGCCCGCGGCCGGGTCGACGCGATCGTCAACGACAACATCGCCGTGCTCGACTACCTCGCCACCACCGGTGACGACCAGATCGAGGTGGTCGGCGACGCCGGCGAGGAGGTCGGCGCGCAGGCGCTGGCCTTCCGTCAGGACGACGAGGCCCTGACCCGTGAGGCCGATCAGGCCCTGGACTCCCTGCGTGCCGACGGGACCTTGACCGAGATCAGCGAGAAGTACTTCAAGGCCGATGTCTCCGTCGAGGACGGGGGCGCCGCCGAGGTGGGCGGCCGCTCCGGCACCTCCTGGTGGGACTCCGTCCGTGACAACGCGTGGCCGACCCTCGTCGCTCTCCTGAAGATCACGATCCCGCTCACCGCGCTCAGCTTCGCCATCGGACTCGTCGCGGCCGTGCTCATCGCGCTGGCCCGGATCTCCTCGTCCCGGCTGCTCTCGTGGCCGGCGCGCTTCTTCATCTCGGCGGTGCGCGGCACCCCACTGCTGCTGCAGCTCTTCGTGGTGTTCTTCGCCCTGCCGCAGCTCGGCGTCGAGCTGCCGTCGTTCCTGGCGGCCACGCTGGCGCTGAGCGTCAACGTGGCCGGCTACGCCGCGGAGACCGTGCGCGGCGCGCTGCTCGCCGTTCCGGCGGGTCAGCACGAGGCGGCGGCCACGATCGGCATGTCCCGGAGCCTCACGTTGCGTCGGGTGGTCCTCCCGCAGGCAGGAAGGATCGCGGTGCCGCCGCTCTCGAACACCCTGATCTCGCTCGTGAAGGACACCTCGCTCGTCTCGGTCGTCCTGCTGACCGACCCCTTCCGGGTGGTCACGCAGGCCGCATCGACCACGTTCGACTACCTGCCCCTGTACGTGATGCTGGGCTTCTTCTACTGGGTCATCTGCACGCTGCTCACCGCGGTGCAGAACCGGCTCGAGACGCGACTGAACAGGTACGTGACCACATGAGTGCACCCACCGGCCGGACCCCGCTCCTCCAGGCCCGCGGCCTGCGCAAGGCCTTCGACGGCACCGCGGTGCTCGATGGCATCGACCTCGACGTCCCCGAGGGCACGACGACCGCGGTCATCGGCCCCTCGGGCTCGGGCAAGACCACGCTCCTGCGCTCGCTCAACGCACTGACCGTGCCCGACGCCGGGGTCGTGACGATCGGCGACGTGTCGGTCGACTTCGGGTCGCTGCCGAGGGGGAGGGAGGGCCGGCGCCGGGCCGAGCTGCTGCGCCGTCAGAGCGGGATGGTCTTCCAGTCCCATGAGCTCTTCCCGCACCGCACCGTGCTGGGCAACCTCGTCGAGGGCCCGGTGCAGGTGCAGGGGGAGGACCCCGACGAGGCCGCCGCCCGCGCCCGGGCGCTCCTGGAGCAGGTCGGGCTGTCGGGCCGTGAGGACGCCTACCCCTCGCAGCTCTCCGGGGGTCAGCAGCAGCGCGTGGGCATCGCGCGCGCCCTCGCCCTGCGGCCGCGCGTGGTGCTGCTCGACGAGCCGACGTCGGCGCTCGACCCCGAGCTCGTGGGCGAGGTCCTCGCGGTCGTCCGCGACCTCGCCTCCCAGGGCTGGACCATGGTCGTGGTGACGCACGAGATCCGCTTCGCGGCCGACGTCGCCGACACCGTGGTCTTCGTCGACGGCGGCCACGTGGTCGAGCAGGGGCCGGGGCGCGAGGTCGTCGACGCGCCGCGCGAGGAACGGACGCAGCGCTTCCTCGATCGCATCCTGCACCCCGGGTGAGCCCGTCGTCGGCGGCCAGGGGTGGCCGTGCCCCCGCCGCGTCCGTAGGCTTTCACCTCGTGGCGGACGCACCGATCGGGATCTTCGACTCTGGCTTCGGCGGACTGACCGTCGCCAGAGCCGTGATCGACCAGCTGCCGCACGAGCCGGTGCTCTACCTCGGCGACACCGCCCGCCAGCCTTACGGCCCGCAGCCGATCCCCGCGGTGCGGGAGTTCGCGCTCGAGTGCCTCGACCACCTGGTCGCCCAGGGCGTGAAGATGCTGGTCATCGCCTGCAACTCCGCGAGCGCCGCCGTGCTGCGTGACGCGCGCGAACGCTACGACGTCCCCGTCGTCGAGGTCATCGTCCCCGCCACCCGTCGGGCGGCCCGCGCCACTCGCAACGGTCGGGTGGGCGTCATCTGCACCCGCGCCACGGCCGCGTCGCGCGCCTACGACGACGCCTTCGCCGCGAACCCCGGCATCGAGCTCGTCACGCAGGCCTGCCCCGACTTCGTCGACCTCGTCGAACGGGGCGTCACGACCGGCCCCGAGGTCGACGCGGCGGCCGAGGAGTACCTGGCCCCGCTGCGCGACGCGGGTGTCGACACCCTGGTGCTCGGCTGCACGCACTACCCTCTCCTGACCGGGGCGATCGCCCTGGCCATGGGCGAGGAGGTCACCTTGGTCTCGAGTGCGGAGGAGACGGCGAAGGACGTCTACGCGCGGCTCGTGCAGGGCGGGCTGCTGCGCGACGTCGAGGCGCCCGCACCGGAGCACCGGTTCCTCACCACCGGCCGGCCCGACGAGTTCGGTGTGCTCGGCCGTCGCTTCCTCGGGCCCGAGGTCGAGACGGTCGGACAGTTCGCGCAGGTGGTGGCATGAGGCTCACGATCGTCGGCTGCGCCGGATCGTTCCCCGGGCCGGACTCGGCGTCGAGCTGCTACCTCGTCGAGCACGACGACTTCCGCCTGCTCGTCGACCTCGGCAGCGGAGCCCTCGGCCCCCTGCAGCGCCACCTCGACCTGCGCGACGTCGACGCGGTCCTGCTCTCGCACCTGCACGCCGACCACTGCTTCGACCTGTCGGGCTTCTACGTGGTCAGCAAGTACCACCCGACGGGCGCGCTGCCGACCATTCCCGTGTACGCCCCCCAGGGCGCCGGTCCGTTCCTCGCGAGCAGCTACGGGCGGTCCGAGGGACTGCAGATGGCCGACCAGTTCGACTTCCGCTCCTGGGTGCACGGCGAGGCGGTGCAGATCGGTCCGTTCCTGGTGACCCCGTCGCTCATGGACCATCCCGTCGAGGCCTACGGGATGCGGATCGAGGCCGACGGACGCGTGCTGGCGTACTCCGGCGACACGGCACCCACGGAGGCGCTCGACGACGTGGCGCTCGGCGCCGACGTCTTCCTCTGCGAGGCCTCGTTCGTGGAGTCCGCGACTAATCCGCCGAACCTGCACCTGACCGGTGCGGAGGCCGGTGACTACGCCACCCGCGCCGGCGTCGGCCGCCTCCTCGTGACCCACGTGCCGTCGTGGACCGACCGCGACGAGGTCGCCGCCGACACCCGCTCCACCTTCGCGGGGGACTTCGTCCTGGTCGAGGCCGGGCAGGTCTACGACGTCTGAGCGCCCGTCGGTAGGGTCGCGGACATGACCTCCCGCGAGGACGGCCGCGCCGTCGACGAGCTCCGCCCGATCACGATCACCCGCCACTGGCTCGACCACGCGCAGGGGTCCTGCCTGGTGGAGTTCGGCAAGACGAAGGTGCTGTGCGCCGCGTCGGCCACGGAGGGCGTGCCGCGCTGGCGCAAGGGCTCGGGACTGGGCTGGGTCACGGCCGAGTACGCGATGCTGCCGCAGGCCACGCACGACCGTTCCGCGCGCGAGTCCGTCAAGGGTCGCATCGGTGGCCGGACGCACGAGATCTCGCGGCTCGTGGGCCGTTCGCTGCGCGCTGCGGTGGACTACACGGCGCTCGGTGAGAACACGATCACGATCGACTGCGACGTCCTGCAGGCCGACGGTGGCACGCGCACGGCGGCCATCACCGGCGCCTACGTGGCCCTGGCCGACGCCGTCGCGCACCTGCGCGACAAGGGTGCGCTGGCGGGGGAGCCCCTGGTGCAGTCGGTGGCCGCGGTCAGCGTCGGCATCATCGACGGCACCCCCATGCTGGACCTGCCCTACGTCGAGGACGTGCGCGCCGAGACGGACATGAACGTGGTCATGACGGGCAGCGGCGCGTTCATCGAGGTGCAGGGCACCGCCGAGGGCGCGCCCTTCGTCCGCTCCGAGCTCGACGCCCTCCTGGCCCTGGCCGAGAAGGGCTGCACCGACCTCACCCGCCTCCAGCAGGAGGCGCTCGCTCGATGACCGACGACACGGCGGGGGTGCCGGGCCGTGGGCGGCAGACCAGCACCGTCGTCCTCGCGTCGAACAACGCGAAGAAGCTGGCGGAGCTGCAGCGCATCCTCGCGCCCCTCGTGCCGGGGGTCGAGGTGCTCGGGCTCGCCGACGTCGCGGACTACCCGGAGCCGGCCGAGACCGAGCCGACGTTCGAGGGCAACGCCCTGATCAAGGCGCGGGCGTGCCTCGAGGCCACGGGGCTGCCGTCGCTCGCCGACGACTCGGGCCTCTGCGTCGACGCGCTCAACGGCATGCCGGGCGTGCTCTCCGCGCGCTGGTCGGGAGTGCCGAAGGACCAGGGCGGCGACGCGGCCAACAACCGGCTCCTGCTGTCGCAGATCTCCGACGTCCCGCCGGAGCGACGCAGCGCCATCTTCGTCGCCGCCGTCGCGTTCTGCACGCCCGACGGGCAGGAGCACGTCGTCCGGGGCGAGATGCCCGGCCGCATCCTGGCGGGGGAGCAGGGCGAGGGCGGATTCGGCTACGACCCGCTCTTCGCCGCCGACGGGTTCGACGTGTCGACCGCCGAGCTGAGCCCGTCCGACAAGGATGCGATCAGCCACCGCGGACGGGCGCTCGCGCAGGTCGCGCCGCTGGTCGCCGAGGCGCTCTCGGCCTGACGGGCCTCAGCGCGGCGGGCGGTTCGAGAGGGCGTCGATCACGACGTCGCCCAGCGCCCTGCTGCCTGCGAGCGTGGGGTGCACGCCGTCGACGGTGCGGCCCGGCCGGTCCAGGCTTCCCTTGGTGGCCACGTACTCGAGACCGTGACGCTTCGCGGCGGTGTGCACGATGGACGTGATCCGGCGCTGCTGCCACGGGTCCAGCGGGCCCCACGGTGGGCCGAGCACCACGATGCGGGTCGTGCGCGGCAGGCTCCGCTCGACCACGTCGAAGTAGCGGTCGACGGCCTGCTGGACGGCGGCGTCGGTGGACTCGACCAGGCCGCCCTGGCGGCAGGTGGCCCAGTCGTTGCGCCCGCCCTCGACGATGAAGACCGACGGTGCGGGTCCCTCGAAGGCCTCGGGCCGGTCGATGAACCGGTTCCCTCCGCACCGGTGGCCGGGGCGCTGGTAGCCCGAGCCGGACTGCGCGAAGGTGCGCACCTCGGTGTCGAAGTGACGTCCGACGAAGCTCCACCAGCCCTGCTCGGGGCTGCCGGGGTCGTCGTCGTAGCGCGCGGTGATGGAGTCGCCCACCACGACCACGCCCTGGGGGAAGGGTCCGGTGCCGGGCTCGGTGCCGATGGCACCCTGCCGCCCTGCGGTGACGCCGAGGCTGATGAGCAGGGCCAGGGCGACGGTGACCAGCACGCGTCGTCCGTGTCCGTGTCGTGCCATGGTCCCCTGCTGTCCTCCCCGAGAAGAGCACCAGCCTACGTCCGCGGACGGCCAGGAACCGATGGATGCGGAGAAGTCACCGAAACGTCATCGGCACGGGGTCGGTGTCAGGAACCGCCGGCGAAGCCGTGCTGGCGCCAGGCCTCGTAGACCACGATCGCCGCGCAGTTGGCGAGGTTCATGGACCGCCGCGCCGGCAGCATGGGCAGCCGCAGCCGGTCGGTCACGCGAGGGTGTGCGAGCACCTCGTCGGGCAGACCTGACGGCTCGGCGCCGAACAGCAGCACGTCGCCCGGCTCGTACGACACGTCGGCGTACGAGCGAGTGGCCCCGGTCGTGAACGCGAACACCCGCGCGTCGCCGAGTGCGGCCAGCGCCGTGTCGAGGTCGGCGTGCACGTGGAGGGTCGCCAGGTCGTGGTAGTCCAGCCCGGCGCGCTTCAGCTTCGGCTCGGACAGGTCGAAGCCGAGCGGCTCCACCAGGTGCAGCTCCGCCCCGGTGGCGGCGGCGAGCCGGATCGTGTTCCCGGTGTTGCCCGGGATGCGCGGCTCGTGGAACAGGACACGGAACATGACGGACTCACCCTAGGATGTCGGCCATGCCTGACACCCCCGCCCCCGGACAGCCCTCCTCCCTCGGCCAGCCCCGTGTCCACGTGACCCACACCTTCCGCTCCGCCCCCGCCGACGTGTTCGCCGCGCTCGGCGAGCACGAGAACCTCGGTCCGCTGTTCGGGGCGAGCATCACGCGCCTGCGGGACGGCCACACGTCGCGCAACGGCGTGGGCTCGGCCCGCACGCTCAAGCTCGGCCCCCTGCCCGGCTTCGTCGAGACCGTCGTGGTCTCCGAGCCCGACGAGCGCATCGAGTACGAGATCACCCAGGGCAGCCCGCTGAAGGGACACCGCGGCATCCAGGTGCTGACGCCCACCGCCGACGGTGGCACGCACCTGGACTACACGATCCACTTCGACGCCCCGGTTCCCGGCGTGGCCGCCGCCGTGGCGAAGGTGCTGACCCAGAAGATCAACGCGAACCTGCCGAAGCTCGTCCCCTGAGCCTCGGTGCCGCGCTCAGAGCTCGTGCTCCCAGGGAGGCTGGGCGCCGGCGCGGCCGACCACGAACGCGGAGCAGCGTGACGCGAGGTCGGTGACGCTGCGCCACAGCGTGAGGTCGGAGGCGTGCAGCCGCGTGCTGCCGGCCGCACCGTCGAGCCCGTCGTCCTTGAGGCCCGCGATGAGTCCCGACATGAACGCGTCGCCGGCGCCGACGGTGTCGACCACGTGGGACGCCTGCGCCCTCGAGGCGATGGAGCCGCGGTGCGTGTACGTGCGCGCACCGCGGGCGCCCATCGTCATGACGACGGCTGCCGGCCCGGCCGCCAGCCAGCTGCGGGCGGTGTCGGCGGGGTCGCTGTGCGGCTCGAGCCAGGCCAGGTCCTCGTCGCTGACCTTGACCACGTCGCACAGCGGCAGCAGGGACTCCATCCGGTCCAGCGCCTCCGCGCGGCTCGGCAGGAGCGACGGACGGACGTTGGGGTCGAAGGTGACGGTGCACATGGGCGCGAGCCGACGCAGGGCGTCCTCGACGTCGTCGGCGCCCGGCTCCAGGAACGCGGCGATCGAGCCCGTGTGGACGATGTCGGGGACCTCCTCGGCCCAGATGCGGCCCGGGTCCCAGCAGATGTCGAAGTCGTAGCTCGCGCTGCCGTCCTCGGCCAGCGTGGCGACGGCGGTGGAGGTGCGCTCCAGCTCCTTGAGCCCGGGCATGAGGCGCACGCCCGACTCCGCGAGGTGCATGCGCACGAGCGCCCCCAGGTCGTCGGTGGCCAGGCTCGTGGCGAGCACCGGGGTGACGCCGAGGCGTCCGAGACCGACAGCCACGTTGGCGGGGCTGCCACCAGGATGCTCGGTGCGCGACCCGTCGGGTCGTTCGACGATGTCGACGAGGGCTTCACCGATGACCAGGACCATGGCCACAGTCTGCCGTGACCCGGGTCCGCCGCACGGCGTGGCCGTGGGGACCGGGTGCCGGTGACAGGACTCGAACCTGCACGCCCTGGGGCACGGCATCCTAAGTGCCGCGTGTCTACCAGTTCCACCACACCGGCGGGTGCGCCCCCAGCCTAGGCCAGGGGGATCCGGGTCAGGCGGCGTCGAGCCCGAGGTCGCGGCGCAGCTTGGCCACGTGTCCGGTGGCCTTCACGTTGTACTGCGCCACCTCGACGGTGCCGTCCTCGCCGATCACGACCGTAGAGCGGATGACGCCCTCGACGACCTTGCCGTAGAGCTTCTTCTCGCCGAAGGCGCCCCATGCGGTCATCACCGAGCGGTCGACGTCGGAGAGCAGCGTGATGGTGAGCCCGTCGCGCTCGCGGAACTTCGCCAGCTTCTCGGGCTTGTCCGGACTGATGCCGACGACGGTGTAGCCCTCGGCCTGCAGGTCGTCGAGCGCCCCGGAGAAGTCCGTGGCCTGCTTCGTGCACCCCGGCGTCATGGCCGCGGGGTAGAAGTACACGATCACCTTGCCGCCCCGCAGGCTCGACAGCGTGACCTCTTGGCCGGTGTCGTCGGGGAGGGTGAAGTCGGGTGCGGTGTCACCGGGCTGCAGTCGCGTCGTCATGGGTCCTATCCTTGCAAGACCAGTCCGCACCGACGAGAGGCGCCACGTGGGCACGTCACAGACCGATGAGCTGGTCGACGAGATCGAGCAGATCCGCGAGCGGCTCGCCGACACCGTCGACGCCCTGGTCGACCGCACGAACCCCAAGAACATCGCGCGGCGCAGCCTGGCCGACGTGAAGGCGAAGTTCGTCGGCCCGGACGGATCGGTCCGCTACGAGACCGTGGTGCCCGTGGTGCTCGGCGTCGTCGGCTCCGTGGCAGCGATCGTCGTGCTGCGCCGGGTGCTCGGCTGACCATGCCCGGTACCGAGGGAGCACGGGACGACGGCGGAAAGCTCGCCATCCGGATGCTGCACGACCGCCTGCTCGTGTCGATCGACGAGGAGGCGGGGGAGCGGCGCTCGGGGGGCGGCATCCTGATCCCGGCCACCGCGGCGATGGGCAAGCGGCTGGCCTGGGCCAAGGTCGAGGCGGTCGGCGCGCACGTGCGGGCCGTCGAGGTCGGCGACCGCGTGCTCTTCGATCCCGAGGAGCGCGCCGAGGTCGAGGTGCGGGGCGAGAGCTTCGTGCTGCTGCGCGAGCGCGACCTGCACGCGGTCGCGTCGGAGCGCATCGAGGAGGGCCAGACCGGCCTGTACCTGTGATCGGCGCGGGCACGGTGGGGACGAGCGGTGTCGTAGGTGGGGCCGGACGTGGGGGAGCGGAGGAGCGATGAGCGGCACGGGTCGTGACGTCCCCCTGCGCCGCATCCGTCTGCGCCGCAGCGAGGAGACCTTCCTCGACCGCCTCCTGCTCCTGCGCCGTCGCTGGCGCCTGATGCTCCGCCTGGGGATCGCGACCGCGGCCGCGTTCCTGATCGCCACCCAGGTGTTCGGGCACCAGCAGGCGTTCTTCGCCCCCATCGCCGCGGTCGTCGTGATCACCGCGGGCGGTGGCCTCCGTGGTCGCACGCTCGTCGAGGTCGTCGTCGGTGTGGCGCTCGGGGTGCTCGTGGGCGAGCTCATCATCCTGACGATCGGACGCGGGCCGGCGCAGATGGCGCTCGTCGTCCTGCTCACGGTCGTCGCAGCCACGCTCACCGGCATCCGGGGCCTGGCCCTGACCCAGGCCGCCAACTCCGCCGTGCTGCTGGCGGCCGTGGTGCCCGCGGCCGGGGCGGGCAACCCGGCCCTGACCCGCTTCCTGGACGCGCTGATCGGTGGCCTGTGCGGCATGGCCATGGTCCTGCTGCTGCCCCGCAACCCGGTGCGCGACATCGACGCGGAGGTGCAGCGTCTGCTGCGCCAGCTGGCGTCGGTGCTGAGGGGAACCGCACGGTCCCTGCGTGAGCGTGACCCCGGCGTGGCCGACGAGGCGCTCGAGCGGGCCCGCGGCATGCAGGGCAGCATCGACTCCCTCGACGCGACGGCGCGCAACGTCAGCGAGATCGCCCGCATGTCGCCCATGCGCTGGCGGCAGCGCGAGCACCTGGCGCTCTACGTGGGAGCCGTCCGCGACTTCGACAACGCCATCCGTGACTCCCGGGTGCTCGCACGGCGGGTCAGCGCGATGCTGCGCCACGACGAGGTCGGACCGGACGCCCTCGAGCAGTCCGTGGAGGCCCTGGCCGAGGCCGTCGACGTCATCGCCGACGACCTGTCCTCGCTCGACGACTTCGCCGGCGCCCGCGACCAGCTCGTCGAGGCCGCCCGCATCGCCGTCGCGGCGCTGCCGGACACGATGACGCTGAACACGGCGGCCATCACGGCACAGGTGCGGTCCATCGCAGCCGACCTGATGTTCGTCTGCGGCGCGAGCCGCGACGAGATCGACGCCGCACTCGACTTCGAGTGACGCCCCGCCGAGGTCGGCGGGACACGCACCCACGGACGGTGGCGCGCGGCGGCCCGGGTGCGCTACGGTGACGACACCAGACCGCCTGAGGAGGTGAGCCGCAATGAACCAGACCACGACACCGATCGCCTTCGATCACACGTCCCGTGGTGCCGCGTTCGCCGGCTCCCTCGTCCTCGGCGCAGTCTCCGTCTAGCCAGATCCGTCACGTCAGCACCGCTGACCGACACCCTGGCTTCGAGCCGCTCAGGACACCACGTCCAGGGCGGCTCTTCTCGTCTGCCCACCCACGATCCCATCCCTTCGACCACACCCGACCACCTCGCAGAAAGGAGGCGCGCAATGAACCAGCACCAGAACACCGACACCTTGCCCGCAGACACCCCGACGACCGACCAGATCGCCACGGCCCCGACCAGGACCGACCGCGACGGACACCGCACCACCTGGACAAGGGGAGAGGGGGTGAACGCGATGGCACGGAACCCCCTTCGCTCCGGTGCTCGCCGCAAGCGCGCCTGGGACGAGATGTCGGAGACCGACCGACAGGTCCTGCTGGAGACCGTCCGGCAGCGCCGCGAGGCGCAGGCCATGAAGGACGCGCACCAGCTGCAGGTGCTGAGCCAGCGGTCCTACCGCTGAACGACGCCCCACCGCGTGGCCCCCGGTCCTCGACCGGGGGCCACGTGCGTCTGCGGACCTGCGCGCCGCGACCAGCGGAACGGACCGGCTGAGGGAGGCGGTCGAGGGTCTGGGACGATCGGGGTGATGACCGGGGTCCTGGAGGGTTTCAGCACCATCGGTGCGCTCATCGCCCTCGGTGCCCTCCTGGCACACCTTCGGATCTTCGACCTGAACGCCCAGGTCGTGCTCTCGCGCCTCGCCTTCTACGTGGCCAGTCCCGCCCTGATGATCACCGTCCTGCAGGACGCCGACGTCTCGGCCGTCCTGTCGCGGAACCTCGCCGCCACGTCGGCCGCGGTCGCGGTCGTCGTCGCGCTCTACCTGCTCGTCGCGCGGCTCGTGCTGCGCCAGGACCTCGCCGACACCGTCGTCGGCGCGCTCTCCTCGGCCTACGTCAACGCCGGGAACCTGGGGCTGCCCATCGCGGCCTACGTCCTCGGCGACGCCGCACTCGTCGCTCCCACGCTGCTGCTGCAGATGCTGGTGCTGCAGCCACTCGCCCTCGCCGTGCTCGACGCCGCGGTGGCGCAGGAGCGGGTGCCGTGGCACCGCTTCCTCACGCGTCCGCTCCGCACGCCCCTGACCGTGGCGTCGCTGCTGGGCCTCGCGCTGTCGATCACCGATGCCCGGATCCCTCGCCTCATCGACGAGCCGCTCGGCCTGGTCGGCGCCATGGCGGTCCCGGCCATGCTCATCGCCTACGGCGTCTCGCTGCGACTCGGCCCGCGTCCGGGCAGTGGCGGCAACGCGCCCGTGCTGGCGCTCATCGTCGTGCTGAAGCTCGTCGTCCAGCCGGTCGCCGCCTACACCGTGGGACGGTTCGCGCTGGGGATGGACGGGGACCCGCTCCTGGCCGTGACCGTCCTGGCCGCGCTGCCGGCGGCGCAGAACATCTTCGTGATCGCGGTGCGCTACGACCGTTCGACCGTCCTCGCCCGCGACGCCGTGTTCGCCACCACGGTGCTCTCGGTCCCCGCGGTCGCGGTCGTCGCGGCGCTGCTCACCTGAGTCCGGCCCGGCTCCCGCCGGGGATCAGGTGCGCAGGGTCGCGAGCAGACGTCGACCGACGGCGTCGACCGAACGGACCCGTGCGTTCAGCACGACTGCGGCCGTGCCGGCCGCCCGGTCGAGACCGAGCCAGGTGCGGAAGCCGCCCGTGCCGCCGTTGTGCCACGTGACGTCGACGCCGTCGTGCACCGACGTGATCCACGCGGCGCCGATCCGGGCGCCGGGCACGAAGTCGTCGACCGGCTCGAGCGCCGCGGTGCCCGGCGCGCTGCCCTCGAGCAGGGCTCGTGCCAGCGTCGCCGCGTCGCGCACCGACATCCGCACCCCGCCCGCGGGACCGAGCGCCTCGCCCGTCCACGGCTCGGCTCGGCGGCCCCATCGTGTGTGGCCGACCACGGCGCGCTGACCCAGCTCGTCGGGCGTGGCCGGTACCGAGGCGCTGGTCAGACCGAGCGGACCGAGCAGCCGCTCGGCCAGCAGGTCGCGATACGGACGACCCGCTGCGGCCGCGACGGCGTGGCCCAGCAGCTGGAAGCCGAGGTTGGAGTACACGGGGCGGGGTCGGCCGACCTTCGTCGCCCGGGTCTGCTCCAGCAGCTCCGCGAGGGTGTCGCCGTACGGATTGGTGGCGAGCAGCAGCCAGGACGCCGTCCGGCGGCCCATGTGCGCCTGCGCCGGCAGGCTCGGCAGCCCCGAACGATGCCGTGACAACGCATCCAGCGTCACCAGGCCGGCCGGTGACCCGTCGAGCGGCAGGAAGGTGTCGAGCCGGTCGGTCAGCAGCATCTCGCCGCGCTCGACGGCGTCCGCCAGGAGCAACGCGGTCAGACCCTTGGAGATCGAGCCGATCTCCAGGTCGTCCCCGGGGTCGATGCCCTGGACCGCCACGCGGGTGGCTCCCGGCTCGATGGTGGCCACGGCCCAGGAGCCGCCGCCGAGAGCGTCAGCGGCCCAGCGGTGCAGGGCGTCGTCACGGACGGTCTCCTCGAAGCTCATGCCCCCACCCTGGTCGACGACAGGACCCCGGCACATCGGCCGCGAGGCTGATGTCCGGGGTCCGTCCGGCGGAGGTCTCGGTGGGTCAGCGACCCGCGAGCGCCTCGTGGAAGGCGAGGATGCGTCGCGCGTCGCGCACGTGCAGCTCCTCGACCATCTTCCCGTTGAACGTCACGACGCCCTGGCCTGCAGCCTTGGCCTCCTCGAACGTCTCGATGAGGCCGGTCGCCCGCTCGACGTCGTCGTCCGACGGCGCGAAGATCGTGTTGGCGGGGTCCACCTGCGAGGGGTGGATGAGGGTCTTGCCGTCGAAGCCCATCTCGCGCCCCTGGCGGGCCTCGGCCTCGAAGCCCTCGGGATCCTTGACCGCGTTGTAGACGCCGTCGATGATCACCTTGCCGGCGGCGCGCACCGCCAGGAGGGTCCACGACAGCGACGTGAGCACGGTGGCGTTGCGGCCCGGCACGTGCAGGCCGTAGGTCTCGTTGACGATGTCGTTCGTGCCCATGACGACGACGGTGAGGCGCTCGTGGGCGGCCGCGATCTCCTCGGCGTGCAGGAGGGCCCGCGGGGTCTCGATCATGGCCCACAGCTGGGTGTGCTCCGGGGCGCCGTGCTGCTCGAGGGCGGCCACGAGGGCACGCACCTGCTCGGCCGACTCCACCTTCGGGACGAGGATCGCGTCGGGACCGGCGGCCGCGGCGGCGCGCACGTCGTCGTCGTGCCACTCGGTACCGATGGAGTTGACCCGGATCGCCAGCTCACGGTGACCGTACGCGCCGGACCGGACGGCCGCGCACACGTTCTCGCGGCCCTGCGCCTTGGCATCGGGGGCGACGGAGTCCTCGAGGTCGAGGATCAGCGCGTCGGCGTCGATCGTCTTGGCCTTCTCCAGGGCGCGCTCGTTCGCACCCGGCATGTACAGCACGGAGCGGCGGGGGCGGATGACGGGAGTGCTCACAGGTCGTACAGCTCCTTCAGCTCGGGATCGCGCTCGGCCAGCTCGCGGGCGAGGTCGAGCATCACCAGGCACTGCTTGCAGGACGCGTCGTCCTCCATCTTGCCGTTGATCATCACCGCGCCCGAGCCGTCGCCCATGGCCTCGACGACCTGCTTGGCGTGCGCCACGTCCTCGGCGCTGGGCGAGAAGACCAACTTGGCGATGTCGATCTGCACCGGGTGCAGGCTCCACGCGCCGACGCAGCCCAGCAGGAACGCGTTGCGGAACTGGTCCTCGCAGGCCACGACGTCCTTGATGTCACCGAACGGCCCGTAGAACGGGAGGATGTCGTTCGCCGCGCAGGCGTCGACCATGCGCGCGATCGTGTAGTGCCACAGGTCCTGCTGGTACGTCGTGCGGCCCTCGGTGAGGTCCTCGCCCGTCGGGTCCTGGCGCACCAGGTAGCCCGGGTGGCCGCCGCCGACGCGCGTGGTCTTCATGCGGCGGCTCGCCGCGAGGTCGGCCGGGCCGAGGCTGATGCCCTGCATGCGCGGGCTGGCGGCGGCGATCTCCTCGACGTTCGTCACGCCGAGCGCGGTCTCGAGGATCGCGTGCACGAGCAGCGGCTTATGCACCTTCCCCTTGGCCTCGAGCTGGGCGAGCAGACGGTCGACGTAGTGGATGTCCTGGGCGCCCTCGACCTTGGGCACCATGATGACGTCGAGCTTGTCGCCGATCTCGGTGACCAGCGTCGTCAGGTCGTCGAGGACCCAGGGGGAGTCCAGGCTGTTGACGCGCACCCACAGCTGCGTGTCGCCGAAGTCGGTGGCCTTCGCGATGTCGACGAGACCCTGGCGCGCGGCCTCCTTCTTCTCGGTCTTGATCGCGTCCTCGAGGTTGCCGAGGATGATGTCGACCTTCGAGGCGATGTCGGGGACCTTCGCCGCCATCTTCTCGTTGCTCGGGTCGAAGAAGTGGATCATCCGGCTCGGACGGAACGGCACCTCGGCGAGCGGAGCGGGAGCTCCGACGGCGAGCGGACGGAGGAATGCACGGGGGTTGCGCACGCGGGTCTCTTCCTGCAGACGTCGGGACTGCCCGACAGTATGGCCGGGACTCGTGACCCGTGAGTAGGGCGGGTCTCACAGTGCGTCCGGCCGCCCGGGGCCCGGCACCCCCGCCGGGTCAGCGGACGGACATGACCACACGGTCGTCGCGGGCGGCCTCGTCGGCGACCCAGCCGTCCGGCGAGGACTCCGCCGTCCAGCGCAGGCCGTCGAAGCTGACCGACGCGACCTGCAGGTCGGCCGCGTTGGCCACCAGGTAGTGCGCCAGGGCCCACCCGCGCGCCCGCACGTCGGCGGCCGCGCCGTCGAGGCGGTACGTGAGCGCGTCCTCGGCGTCGTCGGTGCTGCGGGGGATCTCCCCGAAGGCCTTGTCGACGTCGGCCGCCACGGTCCGCACCGAACCGCCACCGACCGGGTTGATCTGGCAGGTGAACGCGGCGGGGCTGTAGCCCCGGAGGGCGGAGGCCAGCGCGCGGGCGTAGTCCTCGTGCTGGGCATAGGCGCCAGGGAACGCCGAGCGCTGCACCTCCTGCGCCGCGACCGTGATCTCGAGCGACGCGTAGTCGTCGACCTTCTCGAGGCCGTCGTAGAACTTCCCGATCGCGTAGTGCGGGTCCAGGATCTCCTCGACCGTGCCCCAGCCCTGCGACGGACGTTGCTGGAACAGACCCACGGAGTCCCGGTCACCGAAGTCGATGTTGCGGACCTTGGACTCCTGGAAGGCGGTCGCGATCGCGATCGTGGTGGCGCGCGGGGGAAGTCCGCGGTTCTGCGCCGTCGCGGCCATGAGGGCCGACCAGCGCGCCTGCTCCACGTCCACCTGCGCACGCGTCTCGCCCACCCGGGCCACGCAGTACTCGGTGCGCAGCGGCGTGCGGTCGGTCACCACGACCGCCACCAGGACGCCGGCCACGAGGACGGCGCCCAGCAGGACCCAGCGCAGCTTCACCCGGTCAGCCTAGGCAGACGACGTCAATCCGGCCGGGCACCTGGTGCCGGGTCCGGGCCGGGGTCAGTTGGCGTGCAGGTCGGAGTTCAGCTCGATGCCGCGCCGTTCGCCGCGAGGGCGCGCCTCGATCTGGCCGGTCTCGCTGTTGGTGAGGAACAGCAGGCTGTCCTGCCCGCTCAGCTCCGCCGCCTTCACCACGGAGCCGTCCGGCGTGCGCACCTTGGTGCCCGCGGTGACGTAGCAGCCGGCGGCGACCACGCAGTCGTCGCCGAGCGAGATCCCGATGCCGGAGTTGGCGCCGAGCAGGCTGTTGCGACCGATCGAGATCACCTCGGTACCACCGCCCGAGAGCGTGCCCATGATGCTCGCGCCGCCTCCGATGTCGGTGCCGTCGCCCACGACGACACCGGCCGAGATGCGGCCCTCGACCATGGCATGGCCCAGCGTGCCGGCGTTGAAGTTCACGAAGCCCTCGTGCATGACGGTGGTGCCCTCGGCCAGGTGCGCGCCGAGGCGCACGCGGTCGGCGTCGCCGATGCGCACGCCGGACGGGATCACGTAGTCGGTCATCCGGGGGAACTTGTCGATGCTGGTCACGTTGACCGTGAGGCCGGCGGCGCGGGCGCGGGCGCGGGTGTGCTCGAACCCGGCGACCGCGCACGGACCGATCGTCGTCCAAACGACGTTCGTGAGCAGCCCGAACTGGCCGTCGAGGTTGACCCCGTGCGGCTGGACGAGACGGTGCGAGAGCAGGTGCAGCCGCAGCCACACGTCGTAGACGTCGGCGGGCGGTGCCGAGAGGTCCGGCGCGACGACGTGCACCACGGCCTTGCGGACCTGGCGCACCGCGTCCTCGCCGGTGAGTGCCGTGAGCTCCTCGGGCTCCGGGTCGTGCCCGGGGGTGCCGAGCCGGGGCTCGGGGAACCAGACGTCGAGGACGTCGGCGTCCTCGGTGAGGGTGGCCAGGCCGTAGCCGTACGCGCTCTGCTCGCTCATGGCCCTCAACCTACCGATCCGTCGATGGCGCCCGTCGGTGAGTGGACCTAGCGTGGACCGCATGGCGCTGGTGACCTACAAGGACCTCTGCATCGACGTGAACGACCTGCAGGCGTCCGCGGCCTTCTGGGCCGAGACGCTGGGTCTTCGCGTGGTGCCCGACGAGGGTGTGGCGGGGGAGCAGGGTGAGGTGCACCTCGAGGGACCCACCCCTCGGCACACCGTGTGGCTCTGCGTCGTGCCGGAGCCCAAGTCGGTCAAGGACCGGGTCCACCTCGACGTCCACGCCGCAGCGTCGGTGCTGCCCGGGACCACACGTCTCAGCGCTGAGGGCGAGTTCCGGTGGACGGTCGTGGCCGGCCCGGAGGGCGACGAGATCTGCACGTTCGTGCGCGACGACGTTCCCGACTACCGGCTCTACGAGCTGTGCGTCGACGTCGCCGACCACCGCGCCGCGGCGGCCTGGTGGCAGGGCGTGTGGGGTGGCACGATCGGCAGCGAGGAGGAGCAGCGATTCAGCTGGCTGGAGGACGTCCCCGGCATGCCGTTCGAGGGCATCGTGTTCTGCGACGTGCCGGAGCCCAAGACGGTCAAGAACCGGCTCCACTGGGACGTCACGCTCACCGCCGGATCCGGCGTCGCCGATCTCGAGGCCCTCGGCGCCACCGTGCTGCGCCGACCCGACGACGAGGTGGTCTGGACGGTCATGGCCGACCCCGACGGCAACGAGTTCTGCGTGTTCGACGAGGACGCCGCGTGACGTCGCGGGCGCAGCTGCGCAGGGCGGCCCTCGCGCAGGAGGGCGCCGAGCAGGTCGAGGTCGGATCCACGCGAGGCTGGGCGGTCGCGGGCACGGTGTTCGCCGCCCTCACCGACGACGGGCGCGCGGCGCTCTCGCTCGGGATCGAGCCGCGCAGCCGCATGGCCGGCGAGCTGCCCGGCGTGCAGACCACGTCGTCGGGCGTCCTGGTCGACCTCGACGTGATCGACGGGATGGCGCTCAACCACTGGGTCCACGAGGCGTGGCGGCACTGCGCACCGGCCGGTGTCGTCGAAGCGTCCGCGCACGCGGCGAGGGCTGCCGCCGAGGGCGACGACGACCTCGGTGCGATCGGTGCCCCGGCGCGGCGCGCGCTCCACGGTGCCGGCATCGGCTCGCTCGACGAGCTGGCTGCCCGCGATCGCGACGAGGTGGCCGCGCTGCACGGCATCGGCCCACGCGCGGTGGCGGCCCTGGCCGCTGCGCTCGCCGAGCGGGGGACCACGTGGTGAGCGTGCTGCGGGTCCCCGACCCTGCGGACGCCGAGGTCCTCGCCGACCTGTGGGTGACCAACCGCGAGCACCTCGACCCCTGGAGCCCCGAGCGCAATGCCGACTTCTACACCGTCGAGGGGCAGCTCGACCTGCTCGAGCGGCGTCTCGAGGCCATGGTCCAGGGCCGGGGTGCCTACTTCGTCGTGCTCGACGACGACCGGGTGGTCGGTGAGATCAACCTCAACGACCTGGTGCGCGGGGCCTTCCAGAACGCTCACGTCGGCTACTGGCTGGCCGCCGACGTGCAGGGGCGCGGGCTGATGACCCGCGCCGTCGAGGAGATCACCACCCACGCGTTCGACGTCCTGCGGCTGCACCGGCTGCAGGCCGCCACGCTGGCCCACAACGAGCGCTCCCAGGCCGTGCTCCGGCGTGCCGGGTTCGAGTCGTTCGGACGCGCGCCGCGCTACCTCAAGATCGGCGGGCAGTGGCAGGACCACGTGCTGTTCCACCGCTTCACGCCGCACGACGTCTGAGCCCAGGTCCGGACCGTCGGGATCAGTAGCGGGCCGAGAACCCGCCGTCGGCGTGCAGCAGCTGTCCGGAGATCCAGCGTCCTTCGGGCGACAGGAGGAAGGCGACCACTCCGGCGACGTCGCGTGGCTCCCCGAGACGACCGAGGGGCTGGTGCGGCAGCAGCCCCTCCCTGAGCTGGTCGTCCATCCACCCGGTGTCGACGGGGCCGGGGTTCAGCACGTTGGCGCTGATCCCGAGCGGGCCCAGCTCGCGTGCCGCGGAGATCACGATGCGGTCGAGCGCCCCCTTGGACGCGCCGTAGGGGAGGTTCCCGGTGGTGGCGTCGCTCGTCAGAGCGACCACCGCGCCCCCGCCGTCGGGCACCTGACGGGCGAAGCCGGCGATGAGGAGCAGGCTGGCGCGCGCGTTCACGGCCACGTGGGTGTCGAAGCTCTCGGCGGTCGTGTCGAGGACCCCGGTCTCGACGTCATGGGCGTGGCTCAGCACCAGGGCGCAGACCGGGCCTCGGTCACGGGTGACGGCGTCCAGCAGGTCGGTCGGCCCGTGCGGCGTGGACAGGTCCACGTCGAAGTCGGTGCCGGTCAGGTCGGAGGTGGCCACGTCCCAGCCGTCGTCGCGCAGTCGCGGCACGATCGCGGCGGCGAGGCTGTTCGGTCGGGCTGCTCCGGTCACCAGGGCGCAGGGCATGCCGTCAGCCTAGGTCCACGATCGGGGGAGACCGGTCAGCTGGAGCGTCGCTGTGCCACCCCGACCACGAACGCGACCTGGCCCAGGTGCTGCAGGGTGTCGCCCAGCACGCTCACGAGGCGCGCCGACGCGGTGACGGGCGGGTCCCAGCGCTCGTCGACCACGCGGGCCAGCTCGGTCGCGTCGAGCGTCCGGAGGTAGCGACGCGTGAGCGCGTGGACGTCTGCGTGGTACGCGTCGACCAGCTCGGCGGGAGGTCGGACCGAGAGCACCTGGTCGAGATCGTGGCCGTACCCGATGTCACCGTGCTCGATGCCGTCGCCGAGGTGGGGAGCGAACCGCTCGGCCCACGTGTCCCAGGCCTGCGGCACGTCGGCCAGGGCGGCCACGTGGTCGTCCTGCACGCGGGCGAGGTGCCAGAGCAGCCAGACGGGCGTGTTGGCGCCGTCGTCGACCTGGAACGTCGCCGTGGACTCGTCGAGGTCGGAGCACTGCTGCTCCACGAGCTCGCGGACGCGTCCGAAGGCGTCGTCCAGGAGGTCGGTCGTGACGGGGTCGAGGCTCATGTCCACGACGCTACTGCGTCAGCGCACGACCAGCCCGTCGCGCCGGTCCCACGCGACCTCGGTGGCCTTGTCGTCGCCGATCGCCCGCAGCACGGCGTCGACCACGTCGGTGGCCGGCAGTGGCTCCGGCAGGCGCGGCGGCTCACCGGCGAGTGCGTGGGACGCGAGGTCGGTGTCGAGGTGCGGCGGACGGACGTCGACGATGCGCGTGCTCCGCCGGTGCTCGCGGCGCGCGACGGTGAGCCAGGCCGACAACGCCGCCTTGGCCGCCGAGTAGTCGGCCATGCCCGCGGTGGGGGCGTCGGCCAGGATCGCGGACAGCACGACGGCGACGCCACCGTCGAGGTGGGGGAGCGCGGCACGCACGACGCCGGTGGCGCCGAGCGTGTTCACGGCGAACAGCTCCTCGACCACGACGGGGTCGGCATCCACCGCCGGACCGAACGCCGGGACGCCGGTGGCCACGACCAGGACGTCGAGCCCGCCGAGCGCGTCGACGGCCTGCCGCACCGTCGCCGCCGCGCGCTCGACGTCGACGACGTCGAGCACGAACGTGGGAGCGTCGAGCTCCTCGCCGATCGCCGCGAGCCGGTCGGCGTCACGCCCCGTGACCGCCAGGGAGGCGCCGGCCTCGTGCAGGGCGCGGGCGATGCCGCCGCCGAGGGCGCCGGTGGCACCCACGACGAGGGCACGGACGTCGGTGAGCTCCATGCTCGGGACGCTACCCACGCCCGGGGGAGCCGCAACGTGAGTCGTGGTGCTTCAGGTGGCTGGGTCTGGTGTTGCTGCTGCGCTACTGCGGCTGAGTCTTGTCCTGCGGCTGCGCTGCTCCGGCGGGGTCTTCTCGTGCGGCTGCGTTGCTGTGGCTGCGAGTCGACCTGCTCCCCGAAAGGGCCTCGACCGTCGGGTGGGTCCGGGGTCGGTCGGGCTCTCGGAGCGTGGCCGGGGGTGACGCAGGATTCTGCGTTCGTGCGTGAGGGGTCGAAGGATGCTGCGTTTGCCACGGGATCCCGTCGTGGACGCAGCATCGTTCGGGTTGTTGTGCGCGAAGGCAGAATCCTGCGTCCGCCGGGGGCCTCTCGTGCGTCGGGTGGGCAGGGGTTCTTCCCTTGAGTGGGACGGTCCACGAGAAGGGAGAATCCCTGCCCGTGCGGGGGCCCTTCTCGTCGCCACGATGCTTCCTTCGCGTGGCACGGTCCACGCGAAGGAAGCATCGTGCGTGGATTCCGCGCAGAGGGAGAATCGTGGCCGCGCCCCGCAGACCCAGTCGACCCGAGACCCCCTGCTCCGGTCGAGGCCTTTCGGAGACCACGCCCACTCGTAGCCACAGCGACGCAGCAGCGAGCGAACGCCCAGCCGAGCGACGCAGCACACGCGAAGCCCCACCGCAGCGACGCAGCACCACGCGAAGCCCCACCGCAGCGACGCAGCACCACGCGAAGCCCCGCCGCAGCGACGCAGCAGCACCCACGAGATCGGCCACGCCCGCCGCACCTGACGACACATCCGCATCGCCCGGGCCGGGTGACGGGCACCCGGGGGAGTGAGACCTAGAGTGGTCGACATGGCCGTCCTCGACCCCTCGCGCGACGTCGTCCAGCTGACGGCCGACCTCTGCGACATCGCCTCGGAGAGCCTCCAGGAGGCGGAGATCGCCGACGCCGTCGCCGCCGTGCTCGACGCGGCCTCGCACCTCACCGTCGTGCGCGACGGCCACACGCTCGTGGCGCGCACCGACCTCGGCCGGGACGAGCGGGTCGTCATCGCGGGGCACCTCGACACCGTGCCGGCGAACGGCAACTTCCCGACCCGGCTCGACGGCGACACCCTCTGGGGTCTCGGCACCTGCGACATGAAGGGCGGCGTGGCGGTCGCGCTGCGGCTCGCCGCCGGGTTGCCCGACCCGAACCGCGACGTGACCTACGTGTTCTACGACGCCGAGGAGATCGCCGCGAAGTACAACGGTCTCGGCCGCGTCGCCCGGGAGCGCCCCGAGCTGCTCGAGGGTGACTTCGCGATCCTCATGGAGCCGTCGGTCGCCTCGGTCGAGGCCGGCTGCCAGGGCACGATCCGCGTCGACGTCGTCACCCGCGGCGAGCGCTCCCACTCGGCGCGCTCCTGGATGGGGCACAACGCCATCCACGACGCCGCCGAGCTGCTCGTCCGGCTGCGCGACTACGAGCCCCGCCGCGTGGTCATCGACGGGCTCGAGTACCGCGAGGGCCTCAACGCCGTGGCGATCAGTGGGGGCGTCTCCGGCAACGTGGTGCCCGACCTGGCCACCGTCACGGTCAACTACCGCTTCGCCCCCGACCGCAGCGAGGCCGACGCGCTGGCCCACCTCGCGGAGGTGTTCGAGGGCTTCGAGCTCACGGTCACCGACTCCGCCCCCGGCGCGATGCCCGGGCTCGACCACCCGGCGGCAGCCGCGTTCGTCGCGGCGGTCGGCGCGGAGCCCCGTCCCAAGTTCGGCTGGACCGACGTCGCCCAGTTCACGCAGCTCGGGATCCCCGCGGTCAACTTCGGCCCCGGCGACCCGATCTACGCCCACAAGCAGGACGAACACGTCCCCGTCGCGCACCTGCGCACCGTCGAGGACGCCCTCACGAGATGGCTGACCGCATGAGCTACCAGAAGGGTCCGGTGCGTCTGCGCCGCGACCGCATCCCCACCAGCACCACCGACCAGCGTCTGCTCGACTCGCGCGGACCCACGGACTGGGTGCACACCGATCCGTGGCGCGTGCTGCGCATCCAGGCCGAGTTCGTGGAGGGCTTCGGCGCCCTCTCCGAGCTGGGTCCGGCCGTCGCCGTGTTCGGCTCGGCCCGCACCAAGCCCGACGACCCGATGTACGAGAAGGCCCGCGAGGTCGCCGAGAAGCTCTGCAGTCGCGGCTACGCCGTCATCACCGGTGGTGGACCCGGCGCCATGGAGGCCGCCAACCGCGGGGCCAGCGACTGCGGCGGCGTGTCGGTGGGCCTCGGCATCGAGCTCCCGCACGAGCAGGGTCTCAACGAGTGGGTCGACCTGGGCATCAACTTCCGCTACTTCTTCGTGCGAAAGACGATGTTCGTCAAGTACGCCCAGGGCTACATCGTCATGCCGGGCGGGTTCGGCACGCTCGACGAGCTGTTCGAGGCGCTGACGCTCTCGCAGACGGGCAAGATCACGACGTTCCCGATCGTGCTCTTCGGCACCGCCTACTGGCAGGGCCTCATCGACTGGCTCCGCGACACGATGCTGCCCGACGGCAAGATCAACGAGGCCGACCTCGACCTCGTGCTGCTCACCGACGACGTCGACGAGGCGGTCGCCCACTTCGACGCCGTCGCCTCCGAGTAGCGGCGACGTGAGGGTCACCTCGCGCAACGCCGCCTTCCAGCAGTGGGAGGCGCTGCTGGGCAACCGGCGCAAGCGTCACCAGCTCGGTCGGATGCTCGTGCAGGGCGTGCGCCCGGTGACGGTGGCGCTCGACGCGGTGGGCCGCTCCGGCCTGGTCGTCGACGCCGTGCTCCACGACGACCGGCCGAGCCCGTCGCAGTGGGCCCAGGACGTGGTCTCCCGCGCCGTCGCGTCCGGCGCCACGGCCTACGAGCTGTCGGCGGAGCTGCTGGCCGAGCTCGCCGAGCAGGAGCAGGACCGACCCGAGGTCGTGCTGGTGGTCGTCCAGCCCGCCGACGACGTCGCGCGGCTCCCGGTCCCGGCGGACCTGCTCACGGTGGTGCTCGACCGACCGTCGAGCCCGGGCAACGTCGGCAGCATCGCCCGGTCGGTCGACGCGTTCGGCGGCACCGGTCTCGTGGTGTGTGGTCATGCGTGCGACCCGTACGAGCCGAGAGCGGTGCGGGCGTCCACCGGGTCGGCGTTGACGGTTCCGACGGTGCGCCTCGGGTCCCCCCGCGAGGTGCTCGCGTGGGTCGAGGCGGCGCGTCGCGACCTGGGCCACGTCGCGGTCGTGGGCACCGACGAGCACGGTGAGGTCGAGCTGGCCGACGCCGACCTGACCGGCCCGACCGTGGTCGTGACGGGCAACGAGACCCGTGGCCTGTCGAGTGCGTGGCGGGAGGCGTGCGACCTGGTCGTGCACATCCCGATGACCGGGACCGCCTCGTCGCTCAACGCCGCCAACGCCACCTCCGTCGTGCTCTACGAGGCCTCACGCCAGCGTCGGCGACGCTGACGTCGGTCGTCCGCCGCCGTCCGCCGAGCCCACGTCCCCGCCGTCGCGCGTGAGCGACACGGCGAGGAGGACGAGCCCCGCCGCGGCGACGGTGCCGTGCGCGACGCGGCCACCACCCGGGAGGAAGAACTGGGGGAGGTAGGTGGCGAGCGCGACGGCCGTGAGGGCGAGGCCCGCACGGGTGAGCCCGCTCGCGCGGGTCGCGAGGATCCCGAGCCGCACGGCCGCGACGAGCAGCGCGCCCCAGCCCAGAGCGAACAGCGTCATCGCCACCGGCTCGTAGCGGAACAGGTCGGCCGCGCCCGTCGTGGCCGAGAGAACGGTCTCGTCGCCGGTCTCGAGCACGCGCCGGCCCACCGCGTGCAGGCCGTACGCCTCGGCCCCGTAGTAGGGGAGCAGTAGCGTCGTGCCGGCCACCGCGGCCCGGTGAGCCGTGCGGTCGACCGCCGCGAGGGCCCAGGCGACGAGCACGAAGCCGACCATGGCGAGCACGTGGGCCCAGAGCCAGGCCGGACGTGCGTAGAGCTCGGCCGCGGCCCGGCCGTCCTCGACCGCGTGGCCACGGAGCAGGGGATAGACCAGTAGAGCGGCGCCCGCCACGAGCAGGGCAGCCGCACGGAGACGACGGTCGTCGAGCGGGTCGGTCGGGGTGCGCATGGGTCCTCCACGTCACGAACTGTGAGCAGTGCTCTCTCGGCCCATCCTGCAGCACGGGGACCCGAAGATCAAGAGCAGTGCTCTCACCTACTGCGGCCGAGCTCCTCGCGGAGAGCGGCCACCTCGGCGCGCAGCTCGGTGACCGCGTCCAGCACCAGGCGCTCGCTCTCCTCGACCTCGTCCACGATCTCGCGCTTGTCGTCCTCGTTCTGCATCTCCAGCGCCTCCACGGCCACGGCGATGAACAGGTTCAGCACGATGTAGGTCGAGATGAGGATGTAGGCGATGAAGAAGACCCACGAGGCAGGGTGGGCGTCCGTGACGGGACGGATCACGTTCGCCCAGTCGTCGCCCGTCATCACCTGGAAGAGACTCAGCAGCGAGGTCGGGAGGTCCCCGAAGTGCTCGGGGTCCGTGGTGCTGAACAGCTGCGTCGAGACGACGCCCGAGACGTAGACGAGCATCACGAGCAGGGCCCCGATGGAGACCATGCCCGGAAGGGTGGCCACGAGGGCCGCGACCACGCGGCGCATAGACCGCACGGCCGAGAGCAGACGCAGCACCCGCAGGACGCGCAGGACGCGGAGCACGCCGAAGGCACCCGAGGCGGGGATGAGCGCGACCGCCACCACAAACAGGTCGAACAGGCTCCAGCCGTCACGGAAGAACGCGCCGCGGTGGGCGAAGATCCGCAGGCCGATCTCGACCACGAAGACCGCCACGGTCACCCAGCCGAGCGGGGCGAGCCAGCCGGCCTCACGCACGAGCTGCGGGGAGGTCTCGAGGCCCAGCACCGCGGCGTTCACCACGATCACCGCGATGATGAACCACTGGAAGCGGGACGACTCGACGAGGGCGAGCACGCGGGCGCGGGTGGGGGTCACGGTCGGGCTCCGGGCGGTGAAGGAGTGGCGAGGGGAGTGCGGCGACGACGACGTCGGCGAGCGGCTCATCGTATGGGTGTGTCCGTGGCGCCTGGCAGGATCGGGGGATGACGGTCACCGGACCCGACGAGATCGAGCGCTGTCCCTGGGGCAGCGACGTGGCCCTGCAGCGCTACCACGACGAGGAGTGGGGCCGCGAGCTGCGCGGTGACCGAGCCATGTTCGAGCGACTCAGCCTGGAGGCCTTCCAGGCCGGGCTGTCGTGGTCGCTGATCCTGCGCAAGCGCGAGGCGTTCCGGGCCGCCTTCGTCGGGTTCGTGCCCGCGCTGGTCTCCCGGTTCGACGACTCCGACGTGGAGCGGCTGCTCACCGACGCCGGCATCGTGCGCAACCGTGCCAAGGTCGAGGCCACCATCTCCAACGCCCGCGCCACCCTCGAGCTGGGCGAGAGCCTGAGCGACCTCGTGTGGTCGTTCGCGCCCGACGACCACGTCGCGCCCCGCTCGGTCGACGACGTGCCCGCGACGTCGCCAGAGTCCACCGCGCTCGCGCGGGAGCTGAAGCGTCGCGGCTTCACGTTCGTCGGTCCCACCACGGCCTACGCCCTCATGCAGGCCACCGGCATGGTCGACGACCACCTCGTCGGATGCGTCGCACGACGGTCCTGACGCTTACCACTCCTGTCACATCCGTCTCCTGCGTCACGGTGTGGCTCCCGCGCCGACGGGGCTGGGAGATCTAGCCTTTCGCCATGACCACCCCCCGCTCCGCCGCTCGACGCAGCCGCCGTTCCGTGCGCACCCTCGCTGCCGTCGTCCTCATCGTGTCCGCCCTCGTCGCCGGCACGGCGGCGATCGTGGTCGCGACCGTCGCCGCTCTCGCGGTCGCGGTCGCCTATGCCGTGACGGTCTGCTCCGTCGCCGCCCGGCTCCTGACCAACGAGACCGCGCAGGTGCGTCGCGACTGGGCCCGTGACCGCGCGGTCACCGCCCACGAGCAGAGCCGCGAGGCCGCCCGTCGTAAGCGCGAGCAGGTCTCCTTCGCCGACACCATGGCCGAGAAGGTGCAGGTGCGCGACACCCGCATCGAGGACCTGGCCGCGCAGATCGCCGAGGCAGAGGCGGCCCTCGCCCGGGCCGAGGCCGAGCACGTCGCCGCCGCACGGCGCGCCGACGCGCTCGACGGTGAGCTCCAGCAGACGCGCGACTCGCTGCTCGGCACCCGCGCCGAGGTGCGCCGCCTGCGCGACGAGCTGGCGGCGAGCCAAAGCGCGGAGCTCGAGGCCCGCACCGAGCTGCTGGCCTGGCAGCAGCAGGCCGAGGAGCAGCGCAGGCTCGCCTGACCCCTCGGTTCCCAGACCGGCCCCGCGGCGGCAGCAGCCGGCCCGGTTCGACTGGTCGGGCCCGTTCGGCTCAGTCCTGAGGGTGAAGGGCCACCACGCCACGCAGGCGAGCCTCGTTCTCGACGGCCCGTGCCACGCGCGCGCCCGCTCCCTCGGGCGACAAGGCCCGCAGCACCGCAGCGCCGCGGCCCGCGCGGTCGGCCACTGCCGCGGCCAGCGTCGCGGCCGCAGCCGGCACCCGGTCGCGCTCGTGGACCTCGTGCACCAAGCCGATCCGTCGAGCGTCGACCGCGGTGACGGCTCGCGGTGCGAGCAGGAGCAGGCGTGCCGTCGCGTCGCCCACGGCGCCCGGGAGGGTGACGCTCGTGCCGCCCACGAGTGGCTCCACCCGCACGGTGGCGTCGGCCGCGGCCACGCGCAGGTCGGCGGCCAGCGCCAGGGCCGACGCGTGCCCGTCGATCGTCCCCAGGAGGGCCGCCACCACCGGCACCGAGGCATCGGCCACGGCCAGGACCGCGTCGTCGTCCAGCCCGCCGGAGGACTCGTCGAGCACGAGCAGCAGGCAGCGGACACCGGGCGTGGTGAGCGCGTCACGTACACGTCGAGCGGCCGATCCGGACCCGAGCGCGCCCGCCTCCGGGGCGGACCGGGTGCGCAGGTCGACCCTCGTCACGCCCGGAGCGGAGGGGTGCTGCGCCGTGCTGTCGTGGTCCTGACCTGGAGTGCTCACGTCGTCCTTCGCACCGGTTGGAAGTGATGAGGGGGCATGAGAGATAATAGGAACCTGAGGCGACCGGAAGGCGGTCACCGAATGGAAGGGGAACCCATGGCGGCCATGAAGCCTCGTACTGGTGACGGACCGATGGAAGTCACCAAGGAGGGCCGCTGCATCGTCATGCGGGTCCCGCTCGAGGGCGGTGGACGTCTCGTGGTCGAGCTGAACAACGAGGAAGCCGAGACGCTCGGCGACGCGCTCAAGGCCGTCTGAGCTTGTTCGGTCTGACGATGCGCTGGTCCTTGACCGGCGCACCCGAGGACACCCTCGCGCAGCTGCGCGCGTACATCGAGGACGTCAGCTTCGCCCGCTTCGCTGGGCTCGACGGCCTGCGGTTCAAGTCCTGGCGCGCCCGCGAGGGCGAGTGGTTCGAGGGCACCTACGTGTTCGTGAACGCCGAGGCGCGCGCCGCGTTCCAGGCCGACATGGAGTCCGGTGCCGCCGACCTCCCGGGCAGCCGCATCATCGGCAGCCCGCCCGAGCTCATCGAGGCGTGCGAGATCGTCGCGGTGGTGCGGGGGCCCGCCGGCTTCCGTTCGGCCCCGGCCTTCGAGCGCTGAGCCGGGCGCTCAGGCCACGCGGCGCACGGCCAGCAGGCCGTCGCCCACCGGGAGCAGGGCCGGCACGAGCCGCTCGTCGACCGCGGCCTGCGTGAGCAGCTCGCGGATCGCGACGGTCTCGGCGTCGCGGCGCTCGGGGTCGGCCACGCGGTCGTGCCAGAGCGCGTTGTCGAAGACCACGACGCCGCCCACGCGCACGAGGCGCAGTGACTGCTCCAGGTACTCGCCGTACTCGACTTTGTCGCCGTCGACGAAGACCAGGTCGTAGCCCTCGTCGGTGAGGCGGGGCATGACGTCGAGCGCCGACCCGGCGATCAGCCGGAAGCGCTGCGGCGCGACGCCGGCCTGGGTGAAGACCTGCCGGGCGTGACGCTGGTGCTCCGCCTCGAGGTCCACCGAGGTGAGCACTCCGTCGTCGGCCATGCCGCGCAGGAGCCAGAGTCCGGACACGCCGGTGCCCGTGCCGACCTCGGCCACGGCACGCGCGTCCAGCACGGACGCCAGGAAGCGCAGCGTCGCCCCACCGGCCGCCCCGATCGGGCTCACGCCCACCTCGTCGGCTCGGCGGCGCGCGTCGGCGAGGTGGTCGTCCTCGCTCAGGTAGCCCTCGACGTAGCTGAGGCTGGCTTCGCTGGTGATGATGACTCCTCGGTGGCGCGTGCCGGGGGTCCGGCGGCTGTGGGGCCAGCATAGTGAGGTCGTCACGGTTGACGGCGTTGCGTGCCCCGGGGCTCGCCGTGTCGTGCCGGGGCCCAGGATGCGCCATGATCGAGAGGGAACCGTCAGCGTCCTCTGGGCGTTCTCTCAGGAGACGGCACGACGATCGATGCATGAAGGAAGAAGACGTGAGCACGCAGGTCATGACCGCTGAGCGCGACGCCCGGACGGGCGAGGGCTCGACGGACGCCGACACCGCGTGGGAGACCATCGTCGAGGAGCACTCCGCCCGCGTGTACCGCCTGGCGTACCGACTCACCGGCAACCGCCACGACGCCGAGGACCTCACCCAGGACGTCTTCATCCGTGTGTTCCGCTCGCTGGACCGGTACGAGCCGGGCAACTTCAACGGCTGGATCCACCGCATCACGACCAACCTGTTCCTCGACCGGGTGCGTCGTACGAGCAAGCTGCGCATGGACGGCTTCAGCGAGGGTGCCGAGGAGCGGCTGGAGGGGCGCGAGCAGCGACCCGAGTCGGTCGTGCACGACGCCGCCTTCGACCCCGACATCGAGGCCGCGCTCTCGTCGCTCACCGAGGAGTTCCGCGTCGCCGTGGTGCTGTGCGACGTGGAGGGGCTGTCCTACGAGGAGATCGCCGACGTGCTGGGCGTCAAGATCGGCACGGTCCGCTCGCGCATCCACCGGGGTCGTACGCAGCTGCGGCACGCCCTCGCCCACCGCGCCCCGACCGCCGGCCGGACCCGCTTCCTCGGAGCCGTGGGAGCCTGATGGCCCATCTGGACGCCGACGTCGCCGCCTTCGTGGACGGGCAGCTCTCGCCCGATGCCACGGAGGTCGCGGCGCGTCACGTCCAGTCCTGCGAGCGGTGCCGCGAGGCGGTGGCGCAGCAGCGCCAGCTCAAGCGACGCATGCAGGTGTCCGCCGACGTGCGACCTCCGGCGTCGCTGCTCGCCTCGCTCAGCTCCGTGCCGGCGTCCCCGCCTCCTCCGGCGCCCAGCGCCTGGGCCCGGATCGTGCGGTCGAGCACCCTCGGGGCGGCGGGCGTGCTCGTGGGCGCCTCCCTCGCCGTGGCGCTGGCGGCCTACCTCGCCGGTGGGAGCGCCCGTGGCATCGGCGACGAGGTGGTGCCGCCCGTCGAGACCTACGCAGCCGACTTCCACGGTGCGGACCCGATGGCCGGGAACGACGTCATGACCGCCGCGGTCATGGAGGACCTGACCGCCAACGGCTGGCCGTGCCACGGTCAGCTGGGTGACGACCTCGAGCGCGTCGAGGGACGCCTGCAGGACGAGGGAGCGGTCTCGCTGACCTACACCGACGGCCTGCACCGCCTGGTCCTGCACGAGCAGAACGGCGCGCTCGACACCGACGGCCTGCAGGGCTTCGAGCCTCGTCGGCTCGCCGACCGGCCGGTGTGGGTGCGGGAGACGCCCCGCGAGCGCATCGTCACGTGGGACGCGGACGGCGTGGTCTACACGATCGTGACCGACGTGGGTGACGACCGGCTGGCGCCGGCCCTGCGCGACCTGCCCGCTCCGCTCGGCGAGCCCGGGCTGCGTCAGCGCCTGGGCGACGGCCTCAGCCGCGTCACGACCTGGATCTCCGCCTGACGGCTCCCACGACGACCGGTGAGGGCCCTCAGGTCGCCTCGTCGTCGTGCGGCGGCCGCTCGCCGGGACGCAGGATCCGGTCGCGGGTGGGCGTCTCGGACTCCTCGAGGAGGTGGCGCCGCACCACGTCGCGGGGGTCGAGGCTGCGCAGGTCGACGTCGGAGAAGTCCTGGCCCAGCTCGCGCCCGAGGTCGTTCTTGGCGTTGTCGGCCATCCGCCGCACGGTGCGCACCATCTGAGCCGCCTGCTTGGCCATGCCCGGGAGCTTGTCGGGTCCGAACAGCAGCAGGCCGACCACGAGGATCAGGCCGATCTCCGGCCAGCCCATCCCGAACACGGCCGGTTCCTCAGAGTCGACCGACGGGCGCGAGACCGAGCTGCATCCCGGCCAGGCCGCGCGAACGGCCGGTGAGGGAGTCGGCCACCTGCAGCAGGATCTTCGCGGACTCGCTGTCGGGGTGGGTGGCGACGATCGGCAGGCCGTCGTCGCCGCCGATGCGCAGCTGCTCCTCGAGCGGCACCTTGCCGAGCACGGGCACGTCGTGGCCGAGCCGCTGGCCGAGGGTGCGTGCGACGGTCTCGGCGCCGCCGCTGCCGAAGACCTCGAGCCGCTCGCCCGCGGGCGTGAGCAGGTACGACATGTTCTCGATGACGCCGACCACGCGCTGGTGCATCATCGAGGCCATCGTCCCGGCCCGCTCGGCGACCTGGGCGGCCGCCTGCTGCGGCGTGGTGACCACGACGACCTCGGCGTTGGAGAGGTGCTGGCCGAGGCTGATGGCCATGTCACCGGTGCCCGGGGGCAGGTCGAGCAGCAGGGCGTCGAGGTCGCCCCAGAACACGTCGCTCAGCATCTGCACGAGCGCACGGTCGAGCATGGGTCCGCGCCACGCGACCACCTGGTCACGCTTGGGCTTGAGCATGCCGATGCTCATGACCTTGACGTCGGGCGCGTCCGGGGAGCCGGGGACCGCGACCGGCACCGGGAGGATCATGTCGTCGACCTGGGTGGGGCGACGGTCGCCGACGCCCATCATGTCGGGGATCGAGTGGCCGTAGATGTCGGCGTCGACGATGCCGACCTTCAGTCCGCGCTGCGCCATCGCCACGGCCAGGTTGACGGTGACGGAGGACTTGCCGACGCCGCCCTTGCCCGACGCGATCGCGTAGACCTTGGTGAGCGAGCCGGCCTGGGCGAAGGGGATCTCGCGCTCGGCCTGGCCGCCGCGCAGCATCTCGCGCATGCTCTTGCGCTGCTCGTCGGTCATGACGCCGAGGTCCACGTGCACGGTGTGCTGGGGGGCCACCTTCTGGACGGCCTCCGTGGTGTCACGGGTGAGCGTCTCCTTGAGGGGGCAGCCCGAGACGGTCAGCAGGATGCGCACGGTGATCGACGTGTCGTCGATCGTGATCGTGTCGACCATGCCGAGCTCGGTGACGGGACGCTTGATCTCGGGGTCGATCACGCTGCCGAGGGCCTCGCGGACCCGCTCCTCGGTGACGGACTCGTCGGTGACGGATGCCATGGGCCCCATCGTACGGGCGGGACCTGCGTCCCGGTCCCGCAGGCGAGCCTCACTGCTCGGTCGGCTCGCCGTCCTCGTCGTCGGGCGGGGTCTGCAGCGACTCCAGGAGGTCGCGCAGCTCCGATCGCAGGAAGTCGCGGGTGGCGACCTCACCGAGGCCGAGACGCAGGCTCGCGACCTCGCGGGCCAGGAACTCCATGTCGGCGTGGGACTGCGCGGTGGCGTGCCGGTCCTGCTCCTGCTGCACGCGGTCGCGGGCCTCCTGGCGGTTCTGCGCCAGCAGGATCAGCGGCGCGGCGTAGGACGCCTGCAGCGACAGCATGAGGGTCAGGAAGATGAACGGGTACTCGTCCCAGCGTGGACGGTCCGGACCCCACGGGACGTTCCAGACCACCCAGATGATGATGAGCAGCGTCATCCAGATGAGGAACTTGGCCGTGCCCATGAACCGGGCGAAGGTCTCCGCGAAGCGGCCGAACCGGTCGGTGTCGCCCGACCTCGGGCGCAGGGAGCGACGACGGTCGCGGGGCTGGTCGAGCCGCGCCCGCTCCTGGCGGGCCTGGTCGCGGTCGCCGCGGGAGCGCCCGATCTCGGGGCGTCGGCGTCGGCCGTCGGAGCGCTCAGCCACGGGTGGTCACCTCCGCCGGACGTGGGCTCGGATCACGCTCGCGCCAGCCCTCGGGAAGCAGGTGGTCGAGCACGTCGTCGATGGTGACGGCTCCGATGAGGTGGTTGTTCTCGTCGACCACGGGCAGCGCGAGCATGTCGTAGGAGGCCAGCAGGCTGGCGACCTGCTCGAGCGTCGCGTCGGGTCGGGGCCAGTCGATGTCGTTGTCGGCGAGCCCGCCGACGAGGGTCGACGGCGGTTCGCGCAGCAGCGCCTGCACGTGCACGATCCCGAGGAAGCGGCCGGTGGGCGTCTCGACGGGGGGCCGGCACACGTAGACCATCGAGGCCAGGGCCGGACCGATCTCGGGCTCACGGACCCGGGCGAGCGCCTCGGCGATCGTGGCGTCGGGCGGAAGGATGACCGGTTCGGTGGTCATCATGCCGCCGGCCGTCCGGTCCTCGTAGACCAGCAGCCGGCGGACGTCGTCGGCGTCCTCGGGCTCCATGAGGGCCAGCAGCTGCTCCGACGTGGCCGTCGGCAGCTCGCCGAGCAGGTCGGCGGCGTCGTCGGGGTCCATCTCCTCGAGCACGTCGGCGGCGCGCTCGGGATCGAGCACCCCCAGGATCTCCACCTGGACGGTGTCGGGAAGCTCCTCGAGGACGTCGGCGAGCCGCTCGTCCACCAGCTCGCCCACGATCTCGGTGCGCCGCTTGGCAGGAAGGTCGAGCAGGGCGTTCGCGAGGTCGGCCGGCCGCATCTCGTCCATCGTCGCGAGCAGGTGGGTCGCGCCCTGGGAGGCCTCCTCGCCCACCAGCCCGGTGACCTCGTCCCAGTCGACCACGTGGGTGGCACCGCGCCGACCGAAGCGCTTGCCCGTCTCCTGCACGGCGACGGTGCCGATGAACCAGTCGCGCCGGGTGTCCTGCTCCATGGCCAGGTCGTAGACCGTGCCGCCGCGCTGGTCGGGCAGGGACACCGTGCGGTCGAGGAGCTCGTGGATGGCGAGGGTCTCGCTGCTGCGCTTCTCGAAGCGGCGGACGTTGAGCACGCCGGTCGTGATGATCTGTCCCGAGTCGAGCGACGTGACCCGCCCGATCGGCAGGAAGACCCGACGCCGCCCCAGGACCTCCACGACCAGGCCCACCACACGGGGTCGCTGGCGGGCGGAGCGCACGGCCACCACGACGTCGCGCAGCTTGCCGACCTGGTCGCCCGCGGGGTCGAAGACCTCCTGCCCGACGATGCGGGACAGGAAGATGCGACCGGGGCTGGAGCTCACCCGCCCAGCCTAGTGCGAGCCGGGGAACGGTCGGGCCCCGTGGGGCGGTGGGCGCGCGCGACGTCGCCGTGTCTCGTATCCTGCGAGACGCACGTCACACGGGTCGCCGCCGCGCCCGTGAGATCGACCTAGGGGGACCATGTCCACGCACTTCCTCGACCGCGAGCGCACCGTCGCCGGACCCGGATTCAACCGGTGGCTGATCCCACCGGCTGCCCTGGCGGTGCACCTGTGCATCGGGCAGGTCTACGCGACGAGCGTCTACAAGGCCTCGCTCGTGCAGCACTTCGACACCAGCCTCACCGCGATCGGCATCGTCTTCTCGATCGCGATCGTCATGCTCGGCGTCTCGGCGGCCGTGTTCGGCACCTGGGTCGACTCCGGCGGTCCCCGTCGCGCCATGGTCGCCGCCGCGACCTGCTGGTCGGCGGGATTCCTGGTGGGGGCGCTCGGCATCGCGACCAGCCAGCTGTGGCTGCTCTACCTCGGGTACGGCGTGCTCGGCGGCATCGGCCTGGGCATCGGCTACATCTCGCCGGTCTCCACGCTCATCAAGTGGTTCCCGGACCGCCCGGGCCTGGCCACCGGAATGGCGATCATGGGCTTCGGTGGCGGCGCGATGATCGCGAGCCCTGTGTCCAGCACGCTCCTCGGCTGGTACGACTCGGCCTACGACACCGCGTCCGGCATCGCGTCGGGGCGGGCGGTGGCCCTGCTGTTCGTGACGCTCGGCCTGGGCTACCTGGTCGTCATGCTCTTCGGGGCCTGGCTGGTGAAGGTCCCGGCCGACGGGTGGGTCCCGCGGGGCTTCGACCCGTCCACCGTGAAGAAGAAGGCCCTCGTCACCACCGAGAGCGTGTCGGCGAACAACGCGGTCCGCACGCCGCAGTTCTGGCTGCTGTGGATCGTCCTGTTCTGCAACGTCACCGCGGGCATCGGCATCCTCGAGCAGGCCGCGCCGATGATCCAGGACTTCTTCCGCGAGGGCGAGGAGTCGAGCGTGGCTGCTGCTGCGGCCGCGGGCTTCGTCGGCTTCCTCTCGCTGTGCAACATGGCCGGTCGGTTCATCTGGTCGTCCACGTCCGACGTCGTGGGGCGCAAGAACATCTACATGCTCTACCTCGGTCTGGGCATCGTGCTCTACGCGACGCTGGCACTCGGTGGGTCGACCTCGACGGTGCTGTTCGTCGTCCTGGCCGGCGGCATCCTCAGCTTCTACGGCGGCGGGTTCGCCACGATCCCGGCCTACCTGCGCGACCTCTTCGGCACGTTCCAGGTGGGTGCCATCCATGGGCGCCTGCTCACCGCGTGGTCGGCGGCCGGCGTGGCAGGCCCGCTCATCATCAACGGGTTCCTCGACGCGCGGGGCGAGCCGGGCGCCTTGACTGCGGCCGACTACCGCCCGGCGCTGCTCACCATGGTCGGCGTGCTGGTGGTGGGCTTCGTGGCCAACCTGCTCGTGCGCCCGGTCGCCTCGCGGTTCCACGAGCCCAAGGACGAGGGCAGCCGCACGGAGCCGACCGACCCGGCCGCGGCGACGGCCCCGGCCGCTGACGACACGACGGCCGAGGGCGTCACGCCGCTGGCCGTCGTGGCCTGGCTCGTGGTCGGGGTGCCGCTGGCCTACGGCGTGTACGAGACGGTGGTCAAGGCAGCGGCGCTGTTCTGACCCGGTGCACCCGCACCGAGCGTGTCAGTCGACGACGACGCGCTCGGGGTGGGTGTACACGTTGAACGTCGTGCCACGGGAGAAGCCGACGAGGGTCACGCCGAGCCGGTCCGCGAGGTCGACGGCGAGCGAGGAGGGTGCACTCACCGCGGCCAGCACGGGGACGCCGGCCATCGCGGCCTTCTGCACGAGCTCGAACGACGCCCGGCCCGACACCTGCAGCACCGAGCCGGTCAGGGGCAGGCGATCCTCGCGGAGCGCCTGGCCGACCACCTTGTCGACGGCGTTGTGGCGCCCCACGTCCTCGCGCACCGCGAGGGCCTCGCCGGTGGACGAGAAGAGTCCGGCCGCGTGCAGCCCACCCGTGCGCTCGAACACCGCCTGCTGGTCGCGCAGCAGGTCGGGAAGGGCGCCGAGCACCTTCGCCTCGACCCGCACGGCGTCGGCCGACACGTCGAAGGCGGAGGTCGTGGCCACGGCGTCGATGGAGGCGAGCCCGCACACCCCGCACGAGCTGGACGTGTAGACGTTCCGCTCGCGGCTGGCCGCCACGACCCCGCCGGCACCGGTGACGCCCACATCGATGACGTTGTAGGTGTTCTCGTCGAGGTCCGGCGCGCAGTAGATCATCGTGCGCAGGTCGGCCGGGCTCGTGACGACACCCTCGGAGACGAGGAAGCCGGCGACGAGGTCGAAGTCGTGGCCGGGCGTGCGCATGGTGACGGCGAACGACGTGCCACCCACGCGGATCTCGAGCGGCTCCTCGGCCGCGAGGGAGTCGTGGCGGGGCGTGGCGCCCACGCCCACCTCCACCCGCAGGATCCGGCGGCGCTGCACGGGCTTGGTCATGCCGGGTCCTCGGTCGTCGCCGAGACCTCCGCGAGGGCCGCGGCCCGATCCGTCGCACGCTGCACCGCGTCGGTGCCACCACCGGCCAGGCCGGCGGCGTACCCGACGAGGAAGGTCGTCAGGGGCGCGGCGGGACGCACGACGGCGTGCGCGGCGACAGCCGCCAGGTCCAGCACCTGCGTCACGTCGGTCCCGGGGTCGTCCACGCCCAGCTCGGCGCACAGAGCGTGCCACCAGGTCTGCATCGTCTCGTCGCGGTCGCTCACGGTCGGTCCTCCTGGAGGGTCCTGAGGTCGTCGGGGGTGTCGAGGTCGTGGGTCGCTCCCGCCGGTGCGGGCGCAAGGGTCACGTCGAGGTGTGCGAACACGCTGTGCAGCGACGCGTCCGCGAGGTCGGGAAGGTCCCTCACGGTGCGTGCGGCGTCGGGGGAGAGCAGGGCCGACGTCCAGTGCGCCCGGCCGCTCTCGTCGGCGAGGACACGCGCGCCCCCGCCGAGCGGGGCAGAGAGCAAGGTGTCGACGAGCGCGGCCGCGCGGGGCAGGTCGGCCGCCAGCACCACCACGGGGAGGTCGTCGTGCAGAGCCCGCAGCCCGGCCTGGAGGCCGGCCGCAGGACCGGCGCCGGCCGGCTCCTCGCGGGTCCACCGCACGGGTCGCGGCGTGGGCCGCTCCGGGCCGACGACCACCACGGCCGCCTCCGTCGGCAGGGCGGCGAGCGCGTGGTCCAGCAGGGACCGTCCGTCGACCACGGCGCGCGTCTTGTCGGTCCCGTCCCACCGCCGACTGGTGCCACCGGCCAGCACGACCGCCCCGACGGCGGACCTCGGTGCGCCCGTCACGAGAGGTGCAAGGGCTCCGGGTTGGGACGGGACCGGTGCTCGGTGTCGCTCTCGGTCGCGTCCTGCGTGCCGTCCGCGCCCTCGCCGTCACGTGTCGCCGAGGGAGGGACGAGCCGGATGACCACGGACTTCGAGGTCGGGGTGTTGCTGTGCTCGGCCACCGAGTCGAGCGGCACCAACGGGTTGGTCTCCGGGTAGTAGGCCGCCGCCGTGCCGCGCGGGGTGTCGTAGGAGACGATGCGGAACCCGGGCGCCACGCGGTCGACGTCGTCGTCCTCCCAGTGAGTGACGAGGTCGACGACGTCGCCCTCGTTCCACCCGAGCGCGGCCACGTCGTCGGGGTGCACCATGACCACGCGGCGCGCGTCCTCGATGCCGCGGTAACGGTCGCTGAGCCCGTAGATCGTGGTGTTGAACTGGTCGTGGCTGCGCAGGGTCTGCAGCAGCAGGTGGCCGTCGGGCACGTGGAGCACCTCGATCGGCGACACCGCGATCTCGCCCTTGCCGCTCGTGGTGCGGAACGTGCGCGAGTCCCGGGGCGGGTGGGGGAGCACGAAGCCGCCCGGCCGGTCCACCTTGCGCTCGTAGTCCTCGCAGCCCGGCACGACGCGTGAGATGTGTCCGCGGATGATGCCGTAGTCCTCGGCCATCGCGTCCCAGTCGATGCCGTGCACGTCGCTCCCGTCGTCCTGGCGCAGCGTGGCCCGGGCGATGCCGCAGACGATCGCGGTCTCCGAGCGCAGCTCGGGGCTCGCCGGCTCGAGGGGGCCGCGCGAGGCGTGCACCGACGACATGGAGTCCTCGACGGTCACGAACTGAGGACCCGACGCACGCACGTCGATCTCCGTGCGCCCCAGGGTCGGCAGGATGAGGGCGGTCTCGCCGTGCGTGAGGTGGGACCGGTTGATCTTCGTCGACACGTGCACGGTCAGCTCGGCCTTGCGCAGCGCCTCGGCGGCGACGTCGGTGTCGGAGACCGCGTGGACGAAGTTGCCCCCCAGGCCCATGAACACCCTCGCCTTGCCGTCACGCAGCGCGCGGACGGCATCGACGGTGTCGTAGCCGTGCTCGCGGGGCGGGTCGAAGCCGAACTCGGCCTGGAGCGCGTCGAGGAAGTGGTCGGGTGCCTTCTCCCAGATGCCCATCGTGCGGTCGCCCTGCACGTTGGAGTGACCTCGCACGGGGCAGACGCCCGCACCTCGCTTGCCGATGTCGCCGCGCACCAGCGCGAGGTTGACGACCTCCTTGATGGTCGCCACGGCGTTGCGGTGCTGCGTGAGACCCATGGCCCAGCAGTAGATGGTGGCGTCGGAGTCGGCGATCATGCGCGCCGCCTCCTCGATCTGCTCCCGCGACAGACCGGTCGCGGCGGCGACGACGTCCCAGTCCAGCGCGCGGACGTGCTCGGCCCAGGCGTCGTAGCCGGCGGTGTACTGCTCGACGAAGGCGCTGTCGACCGCCCCCCACTGCTCGAGCAGGTGGCCGATGGCCTGGAAGAGGGCAAGGTCGCCGTTGATGCGGATCGGCAGGTGCAGGTCGGCGATCGGCGTGCCGCGACCCACGACGCCGCGCGGCTTCTGCGGGTTGCGGAAGTTGACCAGGCCGGCCTCGCGGAGCGGGTTGATCGAGATGATCTTGGCGCCACGTCGCTTGGCGATCTCCAGCGCCGACAGCATGCGCGGGTGGTTCGTGCCCGGGTTCTGGCCGGCGATGACGATGAGCTCGGCGTCGTAGATGTCGCGCAGGCTGACGCTGCCCTTGCCGATGCCGATGGACTCGGCGAGCGCCACGCTGGTCGACTCGTGGCACATGTTCGAGCAGTCGGGCAGGTTGTTCGTGCCGAAGGCACGGATGAACAGCTGGTACACGAAGGCGGACTCGTTCGACGCGCGGCCGGACGTGTAGAAGATCGCCTCGTCGGGGGAGTCGAGTCCCGTCAGGTGCTGCGCGACGAGCGCGAACGCGTCGTCCCAGCCGATCTGCTCGTAGTGCGTGCCGCCCGGTCGCTTGACCATGGGGTGGGTGATCCGGCCCTGCTGGCCGAGCCAGTACTCGTCGTGGGCGTCGAGGTCGGCGATGGAGTGCCGGGCGAAGAACTCCGGCGTGGCCCGGGCCCGGGTGGCCTCCTCGGCGACGGCCTTGGCGCCGTTCTCGCAGAACTCCGCGGCGTGGCGCTCGTCGGGGTCGGGGTCGGGCCAGGCGCACGACATGCAGTCGAAGCCGTCGGCCTGGTTGAGCTTGAGCAGGGTCTGCCCGGTGCGCTTCGGCCCCATGTGGGACAGGGCGCGCTCCATCGAGACCCGGACGGCCGTGACGCCGGCGGCGGCGTCCTTGGGGGCGTGGACCTCCAGGCCGCTCTCGTCCTGGACGCCGAAGCCCGCGACGACCTGCGCGTCACCTGCTCCGGGTGCGTGCGGCGTGGACGAAGAAGTGCTCACGGTGGTCCTCCCGATGCGTGGCGGCGGTCACCTTCGACCGTACCCGCTCGGGGTCGGAGCCGCCTCGCGTGTGGGGAGGGCGCCGCTCAGACGGCGGCGACGCCGGTGCGCCGGCTGCTGCGTCGCCGAGGCGCGGCGACGGTGTCCTGCTCCGGGGCCTGAGCCTGCTGCGCGCTGAGGCCGGTGACGAAGTCGCCGATCTCCTCGATCGCCGCCCGTGCCTCCGGCACCCACGACGCGGCAGCCTGGAAGACGTGCACCTGGCGGTCCCAGACCTGCAGGTCGACGGGAACGCCGGCCTGCACCAGCCGTGCGGCCATGTGCTCGGCGTCGGCGAGCAGGATCTCGCGGGACCCGATCTGGATGAGGGCCGGTGGCATGTCCTCGAGGGGCATGTCGACCGGGCAGGTCCGCTGTCCGTGGATGCCGCGGCGCGTGTCCATGCGCAGCGAGACCTCGGTGAACTTCTCGAGGGCACGCAGCGGGAAGGTCTGGCAGCGGTCGGCGTTGCGGTGCTGGCGCTTGCGGGTGGCGTCGACGTCGAGCAGGGGCGAGATGGCCACCACGCCCGCGGGGCGGCCCAGACCGGCGTCGAGCACGGCGCGAGCCACGCTGAAGGCCAGGTAGCCGCCGGCGGAGTCGCCGGTGATGGTGACGTCCTCGGCACGGTAGCCCTGGTCGAGCAGCCAGCGGAACGCGTCGACGCCGTCGGCGACCGACTCGGCGATCGGCTCGTAGGGCATCTGGCGGTAGCCGACGTTGAGCACCGGCTGGCCGGACGCGTCAGAGATGCGCGAGACGAGTCGGCGGTGCGTGTTCAGCCCGCAGGTGAGGAACGCGCCGCCGTGGAAGTACAGGATCACCTTGGGGTTGCCGCCGTGGATGTCGCGCACGTCCCGCGCGAGCACCAGCTCGCTGCCGCAGCGCGCGAGGTCGACCGTGCGCCAGCTCGTCCCCTCCTGCACCGGCAGAAGCCGAGCGGCGTGCTCCAGCAGGTTGGGCGGGAAGAGGTCGAACGGCAGGCGCGTCCACAGGTCGAGGAGCGGGCGGACCGTGTGCCGCAGGCCCAGACCGAGGACCTGGGACTGCAGGCTCGCGCCCTCGACGAACCGAGCCTCGGCCGCCAACGACAGGTGGCCCACGGCCCCGGCTCGAGCGGATCGGCGATCCGTGGTGCTCCCCATGTGACTCTCCCGTCGTCATGCAGTGTTCACGAATATGTCACACCCGGTGACCTGCGCCACACGAGGTCGTTACCTTAGCGGCAGCCCTTCCTCTGCCGCAGGAGATTGATCGCATGCCCTTCATGCCCCCCACGGACTCGATGTTCCTGCTGGCGGAGTCCCGTGAGCACCCCATGCACGTCGGTGGGCTGCAGCTGTTCCAGCCCCCGGAGGGCGCCGGCCCGGAGTTCGTGCGCGACCTCGTCGAGGGGTTCCGCTCGGTCGACCACATCTCGCCGACGTTCCGCAAGAGGCCTGCCGAGCCCGTCGGCCTCGTGGGCCAGACGTGGTGGGCGCAGGACGACGTCATCGACCTGGAGTACCACGTCCGTCACTCGGCGGTCCCGCCGCCGGGGCGGATCCGCGAGCTGCTCCAGCTCACGTCACGCTGGCACGGGTCGCTCCTGGACCGGCACCGCCCGCTGTGGGAGACGCACGTGGTCGAGGGCCTGCAGGACGGCCGGTTCGCCGTGTACAGCAAGGTCCACCACTCGATGGTCGACGGCGTCTCGGCGCTGCGGCTCATGCAGCGCTCCCTCAGCGAGGACCCGGAGCGGCGCGACTGCGTGCCGCCGTGGGCCCTCCCGTCCCGGCAGCGGCCGACCACGGAGGTGTCCCGACGGCTGCCCGACCCCCTCGGCGTGCTCCGGGGCGGCCTGGCGGTGGCCGAGGACGTGGCCGGGCTCCTGCCGGCCTCGATGCGGATCGTCAACCAGATCGTCCGCGAGGGCGACGTCACCCTGCCGCGAGCGCCCAAGACCATCCTCAACGGTCCGGTGGGCGGTGCACGTCGGTTCGCGGCCCAGTCGTGGGAGATCGAACGGATCAAGCGGGTCGCCAAGTCCTCCGCCACCACGCTCAACGACGTCGTGCTGGCGATGGTGGCCGGTGCGCTCAGGGAGTACCTGCTCGAGCAGAACGCCCTGCCCGACGACCCGATGACCGCCATGGTTCCCGTCTCCCTGGCGCTGCGGGCCGAGTCGGCCGGGTCGACCGAGGAGGCGACCGGCAACTCGGTCGGCGTGATCGTGGTGAACCTGGCCACCGACGTCGAGAACGGTGCGACCCGCCTGGAGGAGATCGCCTACTCGTCCAAGCGGGCCAAGAAGATCCTCGGTGGCCTGTCCCCGACGCAGATCCTCGCCTTCTCCGCCCTGCAGATGGCGCCGTTGGCCCTCACGCCCGTGCCCGGCTTCGTCCGGTACACGCACCCGCCGTTCAACGTCGTGATCTCCAACGTGCCCGGGCCGACGAGCCCGATGTACTACAACGGCGCCAAGCTCGACGGCATGTACCCGGTCTCGATCGTGCTGGACGGGCAGGCCGTCAACGTGACGCTGTGCAGCCGGGACCGCTACCTGGACTTCGGCATCATCGGGTGCCGACGCAGCGTGCCGCACCTGCAGCGTCTGCTCACCCACCTCGAGACGTCGCTCGCCGAGCTCGAGACGGCCTGGGGCTGACCGGGGGCCGTCCTCCCGGGTCTCGGGGAGGACGGCCCGTCGGCGGGTGACCGGTCCGGTCCGGGTCAGCAGTCCGGGCGGTCGACGAACTGGGAGCCGTCCCAGTACTTCGAGTCCGTGAGCTCGCGGTTGGTGAAGTCCACCTCCGCGGAGCCGCCGATCTCGCCCAGCAGCTCGCCGCTGATGTTGATGCCGTAGGTGTTCGGGTCCTGGGAGTAGGTGTTCTCCGTCATCGTGCCGAAGTCGCGGGCGGCGTTGATGAAGTTGCTCGTCGCCAGCGGGTTGCCCGTCAGAGCCGCCAGGATCGGGGCGTCCTGGAGCGGGTCGCCCGTCAGCGGCACGGTGGCCTGGTACTCCTTGTAGGTCTGGTCGTCGGAGTTGGAGGCGATGTCGCCGGCGTCGGCGCCGTAGGACACGCCCATGGTGAGCGTGACGCTCTCGGGCTTGCCGTCCTCGTCCATGTTGAGTGCGTAGAGACCGTCGCCCGATGCCGTGGCCGAGGCGTCGACCCCGGTGAAGGTGCCGAAGGCGTCACCCTTGACGGAGCTGCGGTAGTAGGCCACGTAGCCGTCGGGGGTGGTCTTCGCGCCGAGGTAGGCGCCGGCCTCGACCCGCACCCCGGCGCCGACGACGATGTTCGACGCCGAGGCCGACGCGTTGCCCTCGATGCCACCCTCCACGAACTCCTCGTCGGCGTCGGGCACGCCGTCGACGAACTGGTCGAGCAGGCTGTTCAGCGGGTTGGGCGGGCCCTCGATGTCGCCCAGGATGGGGATCTTGTTGATGCCCGGGACGTCGGCCGGACCGGGGATCTCGGGGGCGACGGAGTCCTTGATCTGGTCGGCCAGGAGCCCGTTGAGGATGTCGTCGACCCCCGCCTCGTCGTCGGCGTACCAGGTCCGACCGGTCCGCCCGGCGAGGAGGGCCTCGGCGGTGGCCGAGGCGACGGCGCCGTACTTCTTGCCGTCGAGGGTCACGCTGACGTCGATGCCGGGCCCCACGCCGATCCCGACCTTGCCGAGGTCGACCTCGGAGACGCGGTACGTCCCGTCGGACAGCTCCTCGACGAGCAGCTCCTTGCCGACGGCGACGGTCACGATGAAGGACCCGGTGACCTTGACGCTGCCCTTGTCCGAGCCCACCACGCACGGGGCGTCGGGGATGCGCTCCTCGGGTGTGGGGGTCTCGCGCGGCGGCTCGCAGTCACCGCCGCCGGCGATGTTGAGGATCTGGCAGATCCGGTAGGACACCTCGGCCTTGAGCTGCGGGCTGGTCTGGACGATCGTGCCCGTGGTCGCGAGCACGAGGATCGAGGCGAGCACGATGACGCCGACGATCTCGAGGGAGCCTTGGCCGCGCTCGGAGCGGCGGGTGCGAAGGAACATGTCGAGGGCCTGTCAGGTGAGATCCGGGGGGGGTGCCGCGAGCGTAGGAAGCCCGGCGACTCGGGCGCCCGGGCCCTGGGACCCCGCCGGGTCCCATCGAGGGCCCAGCCCACGAGGGCCCCGCGCGGCGCGACGACGGCGCCCCTCCCTCTGCGGGAAGGACGCCGCCGTCGCGGGTGCCGTGCTTCGAGGCTCAGCAGTCGGGGCGGTCCACGAGCGCGTTGCCGTCCCAGTACTGGGAGTCCTCGAGCTCGCGGGTCGTGAAGTCGCCCTTCACCGATCCGCCGTAGTCGCCGATGAGGGACCCTCCGATCGTGAGCCCATAGGTGTTCGGGTCCTGGGAGTAGGTGTTCCGGGTGATCGTGCCGTCCTCCTTGGCCCGGTCGATGAAGCTCTGCAGCATGGCCGGGTTGGTCATCTCGGCCAGGATCTGGGCGTCCTCGAGCGCGTTGCCCGTCAGGGGGACGTTCATCTGGGTCTCGACGTACTTCTGGTCGTCGGTGTTGGAGCCGAGGTCGCCCGTCTCGGCGGCCAGCGTGTAGCCCGTGGTGAGCGTGACGCTCTCGGGCTTGCCGTCCTTGTCGAGGTTGACCGCGAACAGCGCCTCGCCCGAGGCTCCTGCCGACGCGTCGTCGAGACCGGCGGTGGCGAAGACGCTGCCGCCGACCTTGCCCTTGTAGTAGGCCGTGTAGCCGTCCTTCGTCTTCTTGGCGCCGAGGTACACGCCGAGGTTGACCTCGCCGCCCGCGCCGGCGGTGATGCCCGAGATCGAGGCTCCGGCGTTGCCCTCGAGCCCGCCCTCGACGAACTCCTCGTCGGGCTCGGGCAGGTCGCCGATGATCTGCTCGAGGATCGCGCGGGTGGGGTTCGGCGGACCGCCGATGTCGCGGATGCCGGGAAGACCGCCGACGATCGGGATGTCCTTCGGGCCGGGCAGGTCGGGAGCGACCGTGTCGAGCACCTCCTCGGCGATGAGGCCGTTGAGGATGTCGTCGACCTCTCCCTGGTCGTCGGCGTTCCACGTGCGTCCGGTCTGGCCGGCGAGGATCGCGTCGGCCGTGGCGATGGCCACGGCGCCGTACTTCTTGCCGTCGAGAGTCACGCTCACGTCGAGTCCCGGCCCGACACCGATGCCCACCTTGCCGAGGTCGACCTCGGTCACGCGGAACGTCCCGTCGGAGAGCTCCTCGATGAGCAGCTGCTTGCCCGCCGTCACGGAGACGACGAACGCACCCGTCACCTCGACGCTGCCCTGCTGGGATCCCACGACGCACGGCTCGTCCGGCAGTCGGTCCTCGGGGGACCGGGGGGCGTCCGGGGCCTCGCAGTCGCCGCCGCCGGCGATGTTGAGGATCTGGCAGATCCGGTAGGACACCTCGGCCTTGAGCTGAGGGCTGGTCTGCACGATCGTGCCGGTGGTGGCCAGCACGAGGATCGAGGCCAGGACGATCACGCCGACCAGCTCGAGTGAGCCCTGACCGCGCTCGGAGCGCCGCTTGAGGAACATGGTGACGACCTGTCGAGTGGTGTTGGGGGGAGAGGAGCAACGCCAGGATAGGGACCTCCTGCCCTGTCACACCCGGGCCCGTGGGCCCGGTACGGGCCCTAGGTGGACCCAGATCGGCGCCCGCGACCCACCCGTCAGCAGTCCGGCCGGTCGGCCATGCGGGTGCCGTCCCAGTACTGCGCCTCCTGGAGGTCGCGCGTGGTCAGGTCGCCGGAGATGTCGATGCCGATCTTGGGGCCCAGACCGGCCTCGCCGCTGTAGCCGTAGGTGTTCGAGTCGTCCTCGAAGACGCTGCGCGTGACCGTGCCGCGTTCCTGCGCCTCCCGGACGAAGTCGTCCGCGGTCAGCGGGTTGCCGAGCATCGCGAGGACGCGAGCGTCCTCCGTGACGTCACCAGTGAGCGGGATCTCGACGGTGACCTCGGTGTACTGGTCCGCGTCGCCCTCGGTCGTGTACTGGATGTCCGCCTTGCCGGCGATGCCGGAGGTGACCTTGACCGACGTGGGCTTGCCGCTCGAGTCCGTGTTGATCTCGATGAGGCCGTCGACCTTGCCGTTGAGCTGGCCCTCGGCGACGAGGAGGGTGCCGAACGCACTGCCCTCGAGCTCGGTCCGGTAGTAGGCGGTGTAGCCGTCAGGCGTCTTCTTGCCTCCGAGGTAGCCGCCCAGCGAGACGTCCGCCCCGGCGCCCGCCACGATCGCGGTGGCGGAGGCCCCGGCCTCGCCCTCGATGCCGCCCTCGATGAACTGCTCGTCCGGATCGGGCAGGTCGCCGCCGACGAGGTCCTTCGCGACGCTGTTGATCGGGTTGGGCACGAGCCCGAGGATCTTCTTGGGCGCGACCGCGTCGACGACCTTGCCCTTGGTCATGGTGCTCATCAGGTCGTCGAGCTCGTCCTGGTCCTTGGCGTACCAGGTGTTGCCCTTCTCGCCGGCCAGGAGGGCCGAGGCGTCGGCGGACGCACCGTAGCCGTAGTCGACGCCGTCGATCGTCACCGTGTTCTCGGCGCCGACGCCCGCCGTCACCCCCAGGCCCCCGGAGTCGACCTCGGTCACCTTGAACGAGCCGTCCGACATCTCCTCGACCATGTACTTCTTGCCCGCGTTGCCGGTGAAGAACGTGAACGAGCCGCCCACGCTCGCCTCCGTGCTCGTCGAGCCGGCCAGGCACGGGTCGTCGGGCAGCCGGTCCTCCGGGCTGGGCACCTCGGCCTCCCCGGGCGCCTCGCAGCTGCCGCCGCCGGCGAAGTTCAGGATCTGGCAGATCCGGTACGAGACCTCCGACTTGAGCTGTGGGCTGGTCTGCACGATCGCGCCCGTGGTGGCGAGGACGAGGATCGACGCGAGGATGATGACGCCGACCATCTCGAGGGAGCCTTGACCGCGGTCGGGGCGTCGGGGCGAGAGCAACATGGGTGAGACCTGTCCGTGGGGATCAGAGGGAGATGACGATGCTGGAGACGAGGACCAGTGCGACGAGGGCGACGACCAGCAGCCCGGCTCCGATGTAGACGAAGATCCGGCCACCCTGGACGAACGTGTCGATGGCGCCCCGCGAGGGTCGCTGGGGGTCGTAGAGGACGGGCACGGCCGTCCCGGGCGAGGGCCCGAGTGACTGCTTGACCGATGAGGTGTGCTGGTGCACCTCGCCGTGCTGGTCCTGCCACTGGAAGGTGGGGTAGATGGAGGTCGTGCCGCGGTCGGCGCGGCCCGTCCGCCGATCGACGACCACCCCCGTCGTCCGTGTCCACCCGCGCATCATCCGGGTGCGGACGATGCCGATCGTCAGGAACACGGTCCCGAGCAGTGCCGGGATCCCTGCGGCGAGGACGGGCGCGAGCGCGGCATCGGACACGGGTCAGCCCTTGGAGGCCTCGGCCTTGACGACGACGGTCGACAGGACCTCGGCGGGTACGTCCTCGGAGTCCGCGGACAACGCGGTGACCTGCACCTGGGTGCCGTCCGCCAGGTCGAGGACCAGCGTGCGCGTGGCCAGCTCGGGCGTCACGGCGGGCGAGGCGGAGGCCGACGGAGAGGCGGTGGGGATCGGCGCCTGAGCCTCGTACTCGAGGAAGTAGGCGCTCGAGGCCTTCGGCCAGACGATCTCCTGCGGCTCGATGTTGCGTCCGCCGAGCGTGGCCATGGCCGAGATGGCGAGGGCCTGGGCCGCCTTGTCGGCCGGCTGCTGCGGGTCGGTGATGACCCGGACGTCGACGCCGCCGGTGGCGATGCCGTCCTGGACCTGGCCGCGCCAGACGGTGGACGTGATGTTGTCGGCGGGCTGGGCCTCGGGCTGCTTGTCCCAGTCCGAGGGAACGGCGATGCTGACGGCGCCCAGGTCCGTCTCGGTGAAACCGGACGGCGTGCCGTCGGCGGGCTGGATGACCTGGTCGTCGGGCACGGTGGCGGTTCCCTCGGAGTCGGAGTCGGAGCCCGAGCAGGCGCTCAGGGCGAAGGCGGTCGCGACGAGTGCGGCAGCGAGTCGGAGGTTCATGGGACTCATCGTCTCATCGCACCGCGTTGCCGCTGGTGCGGCTCAGCGCGAGCACGAGGAGGAAGGCGACACCGGCCCACAGGACGAGGTCGACGAGCGCGGCCGCCAGAGGGAGGTCGCTGACGAGCTGCCCGGCGAACGACGCCCCAGCCCAGCTGGAGAAGTTGAAGACCCAGCCGATGACGAGGCCCAGGAACAGACCTTCGGGGGCGTCGTCGGGGCGCATGCGGGTCCACCAGATGAAGGCCGTCACGGCGAGCGCGGCGATGACGAGGAAGCTGCGCGTGATGACGCCGCTGGTGACCGAGGCCTGGTCGACGGCGACCACACCTGCGATGACCGCGGCGACCATGGTCAGGACACCGGCCGTCAAGGCAGTGCCGAGGACGATCATCGGTCGCATGGTGGCTCCTAGGAAGAGGGCGACCCCGCAGGGTCGTGGTCGTGGCGAGAGGGACGTCAGGAGGGGAGAGCCGGCAGCTGCCGCGCTCTCCCCGTCCCGATGGGCTGGTGTCAGCCGGCGTTGAGGATCTCGGAGATCTTCTCCTGGATCTTGCCGGTGATCTCGCCGGGGTTGATGGCGGCGACGATGGCGCCGACGAGCAGGGCGG